>NZ_JAROCB010000003.1 GCF_030433675.1 Leifsonia virtsii
TCACCACAGGCCCCACACCGCGATCGGCAAACTCCCGCCCATCAGCCGAATCTCAAACAACCTGCCTGGGCACTACAACTAATTGCGCGGATGTGTCCAGGTGAGTGTCACCCATTTTGGCGGCTTCGGGTACGTCGCCCTCGTCGGTAGCCTCGCTAGGGAGGTGACGCATGGGCAAAGGGTTCGCAGTCGTCGATTTGGAGACGACGGGCCTGTTTCCCACGAAGCATGACCGCATCGTGGAAATCGGGATAGTACTGGTGTCGCCGGACGGCGAGATCGAGGCCCGACACGAGACTCTTGTTAATCCGAATCGCGACATGGGCCCGCAACACATCCACGGCATCACAGCTGCAGCAGCGGCACGGGCGCCGCTATTCGAACAAATCGCTGCCAACGTCGCTCACCTCCTAGATGACCGCGTCCCGGTCGCGCACAACGCATCGTTCGATTCCAGGTTCCTCGGCTTCCAGATGGCACAGGTCGGCAAGCGAGTGGCCGAGCCCGAGCGATGGCTGTGTACCATGCGGATGAGTGAGGGCGTCTCTGGCTACCGCCGGTTGGCTGAATGCTGCTCGGCGGTCGGAGTGGAACTGGCTAACGCCCACAGCGCTGCTGGGGACGCGCTCGCCACGGCACAGCTCCTGAGCCTGTATATGCGGACCGTGTCGGATCGGCCTTACTGGGACTCGTGGCTTGCTTCGGCTGGCCGCTTCGGCCCATTCACAGTCGACCCGAGCGTTCGATGGACCGCTCGCACTGACGTTTTCGAACAGGAACACTCCTTCGTCAAGCGACTCGTGGGCTCGCTGACGGTCACTCGCCTCGGAGCGCAACTCAACGTCGACTACCTCGCCCTCCTCGACCGGGTACTCCTAGATCGCGTCGTCTCGGTGTCAGAAGCCTCGGCGCTCGAAGCGCTCGCCCGGGGGATCGGTCTTACCCCTGATGATGTCCGACTTGCACACCGCGCATACTTTGATGGGCTCGTCGCGACGGCATGGGAGGACCACATCCTCACCCAAGCCGAATCGGCAGAGATCCGAAGCATCGGCGAGATCCTCTCCATCAACGAAGACGTCGTCGCCACCTCGCTGGCCGCGGCTCCGGCAACACCCGCGCCGCTGATGACAAGCGGCTTCCGCCTCCAGCCAGGCGACATCGTCGTCCTCACCGGAGAGATGGCAAAGCCACGAGAGGCCTGGGCCGAGGTCCTCACCCGTCTCGGGCTCATCGTGAAGAGCAACGTGGTCAAGAAGACGAAGCTCCTCGTCGCCGCAGACCCCGACTCCCTCTCGGGAAAAGCCAAAACCGCCCGCGAATACGGCGTCACCATCGTCAATGAAGCTGGCCTCGAGAAACTCCTCGATGCCTAGCAACCGCCTAGGGTAGCGGACACATGGCCAGACTACCGAGCGATGTAAAACGCCACGTCCACCGTGACACCAATGTCACGCTCACGCGACTCCGAGATCTGAGGCGCGAACCTCTTAGCGTCCGGCTCCAGGTCGAAGCCGAGCTGCGACGCCGCGCATCGGACGATTCACCGAACCTCGAGCTCACCATCGCCGGACTTGCGGTTGCCTTCATTGCGCTTCTGGTAGCGCCGACAAGTCCCGCGCACCTTCAGCACGTTTCCTGGCCGAGCAACATCATCGCCGGAATCATCATCGGGATCGGTGCCGCGATCATTGTTTCGCCGTTTGCGATCAGAGCGCTGGCGGCGCAGGAACGACGCGTGCGAGCTACCGTGTGGCTGGCGGCGTACGCGGAGGAGCCCGGAGCGACAACGCACCTTGCTCGCCGTGGACGTGTACTCCGGCGCAATCAACACGGGGCGCGGTAGACCTGGAACCACGCTATGCGCTCGGTAGTCGTGGTCGCCGCAGCCGACGCTGTTCCGCTCAGGCTTGAGGGCCTTTCCGCCGCCCGATCGTAGCTCCCTCCCGGTGCTCCGTGCCGGGCTTTCGCGGCGTATCCTCCTCCGCTGCGCTCCCCCCGGTACTCCACGGTCCCGGCACTGCGCACCTCCCGCTCGCTCTCGATCACCCGCCGGAAAGGCGCTCAAAACGATCGACCTTGGGAGTGAGTGAGATGCGGGTATTCAGCATCGACACCAGCAACATGGCCCCAGAGCTGCAAGGCGGACTCCTCGGTGTGGAAGGGTCCTCCAACCCGACTCCCGCAGAGAAGAAGGAATGCGTAGAGACCGTCAGTCAGTACGTGACGGATGGGTGGGCGATCGCCGCCGACCCGCACACTCCGATCGGATGGCTCGCGGCGGTCACCGCGGAGACAGCATGCGTACCCTTCGTCAACCTGGCCCGGCTCGCCGCATATCCGCGGCCCCAAAGGGAATCGGCTTAGCCCTCGGCATCATCCGGCAGAGGTCTCTGCTTGGGGCCGGACCCAACGACTTTCGGCTTTGCGCGTCAAAACCGGCTTGGAAACACAACGTGTAGGTATGAGGGCATTCAATTCGGACGCAGCACCGCAGGGCAACTCGCCTGCCCGGTCGTTGGCGTGCCGGACGCGGCCGGTCGTCGCCGTTCCCGGAGGGAGCGGACTCGGGGAAAAGCAGCAGCGCGCGCCAAATGCGCGCCAAAACGCCCGGCGAACCGGAAGTAGTAAGTAGAGGGACTTTTCGAACAGAGGACAAGACCGTCCAATTTCGGAAGCTCAGACCAGGTGCGAGGGGGTGAGCGCAGGTGCGAGGCGGAGTAGCCAGATGGAAGCGGGGACAGCAGTCCCACGGCGTCAAGCAAGCGGTCAACTACGCCTTCAGTGGCGTCTGTGACGCCACCCTGACCGCCAAAACCGCCGACGGTGTCATCGCCGCCGCCGGATACGCCGACGCCGTCATGACCCGATACATCGTAGGGAACGGTGCCATCCGCGACGACCTCCTCACCCGGGACCATCTCAAGAACTGGGTCGACGGACTCGACCCCCTCACCGGGGAGCGGCGGGGCCGTGACCTCGAGTCGCCTGTCGCGGACCTGATTCTGGATGCGACGATCAACGCTCCGAAGTCGTTCTCGATCGCCGCCATGCTCGACCCTGACCTCGCCGCCGCGTATGAGGACCTCCAAGACCGACTCCGCGACCGAATTGTGAAGCTGTGGCAGTCCGAGCTCAACGCTCGCCGCGGCAAAGGCGGCGCCATCCGCGAGAACCTGGCCCGGATCGAAGTCGTCGAACTCCGCCACGAACGCTCCCGCTCCCTGGACCCGCACAAGCACCGCCACCTCTGGCTCAACGTCAAAGTCCAAGGCGTCGACGGCAAATGGTCCAACATCGACACCCGCGTTGCGCTGCGGTTCCAGAACGTGATCAACGCCGAAGGCGACCTCGCCTCCCGCACCGACCCGGCATGGATCCGTGCTCTCGCCGCGAAGGGGTTCACTCTCAGCGAGGACGGGGAGATCGCCCAGCTGCAGCATCTTGTGCGGCCGCTGTCGAAGCGTTCCGCGCAGATCGAAGCCAACAAGATCACTCGCATCGCATGGTGGAAGCAGCAGCACCCCGGCCAGGAGCCGTCCCACGACGTGCTGAACCAGATCGATCGGTGGGCGTGGGCCGCGGGCCGACCGAACAAGCCCAGCGGCCTGAACGAGGACAACTGGACCGCACTCATCCGCAACGAACTCCTGACAGCGGATCCCGCGCTCCGCCAGGAGCGCTTCCCAATCGAGGTAACGTCAGCGTCGATCGCGGATCTCGATCTCGAATTGCTCGCCGCAAAGGCCATCGTCGACGCTGACGCTCGATCGACCGGGACCGGCGGACGGTTCAGCGTGATGGACCTGCGGGCAGGGGCGATCCGCGCCATCGCCTCCACCGGCGTCATCGCCAAGCGCGCAGACCTAGCGACGATAGCCGATCAGGTCGTCGCCGCTAGTCGAACGCTCACTGTCACGCTTCTCGATAACCCCGATGTCCCGGCGCACATCAAGTCCCGGATGGCCACTTCTACCGCAGCGTTGAAGGCCACGATTGCCAACCGCATCGAAGCGCTGTCGGCTCCCGGCGCAGCGGCCCCGGTCGGGGAAATCGCGGCGATCGCCCATGCCCTCGACCCGGAACGCGTCCTGGACATCGACCAGACCGACGGCGCATCCGCCATCGCCGGGACCGCGTCCGTCGTCGCCATCACGGGCGCCGCCGGCACTGGCAAAACCACCATGCTGAAGGTCGCTGGCACGGCGCTGCGCCGCCAGGGTCGAAACATGATCATCGTCGCGCCTACCAGGAAGGCTGCCACCGTCGCCGGTCGCGAAACTGACAGCGTCGCGTCCTCCCTCCACCAGCTCCTTCACGACTACGGCTGGCGGTGGCGAACCGGCATTGCCGGCAACACCGAATGGACCCGGCTCCAGCACGGCGAGACCGACCTCGCCACGGGGCGGCGATACCAGGGTCCCCGCACCCGGATCCGCCCCGGTGACCGGATCGTCGTCGACGAGGCTGGCATGCTCGATCTCGAGGCCGCCAACGCCCTCATCGACATCATCCACCGCACTGGCGCCACCGTCGCGGTCGTCGGCGACGACTACCAGGCCCTTCCCGTCGGCCACTCCGGCGCCATGGCTCTCTTCCGCCGGTCTGCGTTCGAAAAGATCGAGCTCACCCAAATCCACCGCTTCCGTGACCCCAGTTGGGCAGATCTGTCCGCCCGGTTGCGTTTCGCAGACGGCGCAGCTGAATCTCAGCACATCGCCGGCGAGCTGATCCGAGCCGGGAACGTCCGAACAGTCGGCAGCCAGGCTGAAGCTCACCAGATGATGGTCGATGAATGGTTCTGCGCGTCACGCCGTGGCGAATCGATAGCGCTTGTAACCGCAACGCACTCGGAGGCGCAGACCATAGGCGAAGCGATCCAGGCTCGAAGGATCCAAAACGGCCAGGTGGACGTTCGGCAGTCCGCGATCGGCCAATCCGGACAAACGATTTTTGTCGGTGACGTGGTCCAGACACGACGCAACGATCACGAATCCGGGGTGGAAAACCGACAAGGGTGGTTTGTCCACAACATCACTGAGACTCACCTGACCCTGGTCTCCACCACAGACTCGTCGAACCTAAGAAGGGTCACGACAGACTATGCAAGCTCACATCTGCATCTTGGCTATGCCTCCACCGTCTACGGCGTCCAGGGAGAAACCACCGAACGATCCATAGTTGGGCCGGGCGTTGATGCGGCTGGCCTGTACGTCGGCCTCACCCGCGGTAGAACAAGGAACGAGGTCGTAGTGGTAGCGGGCACAACCCAAGGCGCCGCCTCCGAACTCGCTGCCACAATGCAGCGACAGCCGACCGAAGAAACGCTTCAGAAGTCCCGTACGGCAGCGCGTCAGGAATGGTTGCGCGCAGCGCGGACGGACCCTATGCAGACGGTCGTAACTAGTCTGGAGATTGCGTCGCCGCTGACGCGCTGAGCATCGACAGTTTCGATCAGCCGTGAGCAAGCCCTGACTGCACTGCTGCACGCCCTAGCCTGCTACGACCTGCAAGTGAACCGTCCCGCGCGTGATAGTTGAGCAGAGCCACGCCGAGTGCATCCGCCCGTTGCTGTGCTGTTGGTCGGACACCGCCTTGGATGAATATCAACGGGCGGCGTCCATCGAACGCCGCAAGCGTCGCTGCGGCTTCGATCGGGCCAACGTCGAGATTGCCCCGACCGTTATCCACCCAAGCCAAGTAGCGTGAGCTGAACAAGTCGCAGAGATCCTTCGCCTGCCCTGACGACGCGACGGTGTCCATCGCCCCGAGGTAAACCATCCACTCGCGACACAATTCGATTGCTTCCTCCGCGGAAACCCCGAAGGGCCTCGGCGCGGGTTCTACAGCGTCCACGAACTCTAGTCTCCACTAGGCGACCGATGACAGCGAGGGTGCGCCGAGCGAGCACGCGCTACGCACCCGCGCTCCCCTGCGCGCCATCCCGGTCGGGAATAGGCCGCGGGGCGGGCGCGACTCGGCCAGGGAACCGAGCGACCAATCCTTCATTCAGTTCACGCCACTAGGTAGCCGCGAATCTCCGTGTGTCAGTCAGCGGCTAACTCGCGGCGGCGTCTTCGGGTCCTGGCGTTTCGTTTGCCCCGGCGATTAGTTGTTGGGCGGTGAGATGGTCGGGGATACGTGCCGCGGCCTGCACTCGCATCACGACAGCCGAGGGGTGGCGGAATTCTCGGACTGCAGCTACCATCTCGTCCCACGGTCCACCCATGTGGTATTCACCCCGTGCGTTTTCCCACGACAAGGGCACCACCACCTCGAAGCTTCTATAGTCCTTCCCACCCTCAGCGGGCCTCACCTCCACTCCCGCGTCCTTCAGGAGCTTCTCCATGCGCCCGGAATTGAACACGGCCATGATCACTAACCGATGACGGATTAGGTCGCGAATTGCGTTGCGCGGGACCTTCCAGAGAAAAAAGGGCAGCGTCAGTGTCGCTGGAGTGTTGTCGTCCAACGCCGGAAGCTGATTGATCGTGAGGCTGTTTCGAGGCCCTAACTCTTCGTGCATCACGGTGCGACGGATGTCCTCAGCGAGGCCCCCCGACTGCATATCTTCGCCAGTGACCCCATTGCGGTTATAAAAGAGCGCATAGCCTACGAACCCGTCGAGCGAGAAGTACGCGTATCCGTTGCGTCGCGCAGCACGAATGGCCGCACGAAGTTTCCCCCACTCCGGTTCTGGCTCTCGCTCGAGCTTTAGCGTGAAGATCCGTTCGGTTCCGATTTCAGTGAGCTCGTGGAAGGGGGCGTTCTTACGGTCGCGGGCGACGTCCATCCTGGCCATCTGACGATCGATGCGACGATCGGGTCGCCGAGCAGCCGGTTCGGCCAGCGCGGATTCGCCAGGCGTAGTTGCAATTTGGCCCGCAATGTCTGGAAACGGTTCATTGCTCACTGCCATCACGTGCAGCTCAACGTCCTGCTTCCCACTCGCATCGACCTCGCCCTCCCCCACTCGCGAGACCTTGAGTTCAAACGTTCGGTACTCGGCCAGGGGCTCCCGTCCACCCGTCGGGCGCATGAATGTGAGGTCTCCGACTCGCAGGATGTCGGTAATGTCGTGGACGATGGGCAGCCCCCATTCGGCTCTCGTGTTCGCGCGCGCGAAAGCTAGGGTTCCGTGATGGCTGTCGGTCATTGCCGAGGGAATCGGAACCGGCGATTTCTGGTAGAGCGAGTGAATGACTTGTCGATCGAACAATAACGTCACCCACGCGAGGGAATCACCGAGAGTTCTGCTGAGGAGTCGAACGTTACGAAGTTGCTCTACAAACAGATGAGTGTTGGCGTCTCGGGGTCGACGTTGTTTGGCTGCAGCAATGTCCTTCTGAATCTCTATCTGCAGCCTGAGTATCGACTCTTGTAGGTCAAGAAGTGCAGGGATGCCGTTGCTAACGAATTCGTCCTGTCTCACGTTAGGAGCAAGAATTTCGAGACGTCGGAGGTAGCTGCGTACCCTTCGGTCGTCGCGTGTGGACAGGCTCGGTTGAGCGCCGGTCGAGTCCTGTCCCATGACGACAGGCTAGTGCTGACGTCCGACACCAACACCCGCCGCAGCGGCCAGACGGTGGGCCCACCTTGTTTAGGCGCGCAGGCGGTGACAACGAATCGATCCGCAATCGCCGCGGGACGACCAGCCGTCACCGGCTGGATCGGGAATGCGCGCATCGTATGCGGCGGATCGATGTCGCCGTCACTCAACAGATGCCTAGCGGCCCTATTTCTGGCCGTTTGTTCGATCACAATTTTCAAAGCGGTGAGTAAACGGTGAGTTTGGCCAAAAACCATTGAGCGGGTAGTCTGGGCCGCAGCCTTACTTCCCAGTGTTTTACTGGGATTCCGGGCCGTGCGAGTGTAGTTCAATGGTCATGCGGAGCGAGGGCGCACCCACATAGCCCGAGTTACTGCGGGTGCCATGCCCACGCGGTGCGCCTACGCTATGTAGCGATGAACCAGAACCTGGTCGACCGAGCTCGAACGCTTGCAAGCGAGCGTCTGGCCGTTGCCATGCCCCAGCGCTGGGCGCATGTCCTTGGCGTCGCGAGAACTGCGTCCGATATCGCCCCAAGGCTTCTCGTAAGAGACGCCGACGAGATCGTTGCCGCGGCTTGGCTACATGACGTTGGCTACGCACCGAGCATCGCAATGACGGGTTTTCACCCTGTGGACGGGGCGAGGTTCGCCAAGTCTGCTGGTATGCCCGATCTCGTTGTCTCGCTCATTGCGCACCACTCGGGAGCCAGTGCCGAAGCCATCGAGCGCGGACTTACTGCCCAACTGGCGGAGTTCGATCGTCCACCCGGTGTTGTTCTTGACGTGGTCACATACGCGGACATGACGACGGCGCCCGACGGGACACCAATCGACGCCGAGAGGCGCGTATCGGAGATACTTTCTCGCTATTCGAGCGATGATCCGGTGCATGCAGCGGTCTCGCGATCGTCTGTCGAGTTGCTTTCCTCGGTTGATCGGATCAAGGAGCAGCTTCGGTTCGCGCACGCTGAGGCTACTCAGCCGAGGTAGGGCACATTACGTCGTTCGAGGTAGTGGTCAATACGTAGCCTCATCGAAGGGTGCATCGGCAGATTGGCGATCTCCAGGGGTTCGACCCATGCGATTTCCGTCGACTCGGAATCGAAGGCGAGCTCGCCGCCGATCAGCTTGGTCGCGTAGCAGATCGAGAATTGCTGCCGGACTTCTCCGTCGTCGTACTTCATCACGTGATGGGGGTTCGTGTAGATGCCGACGAGGCCGGTGAGCTCCACTTCGAGGCCAGTCTCTTCCTTAACTTCGCGCACTGCGCAGTCCTCGATGCTTTCGCCGAGTTCCATGCCGCCGCCGGGCAATGCCCAGAGCTCGTTGTCCTTTCGATGCACGAGAGCGATGCGTCCTTGGTCGTCAAGTACGACTGCCGTGGTTGAGGGCACGACGCTGTTCGCCTTCGGCGCGTCAGGGTCGTTGTAGTAGTCGATTCGTGCCACTGCCTCAGCTTTCGATCGGGAACTCGGCCGGCCTTGCGCTGCTCCACACGGCATCGAACGCGACGGCGTACGTGTCCCACAGTTCGGGCTCGGCCTCTCTGGGCAGCTCGATCACGGGGTTCTCTCCGGCCGGGGAGCCGAAGATGTGGTGGTTGGCGTAGAGCATGTCGTCGATGAAGAACATCGAGGTGTAGAGAGGCGTGCCATGCGTGCGAATTTCAACGCCCTCGACGCCACCCAGCGGCTCGAGGTGGACAAGGGTCATTCTGCAACGTGCGGCAAGTGCGTCGCCGATCCTCTCCTCCGAACCGCGCTGCAGGACACCCTCTGAATCCGGTGCGCCTACTGCAAAACGAATCTTCGTGCCGCGCGCTGCCGCTTCTTTGATGATGCGGGTGAAGCCATGAAGCGCGTCCCAAAGGAAGGTGCCCCCGTAGACGCAGATGTCGATGCGCTCGGTGGCAGCCTCGAACATCTCGCGCCACAGATCGATCGGGACGTGGGCCCGCGACGGGAACAATCGGACTTCGATGGTCGCGTCGTTAATGGCGTGTCGAATGCCGAAACGTGGCCATAGATCCTGAGCGGTGACATCAAGGGCCGCGGCAATCTCTTCGGCAATCCGAGTTTTGGGCGTGGTCTCGCCCCTGATCGCGCGTTGAACAGTGCGCTCGTCGCATCCCGCGCGAGAAGCGAGGTCGCGGATGCTTATCCGCCGCTTATCCATCTGCTCGGCCAAGAGGCGCCCAGTTCCGACGCCAGCCGCTCTTTGAATCACAGTCATGAGGCTCCCCAAACCAGATCTTGCCTGCAACCTCTGACACATTCTGACACTCGTCTGGCCTTCCACTGTCAGATTCGGCCGTGTGCACTCATTGTTGTGCCCGCCAACCGGCGCTGTCACCTGCAACGAGACGAAGGAAATAGGACATGCGTTTGAGCAATTTCGACGAAGCGCTATTCCCCGCGTTCAGCTCCGGTAACCGGGAGTGATGATGCGCAGCACGAGAGAGATCGGCACGGAGTTGTGCGACGGGATGCATCACTTGAGCGTGACCGTTACCGGGAGGCCTATCCCAGCACACGAGCTGTGCAACATCCTTGCGAATCTCGAGGCTGCCGGTGGCTACAACTTCGGCGAGGTGCTGAGCCGATTGGCCGGAGGATTCGAGCGATCGCTTCGTGAAGACGAGACCACCCCTACATCCGTTCGCGAACGACTCATTGCTTGCCTGGTGCGAAGTGCCGCAGAGCGCGCGCAACAGATCGCGCTGTGCCTCGAGGCCGCGCGTTACGAGTTGGAAGCGCTGGCGCCCTCAGATGTCGACGACTCGAGTCACATTCGGTGATTGGCCGCCAACGACATGAGCGCAAAGCCCAAAATAGGAGCAGTTGGAGGCGACATGAACAGCAGAAAGGACCAGGGTCGGGGCGACGCGAATACCGTTGCGCCACTACTTCTGACAGAAGCAGAGACGGCAGCGATACTCCGAATCGACCGGACCACACTCGCGCGCCTGGTCGATCAAGGGACTTGTCCGCTGAGCCCGGTGAATCTCACGCCACGGATACGTCGGTACCGGCTAGCTGACGTCGAGGAGCTGACGGGTTCCCATGTGGTGATGCCGTAATGGCAATCGATAGGCGCCCTTCCGGTAAATATCGCGTGCGCGTCTTTCTGGACCACGTAGTGGTCGGAACTCGATCATTCGAGCGAAAGGCGGACGCCCAGGCCTGGGAGAAGGAGCAGTACCGCGTTCTCTCGCTGGGAGGAATTCCCTCCCCCTCCTTGTCACTGCTGCCTGTCGCCGGGTTGATAGCTCGGTTTCTCACCGTCCGGAAGACGCGCGTTTCTCCGCACACGTGGCGTACCGACTCGGACAACCTTCGCCACGTGCCTTCGACGTGGCTGCGTCGACCGGTGTCCACAATCACCGCATCTGACGTACACGACCTGCTAGCACGTCTGCTGGCCGACGGGTTCGCGCGTTCGACCGTTACTCGGATGCGAGTCACCCTCTCCGCCCTATTCGAGTACGCCGTCTCAGAACACTTCGCACCAGCAAACCCCGTCCGGGGTGCTCGTATGCCTGTGGTTGTCGGCCTGCCTTCGCGACCCAAAGCGGATACATGGACGCCCGAGGAGATGTCGAGAACCGTCGAGGCGCAGCGGGTAGTTAACCCTGCAATGGCCGAGGTGACAGAATTTCTCGGGCTGACCGGCCTGCGGTGGTCCGAGCTGAGGGCGCTCCGCGTCGAAGATGTGGCGCAGATTCCGATGCCTGCGCTGCACGTATGGCGCGCGCAGTCAGACGGTTATGCCGAGAAAACGCTGAAGAGCAACTCCGGAGAGGTTCGGTCCCGAACGATTCCTCTGCGTCCGCGGGCGTTAGAGATCGTGGCCCCTCGCATCGAAGGCGTTCCTCCCGGGGCACACCTATTTCGTTCGAAGACGGGAAAGCAGCTGAGGGGAAACCTATTCCGCCGTCAGGTGCAGTGGAATGCCACAACGTGCCGCGGACTCACGATCCACGCCCTACGGCACTTCGCCATTTCGTATTGGTTGCTTCGCGGAGTGGACGTCAAGACTGCCGCCGAGTGGTCAGGGCACAAGAATCCGACGGTGCTGTTGTCCACCTACGCTCATGTCCTCGGGATCGAGGCCAACCGCGCGGCTCTCGCCCTTCTGGACGTACCCGCTGTCCCAGCGCTGTCCTGGGGCGCCGCTCCTGACAGCTTGAAAGGCCTCGAGTAATGTATTCTTGGGCCTCAAGATGTGGGGTCTGACCAGCATTTTTATGGCGGAGACGGTGGGATTTGAACCCACGGTACCCGTTAGGGTACTCCACCTTAGCAGGGTGGTGCACTAGGCCTGACTATGCGACGTCTCCAGCGCGACCGCGAGCGGACGCACGACAGCCATCATAACGGACGATGCGGGGGCGTCCGGACACCGTGCTCTCAGGCTCCGAGCGGGACGTTCTGGGTGGCGGTGCCGATGATCTCCGTGGTAATCCGGATCGCCCAGATCGTGCTGACGATGAGACTGAACGCGTAGACGCCGATCGTCACCCAGATCGGGGCGAGGCCGCGGCCTGGGGCGACTCCGCGCACGATCACGCTGCGGCCGATCGGGTAGACGACGCCGAGGAAGGACCACGCCCAGTGGAACGGTCGCTCGACGCCGCGGCGGAGGAGCTCGCGGTAGTCCAGCCAGGAGAACACGATGAAGGCGGCGGTGAGCAGCCAGCTCAGGCCGATCACGACGAAGTACATCGGGCCGCCGATGAGGGCGAGCGGGTCGGGGATGGTGACTCGGGACGTCCCCGGGACACCGTGGAACAGCACCTGCGGCTGGAGCAGGAACAGCAGGCAGGCGGACAGTGCCGGTATGGCGACGACCAGCCAGATCCACACCGTGTAGACGGGCGTGCCGGAGTCGAGCGGGCGGCGGCGCTGCTGCGCGGTGTACGGAGACGGCGCGGGCGCCAGCTGGTCGCTCCAGCGGGTGCCGTCCCACCAGCGCAGCGCGCCGGAGCCGTGCGGGTCGGGGTACCAGCCGGGGGCCGGGGTTGCCTCGTACGTCATGCGTCCTCCGTTCACCCTGCGGAGGGGTGCGCCACGACCCTACCCGACGCACCCCTGCGATCAGTGGACGACCGCACCGCTCCACAGGTCGTACAGCTCCGCGCTGACGCCGGGTGCGGCGACCAGGACGCCGCCGCTGGCCGGGAAGACGGCGGGCCGGCCGTCCTGGCCGAGCACGGCGGCTCCGGCCTCCGCGGCGATGAGGCAGGCCGCGAGGTGGTCGACCGGGCTGAAACGGTGGATGACGGCGCCGGCGCCGCGCCCGGCCGCCGGACCCAGCAGGGTGAGCGTGCCGGAGCCCATGACACGCAGGGTGCAGAAGCGCTCGGTCAGCGCCTGCGCGAGCGCGCCCATCCCGCTCCAGGCCTCGTGCCCGGCGAGCTCGCTGCTCACCACGCCGCCGACCAGAGAGTCCGTGGGCGGGATGGTCAGGGGGGCGCCGTCGCGGCGGGCGCCCTCCCTGGCGACGGCGTCGAAGAGCAGGTCGCGCCACGGGTCCGCCACCACGCCGACCAGCGGGCGGTCGTCGACGGCGAGCGCCAGCGAGAACGCGGTCCACGGGATGCCGTTGGCCAGGTTCGTCGTGCCGTCGACCGGGTCGAGGTACCACGTCGGCCGACCGGGCACCGCCTGGCCGCCGTACTCCTCGCCCACGAAAGCGTGGCCGGGGAACCACTGCGCCACCTGCTCCCGCACGTGCCGCTCGATCGACCGGTCCAGCTCGGTGACCAGGTCTGCGGGGTTCGCCTTGGTCGAGACCGAGGTCACGCGGTAGCTGCGCGTGCGGCCGATCGCCCAGGCGGCAAGCTCCAGGGCGAGGTCGCGGGCGTCGTGGAGCTCGTCGGGGCTCATCGTGCGACCTCCGCGGGTGTCGCGACCGTCTCGCGCATCGCGCGCAGCCGGTCTAGCTGGTTGGTGGTGATGGTGTCGACGCCGAGCGCGAGGGCGCGGGCGAGGTCGTCCGGTTCGTCCACGGTCCACACGGTGACGGGCAGGCCGTGCTCGTGCACGCCGCTCACGAACGCGGCGTCGGCGATGGGGAACGGGACGTTCACGGTGACGGGCGACAGCTCGGCCAGCTCGGCGTCCGACGGCACACGCATCGAGCGCCACGGGAGCCAGAGCCGGGCGTCGGCGTCGAGGCCGCGCAGCACGCGCATCCCGTCGAGGTCTCCGCACCAGTCGACGACCATGCCGGAGTCGGCCACGACGGCGTGCGCGGGCGCGGCGAACTCCGGGCTGTCCATGTCGATGACCAGGCGGCTGGCCACGCCGTCGAAGAGGGGCAGGACGTCGGAGAGCAGCGGCGGCCGGTCGTCGAGGCCGCCGAGGCGGGCGAGGTCGGCGGCGGGCACCTGCGAGATCGGGCGCGGGTCGAGCCACAGACGCTCCAGCGTCGGGTCGTGCAGCACGACGACCTGCCCGTCGGCGGTGAGACGCACGTCGATCTCCACCACCTCCGCGCCCTTCGCGATCGCCGAGCGGATGGCCGGGAGGGTGTTCTCGCGGAAGACCGAGGAGTCGCCGCGGTGAGCGGACGCGCGGGCGGTCATGCGACCACCGCCGGGACCGGCGCAGCGACGGGAGCCGAGACCGACGGCTCGACCAGCCGGCCGTCCCGGTAGACCAGCGCCGCGTCGATGGATGCGAAGACCACCTCACCGGCTCGCGGCGCCGCCCCCGAGACGTAGGCCGCGAGCGTTACGTCCTCGCGCCGCAGCCGCACCTCGTCGAAGTGCCCGTGCGGGACGACGCGCTCGACGATCGCCCGCAGCGCGCCCGGCCGCGGCGCGGTGCTCACGGTGACGTTCTCCGGTCGCACCCCGACCACATCCGGGCCGGGGTGGATGCGCGTCCCGTCGAACGTGCCGTCGAAGCGGTTGAGCGCGCCGATGAAGGTGGCGACGAACTCCGTCGCCGGCCGCGCGTAGAGCTCGGCGGGCGAGCTGAACTGCTCGATGCGTCCCGCGTTCATCACGGCGACGCGGTCGGAGATTGAGAGCGCCTCCTCCTGGTCGTGCGTGACAATGACGGTGGTGATGCCGAGGCGCTGCTGCAGGTCGCGGATGTCCTCGCGGACCCGCACCCGCAGCTTCGCGTCGAGGTTGCTGAGCGGCTCGTCCAGCAGCAGCACGTCGGGCTCCTGCACCAGCGCCCGCGCGAGGGCCACGCGCTGCTGCTCGCCGCCGGAGATGCGCGGCGGCCGGGAGTCGCGGTGGTGCAGCAGGTTCACCAGGCCCAGCATCCGGTCCACGCGGTCCGCGATCTCGGCGCGCGGGAGGCGGCGCAGGCGCAGCGGGTAGGCGACGTTCTTCGCCACGGTCAGGTGCGGCCAGAGCGCGTAGTTCTGGAACACCATGGCGCTCGGGCGCTTGTCCGGGCCGAGCCGGGTGACGTCGCGGCCTGCCATGACGATGCTCCCGGCGTCGGGCTGGAGAAAGCCGGCGATCATCCGGAGCGTGGTGGTCTTGCCGCAGCCGGACGGGCCGAGGAGCGAGACCAGCTCGCCGCGACGGACCGTGAGGGAGAGGTCGTCGATGATGGTGCGACCGCCGAGGGTCTTTCCGAGACCGTTCAGCTGCAGGCCTTCGGGAGCGGGAGAGGACACGGGTGTCTCCTTCATTTGAGCTGGAAGCCCTCGGCGAGCTGCCCGCCCATGACGTGCTTGCGCACGGCGAGCAGCAGCACCACCGAGGGGATGGCGAGCAGGATGGAGAACACGGCCGCCACCTGCTTGGGGAAGTTGAGGACGAGGCTGTACATCTCGGTCGGCATCGTCAGGATGTCGGGGGCGCCGACGAGATACGTGCCCTGCGCCTCGTCGAAGGCCGCCAGGAACGCCATGACCGCGCCGACGAGGATGCCGGGCAGCGCCATCCGGAGGGTCACGCCGAAGAAGACGCGCGCCCGGGACGCCCCGGCGTCGCGCGCGGCCTCCTCGAGCGACCGCGGCACGGCCGAGAAGGCGGCCGCCGGGATCCAGGTCATGAAGACGATCGTCCCGAGCAGCTGCACGATGACGATGCCGGCGACCGTGTTCATCAGCCCGAGCGCGTAGTAGAGCGAGGCGAGGGTCGCGAACAGGCCCATTCGCGGGAAGGCGTTCGTGGCGAACAGCCCGATCAGGAACAGCCGCCGCCCGGGGAACTCGAACCGCGCGAACGCGTAGGCGGCGGGCAGGCAGACGACGGCCGACACGAGCACGACGAGCGGCGTGATGAGCAGCGAGTTCTGGATGGACGACCCGAGCGCCTGGTCGCTGAAGACGGTCTGCCACCAGCGCAGCGTCCAGGAGTCCGGGAGCAGGTTCGGGTAGGTCCAGCGGTCGGCGAAGGCGTGCATCCCGAGCCAGAGCAGCGGCCCGAGCACGAAGACGAGCAGCACGACTGCGAAGACCGCCGCGAGCGCGCCGCGGAGGGCGGTGGAGAGAGCGTGCGGCATCAGATCCGCCCCTCCTGCCGGGCGCTGCGGAAGTTCGCCCAGACGTAGAACGCGCCGATGACGGCGGCGGCGAGGAAGACGACGAAGGCCATCACCAGGGACTGCTGCGGCTGGTTGTACGAGGTGAAGTAGCTCGCCAGCGCGACGCCGAGCATGGTCGGGGCGTTGGGTCCGGTGAAGTACGGGACCGTGTACGAGCCGATCACGCCGATGGCGGTGAAGGTGACGGCGATGACGATCGGCACGGCGCACATCGGCAGCAGGATGGTGCGCACGATCCGGACGGTGCCGGCCCCGGCATCCCGGGCCGCCTCGATCAGGGCGTCGGGCACCGACTGGAGGCCGGAGGTGATCATCAGCACGGCGAACGGGAGCGAGGTCCACGCCGAGCCGATCACGATCGCGATCGCGGTGTACGACCACACCGGGCCCTCCACGCCGACCTGGGCGAGCAGGCTGCGCAGGAAGCCGTCCGCCGCGTAGAAGGTCAGGATGGCCCACGACGCGATCACCACGGGGATGAAGAGCGGAACGATCGCGACGGCCGAGAGGACGCGAGCGAGCCATCCGCCGTGCAGCCGCAGGTACAGGCCGATGCCGCCGGCGAGCACCAGCACGATCGCGGTGCTCCCCACGGTGACGCCGAGGGTGAGCGAGAGATCCTGCCAGAACGCCTCCGTGGCGAAGACATCGCCGTAGGCGGCGAACGACGGAACGACGCCGTCGGCGCGATGCACGTTCTGGCCGACGGCCGCGATCACGGAGTTCAGGCCGCCGGTGAACCCGACGCTGAAGGCGAGTGCCAAGACGACCGGGACACCGACGAAGAGGGAGATGACGACCACGGGCGGCAGGGCGAGCAGGAAGCCCGCCGCCGCGGACCGCCGCGCGCGTCGTGCGCTGCGGTCCGCGGTGACGGCCGCCGTGGTGGCGGTGGCGACGGCCATTACTTGCCGGGGACCTTCTGGGCCCAGGCCTTGTTCATGTCGGACGCCACGGTGGCGAAGTACGCCGGCCGCAGGTGCGCGATGTCGGCATCCTTGAACAGGGTCTGCACCGAGGCGGGCAGCTTGTCGAGCGAGATCACCGGGTAGCCGGAGATGCTGTCGGAGACGAGCGTCTGCGCCGCCGGGCTGAGCAGCCAGGAGGCGAGCTTCTCGGCGCCGGCCTGGCGGGGGGAGGCGGACGGGATGCCGAGGTAGCTCGCACCGCCGGTCAGCGACGGGTCCGAGATCTGGGTGTAGGCGATGTTCGCCGGGATCTGGCCGTTCTTGTGGCCGGTGACGAACTGGTCGCTCCACACCGGGGCCATCGAGATCTGACCGCTGGAGAGCAGGTCGAGCACCTGGTTGTTCCCGTTCGGGTAGACGCCCTTCTGGTACACGTACGGGTTCAGGCCGGCGAGGGTCGCGAAGCCCTTGTCCCACGAGGTCTCGACGCTCGGGTCGGTGCCGGTGACGAGCTTGGTGCGGTCAGAGGCGGAGACGTTCTGGTCGAGCACGGTGGTGACGAACGACTGGCCGCTGCCGCCGGTGTCCGGGGAGTTGTAGGTGAACTTGCCGGGGTTCGCCTTGATCCACGCGAGCAGGTCGGCGAGGGTCTTCGGCGGGGTCGGCACGGTCTTGGTGTCGTACGCGAGCACGACGCTCGAACCGCGGTAGGGGATGCCGCCCTTGCCGCCCGCCGCGACGAGGTCGGCCGGGACGTCCTTCAGGCCGGGGACTGTGATGGGTGAGACCTTGGTCAGGAGTCCGGAGGCCGCGACCTGCGAGACGAAACCGGCATCGACGAGGTCATAGCCCGGGTCCTTCTTCTGCAGGGTGGCCGCGGTCAGCTTGGCGACGGTCTGCTGGTCGTGCAGGCCGTGGAGGTCGAAGTCGACCGAGACGGTGTAGCCGGGGTTGTCCTTCTCGAAGGCGGGGATCAGCGTCTTCTGCCAGAGGTCCTGGATGTTGGTGTCCGCGCTGAGGAAGACGGTGAGCTTCTTGTCGGCGCCGTCGCTTGCGGAGGCGGCGGAACTGCTCTGCGCGCAGCCGGCGAGAGCGAGCCCGGCGGCGGTGACGACCGCGAGCGAGGCGAACAGGCGGGTGGATTTCACGTGAGCGCTCCTGTGGTGGGAGGGGTGATGGGGGAGGTTGCCCGGCCGTTCGGGGCGAGCGGTTTCACGCTAACCGCGCCGCACGTTTCTGGCGATACCAGCGAGAGAGCTTTCAAATGAGCGCCGGATACTGTTCATTCCGCGTTCATATGAGCGAGAATGAGCACCGCCACGCTGGGACCATCCACCGGAAAGGGGTGCCATGCTGACCCATCAGCGCGAAACCGCCATCGTCGAGCGCGTGCAGCAGGCGGGCAGCGTGACCGTCGAGGAGCTGTCCCGGCTGCTCGAGGTCAGCGGCACCACCATCCGGCGCGACCTGGAGCGGCTGGAGCTCGCAGGCAGCCTCCGGCGGGTGCACGGCGGAGCGACGCTCGCCGAGGCGGCGGACGACGATCTGACCGACCACGACCCGGATGCGGCGGAGAAGCGGGTCATCGCCGTCGCGACCGCCGGGCTCATCCAAGACGGCGACGTCGTGCTGCTCGACATCGGCCACACCACGCTCGCGGTCGCGCGGCTGCTGCGCGACCGGCCGGTGACGATCGTCACCAACAACCTGTGGATCCTGCGCGTGCTCGGCGACGACCCGGCCTGCACGCTCATCCTGCTCGGCGGCGCCGTCGGGTCGAAGCCGGGCACCGTGTCCGGCCCGCTGACGGAGCAGATGCTCGCCCTCATCCACGCCGACGTCGCCGTCATCAGCAGCGGAGGCGTCCGTCCCGACGGCTCGGTCGTCACCGACCTGAACCAGGAGGCCGGGATCAAGCACAGGATGCGGCGGGCGGCCGACCGCAGCATCCTCGTCGCCACCTCGCTGAAGTTCCCGGGAGAGGGCGCCTACCGCATCGCGTCCCTCGACGACTTCGACACGATCGTCACGACGCCCGGCTCGGGCGCGGCGACGCTGGAGGCCGCGGTCCGCGGCGGCACGACGATCGTGCTGGCGGAGTAGCGGAGCCCTCTCCCGGAAAGCGCCCTAGATGGCGGACCAGCCGCCGTCCGACGCGAGCACGACGCCCGAGATGTTCGCGGAGTCGTCACTGAGCAGCCAGGTGATCGCCGCGGCGAGCTGCTCCGGCTGCGCCACCGAGCCGACATTGGTCTGCATGATCGGACCGAGGCGCTCGCCCGCGAGCTGGGACTTGAACGACCCGTCCACATTGGTGGCGACCGCGCCCGGCGCCACGGCGTTGGTGCGGACCCCGTTGGGCGCGTAGAAGACGCTCGTGCTCTTGGTGAGGCCGATGACCGCGTGCTTCGAGGCGGTGTAGGCCGCGCCCGCGGTCGAGCCGCGCAGTCCGGCCTCGGAGGCCACGTTCACGATGGAGCCGCTGCCCGCCTCCAGCATGAGCGGCAGGACGGCGCGGGTGAGTCGCATGATCGCGGTCACGTTGATGAGGAAGACGCGGTCCCAGGTGGCGTCGTCGACCTCCGCGGGCGGGAGGAAGCCGTCCATGATGCCGGCGACGTTGGCGAGCGCCTCCACCCGGCCGCCGGTCGCGGCGATCACCTCCGCGATGGCATCCTCGGACGAGATGTCGCCCGCGACGGTGACGATGTCGAGGTCCGGGTGCTCGTCGGTGAGAGCTGTGAGGCGCTCTGGCGAGATGTCGCTCGCGATCACCCGTGCGCCCTCCTCGGCGAGGCGGAGGGCGGTGGACTTGCCGATGCCGGACCCTGCGCCGGTGACGATCGCGGTCTTGCCGGCGAAGCGTCCGGTCCCGTTGCTGCTCATGCTGCTGTACTCCTTGTCGATGACATCTTCGGCGCTCGGTCGGGCGTCGAGACCATTAATAGCAGTGAGTGCCATAATTGGCACTGTGAATTCACCGGAGGCCGCGGAGACACGTCGGCGCAGGGGGCGGCCGGCCGCCGGAGATCCGGAGCGGGTCGCCCTGCTCGCCCTCCGGCGCTTCGCGTCGCACGGGTACGAGTCGACGACGATGGAGGCCGTCGCCGACCTCGCCGGCATCGGCCGCCGTACGCTCTTCCGCTACTTCCCGTCGAAGCCCGACCTCGTCTGGGGCGGGATGGAGCCGGTCGTCGAACGGATGCACCGGGTGCTCGACTCCCCCGGCGCTGACGAGAGCACCCGCGACGTGATCGCCCGCGCCATGTCCGAGTCGCTCGACCTCGACCCGGACACCCTCGAGGCCACGCGACTGCGCCTCCGGCTGATGGCCTCCGACCCGGCGCTGATCGCGTTCGGCGTCCTGCGGCTGACGGCGAGCCGGGACCTCCTCGCTGAGTTCCTCGGCCGCAGGCTCGGGGCCGACGCCTCCGAACTGCGGGTCCGCGTCGTCGCCGACGCGATCAGCTCGGCGAACTTCTCGGCGCTCCTCTGGTGGGCGACCAACCGCGACGACGACGACCCGGCCGCGGCGTCGGTCGAGGCCCTGGACGCGCTCCTCGGCCTCCACCTGCCGTAGCCCGGCCGGCCCGCATCCGTCGGAGATTCGGCCGGATCGGGTTCGAATCTCCGACGGAAGTCGGCCCGGCAGGAGATTCGAACGTTCGATCGCTCACCAGGCTCGGTGAGCGGTTCCGGAAATCTCGTCACAAACGGGCGGCGCCGCCGGTCGTAGCCTTCGAAGCATCCGGTCGAGCCGTGAGGTAAGAGCGGGAACACTGGGTTTCAGGCGGCCCCTCTCCCCCGATGGGTTGCGCCAAGCAGACCACGGCTGGTCCCACCCGCCGCCGGGCTCGCGGTCAGTACTCGATCCTGCCCGTACGGTCCCAGAACTCCCCGGTGGGACCGTCGGCCGCGATCGTCGCGAGCATCACGGTCGCGTCCGTGCCCTCGGTCACGGTCTGGTGCCCGCTGTGCGCGTTGAAGGCGGTCGCGGTGTACCCGGGGTCGCTCGCGTTGATGCGGAACGCGGGCAGGTTCTTCGCGTACTGCACGGTGAGGGCGATCACCGCCGCCTTCGAGGCGGCGTACGGGACGCTCCCGACCGGGAACTCGTCGCGACCCGGAGTCGTCAGCCAGCGCGGCCAGCCGACGCCCGAGGCGACGTTGACGATCACGGGATGCTCGGAGCGGCGCAGCAACGGAAGCGCCGCCTGGGTGGTGCGCACGATGCCGAGGACGTTCGTGTCGAGGGTGGTGAGCACGTCGTCGGCGTCGAGGTCGTCGATCGCTGCCGCCAGGGGCCCGAGGACGCCTGCGTTGTTGACGAGCACGTCCAGTCGGTCGAGGGACTCGAACGCGGCATCGACGCTGGACTGGTCGGTGACGTCCAGCTGCACGGGGAGGGCGCCCAGCGCTCGTGCGGCATCGCCGTCGGCGAGATCGCGCATCCCGACGTGGACGGTGTGGCCGGCTTCGAGGAGGCGGCGGGCGGTCTCCAGGCCGAGACTCCGGTTGCCGCCTGTGATGAGTGTCGTTGTCATGCCCTCATCCTGGGCGGGGAGGCCGGCGCCTCCCAGGCCTCGGCGTTCAGGGGGACTGCGAGTACCACCCGGGCCCAGGCGACCGGACGTATGCTTCCCGGATGAGCGAGTTCGCGGCCGTCCTCCGTGCGTGGCGCAACCGCGTCGATCCCGCCGAGGTCGGCCTCCCTGCCGGTGCCGGCCGCCGCACGCCGGGACTGCGCCGAGAGGAGCTCGCCGCCCTGGCGGGCGTCAGCGTCGACTACATCGTGCGGCTGGAGCAGGGGCGCGCGTCCAACCCCTCATCGCAGTTGCTCGCAGCCCTGGCCCGCGCTCTGCGCCTCACCGAGCAGGAGCGGGACCACCTGTTCCGCGTGGCCGGCGCCGCACCGCCCTCGCCGGGAATCGTCCCCCGGCACGTGACCCCGGGCGTGCAGCGGATCCTCGATCGCATCGGCGACGTGCCGCTCGCGGTCTTCACCGCCACGTGGGACATCATGCTATGGAACCCGCTCTGGGCAGCCCTCACGGGTGACCCGGGCGAGAAGTCGGGGATGGAGAGCAACCTCGCGTGGCGGCACTTCCTGGCCGGTCAGGAAGAGATCGAGTTCGACGCGGTGCACGCCGAGGAGTTCTCCAGCGATCTCGTCGCCGACCTCCGCGCCGCCTCAGGTCGCTACCCCCGCGACCCCGCCCTCCGCGAGCTGGTCGCGCGACTGCGCGCCGCCTCCCCGGAATTCGAGCGACGGTGGGGAGAGACGCGGGTCGCAGAGCATCGGGCCAGCCGCAAGACCCTGACGGCGACACCCGTCGGGCCGGTCACCGTCGACTGCGATGTGCTGAGCGTCCCCGGGAGCGATCTGCGGATCGTCGTGTACACGGCCGCTCCCGGCAGCGACGATGCCGCAAAGCTCGAGCTGTTGCGCGTCACCGGGACCGAGTGGTTCGCGGCGACCGAGGTCGCGCGCGGCCGCTGAGCGGCTCCGTCGGGGGCGTTCGATCGCTCTGCGGAGGGCGTGGGATTCGAACTCTAGCCACGGCCCGCTTAACCCCCGCACCACTGCGAAAGTCTGCGGAAAGTCGGCTTCATGGAGTGCTCAAGAACGTTACCCGATGCGCTTGGTTTTTCCTCAAATGTTGTCAAAGTGTTGTCACGCAAATCGGGCTCGCAGAACCGGCTGAGATCCGCCCCCGAGGTGACCGCTCGGGCGACGTCAAGTAGGTTCCATGAGTTTGGAAATGCTTGATCTGGCTTCAGTGGAGGATGCATCAGCAAATGCTGCTCGTCCGCACCATGCAAACTGTCATAGCGACCGGTATCAGGTAACGTTTTTGAAGGTTTTCTGCCGCCGGGTAGATATGCCACGCCTTCGGCACCAGCCCGGATGCAATCCCGACGTTTGGCTAGTCTCTCTTGAGCCGCGGAGATAGCGTCGCCGTAGATAGTCGCTTGGCGTAGCCTGCAGGTAGCGCAGCAGAAGAGCATGCCGGACCACAACATGGTGGACGGCCGAATGTATTCCCGCCGCGCGGGCCCCGGATGCCCGAGTCCGGAGCTCCAGCCAGTGCGAGCCGAAAGCGGCCTTGGACAACTTGCACTGATCCAGTCACGGCGGGAGCTTCTCATCTAGCACTCGCACCTCACGGCGTTTCGTGAACCGAATCAGCGGTCCGTCCGGTTATCGGGTCGAACGTGCGGGGACCAGGCGGACGTGGAAGTCGTCGACGTTCCCGACGGTGCTGCGCAGGTGCGCGAGAGCATCCAGTCGGATGGTGTCAGCTGCAGCCAGGGTGTCATTTTCGACCTCGATCTCAGCCGCGCCTTGCAAACGGTGACCGACCCACCGCAGCTGTACCTGGTTGACGCCGTGCACACCGGGGGTGTCCGTGAGGGCGTGTTCGACCTTGTGGACGAGTTCTGGTTCGATGCCGTCCATCAGCCGGCGGCCGATGCTGCGCACGGTGCCCCAAAGGAGGATGACGATCGCGATAGAGATCAGCAGGCCGACGATCGGGTCGGCGATCGGGAAGCCGAGCATCGCCCCGAAGGCACCGAGCACCACTGCGAGCGAGGTGAAACCATCCATCCGGGCGTGCACACCGTCAGCGACGAGAGCGGCGGAGCCGATCTTCTGCCCGACTCGGATCCGGTAGATGGCGACGGCCTCGTTGCCGGCGAAGCCGATGAAACCGGCAGCAACAACCCACCACAGGTTGTGCAGTGGCTGTGGGTTGATGAAGCGTTCGATCGATTGCCAGGCGGCGACGATCGCCGAGAGAGCGACGACCGCGATGATGAAGAGGCCAGCGAGGTCTTCAGCCCGACCGAACCCGTAGGTATAGCGGCGGGTGGCGACGCGACGGCCGAGGATGAACGCGATCCACAGCGGCACCGCGGTCAGCGCGTCCGAGAAGTTATGAACCGTGTCCGCCAGCAGAGCCACCGAACCACTGAGAAGCACGACGACGAACTGCAGGATCGTTGTTCCCAACAGCAGGAACAGGCTGATCTTCAGCGCCCGAACCCCTTCGCGGCTGGCTTCCAGAGCGTCGTCGATGGAGTCGGCGGCGTCGTGCGAATGCGGTACGAACAGGTTGTAGAGGAACCCCTTGAAACCGGTCGGGTGACTATGACCGTGGTCGTGGTCGTGGTCGTGGTCGTGGTCGTGGTCGTGGTCGTGGTCGTGACCGTGGTCATGGTCATGGTCATGCGCGTGGTCGTGCTTCTGCTCGCCGTGCGGGTGATCATGCTCGTGCTCGCCGTGGGGGTGGCGATCGTCGTTGCTGTGCTCGCCGATGGCTCCATGGTCGTGGCCGTGGTGGGGGTGCGGAGTGGTCACGCTGTCGCCTCGTCGGATTCGGTCTGGTTGTGGTGGTGCCGGGGGCTGCCGCCGAGGGCGTGTTCGGCTTGGAAGATGGCGTCCGTTACCAGCTGTCGGGCGTGCTCGTTAGCCAGCTGGTAAAACACGCGGGTGCCTTCCTGCCGGGTGGAAACAATCCGGGCGAGGCGGAGTTTGGCCAGGTGTTGGGAGACTGAAGCGGGTGTCTTGTCCAGGATGTCGGCGAGATGGTTGACCGAGAGTTCCTGGTCGCGGAGAGCGAGAATGATCCGCACCCGGGTGGCATCGGCGAGCATGCCGAACACTTCCACGGCCAACTCGACGTACTGGCTATCGGGCAAGCGCCCACATATCGCGTTATCTGCATCCATACGCAGATTATTCCATAGGTTGTCGGGACCGAGGTCACAGCGTCGCGTGAGAACCTGGCCGGGACGTCGATGGAGGAGAACTTATGGCGCGCAGTCTGACGTGTAAGGCGTGTGGCGAGGTCATTGTGGGTGACACCGACGACGACTTTGTGGAGAACGCTCGAGAACATGCCCGCGGGCACGGCCACGTGGGTCCGGCGCTGACGAGGGAGCACATTCTGGCCCGCTTCGAGCACAACCACTCAGGCGATCACGGCCATGACGGCCGCGACCGCTCGAACCCGCAGGCCGGCTAGAGGCTGGCGATGAGGTCGGCGCAGGCCCGTTCGCAGCGCCGGCAAACTTCGGCGCAAATGCGGCAGTGTTCGTGCATGCTGGCGTGCTTGTCACATTCGTCTGCGCACGCACCACAGGCCGCTCGGCACGATTCGAGTGCCGCTCGGGTGACGTTTGCGTCGTAGCCGGTGTGTCGGGAAAGCACGTTGGCGGTGGCGGCGCAGTTGTCGGCGCAGTCGAGGTCGGTGCGCACGCACTTGACCAGGTCTGCGACCATCTCTTCGCTGAGACAGGCGTCCGCGCAAGCGGTACAGGTTTGCGCACACTCGATGCACGCTTCGATGCACGCCACGAGCTTTTGCCGGTCGATGTCTCCGAGGTCGGCGGGGTAGCTGTCGAGCATTTGTTCAACGGTGGACATAATGCTTCTCCTTCACGATCAGCAGCCCCCTGCACGGGCGAGAGTACGCCGAAAGTGCAAACGGCACGATCCGCACCCACGCGATTGGTTTCCGATCCATTGCGGGCATCAGAAATGAGGTGCAGACGCAAGGCTGCACCCACGTACCCCTAACGGCAACCGATCCCCGACAGACGGACCCTTTCCGAGCTGCAAGCCGCGATGCCCAGCAAGATGAACGCATCGGCCTGATCAGCGGTGTAGTTCGGGCGACGGTTCCACGAGCTTTGGGAAAAACCGGGCAAATGGATCACTCAACTTCTTCCCACAATGCCCGCTCGCTCTTTTTCAGCATCGCTCCAGATCCTCTCCGGCAACCGCAACGCCAGCGGAGCGCGGGCGAAGCGACCGCTCAGGACCGTTTGCGAGAATGATCCTGATCGAGCTAGCAAGGGATGAACATGATTCGCGTACACGATGCTAATGGGCATCCTCGCACGCGCGCGTTTCTGATGGCATTGGCCATGTTGTTTGTCGCAGTTCTGGTGACCATGGCGTGGGTCCATTCAAGTCCTCGCCATGCCGTCGGCGGCTTCCCTGCGGATGCCGTAGTGGCGGCGCAGCCAAGCCCGGTTGACGCTGTGCATGACATGTCCGAAAGCCACAGTGACAATAGCTCCTCCGCGGAATCAGAGGACCATTCGTACCTCCGTTCTCGCCACAGCGACACACCTCTCCCCCTAGCCAACATGTTGGCCGCTCGAAGCGCCGCCACGGCGCCCATCGAGCTCAGGCACGTTCCGACGCGTACACCCAATGAATGGCTAGTTGCTCCTCCGGACTGGTCTGTCGCAGTGGTCAAACTTTCAGTGAGTCGAACCTAGGAATCATCTTCCCGGGACCGTCGCGTCCCGATCCGATGTACCTACTTGCCGCCAGGTGCGGCATGTTCTCGCGCCATCCCCTGCGCGCCACGGTTCGCCGACTCATTGAAAGCCCCAACCATGAAACACTTCCTCCCCATTTGTCTAGGAAAGACTGTTCGATCTCTGCTGCGACTCGCCCGCCGCGGATCTGCGCTCCCCGGCCTGATCGTCGAACGAATCGATGTTGCGCTACTCCCGGACGTGCTTGGCTCCCTACCCCGCGGCGTCGTGGTGGTCGCCGGAACCAACGGAAAGACCACGACAACAAAACTCATCGTTGAAGTTCTTCGAGCGCACAACCTGAAGGTCTTTTCAAACCCGAGCGGCAGCAATTACAGCCGCGGCATCCTCTCGTCGCTCCTGGGACAAATCTCGTTCTCAGGCCAACTCGATGCAGACATTGCCGTGCTTGAACTCGACGAGGGACACGCGGCCGCGTTTGTGAGTGCGGTGCCGCCACGACACTCACTCATATTGAATGTGATGCGAGATCAAATGGATCGATATGGCGAGATCGACCACACGACGAACCTGCTACATCAAGTCGCTGTGGCAACTACGCACAATGTCATCGTCAACGACCTAGATCCCCGGCTACACAGTGAACGCTTTCTGCAGGATGTCGGCGCTGCCGTATCAGCCTTCAGCGCATCCCCCGAGCTTCAACCCCTATTTCCCGGGGACGACGAGCTGCTTGAGACGGATCAACGGGCAAAGATCGCAACCTTCGACCAGACAACGCTTGAGCGGATCGAGCCAACTCCTGTCGCATCATTTGACGGCGCTTCGCTTCCATTCACGCTTCCATTCGGAGGGTCGTTTAACTCCCTCAACGCGGTCGCCGCCCTGTCGATCAGTCGTGCGGTTCTCGGTAGCGATTTCGATCTACACCGCGCTTCCGAAGCACTAGTCCACGCGGCGCCCGCGTTTGGGCGCGGCGAACTCATCACGTTCAAAGGACAGACAATCCACCTGGTCTTGGTTAAGAATCCCGGCGCATTCCGGGCAGCGTTGGAATCGTACTCGGGCGACGGCGCTCACACGATGATCGCGCTCAATGATCATGACGCCGACGGGAAAGACGTCTCCTGGATTTGGGATGTCGACTTTGCCCCTCTCAAGTCCGACAAAGTGCAGCTCGTGTCCGGAACACGCGCGCCCGATCTTGAGCTGCGTCTTCACTACGACGACATAGCGGTGGCCATCCGCGAACCTGATATTCGACGCGCATTGGACCTCTTCGTCAAGACGCCAACGCCGACTCTCAAGCGCATCTACTGCACGTACACGGCGATGCTCGCGATCAGACGCGTGCTCCGTCCCGGAATCCTTGGAGAAGCAGCATGAAGCGCACGCTCACAATCCTGTCGCTTTACCCGTCGCAGATGAACGTCTACGGCGACCGCGGCAATGTGCTCGTCCTCCGGCGTCGCCTGGAGTGGCGAGGCTACCGAGCCAACGTTCACGAACTCCATCTCGGCGAAACGCTCCCCCGAGACGTCGATCTCGTCGTCGGCGGCGGCGGCCAGGACCGCGGACAGGTCGCAATCCAACCGGACCTTCTTCGACACCGTCACGACTTGCGGGCAATGGCCGAAGACGGCACCCCAATGCTGCTGGTGTGCGGACTGTACCAGTTGTTCGGCCATTCCTTGCAAGTAACCGACGGCACCCGACTGGCAGGGATCGGGATCCTAGACCTGGAGACCCAGCCGGCACCCCAACGCAGCATCGGTAACGTCTCCGCCGATACGTCGGATTTTGGAACGCTCGTCGGATACGAAAACCACGCCGGAGCGACCACTCTCGGCCCAGAAGCGCAACCCCTGGGCACAGTTGCGGCCGGCCAAGGGAACAACGGCAAAGACCGCACAGAAGGCGCGCGCAGGTCGGCCACCTTCGGCACGTACCTCCACGGGCCCCTCCTTCCACGCAATCCTCTCTTCGCCGATCACCTGATCCGCGTCGCGCTCGAACGTCGCTTCGGCCATGTCGAGCTGGCCGATCTCAGCCACGCTGCCGAGCAGCTGGCGCGGGCCTCCGGAAGTCGGCGTCGGTGACGCCCCGACATGCCCGAGGATTGGAAACTCGAATCGCGCAAGCGCGAAGGGCTAGTCGCGAAACGTTCGCTCTGCTGCGCTCGATGTGGGCTGACTATACGCATTTGCGGCCGCTGGCGCGAAGGCCCTACCAGGAGCGCCTGACCTTCGCGTGGTCAATTGTTATCGGCGCAATTCTCATGGCAGCATTGACGGTGAGCCTTGGAGCGGTCTACGGCATCATCGCTCCTGCCGGCACAATCGACCGCGGCCGCAGCGAACCTGCGACCACTACCTCTCCCCCAGAGACGCGACCGGTACCCAGCATCGTGCCCACGCCGGTGCATTTGGGGGTGTACCCGCTAACTGAACCCAGCAGCCCCTGGTTCCTCGTCAACAAGCTCCGCCCCATCCCCGGCGCTGCGACCTACCAACCCAGTGACCTGACAACCCTCCCCCCGGATATCCCCAACCCAAATGGTCAAACTCTCCGCCGAGTTGCTGCAGCAGCATTCGTCCAGCTCGCCGCAGCCGCGAAAGCTGAAACCGGAGCGACTCTCGTCGCCCAAAGCGGATACCGCTCCTTCAAATACCAGACCGATGTCTACGCCTCCTACACAAAGTCCGATGGCGGAGCTGCGAACGCGGACACAACGAGCGCACGACCCGGTTACAGCGAACATCAGACTGGGATGGCTGTCGACATTCTCGACACACAAAGCGGTTGCGGGCTCGAGGACGATTGTTTCGGAAGGTCGCCCACGGGGGTGTGGCTTGCTGCCAACGCCTACCGATACGGATGGGTCCTTCGCTACCCGCCCAACAAATCGGCGGTCACGGGGTTCGCGTACGAGCCATGGCACTTTCGGTGGGTCGGCACAGCGTTGGCGTCCCAGCTCCGCGACAGCGGAAAGCAGACATTGGAAGAGTTCTTCGGGCTTGCTCCCGCGACCAACTATTCTGACCAACCAGAAATGACCGCACACTAGCTGAAGCCTGTCGCACGCTCTCTTCGACCCGAGCAACAGACACCCACGCGAGTAGGGTCTGCGGTGCATACCACCAGGTACCCTTCCCGTATACCCCGGGTGGGTATACGATTCGGTTTATGGATCCCCCCTTGCCGACCGGTGTTAGCCGCCCGAGCGGGTGGATTATTGTCGGCGCGAGCGGGCTGGGGCTCGCGTCGGCGTATTGGGACGACTCGTGGCATTCCACGCTCGGGCGAGATAGTGCCCTGATTCCTCCGCACCTTCTGTTGTACGCATCGATCGTCGCGGTTGGCGTCATTTTGGGTCTCTGGGCGATGCGGATACTTCGCGATACTCGTTCCCTGAGTGCCCTTGGTCGCGCGCCGGGGTTCATCCTCGCCGCGGCAAGCGCTGCTGCCACAGCAATCGCCGCTCCCGCTGATGCCTTTTGGCACAGCACTTTTGGTCGCGACGCAGTCTTGTGGTCGCCTCCGCACCTGCTGTCGGTAATTTCAACGACGGTCCTCTTGGGTGCGATGCTGGTCAGCGTTTCGGATCGACCGTGGCGCCAGTTGCAGATCGGGCTATCCGCCGTCGTGCTGGCTGCAGCTCAGATCCTTGTGATGGAGTACGACACAGATGTCCCCCAGTTCAGCGAGACGCTCTATCTGCCTGTTGCCCTGCTCTCGTTGCTGAGCGCTGGGTGGGTGATCATTCGCACGACCAGGTTCCCATTCGCCCTCACAACGGCGATCGTCGCGTACATCCTGTTGCGCGCGGCGCTGACCGCCGGGCTCACCGGGGCGGGCTGGTTGGCGCCGGATCTGCCGCTTGCGCTTCTCGGGCTGGCGGCCGTTGATCTTCTTCAGAGCCTGCCACGGTTGCGATGGCTGGTCGCCGCCAGCATCGTGGCCGCCCTTGAATCCCTCCTCTCTGCAATCAGGCTCAGCAACGTGCAGATAGGGTCGATTCTGCCGTGGACGATGGCAGTGGTGGGCGCGGCTCTCGTAGCTGTCTTTGTGGTCGGCGTCAGGAATCGCGCTGTTACAGCGACGATCGTTCTCCTGCTCGGGTTGAGTTTTGCACTGGTCACACCGGTGCCGGCTAGCGCTCATGATCCTGGGCAGGGGCCGTCCTTCGGAACGGCGGCACTTTCGGTTCAGGGTGACGGGAGCGGCGAACTCACCGTTACCGTGGACGACTTCAGCACCACGGCGACAATGCCGGGCCGGGCTTGGCTGGTTGCCCGGCGGGCCGGCCAAACCATTACGGTACCGCTGGCGGCCGGGTCGGTGAGCAGGTCCGGTCGGGCGACCGGTCGAATCTCACTTCCACACCCAGGACTGTGGTTCGTCTACGCGGACGTTTCATCCTATGTCGGGACGCTCGAGGTGTGGCTTCCGATTTCCCAGAACTTCACTGGAACCATCACCCAAACTCGGGCGCTATATCAACCGACGGAAACTCGTGAATGGTCCCCGCCGCAGTACCTCTTTGCCCTGTCACTTGTCGCGATCGGAGCGGTGCTCGTGGTCTGGTTGATGGTCCGCGTACGCCGAGTCCCGACCTCGGGAGCCACGGAGCGGCCTTACACGAGCGGCGCTCCCCCATCATTGCCCGGTCGATGAGGATTGAAGCTTCTCCCGGCCGCCCTCGTCTAGGCCGCCTTCGCGGGTGCTTACGACCGGACTAACCGCGCTATCGCGTCCGATGCTTCTTTGATCTTGGCGTCCGCTTCCGCGCCGCCTAGCTTGACCGCGTCTGTGACGCAGTGTTTGAGGTGGTCGTCGACGAGTCCGAGAGCCACCGATTGCAGCGCCGAGGTGAGCGCGGAAATCTGGGTGAGGATGTCGATGCAATATTGCTCCTCGTCGACCATCCGATACACCCCACGGGTCTGGCCCTCGATCCGCTTCAGACGGTTGAGGTACTTGTCCTTGTCGGTGATGTAGCCATGCGTTGATTCGGTAGCGGTGTCCATCGTCTGTCTTTCTTCGGGTGCGTTTTACGACTGACGCGCCAGCTCTGGCTGAGCAGGTTGATCGGTTCGATCGGTTCGATCGAGCATGGCACGGGTGCTCACTTCTGGTCGCAAGTCCAGGCGACGCAACAGCTGCGCGTTCAGTGCGACGACGATCGTGGACAGCGACATCAAGATCGCACCGACCGACATCGGCAACACGAATCCTATGGGAGCCAGAACGCCCGCCGCGAGCGGGACCGAGATCAAGTTGTAGCCGGCCGCCCACCACAAGTTTTGCTTCATCTTCTGGTAACTGGCTCGGGACAGCTGGATGACCGAGAGCACCGAGCGGGGATCGTCGCTGGCGAGAATGACGCCGGCGGACGCGATCGCGACATCAGTGCCGGCGCCGATCGCGATCCCGACGTCGGCCTGGGCCAGCGCGGGCGCGTCGTTGACACCATCACCCACCATCGCCACCTTGCGTCCTTCGGCCTGGAGTTCTTTCACCTTGGCGGATTTGTCTTCCGGGCGCACACCAGCGAAGTAGCGGTCGATTCCGAGTTCGGTGGCAACGGATTTTGCGACAGCGTCAGCGTCGCCGGTGATCATGACGACGTGCACGTTCTGGGCGTGAAGCGCTTCGACGGCTTGCCTGGACTCTTCGCGCACTTCGTCGGCGAGTTTGAGCGCGCCGACGACCTGCCCGTCGACCAGTACGTGCAGGATGATCGCTCCCTCTTCGCGCCAGTCGTAGGCGACATCGAGTTCGTAGCCGTTCTCCTGCGCCAGAAGGCGCGGGCCGCCGACCTGGACTCGAGAACCGTCAACCGTTACAGCTACACCGATCGCCGGGGACGATTCGAATCCGGTGGCTCTCGGTACGGTGAGCTGCCGCTCCTTTGCCGCGTTCACGATCGCTCGGGCAAGTGGATGTTCGGAGTCGGTCTCTGCGGCGGCAGCCAGGGCGAGCACACGGTCCTCTCCGTGATCGTCGGTCGCTTCGATCGCGGACACGGTTGGTTCGCCCTTGGTGAGCGTTCCAGTCTTGTCGAACAGGACGGTGTTCACCGTCCGCATGCTCTCCAGCGCCAGCCGGTCCTTGATCAGCACGCCGCCACGAGCCGCTCTCTCGGTCGCGATCGACACGACGAGCGGGATCGCGAGGCCGAGTGCGTGCGGGCAGGCGATCACCAGAACGGTGATGGTGCGCACGACGGCGTCGTTTGGGAGTCCGATCAGGGTCCAGACGATCGCTGTGATGATGCCGGAGCCGAGAGCGAACCAGAAGAGCCATCCAGCAGCGGTGTCGGCAATCCGTTGGGCGCGGGAGGATGAGTTTTGCGCTTCAGTGACCAGGCGTTGAATGCCGGCCAGGGCGGTGTCATCGCCGACGGCGGTGATCTCTACCCGCAGGCCGGAGTCGGTGGCGACCGTCCCGGCGATGACGGTGTCACCTGTACCGCGTCGGACGGTGCGCGATTCACCGGTGATCATGGACTCGTCCATGCTCGCCGAACCGTCCACGATTTTTCCGTCGGCCGGGACGCGGCCGCCGGGTCGAACCACGACAACGTCCCCGACCTGCAACTCGGACGGTGGTACCGGTATGGTCTGGTCACCGTCGACCCGTTCGGCCTCGTCCGGTAGGAGCGCGGCCAGGGAGTCGAGCGCGGAGGTTGTTTGGGCGAGAGATCGCATTTCGATCCAGTGCCCGAGAAGCATGATCACGATCAGCAGGGCGAGTTCCCACCAAAAGTCGAGCTGGTGGTCGAGGATCCCGAGGCTCGCGCCCCACGATGCGAAGAACGCGACCGTGATGGCCAAAGCGATCAGCAGCATCATCCCGGGTTTCCGGGAACGAAGTTCAGCGACGGCACCGGTGAGGAATGGCCTCCCACCCCACACGTACATGACCGTGCCCAGGACCGGCGAGATCCAGCCGATCCATGCAGCGTCGGGGAGGTGGTAGCCGAGGATCATCGCGAACATTTGCGAGAAGACGACGACGGGCACGGCCACGACCAGCATGATCCAGAATAGGCGACGGAATTGCCCGACGTGGTCGCCGTGACCGGCGTGCCCAGTCATGTCGTGCCCACTATGCCCATCCATATCGTGACCGTCGTGGCCCGCCACGTCGTGGCCGGCGTGGGTGGACGTCTTCGGTTCTTCCGGTCGGGCCGTGTCGTGGTGGGCGTGCGCATCCGGACCGGTCTGCACGGTCTGGGTGGGGACGGAGTGGTTGTCCCGCCCGGCGTGATTGGTCATGGTTCCTACCCTGTAACGGTTGCAGGTTTCTGTCGAGATCAGCTCTGGCGTCGAGACGACGGCTAATGCCAGTCGCGGTTGCGTCAGGCGGTGGCGTAGCGGGCGGGGTCGGCGTCGAACTTGGGTCCGCATCCGGCGCAGCAGAGGTAGTAGCGGGTGCCCTCGTAGTCGCGGTAAAGGCCAGCCGCTTCTGCGTCTGCCTTGACGACCAGGCTGCCCTTCATGACCGGGCATTCTGCCAGGTCGGTGGCGGCCGGTCCGAGGAGGTTCCGGGTCCCGGTTGGCGCCCCGTGGTGGTGATCGGGTGCGCTGGGGGTGTGGTGGTGGTTGTCGGTCATGGCGGTTTCTTCCTTCGACGGTTGGGTTGGTGGGTGGGTTCAGGCTTTTTGAAGGGCCTGCTTGGCGGTCGCGCGCTGTACGAGCCGTTCTGTGTTGCGTGCGTTCGACTTGAACGAGCGGAGGCGGAGGCTGTTGCTTACGACGAAGACGCTGGAGAACGCCATCGCGGCGCCCGCGAGCATGGGATTCAGCAGGCCCAGAGCGGCCAACGGGATGGCTGCCACGTTGTAGGCGAACGCCCAGAAGAGGTTGACTTTGATTGTGCCGAGGGTGCGCCGGGAGAGACGGATTGCGTCTGCGGCGGAGCGGAGGTCGCCGCGCACCAGGGTGAGGTCCGCGGCTTCGATGGCGACGTCCGTGCCGGTACCCATCGCCAAGCCGAGATCGGCCTGGGCCAGGGCGGCGGCGTCGTTGACGCCGTCACCGACCATCGCAACGACTTTCCCTTCGGCCTGCAGCCGGGTCACGACAGCGACTTTCTCCCTGGGCAGTACCTCGGCGATGACCTGCTCGATCCCCACCTGTGCGGCAACCTGGTTGGCGGCAGTCTCGTTGTCGCCGGTGAGGAGTACGGGCGTTAGGCCCAGTCGTTTGAATTGTGTGATTGCCTCGGCGCTGGTGTTTTTGATCGCATCCGCTACGACGAGAACGCCACGCGCGGTTCCGTCCCAGGCGACGACGATCGCGGTTTGCCCTGCCTCTTCGGCAGCTTCCTTGGCAGTGACAAGCGTCGAATCGGCCGGAACCGACCATTCTGTCAGCAGCGAATCACGCCCGACCAATACGAGGTGACCGTTGACGACGCCCTGCACGCCCATTCCTTCAATGTTGGCGAACGATTCGACCGTGGGAAGGGATCCGACGCGTTGCGTGGCTCCCTTGGCGACGGCTTGCGCGATGGTGTGCTCAGAGGCGTCTTCGACGGCGCCTGCCAGTCTCAGTAGTTCGGCCTCCTCGACCCCTTCGGCCGTGTGAATGGCCAGGAGGGTCATCTTGCCGGTGGTGACCGTGCCCGTCTTGTCGAGCACGATCGTGTCCACCTTGCGGGTGGATTCGAGTACTTCCGGTCCCTTGATGAGGATGCCGAGCTGGGCGCCACGGCCGGTTCCGACCAGCAGCGCGGTCGGTGTGGCCAGCCCGAGCGCGCACGGGCAGGCGATGATCAAGACAGCGACAGCGGCGGTGAAGGCGGCTTCGACCGGGAATCCGCTTGCCAGCCAGACGACGAGTGTGGTGACGGCGATTGCGATCACGATGGGGACGAACACGCCGGAGATTTTGTCCGCCAGGCGCTGCACTTCGGCCTTGCCCGATTGTGCATCCTCGACGAGCTTCGCCATCTGTGCCAACTGGGTATCTGTTCCGACTCTCGTCGCGCGGACGACCAGCCGTCCGCCGGCGTTCACGGTTGCTCCCACCACGCTGTCGCCCACACCAACCTCGACTGGGACGGATTCGCCGGTCAGCATGGACGCGTCGACCGCGCTCGTGCCGTCCACGACGACACCGTCGGTGGCGATCTTCTCCCCTGGGCGCACCACGAACTCGTCCGCGACGGCGAGCTGATCGGTGGGGATGCGCGTCTCGATGCCGTTACGGAGCACGGCCACGTCCTTGGCGCCGAGCGCCAGAAGGGCGCGCAATGCTGCACCAGCCTGGCGCTTCGAACGTTTCTCGAAGTATCGGCCGGCTAGGACGAACATCGTCACTCCGGCAGCGACCTCGAGGTAGATGTTGCCGGCGCCGCTGTTGGGGGCGACCGAAAATTCAAAACCGTGGGTCATCCCTGGCATTCCGGCCGCGCCGAAGAACAAGGCATATAGAGACCAGAGCAGGGCAGCGGACGTGCCGACGGAGACAAGGGTGTCCATCGTCGCTGCTCCATGCCGGAGGTTGATGAACGCGGCCTTGTGGAACGGCCAACCGGCCCACACGATCACCGGGGCGGCGAGCGTCAGTGACAACCATTGCCAATAGGTGAACTGGAACGCTGGGACCATTGCCAGCGCGATCACCGGAACAGAAAGTGCGATGCTCCCGACCAGTCGCTGTCGCAGCGCAATGTGCTCCGCGTCGGGGGCGTCCTCGGGCGCTGCGCTTTGCGGAGCCACGACCGGAAGCGTGGCGCTATATCCTGCCTTCTCCACCTCGGCGATCAGCGTCTGCGGATCGAATTCGGCCGGGGCGCTCACCCGCGCCTTCTCGGTGGCGTAGTTCACCGTCGCGTTGATCCCGTCGAGCTTGTTCAGCTTCTTCTCGATGCGCATCGCGCACGATGCGCAGGTCATTCCCCCGATTTCGAGTTCGATGTTCGCGGCAGGAGGTGGTACGAGCGCTTCGTTTGTGGGCATGTGATCCTCCGGGATCGGGCAGCGCCAACAGGCGGTTGAACGGATTGGCGGTGCGAGGGGCCGGTGTAACTCACGGGCGACTGCTCAGCGTGAGTGGGTGAACATCCCACCGCGTCTGCCGGGAACATCAGCCGGACGAGGGTGAGGCCGGCGCCAAAGGGGCATCCAGCCCCACTCCACCCTGTTTGATGGGTGAGCTCAGCTCAGACACGAACGGCTGAGTAGCCCGCCTCCTTGACCGCGGCGAAGACTTGCGCGTCATCAAGGTCGGTCGCGCTGGTCAGAACCAGCTTGCCGGTTGTTGCGGACACGTCGATGTTTTCGATACCTGCGATCTGTTCCACTTCTTCGCGGACCGACATCTCACAGTGACCGCAGGTCATCCCGGTGACTTCATACTCAGTAGTCGACATTGTCATTCCTCCAGCAATACGGGCAAGGGGTATCCCTCCCTCAACAACATGATACCCCCGGCCCGTATTCCCGCCAAAGTGGGCATGCACCACGAAGGTGCCAAGCTGTTCGCGCGGACAGTCGACGCGGCTGCTATTTCTGGTAGGCGAGCACGGCCATCATGCCGGACTCGCCGTGGTAGATGTTGTGGCAGTGGCTTAGCCAGAGGCCGGGGTTATCGGCGTCGAAGTCGACACGAAGAGTCTTGCCCGGAAGTACGATCGAGGTGTCTTTGCGGGGACCGCGGCCGGGGTGTTGATACGTGTGCCCGTGCAGGTGCATCGGATGCCACATGGTGGTGTCGTTGACAAATTCCAGTTGCACCCGCTCCCCCTGGTGAACCGCGAGGGCATCTTGCAAGGGCCGGTCCGGATTGAACTGTCGGCCGTTGATTGCCCACTTGTACGAGTTCATGCTGCCGGACAGCTTCATTTGCACCGTGCGGTCGACGGCGCGTGGCCTCAGCTGCACCGCGTCGTCCGCGATCAGATCTTCGGCCACCCCCACCCGCGGCGAGTTCAGCTCGGGCAGCGTCTTCAGGGGCGCTGGCGCGGCCCCAGTGCCGGTGCGGAGGATGGCGTATGCGGCGGCGTCCTTGCCCTCGGCGGATGCAACGAGTGGGAAGACTCCGTCGCCGGCGGTGACGATGACGTCGTAGCGCTCCCCCATCCCGATTAGGACACTGTCGACCTCGCGATGCCGGACGGGGTACCCGTCGGTGTGGGTGATTGTCAGGGTGTGGCCGCTGATAGCGACCCGGAATGCAGTATCGGCGCCAGCGTTGATGAACCGGATCCGAATTTTCGATCCGGGTTTGCTTGTGAAGGTTTCCGGGTCAGCAGCGGGCCGGCCATTGATCAGATAGAGCGGGTAGTAGACGTCGCCGGTGTCGCCACCGAGCAATGCCGAGTTGGTGCCCATCAGCATGTTTCCCATCCTCATGAGCATTCCGTTCATCCCCATTGCCCCCATCCCTTTGGAGAGATCGTTCAAGACTTGGTCGGGTGTGCTGGTTACTCCATCGAGCCAGTCGTCGAGGATGACGATCCATTCTTGGTCGTAGCTCAGGGGTTCTCGCGGATCGTCGATGATCAGCGCTCCATAGAGGCCCCGGTCGATTTGCACGCCGACGTGCGGGTGGAACCAGTAGGTTCCCGGGTGCTCGGCAGTAAAGCTATAGCGGAAGGCGTCTCCGGCAGCGATCGGGTTCTGGGTCAGCGGAGGCACACCGTCCATGTCGTTGCGCAGAGCAACGCCATGCCAATGCACCGAGGTGGACGCAGGTAACCGGTTCGAGACGTTCGCCTGGATAGTGTCACCGGCACGAGCGCGGATGACGGGAGCCGGTGTTGACCCGAACGTCCACGTGTCAGCGATCCGACCCGCAAGATCGAGTTGGGATGGTTGGGCGTCCAATGCCACGGCAGTGACCCGCCCGGTGCGCTGGCGCGCCTTCTCCGCCGCTGCAATGGCTGCGGACGTCGGGGATATCAGAGCGGGTGTTGCCGGGGTGCACGCAGCAAGCGCGGCCAGGGTGGCGGCACCGATGCTCGCGCTGAGAAAGGTGCGTCGGGTGAATGGGCGTGGGTGTTGAGCAGAAAGCGGCATGGCAGACCTCATGGGGCAGAGCAGAGCAAAAGGAGAGGGGCCCGGTGAGGTGGCGCAGGGGGAATGCGGGTCCCACCCCACCGGGGTCAATGCAGGCGCGAGTCAAGGATCGCGTCCCGCGCACGCTAGCCGAGGGTCGTCAGCATGGCTTTCATATCGGCGATCTCCGCAGTTTGGGAGTTGACGATGTTGTCGGCGAGCTTCATGGCGGCACCGTCCTTGCCACCCGACTGTTCCTGCTTGGCCATGGTGATCGCACCTTCGTGGTGCTGGATCATTAGGGTGAGGAATTGCTTGTCGAACGCAGTCCCGGTTGCGGCCTTCAGGCTGTCCATGTTCTGCGCGGTCATCCCAGGCATCGAACCCATGCTGGAGGAATCGGTAGGCATCGGCGTGGACATGTCCATTCCGGACATGTCGTCGGGGGTCGGCGAGCTCGAGCTCATTCCGGGCATAGTGACCGGTTCACCCCACGACTTCAGCCAGGACTTCATCTGTTCGATCTCGGGCTGCTGGGCGGCTTTGATTTTCTCGGCCAGGTCCTTGACCTGTGTTGAGGCGGCACGGGATGGGGCGAGGTCGGCCATTTCGATGGCGCCTTGGTGGTGCACGATCATCATCTGCGCGAATGTGACGTCTTGCGCGTTGTGCGCCGCGGCGGGTGTCGAGGACATACCGGACATGCCGGACATGTCTCCCATGCCGGAACCGGTGCAGGCTGTGAGGAGGCCACCAGCGGCCAAGACCACGCCGGCAAGGGCGAGACGAGGTGCGATTTTCATCAGTACTCCAAAGGATTGGTTTGGGATTTCGAGGTTGTATCCGATGGGAGAAGCAGAGCTCTCCCCGGGAGCCTTTAAATCCGCAAAACCTGGAGAACCAGAGTGCGATCGCGGGCACGCACCGCGATCTCTTGTCGCCATTGCGCGATCAATCGAGGCGCGCCGAAGGAAAGTTTGTTCCCCAACGGGGAAGCGAGCAGGAAAAGCAGGGCGGCGCCGAGCAAGAACAGGCAGGCGTGCATGGTGTCGTGGCTCATCGGTGCGACTAGCGGGGGCGTGGAGGTGCGTGCCACGTCCGCCGCGACCGAGGGATGTTGGGTGGTGGGCCCAACCAGAGAAGAGGCCATGGTCGTTAGGTCGCTATGGGCGGAGTCCTCGGGGGATGTGGCCGTCATGGGCATGTCGATTCCCGTGTGCATGGCAGCGATTCCCGAGATGAGTGCGAGCACCATCAGTACCCGACCGGCGATCGTCGCCGCTCGGGTCGGGGGCCGTGCGCTGTCCCTGTCCATCTCCTCAAGAATACCCACCAGTGGTATCGCAGGGAAACCGGTGCGGGGCATTCTCAGCTCCGTACTTCAGACCCGGTCTCTGCGGCACTGCTGGTGCTCTGCCCGGCTTCGTCTACGGTGCGGCGAGAGGGCTGGTTACATTGGGTCGTTGATGTGAAGATGGTTGCAGGTGTCGTAGAAGTCTTGAAAGTTGCGCAGGGCGGGTTCGTTTCCCGCCTTCGCTCGACAGTTGTTTTGGCCAAGGCCCGAACCGTACGGCATCCTCGGGTCGAGTATGCGGATCAACGCCAGGGAGTTGCCGTCTGCGCCGGTCGCCTGGCTGCCGCCGAGGCTATAGAAGTCCACCGCGTGGCCACCACCTCCGGCATAGTGCTGCGAGTAAATCCCAGCACCTTCGATCTGGCCGGTACAGCGCCGGTTGATGTCGCTGACGCCGACGCTTGCGAAGGTGTGCAAGGCGATCACGATGACCTGCAGGACTTGGGTGTCGATCCCGCAGTTCGGGACCGAGCGGCCCTCCGCGATCCATCGGATCTCCATGATGTGGTCGGGGGAAGAGCCGGAAAGTTGGCCAGCCGCGACGTACCCCATGAGCTCTTGGGCGAGGGCGCGGGCGTCGGAGGACACCGGGGCGCTGGATCCGGCAGCGCGAGCGGCGGCCGCGGCGGCCGCTTCGGCTGCCGCTCGTGCCGCAACGCCGGCCTGATACTGCTGTTCCGTCGTAGCGGTGGCGCTGGTCAGCGACGCAAGTTGGGCCTGCAGCTCGTTCTCGTGGGCGGTTTGTGCAGCAAGCGACGCAATCATGTCCTTCTGTGCCTGGACCGCTTTGGTCAACGCGGTCTTCGCGGTAGCGGCAAGTGTGGCGAGAGCGTCCTTCGCGGCAACGGCCTGATCGCTGGCGGCCTTTGCGTTGTTGCTGTCCTGCGCTGCCTGCGAGTACAGCCGGTTGATGGTCGATGTCAGCTTGCCCAGACTACTCAGGCGATAGAGCAGGCCCGCTCGGTCTGAGGACTTGCTGATCAGTAGCGTGCCGGTGAGATTGGGACCGCCTGTGCGGGCGAGCTTCGCCATGACTGTCGCCGCCTGCTGGTGGGAGGTTTCGGACTTGATCTTCAGCTGGGCGGCTGCGGCTGTGAGCGTATCCGCTTTGTTTTGGCCCGCTGTGAGTGCGAGCTGGGCTGCTTCGTTTTCTTTTTCGCGGGCAACGGCGGCGTCCTCGGCCGCTTTGACTTGCGTCTTGAGATTCGAAATCAGCGCGGTGATCGCATTGACTTGGCGCTGTTTTGCTGCCTCGTTTGAACGTGCGGCTTGAACGTCACCCCACGATGGATAAGTATCGGCCATCGCTTTGGGGGCGGTGATGCCGCCCGAGGCGGTGATGAGGACTGCGATCATCAGGCCAGCCCAAAGTCTCCACGAGCCCATGCCGCGCGGGGGAGTTGAGGCGTGACGTCGTAGCATTCAGGGTCCGAATCGTATGTGCGAAGCCGTAGCCTTCGGAAAGAGATGGGTCGTTGGCTTCCCGACGCTAACCTGTGACCGCTTCTCCCTCCCCCGCAACACGCCGTCAGCGAATTCGAGGAGGGTTCGACGCGCGATCTTCTCATTCGCAGGAGTTTGCGACGCCCCGCCGATACTGCCTGCGGGTGAACGGAGCGTAGATTCATCGTGGCGCGTTGGAGTGGTCTCGAACGACCGGGAGATCCCTGCCCCGTCGGCGCGGTTTGCTGTCGACACCATGAATATTGCCCCCGGGCGGCGCGATGACGGTCCTCTGAGGGGCCCTGCCCGGAAAAATGGTTGATTTGCTGCCAGCTCAATCACCACACCACCACCACGGGGTCGAGTTGGCCCGTGATGGCACCTGACCATCGACACGACATATCGTCGTTCTGCGGTGTCCGTGGAAGCGCACTGTCTCGTCACATTCTCATTGAAAACATAGAGAGGAAGAGGGCGAGCGCGCCAACGGCGACAAGGACTACGGCACCGAGGATAAGGAGGCGATGTTTACGGGCCTTCGCCGGGAGCACGGGTTCAGGCGCAGCTCGGGTTTCCCACCAGGGCCGCTCATTCTGATTGTCTGGCACTTTTCTCCTTCCTGCCGAGCTGTGTAGCGGCGCCGCTGGGGCGTCAGTCTTGTCTGAATCCGATGAAGAGTCCGCCGGTGGCTTTGGAACTGAGGTTGTAAAGCAGTGCGATAAGCATCCCGCCCACCATGGTGGCGAGCGCACCGACGAGTCCTACCGCGACCGATCCGACGAGCACGGTTCCGAGGTTGATTACTTTGGCAACGCTTGAGGCGGAGGATGCCGTGGTTTCACCCGCCGGGCCGGAGAGGAGGGAATCGATCTGTTGGAACGCGCCGATTTGATTAAGGATCGTCCAGAGGAGGGCGCTGGCCAGTATGGTGACTGCGGCCATGATCAGGCCGACTAGGAGGGACACCTTCGCCATCGACCACACACCCGTGTAGACAAGGTGAAGTCGGGCGTCGTTGTGTTCTGCGCTTTCGCCGATGTTGTGTTGTCTGTTCATAGGAACTCCTTCGGGGCGTTTGTCGGGCGGGTTGGTCAAATCGGGAGTGTGACCCCGCCGATGAGGGCTTGGAGGCTGTAGATCCACGCGGTCCAGACTCCGGTGACCATGAGGACGCCGATCACGATCAGGACGGTGCCGCCGGCGATGTTGATGGCTCGGATGTGTCGACGGAGGAAGCTGATGGCGCCGGTCGCCCAACCGATTCCGAGGGCGAGGAGGACAAAGGGAATGCCGAGGCCGATTGAGTAGAAGCCGGTCAGGATGGCGCCGCGCGCGGCGGATTGACTGGACAGGCTGAGCGAGAGGACGGCGGCAAGGGTGGGTCCCATGCAGGGTGTCCAGCCGAGCCCGAAGACGATTCCGAGCAGGGGTGCGCCGATGATGCCGGTCGAGGGACGGATGGGCAATTTCAGGGTGCGTTGGAAGAACGAGAAGGTGCCGATAAAGGCCAGGCCCATCACGATCACTAGAAGGCCGAGCAGACGGGTGATGAGGTCTTGCCAGCGCACCAGCCAGGACCCGAAGGCGCCGAACAGGGCACCGTAGGCGATGAACACGATGGCAAAGCCGAGGACGAAAAGCGCGACTCCGGTGGCGGTTCGACGTCGGCTGACGCGCCCCGTGGACCCGGTGACTCCTCCGACATAGGCCAGATACCCGGGCACCAACGGGAGCACGCATGGGGAGGCGAACGAAACCAGCCCGGCGAAGATCGCGATCGGGATGGCCAGTAGCAGTCCGCCGTTGGCGATGATGGAGGCGAATTGTGCGCCCACTAGGTCACCGCCGATCGGCGCCAATTGGGGTGCGGGAGGAGTCTGATCATTTCTGGCCAGCAGTGATGGCACCGGCGAGAATGAGGGCTGCGGCCATCGGGTATCCGGCGGCAAGGTCGACCCAGCCGGGGGGCTGTGCGCCAAAGACGCCGAGATGGGCGAGCCAATGTTGCAGGCCAACCAGGAATCCGATCAGCATGATCAGTTGGCCGACGCGCAGGAACCGGCGTTTGCGTAGGTAGCGGGCACGCAATTGCTCCGGGGTTGGTTTGGCTTCCTCGTGAGTGGAACGTCGCCGAGGAGATTCTGCGTTCTTGCGAGCCATGGTTGCCTTCCTGCTGCTGTTTGTGGTTGATGGGGGTGGTTGGTTTCAGAGGCCGCTGTAGGAGTGCAGGCCTTTGAAGAAGACATTGACGATGCCGAAGTTGAACATGACCGCGGAGAAGCCGATAATCGCCAGCCAGGCCGAGCGGGATCCGCGCCAGCCGCGGGTGGCGCGAGCGTGGATGTAGCCGGCGTAAAGGACCCAGATGATGAAGGTCCACACTTCCTTGGTGTCCCACCCCCAGTAGCGCCCCCAGGCCTTTTCTGCCCAGATCGCACCGGCCATCAGCGTGAAGGTCCAGAGGATGAAACCGACGATGTTGATCCGGTACGCCAGGTTCTCCAGGGTGCCGGAGCTGGGAAGGGTTGCCAGAAACCGAAGCGGGGCTGGTCGGCCGTCGGCGATCTGAGTCTCTCTGCGTGTCTGCAGGAGTTGTACGGCGGAAAGCGCGAAGCCGATCGCGAAGAAGCCGGTAGCGATGATCGCGACCATCACGTGAATGACGAGCCAGTATGACTGCAACGCAGGCGGTAACGGTGCGACCTCGACGTAGTAGCGCATGCTAGAGATCCCCAGGAGGATCAGCACAAGCCCGGTGACGAAGGAGCCGAGGAATCTTAGGTCGTACCTGAGCGTGATGACGAGGAAGACGCCGACGATGAGCAGGGTGCCGGTCATCGAGAATTCATACATATTTGCCCACGGCACACGTCCGGCGGCGATGCCGCGGAAAATGTCGGCGCCGAGTTGGACGATGAAGGCGAGGACGGTGAGTGAGTAGCCGGTGCGTAAGCTCGCCGACCCCAACCTCGAGGAGTCGGCCCGGTCCACGGATCCGCGGATGAGGGTTGTCGTTCGTGCCGGACCGGGCGTGTTGCTGGCCGCCGCTTCTTGCGCGCGCCGAGCGACGGCGCTAGGGACGGCGGCGGTCGCGTGAGCGCTGCGCCGGGCGAGGTCCAGCGCGAAAGCAATGAACGCTGCCGCGTAGAGGACCATCGAGCAGATAAGCAAGATGACGGAGATCTGTGACAAAGAGTCGGTCACGGTGTTCCCTTCAGGTCGGTGTTTCGTTGTGAGTCCTGATCGGCTGCACTTGTGCTACGCAGGGCTGCTTGGTGGGCAGACGCCAAGTCGGCCACCGCGTCCTGTAGTTGAGGGTCGTCGCCTCGAGCGAGTCCGGCGTACTCGATGCGGACGGGTTTGGCTTCGTCGACAATCGCTTTCACCCACAGGCGTCGGCGTGGCACGAACAGGGAGGTGAGAAGGCCGCCGAGCGCGGCGATGGCGAAGAACAGCACCCACCCCTGGGCCGGGTCGTGATGGATTTCAAAGGACGCGAACCGGGACACGCGCTCCAGCGTGATCGAGCCGAGACCGTCGGGAAGTTGCTGCGTCTGACCGAGTTTGAGCTCAATTGACCGGACCCCGGTCGTGCCGCCGGTGAGTTGGGTGAGCTTCGTGGTGTCAAGTGCGTACACGGACTTAGGTGCCCCGGTGTTGATGCCGAGGTCGCCGGAGTAGGCGTTCAACGTCAGAACGGGGTTGGTGAGGTCGGGGTACGCGGAATAGAACGCGCCGGTGCTTGCGGTGGACTTCGTGGGGTAGAAGAACCCGATCAAACCGACTTGTTTGGCAAGTCCGTCGGGGACTTTCACGACGCCGAGGGAGGTGAGGTTCGCGTCTTGTGGGAGGAAGGGGATGTCGTCGCTGAACACGGCGCGGCCTTGCGGGTCGCGGACCGTGATCCGGGGGGCATACCCATTTCCCAGCAGATAGACGTCGGTGCCGCCGATCGACAGGGGTTCGTTGACTTTGATTGTCCGGCTCGTCTTGTCTGGCGAGCCTTGGGTTTGGGCGGTGACGGTCGCGGTGTAGTCGGTCGGGAGTCCGCGTGCCCGCTTGTTCTGGGTTTCGTAGGTGACCGCGAGGTTGTTCAGGGTGAGCGAATAGGGTGCCAGCTCTGTGGGGCTGAAGAAGCGGCCGGGGTTGAACGAGTCGTAGGCGGCGAGGGTGTTGATCATGCTTTGCCCCTCGACAACCACCCGGTTGCCGTCGAACCCGAACCCGCCGCCGATTCCCACCGTGATCAGGATCCCTACCAAGGCGATGTGGAAGGTCAGGTTGCCCGCTTCGCGCAGATAGCCCCGTTCGGCGCTGACCGACAGCTCCCGCCGACCAGCGGCCTGCGTGCCGGGGAAGGCGGCAATCCGGTAGCCGCGTTTGCGGAGAATTGTTGCCGCCGTGCTGATTGCCGTGGCGGCCGTTGCCGCCGAGGCGGCTCCCCGACCAGCTGACAACTCGATGGAGGTGTAGCCGCTCATCCGTGATAGTCGGGCGGGCGTTTTTGGTGGTGTCGCGCGCAGGGAGCGCAAGTGGTGGACAGTGCGCGGCACGACACAGCCGATCAGGGAGATGAACAGCAGCAGATAGATGCTGGAGAACCAGAACGAGGTGTAGGCATCGAAGGCTTGGAGTTTGTCCAGCACTGGGGCGAGGCCCGGGTTGTCTTTGAAGTATTGAACGACACCGTTGGGGTCGGAGCTGCGTTGCGGGACCAGGGATCCGGGGACGGCGGCAAGAGCGAGCAGCAGCAGCAGGAACAGGGCGACGCGCATGCTGGTCAGCTGTCGCCACATCCAGCGCATCCATCCGGTGAACCCGAGCGCCGGTTCGGTGATTCTGCTCGCACCGGGTGGTCTGACGTCGATGTGGTCCAGGGGCCTAGACATCGGACGGCTTTCGCATCGAGTTCGACCGGGGTTCGTCTTCGGGGGCTCCTGCAGCATCGTCGACGGCTGGGGCGGTGGTGACGGCGGGATTCGGGTCGTCGAGAGGTGCGGGATGGTGCCCGTCACGGTACGGCGAGTACTCGGGTTCGGGGTGACGTTTAGTTTGCACGATGAACAGCGCCGCCCCGAGCGCGACCAGGACGAAGGAGGCCCACACGTTGGCGGGGATACCGAGGAACGTGTTACTGGTGGGATCGATCCGGATTGCTTCCAGCCAGCTCCGGCCCAGGCCGTACCAGATCAGGTACACGGCGAAGGCTCGCCCCCATCGCAAGTTGAGGCGGCGTTCCAACACCAGGATCATGCCGACCCCGATCAGGTTCCAGATGATCTCGTAGAGGAACAACGGGTGGAAGAGCGTTCCAGCAGGCAGGCCGGCAGGGAATTTGGGATTGCTCGCTTCGATCTGCAGGCCCCACGGCAACGTGGTGGGCAGGCCGAAGAGTTCGTGGTTGAAGTAGTTGCCGAACCGTCCAAGCGATTGCGCGACGAGCAGGGCCGGTGCCAGCGCGTCTGCGAAGGACCAGAACCGGATCTTGGTTTGCCGGCACCCGATGTAGGCGCCGACGGCTCCGCCGATGAGGGATCCATAGAGGGCGTTCCCGCCGTCCCAGATGGCGAACACGTTCCACAGGTTCGCGCCGGGGTAGAAGTAGTCGCCGGTGTGGGTGAAGACGTGGTAGAACCGAGCGCCGACGATGCCTAACGGCACCGCCCAGAGAATGATGTCGAGAACGACGGGGCCGCGGGCGCCGCGCTGGGCGAGTCGTTTGGAGGTGATCAACGTGGCTGCGACGATTCCGGCGAGAATGCACAGCGCATAGGTGTGGATGGTAAGCGGACCCACCGTGAACTGCGCGAAGACGGGGTCGGGGCTGGGAATGCTGAGGTGGCGGTTCATGAAAGGGCTTTCGGTGAGGGGTGTGCGGGGGGCTCCTAACGCGCGGAAGGGTGTTACGGTCCCTGTTCTGTCAGAACGGTGCTGATTAGTGCGCTGAGCACGGACGCGTCCGGCAGTTGGCCCAGGATGCGAGCGGCGACGCGCCCGTCCTTGTCCACGACGAGTGTGGTGGGGACCGCGTTGGGGGCAACAATCCCGCTGAACGCCAGTTGCATGGCACCGTCGGAGGCGTCGAGCACGCTGGGGTAGGTCACTCCATAGGTGCGGGCGAACGCGCGGGCGGTGTCGGCTTGGTCCCTGACGTTGACGCCGAGGAATGCGACCCCTTGTCCGGCGAATTTTGTGTATGTCTTTTCGAGTGCGGGTGCCTCCGCCCGGCAGGGGGCGCATCCGGCGTACCAAAAATTGAGGACCAGAACTTTCCCGGCGTACATCGCTGAAGTGGTCGATTTGCCGTCTTCGAGCTTTCCCGCGAATGCGACGGGTGCCGCACGATTCTGGGGTTTGATTTCGGTGATGGTGCCGTCGCCGGCGACGTAGTTCTTCCCGGATCCGTCTTTGTACTGCTGAGCGAGGGCATCATTGTTGCTGCTGCACCCCGCCAGCGTGACGACGAGCATGACAGCTGCGGCCACCGAGGTGAGGGCGGTCCGCAGCCTGATGGTTCGCATGATGCGGTTAGCCAAGGGTGATTCCTCTCGCGCTCATGAATGGTTGCGGGTCGATCCGGTTACCGTTGACGCGGACTTCGAAGTGCAGGTGGCAGCCGGAGGAGCCGCCCGTCGTACCGACCTGGGCGATGTTCTGGCCGGCTTGAACGGTTTGGCCCACGTTGACCAGGACTCCGCCCTCGCGGATGTGCGCGTACCCGGTCATCACCCCGGTGCCGTGGTCAAGGAGCACCCAGTTGCCGTAGGTTCCAAGCCAGCCTGCGTATACGACGCGTCCGGGGGCGGCAGCGAATATCGCGGTGCCGCACCCGGCGGCAAGATCTGTGCCGTAGTGGAATGCGCCCGAACTGGCTACCGGTTTGTCCGGGCGGGGCCCGAACCGGTCGCTGATCCATCCGGACACCGGCTTCGCCCAACCCTGTCCACCGAGTTGCCCGCCGTCCCCCGACGGCACCGGTGCACCATCTGCCGCAGCCGCGGCAGCAGCGGCAGCGGCGGCAGCAGCGGCGGCTGCGGCGGCTGCGGCGGCCGCTTCTTGCTGACGTCGGGCCTCTTCCCCTTTGCGGTAGTCGGCTTCGGTCGCTTTGCGATTCTCGACCAGCACTGCCAGTTGGGCTTGCAGGGTTCCCTGTGTCTGTTGCTGTTCAGCCAGCTGGTTCGCTGCAGTGCGGCTGGCAGCGACCGCGTCCTGCAGCGCCTTTTCGGCTGCGCGGCTAAGGTTCGCCAGAGCGGCTTGGGCGGCATCGGCCTGGCGGGTAAGTGATCGGACGGTGTTTGCGCTGGTGGTGGCGGCGGCGAAGGCCCGATTGGAGCGTTGCGTGAGTTGGCTCATGGTGCCGAGTCGGAACAGCAGCGTCTCTGCTCGTTGCCCGTTCAGCAGGAGCAGCGTGGTCGGGTCGCCGTTGCCGAAGCGTGCAAGTTGGGCGACAAGTTGGCCGGCGCGTGCTTGGGATGCGTTCGCGAGCGCCTGCGCCGCATCGGCCGAAGTACGCAGCGTTTGTGCGCGGTAACTTGCTAAATCGAGTCGTGCTTGCGCCTTCTCGTAGTCGCTGCCACGGTCGGCTGCTGCCGCCTGGGCGGTGCGGACGTTGTCTTCCAGTGTGCGCAGAAGATTGGTGATCCGATTGATTTCGCTTGCTTTCGCACTCTCGCTTGAGCGTGCGGCTTCAACCTCCGACCAGGACGGATAGTCGGCGCCTCGTGCCGGGCCTGCTGCCACTAGCTGGCTGAGTAGAACGGTCAGGATCAGCACAGCCGCTGGCCACCGCACTCGAATTGGTCGGACTCGACGGGTGCTCTTCGTCGAGCCCGGTGTGGCGCTCATGGGGTGCCCTCGATCAAGGTGACCCAGCTGGCGCCGTGATCGGCGGTCGCGACGATTCCGTTGGCATGGGCACCGAGGATCCAGAGTCTTGACGCGCCCTGCACTGTTGCCAGCGACTCGGGCAGAGTGTCGAACGTTCCCTTCCGCGCCCAGGTGGAACCGTCGTCTGTGGTTGCCCAGATCTTCTTGCTGACGTCGACGCCGACGAATTGTCCCGGTGCGGCATCCACCGGGGCGAGCAAATACAGCATCGGTCCGCCGGGCAGGGCGGAGAAGGTCATGCCAGCATCCCGGCTGATCTGCACACCGGCCTGGGTTGTGGCAAGGAGCGTATCCGGCCCGTTTGGGTTGACCGCGAGCTTCCGCAACGACAGTGTCCCGCCATCGTGCCAGGTGTGACCGCCATCATCGCTGATCCGGACGCGCTGTTGGGCCGCGTCGAAGCCGTAGATCCGCACGCGGGCGTCGCTTGTCGGGGCGGTAACAAGGTCGTGGAAGTCGGTGTGACCGGCAAGCGAAACAGGCTTCCAGGATTGTGCGGCATCGAGGCTTTGGATCAGACCGAGGTTCGCGGGTAGCTGCTGCGGGTTGTTGCCGGGGTCGGGGTGCCCGGATGCGAACATGACGCCGGAACGGGCGACGGTAAACCCCATTGTGTCCTGGCTACTAATGCCGACCCGGGCGGTGGTTTCGGTGGCGAAACCATCTCCTAGTTTCGCCGCGTCGATCGCCCACACCCCCTGGTGGGTCGCGGCAAAGATGCGGCCGTGCGTGGCATCCAGGCCGTGCACGTGTCCGAGCTCGTTCATCGTCGGAGCCGCCGGTGTTGCGGCGCTGCAACCGCTGAGCAGGAGAGTGACCGCGAGGGTGCTGACAATGAGGGCTGAGGTGTGCCGACGGATGCGAAATGGCATGGTTATTTCACTTTCTGCGTAAGCCACGCATAGGGGTCGACCGGGGTTCCGTTGACGGAAATGCCGAGGTGCAGGTGGGCGCCGGTGCTGGCCCCGGTGCTGCCGACCAGGCCGACCAGTTGTCGGACCTTGACGGTTTGTCCCACACTGAGCGCGAGCGAACCGTAGGCCATGTGGGCGTAGAGGCTGCTGACGGTTTGTCCGTCGATTTGGTGGTCGATGATGGCGTACACGCCCAGGCTTCCGGACGGATTGCCCACCTCGCGGACGACGCCGTCCGCTATCGCCTGGATCGGGGTTCCGACGCCCGGATTCATATCGATGCCCTCGTGATAGGAGGAACAACCAGAGCAGGGCGCGACTCGGTAGCCGAATCCGTCGCTGATGGGTACGCCAACATCGAATGGCCACTGGATCGGGGAGGCGGGGTCGTTTGTGAACGTGTTCGCTGTCCGCAGGAAGGTGTTCGGGGTAGTGACTGTGGCTTTTGGTTTCTGTTTCGGCGGCGGCGGCGGCGCGGTCACAGCGACTTCTTCGCGTGTAACGGGTGCCGGGTCGGTAGCGGCGACTGTTACCGTTTGCAGCTCTCCCGGCCGTGCCGTTGCGATCTGTTGCCGTTCGCCGGGCACGATCGCATAGGCCGGGAGGGCGTAGGTTCCGAACAAGGTTCCGGCCAGCGCCAGCGCAGCAATCGGCGCCCATCGTTTGCGGGTACGTCGTTGCCGAGTGTTTGCCGCGGGACGGGTGACCGGTCGACGCCGCCCGGCGGCGCGGCGGGCTCGGCGTGATTCGTGCTGGTAGGCGGTCGAGGGAAGCGCGTTCGCGCTTCGGCGGTGGCGAGAGTGTGCGGGCATCGTGGCGAAAGGCTCCGACGTTTGGCGTGAGAAGACCCGTAGGTCGGCTCGGAAGGGTAACGACGAGAAATGCCGACCGGAGGCCACATTCGTCGCCGAATAACTGGGGAGGGTGTGTGACGGAGACCATCCGAAGGGAAGCGTCGATCACGTCACAACAGTGGAGCGCAAAAGCCCAGGCCAGCCAACCGCTAGTGCTTTGCTAGTCAGGTCGGCGTTGCGCCGTGGGGTCCAGAGGTGCCGGTCTAGGTGCGGCTTATGGAGAGCGCGACTAGCGACGGTCCATGCGCTCGAACAGACGTAATTGACGGTATGGCGACAGGCGCGATTCGCTGCACAAGGTCAACAAGCGCGAGCGCTCTACTTACCGCGAAGAGCGAGACGGCGACGGCGATTGCGACCAGAACGCACGCGGCGCCTGCGATCGCACAACTGAGCTCGCAGACTGTGTCGCACTGCGGTCCCGGGGAGCTCTGAAGGCTTCCGGGTGCGCTTGCGGCTGGCGAAACCGGAACGATGGGCGGATCAATGTGTGGTTGGGTCGCGACAGAGTGGGCGTTAGGTTGGCTGCCAACCGCAGTTGCGACGGACTCATGCGGGTGTGCCGAGTTCATGGATGTCATCACAAACATCCCGACCACCAACGCCATCAGGGACACAATTGCGAGCAGGATCCGATGCCGGCGCATAGCAACGACCCGGTTCGGGTCGAGTCGCGTGAGCGTCATGTTTCAGTCCTGGGTTGATGGTTTGGGGCACCCGCATCTTAGCGAGGGGTGGTGGGCGGGAGCAGCAGACCGGATGATGTGTCTGCCTTTTACAGGTTAGGTGGAGAGCTTGAGGGCGGTTCCTTGCGCTTGCCGAAAGTCAATGTGGAGGTGATCGCACGTGTCGTCGAACGGCAGAAAGTTGGTGACGGCCACGCTCCCCCGGCAGCCCACCTGGCCCAGATCTGTATTCGGGGGCATCACCGGGTCAAGCGCGCGAATCAGGTTCAGCGACTCCGGATCTCCGCCCGTGAGCGGGCGACCATTTAGCAAGTAAAAGTCCACGGCATGACCTCCGCCGTTGGCGTAATGCGAGGACGCACTACCGGCACCTTCGATCTGGCCGGTGCACCGTCGGTTGATGTCACTGACGCCGACGGTGTTGAAGTTCGCTAATGCGACTTCGATGGTCTGCAGCACCCGATAGTCCACACCACATCCAGGAACGGCGCGGCCCTCCGCCAGGTTCCTGATCTCCGGGATGTGGTCGGGGGTGTACCCCGTCAACCGTCCTTGCCCAACAGCGACCATAAGAGTCTGCGCCAACCGCTGTACCGTCGGCGATACGGTCGACTCCACCGTGGAGTCCAGTTTCGCGCTGTTCTCAGTGATCGAAAAGGCTTCTCGCGCCGCCGCTGGAACGGCAGCTCCGCCACTCAGCAACGTCTGTACCGCTACGCCCGCTCGAGACGTAGTAGCGGCGCCATCGATGGAAGTCGCATATGCGGGCAACGCCGCTGTGCCGACGAGTCCACTCGCCGCTGCAACCACAACAACCTTCGCCCAGATCGAGCGCAGTCGCCGGTTTTGTGAACGGTCTTCACTTGAGGGCCGATACGCAAATGGGGCACGAGCAGGCCGCGCGTTGCTGATTCGGCGCGAAGTGGGCGCCGCTGGGCTGTTGCCTACGCCGCGAAATGAGTCCTCTCGAACCCCGTGGGATGCCGCGACCCGACGTTTGGCCCGCCGGACCGATGCGGATACCGGGCTTGATGCTCGTCGATCCAGCGTCTGGGGAGGAGTCAACTCGATTTCGCGGCGCTCGAACGCGTGTCTTTCGCGTCGAGACGAGAAAGCGTCCACTGCAGCCGCATAGTTCGAGCGCCTTTCCGTCGGCTCGGATCGCGGCAGGCCGCGAGGCTCGACGACGTCCTGTGACAGGGAGAAGTCCCCAGCAGACGTGCTCGAGCGTGCCACACAATGCCTTTCGCCGGGGGGACGCGAACGGACCAGGTGATGCTGAGTTCGCAATGGGAATACCCGGTAATGGTATGCGCTCGTTACCAACTTGTCACATTCTGCGCCTGAGCCAGCGCTCATGCGGTCCAGGCCGGAACGGCCGACGGTGTCGTCGCACCGTTCACGGTCGTCGCCCTAGCGGATACAGCCGCAGCCGGAGCGTTGCCATCGTCGTCGCACTCGTCGCCCGGACGGGCAGTAAAGAGATCGGCATCTTCGTGCCGCCGACCTCTAACGGTTGCGCATCGTCAAGACCCCGTGTGCATCACGTGTTCGGGATCTCAGGCCCGGTGGTTTCCTTGCGGATACGGCTCGAGGTGCGGATGATGTGGCACATGACTAGATCTGGCTCGCTGAGTCAACCCCGGGGGGTGCCGACCGATGATGTGCACCGCGCGCTGTGGCGGCACATTGGTACCCCTGCGGCGATCTACGGCACGATCGTCTACGCGAGCGTGGTCGCTGCGACGTCGATCGGTCTCAAAGAGTCAAGCTCGGCATGGCAGGCTCTCGTCTTCGCCGTGGTCAGCGTCATCGTGTTCTGGGTCGCGCACGTCTTCTCGACCGCTCTCGGTTTCCAAGGAGATGCCGACCGCCTTCGGGACAGAGTGAGGGATTCACTCAGGCGGGCCCTGCGGGAATCGAGTGGAATGCCAGAGGCAGCCGTCGTTCCATCCGCTCCGCTTCTGCTGGCCGCGCTCGGGTTAGTGACGCTCGACACCGCAATATCAGTCGCGCTCTGGTTGGCGGTGGTGATGCTTGGATTGCTGGGCTACCTTGTCCTGTCGGTGCGCGCTCGACCTTGGTGGGCGCGCATCGCGGCAGCGCTCACCAGTGCGCTCTTCGGCGTCCTCGTGATCCTCCTCAAGACAGCCCTGTATTAGACCGGACAACGAGCCTGGGTCAGCGCTTCTTTGAAGCTGAGTGCCAGCCCTGAAGTGACTCTCGCCTCAGGCCAGGGTGAGGGGCGAACGCGGCGCTGATGGGCTGTTCCGGTGTGCGGGAACGGCCTGAAGATCAGGCCTGTGAATGTAATCGCCCTGCACGAGTGCATGGAGATCGACATTAGGCGGGCGACTTGTGCACGGACGCCGCGTAGACCTGCGCGAGCGATGCGTTCAGGCGCGCGTTGAATTGCTCATTAGTTTGTTCGGCGGCGAGCCCTTCGAGCAATGCGCGGGCGAAGCTTGCGATCATGCCCGGTTCCTTGGCCAGCAGGTCGCATGCCTCGTCACGGCTGTACCCACCGGAGAGCGCGAGCACTCGCAGCACCCGCGGGTCGGCGGCCAGATCGGTGTAACGGCCCGTTAGCGTCGGGATCGTCAGTTTCAGTATGATCGCGGCGTCGTCTGGCAGCGCCTCCAGCCCAGCCAGCAAAGCGTTGTAAAGCAGTGCCTCTGCCTCGTCCTTATGTGGGCTGTGGATGCTGACCTCGGGTTCGAGAATCGGCACGAGCCCTGCCCTCGCGATCCTTGCGGCGTACTCGAATTGTTGGTCGACAATGGCGCTCACGCCGCCCTTGTCCGCGTCGTTGATCACGGAGCGCATTTTCGTGCCGAACATGTGGTTCCGGTTAGCCAGCTCAAGAAGGTCATCGAGCGTGTCGATCGGCTTCATCAACGACACCCCGTGCCGCTCGTCGGCAAGCCCCTTATCCACTTTGAGAAACGGTACGACTCGCTTTTCGGCCCACAGATAGCGCCCTGTCGGGACGCCGCCGATATCGCGTTCCATGGTCTGCTCGAACAGGATCGTACCGAGTACGCGCGTTCCATCAAACGCTGGGCTGGTGATGACGCGGGAGCGCATTTCGTGGACCAGGTCGAACATCTCCGCCTGGGAGTCGTATCGGCTCTCGGGGATGCCGTAATCGGCCAGCGCCTTTGGAGTGCTACCGCCGCTCTGGTCCAGTGCAGCGAATAAACCGCGACCGGAACGGATCTGCTCCAACTGCGTCACGTTCATCCCTTCATCCTGATCCGGCCCCGGAGTCCGTGCAAGACCACCTATACGCTGCCGAGCGGCTAGATAAAGAGCAGAGTCTGCGCTCACTGCCAACCGCGGTGCGGTTCAGTTCAAGAGTTGTAGGAGTGGATTTGCTGCGATACCGATGGCGAGGGACACAGCGCCGAGCACAATCGTAAGGCGGAGGCTGTGAGCGCCGACGGATTCCGGCACGGCCGCGGTGTTCGGTTGCCCGATGTCGGTTACGCCTCGCTGGAACAGCGGGAAGATCCAGCGAAGGTAGTAGAAGAGGCTGGCCACTGAGTTGGCTGCCGCGAGGATCACAAGCCAGCCCAGGTTGGCCTCGAATGCGGTGGTGAAGGCCGTCAGTTTTCCTACGAATACCGCGGTCGGCGGGGTGCCGACCAGCCCGAGAAGGCAGATGGTCAGACTGAGTGCGGCCCAGCGGTGGCGGCGGAAGAGTCCGGTGTAGTCGATTAAGGTGCGTCGGCTGGCGAATGCAGAAACGACGGCGAATGCGCCGAGGTTGGTGATTGTGTAGCCGAAGAGGTAGTAGAGCAGGCTCGGCAGGGCGCGCGTGGGTTGCTGATATGCGGCCACGATCATCAGCAGGTAGCCCACTTGGCTAATGGTTGAGTAGGCCAGCAGCCGGCGGACGCTGGTTTGGAAGAAGGCGGCGAGGTTGCCCAGTGTCATGGTGACCGCGGCGAGCAGGGCGAGGATGAGGGTCCAGTTCAGGGGGACGTGTGCGAAGACGTCGGTGCTGATCCGGAAGAGTGCTACGAGCGCGCCGATCTTGGGGATGGTGGCGATGAACGCGGCGACCGCCGGTGTGGCGCCCTCGATGGCGTCGGGCACCCAGAAGTGGGCGGGAACGGCGCCGGCTTTGAACAGCAGCCCGGCGGCCAGCACGAGAATTCCGATCGCCGTTGCTCCCATCGGTCCGCGTAGCAGGCTGCGGCCGAGTTCCGCATAGGAGGTGCTACCGCCGGTGGCTAGGAGCAGTACGACACCGACCAGTATGAGCATTCCGAACAGGGCGCCCATCAGGTAGTACTTCAGCATGGCTTCGGTGCCAAGGCGGTCTTTTGCGAACCCGACCAGTGCGTAGAGGGGGATGCTGGCCAGCAGGTATCCGGACGCGAGCACGAGCAGGTCGCTGGCACCAGCGACCACGATGGTGCCGAGGGCTCCGAGCAGCAGCAGCACGTAGAACTCCGATTCCCGCTTCATGCCGACGATCTGGTCGGTGGCCAGCCCGATCACGATCGCTGTGCCCGCAAGCACCGCAAGACGTACCGCGTTCAGCGCGATGTCGATCGTGTAAGTCCCCGCGGCCGTGACCACGGGCGGCTGTGTCATCGCGACAACGGTGGCGACCACGGCGACGAGGATGCCGACTAACGCAAGGACGCGCACCAGCCATTGCCTTCGCCGGGGCAGCCAACTGCCCATTAGGAGACCGAGCACTGCTGTCACGGTGACCGCAAGTTCCGGGACGAGGACGGTCAGATCGATCTCCTGCCCGGCCTGCATACCGTTCATCGGCCGACCAGGGCTATCAGGGCGTGGGCGGCAGGCTCGATCACGCCCAGCAGGAATCTGGGCATCACGCCGATGATCAGCGACAGCAGTAGCAGTGGCGCGATGGAGACGAACTCGCGTGAGAAGACGTCCTTGATGGGTATGTCGGCGCCATCCGACGTCGTGAGCGCCCGATCGGTTTCGAGTGGTTGCCGCTGGCGGCCGAGGAAGATGCGCTGGAACATGCGTAGCAGCAAGCTGGCGGTGATCACGATCCCGACCACGGATAAAGCTGTTGGTATCGGTGCCGCCCCGAGGCTGCCGGTGAAGATCTGGAACTCGGCGATGAAGCCGGAGAGCCCGGGCAGTCCCAGGGATCCGAACACGGCTACCGCCATCAGCCCGGCGAAAACCGGCGCCCGTGTCGCCAGTCCGCCGTAGGCGTCGATGTCGAAGGTTCCCCCGCGGGCGTAGAGCACCCCGGCGAGCAGGAACAGTGCCCCGGTCAGTAGGCCGTGGCTGACCATCTGTGTCACCGCACCGCTGACCGCCAGAACTGAAGCTTGCACGTTTGATCTGGTTGCGAGTCCCGCAGCGCCCAACCCGAGGATGATGTAGCCCATATGGTTGATCGAGGTGTAGGCGATCATGCGTTTCAGGTTCGTCTGCGCCATCGCCACCAGCGCACCGTACAGCACGGAGATCACCCCGACGATGACAAAAGCCATCGCGTAGGCGCGCCACGCGTTGGGGAGGATCGGCATCGCGATCCGCACGAAGCCGTAGGTGCCCATCTTCAGGAGCACGCCGGCAAGGATCACCGAACCCGCGGTCGGCGCTTCGGTGTGCGCCGGCGGCAACCAGGTGTGGAACGGAACCGTGGGGGTCTTGATGGCAAGCCCCAGGCTGATGGCGAACAAGATGGCCCCGGCGAGCACCGGACTGGATTTCAGCGGGTCTTGCCGCACCAGTTCCGGGATGTCGAAGGTGTGCGGTGTGCTGGCCAGATAAAGGCCGATGAACCCGAGCAACAGCGCCAGAGATCCGATGAAGGTGTAGAGGAAGAACTGAAGGGCCGCCCGTGCGGCGCCGGCGTGACCCCATCCGGCGATGATGAAGTACATGGCGACGATCGACAGGTCGAAGAAGACGAAGAACACCAGCAGATCCAGCGACACGAACAGGCCAAAGGAGACGGTCTGCAGAAATAGGAACAACACCACCCAGGCGCGGGTCCTGCGCTGTTCGCGTAGTGAGTAGATGGCGCAGGCCAGGAACAGCACTCCGGTCAGCGCGACCAGCGGCAGCGAAAACCCGTCGACGCCGATGTGATAACCGGAGCCGAGCGTCGGCAGCCAGCGAATGTTCTCCTCGTACGCGAATCCGGTCCTCCCGCCGCCGATATACCCGATCCACAGCAGAACGATCAGCGCAAGCTCAACGGACGCCAACACCACCCAAGCCCACGCGAAGAACCGCACCCGGGTTCGCGGCACCACCATCAGCAGTGCAGCCACGACCGTGGGCAGGAATACGACGCCAGAGAGCACGGTCACCTCACGAGAACGAAGACGGCGGCAAGCACGACCAGGATGATGATCGCCTGGACGTAATACTGGTAAATCAGCCCGGTCTGCGGGCGAACAGCGGATGCGGCAAGCTTGCGCGCACCGCCGGCAACAGCGCCGACCGCCCCGCTGAGGCCGCGCTCAAGGCGGGAATCCACAAAGCGGGACAGGCGCATTGCGCCGGCGCCAAGGGCATCCCCGACGTGCGCGATGACCCGGTCGTCGAAGCGGGCGCACCACACGGACAGCGCGGTGACCGGACGGACGATGATGGCGTTGATTCCAGCCTCAAGCCCGAGCCAGTCCCGCAACCACCCGAACTCGGCGAGCAGCTCGTTCGCACCCTCCAGCCGCCGATGCTGCCACCGCGCCACGACAACGATCACCGTCACCGCCAGCAACGCCGACACCACTAGCTCCCAGGGGGCAGGCACAATGGGCTGAGGTAGACCGAGCGTCCGCGCCCATGCGGCGGAGAACGACGGGATACCGAAAACACCGAGCACGGCTGCTGCGGCGGCCAATCCCGGCAGCGGCAGCAGCTCACTGACCGGCATATGCCCCGCCCTGATTGCGGCCAGCGGATCATCGGTTGCGGGTTTCGTCCAGACGACGGCCAGCGCCTTGGCCGCATAGGCCGCGCTCAACCCGGCCGCGGCGAGACCGATGATGTACAGGGCTGCAGAGCTCGGAAGTGTCGCGGCGAGAATCTGGTCTTTGGCCACCCAGATCGACAGCGGCGGCAGCCCTCCCAAGGCCAGTGCCCCGATCGTAAACGTGACACCGGCTACCGGATGCGTGCGGGCAGCACCGCGCAACCGCAACAGATCCTTTGTGCCCAACAGGGCAAGCCAGGCGCCAGCCACCAGGAATAGCAGACTCTTCACCGCTGCGTGCGCCACGAACTGGGCTGCCCCGCCGGCGATGCCACCGACGCCTGCGGCCAGCACGATGAAGCCAATCTGGGAACAGGTCGATGCCGCCAACAACTGCTTCAGGTCGCGTTGCGCCACCGCAACAGCCCCAAGCATCAGTGCCGTCAACGCGCCGACCCAGGCCACCACGGGGCCCAGCCAGCCGGTGGCCGTCATGCCGGGTTCGATCCGTAGCAGGAGGTACCCTCCGGCGGCAACCATGGTGGCCGAGTGGAGCAGGGCCGACACCGGGGACGGGCCGGCCATGGCATGCGCGAGCCAAAAACTGAACGGCAATTGCGCCGATTTGCCGAGAGCCGCCAGGGCCAAACCGGCCAGGGCCACATCGCGCCAGCCACCGGGGATGCTTCCGAGTTGCGTCAGATTCAGGCCAGCCGCACCACCGGCCAGCGCAGCCCCGGCCGCTACATACATGCCGACGTCTGCGGATCGTGTCGTGATGAACGCGATTCCGCCCGACCGCACCCGATCTGCGTCGGGCCACCAGAATCCGATCAGCGCGTAGGAGGTGGCGCCCATGATCTCCCAGGCTGCGAGCAGCGTGAACACGTTCGTGGCGGTCACGGTTACCAACATGGCGGCGACGAACAGCAGCAGCGTGCCGAAGAAGCGGGCCCGAGCCTCGCCGCGTCCAATGTCCCCGACCGCGAAAACAGATACAGCCAGGAACACACCGGCGACCGTGATCACGGCGATCGCAGCTAGCCCATCCACCGCGAGAGCGGCCGGTACCCCGTCCAGGGCTGCGACGTGGAACGTCGGTCTCATAATCGTCGCATCGATCGCCAAGCCCAGTTCGACCAACCCCACCGTGACCGCGGCCGCCGGAGCGATCGCATCCGCCCGCCGACCGGCGAGAAGCAGCACAATCGCCATCGTCGCGGGCAGCACAGCGAGAATGAGAAGAATCACCGGCGGCTAGCCCTTCAGATCGGATGCGGAGTCGACCATGTCCACGTCCCGGGTGCGGAAGATCGCGGTCGTTACGGCGAAACCCATCGCCATCTCCACCGCCATCGCCGCCATCGCCACCAGAATGACGGTCTGCGCGTCCGGGCTTCCCGGGATGATGAAGTACCAGACCGCGGCTGCCGCCACAATGATGCCGTTGATGGCCAGCTCGAGACCCATCATGATCATCACGATCGACTGCTGACTGAGCAGCCCGTACAGGCCGACCGCGAACAGGGCGGCAGCAAAGATCAGGAACAGGGGCAGCGTCATCGGCCCAAGCCCCCTCTCACCGGGTCCTGTGGTGGCCGGATACTCAGGTCGTCACCAAACCGGTCGTACCGGCCGCGCGCGGAGGAGAGCACGATCACCGCGACCATCGTCGCGAAGAGGACGATCCCGATGATCACCATGACCAGCATGTGCGGGCCCATGATATCTAGCCCCAAAGCCTTAGTCGGCTCGAGGGCGGATACGCTGCCCGTCCGCGGCCACGGTGTGACCAGCGCGCCCACGGCGAGGACGACAAAGACGACGGCCGCGATGATCAGTGACATCCGGTTGTTGTGCACCATCTTCATTGGCATCAGACCGGCCGGATTCATCATGTACATGAGCATGAAGACCAACATGATCATCATCTCCATCACCATCATCAAGATGACCAGCACACCCAGATACGACAGCCCCAGCAACAGGATCGGCACAGCCGCGAGAACGAACGAGGCCAGCAACGCGAACGTTGCACGCGCCATCGAATTCACCCGAAACACCGTGACGCCGCACGCCACCGACCCCAGAGCACACACCCCGAAAACGATCGCGTCGACCATCAGCGCTCACATCCATCCGACTACGACGAAGATCGAGACCACCAGCGCCTGCAGAATCCCCGCCGGCAGCAGCACAATCCAGCTGATCTCGGTGAACCGCTCCATCCGGATCGTCGGCCACCGCTGCCCCACCCACACCAACACCGCCAGTACGGCCACTGTCTTCACCAGCAGCCACGACCACCCCGGCAGCACCGGTCCGGCATCACCGCCGAGGAAAAGCGGGACCGCCATCGCACTGCCCACCGTCAACATCAGATACCGACCGACCAGGAAGACCAACCGATCGACGCCGGACAACTGCGCCGCCACTCCACCGGCGATGTCACGACCAACAGCTTGATCAAATGGCCCCCAAAAGGAGAACCCCATCACCGAGAGCAGGAACACGATAAAGGCCACCGGCATAACCACCACAAACCAGAGTTCTCCGGTCTGTGCAGCGGCAATGTCGCTGACCCGCAGGGATCCGGCGCCGACGGCCACCGTCACCAGAGCAAACATGTGCGGCAACTCATAGGCGAGACCCTGGGCGAGGAAACGATTCGCGCCGACCACTCCCCACGCCGAGTTCGACCCCCAACCGACCATCCAGACCGCCACCCACGCAAGCACCTCCATCGCGTTGAACCAGACCACGCCAATGGAAAGATCGCTGATCGCATGGGGACCCCGCGGCTGACTGTCCAATGGCAGTACCAGCAGCGCCATGATCGCGGCGATGGGCAACAGGGCGCCGCCGACTCGCGCGAGCAAACGGTCGGAACCGGGAACAGCGGTGCGCTGCCGCACCAGTAGCCGGGCCACCTCGCGCGCCGGTGCCGCCCATGCTCCGGTCCACGGGGAGCCGGCCTGCCGGGCACGCATCAGCGCCGTGGTAGCAGCCACGGCGTACCCGAACACGCCGAGCAGTCCCACCGCGACCAGGGTGCTCCACAGTGCGTCCTCGAACATCGCCGCCTCACCCGTGGGAGCCACCAAGCGAGCGCGCGTGCAACGCCTCCAGATCGGGATCGAACGAGGCAACGATCAGCCGCGCGGCGGCGAACTCCTGGCCTGCCAGAACCAAAGGCAACATCGAGAGGACGGCGCGCGCGTGCTCGGCACGCTGCACACCCCACGCACCAGCGGCTGACTGGCCATTGGCTACGGGATCCTCGATGACCGCTGCGATCTCCTCGACCCATCGCACGCACCGTGCCCACACATCCCCACGAAGACTTCCGGGCGCACCCGAACCAACCTGGCCCAGCCCGCTCATCGACCAGCGCAGGACCCGCGAACCACGAACCCGCCGAATCCAACGAACAAAGCGAGGATGCACCGCTGCTCCGGGGGCGGATTCCAGCAGCTGATCGCGCAGCCAACGACCGGTGTCAGCCGCGCTCTCCCAGCCCGCAACACTCAGGAAGCGCTGCAACGAATCGGCAGCAGCAGCAGCCCTCACCCTCTGCTGATCATCGGCCCCCGCGTCGAACCAAAATGACGAGCGTGCCCAGTCACCGACGACCTCCGGCTCAGCCGCCTGCACAACGTCGCCCTGAACCACAAGACGCACGATAAGCCCTGATGGCCACGCTGACAAAGCCGGCCCGAGAGCAACATGCAACTGATCGAGCTTCAACCCATCGCGGTCCCGGCCCCGATCGGCCATCGAAATGCCACCAGGCATCTCCAAACTCATATCCATATCGCCCATGCCGGCCACGTCATGGTTGTCCATGTCGTGACCAGTCGTGTGCGCGTCGACGTTTTCGTGCGGCTGAACGGTCGAGCTCCAGTCCATGCCATCGGGGTCCATGCCGCGAACGCCAGCACCGATACTCGCCGCTGCATCAGCCCGTAGGCCCGCGAGACCCCACATTTCCGTACGCGCCTCGTCGAGCTGCCGGGCAACCGCATCCGGCATCGCAACACGAACCAGCACGCGAGGACTCGGTATCTGGTCCCAGAGGCGGTCGACCACTCCGTTGAAACGGTTTTCACCGCTCCCACACACGACCAGGATGTCGGCGTTCGCTGGGGTGAGGGCTTCACCCCAGCCCCGCCGCCGCAACTCACGCTCCACAGCAAATCGGACCGCCGTCGAGCCGGACGCACCCACAACAAATGCTCGAGGAATCGCGAGCCGTAACAGACGGCGGGTCACGTCCACCGGAAGACGCCCTCGCGCCAGGCGTAAACGACCGCGGTAACCAGCACAGCAAGGAAGGCGAACATCTCGACCACGGAACCGGCACCCGTCTCACGCACCGCGAGCACCCACGGATACATGAAAACCATCTCCATGTCGAACACCAGAAAGACGATCGCAATCGTGTACCAACGCACGTGGTACCGAGAGACCGCATGCTCCGTCACTGGCATACCCGACAAGAACGGTTCCTGAACCAACACCCGACCCGAGATGCGCACCAGCCGGGATACGCCGTAAAGCGCAACAAGCAGGAGCAGAGCTACGGTAAGCAGCACCAGAACATAGATCATTGCGCCACCTCCTTGTCCAGAATTCCCCCCCAGATCGGGAGAAACTGATGCCTACTAGGGGTATACCCGCCACACTAACAACACCGTGGTGAGTACAACAGGACGCCAGCGAATCTCAGGTGCCGATCTTTGGCGGCGGGGCGAGTCACGGTTTCGCCCGGACCCGCGTTGCGGTCGTGCAAGGCGCCGTTCTCGTGGAAGGTTTCGACGTCTCCTCCAGGCATGCCCGCTACGTAAGCCAACTCCTTCACGCCTCCGACCCGGGGCTTCAAGATCGTGTTCCCCGTTGCCCGTTGCCCGTTGCCCGTTGCCCACGTGGTCGCGATCGACTCGAAAGGGGCGAAGCTGGTTGGCCAACCGCTCATCTGCTGTGGCATCATCGCTACACCGCAGTCGGAAGTTAGCAGCAGGGATGGGTCGGATGTGCAGTCGCCGACCTCAACTCGCCGGAGTACTGTCGTGCCATGCCGGCCACCTCCGTTGTCGATGTAGACGGGAGACGGTTGCGCCTAACTAGCCTGGACAAGGTGCTTTACCTGGAGACCGGGACCACCAAGGGCGACGTCATCCACTACTACGCGAGCATCGCGGCGGCGTAACTCCCCCACCTAGCCGGCCGGCCCGTGACACGGAACCGCTGGCCTGATGGCGTCGGCTTGACTTCGGCGCCGATCGAGGCGTTCTTCGAGAAGGATGTGGGCATGGGCGTCCCGGACTGGGTGTTGCGCCAAACCATCCTTCACTCCGGCCGGGAGAAGCGCTATCCGGTGGTCACCGATCGCGCGACACTCGTCTGGGTAGCTCAAACTGCTGCGCTCGAAATCCACGTCCCGCAATAGCAGTTCAACACGGACCGCCGCCCCACACGGATGCTGCTCGACTTCGATCCGGGCGAAACTACTTCACCCAGCGCGCCGCGTGGGGCTACAGCCCCAGCGACGAGGAGCAGATCGTGACCGCCGACAAGGCAGCCGACGAGGAAGGAGACGCAGCAACGGTCAGCTCGGACCCTGGCGTAGGTGACTGACCACGCCGGACGGAAGCGGGCCCGCGGACCGGGCCCGCTTCTCGCTTGCCCCGTCAGGACAGTTCGCGAGTCGTCGCCGCGACCGTCGCCGGCCCGACAACGGGACCACCCCGCTGGGCTACCCGGTTGAAGGCGACGAACGGCACACACGCCGTCTCAGCCGTGAGCGCCGCCAGACGGCCGATCGGTGTGCGTGGATCGGCGGCGATCGCCCATCCATCGACGGCGTACCGGCTAACCGTCTCCACGCACTCCCGCTTCTCCTCGGCCGAGGGGCTCGTCGAGCCGACCACCCCGACCAGTCCGCCTTGCAGTTCCGGACCCATGTTGCTCGTATCGATGGCGAATACCCGCATCTCAATCACTCCCCTGGTTGATCGACCCTTCTATGGGCCGGTGTCAAATTGGTCTGCCGGGTCGGCCGATCAGTTGGGGGCGTTTGTGCTGTCCTGCTCCTGATCGTTTTTCTTGCCGTTCCGGCACAGAGATCGAGAGCGGGCGGAGGCAGCGCAGTGCCCGGAGGGAGCGGTTGCTAAGCGCAGGGAGCGCAGCGAGTGGAGTCTGCAAATAGCGCGTGGAGGGAACGGAGCTGGTGGAGCTCGCTATGATCGGCTGCCGGATCGGAAAGAAAACCAAGGGGAACAGCACGCCGGAGGCGTTCCATCCGACAAATACGGCGCCGCCTCCGTGCGGCTCCATTTCCTTGGCCGCTTCGGACACAACGACCGCTGTGCCCAATTCGCCGACCACGCGGATGAGAAGGCATTCAGAGTGCTAGTGGCGACGCTTCACGTGGACCATCCTGTGGGCATGAGTGGGATAGCCGACAACAACGCGTTCTTGGCCAGAACGGAAGACAGCGGGGGGTCGCTGTTGACGCTGCACTTCTCTCAGGAGGAGCGCATCGAGATCCTGAGGCTGGCTGCAGCGCTTAAGACGACGCCCGAACAACTGATCCGACAGATCATCCGCAGACATCTTCTTCACGATGTCGCCTGGAACAGAGGGCACTGATCACATCCCTTGGCTGTGAGCGCCGCGGTCACGCCATAACCGAGTTCAGGTGACCGAACAGTTGCCGGGCTATGTAGCGCTTCAGGCTGCGTCGAATCTCGCGTTTGCTCTTGCCTTCGGCCAGCCGCCTGGCCAGATAGTCGCGGGTTGGAGGATCACAACTCAACCGGACCCGGGCGATGACATCCAACGCCCGGTTCAACTGCCGATCGCCGTGCCGGTTCAAACGATGCCGGGTCGTGTTCCCGCTCGAGGCCTCCAGCGGAGACGCTCCGGCCAGAGCGGCGAACGCCGCCTCGCTGCGGACACGCCCCTGATGCGAATACGCGGTGACCAGGATGGCGCCGGTGACAGCGCCAACTCCGAGCAACTGCTGCAACCCGGGCGCAAGCTCCTGAACATGCCCGGCTAACGCCGCTTGATTCTTAGCCAGCTGCGCGGAGAGCGCTAGGACCGAGACCGCCAGCCGACGCGCTTCCTGCCGGATCGTGACCATCGCGGCGTCCTCGGCTGAGCGCTGCCGCCAGCCGGCGACCTCCTTCACCTGGGTGTCGGTGAGTGGCTTGCGGACGTCGATGCCGAGGTCGAAGCTGCGCAGCAGGGCGGCTAGTGCGTTCCGCTCCGCGGTTCGCCGGCTATCCATCGCCTGTCGGGCAACCAGCAACACACGCAGCGCTGCGCGCAGCCCGTCCGATCGCGGGGTCGTCAGCCGTTCGACGTCGGAGGCAAGCGCGGTCCTGGCCGCGGCGATGGCGTCGATCTCGTCCGACTTGCCGTGGCCAGCGCGAGCGGCCCGCTTCGGCGGCCGGACATCGCAAACGTCGACGCCAGCGGCGATCAGCGCTCGCCTGAGACCCGAACCATAGGAACTCGCACCCTCGATCGCGACCAGGACGCGACCTTGAGCGCGCCGCCGAATCCAAGCCAGTGCTCGGCCGAGACCGTTCGCAGTTGTCGGGAACGTCGCCGCGTCGAGGCGGCGTCCGGTCCCTGATTCCAGCACGGCATAGGTGTGTGTTCGTGCATGCGTGTCGACGCCGACGACGTGGTCATAGTGATCAGCCACGGAGCTCACTCCGATGGTCCCCTTCCGGTTGGCGAACAGTGCAGTTCGTCGGTCTGGAAGTGTTTCGAGGCGGAACTCTTATGAGTCACGCAAGCCGGTTCCCCGGCCGCGGACGACCTTCTATCAAGCCATCGGAACAGACAAACCGACGCCCAGTTCAGCGCGCGGACAGATCGATCGAAAGGCACCCGGGGGGCCATTTTTGTTTTGAGTCACGCGACGTCGAACCGGACGTCAGTCTGCCAGCCAGTCCCAGACCAACCGGTCTCATTAGAGTCTTGTTTGCCTTTCCGGCGGGGAGATCAGTGGCGAGTGGGAGGTGCGGAGTGCCGGGACCGTGGAATACCGGACTAAAGCGAAGCGGAAGGAGGATATGCCGCGAAAGCCCGGCACGGAAGCACCGGGAACGAGCTACGATCGGGCGGCGGAAAGACACAGAAAGCTCTGGGAACAGCGCCGCCGGAGGCGGCTCCTCCCGTCGTTACCCGAGCGGTATCGCACTGGGGAACGTCCAGTCGATCTCCGACGCCCGCGACCCGCGTATCTCCTGCGAGATCGGCTGTCGCGATTTCGAGCAGCCTGCCACTTGATACAGCGAACGCTGTATCATCGCGGTATGTCCCATGTCGGCCCCCTCAACTCGATTCCAATCGCGTGTACGCTTTCGCCCGATACCGGCCGGGCCCAGGTTGAGCGCTGGCATCGCTTCGATGACCGATTCGCCGTCAGTCGCACGAGAACCGACGACCGCCTCGTCATGACTACACCCGCAGCGATGACTCGATCGCAGAGCTCAGCGAGCTCGTCGCCGCTGAACAGTCGTGCTGCGCGTTCGTCACCTGGTCTGTGGAGACCGATGACAACGACCTTCGGCTCGTCGTCACCGGAACGCCGGAGCAGATCGAAGCCCTCGCCCTCACCCACTGAGAGACCCATGACGACCATCGCCCCCGCGGCCACCATCACGCACACCGCCGCCCTGGCCCGCTTCGGCCACGCACTCTCCGACCCCACCCGCGTCGGCATCCTGCTCGCTCTGCGTGAAGCGCCGGCCTTTCCGTCCGACCTCGCCAACGCCCTCAGCGTCTCCCGCCAGGTGATGTCGAACCAACTCGCCTGCCTGCGTGGGTGCGGGCTGGTCGAAGCCATCCCTGAGGGCCGCCGAACCTGGTATCGACTGGCCGACGGCCACATCGCCCCGGCACTGGACGAGCTGCTACGCGTCACACTGTTCGTGGAGCCGGGGTGCTGCGCAGGTGAGGACTGCCACTGCGCATGACCGCACCCATCACGCACGAACGATCCCCTATCCTTCAACGGCGCATCCGCTTGATCGTCGCCGCCACGATCGGCTACAACCTCATCGAGGCCGTCGTGGCCATCGCGGCCGGCAGTGTCGCATCGTCCGGGGCGCTTGTCGCGTTCGGATTGGACTCGACGATCGAGGTCCTCTCCGCCGCAGCCGTCGCTTGGCAGTTCACCCGGCGTGATCCGGAGCGTTGGGAGAGACCCACTCTCCGAGTGATCGCGGTCGCGTTCTTCGCTCTGGCTGCGTACGTCATTGTCAATTCGTTACTGACGCTGTTCGTCCGTGTCGAGGTCCAGCATTCCCCCGTCGGGATAGTGCTGACAGCACTGAGCGTGATCATCATGCCGTTCCTGTCCTACGCCGAGCGCCGTGCCGGACGCGAGCTCGGCTCCGCGACCGCGGTGGCCGACTCGAAGCAGACGCTGATCTGCAGCTACCTGTCGGCTGCCGTTCTGATCGGCCTGCTCCTGAACAGCGGGTTCGGCTGGTGGTGGGCCGACTCGCTCGCGGGAGTCGTCATCGCCGCCTTCGCTCTTCGCGAGGGCGTCGAGGCGTGGCGCGGGGACGCCTGCGCGACCTCCATTGGGATGGTGCTCGAGGACGGCAGCGACGATAGTTGGCACCGTCAGAGCTGACACACAGGAGCGCTCTTGAGACCGCCCTATGCGACGTCTAGCTGTATGAGGCCAGGACGTTGTTGACGCGAATTGGCACGAGCGTGGCCGGCGGCTGACCGTCCGCGGCACCGTGCGGGCGGTGGTAGTTGTAGTGCAGGTTCCAGCGCTCGAGGGCGTTGGCGCGTTCGTCTTCTGAGGTCCATGTCCGTGCATAGAGGAACTCTTCGGCAAGGATCCGGTTGTACCGCTCGATCTTTCCGTTGTGGCGGGGCGTGTAGGGCGTGATCCGTTGGTGCCGCGACCCGGCCAGTGCATCGGCGAACGCTGAGGCGCGGTAACAGGATCCGTTGTCGGTCACGATCCGTTCGATGTGCGTGATGCCATGAGCCGCGAACCATGCCCGCGCTCGCGCGAGGAACGCAACGGCCGTCGCGGCCTGCTCGTTCGGCAAAGCCTCGGTGTACGCGAGGCGTGAGTAGCCGTCAATCGCTGAGTGGAGGTAGACGTAGCCGGCTCGCGTGCCGCGGGTTTTCGTCCGCGCGACGGCGCGAGCTTCCGGGCTGTCCTTGCCATGAGCCCGCCATCCGCCGCCATCGGGGATTCGGCCGACCTTCTTGACGTCCAGGTGAACCATGTGGCCGGGGCACCGAGCGACAATCTTCCTCGCTTCGCGGTTACTTTCCCCGGTCGGGTCGATGAAGCGGCGCCGGTTGAGCTGCAGGTCGGTGAGGATGCGACTCACCGTGCGCCGACTGATCTGAATGCCGACCTGTTCGAGCTCGAACGTGATCCGAGCCGCTGACCACTTGTGCTCGCGCCGCATGCGTTCGACTTCGCGAACAACGACGTTGGGGGTGGCTGTCGGGGATTGCTTAGGCGTCGATGAGCGGTCGAGCAGACCGACCTCACCGAACTCACGATGGCGATGGACCCACTTTGACGCGGTAGCGCGGGAGATTCCCATCTCAGCTGCCACGTGAGCGATCGGCCGGGTCTTGCAACGCTCGACCAGCCGCCGACGTCCCTCGACTGACAGTGGCGAGTTGCGGTGAGTCATGCACGTCCTTCGAAGAATGTTCCAGTCGAGTCGCTGAGTCCCGGACCAAGCCCCCCATTCAGCCGTCGGCTACTGACCCTCGTGGTCGCCGCCTGACACGCCGAGCCCGACGTTCGTGGTGTCGCAGCAGGCCTCCGGCGATTCGGAACTGGCTCGACGCCGCCTATGGGCGGCGCCAAGGGCGAGTACTACGAGGAGGGAGATGACCGCGAGCGCCGCGATCGGCGCCGTGTGAGCCTGAACCCAGCCGGACAGGGTCGTTGAGAGCCTGGCGACACCGCCGGCACGGCCGGTCGCGACGAGGTTGTTGTCGGCGGTGGCGGCGGGCCACCAGTACCACGCGAGGTAGACGCCGGTGAGCAGCAAGACGGCGCCGGTGATCCGGGGGCCATAACTCCCGAGGCGTGCGACGTGGCGGGTTAGGCCGGTACCCGCGGCGGTGGTCGCGAGTGCGAGCAGCAGCAGGATGCTGGCTGAGCCGGCGGCGTAGACACCGAAGACCAGCAGCAGCCCCGCGTAGCTGGCGGTGGCCTGTGCCTGGGCGATGACAGCAAGGATCACTCCGAAGGTGCACGACAGGGAGGCGAGGGCGTAGCCGATCCCGAAGACCAGCATCCGGGCGGTTGGCGGGAGGCCTTCGGTTGCTCGGCCGGTGATCCGGGGCAACCGCACGGAGATCGAACGGCCGGCCAGCATCCACAGGCCGAGGAGCACCAGTAGGACGCCTACGGCGAGACCGAGTTTGGGCGCTGCCTGGATCAGGCCCCGAGCCCCGGCGCTCACCAGCAGGCCCGCAGCTGCGAGGGTGCCGGCGAACCCGATCGCCAGTGCGATTCCGGACCGCAGGGCCCTCAGCAGCCGCACCGGGACGGGCGAGGCGTCAGCGTCGCCGAGGGTCTGGCTGATCCAGGCCGGCAGCAGCGCGAACCCGCATGGGTTGACCGGCGCCACCATGCCGGCGGCGAAGGCGAGGCTGAGCAATCCGCCCATGGATCAGGCTCCGGCCTTGACGAGTTCGGCGGTGATCGTCTTCGCGTCGGGCTCGGTGGCACGGAAGGTCACCTTGCCGTCGCCGTCGATGACGATGAGGGTGGACAGGGCGGCAACGTCGAATCGCTGGGACAAGGCGGCACCCTCGTCTATGGCGGCCGGGACGTGTTCGGCGTCGACGTACTCCATGAATCCCTCGATGGTCTCCTTGGACTCGCCGGGGTCCATGTCGACGGCGAGGAAGCTCGCCCCAGCACCCGACTTCTCGGCAGCGGTGGCGGCCTCGCCGAGGGAGCGGACGCCTTCAACGCATTCGCCGCAGCCGACGGAGAAGAAGAACACCGCGGTCGGCTTCCCGCTGGCGGGCAGGCTGACCATCTGGCCGTCGATGCTAGTAACCGCCGCTGGCGTGCCCGCATCTGCGGCTGGTGTGGCGTCGGTGTTTCCGCAGGCGGTCAGAGCCAGGGAGCCTGCAAGCAGGAGGCCGGCGACCGAGAGGGTCGCGCGGCGGGTGCGGGTAAGCGTCATCGGTTCTGGTCGTCCTTCGTGTCGCTGGGGTGGGTGGAGTTCACAGGCGGGCAACAGCCATGCCTGGCGTTGTTGCCGCCGCTGCGGCGCCGCGTGGTCGCGAGGACCGCGAGCACCAGGACGGCGATGCCGGTGCCGATCACCCAGGGGTTGCCGAGGAACCCGCCGACACTGGCCAGCAGACCACCGGCGAGGAGCAAGGGAAGTAGGGCGCAGCAGGCGACCATGAGCAGCGCGGCCCCGGCTCCGAGGAGCAGGCCGCTGCCTCCCGGTTGGTCGTCGTGGTTGGACTTCATCGGAGTGGAGTTCCCTTCGGTGTTCTTGGTCAGCAGCGGCAGTGGCCGTCGTCGGCCACTGCCGCGTTGGCCTGGAACTGGTTGAGGAAGCCGGTCGTGAGGTCGGTACCGATCCGATAGGCAACGGCCACGGGCACGACCTCGGCGCGGGGGTGCTCGGCCAGCCAGCCCGCGGCGTCCTCATCGGAGGTGAAGTAGTGGACCTGGTTGCAGAAGGAGGACCGGATCGAGGTGATCTGGTCGGGGTTGACCAGCGACACCACCGCGGTGGCGGGTTCGACGCTGGTGACGCCGGCGACGGGGTTGATGGTGACCCGGATCGGCTCGCCGCTGGTCGGGGAGACCGACTCCACGCTCGCCGCGCGCTCGAGCAGGGTCGGAAAGATCAGGGTGTCCAGGGCGCACCAGGTGTAGAGCTCCTCACCGGCCACGGTGAACCGGTGAGGGGTGGGGCGCAGGGTGAGGCCCTGGCCGATGATGCGGCCCTGGTCGTCGTACTCGGTGTCCGGCACCGCGGCCAGACCCGTGCGTACGTCGTCGACCGGACGGCCGGCGGCCGCGGCGAACTGCTCGACGGTGACCGGGCCGCCCTCGACGATCAGCCGCAGCAGCGGGATCAATAGGACGGCGTCAAGGCCGGTCTCTTCGGTGTTGTTGAGTCGTTCGGGCAGTTGCGTCGTGAGCTCCGACATGGCGGTACCTTCTTCATGAGTCGGGTGGAGGCTGTCGGCTGCGGGTCACGCGCAGCAGGACAGCTTGGAGATGTCGGTGGTGAAGGCCTTGGCGGCGATCCGGATGCCTTCGGTCATGGTCAGGTAGGGCGCCCATGCGTCGGCGACCTCGGTGACGGTCTTGCCGAGGATGTGGACACCGGCGGCGGCGAGCTCGCCGGCGTCTTTGGCGACGGCGGTGAGGCCGAGGATCTCGCCGGTCTCAGCGTTGGCGACGATCTTGATGAAGCCGCGGGTGTCGCGGTTGACCAGCGCCCGGGGCACGTAGTCCAGCGGCAGGACGCGGCAGTCGCAGCGGATCCCGGCAGCGAGCACCTGGGCCTCGGTCATCCCGACCGCGCCGATCGCCGGACTGGTGAAGGTCACCCGCGGCAGCCGGCTGTGGTCCACCGACCGCTCAGCGCCAGCGAACGTGTTCTCAGCGACCATGTTGCCGTGGTGGGCGGCGACGTAGACGAACTCGGGGTGCCCGGTCACGTCGCCGGCTGCCCAGATCCGGGGGTTGGAGGACTGCAGTTGGTCGGTGACCACGATCTCGCCCGTGTCGCCGGTCTTCACCTCCACCGCATCGAGGTTCAGCCCATCGGTGACCGGTCGGCGGCCGAGGGCGACGAGGACCTGTTCGGCGTGGAATTCCTGCTCGCCGCCGGAGATGTCAGCGGTGACAACAACCTGGCCCCTGACGTCGTCACGGGCAACGTGGGTCGGGACCGCACGGCGGACCACGCGGATGCCCTCGTCGGCGAAGACCTCCTGCAGCGCCTTGGATACCTCCGGCTCCTCCTTCGACGCCAGCCGGGAACGAACCAGCAGGGTGACCTTCGACCCGAGCCGGGCGAACAGTTGGGCCTGCTCCAAGGCGACGTAGCCGCCGCCGAGCACCAGCAGCGAGTCGGGAACCTTGGTCAACTCCATCGCCGTGGTCGAGGTCAGGTAGCCGGCCTCCTCAAGACCGTCGATCGGTGGGGCCCATGCGCTGGCGCCGGTGGCGACCAGGTAGTGATCAGCGTCGATCGTCTCGACCGCACCGTCAGTCGCGGTGACCTCAAGAACGGGCGCTTCTGGCGTGCCGGCGAACGCAGCGTCGCCGTGGCGGATCTGCCAGCCGTAGGCGTCGGCGACGTCGACGTACTTCTCACCCCGAAGTTCCTCGACGAGGTCCTGCTTGCTGCTGATCAGCGCGGGCATGTCCACGTCGTCCGCTGTGGTGGCGATCCCCGGGAAACGGTTGCCCGCCTCGGCAGCGGTCTGGCGGGCCTCAGCGGCGGCGATGAGCGCCTTCGACGGCACGCAGCCGGTGTTCACGCACGTGCCGCCGAAAGTGCCGCGCTCGATCATCACCACCGACTTGCCGAGCGTGGTCGCGCGGATGGCGGCGGCGAACGCGGCGCCACCCGATCCGATGATCGCAAGGTCGTACCTGGACTGCATCCCGATTCCTCCCCTGAGTCTTGAGAATTGCTCTTGATGCAGCCACAATGGACCTTCCAGTACGGGGGAAGGTCAAGTGCGACCTGTGACACATCGGAGACCCAGATGAGGATCGGCGAACTCGCCGAGGCGGCCGGCACCACCGCCAAGACCCTGCGGTTCTACGAGGAGCAGGGCCTGCTTCCCGCGGCCGAGCGCACCGCGTCGGGATACCGCGACTACGATCCGGAAGCAGCGACTCGGATCGACTTCATCCACCGCGGCCAGGCTGCCGGACTTACCCTCGCGCAGATCAAACAGATCCTCGACATCCGCGATGGAGGCGAGATTCCCTGCGGCCACGTCCGGGACCTCCTAGACGTTCGTCTGAAGGACATTGAGCGCCAGATCTCGGATCTCGTCTCCCTCCGCGACAACGTTGCCGCCCTCCGCGACGCAGCCGCAGAACCCGAACCCGAGACCTGCAACGCCGACGAGGTCTGCAGGTACCTGTAGCCAATCCGAGATGACGCGCGCAGAGGCGGAGCCTCCTGCCGCGACCTTCCTACGTGACCACAACGTTATGGCCAGCAACATCTAGCGCGTAACGCTGGAGTTGGGGGCGAAGACTCGCACAGCTGCCAGCCCGAGGCCTGCCCCAATGAGCTGAGCGCCGATGTACCAGGGCGCGCTTCCTGGTGCGATGCCGGCGAAGGTGTCGGTGATGGTGCGGCCGATGGTGATGGCGGGGTTGGCGAAGCTGGTGGAGCTGGTGAACCAGTAGGCGGCTCCGATGTACGCGCCGACTGCTGGGGCGACGATGGCAGCGCGGCCGGTGCGGGCGAGGACGAAGATGACCAGGATCAGCCCGGCGGTTGCGACGACTTCGGCGAGCAGGTGCGCTGGAGTCGCGCGTTCGGTGCTGCTCCATCGGGCAGCCGGCTGCTCGAACATCAGGTTCGCCAGCACCGCCCCGACAAGGCAGCCGAGGACCTGCGCGGGGATGTACGACCACAGGCCTCGCCAGGGCCTCCCGCCAGCGGCCGCGTCGACAAGCGAGACGACCGGGTTGAATTGAGCGCCGGAGCTCGGTGCGAAGACCAGGACGAGCACGGTCAGTCCCAGGGCCGTGGCTAGGGCATTCTCGAGCAGTTGGAGCCCAGTGTCTCCGGGCGAGAGATGCTGAGCCGCGATCCCAGACCCCACGACCACCGCAGTGAGTCCAGCGCTTCCAACGAACTCGGCCAGCGCCGGACGGAGGACCGCGATAGTTGGGATCCGGATCTGTTTCGCAGCCTCCGTGGTCGCGCTCATGCGTTGACTGCCACGGCCTGCTTCACGACCGGGGCACGTCCCGCGAGGTAATGCTGGGCGTCGAGCGCGGCGGCGCAGCCGGTGCCGGCCGCAGTGATCGCTTGCCGGTAGCGGCGGTCGACGAGGTCGCCGCAGGCGAACACGCCTGGCAGGTTGGTCGCCGTTGTGGGATGGGCGACCTTGACGTAGCCGTCGGGGTCGAGGTCGATCTGTCCGGCGACGAGGGCGCTCCGGGGGTCGTGGCCGATCGCGACGAACAGTCCGGTGGCATCAAGAGTCCCGGGTTGCCCGGTAACGGTGTCGCGCAGGGTGAGCCCGTTGAGCTTGTCGTCGCCGTGGGCTTCGTCGATCTGGGTGTTCCAGCGCACGGTGATCTTCGGGTTCGCGAGAGCCCGGTCCTGCATGATCTGGGAGGCGCGGAGTTCGTCGCGGCGGTGGATGAGGGTGACGGAGTTGGCGAACCGGGTGAGGAACATAGCCTCTTCCAGTGCGGAGTCGCCACCGCCGGCGACGGCGATGTCCTGGTCGCGGAAGAACGCACCGTCGCAGGTCGCGCACCAGGAGATCCCATATCCGGAGAGCCGGTCCTCCCCGGCGACGCCGAGCTTGCGATGCGCTGACCCCATCGCGAGGACGACGGCGTGCGCCTGGTAGGTGACGCCGCCTCCGGTGGTGATTGTCTTGATGTCGCTGGCGAGGTCGACGGCGGTGGCGTCGTCGTAGACGAGGCGGGCGCCGAAGCGTTCGGCCTGCTGGCGCAGGTTTTCCATCAGGTCGGGGCCTTGGATGCCGTCGATGAATCCGGGGAAGTTCTCGACCTCGGTGGTGTTGACCAGGGCTCCGCCGATCTCGACGGAGCTGGTCAGCACGATCGGTTCTAGGCCGGCGCGGGCCAGGTAGATCGCGGCGGTGTAGCCGGCGGGGCCGGAGCCGATGACGACGACGTTCTCGACGCTCACGCGGGCGTCACCTCCAGACTCTTGAGCAGCTCGCGCACGTGCTGCTCCACCTCGTCGCGGATGCCCCGGACGGTGTCGACGGGCTGGCCCTGCGGATCCTGCAGTTCCCAGTCCTGGTAGCGCTTGCCAGGGTAAATCGGGCAGGCGTCGCCGCACCCCATCGTCACCACGACGTCGGCGGCCTGGACGACGTCGTCGGTCAGGGGCTTGGGGAACTCGCGGCTCATGTCGAGCCCGAGTTCGGTCATCACCTCGACGACGGCCGGGTTCAGTTCGTGGGCGGGCATCGATCCGGCGGAGCGGACGTGGACGCGGCCGCCGGAGAGTGCCTCGGTGAGGACGGCAGCCATCTGGGAGCGGCCGGAGTTCTGCTCGCAGACGAACAGCACTTCGGGCCAGATCACCGGCAGGGCGCCCTTGGCCTGCGCGAGCGCGGTCAGCCGTTCGGTCGCGAAGTGGATGGTGCGGGTCGCCAGGTGCGCCTTCACCGTCGCGGTGCGCAGCAAGGCGGTGTAGGACTCCAGCACGTACCGTTCGACGGTCTCCCGGTTGAAGATGCCCTCGAACTTGGCCGCCAGCTCGTCGGCCAGGCGGCGCAGATACTGTTCCGGGTAGGCGAGTTCCGGTTGGGCTCGGCGCCCCGTCGCGTCGATGGTCATGGGTCTCACACCGCCGCGGGAAGGAGCTCGGCGAGCAGGTTCTCGACGCGCTGCTTGATATCGTCGCGGATCGGGCGGACCTCCTCGACCGGGCGGCCGGCCGGGTCGGTGAGGTCCCAATCCTCGTAGCGCTTACCGGGGAAGATCGGGCAGGTGTCGCCGCAGCCCATCGTGATCACCACGTCGGACTCCTTGACGGCCTCGGTGGTGAGGATCTTCGGCTGCTCGCCCGCGATGTCGATGCCCTCCTCGGCCATGACCTGGATCGCGACCGGGTTGATCTGGTCTTTCGGCTCGGAGCCGGCGGAGAGGACGTCGACGCGGCCTCCGGAGAGTTCGCGCATGTACCCGGCGGCCATCTGGGAGCGGCCGGCGTTGTGGATGCAGACGAAGAGGACGGTGGGCTTGGTGTCAGACATGGCGGGGCTCGCTTTCTCTCGTACAGAAAGCATAGATGCACGTCTATGGTTTTGCTAGTCGGTCGCCGGGGTGTTCACGAGCCGTTCAGCATCGATCCGGGTCAGGAGGCCGCGGACGCGTTCCTCGATGTCGTCGCGGATCGCGCGAACTGCGGCGAGGGGCTGGCCGACGGGGTCGGGGACGTCCCAGTCCAGGTACTCGCGACCCGGGTAGATCGGGCAGGCGTCGCCGCAACCCATCGTGATCACGTAGTCCGCAGCCCGAACCGCCTCGTCGGTCAACGGCTTGGGGAACTCACCACCGAGCGGGGTGCCGACCTCATCCAGCACGGTCACGATCGTCGAGCGGACCGCGTCAGCGGGTTCGGAACCGGCGGTACGGACGCGGACCCGGTCGCCGGCGAGCTGCCGAAGGATCGCCGACGCGAGCTGGGAGCGGCCGGCGTTCTGCACGCACACGAACAGCACCTCGGGCACCCCGGCCCGCTCGCCGGTGGATCGGAGGAGGGCGTCGAGGCGGGAGACGGCGAACGCGCTGGTCAGCGATGCCCGGTTCTTGCGGCCGTCGAGGCGGTCGTAGCTGTCCTGGACGTACTGCTCGACGCTCTCCCGGGACAGGACGCCGCGGTAGCGGAGGGCGAGGTCCTCGATGATCCGATCCGTCGCTGCGCCGTCTTCGGCGGGTCGTTCGTGGCGGACGAGTTCGGCGACCCTGTCTAGCTGATCCGCCGTGATCGTGTACCAGGCGGTGCGGCCCTCCTGGGTGCGCTCGACCAGGCCCTCCTCGCGTAGCAGCTTCAGGTGATGGGAGACGGTCGGCTGCCGCAGCCCGAGTTTCTCGGCGAGGCGGGTGACCGAGCCGCGTCCGTCGCGGGCGTCGAGCAGGAGTCGGAGGATGCGCGCCCGCGTGGGATCGCTGATTCGCTTCAAGCTGCGCAGCGCGTCCGGTTCCGGCACCCCACCCATAGACGCAAGTCTATGCGCACGCGGTGCCGGAGTGAGATCAGGAGCAGCAGGACGACCCGGACGTCCCGGTGGAGCACACGCCCGTGGCGGGCAGCACCAGTTGAACGTTCGTCGCGGAGGCGATGTCGCCGGCGAGGTAGGCGGTGATCGAGCGGACCTGCTCGTATCCGGTGGCGAGCAGGAACGTCGGGGCGCGGCCGTAGGACTTCATCCCGGCCAGGAAGAAGTTCGGCTCCGGCTGCCGCAGCTCGGCGAACCCGTGCGGCTCGACCGTGCCGCACGAATGGACGTTCGGGTCGATCAGCGGCGCCAGCCGAGCCGGCGCCTCCACGATGTCATCGAGCTCCAGCCGGATCTCGCGCAGCATGTCCAGGTTCGGGCGGAACCCGGTCGCGTTGACGACCACGTGGGTGTCATGCTCGACCAGCTCGCCGGCGCGCTGCCCGATCAGCCGGACACCGCCGTCGATGGGAGCCAGGCGGAGGATCTCGAACCGGTCGAGCTGCTGGATCGCGCCGGTGGCGATCAGCCGGTCGACGCGCTTGCCGATCGCGGTGCGGGCGATCAGTTCGTCATCCTCGGAGGTCGTGACCCGGATGGCGCTGGCGTTGCGGATCAGCCAGGTGATCTGCGTCTCCGGTACCTCTCGCTTCAGCGCGGCGAGGTTCAGCAGCGTGTTCGCGGCCGAGTGCCCGGCGCCGACGACGGTGACGCGCTTGCCCGCGAACCGGTCGCGCTCACGGCCGACCGCATCCGGGAGCGCGTGCGAGACATGCTCGGCGACCGCTGAGAGCCCGAGCGGGTCGAGACCGGAGGAGGCCAGGCTGTTCGGGGTGAGGTAGGTGCCAGAGGCGTCGATGACGGCACTGGCGGTGACCTCCTGGACGCCGTCGGCGTCGGTGATGCGCAGCAGGAACGGGGTGTCGGCGCGGCCGGCGCTGCGTGTGCGGTCCATGCCCTCCCGGCTGACCGCGTCCACGGCGACGCCGTAGCGGATGCGGGAGGCGATCGCGTCCAGCTTCGAAAGCGGCTCGAGATACGCGGTGACGAACTCGCCGCCCGTCGGCAGCCCCGTGGCCTCCGGAGCGGTCCACCCGGTGGCTTCCAGAAGGCGGCGAGAAGCCGGGTCGACCAGGTGCCGCCACGGCGAGAAGAACCTGATGTGCGCCCACTTCTGGATACTCGCTCCAGCGTCGGCGCCGATTTCGTAGACGACGAAGTCGATGCCACGTTCGACGAGGTTCGCTGCCGCGGCCAGTCCGATCGGGCCGGCGCCGATGATCGCGACAGGCAGCCCGTCGAGACGGCTGCTGCGCGCGGCGGGGGTGGTCAGGTCGACCAGAGTCATCTCATCCTCCATTGATGTTCTTCGATGCGTTGATCCTGCACCCATCCATCGAAGTTTGTCAATATTGTCGCTAGGATGGATCCATGAGCACCCTGGAAGCACTCCCCATCACCCCTGTCGGTGCCTGTTGCACACCGGTCACCAAGGACGTGCTCTCACTCGCGGACGCCGAAGCGATGGCCGTCGCGTTCAAGGCGCTCAGCGATCCCACCCGGCTGCGGCTGCTCTCGATCGTGGCCGCCTCCGACGGCGACGAAGCCTGCGTCTGCGACCTCACCGAACCGATCGGCCTCAGCCAGCCGACGGTCTCCCACCACCTCAAGATCCTGATGGACGCCGGTTACCTCACCCGTTCCAAGCGGGGTACCTGGGCGTACTACAAGCTCGTCCCGGGTAGCCTCGACCGCGTCTCCGCACTCCTGGCTACCGCGGCGGCATGACCATCCGGGCGCTCAGGCCGGAGGATTGGCCGGAAGTCGAGCGCATCTACGCGGAGGGCATCGCCACAGGCAACGCCACCTTCGAGTCCGCTCCACCGACCTGGGAGCACTTCGACGCCGGAAAGCTGACGGTCGGCCGATTGGTGGCGGTTGACGACGACGGATTGGCGGGCTGGGCGGCGGTGTCGCCCGTGTCGAGCCGGGAGGTGTACCGCGGCGTCGTCGAGCACTCGGTCTACGTCGCCGACCGCGCACGCGGTCGCGGACTCGGACGACAACTCCTGGACGCACTCATCACGGCTTGCGACGCCGCCGACATCTGGACCATCCAGTCCAGCATCTTCCGTGAGAACACTGCCAGCCTCCACCTCCACGACCGCGCCGGTTTCCGCCAAGTCGGCCACCGTGAACGCATCGCGTTCATGACCTACGGGCCGTGGGCGGGGCAATGGCGAGACACCATCCTCATCGAGCGACGGAAGGCGTAGCCCGAGGACACCGCCTCCAGGTCTAGCCTGAGCGCGACGAAGGGAGACGCGCTCGTGCACATGGCCCCCCTACTCGGACTCGACGTCGCGTCGCTCTCCCTCGCCTTCCTGGTGCTGCTCGGAATCCACGTCACGACCGCGCTGGTTGCGATCGTCACGGGACTCATCGCGATGTTCAGCCGCAAAGGCTCAGGCCGGCACATTGTCGCCGGGCGCTTCTACTTCGGTGCGATCCTGGTCGTCTTCACGACCGCCTGCGCGATGTCGGCATTCCGCTGGCCGACCGACGCACCCCTCGTTGCGGCCGGAGCGGTCGCGGCCGCCGCCGCCACGTATGGCTTCGCTTATCGGCGGCTCCACCGGCCAGGGGATGCACCCCACATCATCGCTATGGGTATTTCGTACGTAGCCATGCTCACTGCCTTCTACGTCGACAACGGACCCCAACTCCCCGTTTGGCGCCTCCTACCCACCTGGTCGTTCTGGTTCCTTCCCGCGATCGTCGGGACTCCGCTCATCGTCCGCGCCGTGCTCAAACACCGCAACCACAGGTCACCAGTGACAACCCGCGGGTGAGAGATCCCGCTCGACATTTTCGTTTCGCCGGCGGGCTGACGCTCAGGTCGTCAAAGGTCGAACCGGCGGGAGGAGTGATCGCGTGCACAGGCAGCGTGACGTCGCCCAGACCGCAAAAGGCAGACGCACAAGGCTAGCAATGGCGGCCATAGCGACGAGTCCCACCGCGATTGATCCCCCGGATCCGCTCGCCAGTCGCACGGTTAAGGTTGTGAGAACGAGCAGATCGGCCGCGACGCAGACCGTCCCCACGGATGCAGCGGCGAGAATCGCGCGTCGCGGTGGTGACGCTGCTAGCCAACGAATGAGCGATCCTGTCGTGGCGAGCGTGAGAACGCCGGCTGCGACGGGCCATTGCCACAGCGGGCAGGATCGGGATGGCCGCGATCAGCTCACCAGGCTGCGACATCCAGCCGGCAGGCGCCAGAAGCATCAACCACCAGAAGCCGACCAACGGTCCGGTGATCAGTAGCGACCGGAGCGTTGCACGCGCTTCCGCGATCGCGAGCTCATCAGCGAAGCCTTCCGCGACTTCCTTCGCCTGCCCCATCTCCGCAACGGCCGCCGCGGCGGCTTCCGAGGCATCAAGGCCAAGCCTCCTGAACTTTCCGATCGCCGATTCGAGATCGACGGCGATCTCCTCGACCACCCGCGACTTGACCATGGCGGGTCCACGCAGATAGGAACGCAGCTCAGCCACATACGCCTCGATGACGTCGCTCTGTTCGCATGACTCCGCGCGAGCGCCGAGAGTCCGTCTCATGATGCGCCCTCCGACGGACGACTCCCGTGGAGGAGGGCAGTGACGGCATCTGCGAATTCCGCCCAGCCCGCCCGTTCGTCGCGGAGCGCGCGCCGACCGGAGGCGGTGAGCTCGTATTCCCGGCGTCGTCTGCCTCCGATGACATGCCAGTGGCTGCCCACGAGGCCGGCTCGCTCCAGCCGGTGGAGCGCCGGATAGACGGTGCCGGTCGGCAAGTCGAACGTTCCCCCACTGCCGGCACGCAACGCTTCGATGATGGCGTACCCGTGGCGCGGTTCGTTCTCGAGCACCGCGAGGAGAAGCCCGTCCAGGTGCCCTTTGAGAGCTTCAGATCTCACGACCCCACCACCTCCGGCGTAGCGACGGGGCGAAGAGAACGCGCTGGTGTTCCGTCCCGGCGAGACTTATAGTAGCACTGCTACATGTAGTGTCGCTACGTATTGGTGGTGATTCAGTTGGATGAACAACGAGCACTTCCTGAGCTGTCCGACGCCGCTGCTGACCGGACGCTCTGGGGAAGCAAAGCCGCCAACCTCGCGGTCGCCGCAGCGGCCGGATTTCGGGTGCCCCAGGGATTCGTCATCACTGACGACGCGTTAGCGGAGCTCGGCCGGCGCTTCGATGAAGCCGTCGCGGGCGCTGCTGCACACCTCGGAAACGGCCGCTTCGCGGTGCGTTCATCCGGGTCCGCCGAAGACCTCGCCGACGCGTCCTATGCCGGTCTGTACGAGACCCTGCTCGACGTGGAGATCCCCGATCTCGCGAAGGCGATTCGGAGTGTCTTCGCCTCAGCTGCAACCGAGCGGGTTTCCGCGTACGAATCACGGCGGTCCCCTGTGGCCCGATCGCCGATGGCGGTTCTCGTTCAAACGATGGTTGCCCCGGTCGCAGCGGGAGTCGCCTTCTCCGCGAACCCGTTGACGGGGACCAGAGACGAGGCAGTGGTCAGCGCTGTCCGCGGCCTAGCTGAACCGCTTGTCTCCGGAGAGGCGACCGCCGAGCAATGGATCGTGAAGCACGGCCACGCCCACCGCGCGCAGAACCAAGATGTCCTCAGCCCCGCCGAGGCGATTGCGGTTGCGGAGCTCGCGTATCAGGCGGAAGGGGTTTTCGGCTCACCGCAAGACATCGAGTGGGCCATCGATGATGGGGGCCGGCTGTTCCTCATCCAGGCCCGACCGATGACGGCGCTTCCCGAACCGGTCGACTGGACCCGCCCGGACCGGGACTGTGGTCCAGGAACTTCCGTCTCGGCGAATGGCTCCCCGAAGCAATGACTCCACTGTTCGCCGAATGGATCATTCCGCGTCTGGAAGCGGGATACCTCGCAGGAATGTGGGCATCAGCACGAGTGAAAGTCCCGTTCCCCTACGCCACCGTGAATGGCTGGTACTACAACACGACCCCGACACCATCAGCGCCCACGCTCTGGCACGTCCTAATCGAGAGCCGGGGGCGCGCGCCATGGTTCCTCTACAACGTGCTCGCGCGGGTCTCGAGCAACCCTCCCGCGGCCGATCACGCGACCCTGCGGGGCATGGAGGCCGACTGGCGTGAGCGGATCCTTCCGACCTATCGAGCTTTCGTGGAAGCGGCCCCAGCTCCCACGACCGTGAGCGAAGCGGAGGAGCTTGTCGACCACATCTGTTCACTCGCCGGCCAGTACCTCTGGTGGCTCGCGGTCGTAGGAGGGTCCGCCTGGAAGATGGAGGGCGCGCTCTCCACATTCTGGTCGAAACACCTGGCTTCACGCCTCGACGGGACCGCAGCCGGCGAAGCGGGCGCCGAAGCGTTGCTGCGCGGCCTCACGCGAACCGAAACCACCCCTCCCGCTCATGCGGTCTACTCGTTGGACTGGTACTTCCCGACAGCCGGAGAACACTCGTCCCCTCAGACGACGGCGCCAGAAAGGGCACCCGATGACCGCGCACGAATCGATGCCCTCCCGCAGAAGCGATCCGATGTCGAAGCCGCCGCACGGGCAGCACTGAGTGACCGTCCGCGCCTCGTGGTCAGGTTCGACGCGCTCGTCGAAGTGGCGCAGCGATACGCGATCCTCCGCGAGGAACAAACCCGCGACCTCACGCTCGGCTGGCCCCTGCTGCGCCAATGCGCTCAGCACATCGGTCATGAACTGACAACTGCCCGAGCGATCGCGGACCCTGACGATGACTTCTTCCTCACCCACAACGAACTCCGCGACCCGACTACCGATCACCACGAGCACGCGGTCCGCCGACTCGCCGGCTGGGAGAGGCAACGACGCCTAGATGCGCCGCTCACACTCGGCACGCCACCGCGACTGATCGGGGACCCCATCGCCCGCGCAGTCAATCGAGCCCGAGGCGCGACGCCTCTTCCTGACGGCGTCATCGTTGGCCACCCCGCCAGCGTCGGACGGGCAACGGGCACGGTTCGGGTCGTCACCGGACCGGAAGACTTTGCCGACTTCCGGTCCGGGGACATCCTCGTCGCCAAAGCGACCGCACCTGCCTGGACCCAGCTGTTCTCGCTCGCTGCGGCCGTCGTCACCGACGGCGGCACGCTCGCAGCCCATGCGTCGCTGATCGCTCGCGAGTACGGCATCCCCGCGGTCGTGGGCACGGGCGACGCAACCGCACGGTTGCGCACCGGGCAAACGGTTACGGTCGATGGCGGAGCCGGGACCGTCGCACCCGTGCTCGACTGACGGATCCGCCACTGAGGAATCCGACGAGCTCCTCAACCAGTGACGTCTGTGCGGTCTCCGCGCCAGAAGAAGGCAATCCAGAAGCCGCAGCGTCGGCACACGTACACGTCATGGCGCTCACCGAGCGCATGAACCTGGCGCCGGAGCCGTTCCCGACCGCAGCAAGAGCACTCCACCGAGCCATTGGTCGACATAGTTCACGATAACTCCGCGACATGGCACCCGATACGCAAACAGCGCGACTCGGCAGATGGGCCAGTCGCGCGGACGCGCATGGGGGTTTCCGGAACTGAGTTTGGACCTTTTGCGCGGAGCCGACTGTGTCGGCGCGATATGTGTGTCTTCTCCCCGCTCCGGCCTGCGATCGTAACGGCCTCCGGCTGCTCCGCTCCCGACCCTCGCTATTTGCAGACTCCGTCGCTGCGCTCCTCCACTTAGCAACCGCTCCTGTCGGTCGCTGCTCGACCTCCACCCGTTCTTGATCTTCGTGCCGGGACGGCGAGAAAGACGAGTGGACAAAGGAGCAAGCGAATCATGAGCAACACGACCATCACCCGAGACGCGGCGGACCGACAGGCAGAGGCGGAGGCACTGCACGCGTCGATCGTGGAGCAGGTCCAGCAGCTCGCCGACAGCGGCCAGTGGCGGGCATTCCTTGAGTTCGCCCGCTCATTCCACAACTACAGCCTGAACAACCTTCTGCTGATCCTCGCGCAGAAACCGGACGCGACCATGGTCGCCGGTTTCCGGCAATGGCAGGCCAAAGGGCGACAGGTCCGCAAGGGTGAGAAGTCAATCAAGATCTTCGGGTATCGCGAGAAAAAGACCGAGACCGCTGCTGACGATGACACCTCGTCCGATGAAGGGCGTGTCGTCCGGTACTTCCCGACTCTGTCCGTTTTCGACATCGCGCAGACCGACCCGATCGAGGGAGCCGACCCGCTCCCAAGTGATCCCACGCAGCAACTCACAGGCGACCAAGACCACGGCCTGATTGCTCCGCTGAGCGATCACCTGGAGTCCCGAGGATGGACGATCAGCCGCGAGCCGTTGACCCGTGCCAGCGGATACACCGACCCCAAGACGCTGCGAGTGATCCTCGCGGAAGGCATCAGCGTCGAGCAGTCCGCGAAGACTCTGATTCACGAGACGGCGCACATTGAGCTCCGCCATATCGACAGCGTCGAGGAGTATCGACAGCACCGCGGCCGCATGGAGGTCGAGGCTGAGTCGGTCGCCTTCGTGGTCGCTGGTCTGTGCGGATTCGATACCAGCGCGTACAGCATCGGCTACATCGCCGGATGGAGTGACGAGGATGTCACTGTGATTCGCGACTCGGCCTCCCGCGTCCTCGCGGCGGTTCACAGCATCGCGGGGATGCTCGACCAGTAATCACGAGCGAGCGAAAAGAACCCCGACCCATCTTGAGTGGGTCGGGGTTCTTTCACGCTCGGGAGCGGCGCGAGGCGGGGTCGGAGCAAGAGGCGACAAATGCTGAGCGGGAGAGATGGCCGTGACAAGAAGAGGCGAGACGAAGAGACAAGAAGCAACGAAGGAAACCAAGGTGATCTTCCCCCGGTTCTTCGGACAGTTTGATGTGTCGTTTCAGGCAGCCAGGGTGACTGTCGTCGGGACGATTTTCTCGTAGTCGGCCGGTGAGTGGTAGCCCAGGGAGGAGTGCCTGCGGCGGGGGTTCTACCAGGCTTCGATCCAGGAGAACATCGCCGTCCCCAGTTGCCGTCTGGTGGCCCAGGGTTGGCTGTCGAGGAGTTCGATCTGCATCCCGGACCAGAAGGATTCCATCATCGCGTTGTCGTAGCAGTCGCCGACGCTGCCCATGGAGGCGATCAGGCCGGCTTCGTGGACGCGGGAGGTGAAGGCCCAGGAGGTGTATTGGGAACCATGGTCGGAGTGCATGATCGCCCCGCGGACCCCGAACCGCCTCCAGCGGGCCATCTGCAACGCATCCACCACCAGGTCCGCGGTCATCCGGGATCCGATCGACCAGCCGATCGCGAGCCGGCTGTAAGCGTCCAGGACGACGGCGCAGTAGACCTTCCCCTCCGCGGTGTGGTGCTCGGTGATGTCACCCAGCCAGAGCCGGTTCGGGCCCGGAACGTGGAAGTTGCGGTTGACCTTATCTTCGCTGGTGGCCGGGTTGGCGCGGAACCGGAACTTGCGTTTGACCGCGCCAGCCCAGCCGCGCTCGCGCATGATCCGCTCCACCCGCTTCCGACCGATCCTGAACCCGTGCCCCATTCGCAGCTCGGCGTGCATCCTGGGTGACCCGTAGGTGTGGAAGAACGCCCCCTTCTCCGACCGGAGTCGTCCGATCACCGCGGCGATCTCCTCATCCCGGGCCTTGCGGGCAGAGACATGATGCTTGGCCCAGGTGTAGTAGCCGGAGCGGGAGACCCCTAACAACCGGCTGACCGTCGCGACTTTGAACCGTTTCGGGTTCTCGGTCGTCAGCTGCTCGATCAGTCGGAAAGATGTTTTGGGAGCACGTTCTCCTTCGCGAAATACGCTGCCGCGCGTTTCAGGATCTCGTTCTCCGTCTCCAGGCGGCGCACCTCCCTGCGCAACCGGACCAGCTCGGCCTGCTCATCAGCATCGAGCACCGGCACCACCCCGGCGGCTTTCTCCGCCTGCTCTTTCGCGAAGTCGTCCTCGGCCACCCACCGATACAACGCGGAGTTCGAGATGCCGAGCTCGCGGGCGACCTGCGACAACGGGCGGTCGCTGATCCGGACTAACTCGATCGCACGAACACGGAACTCCCGAGGGAAACGTCTAGCCATAAAGACCAACCTCCCGAACCAAACAAGGCCGATGATAAGTGACCGAAGAAACGGGGGAACACCACAACGAAGGGAACCAAGGCGAAAGAGACCAACGAGAGAACGAGACCAGAAACGAGAGCAGACAAGAGGGACGACAAGCCAAAGGAAAAGAGCGAATGCACGTAGGCACTCTTCGAGTGTGCGCGCTCCGTGCGCGCCAGAATGCGCGCGCAACCGGAAGTTCTAAGTGTGAGAGGTGGAGTGGCGCGTTGGAAGCGCGGGCAGGCGGCCCAAGGGGTCAAGCAGGCGGTCCGCTACGCCTTCGGTGGCGTCTGCGACGCGACCCTGACGGCCAAGACTGCCGACGGCGCCCTAGCCGCGGCCGGCTACGCGGACGCGGTGATGACCCGTTACATCGTCGAGAATGGCACCATCCGGGACGACCTGCTCACCCGTTCCCAGCTGAAGAATTGGGTCGACGGCGTCGACCCTGTCACCAGTGAACGCCGGGGCCGCGATCTGGAGTCTGCGGTCGCGGATCTCATTCTGGATGCGACGATCAATGCACCGAAGTCGTTCTCGATCGCGGCGATGTTGGACACGGAGTTGGCGGACGCGTACGAGGATCTGCAGGACCGGCTGCGGGGTCGGATCATCAAGCTCTGGCAGTCCGAGCTCAACGCCCGCCGAGGGAAGCAAGGTGCCATTCGGGAGGATCTGGCTCGCATCGAAGTCGTCGAGTTGCAGCATGAGCGGTCGCGTTCGCTGGACCCGCACAAGCACCGCCACCTCTGGCTGAACGTCAAGGTCTTAGGGCTCGATGGGAAGTGGTCGAACGTCGACACTCGCGTGGCCTTGCGCTTCCAGAACGTCGTGAACGCCGAAGGCGATCTGGCCTCAAGGACCGACCCGACGTGGGTCGCTGCGCTGGCTGCGAAGGGCTTGACCCTGAACTCGGATGGGGAGATCGCGCAACTACAGCATCTGGTGCGGCCACTGTCGAAGCGCTCTGCGCAGATCGAAGCGAATAAGGCGACGCATCTGCGTCAGTGGAAGGAGCAGCATTCCGGCGAGGAGCCTTCCGCCACCCTTCTGACTCAGATTGATCAGTGGGCTTGGGCAGCGGGCCGGCCGAACAAGCCGGGTCAGCTGAACGAGGAGGATTGGGCGTCCGTCGTGATGTCCGAACTCCACGCGATCGATCCGGAGCTCGGCCGAACGCGGGACGTGAATGCGGCAATGTCAGTAGCCATCGAGGACCTCGACCTGCAGCTGCTTGCGGCCAAGGCGATCGTTGATGCCGACTCACGGTCGACCGCGACAGGAGGTAGGTTCAGCGACATGGATGTCCGAGCCGGGGCGATCCGGGCGATCGCCGCATCTGGTGTCATCGCGGACCGGACCGACCTCGTGGACATCGTGGACGAAGTGACTTCCCTCGCCGCGCGGACGTACACGGTGACGCTGCTGTCGGATCCGGACATTCCTGCACACATCAAGAGGCGTATGGCGACCTCCACCGCAACTCTCAAGGCCACCGTTGCACATCTGACCGAGTCGCTCGCGGCGCCCGGCGAGGCGCCTAGTGCTGCGGAAATCGCTGACGTCGCGAAGGCTATTGGTCCCGACCGAACGCTCGATGAGGGACAGGTGGAGGGTGCCGCCTCAATCGCAAGTTCGGATCGCATCGTGACAATCTCCGGGGCGGCCGGCACGGGCAAGACGACCATGCTCAAGGTGGCAGGTGCGTCGCTCCGCCGTCGGGGTCGCGCCATGATCATCGTCGCACCGACGAAGAAGGCGTCTGCGGTAGCGGGTCGCGAAACGAAGAGCTCATCGTCGTCCCTTCATCAACTTCTGCATGATCATGGCTGGCGTTGGATCAACAACGAAGCTGGCGCTGTCGAGTGGTCTTGTTTGAAGATCGGTGACGTTGACCCGACGACGGGACGAACGTACGTGGGACCCTATATGGCGATTCGCCCCGGCGACCGAATCGTCGTCGACGAAGCTGGGATGCTCGATCTCGAAGCTGCGCGCGCCCTTCTGGATGTCGTCAGCCGAACGGGGGCCGGCGTTGCCCTTGTAGGCGACCAGCACCAAGCTCTACCAGTCGGTCACTCCGGCGCGATGGCTCTGTTCTGGCGGCGCGCTACTCGACAAGTTGAGCTCACGACGATCCATCGATTCGAGGATCCAACGTGGGGAGACCTGAGCCTCAGACTGCGCAGGCCTGATGACAAGGAAGAGGCGCTGCGTACGGCTCAGGAGCTCATAAGCACTGGGCACGTGGTGCTCGCAAGCAGCGACGCTGATGCCCGCAACGCAATGGTCGGCGCCTGGTTGAGCGCCGCGGACGCACACCGGTCGATTGCGCTCGTAACCGCAACACACGCAGAGGCGCAGTCTGTCAGCGAAGAAATCCAGGCTCACCGAATTGCGGCTGGGACAGTCGATACTCGCGAACTGGCGATTGGCCAGAACGGCCAGGCAATCTTCGCCGGAGATGTCGTTCAGACCCGTCGAAACGATACCTCGGCGGACGTCCAGAACCGGCAAAACTGGGTAGTGAAGAGCGTCACCGATCGGCATGTACTGCTGGCGGCAGCCAGCGATTCGACCGATCTCAGACGGATAACTCACGAGTACGCCGGATCGCATCTCCACCTGGCGTATGCAACGACCGTTTACGGCGTGCAAGGTGAAACGACGGACCTATCGGTGGTTGGCCCCGACGTCGATGCCTCCGGCCTCTACGTTGGGCTGACGAGGGGCAAGGCGCACAACATGGCGGTCGTTGTTGCTCCGACCGAAGCATCCGCTCGGACCAAACTTGTCGAAACCATGCAACGTGGATCCCTAGAGGAGACCATGGATAAATCGCGTGCAGCTGCTCGAAGGGAATTCAACCGGGCCGCTCGGCAGGTCGTGGGCACGGTCGCGAGTGAATCCCCCACGAGTGCCAACGGCCCTGGTTTGGGGTGATGTTGCCGCTACACCACAGCAAGACCGCTTGCGACTAGACGGCGGCCTAGAGCATTCGCACCGTCGAGATCGCCGCCACGCGCGTCAAACCGTAGCAACCCGACTGCTAGGGCGTCCGCGCGGTCCTGCACCGTCGGGAAAACGCCGCCGGCAACAAAAACCAACGCTTGGCGTCCGTCGTTCGCGCAAGTGGTTGCTGCTCTCTCTACCAGTTCGGCGTCGAGATTTCCGCGACGACTCGCGACCCACGCGAGCCAGCGGGAGCTGTACAAGTCACAGACTTCGCTTGCTGGCCCCTGCGACAACACTGTGTCGACCGCGCCGAGGTAGCGCATCCACTCTCGGCAGAGTTCTGCCGCTTCACGTCCGGTAGCGCCCCACTGTCGCGGTTGTGGTCGATCAACGTTCATCTCACCAGTGTCCTGCAGGCCCGCGACGACCGCTCGTGATTCTAGAGAATCGCTCCTCAACTCTTTGCAGACCGTTCCGCAGTCCCATCTGCACGCTTCAACGCCTGCGCTCACCAACCTGTGCCAAGCTCGGGTTGTGGGTGAGCAGCAGCAAAGCAAGCCGCGTAGTTGGGTAGGAAGCTGGGCGCGCAGCGAAGAGTTCTGGCGCGGTGTGACGAGCAAGATGCTGGCGGGATTCATCGTGCTTTTGGTCGGCGCCTTCTTCGCAGCGGTGGCCGGGTTGATCGATTGGTCGATCGTGGGCATCGTAGTGCTGGGAATCATCGTGCTGATCGGGACGGCACTCTTGGCGCTCGCGGTCGGCGTGTGAATTCGTCCGCTTCGAGCAAGGGCTCACTGGAGCGTGCGGCTGCTACTTGAGCTTGCAATGGATGCGCTAGTTGGCCTGCCCATCTTGGGCTATGTGTGGCTGCTGTCCCTGTTCATTCGCTCGCACTAAAACACGGCCTACGCCGCATCCAGACTCAGACGCACCTCTCGCGAGCGGAGCATGGCGAACGTATTGCAATACGGAACTCCCAAAGCACGGCACGCGTTGGGGATGAGGATCCGCTTCTTTGCCTCAGCCTGGTACCCCTCATGAGTTACAACCGTGTGGCCGTGAGCCGCTGCATGCGCAACCAGGTAGTAGTCAGCCACGCTGAGAAATTCGTCGACCGCTGCCTGGGTGAACTGTCCGGAGCTAGCCCACTTCGACAGCTCCGCAAGCTTCACCGCGGTGAGAGCGTCAGCCGAGGCAAACATGCCCGGGTGGGTCCGGACCCATTGCGCGAGCTCGTCCGCGCCGTCCGTGAGCTCGTCCTTCACCTCGTCGATGCTCCCAATCGCGCCTGCCGCCGCGTCAGCCTCAAGCCATTCCCAAAAACCCGGTGCTAGATCGAACGCGTAGTACCGATTCTTCGCTTCGATGAACACGTTGGTGTCGAGGAGGTACATCACGCCACCCCTAATTCATCGGCAAGCTTGCCGAAAGTCTCGGGCTTCGTCGTTCCGAGAAGACGATAGGCGTCCCCATAAGCCGTGCCTCCGCTTCGAGCGTCTGCGACGACCGCACGCGCAAATCGGCGCCCAAGCCGCAGGGGCTGAACCTTATAGAAGTTTCCCCCGCCCGGCCCATCCTTGACTCGACGGGCAAGCTCCCGCACTCGATCCAGCTCCTCTCGGTACCGTGGCCGGTACTCATCCCAACTGATCAGATCAACGTCGAAGAGCCGGCGAAGAACCACGAGAGTACTTACTCGGTACAGGGCAGCCAAGCGCTCCAATTCAGAGGTACTGGCCTCTCCGGCGTATGCGTTCTTCAGTGTCGCGCGGGGAACTAGAACCTCGGCAGCGACTTGATTGCACCAACGCTCGTGCGCGTCGCGATCTGGCCTGGCCACTCCGGCGTCAGAAAGCGCGGACTCTCCTGCCGCAATATGCGCCAGCTCATGCACGATCGTGAATATCTGAGCCGCTTTCGTATCGGCCGCGTTGACGAAGATGAGTGGGGCATAGTCGTCTACGAGTGCAAAGCCGCCGAACTCTTCCGGATCTAGTGCACGATGCGTGTCGGCGCCAACGATGCCGTTGACAGACACCAGGACGCCTGCTTCTTCGATCAGATCGATGAGCTGCCTGAACGCTGCCTCCCAGCTTCGAAACGCGCTGCGTCGCTCAAGACCGAAGCCGATTACGTTACGAATGCGTTCGGCTACGGGCTCAACAGGGTCCCCGATAGCAGCGAAGCCGACTAGGGGAACTCGATCGAAACCGTGCGCAATGGCGAAGTCGCGGTACCAGGCCTGACGACGTTGACACGCATAAATGGTGTCTCGAAGATCTGTAGAAAGCTCGTCCCGATGCTCATCGCCCCGCGTTCGAAAATCAGGGATCGGAACGGTTTCCTCCGGTGGGCTTTCCAGCATTAGATAACCGAAAGGAACGTGAGCAGCGTTCGCGAAGGACTGCAACTGCTTTAGAGTCGGCGCCGGATCAGCAGCCAGCCAATCTTCGAAGCGAGGAAACCGGCCGTGGACAATTTCTTCGCTCCAGCCGGCACGATCGACCGCCCATCGGAGCACCTCCGGGCTCACGGGGATGCGAACAGTCATCACAGCCCCTCCAGTCACCAACTGATCCCTATCGTAGGCGGCTCGCATTTCCGCTCAAGCACTATTTGCCTCATCTGGGCACCTGAAATCCTAGGGCGTACCACCGTCGTCAGAACGCTGGTGCGAGTCCCCTCTTGTGGGGCAGCAAGCCGTGCGGCAAGGGCGGGCGAGGTCGATCGTTACACCCTCGCCCGCCCTCCTGTCATGCGATTCCAATGCCCGCCGGGCCGCTCGCACCTGCGACCGGCCCGGACGCGGATGCGGATGCGTCCAGGCCGTCAGCTTTTGGGCCGCGACGGGTCACCTCCGCTGTCGTGTAGCGGAGCGACGGCCCGACGCTGTCGGCGACGACTTCTGTGGCGGCTCGGGGTTCGCCGGTAGCCTGGTCGGTCCAGTGGCGGAACTCGAGGTTGCCGTTGACGATGACGGTGTCGCCCTTGGCGAGGCTGGCACGGACGTTCTCGGCGGTCCGGCCGAAGACGGTGGTGCGGTGGTACTGGGTGTCGCCGTCGACCCACTTGCCGTCTTCGAGCTTGCGGTCGGTGACGGCGACGGTGAACTTGGCGAACTTGGTGCCGTTCTGGGATTCGCCGTAGTCGGGGTCGGCGACGAGGTTGCCTTCGATGCTGATCGGGACTCGAGTGCTCATCGTTCCTTTTCCTTTCCTTTCGCGCCCCGTTGGTCGGGTCGCTCTCACCTAGAACTTCCGGTCCGAGGTCGGAAAATGCGCGCTGGGCGCGCGCAAATCGCCTCGCCGACGCTCACTCATGGGCGTGGCTTTGGCGGATCCAGTCGGCCCACTCCGCAGGGACGGCATTGCCGCCGGCTTGTGGGAGTTCCGTATGCCCGTTGTGGCATTCGCCGTTGTACCAAGACGCAAGCCGCGGGATGGCGACCGCGAGGCGCTCGTGCCAGCCGATGGGTCCGTAGCCGGCGTCGAGGCTGTCGAACGAGACGAGCCATGCGGTGTGGAGGGCGGAGAGTTCTTCGACGAGGGCCCCGTGTTTGTACCAGCAGGGCGGGATCTTGCGGGTGGGGAGGTTGTACCGGCGGGTGAACCAGATCACCCAGCCGCGTAAGTTGGTCCAGACCTCTGCCGCATCTGCGTCGTCGAGGGTGCGCCAGTTGATGACCCGGATTCCGAGCATGCCGGGACTTTGCCGAGGAGGCTGGTCCTCCCATCGCTCGGCGAGTGAGGCGACGAGGTCTTCGAGGGGGGTGTCGTCGGTCATTGCTGTTCCAGTGCGGATTCGATGTAGTGGGCGATCTTGGCCTGCAGCCGGGCGATCGCTTGGACGGAAGCGGTGCGGCGCGAGACGAACCCCGAGAGGGCGCGGTCGCGGTCGATCAGCTGGTGCACGTACTCATGGCAACGCGGGTGCAGGGCCGTCAGGTCCTCATGCCGCTCGTGGGCGGTCCAGCCGTGCGGGGTTTGGGTGACACCGCGGTAGTCGAGGTGGTGCAGCTCGAGGCTGCGGGCGCTGCCAGCGCCGAGGCAGAGGGCGCAGCGGATGGTGCCGTTGCGCGACCCTTCCTCGAGGAACCAGCAGTCGCGGCGGGCGAACCAGGCTCCAGAGTGCAGATAGTTGGTCCGGTAGGTGTTGTCCCGGGCGGGACGGCGACGGTTGGACATCAGTTTCCCTCTCCCGCTGATCCTCGGCGATCGAGCGCGGCTTGGTACTGTTCGGCGAACACGGCCTGCTGGTCGAGCTCGGTGAGCTTCTTCCCGTCGCTGACCTGTCGGGCGTCGTCGCGGTCGGTCCAGCCGCGCAGGTCGAGGAGGATGCCGCGCCGGTTGCGATACGCGAGCAGTCCGACGGTCTCGGGCATGCGGCGGATCTCGTCGATCGTCATGACCGGGACCTTTTCGTTCTGCACGTTCGTGGACGATCCGTTGTCGTTGTAGGAGTGCCCGGTGTTCCGGATCCGCCGGGTCCCGAGAAGGGATTCGATGTCGCGGAGGTGGTCGACGTCGGATGCGCCACCGAGGAGGAGCTTGGCGGTGGCGGCCGACCAGATCGTGTCGGCCTCGGACCGCGACCAGGCGGTCTCGGCCTGCGAGAGGGCCTGGAGGACGACGATGGTGGAGATGCCGATGCCGCCGCCGTCCGCCATAATGCGCGGCAGTGCGGGCCAGGAGAACATGTTCGCGATCTCGTCCAGGATCAGCGCGAGCGGGAGATCCAGCCGCGACCCGGGTGAGGCAAGGGCTTTCCGTCGTGCGGTCTCGACGATGTCGTCGAGGACCGCGCCGAGGAACCCACCAACCGAGCCAGCGCCAGCGCCGGTGCCGACCAGGTAGAGGCTGTTAGAGCCGGCGAGGAACGCGTCGGGGTCGAACTGTTCCCCCGGCCCGGGTGTCATCGCCTTCCGGATCGACGGGATGGAGAGAGGGCGGAGCGCGCCGAAGACGCCGAACCAGGAGTTCGCCAGGAGCTTCTCATCGCCGTTGATGATCGCGTCCAAGTCTTCCGACCAGCCGGGCGACCCCTGGCTTGCGAGCACGCTCACGGCTTCGCGCGCGAGCCGCGGGTTGGAACCCCACCGCGCCAACGCATCGGCGCCACGTTCGGATACTGCTGCAGCGTGGAGCAGGCGGGAGAGCACCGAGGAGGACACTTGCGCCCATTCCTGATTGGTCTTCGACGCACCAAGGGCGGTGCCGGCGATGATCGCCTGCCCGCGCTGGTCCGCTACGAGGGGGTCCTCGCACCCGGCGACCGGGGAGATCCGCAGCGCCGAGCGGACACCGGTGAGCTCCTGGGGATCAAACACGGTGATCTCGCCGACGCGGGCGCGCTCGCGCATGGTGGCGGAAAGGTTGTCGTTGCGGGTCGAGGTAGTGATGAGGGGGCCGTCCCAGTCGAGGATGGCGTTGATGATGAACCGGTAGCCCTTGCCGGAGCGTGGTGCGCCTTCGACGACGATTGAGTCCTCGATCGACACGTAGACGTCCTGCCCGTGCGCACTGCCCACCTTCCACCCGGCGGCAGATGGCTCCGGGTTCACCAACGATGGGCGCAGGTTCTTGGCGCGGAGGAGGGCGGTGCGGGCGGAGGTGTGTTTGCGGACCTCGCCAGGTTTGGCAACGCCGTCGCGGCCGCGGAGTTCGTGGATGAAATGCCGATCCGACTGGCGGTACCGAAGCCACCAGACCATAACCGCCGCCACGAGGCTCAGAAGAATTAAGACCGCGAGGATGTCGAGGACTCGGATCAGGGTCACGGGTGCCATGCATCCGGCAGCGAGTGCGAATCCGCTGGGGTCGCCGCCAATGGCCAGTTGGAGGCCGGCAAAGACGCTTCCGGGCTGGCCGCCGGCGCCGCAGGTGGCGGTGATGGTAGCGCTGGCGATGCCGGTGGTGAGGGCGCCGGCGGCGACGATGGCGAAGAGACAGTAGAGCGCGAGCTGAGTCCACGAAGAGCCGTGAGTTCTCATGCTCGTTCACCGCCCATGGCGTCGGTGCGGAAGATGCCGAGTTCATAATCGGTGCAGATGTTGCGCACCTTCGCGACCCGGTCCTGCCCGATCTGCCACAGCCCTTCGCCCTTGTGCAGCTTGCGGACGAGGTCGGCTTGGGTGTCGTTCCAGCCCAGGATCTCCCGCGACCGGGCGATCTCGCCCGAGTGCTGCGCGTAGGAGATGCGGGTCTCGCAGTCCGCGAGAAGTCCGAGCGCACGCGAGTGCAGAGCGCTGTTGCGATCACCCAATGCATCGAGGTCCGCGACCCGGTGCAGCAGGTACCAGTTGGAGGTGCCAAGGTGGCGTGCGACCTTCTCGTCCTCGACCCTGTCGGCGAGACCATCACCACCGGAGACATCGTTGAGGAGCTCGACCGCCGCCTCTTCGTGGATGATGACTCGGGCTTGCCGGTTCGCACCCAGGCTGGAGCGGCGGATCCAGTTCGCGGTCGCGAGCCGGGCCAGTGCCTGCGCTTCCGGTGATGCGCCTTTCAGTGCGGAGGTGTCGACGACCATCATCGGGGCGTCAGCGTCAAAGCGGACGGTGGACGGTCCGTCGAAGAACCCGGTCAGGTCACCGGACACCATCCGGCGCAACGAGTGCGCGAGCCGATGGCCGGCGTCCGCAACCTCAACCGGCAGCGCCTCATCGGGGTCCACCAGACGGCTGTAGACGTGCGTGATGGTGACGGTCGACTGACCGCGCAGTGCGTCGAGGGCGACGTCGAGGGCGGTGTGCTCGACCGGTTCCAGGTTCCCGCCTTCGCGGAGGCGGCGGATGATCGTCTTCACCGTCGCCCGCCGGTACTGGAGGACGTTCTGGTTCCAGTCCTCATCCGAAAACGACAGGTCGCGTGGCCCCTCATCGAGCAGGTTGATCCGGGCGGCCTTACCGGGACCGACGGAGATGGAGGTACCGCCGACGTACGCGGCGACGCGCACCCACTCCCCGTTCGGGTCGTGCGGGACCGCGACCTTCCGGCCCAGCCGGGCGAGCCGGGACGACCAGGACTTCGCGAGCATCGACTTGCCCGTCCCCTTCACCCCGAGGATGGCGACGGAGTGCGAGCGGACGGCCTCGGCAGAATAGGCGTCCCAGGGGTCGAAGCAGAACGGCGCCCGGGAGAGCAGGTTCTCGCCGATATACGCACCGGTGAGGATGTCCCCGGTCTCAGCCAGGAACGGATACGCGCCCCCGAGGACTTTCGAGCTGCATCGGTGTGCGGGCGGGGTGGCGCGCAGTGGGCCACGCAGATTGTGCGGCTGCTTCCACCCCCACGCCGGCATCTTCGACGCCGGCAACTCCGCACTCTGCAGCTTCCAGGACGAGCTCTTCTCCGGGTCGGCGCTCCGGCCATGACGGCCGTTGGCGCCGGGCTTCTCATTGGCGGGGATGCGGCCGATGACCGTGTTCGGCTTCATGGTTTCACTCCCCTTCCAGCGGTACTGGCAGGGCGCCGGTGACGAATCCGGCGGCTTGCTGCCCGGACATGGAGGCCAGCACCAGCCGTGCCGGGTGGGAGGCCTGCTCGATGTCCGTGCGGGCTTTCGCCAGCGCGTCTTTCGATTCGGCGGAGATGGTGACGAAACCGCGGTACTGAACGTCGCCGAAACCGTCGACGAGGTCGTGCTCGCGCACCGCGAGGTCCTCCTCCTCACGCAGGTGGGTGAGTGGTACACGGGAAGACAGCTTCATTCGGATCGTGGCGGCGGTTTCCATGTCGGACTGGGCCCGATTCAGCTGGGCCAGCGCCTTGTGCGTCGCCACCGGCCGCACCTGCAGGGTGATCACCCGGGTCGCGTCCCCGGCATAGAGGAGCGGCTCGAGGAACCCGGTACGGACGTCGGTGCGGGGCCATTCGGCAACCCAGAACGTCTGATGCCAGGACTCATCCACCCGCAGCGCATCCCAGCCCTCGTCGATCCCCATCACCGGCGACGGCGCGGACACAACGCTCGAGTCCTGCTCACGCCGTGTGGCCGCGGCCACAGGGTCGGCGGACAGAGCGTTCAGCTGGTCAAGCTCATCCGAGGTCAGCCAGCCTGCGGGCGTGAGTCGGGCGTGCTCCATCGAGGTCTCGATCCCCGCCACCCGCTCCTTGAGCACAGCGGCGAGCCCGGTCAGGCCCTTGCCGGCGTCGCGGATGGCGCCGTTGAGGGCGGCGGTGTCGAAGGTGAGGGTGATGTAATTGGTAAACCCCATCGACCGCTTCGACGCCGCCTGCGTCAACGCCCAATACTCGCCGCGCAACTCTGCGGTGACTTGCGGGTCGTGCTCGTTCTCGCGAACGACCAGATAGTCGCGGAGCTCGTTCGAGGAGGCCCGGTCGACGCGGATCCGGATGGTGGTTTCCCGGACGCCGGGCAAATTCTCCAGGGAGCTGAGCCATTCCACGAACCCGTCGTACGCGGCCTCCTGAGTGCCCTTGTCGCGCAGCGCCCACGCCTTCGACCCCACCTTGACGGTGACTGAGGCGAGCCGGCCGCGGGCGTTGTAGATGAACCCGCCAGCACCGGGGATCTGCACGATCTGCACATCCCCCAGCGCACCCGGAAGCAGAAACTTGGAGGTCACGACCGGGGTCGCCGCAGCGACCTGGGCGTGGCCGACGTTGAGGGAGGCGACGGTGACCCGGAACCAGACGTCGCGGCGGAACACGGTCTGCCCGGCCATACTCCGCAACAGGTAGCGGACGGCTTGGGCGACGATCACGATGACCGGTTCGCGGCGGTAGGTGGCGAGGGCAAAGAACACGACGACGGCGACGATCGGCAGCATCACCCAGATGGCGTTGCTGTCGATGAAGAGGGTGGAGAGCAGGATCGCGACAGCGGCGCCGATCACAACCAGCTGCAGGAAGGTCAGTCCCAGGAAGATCCCGCGGCGTTCCCGGGCGGCAAAGCGCACCCGGGGTGCGCCTTCTTCGGTGATGATCTGGTCGGCGGTGAGGGTGGTCATCAGTTATCTCCCAACCTTGATGACCCGTGCCGCGGTGCGGACGGGTGCGGAAGCGGTGCTCGCGCGCGAGAACTGGTCCCGGACGGAGAAGCGATGGTGGAGGGCGGTGCCGACCTCGGCTCCCGCGAAGGAGACGAGTTTCGTCGCCCACAACGGGCTGAACGAGGCAGCGATCACCGCGCCGGCCGCGACGAGAATGACCCCGATGCTCACGGACGTCTTCGTCAGCTCCACCGCTAGGAGCACGACGCCTGCCGCGAGCGGTTTGGCAATCAGCAGGCCGACGGAGAGGTTCATCCAGCGTTGTGCCCACGCGGTGAGCTTGGGTTGGCCAATCATCATCAACCCGACCGGGGCCATCGCGGCCAGGGCGAGGAGCCCGAACTCCCGGATCGACATAGCGATGAACAAGAACAGGGAGGCGATCATCATCAACCCCACGACCAGGAGTGCGATGACGTAATCGCCGACGGCGGCCGGGCCGTGCGCGCCTTGGGCCGCCATCGTGAAGATGACGCCGCCCTCGGTGAACTTCGCGCTGTGCATGACCGCGTTGGCCGCCTGCCCGGGAACGTCGAGCAGGCCGACCACCCGGAGGAGGCCTTTGCCGAGGTCGCCGCCTTGGGCGACGGTGGTGAGGCTGCTGGTGATGTCGTCGGTGATCCCGGAAGCCTTCTGCATCCCCCACACGCAAATCGCGCTAAACGGGATGGCGAGGGCGGCGCCGGCGGCAGTGCGGCCGATCCGGGACCAGTCCTGCAAGATCATCGCGATCCCGATCTGGACGAGCGCGACGATCAGGATGACCGGCGCGGTGACGGCGATCCAGAACAGGAACTGCGAGTGCGCGATGTTCCAACTGCCTTGGTCAATGTTCGTGTTGAAGGACCCGGCGATCATCGTGGCGATGAAGTCGCCGAGGTTCTTGATCGTGGACCCCATGAACTGCGCGATCGTCTGGGAGGCTTGGCAACCGAAATCGGAGAGGAAGCATCCGTAGTTCGGTGCAAACGGGTCAGGCGGGGCGGCGGCGATGTCGATCATGAGGATCACGCCACGTGGAGCGACTGGCCCCAGTTGATCAGCCCCGCGATACTGCCGGCCACGGCGACGCCGGCGACGCAGCTGAGCAGGCCGATGATGCCAGCCTTCTGCACGCGCCCGTTGCTGGAGACGTGGCCGACGACGATGAACCCGGCGGCGATCAGCCCACCGATGATGGCCAAGATCAGCACGATCGCGAACACAACGTTGGCGATCGCCTGCAACGCTCCGACGCCGGGACCAGAGAAGTCCGGGCTCGGGTTGGGGATGGCCGCCACGGTGATGGTGCGTGCGTGGACGGTCACGAGGGATTCGTTGAGGGTGTTCATGATTCTTGGTTCCTTTCCGTGAGGTCGGTCGATGGTTCGGGCTCTGTGGTCTCGCTCATCCGCCGGGCCGCCAGCAGCCCGGATCCGAGGATCCCGAGCAGCGCGATGCCGACGATGAGCAGGAGACGAAGCAGATTGAGGATGAGGTCCATGACGGTCACTCCCCGCTCGCGTCCGAAGCGCTCGTTGCCGAGGTCGGCAGCGGGACGACCAACTGCAGCGGCTGTCCTTCGGAGGGCACGTCGACAGTGAGAATCAGTCGGTCGACCCCAGCGGGGAGGTACCAAGCGGCGCCGAAGGAACGCTGCTTATCGTTCGGGATCGTCCAATCGGACTTCTTCCCGAACAGGCCGGATGGGAGCCAAGGCAAACCAGCCGCCTTCGCTGCCGCCGGCCCATCGGCCGTGTCTAGGACCGCCGGCTCGGGACGGCCGTCGAACTGGGTGCCCTTCAGCGTGGTGCCGGTGACGTCCTGGTAGGTCTGGCCACCCTGGGAGGGCTTCCACTCGCCGATCATCGTGATCTTCATGAACACGACCGGTGTTCCGACCGTGAAGAGTTCCTGCGGGGAGTTCGGGAGGGTGCACCGGCAGCCGTGCGCCGACTTGAAGGTGCGGCCGGGGAAGACCTGGACGTAGACGGTGTCGACGATCCCGTCGGCGGCGGGGGTCGCAACGTTCGACGCGGTCGGTGTCGGCTTGGTCGGCGCGACGGTAGTGAACGACGGGTTTCTGGCGGGGGCTGCGGCGGCGCAGCCGGCAAGTGCCAGGGACGGGAGGAGGGCAGCGAGTGCGATCAGCTTCTTGTTCATCTCAGTTCACCTCGGTTTCGTATGCGCCCTTCACTTAGAACTTCCGGCTCGGAGCGATTTGTGGCGCGCATCTTGGAGACTCGTTTGGTCAGGGCACCTGAATGTGCTGGTGGTTGCAGGTATCAGGGAAATCGCTGGTGAGGTTCGTAAGGACACCGAGCGTCACGCGGGCGCGGGACCGGCAGTCGCTTTGACCGATCGATGACCCGTGCGGGGCGTACGGGTCCAGGGCATGGATTAGCTGAACCGAGAGAGTGTCCGCGCCGGTCAGTGATTGGCCGTTGATCGCGTAGAAGTCGACGGCCTTGCCCTTCCAGTGCGCGGACGCGGTTCCCGCCCCTGGGGTCATGCCGGTGCAGCGCCGGTTTAGATCGCTGACCCCGACCTGCTGGAAGGACTGGACGGCCACGACGATCAGCTGGAGGATGTGCGGGTCGATCGTGCAGTCCGGCGTCGCAGTACCGTCAGCCATGTTGACGACCTGCTGCTGGTAGCGGGGCTCGAGGAAGTTCAGCTTCTTCGCCTGGATCGCGCCGACCAGGACCGCGGCGGCCGCGCGAGCGTCCGCCGGTACCTGACACGCTCCGGCGCTTGCTCCCGTCAGGGCGGCGAGGACCTGCTCGGCGGGAGTCCAGAACGGGGCGTAGTGGTTCGGGTCGGCGTTGATTTGGACCGCGTGGGCGACCAGGGTTGGCGCGAGGGTCTGCCAATCCGGGACGTGAAGCATGCGGGTGTAAAAGGCGGCGGCAGCGGTCGCCGGGTTCATCCGCTCCGCTGGGGTGCCGTAACCGGCGCCCTGTTGGAAGACGCCGATCGTGGTGTTGTCCACCGCGTCGCCATGGTCCAGGTTGCGGAGGCCGGACTCACCGATCGCGACCATCAGCGCGAGTGTCTGCCCGTGCGGGGGCACGATCATCTGCTGGCCGACGGTGATGATCGTCGCGGCGATCTTCAACTGCTGCGGCCCGTACCCGTCCACATTCTGACCCGCCTCGACCGAGGGCGAGGATCCACCACACACTCCCCCGCCGCCGAATCCGTTGGTTCCCATCGCGAGAACCAAGCTGACCGGCACGGCGACAAGCGTGACGGGGACGACCAAGACGATGATGGCCGCGACGATCAGCAGGTTCCGCGTCGTTTTCGGATGCGTCACGGCATGAGCGGCCGCCGCGCCCGCACTGATCATGCCGCCACCTCCAGCTCGAGGACGTCCCGAGCGATCATCAGCAATCGCTTGGCGGTCGCGATTCGGGCTCGCGCCGATCCGGGATGGATGTGGAGAGTGGCTGCGATGGTGTCTGCGTCGTCGCCGATCATCTCGGCGACTTCCCGAAAACCGCCGGTCTCGGGCACGCAGGACACGATCACCGAACCGGTCATTGGCAGTCCCGCGTCCGCCGCTGCAAGGGCGGCGAGCACGGTTCGTGCGGTCTGGCAGACTCGCTCACGGATCGTGCGGACACCGCGCTTGGACAGCTGGTGGGCTTCTGCCACCCGCTCGGCGTCGCCGTCGGCCAGGCTCAGGTCGCTCATCACGTGCCAGTCGGATGCGCCGACGTAATCGGCAACCAGCACCATCCACCGGTGCGCGTCAAAGCGGCGAATCATCGCCTCGAGCGGGTCGATGTCCGACTCGGACTCCACGTCCGCGTCGACAGTGACATCGTCCGTCGGGCCGTACTTCCGCTCGATCTGCCGGAGCACGACGTGACGGGTGATCCCGAACACGAACGCGTGCGGCGATCCACGCTCCGGGTCATACGTGGAGGATCGGTGCCAGACCGTCTCCCGGGCGATCTGCAGAACGGCGTCGACCTCATTCGGCCAGCCGCGCAGTTGAAAGCGAACGTACGGCCGCAACGTGTCGACTTCACGGAGCAACTCCGTGAGAAAAGCATCCGCCCGCGAGCGGACTTGGGTTCCTCCAGCCACGAGATCACAACCTTCCTTGCATGGAAGTGGCTACTGCGAAGGACCGGGTTCGAGCCGGCGACGGCTCGTCAGAACAGGGCTATGTCAGCGCGCATGGGCGCGCAGGAGCCCTCCTTGGATTAGGAAGGTTGGATGTTCCGAGCTGCGCCGGGGATATGGGCTCCGGGGCGGCGCGCCCGGATTCGAGGGTGGAGTGGCGGCTTCGACTCTGAAGTTGGGGAATCTCAGCCACGATGCCTCACCGCCGCCCTGACTCGCTTAGCGAGGCCAGCGTTACGGTGAAGAGGGTAAGAATCAGCCGCTCCATTTGGTGCCGCACGCTACCCCCGAACAGGGGTCGCGCTTGGGCGGCACGCCGAGGTGAACCAGCTGTTCTACTGACAGCTCTCGCACCGCAGATCATCCATCGGATCCACCGGGACGAGATATCCGTCCACGAAGTCCTGAATGACGCCGGGAGGCTCTGTCGGGGGTTCGGCTACGCGTACGCTCCGGTCCTCGTCTGCGCGCTCGCTTCCAGCCATGCCAACACCTCCGCCCGCTTGTAAAGCACGGTGCGTGGGGTCGGCTTATAGAAGCGCGGGCCCTTACCGTGATACCGGAGTTGGGCGAGCGCTGCGATCGACAGCCCGGTGATCTCAACCACCTCAGCGGGCTGAATGAACTCTCCTGTCATCTCATCTCCTCCGTTTCGACAACTCAGGAGTGCTGCAATTGTTGAAACGACCATAGCAAGAAATCCGTGACTTGACAACAGAAGTGGCGATAGGCTGTCGAAATGGCAGACTTTCGATCGGAGACCAGCATCGGCGCGCGCATCAGACTGGCGCGACGTGAACGTGGATTTCGAACGACCAGCGACCTGGCAGCGGCGATTCCCGGTGGGAACATCACCCCCGCGATCCTGGAGAACATCGAATCCGGCCGGAAGGCCGACATCAGCGTCAGCCAGCTCTTGAATATCGCACGGGGCCTCGATGTGCCGATCAGTATGCTGCTCTCGCCAATCGGGCGGCCCAACGACAAACTCGACCTGCAAAATCTCGGCGAAGACTTCGACGGAATGACCGTGGCCGAATTCGATTGCTGGCTTTCAGCGACCCCCTCGAGTTCGTATCGGCCCCGATTGGCCGCCGAACGCGTGGACATCTCCGTCCTGAACTCGCTTCGCGAACTCGGGACCCTTCGACGTGAGTTCGACCGCCTCCGGATCGTTCGCGACGTCGGAGCGGCGTCCGGAGTCTCTGATCTCACCTTCGACTCAAGCGTCGAGGCGCGCCTGGAGCTGGTCGAGCACGAGCTGGAGCGCGTCGCAGCGCTTCTCACCTCGGCGGGCATCGAAGAGGTGGCAGCACCCTAAAGAGGAGGGCGAGATGGGCAGCGTTCTGTCGTATGAATCTGCCGGTGGTCGACGCTATCGCGTCATGTACCGCACCCCTGATCACCGTCAGACCACGAAGCGCGGATTCAAGACGAAGCGAGAAGCCGAGCTCTACTTAGCCACGGTCGAGACGAACAAGGCACGCGGCGAGTACATCGATGCAAGTGCGGCGAGGGTGACGATCGCATCCCTCGGCGATGAGTGGCTAGCCAACCAGACTCACCTCAAACCGTCCTCGCTCCGACCGCTCGAGATCGCGTGGCGACTCCAGGTCGAGCCGCGTTGGGGACGCGTCCCTGTCGGTGATGTACGACACTCGGATGTCCAGGCCTGGGTTACGTCTTTGAGCGCAGAAAGGTCCGCTACGACCGTCTTGCGCGCGTTCGGTGTGCTTGCCGGAATCCTGGACATCGCCGTGAAGGACCGGCGCGTGCCTGTCAACGTAGCCCGCGGATCGCGATTACCCCGCAAGGTTCCTCGCGCTCACCGGTACCTCACCCATCAACAGGTTCACGACCTCGCCTATGCCAGCGGCAAACACGAAGCTCTCGTCCTCCTACTTGCCTACACCGGCCTTCGCTGGGGCGAAGTCATCGCCCTCCGCGTGCGCGACGTCGACTTCACTCGTCGCCGACTCGCCGTCTCGGAAAACGCGGTAGAGGTCGGTCCCGCCACCATCGTCGGAACCCCGAAGAGCCACAAGCGCAGGTCGGTACCGTTCCCGGCATTCCTCATCGACGCGCTGGCCAGCGCAGCCGCAGGCAAGGAGCCGAACGACCTGCTGTTTTCCGGCCGGTTCGGTGAGCACATGAAGCGAGCCACACGGGGTCAACGGACATGGTTCAAGAGCGCACTCGACAGGGCCGGCCTTGACCCGATGACCGTCCATGACCTGCGGCACACCGCCGCCAGCCTCGCCGTGAGCGCGGGAGCCAACGTAAAGGCGGTCCAAAGGATGCTCGGCCACGCCTCAGCCGCGATGACGCTGGACGTTTACGCGGACCTCTTCGACGACGACCTGGACGCGGTAGCTGAAGCTCTGGACGGCGCAGCCAGACGTTCTGTGGCACGACCGCATCTCGCTGAGCGTCAGTCCTCAGTGGTGAGCAGACCAGTAAGCGCCGCCAACGTACTTGGCTAGCTTGCCCAATCCTTTGACGCCGGCCCCTAGGACAAGGACAGCGAGCACGAAAACGAACCACGGGTAGGCGATTACGTCTGCCACGATCGCGTTCCAGATCATGACGATCGCTTCCCACCGGGCAGCGCGCCACGTATCGAGAAGCCAACCGACATCGATCATGTCCACATTGAAGCGGTAGCCGCTGACAATCGGCATTTGCGACGGCCGCGATCGCAGAAAGAGGCCCCGGATCACCAACTCGCGGCGGCGTTTGTTGTCAGTTTGTTGTCAAATCGAGCGCCGCAGGTCTGGCAGCAAAGACTCGATCCCAGTGATTTACTGGGATCGAGGCGCCCGTTCCTTGGCGGAGGGCGTGGGATTCGAACCCACGAGACATTTCTGCCCACCAGTTTTCAAGACTGGCTCCATCGGCCGCTCGGACAGCCCTCCTGGCGCCGGCGCGAGCCGGCGTCGACCGATTCTAGCGAACCGGAGTGGTGTCAGCCCTCGAACGGCTTCGAGCAGGTGTACTGGGCCGCGGTCTGGCCGTGCACGTCCGACGGCAGCTCGACAGCCCCCGAACCGCCGGCGGTCGAGCCGGAACCCGAGCCGTCCGCCGGGGCCTGCGTCGCCGGGGCCTGCGTGGCAGGGGCCTGCGTCGCGGGAGCCTGCCCGGTCGGCGCGTTCGGGTCGGCCTGCGAGCCGACGCCGGTGTCGCCGGTCACGACGACGGGCTGGTCGTTCTGGAGGGCGCTCGTCAGCTGGTCGGCCGCATCCACCGTCGGGGCGACCCCGTTGTCCACGTAGTGGTTGGGATACTGCACGAAGACGACCTTGCTGATGTCGATGTTCTTCAGCGCCATCGCCATGGAGACGATCGTGGTCGGGTTGTTCAGGCTGTCCGAGAGCGTGATGTTGCTCGTGGCCGCCTTGGCGAGGCCGTACAGCTTCACCGGGTTGCTCAGCACGTCGGCGCTCTTGATCGTGCGGACGAGCGACGACAGGAACACCTGCTGGTTGCTGATGCGGCCGAGGTCGGAGCCGTCGCCGACGCCGTGGCGGGTGCGGAGGAACGCGAGCGCCTGCGAGCCCTGCAGCACGTTCTGGCCGGCCTTCACGTCCAGGCCCGTGTACGGGTCCTTGATGTCGCCTGCGACACAGACCGGCACGCCGCCGACGGCGTTCGACATCTCGATCACGCCGTCGAACTGGATCACACCCGCGTACGGGATGTCGAGCCCGGTCAGCTTCTCCACCGTCAGCACGGTGCAGGCCAGGCCGCCGTAGCTCAGCGAGTTGTTGATCTTCTGGCGGCTCATCGCGTCGAAGCTGCCGCCCTTGGGGTCGGGGCACGACGGGATGGACACGAACATGTCGCGGGGGAAGCTGACGACCGTGGCGTTCTTGTGGTCCGCGGAGACGTGCAGCAGCATCGTGACGTCGTTGAGGTTCTCCTCCCGGTCACCGTACGCGGCGTTGCCCCCGCCGCTGTCGCTGCCGGCGAGCAGGACGTTGAAGGCCCCGTTCATCGCGCCGACGCCCGGCGTGGTCTCGTTGCCCTTCGCGTCGACGAGCTTGACCGACTTCTTCACGCTGCTGACCACATCCACCGCGGCGTAGGCGGCCAGGGAGACGCCGGTGACGCCGATCACGGCGATCACGGCGACGAAGATCTTGAGGAGGAAGGAGAGGGGGTGCTGCTGCTTGAGTCTTCCGTGCCGGACCGCTGGTCCTGCCGCCTTCTCCTGCGCTCGCGCTTGCGCGCGGGTGTGCATCTCGCTCATTCACTTCCTTCCGGAATCGGTCGTGCACGGGGAGCGGCGCGTACAGAAATGCAGCACACGCCGTCTTAAAGCCTTGCACGGCAGGCTGGCAATGCTCTGGAAGGCGCGCGTCGGTCGCTCAGAGGGCGTCGAGGACGTGCGCGAGACCGTCCTCGACCACGGGGGCGGTCGACCGCGTCGCCACGGCCTTCACCTCGTCGGGGGCCTGCCCCATCGCGACGCCGAGGCCCTCGGCGGAGGCCCACGTCAGCAGCTCGATGTCGTTGCGGCCGTCGCCGACCGCGACCACGTTCGACCGCGGGATGTCGAGCGCGTGACGCACCCGCTCCATCGCCGTGGCCTTGCTGACGCCGTCGGGCGAGATGTCGAGCCACGCCGTCCAGCCGATCGCGTAGCTGACGCGCTGCAGGCCCATCCGGTCGACGATCGAGAGGAACTCCTCCGTGTCGTGCTCGGGCGAGACCACGACGACGCGGGTCGCGGGATGCTGCAGCAGCTCCTCGAACGGCACCTGCTCGGCGTTCACCAGCTCCCAGTCGGTCATGCCCTCGGTGTACCGGCGGAAACCGGTCGGTCCTTCGACCATGAAGCTGCCGCTCGGGAGGTGCGGGCGGATCGTCTCCAGGACCTCGGTCGGGTCGAACACCTCGATGAACTCGCGCCGGTAGCCGCCCTCGACGGTGTCGTCGCGGCGCATGGTGAGCGCGCCGTTAGCGCACACCACGAACTCGCTGGTGAGACCGAACTTCTCGTGGATGGGCCGCGCCGTCTCCCAGCTGCGGCCGGTCGCCAGCATGACCTCGTGCCCGGCGTCGCGCACGCGGTCGACGGCGGCCCGGACGGCGGCGCCGACGGTCTCGTCCTCATGGATGAGGGTTCCGTCGACGTCGAGCGTGATCAGCAGGCGGGAGTCGTCGCTCACGAACGCGCCGGCTCCAGCAGCTCAAGGCCGCCGAGGTACGGCCGCAGCGCCTCGGGCACGCGCACGGAGCCGTCCTCCTGCTGGTGCGTCTCGAGGATCGCGACGAGCCAGCGCGTGGTCGCCAGCGTCCCGTTGAGGGTCGCGACCGGAGCGGTCTTGCCGCTCTCGGTGCGGTACCGGATGTCGAGGCGGCGGGCCTGGAACGTCGTGCAGTTCGAGGTCGAGGTGAGCTCGCGGTAGCGGCCCTGGGTCGGGATCCACGCCTCCACGTCGTACTTGCGGGCGGCGCTGGAGCCGAGGTCGCCGGCGGCGGTGTCGATGACGCGGTAGCTGAGGCCGAGCGCCTGCATCATCTCCTCCTGCCAGCCGAGCAGCCGCTCGTGCTCCGCCTCGGCCTCCTCCGGCCGTGTGTAGACGAACATCTCCAGCTTGTCGAACTGGTGCACGCGGATGATGCCGCGGGTGTCCTTGCCCGCGGAGCCGGCCTCGCGGCGGTAGCAGGTCGACCATCCTGCGTAGCGCAGCGGCTGGTCGATGTCGATGATCTCGTCGGCGTGGTAGCCGGCGAGCGCCACCTCGCTCGTCCCGGTCAGGTAGAGGTCGTCGTTCTCGAGGTGGTACACCTCGTCGGCGTGCGCGCCGAGGAAGCCCGTGCCCTGCATGATCTCGGGCTTCACCAGCGTCGGCGTGATCATCGGGATGAAGTCGTTCTGCACGGCCTTGTCGAGCGCCATGTTCATCAGCGCCAGCTCGAGCCGCGCGCCGATCCCGCGCAGGTACGAGAAGCGCGCGCCCGCGACCTTGGCTCCCCGGGCCATGTCGATGGCGCCGAGCAGCTCGCCCAGCTCCAGGTGGTCGCGCGCCTCGAAGTCGAAGCTCGGGATGTCGCCGACGGTCTTGAGCACGACGAAGTCGTCCTCCCCGCCCGCCGGGACGCCCTCGACGATCGGGTTGCCGATGCTGCGGATCAGCTTCTCGAAGCGGGCGTCGGCGTCGTTCGCGGCCTGCTGCGCCTCCTTGACGCGGCCGGCGAGCTGCTGCGCCTGGGCGACGAGCTCCTTCTTCTGCTCCTTCGGCGCCTTCGCGACCTCCTTGCCGAACGCGTTCTGCTCGGCCCGCAGCTCCTCGAACGCGGTGATGGCCGCGCGCCGCTCGATGTCGGCCTGGATGGCCTCGTCGACGAGCTGGACGGAGCCGCCGCGCGCCTCCTGGGAGCGCCGGACGACATCGGGGTTCTCGCGGAGGAGCACGGGATCGATCACCTGACCAGCTTATCGACCGATGCGCAACAGGTAGCGTGAGCAGGGTGAACGGACGGGGTGGGGACGAGCGCACGGTCGTCGCGGTGGTCTACAACCCGGTGCGGGTCGATGTCGTGCGCGTCAGGGCGGCGGTGGAGGCTGCGGCCGCCGCGGCCGAGGCCGAGCGGCATCCCGAGGGCATCGAGCTGCTGTGGCTAGAGACGACGCCGGAGGACGGCGGCCAGGCGCAGGTGCGCGCGGCCCTCGACCGCGGCGCCTCGCTGGTGCTCGCGGCGGGCGGCGACGGAACGGTCAGGTCGGTGGCAGAGGCGCTGCGCGACAGCGACGCGGCCCTCGGCCTCATCCCGGCGGGCACGGGCAACCTGCTCGCGCGCAACCTCGGCGTGCCGTTCACGAGCGTGGAGAGCGCCTGCGCGGTGGCGTTCGCCGGCGAGACGCGGCGCATCGACCTCGGGATCGCGACCGCGCATCGGCCCGATGGCGACGCGACCGAGCACGCCTTCCTCGTCATGGCCGGTGTCGGCATCGACGCGGCCATGATCGCCGGCGCCCGGCCGGAGCTGAAGCGCCGGTTCGGCTGGCTCGCCTATGTGGACGCCGCGTTCCGTGCGCTGCCGAAGTCGAGCAAGGTGCGCATCCGGTTCCGCCTCGACGGCGGGCACGAGCGCTCGGCGCATGTGAGCACCATCCTGATCGCCAACTGCGGCGCGCTGCCGGGCAACATGGAGCTCATCCCGGACGCCGCGATCGATGACGGCCTGCTCGATGTCGCCATTCTGCAGCCGGCGACCGTGTTCGGCTGGCTGGCGATCTGGCGCAAGATGACCTGGGAGAACCGGGTGCTGCGCAAGTCCGCCCTCGGCCGCCGCATCATCCGCTTCACCGACCGCGCCGTGCGCACCCGGCTCAGCTACCTCCGCGGCGCAGCGGTGCAGCTGGCGGTGGATGCGCCAGAGCCGTTCGAGCTCGACGGCGACGCGTTCGGCGAGATCGTGGCGCTCGACCTCCGGGTGGACGAGCGCGCCCTGCTGGTGCGGGTGCCCGCCCTGCCCGAGCGCTAGTCGACCTCGTCGCGGGCGCGCGGCTGCTGCGGGGAGCGGCGTCCCGCCAGAAGGGTGAGGAACAGCAGCCCGACGAGGGTCAGGAGGCCGACCGTGATGAGCGGGCCGGCGAGCATCCACCCGAGCTGCGCGAAGACGAGAGCGGTCACGTCGGTGCTCGGGGTGGGGCCGTTGTACGAGGAGGTCACCGAGACGGCGTAGAGGACGATGCCGAGCACGACGAAGCCCGCGCCGACCAGCCAGAGGGCCAGCATGACGGGGTTGCGGCGCGGGTTCGGGTCGAGCCTGTCCAGCACGCCGGGCCCGGCCACGATCGTCGTCGCGGCAGGCTGGGGCGGGAGGTCGAGGTCGTCGAGGGGCGCGGCGGCGCGTTCCGGGATCGGCGCGAACTCGGGTTCGGCGACCTCGTCGGGGGCCGCGGGCAGCACGGAGGACGGCCTCCGGTACGCGGAGTCCGGCGCGTCGGGACGCACCCTCGTCTGGGTGCGCTCGCCCGGCCGCGGCTGGTATCCGCGCTGGAACGCGGGATCGAACCGCGGGTCGAAACCGCCGGTCCGATTCTCGCCGTCATGCTCCTCGGCGACCATGATGACCTCCCGACTGTCCTTGAGCGCAGCCTACGCCGACGGCGCTTCGTCGGTCAGGGAGGCGAGCCATTCGCGGGCCTCGGTGAACACCTCGTCGCGGTAGCGCTGGTCGAACTCGATGCGCATGCCGTCCGCCCGCGGGTAGGACCCGAGGAACATCACCGACGGGCTGAAACGGCGGAGGCCGAGCAGCGCGTCGGCCACGCGCTCGTCGCGGATGTGGCCGTCGGCGTCGATCACGAACCGGTACCGGCCGAGGGCGTCGCCGACCGGGCGGGACTCGATCAGGCTCAGGTTGATCCCCCGGGTGGAGAACTGCTCGAGCAGGTCGAGCAGGCTGCCGGGGCGGTCGTCGGGGAGCTCGGCGATCAGGCTGGTCTTGTCGGCCCCGGTCGGCTCGGGGACGCTGCGCGTGGTGCTGACGAGGACGAACCGGGTCACGGCGTTCGGGTTGTCCCCGATGTTGTCGGCGAGCACGACCACGTCGTGGTGGTCGACGATGCCGGGAGGGGCGACCGCCGCATCCGCCGCGCTTCCCTCGAACAGGGACGCGGCGGCGGCGACGTTGCTGGAGGCGGGCAGGTGTCCGTGCTCCGGCAGGTTGCGATCGAGCCACTGGTGGCACTGGGCGTAGGCGACCGGATGCGCGTTCACCGTGCGCACGTCGGCGAGCGTGGTGCCGGGCCGGGCGACGAGGACGAAGTTCACCGGCACGAGGTACTCGCCGATGATGCGGAGGCCCGGGATGGTCGCGAGCGCGTCCTGGGCGACCGAGACCCCGCCCTCGATGGAGTTCTCGATGGCGATCATGGCGGCGACACTGCGCCCCTCCACCACGTCGGCGAGCGCCTCGCCGAGGTTGTTGACGGCCCGCCACTGCTTGCCGCGCGCCTCGGGCACCTGCTTGAGCGCCGCCTCCGTGAACGTGCCGGACGGTCCGAGGAAGCTGTACACGTCGTCGAGGGAGGCGGGCAGCTCGGCGGGCGCGCCGGCGGGGTCGGAGGACATGCCGCTCAGCTTAGCGAGCCGCCTCCCACCCCTTCCGCGCGCGACTGCGGCCCTGCGTCACGTCTGCGGCCGCTCGCGCACCTGCAGACGTTCCAGGAGGGCGCAGTCGCCTGCATCTCCCGGCGACCGGCCTGCCGTGGAAGAGTAGGAACATGGACGAACGAGCCGGAACCCCTGCCCAGCCTTCCGACCTGATCGACGTCGACGCCCTACGGCGCGCGTACTACGAGCTGAAGCCGGATGTCAGCATCCCGGAGCAGCGCGTGGTGTTCGGCACCTCCGGCCATCGCGGGTCGTCGCTCGACACGGCCTTCAACGAGGACCACATCGCCGCGACCACCCAGGCGATCGTCGAGTACCGCAACAGCCAGGGCATCACCGGGCCGCTGTTCATCGGCGCCGACACGCACCTGCTGAGCGAGTTCGCCACCACCACCGCGCTCGCGGTGCTCGTCGGCAACGAGGTGCGGGTGCTCGTCGACGAGTTCGACGACTGGGTGCCCACGCCCGCGGTCTCCCACGCGATCATCCGGTACAACCGCCAGGGCCATGACGACCAGGCGGACGGCATCGTCGTCACCCCGAGCCACAACCCGCCGCGCGACGGCGGCTTCAAGTACAACCCGCCGCACGGTGGCCCGGCCGACACGGACGCCACCAGCTGGATCGCCAAGCGCGCCAACGAGATCATCGCGAACGGCATGAAGGACGTGCGGATGGCGGAGCCCTCCGGCGTCGAGACCCACGACTTCCGCGGGCACTACGTCGACGACCTCGAGAACATCATCGACGTGAAGGCGATCAAGGACAGCGGGATCAAGATCGGCGCCGACCCGCTGGGTGGCGCCAGCGTCCACTACTGGCAGGCCATCGCGGAGCGCTACGACCTCGACCTCACGGTCGTGAACCCGGAGGTCGACCCGGCCTGGAGCTTCATGACGCTCGACTGGGACGGCAAGATCCGGATGGACCCGTCCAGCCCCTCGGCGATGGCGTCGGTGGTCGCCCGCCGCGCCGACTTCGACATCCTCACCGGCAACGACGCGGACTCCGACCGGCACGGCATCGTCACCCCCGACGGCGGGCTGATGAACCCCAACCACTACCTGGCCGTCGCGATCGACTACCTGTTCCGCACGCGCACCGAGTGGCGGAAGGACGCCGCGGTCGGCAAGACCCTGGTGTCGTCGTCGATCATCGACCGCGTCGCGGAGTCGCTCGGCCGACGGCTGTGGGAGGTCCCGGTCGGCTTCAAGTGGTTCGTGCCGGGCCTCATCGACGGGACGGTCGGGTTCGGCGGCGAGGAGAGCGCCGGCGCGTCGTTCCTGCGCTTCGACGGGACGGCGTGGACGACCGACAAGGACGGCATCCTGCTCGCCCTGCTGGCCAGCGAGATCCGGGCCGTCACCGGCAAGTCGCCGTCGGAGCTGTACCGCGAGCTCACCGAGCGCTTCGGCGACCCCGTGTACCAGCGGGTGGACGCGCCGGCGACGCCCGAGCAGAAGGCCGCGCTGTCGAAGCTCGACGGCGACGCGATCACCGCCACGGAACTGGCCGGCGAGCCGATCACCGCGAAGCTGAGCCGGGCGCCGGGCAACGACGCCCCGCTGGGCGGCGTGAAGGTGCAGACCGAGAAGGCCTGGTTCGCAGCCCGCCCCTCCGGCACCGAGAACGTCTACAAGATCTACGCAGAGTCGTTCGAGGGCGAGGAGAACCTGCGCGAGGTGCAGGAGGAGGCCAAGAAGATCGTCGGCGACGCGCTCGGCGGCTGAGTCAGCGGCTCGATGCGGCCCGGGAGACCAGCGTCCACCGGTTGCCGTGGGGCAGCGGCTCGTGCACGAACTCATCCACGAGCAGCCCGATGAGCGCGAGCCCTCTGCCCGACTCGCCGAAGTCGTCGGGATCCGGCATCGTCGCGCCCGACACGTCCACGTCGGCCGGCGCCGCGTCATCGGTCACCTCGGCGCGGAGCCCGTCGTCGGTGTGGCCGAGTTCCAGCTGCACACGCGCACGCGTTCCCTCGGAACCGTGCTGGATCACGTTGGTGACCACCTCGACGACCGCCAGCTCGAACGCACTGCGCCTGTCCTCCGCCAGGTCGGGACGCCGCACCGCCAGCTCCTCGAAGAGCAGGTGGACGCGATCGATCGCCTCCGCGTCGGCCGGCGCGAGGAACTCCGCGCGGAACCCGTCAGTCACGGTAGGCGTCGTCGGGGCCGGGGTACACGCGGAGGATGCGGTCCAGGTTGGTGAGCCGCAGCACGCCGGCGACCTGCTCGGACGCCGCCACCAGCCGCAGGTCGCCGCCGGCGGTGCGTGCGGTCTTGAGGCCGCTGACGAGGGCGCCGAGGCCCGACGAGTCGATGAACTCGACCCGGCTGAGGTCCAGCGCGAGCCTGGTGTGCCCCTCGTCCACGACGCGTTGGACCTCGCGGCGCACGGCCGTCGCGGTCACGAGGTTGATGCGGCCCTCGGCCGCCAGGACGGCGACGCCGTCGGGCCGGATGCTGGTGTCGATGTTCATCGGAACGGGGTGTCCTTCCTGGCCGCGTGGGCAACCGGTCCGCGGTACAGCGCCGCGCGCGGGATGATGCTGAGCACGACCAGGTCGTAGATCACCCAGACGGTGTTCACCAGGGTGCCGACGCCGTCCGCCGTTCCGGCGACGACACGCAGGACACCGACGATCGCCGCGACGACGAGGACGACCATGGCGGTCAACTGCGGCCAGATCTGCCGCCACGGGATCGGGGCCCGGCCCTCGCGCTCCTTCGGCGTCACCACGAAGCCGAGCGGTCGCTTGAACCAGACATTCGCCGCCGCGGTCCAGCACGCCCGAATCCACAGCGGGAAGAGGGCGAGCGAGTACTGCTGCCCGCGCCAGGTCCGAAGCCCGCGGGCGGCGACGAGGAACATCAGCTGGCTCAGCACGAAGTAGGGGATGAAGCGGGCGAAGAAGTCCACGCTCCACGCCGTCACGGGCATCACGCCGGTCAGCAGGTAGATCACCGGCGCCGCGAGGTACACGACCGAGGCGAAGCCGGAGAGGTAGCTCCACATCGTCGCGAAGTACATCAACCGCTGGCCGCCGGAGAGACCGCGCTTGAGCAGCGGATTGTCCTTCAGCATCACCTGGAGCGTGCCCTGCGCCCAGCGCAGCCGCTGCCCGAGCATCGTCCCCAGGTCTTCCGGCGCGAGGCCGGTCGCGAGCAGCTCGTGATGGTAGACGCTGCGCCAGCCACCGGCGTGGAGCTGCATCGCCGTCGCCATGTCCTCGGTCACCGAGATGGTGGCCATCGGCATGACGGGCTGCGCCTGACCGGGCCGGTCGACGGCGAGGGTGTCGGCGATCCGCTGCACGGACTCGATGGCCGCGAGCGGCGAGAGGTCGCGCTCGGCCAGCCGTTCCAGGGCGACCTCGTCCACGACGAAGGCCCCCAGTTCGGAGTCCGCTTCCACCGGAAGGGCGGCGATGGCCCGCAGGTCCTCTTCCATGGCCGCGATGTCGCCGCGAACGGCGCTTCGGGAGAGCTCGTCGACCTCCCGCTGCAAGCGGTAGGTCACCTCCCCGACGCTCTCGCCGGCCCGGAGCCGGGCGGACGCCTCCTCGACCCTGGCCCTCACCTGCCCGATCACCCCGGGCGTGGCGGCGTCTGCCCTCGCGGCCCGCTGCGCTCTGGCGAGCATCCGCTCGGAGGCGCGCAGTGAGAGCCGCACGGTCCGTTCGACGTCTCGCACGTATCCGACCCTGCTGGATCGGGCCGTAGAACAGGGGCGCCTGGTTCCCGAGCGGGTCGGCTTCGTCCACGTTGGAGAAGAACTGCGGGGTCTGAACGAGCGCGACCCCCGGATCGGCGAAGTAGCCGAGGGTCCGGTCGAGGATGAGCGGGTCGGGGATCTGGTCGGCGTCCAGGATCAGCAGGAACTCTCCCTCGGTGAGGAAGAGCGCGTTGTTGAGGTTGCCCGCCTTTGCGTGCCGCGGCTTGTCGACCCAGTCCTCCGTGCGGGTGACGTAGCCCAGGCCTTCGCGCGCGGCGGCCGCGCGCATCTCCGGCCGGTCGCCGTCGTCCAGCACCCAGGTGCTGTGCGGATACCGGATCGCCTTCGCGGCCCGGGCGGTGGTCATCACGAGGTCGACGGGTTCGTCGTACGTGGTGATGAAGACGTCGGCGGTGCCCTCCGGCGGCGCCTCCGGGCCGCTCCTGACCTTGACCCGCCACATGGTGAGGGCGAAGAAGAAGGTGTCGATCACGCTGTAGGTCTCGGCGACGACGAGCGGGACGGCGATCCACCACGCGGACCAGTTCACGGAATCGAGCCACCGCCAGACGACGTAGTCGACACCCGCGAGGACCGCGAGGAGGCAGACGACCCGGAGCAGGACCCGGCTCATCGGTCACTCCTGCGCACGACGACGGCGGTCGAGTCGTCGATCGGCACGCCTGCGCGGGCGACGCTGAGGATGCGGGAGACGGCGCCCCCCGGCGTCGCATTGCCCCGAACGATCGCCTCGACGACCGGGAAGGCGCGGTCCCCGCCGATCGCGTCCAGGATGCCGTCGCTGATGCAGACGAGGGAGTCGCCAGGGCCGAGCCGGACCGTGTCCGGGGTCCGCGGCTCCGGGGTCGGGAGGCCCAGCGGCAGGGCGGCGCTGGGGAGCCGGTCGAGGCCGCCGTGCGCGCGGACGACCATGGCGAGGCCGTGCCCGGCGTCAACGTACTCGATCTCGCCATCGCGGTGCACGCGAGCATGGAACAGGGTGACGAACGTCGCGAGCTGGTCGAGATCCTCCTCCACCAGCCGGGAGGCCGCCTCGACGGAGTCCGAGAGGTCGGCGAAGTCCATGGCGCTGCGGAGGGCGGTACGCACCGAGGCGCCGACGATCGCCGCGGCCATCCCCTTGCCCATGACATCGCCCATCGTCACGCAGAAGTCGTCGCCGACGTCGTACCAGTCGTAGAAGTCCCCGGAGACGCCCCGGGAGGGGTCGCAGCCGGCGGCGACGTCGAAGCCGGGCGCTCGCGGCTTCCGCCGGGGCAGAAGGCCCTTCTGGGCGATCGCCGCGCGGTCGAGCTCGTCGTCGCGGTTCAGCTCGTCCTCCACCCAGCTCGCCAGATCGCGGAGGACGCGCTCCTGCTGAAGGGTCAGCGTGTGCGGGACCGTGTCGAGCACGCACAGGGTGCCCACCGCCTCGCCCCCGGGAGCGTGCAACGGCTCACCCGCGTAGAACCGGAGATGCGGGTCGCCGACGACGAACGGGTTGTCGGCGAACCGGTCGTCGACCGACGCGTCATCGACGATGAGGGCGGCGTCCTGTCTGACGGTGACGTCGCAGAACGCTTTCTCCCGGGGAGCCTCGGAGGTCAGGCCGATGTGCGACTTGCGCCACTGCCGGTCCCTGTCGAGGAGCGTGATGCTCACCATCGGCACCCCGAACAGCTGCTGAGCGAGGCGCGTGATGCGGTCGAAGCGGGCCTCCGGCCCCGAATCGAGAACCCCCAGACCGCTCAGGGCGCGCTGCCGCGCGGCCTCCGCCTGCTGAACCGTGTCCGCTTCCACGACCATGGTCCCCACTGTACTGACGGGTCTACCCGAGTCCAGTGGCTAGTGGTATTCGGTTCCGCCCGGGCAGCCGAAGAACTCCTCGAGTGTCGTCACGCCCGCCCGGTGCAGCTCGGTCGCGAGCGGCACGCCGACGAAGCGGAAGTGCCACGGCTCGAACGCGAAGCCGGTCACGGGCACCTTGTCGGCCGGATAGCGCAGCAGGAACCCGAAGCGCCAGGCGTTCGCGGCGAGCCACCGGCCCTGGGCGGTGTCGGCGAAGCACGCGGCCAGCGAGCAGTTCGCCGGGACGGCGCTGATGTCGACCGCGTACCCGGTCTGGTGCTCGCTGTGTCCGGGCCGGGCGGTGTCCGTGTCGGCGTAGGCCTGGCCGTTGTGCGCGACATCGTCGTCGTAGACGCGCGTCTGCGACTCGTACGAGCGATAGGCGCTCTGCACGGAGAAGTCGAGCCCGGCCTCCGCCTTGCCCGCGTGGAACATGTCGACGACCGCGGCCGCCGTCGCCTGCCGCATCGGCTGGTCGTTCAGGTTCGGGACGTCGGGGTAGGTGAGGTCGGCCGGCACGTAGTCGAGCGGGTTCAGTCCGCGGCTCTTGTTGACCACGACCCACGGGCTGGCCGGGTCGTCGATCGACTGCGCTGTCTTGTCGAAGCCGAGCACCGACGGGGTCGGGACGGTGGACGGCGTCGGCCGCGGAGGGCGGGGAGTCGGCGTCATGCGGTGCGGGGTGCTCCTGTGGCTCGTCGGGCCTGCACTCACGGCCCCGGTCGCGCACGCGGACAGCGCGAACACCGCGACCAGCGCGGCCGCCGTCAGGGCAGCGCGCGTCGACAGAACCCGCCGTGTGCGGGCGCCCCCCGGACTCACGGCATGAGCATAACCGAAGTTACTTCGACAGGCTCCAGAAGTGGCCGGTCGCGCCCGGGTGGTCGACGGTGATGGCCTCGTCGAGGTCGCGGTAGTCGCTGTCCTCGTTGTGTCCGACCATCTTGATCTTGATCTGCCCGTTCACGTTCTGCACCGCGGACACGATCTGGACGTGGTCGAGCGAGTCGTTGTTGTTCCAGTCGAACATCACGATGTCGCCGACCTTGATCTTGTCGCGCTGGTCGAAGGAGTACTCGGTGAGGCCGAGGCTCGCCGCGTTCTCGCGGAAGTACTGGTCCATCGACGGGACGTAGCCCCACGCCGGGCTCCAGTCCTCCGCCGCGTCGTGGTTGTACCAGTCGGCGTTCATCTGCCAGCCGCGGGCGATCAGCGTCTGGCTGACGAAGTTGGCGCAGTCGCCGCCGACGGGGTTGAGGTCGCCGTACTGGGCCGTGTTGTAGTTCTTCCAGTAGGTCAGCGCGTAGGCGAGCTGCTTGTCGACCGGCGTCTGCACCTGGTAGTCGTACGTGGTCGAGCCCGCGGTGGTCACCGGCTTGCCGCTCTTGTCCGTCACCGTGACGGGAACGCTCCCGGCCTGGAAGTTGGCGGCCGCGGGCACGCTGACGACGACCTTGTCGTTGGAGGCCTGGGTGACGGTGGCGGGCTGGCCGCCGATCTGGACGGCGCCGACCTTGCCGAGGTTGGTGCCGGTCAGGGTGACGGTGCCGCCGGAGACGCTCCCTGCCGCGGGCTGGATCGACGAGACGACCGACGAGGTCGCGGTCGGCGAGGGCGCCGCCGCCTGGGCGACGGCCTTGGTGACGGGCGACGGCTCGCCCGCGCAGGCCGTGAAGGCGAGGGCGGCGGTGGCCGCGACGGCGGTGAGCGCCAGGGTGCGGCGCGTGCGACGTGAGGGGCTGAGAGAACTCATACAACCTTCGGAGCGGATTCGGAGGCGGTCGGTCGGGGATGTTTCCACCGTACGCTCACAACTTATGCGTGACCTGGATGGGGGCCAGTCTCGTTCGTTTTGCACCCCATCGACAGGCAGTGGGCCGCGGACCGCGCGGGGTGTTCGCCCCTGGCGAACGCCGGAGCCTTCCCGTGGTCGCGCGCGTTGTGAGCCTGCAGGCAGTGGGTGTAACTTTGCACTCTCCGCAAAATTCTTTGCCCCACACCGGTGTGACGCTCCGCGTGCCGGGCGTCCCTTCACCCGACTCTCGACCCGGAGACAGATGTCCAGTCAGACCAGCGCGGCGACCGCCGCTCCCAAACCGATCATGTCGCATCGCGAGATCCTCTTCGTGATCTTCGGCCTCATGGCCGGCATGTTCCTCTCCGCCCTCGACCAGACCGTGGTCGGAACGGCCATCCGCACCATCGGCGACGACCTGCACGGCCTCAGCCAGCAGGCCTGGGTCACCACCGGCTACCTGATCCTGTCGACGATCTCGACCCCGATCTACGGCAAGCTCTCCGACATCTTCGGCCGGCGTCCGCTGTTCATCATCGCGATCGTCATCTTCATCGTCGGCTCGATCCTCGCCTCCTTCTCGACCTCGATGCTCGAGCTGGCGGCGTTCCGCGCCATCCAGGGCCTGGGTGCCGGCGGTCTGATGTCGATGCCGCTGGCGATCATGGGCGACATGCTCGCCCCGCGCGAGCGCGCCAAGTACCAGGGCTACTTCCTCGCCGTCTTCGGCATCTCCAGCCTGATCGGCCCGCTGGTCGGCGGCCTGTTCGCCGGCGCCGACCAGATCCTGTGGATCGCCGGCTGGCGCTGGGTGTTCCTGATCAACGTCCCGATCGGCATCATCGCCCTCGCGATGGTGCTCCGCTTCCTGCACCTGCCGAAGCGGTCACGCGGATCCGCCCGCATCGACTGGTGGGGCGCCGCGGGCGTCATCGTCGCGCTCGTCCCGCTGCTCCTGGTGGCCGAGCAGGGTCGCGACTGGGGCTGGGACAGCCCGGCGGCGATCGCCTGCTACGTGATCGGCGGCATCGGCATCGTCGCGTTCATCATCATCGAGATCGCGATGAAGGACGACGCGCTCATCCCGATCAAGCTGTTCCGCTCCAGCACCTTCTCGATGGCCACCGTCATCGGCGTGCTGGTCGGCTTCGGGATGTTCGGCGCCATGCTGACCCTCCCGCTCTACCTGCAGATCGTGCTCGGGTCCTCGCCGACCGTCTCCGGCCTCCAGCTGCTGCCGATGATCCTCGGCCTGATGGTGTCCTCCATCGTCTCGGGCCAGATCATCGCGCGTACCGGCCGCTACCGGCAGTTCCCGATCATCGGCACCGCGATGCTCGCCGGCGGGTTCTACTACCTGACGTTCCTGAAGTACGGCGACTCGTACTGGTTCATCGCGGGCGCGATGCTGCTCATCGGTCTCGGCCTCGGCCAGCTCATGCAGACGCTGACGATCGCCAGCCAGAACTCGGTGGGCCTGCGCGACATGGGCGTGGCGACCAGTGCGTCCACGTTCTTCCGCCAGATCGGTGGAACGCTGGGCACGGCCGTGCTGCTGTCGCTGCTCTTCACGGTGTTCCCGACGAACATCAAGAGCTCGCTGACGGACACCCCGACGCTGACGGCGGCCCTGGACGCGGCCTTCACCCCGTCGGTCGCGAGCGCTCCGGAGAATAAGCAGATCATGGAGCAGAGCTACACCAAGATCGTCGACGAGACGACGAAGGCCACCCAGGCCGGTCTGCAAGCGGGTGTGACGAAGGCGCAGGATGCAGCCAAGGCCGCGGTCGCCCAGGGCGTCGCCTCCGGCGCGATCCCGCCGCAGGCGCAGGCCGCCGCCGAGGCGCAGGCCGTCGCGACGGCCACGCAGAAGGCGGGCGCCGCGATCGAGCAGAAGGCGCCGTACGCCACGGTCGCGGCCGACGGCACCGTCACGCTCGACTTCTCCGACGCGGCTGCCCGGTCGCAGTTCGTCGACTCGATCGTTCCGAAGATCCAGGACACGCTGAAGAAGCAGACGGCCTCCAGCGACAGCTCGGCGACCAACGACACGTCGTTCCTGAACGGCGCCGACCCGCGGCTGTCGAAGCCGTTCCTGGTGGCGTTCAACGCGTCGGCCGTGCAGGTCTACTGGGTCGCGATGATCGTGGTCCTGATCGCGTTCGTCCTGTCGCTGTTCTTCCGGACCCCGCCGCTGCGCGCCAAGTCGGCGCTGCAGGAGGCGGCGGACGACGCGGCCGCGGCCGAAGCGGCCAAGGACGCCGAGCGCGAGCCGGTCGGCGCGTACGCGTCGGTTTCGGAGGACGACGACGAGGAGTACGACACGGGCATCCTGGCGACCCGCGCGGCGAACGAGTTCGGCGCGCTCGTCGAGCCGGGTGTCGACACCGCCTCCACGCGGGCCCAGCACCCGCGGCCGGCGACCGACTGACCCACCTCACCGAGAGAACGGCCGTCACCTCACCGGAGGTGGCGGCCGTTCCGCGTCCAGGCGAAGGGGACGCGACACGCCGTCATCCCCCGGCGTGACGGCGTGTCGCGCCCGACGGAGTCTACGGGCGCACGCGCTTCGGACAAAACACCGGAACGGCGCGGATGAGAGCGCGACCACGAATGGACTTGACACGAGCCGCGGCGGCGTTCTAGATTCTCCTGCAACGCGTGAGAGCGCTCTCACGCACATCGCATGAGAGCGCTCTCAGCGCGCACCAGGCGCACAGACCCACGCACAAAGGAGTGAACCCGTGAAACTCTCACGACGCACGAGGATCGCTGCGGCCGTCGCCGGCGCAGCATCCTTCGCCCTGATCGCAGCAGGCTGCTCATCGAGCGGCGGCAGCGGTTCCAGCTCGGACCCGATCACGCTGACCGTCACCACGTTCGGCACGATGGGCTTCGACAAGCTCTACTCGCAGTACGAGAAGGAGCACCCGAACATCAAGATCAAGGCCACCAACATCGACACCGGTGACAACGCGCTCACCGACTGGCAGACCAAGCAGGCGGCCGGCAGCGGCCTCCCGGACGTCCAGGCCGTCGAAGAGGGCTGGCTCTCCAAGGTCATGCAGGTCTCCGACCAGTTCAACGACCTCAAGGACTACGGCGCGAACGACATCAAGAGCCGCTGGGTCGACTGGAAGCTGAAGCAGGCCACCGACAAGAACGGCCGCATCATCGGCTACGGCACCGACATCGGCCCGGAGGGCCTCTGCTACAACGGCAAGCTGTTCGCCGCGGCGGGCCTCCCGAGCGACCGCGACTCGGTCGCGAAGCTGTTCGGCGGCGACAAGGCCACCTGGGACGACTTCTTCAAGGTCGGCGAGCAGTACCACGCCGCCACCGGCAAGGCCTGGTACGACCAGTCCGGCTTCATCTGGAACGCCATGGTGAACCAGCAGCCGGAGGGCTACTACACCAAGGACGGCAAGCTCAACATCAAGGACAACAGCGACCTCAAGGCGCTGTGGTCGAAGCTGGCCGCAGGCGCTGCGGCGGGCCTCTCCTCCAACCAGACCCAGTGGGACTGGGGCAAGGGCAAGGCGTTCACCGACGGCTCGTTCGCCACGTTCGTCTGCCCGGGCTGGATGCTCGGTGTCGTCAAGGGCCAGGTCGAGGCGGGCGGCGGAAACGCGGCGACCGGCTGGGACTTCGCCAACGTGTTCCCGGGCGGCGCGGCCAACTGGGGCGGATCGTTCTTGACGGTGCCGAAGCAGTCGAAGCACCCGAAGGAGGCCGCGGCCCTCGCCGCGTGGCTGACCACCGCGAAGTCGCAGGTCCAGACCTTCCAGGCGGCCGGCACCTTCCCGTCCGTCACCGAGGCGCAGACCGACCCCGGCGTGACCGGTGAGAGCGACCTGACGAAGTTCTTCAACAACGCGCCCATCGGCCAGATCCTCGGGGAGCGCGCGAAGGGCGTCGTCGCCCAGTACAAGGGACCGGACGACTCGGTCATCCAGTCGCAGGTCTTCGGCCCGTCCGTCCAGGAGCTCGACTCCAAGAAGGCGAACGGCGACCAGGCGTGGGACAACGCCATGAAGCTGCTCGACCAGCTCGTGGTCAACAAGTAACCCGAACCGAACACCCGGGCCCCCGCTGCGCTCCGCGCGCGGCGGGGGCCCGAATCACGGGAGATCCGCAATGACCACCACCGCCACCCGCGACGCCGCACCCGCCGCGTCCGCCACGTCGCGCGGGCGCTCCGGCCGCGGCGACCTCAGCTTCAAGCAGCGGCTCAGCCGCTTCGACGTGAAGGCGTCGCCGTACTTCTACGTCGCGCCCTTCTTCATCCTGTTCGGGCTCGTCGGCCTGTTCCCGCTCATCTATACGTTCGTCGTCTCGCTGAACAACTGGAACCTGCTCACCGGTCCAGGTGAGTGGGTCGGCTTCAAGAACTACGCGGCGGAACTGAGCGACCCGTTCTTCTGGAACTCGCTGTTCAACACGATCAGCATCTTCCTGCTCTCCGCCATCCCGCAGCTGATCGCCGCCGTCTTCATCGCGGCCATCCTCGACCAGAACATCCGGGCCAAGACCTTCTGGCGGATGAGCGTGCTGCTCCCCTACGTCGTCACCCCGGTCGCCGTCACGCTGATCTTCTCGAGTGCGTTCGACGAGAAGTACGGGCTGATCAACAACATCCTGCAGGCCATCGGCCTCGACCCCGTGATGTGGAAGACCCAGACGTTCCCGTCGCACGTCGCCATCGCGTCCATGGTCAACTGGCGCTGGACCGGGTACAACGCGCTCATCCTGCTGGCCGCCATGCAGGCGGTGCCGCGCGACATCCACGAGTCGGCCGCCCTCGACGGGGCCGGGTCGTTCCGCCGCTTCTTCTCGATCACCTTGCCGAGCATCCGGCCGACCATGATCTTCGTCATCATCACGGCGACCATCGGCGGCCTCCAGATCTTCACGGAGCCGAAGCTGTTCAACCCGTCGAGCGCCGTGCCCGGCGGTCCGCAGCGGCAGTACCAGACGACCGTGCTCTACCTGTGGGACATGGCCTTCAACCGGCAGAACTTCGGCAAGGCCGCCGCCATCGCGTGGCTGCTGTTCCTGCTGATCGTGGTGTTCGGCGTGCTCAACTTCCTGATCTCGCGCCGCATCGCCTCCACCGAGACCCGCCTGCATCGAAGGAGAACCGCGAAACGCCTGCAGGCGTCGCGCATCCTGGCCGCCGCGAGCGAGGAGAAGAACGTATGACCGCCACCACCACCCGACCCGCTCGCACCGAGCGCACCACGCGTGCGCCGAAGCGGAAGGCGCTCGGCATCGACCGTCGCCCCGGCTTCCTCACCTACGGGATCCTGCTCGCCCTGTTCATCGGCGGCGCCTACCCGCTGTGGTGGTCGTTCGTCGCCGGCTCCTCGAACAGCACCGTGCTCACCTCCACCTGGCCGCCGCTGCTGCCGGGCGGGCAGTTCTGGACGAACGTCGGCCAGGTGCTCGACACCGTCCCGTTCTGGCTGGCGCTCGGCAACTCGATCATCGTCGCGTCGGTCATCACCGTCTCGGTCGTCGCGTTCTCGACGCTGGCGGGCTACGCGTTCGCGAAGCTGCGCTTCCGCGGCCGCGAGGGCCTGATGGTCTTCGTGGTGGCGACCCTCGCCGTCCCGACGCAGCTCGGCATCATCCCGCTGTTCATGGTGATGAAGCAGTTCGGCTGGACCGGGACGCTCGGAGCGGTCATCGTGCCGACCCTCGTCACGGCGTTCGGCGTGTTCTTCATGCGCCAGTACCTCGTCGACGTCATCCCGGAGGAGCTGATCGAGGCGGCCCGCGTGGACGGCGCCAACATGATCCGCACGTTCTGGCACGTCGGTGTCCCGGCCGCGCGGCCGGCCATGGCGATCCTGGGCCTCTTCACCTTCATGACCGCGTGGACGGACTACCTCTGGCCGCTGCTCGTGGCGCCGCAGAACCCGACGCTGCAGGTGGCGCTGAGCCAGCTGCAGTCGGCGAAGTACGTCGACTACTCGATCGTGCTCGCGGGCGCCGTGCTCGCCACCATCCCCCTGTTGATCCTCTTCGTGCTCGCCGGCCGGCAGCTGGTCTCCGGCATCATGGCCGGCGCGGTGAAAGGCTGAGAATGAACCGCACCTGGCCCGCCGGCTTCCTCTGGGGGTCGGCCACCGCCGCCGCGCAGATCGAGGGCGCCGCCCACGAGGACGGCAAGGAGGACTCGATCTGGGACGCGTTCGCGCGGGTCCCCGGCGCGATCGCCGGAGGGGACACCCCCGAGGTGGCGGTCGACCACTACCACCGGATGCCGGAGGACGTCGCGCTGATGGCGTCGCTCGGCCTGCAGTCGTACCGCTTCTCGACCTCGTGGGCCCGGGTGAAGCCGGGCGACCGCACGGTGAACCGCGCGGGCCTGGCCTTCTACGACCGGCTGGTCGACGAGCTGCTCGGCGCGGGCATCCTGCCCTGGCTGACCCTGTACCACTGGGACCTGCCGCAGGCGCTCGAGGAGAAGGGCGGATGGGCGAACCGGGACACCGCGTACCGCTTCCGCGACTACGCGGTCGCCGTCTACGACGCCCTCGGCGACCGGGTGGACCACTGGACGACGTTCAACGAGCCGCTGTGCTCGTCGCTCATCGGCTACGCCGGCGGCGAGCATGCCCCCGGACGGCAGGAGCCGCGGGCGGCGCTCGCGGCTCTGCACCACCAGCACCTGGCGCACGGGCTGGCCGCCGCCGAACTGCGCACGATGGCGACCGCCGCCGGCCGGGCGGAGTCGCTGCGGCTGGGCATCACGCTCAACCTGACCACCGCCGTGCCGAACGACCCGGCCGACCCCGTCGACCGGGAGGCCGCGCGCCGCATCGACGGGCTGTGGAATCGCATGTACCTCGAGCCGCTGCTGCTCGGCGCCTACCCGGCCGACGTGCTGGAGGACGTGCGCGAGCACCGGTTCGAGGAGCTCGTGCACGACGGCGACCTGGCGACGATCGCGCAGCCGCTCGATTTCCTCGGCGTGAACCACTACCACGACGACAACGTCAGCGGGCATCCGCTCGGGGCCGACGAGCCCGCGGCCGTCACGCCGACGCCGCGACCCACGTCGTCGCCGTTCGTCGGCAGCGAGTACGTGACCTTCCCGTCGCGGCACCTGCCCACCACCGCCATGGGCTGGGAGGTCAACCCGGACGGGCTGCGCGCCCTGCTGTTGCGGCTGACGCGCGAGTACCCCGCCCTCCCGCCGCTGTACATCACCGAGAACGGCGCCTCCTACGACGACGCGGTCGCCGAGGACGGCGCGGTGCACGACCTCGACCGGGAGGCGTACATCCTCGCGCACATCGACGCCGTCGGCCGCGCGATCGACGAGGGCGCCGACGTGCGCGGGTACTTCGTCTGGTCGCTGCTCGACAACTTCGAGTGGGCGTGGGGCTACGCGAAGCGGTTCGGCATCGTCCGGGTCGACTACGAGACGCAGCTGCGCACCGTCAAGGACTCGGGCCGCGCCTTCGCCCGGGTCATCGCCGAAGCACGGGCCGGGGAGGCGGTGGGCGAGGCGAGCGCCTCCCGCGTCTAGCATGGACGCGGACGACGAGGAGACCCCATGACGACGGAACAGGTGGCGGGCCGAGTGGTGCCCACACTGGAGGCTGTCGCCGCGCGCGCCGGCGTCTCACGCGCGACGGTCTCCCGCGTGGTGAACGGCTCGCCCAAGGTCACCCCCGAGGTGGTCGCCGCGGTGGAGCGCGCGATCGCCGACCTCAACTACGTGCCGAACCGTGCGGCGCGCTCGCTGGCGTCGCGGCGCACGCAGGTGATCGCCCTGGTGGTGCCCGAGTCGACGGCGAAGGTCTTCGCCGACCCGTTCTTCGCCTCCATCGTGCAGGGCGTCGCGCTGAGCCTCGCCGACACCGAGTACACGCTCAACATGGTGATCTCGTCGGAGACCAACCCCGACAAGACCCGCCGGTACCTGATGGGCGGCAATGTGGACGGCGCGCTGGTCGTCTCGCACCACTCCGGCGACCACTCGTACGCGCAGCTCGGCACCTCGCTGCCGCTCGTCTTCGGCGGCCGGCCCGTCAGCGAGAGCCAGCACGCCTCCTACTACGTGGACGTGGACAACGTGGCCGGAGCCCGCGTCGCCACCGAGCACCTCATCCAGCGCGGCCGGCGGAGCATCGCACTGATCACCGGCCCGCAGGACATGCCCGCCGGCCTCGACCGCTTCACGGGCTGGAAGCAGGCGATGGACGCGGCCGGGCTCGACACGTCGCAGGTCGCGTACGGCGACTTCTCGCCCGCGTCGGGCCTGGAGGCGATGCGCGGCCTGCTCGCCGCGGGCCGCCCGATCGACGGGCTCTTCGCCGCGAACGACCAGATGGCGGCGGGGGCGTACTCGGCGATCCACGAGGCCGGGCTGAGCATCCCGGGCGATGTGGCCGTGGTCGGCTACGACGACGACAGCTTCGGCCTGATGTCGACGCCGCCGCTCACCACGGTGCACCAGCCGTCGATCGGCCTCGGCGAGACGATGGCCCGCGTCCTGGTCCGGCGCCTCGCCGGCGACCCCGTCGACCGCGTCACGCTCCTCCCCACCGAACTCGTCATCCGCCAAAGCACCTGACCCCGCTCCCAAGCCATCAGCTCCTGAGTTCTTCGCCCTCCGCTCGGCGTGTCACGCGAAGAACTCAGGAGCTGATGGCTTGGGGTGGGGGGATCAGGGGAGCTCGACGGTGAGGCGGAAGCCCTGGGGGACGTGGGCGGCGCGCACGGAGCCGCGGTGGGCGGTGACGACGGCGCGGACGATGGCGAGGCCGAGGCCCGCGCCGGAGGCGCCGGGGCCGCGATCGGGGGTGCGCGCCGGGTCGGCGAGCCAGCCCACCTCGAACATGCGGCCGAGGTCGGCCGGCGCGACGCCGCGACCCTCGTCGGTCACGTGGATCACGGTCGTCGACGAGGTCCGTTCGGCCGAGACGACGACGGCGCTGCCGGGCGGCGCGTGACGGACCGCGTTCGCCAGCAGGTTCACCAGCACCCGCCCGAGCAGGTAGGGATCGGCCAGCACGGTCCGCGGCCCGACGTCGCCGTGCGCGATCGACACCTCCCGCTCCTCCGCCAGCGGCCGGACGTCGGCGACCGCGTCCGAGACCACGTCGAGCAGGTCCACCCGCTCCAGCCGCGGGCGGAGCGTCCCGCTCTGCAGGCGGGAGAGCTCGAACAGGTCGTCCACCAACCGCGACATCGTGTCCACCTGCTGCCGGATGCGGGACGCGTACTCGCGCGGCTCGTCCACCATCCCATCCTCGAGCGCCTCGGCGAGCGCCCGCACGCCGGTGAGGGGCGTGCGGAGGTCGTGAGAGATCCACGAGAAGAAGGTGCTGCGCGCGGCGTCGAGCCGCTCCAGCTCCGCCCGCGCGGCGGCGAGTCGCTCGGAGGTGTCGGCCAGTTGCGCCGACATGACGGCCAGCTCCTTCGCCTCCCCCGATCGCGCCGCAACGACCTCGCCCTCGGCGATCCGCCGGGCGGAGTCGGTGAGGGCAGCGATCGACCGGCGAACGCCGCGGGTGACGAGCCAGGCGCCGCCGACGCTGAACACCGCGGAGACGGACACGATCCAGAACAGCACGTCGAGGTCGTGCGCCGAGAAGTACATCCCGGCCGACACCGCGACCGTCGAGCACGCGATCGAGACGATCGCCGCGCCGAGGACCACCGCGAAACGCCAGCCGAGGGAGGCGCGCCGCACGCGGTTCGCCAGCACCGCGGCCGCCAGGAACACGACAGCGGTGCAGACGAACGTCGTGGCCACGATGAACCACAGGTCGCCCGCGGTCATCGGCGCACCCCCTTTGCGGTGAAGCGGTAGCCCTCGCCCCACACCGTCAGCAGGTGGCGGGGATCGTGCGGCTCCGGCTCGATCTTCTCGCGCAGCCGCCGGATGTGGACCGTCACCGTCGACGGGTCGCCGTGGCTCCAGCCCAGCACCTCGCGCATGATCTCGTCGCGCGTCACCGTCCGTCCCGGGTTCTGCAGCAGGTACACCAGGAGCTCGTACTCCCGTGCGGTCAGCGGCACCTCCCGCCCATCCACCGAGACGCGCCTGCGCACCGGGTCGACGCCGAACGGCCCGACCCCGAACGCGGCAGCCGGCGCCGCGGACGCCCGCCGGACCATGGCGTCGACCCGCAGCACGAGCTCGCGCAGGGCGAAGGGCTTCGTGAGGTAGTCGTCCGCACCGTGCTCCAGCCCCTCGATCCGGTCGTCGACGCGGTCGAGGGCCGTGAGCATCAGGATGGGCAGGTGCTGCGCCATCGCCCTGGCCTCACGGCAGAGCTCGTCGCCGCTGAGCACGGGCAGCATCCTGTCGAGGATCAGGACGTCCGGGATGCGCTCCCGTAGCGCGGCGAGCGCGCTGCCGCCGTCGGTGTGCCCGGCGACGCGGTACCCCGCCTGGCGCAGGTAGTCGCCGACGACCGTGAGCACAGTCCGGTCGTCCTCGACGACCAGCACGCGGGGGCGGGATGCGGTGACCATGACCCGAGCCTCCCTCCGTCGTGCACGTCAGAGGCCAATCCTTACAGAGCTGAAATGCTCGATACCTGTGACAGGTCGCGTCGTTACCTTCGATCTCGCCGAGGCAGCCGCCCGGCGAACTGAAACAGAAGGCAGAACCGATGCGCAAGACCCTCCTCCTCGCCGCGACCGCAGTCGCCCTCACCGCCGGACTGACCGCCTGCTCCGCGGGCGCCGGCGCCGACACGGCTAATCCGTCGTCCTCGTCCTCGTCCTCCTCGTCGAACTCGACCACCGCCGCCTCGGACGACCGCACCGGCACCTTCTCCGGCCTCAACAAGATGACGGTGGCGGGCACCGCCACGATCGCCGGCGACACCCTCACCCTCGCCGGCTTCTCCTCCGACGAGGGCCCTGACCTGCACGTCTACCTGACCAACGGGACCGACGAGGCCGCGGTCACCGCCGGAAAGCAGATCTCCGCGGTGTCGTACGACAAGGCGTCGCAGACCTTCGACCTGAAGGGGATCGACACGTCGTCGTACACGGACGTCGTCATCCACTGCGACAAGGCGAAGGCCGTCTTCGGCGCCGCCGCCCTGGCCTGATCGTGCGCACCACCGTCGGATCCCTCGTCGCGCCCGCCCTGGTCGGCGCGGCGAGGGTCGCCCTCGGGCTGCTCTGGCTCATCCCGGAGGGGCTGTTCAAGTTCCACGCCGGATTCGGCGCCGACGACATCCTGATCGTCGCGAAGGCCGGGGAGAACAACACCCGGGTCCCCGAGTACTTCGACGTCTTCGCGCACGCCACCCTCGCGCAGGCGCCCGGACTCTTCGGCGTCGGCATCCCCCTGCTCGAGACCGGGCTCGGCATCGCCTTGATCCTCGGGGTGCTCACGCGTCCCGCGGCCCTCATGTCGCTGCTGACGCTGCTGCTGTACTGGTCCTCCGACCAGCTGACCTGGGAGTACCCGCTGATGGCAGCCCTGAGCGTGGTCGTGATCGCGTGGCCGGCCCAGGCGCGGGCCTTCTCGGTGACGGCGCTGGGCGAGCGGGTCAGCCCACGGCTCCGCCGGCTGCCATCACCGGTGCGGGCCTGGCTCTGAGCGGGCCGCTTGCGCCGCCGCCGCGACGGCGTACCGTCGCGGCATGCCCACCTACACCGCGACCCGGCCCCTCGAGGGCGACGCCGACGAGTACTTCGACTACATCTCCGACCCGGAGAACCTGCCCGCTTACTTCCCGCGCATGACGGAAGCCCACGAGCTGCCCGACGGCAAGGTGGAGACGACCGCCCACGTCGACGCCGACCAGGACGGCAAGGACGAGACCGTCACCTCGGAGGCGGCGTTCGATGTCGACCGCGCCGCCCGCGAGGTGCGCTGGTCGGCGCCGGGGCCGCACGACTACCACGGCTCCCTGCGGCTCACGGACGACGGGGTCGAGCTCAGCATCCACACGACGCACGAGTTCGACGGGATGCAGCAGGCGCTCGACGGTTCGCTCGCGAAGATCGCGGAGAACCTGCGCGCCAAGGCCTGATCCGCCGGACCGGACGCCCGTGTTCGAAGGATTCGCCGTCGACGACGTCGACGTCGGCGAGGCGCGCCTCCACGTCCGTCACGGCGGAGAGGGACCGCCCGTCGTGCTGCTGCACGGGCACCCGCGCACCGGTGCCACCTGGCACCGGGTCGCGCCGCTGCTCGCCGAGCGGGGTCGGACGGTCGTGGTGCCCGACCTGCGCGGGTACGGCCGGTCGACGGCGCCCGCGCCCCGGCCGGACCACGCCCAGGCGTCGAAGCGCGCGATGGCCGGCGACGTCCTCGCCCTGATGCGCCGGCTCGGGCACGACCGGTTCGAGCTCGTCGGGCACGACCGCGGCAGCTACGTCGCCTTCCGGCTCGCGATGGACCATCCCGAGGCCGTGCGCCGGGTCGCGCTGCTCGACTGCATCCCGATCGTTGAGCACCTAGACCGGATCACGCCGGAGTTCGCCACCGAGTGGTACCACTGGTTCTTCTTCGCCCAGCCGGACACACCGGAGCGGGTGATCGGCGCCGACCCGGACGCCTGGTACGGCGGCGACCCGGAGGCTATGGGCGCCGAGAACTTCGCCGAGCGCCGAGAGGCGATCCACAGCCCGGAGGTCGTGCGCGCGATGCTCGAGGACTACCGCGCCGGGCTGACGGTCGACAGAGCTGACGAGGAGGCGGACCGCGCCGCCGCGCGCCGGCTCGCCGTCCCTCTGCTCGTGCTGTGGTCGCAGCGCGACGACCTGGAGCAGCTCTTCGGCGACCCGCTCGTCATCTGGCGCGACTGGGCCTGCGACGTGGAGGGCCACGCCATCGACTCCGGACACCACGTGGCCGAGGAGGCTCCCGCCGCCCTCGCCGGGGCTCTGCTGGAGTTCTTCGACCGCTGAGCTGCTCGCTGTCGACAGCACCGACCTCTCAATCCGGTCGCAGACCCGCCCTCAGCACGGCGGTGATGGTCGCCCGGTCCTCCGGGGGGCCGAGGCGGACAGTGCGCTCGAACCCGCAGACCAGGTGCATGAGCTGCTGGAGCGTGAGGCCCGGCCGGACGGCCCCTGCTCGCTGCGCGCGCTCCAGGAGGGTGCCGGCGGCTCGCGTCAGCTCGAGCTTTGCCGCGTGGACCTCGGGAGAGGACTCGTCCGCCGCGAGGAGCACCTGCTGCAGGCCTTCGTCGGAGAGCAGCAGGTCGAGCATGGTCTTCAGGAAGCCGTCGAACGCCACCCTGGCGTCGTCGAGGGCCAGGGCGCCGCGTGCCGCGGCGAGCGCCCGATCGACAGTACCGGCCGTGAGCTCCTCGACGAGGGCGTCGACGGTCGGGAAGTGCCGGTAGACGGTGCCGACGCCGACCCCCGCGTCGCGGGCTACGTCGTTGAGCCGCAGTGTCGTGCGCTCCCGCTTGGCGGCCGCGGCGAGGATGCGTTCGCGGCTGCGGACGGCGTCGGAGCGCAGCGGTGTCATGGCGACCATCATAGCCGAAGTGGATAGTTCATCCGGTATGGTGAGGGTTACCGGATGACCTATCCAATTAGAGACGAGAGACCGATGACCAGAACTTCCAGCACACTGACGGCGGCCGACCAGGACTGGGACCCCGCGAACCCCCCGCGCCAAGACGGACGCACGATCGTCGTGACGGGCGCGACGGGCGGGATCGGCTACTTCGCCGCCGAGCAGCTGGCGGCGGCCGGCGCGGACGTCGTACTGGCCTCCCGCTCGGCCGCCCGGCTGACGGCCGCGCGCGAGGCGATCCTCTCGCGCACCCCGGACGCGCACGTGCGGACCGTCGTCCTGGAGCTCGGCTCCCTCACGGCAGTGGACGACGCGGCGGCGGAGCTCGCGGCCCTCCCGCGACTCGACGGGGTGTTCCTCAACGGAGGCGCCATGTCGATGAACGCCCGCGACCGGACCCCGGACGGCCTGCCGCTGCTTCTCGGCACCCACGTCGTCGGGCATTTCCGGCTGCTCGCCGGCATCCTGCCCGCGCTCACGGCCACCGCCGTCGAACACGGGGGCGAGAGCCGCATCGTGCACGCCTCCACCGGGTTCGTCGCACGGTTCCGCCCCGGCTTCGACGACGCCACGCGCGTGCCGCGGCTCGGCGTCGTCGCCTACGCGAAGGCGAAGGCCGTCACCGAGGTGATCGCCTTCGAGCTGGATCGCCGGCTGCGCACCGCCGGCCTGCCGGTGGCGTCGATCGTGACGCACCCGGGCGTCGGCGTGGATGCCCGGACCCCCCCGCCGACCGGGCATCCGCGACGACACGACGCCGTACCAGCGCAACCCCTACACGCCGTGGGCGCAGGGCAAGGACGCCGCGGCCTGGCCGGGCGTCCGCGCACTGACCGATCCGGAGATCCGCAGCGGGAGCTACCTCGGCCCTCGGGAAGGCATGCGCGGCGTGCCGGTGCGTATCCCCACGCCGGCACGAACCGCGGCACCCGACCCGGAGACGGTGTCGCGTGTCTGGTCTCAGGTCGAGACCCTCGCGGGCGTGAGCCTGCCGGTGTAGCCGGGGCCCCGGTCAGGCGAGGCGGCGGTAGAGGCGGTTGCCGAGGGCGGCGATGACGAAACCGGTGGCGACGATCGCGGCGACGCCGCCCGCGTAGGCGACGAAGAGGTGCTCCGTGCCCGACTGCGCCGAGAAGTACGTGATCAACAGCGCCACGACGGACCCTGCCGCGCACACGCCGCCGACCCAGACCAGCGGCCACAGCTTGCTGCGCACCGGCGGTTCGGCGCCGGGCAGCCGCAGCCAGGCGAGCACGATTCCGGCGAGGCAGCCCCAGAACGCGACCACCAGCATCCCTGCGACGACGTCGCTCGGCCGGTGCCACTGCTCCACCAGGGTGGATGCGCCCGCCGCGATCGCGAACAGCGAGCCGACCACGGCGGCGAGCGGCCGAAAGCGCGGGGCCGCGAGGAGGAACACCACCAGCGCAGCCGACGCCGCCACCGCGGTGTGACCGGAGGGGAGCGAGTTGGCGAGACCGACATCCACCCCCTTCTCCGGGCGGGAGAGGACCGTGTACTTCAGCACCTGCGTGCTCACGTTCGCCCCGACCGCGGCGCCGACCGCGACGGCGAAGACGAGCCAGTTGCGGCGCACGAGCACGATGACGAGCGCGATCACCGCCCCGATCACGACGGAGGCGACCGGCAGCGCATCGAGGAAGCCGTGCGCGAACTCGATCAGGTCGCCCTTCCAGGCGTCGGCGCCGGCGAAGGCGCGCTCGTCGATCACCTGGCCGATGTAGCTGCGCACGAACACCAGGTAGACGGCGACGAACAGGGCCGCCGACACCAGCGCGCCCCAGAGGAAGGGCAGGGCACGGACGCTCGATCGCATAGTGCTCTCAACCCTTCCACACACCGCTTCGAGAATTCCGGATGAACGCCGAACAGAGGTGGAACTCCCCTCGCCGATCGGCGCGCAGGCGACTACTCCTGCAGCATGAGAACCATCACGAACACCATCGACATCGCCTCTCCCGCGCACGAGGTGTACGTCGCCTTGCGGACACTCGACGGCTACCCCGGCTGGCTGCACCGCTCGGTCGTGTACCGCGGCACCCGCGCCGGGGACGGGTCCGGCGCCTACGTCGACTCGACGACGGTCGGCAGGATGCGCGGCACGCTGACCGGGGAGGACCCGGACCGCTCTCTGCGCTTCCACCAGGCGAAGCCGTCCGGCAGCGTCGACGCGTGCATCCGGTACGACCTCGAAGAGAGGGACGGGCACACGCGGGTCGTGCGCGTCGGCGAGCTGACCACGCACGGCGTGTTCCGGGCGATGCAGCCCGCGCTCGTGCGGATGGCGGCGGCCGAGAGCAGGCGGACGATGCGCGCGCTCAAGGCGCACGTGGAGCATCCCGCCTGAGCCCGGGAGCCGTGAGCCGACGAGCGGTCAGCCGACGAAGCGGACGGCCGGGTCCGCCGAGGCGAGTCGTTCGCGCATGACCGCGATGGCCGTCGGGTTGCTGTCGACCAGCAGGAAGCGCCGGCCGAGCGCGCCCGCGACCGCTCCCGTCGTGCCGCTGCCGGCGAAGAAGTCGAGCACCCAGTCGCCCTCTGCGCTCGACGCCTGCACGATGCGGCGCAGCACGCCCTCCGGCTTCTGGGTCGGGTAGCCGGTCTTCTCGCGGCCCGTGGGCGACACGATGGTGTGCCACCAGACGTCGGTCGGGAGCTTGCCGAGCTGGGCCTTCTCCGGCGTCACCAGCCCCGGCGCCATGTACGGCTCGCGCTCGACCGCCGCCGAGTCGAAGTGGTAGGCCGACGGGTCCTTCACGTAGACCAAAATCGTGTCGTGCTTGGCCGGCCACCGGTTCTTCGGCTTCGCGCCGTAGTCGTACGCCCAGATGATCTCGTTGAGGAACGACTCGCGCCCGAACAGCGCATCCAGCAGCACCTTCGCGTAGTGGGACTCGCGGTAGTCGAGGTGGAGGTACAGCGTCCCGTCGTCGGCGAGCACCCGCCACGCCTCGATCAGCCGGGGCTCCAGGAAGCCCCAGTAGTCCTCGAACCGGTCGTCGTACTGCAGCAGGTCGCCCTTGATCCGCTCGTAGCTGCGGCCCTTGAACCCGATCACGCTCCCCGCGCCGCCCTCGGAGCGCACCGAGGTGAGGGTCTGACGGGCCTGGGGACGGCCCGTGTTGAACGGCGGGTCGAGGTAGATCAGCCGGAAGGACGCGTCCGGCAGCCCGGCGAGCACCTCGAGGTTGTCGCCGTGCACGACGGTGCTCGGCGCCTCCGGATGCCACAGCGGGGAGGCTGCGGGGGCGGGCTGCGACATGCGACCATTCTCGCAGCGAGAGAATGGACTGTGCACAATCTCGGCCTGCTCTTCGACGTCGACGGACCCATCGCGAGTCCGGTGACCCGTACCATCGCCATCCGCAGCATCGTCACCGACCTGGTCGCGATGGCGGCGGCGGGCGTCCCGATCGCGTTCATCACGGGCCGTTCCGGCGACTTCATCCGCCACCAGGTGGTCACCCCGCTCTGCGACGCCGGCCTGGGCGAGGCGCTGGAGCAGCGCGGTGCGCGGATGTTCGGCGTGTTCGAGAAGGGCGGCGCGTGGGCCCCGATCACCGGCGATGGGATGGGCGAGGTCACGGTCAACGAGACCGTCGCGTTCACGCCGGAGGCGGTGGATGCGGTGCGCTCGCTCGTGCGCGACCGCTTCGCCGACACGATGTTCTTCGACGAGACGAAGCGCGCGATGATCTCGGTCGAGCAGCGCACCGACGTGGACGCGGCGACCTACGCCGAGGCGCAGTCACGCTTCCAGGATGCGGCGTTCGAGGCGCTCACGGGCCTCGGCGTCGGCCTCCGCTACGCCTCCCGCGTTTCGCCCGACGCGTCGGGGGAGGTACCGTACCGGATCGACCCGACCATCATCTCCACCGACATCGAGTCGGTGCTCCTCGACAAGGACCGCGGGGCGCAGCGCGCCTTCGACTACTTCGCCGCCCGCGGCCCGCTGCCCCGGCGCTGGCGCTCGATCGGCGACTCCCGCAGCGACTACAAGATGGCGGACTACGTGCACGACGCCGGGTACGAGGTGGCGCACGTGGACGTCCGCCCCTCCGACGGCGTGCTCGAGCGGCCCTACCAGGTCATCACGATCGGCGACGCCATCCACGACGACGCGGGCGCCGAGTTCCTGGCGCACTGGCGGCGCGAGCTCGGCCTCGGCGAGTAGCTGCTGTTGCGCAGCCCGATTCGTCCGAATGGACCTTTTGGTACTATTGGTTCATGACGGACGTCCTTTCGGTCTCGGAGGCCAAGCAGCAGCTCGGCGCACTCGTCGACCGCGCGCACTTCCAGCATGAGGCCGTCTCCCTCACCCGGCGCGGGCGCAGGGTCGCCGTGCTGGTCGACGCGGACGACTTCGACCGACTGCTCGAACGGCTTGAGGACCTCGATGACGCGGAGGCCGCGGAGGCGGCCCGCCGCGAGATGGCCGAGACCGGCGCCCTGCCCGTCCCCTGGGATGAGGTCAAGGCCGAACTCGGGCTCGCGTGACCTACCGGATCGAGCTCGCCCCAGCCGCCGCGCGTGATCTCCGGAAGCTCGACCCGCAGGCGCGGCGCCGCATCCAGGCCGTGATCGAGCTGCTTGCCGAGACACCGCGGCCACCCGCCGCGAAGAAGCTCGTCGACGCCGCAGGCACCTGGCGTGTCCGGACCGGCGACTACCGGGTCCTCTACGACATCCACGACGATCGACTGCTCATCCTCGTGCTCCAGGCGCGCCATCGTCGCGAGGTCTATCGGTCGCTCAACTAGCCTCCTCGCCCTGACGTTTCGTGACGAACCGGCGCGATTCGTGACGAGTCGCTGCCGACCCCGAGTGGTCAGGCGTCGTCGCGGCCGCGGTTGCGGCGGCGGACATCGCGCGGCGCCCGGCCGCCGAGGAAAGAGCGCGCCGGGTCGACCACGAAGCCCTGGCGGAGGGCCTCGCGCCCGACCAGCATCCGGAAGCCCATCTGGTCGCGGTTGGTCAGCGTCGTCTCGGCGCTCACCGTGCGGCCGTGGATGACGAGGTCGAGCAGCACGACGATGCGCTCCTCCGTGTGACCGGACGAGCTGCGCACCACGCGGCGGTCGTGCACCGCGCACTCGGCCGTCACCGCGTCCCGGTCGGAGTCCTGCCACGGCTGCACCCGGAACCGTACTCGGTCGCCGGGGAGCTCCTCGATGTCGAAGGCGTGGAGCGACGAACTGCGGGCCCCGGTGTCGACCTTCACCTTGATCCACGGCACGCCGAGCCCCGGAAGGCTCACCCACTCGCGCCAGCCGACCGTGTCGGTGTTTAGATGGGTGTCGGCCATTCCCCCATCTTCGCAGGAGCACCCCCGTGAAACTCGCCATCCTCTCGCGCGCCCCGCACGCGTACTCGACGCAGCGGCTGCGCTCCGCCGCGGAGCAGCGCGGCCACACGGTGAAGGTGCTGAACACGCTGCGGTTCGCGATCGACCTCTCCGGCGACGAGCCGGACCTGCAGTACCGGGGGCGGCTGCTCTCGGACTACGACGCCATCCTGCCGCGCATCGGCAACTCGATCACGTACTACGGCACCGCCGTCGTGCGGCAGTTCGAGCAGATGGACGTGTACACGCCGAACACCGCGAACGGCATCACGAACTCGCGCGACAAGCTGCGGGCGACGCAGATCCTCTCCCGGCACGGCATCGGGATGCCGCGCACGGCGTTCGTGAACAGCCGCGCCGACGTGCGGATGGCCATCGAGCGGGTCGGCGGGGCCCCGGTCGTCATCAAGCTGCTGGAGGGCACGCAGGGCATCGGCGTCATCCTGGCACCGGAGGCGAAGATCGCCGAGTCGATCATCGAGACGCTGCACTCGACGAAGCAGAACGTCCTCATCCAAAGCTTCATCTCGGAGAGCCGCGGCCGCGACATCCGCGCCCTCGTCGTCGGCGACCGCGTCGTGGCGGCGATGCGGCGCGTGGCCAGCGGCGACGAGTTCCGCTCGAACGTGCACCGCGGCGGCACGGTGGAGAAGGTGGCGCTGTCGCCCGAGTTCGAGGAGGCCGCGGTCCGCTCGGCCCAGATCATGGGCCTGCGCGTCGCCGGCGTCGACATGCTGGAGGGCAAGGACGGCCCGCTCGTGATGGAGGTGAACTCCTCGCCGGGCCTCGAGGGCATCGAGCGGGCGACCGGGCTGGATGTGGCGGGCGCGATCGTCGACTTCATCGACAACCAGGTGGCCTTCCCCGAGATCGATGTGCGCCAGCGGCTGAGCGTCTCCACCGGCTACGGCGTCGCGGAGCTGCTGGTGCACACCAACGCCGACATCGTCGGCAAGACCCTGCGCGACTCCGGCCTGTGGGAGCGGGACATCACGGCGCTGACCCTGCACCGCGGCACGTCCGTCATCCCGAACCCGCGCAGCGGCGTCGTACTGGAGCCGGGCGACCGCCTGCTCTGCTTCGGCCGCCTGGAGGAGATGCGCTCGATGATCCCGGACCGGCGCAAGCGGCGCACCAAGGTGCGGAAGCTGCCGAAGGAGGCCCAGGAGGCGCTCACGGAGGAATGAGCGCCGAGGAGTGAGCGCCGGGCGGCGGTCAGCCCCGCCGCACCGTGCTCGCCCGCACGTGCGCCCGCTCGCCCTGCGCGCCGAACAGCGAGAGCAGCTCGACCGGTCCGCCGTCCTGCGTGCCGAACCAGTGCGGCATCCGGGTGTCGAACTCGGCAGCCTCGCCCGGCTCCAGCACCGTCTCGGTGTCACCGAGGACCAGCCGGAGCCGGCCGCTGAGTACGTACAGCCACTCGTATCCCTCATGCGTGCGCGGCTGCGGCACGGTCCGCCGGCCCGGCGGCAGCACCATCTTGTAGGCCTGCAGCCCGGAGGCGTGCCGGGTGAGAGGCAGCATCGTCATCCCATCGCGGCGGATGGGTCGGGAGCGCACCCGCGGGTCGGGCACGCCGGGCGCCCGGACCAGCTCGTCGAGCGTGGTGCCGTAGACGCGCGCGAGCGGGAGCAGCAGTTCGAGGGTGGCGCGCCGGCCGCCGGACTCCAGCCGGCTGAGCGTGCTGGTGGAGATGCCGGTGGCCTCCTCGACCTGGGCCAGGGTCATGCCCCGGTCGCGGCGCAGCGCCCGCAGGCGGATGCCGGCCGCACCGATCGCGTCGTCGGTGTCCATGCCGACAGTTTGCCACTTCGGCAAACCGGCTTGCTGCCCGCTCTACAGCGAGGCGACACTGCCGGTATGACGGACGAACGGAACGACGAGACCCTGGACGCCCTCGTGATCGGCGGAGGCGCGGCCGGCCTGAACGGCGCGCTGATGCTGGCCCGATCGAGGCGCACGGTCGTGGTGGTCGATGCGGGTGAGCCGCGCAACGCGCCCGCGGAGGCCGTGCACGGACTCCTGGCCCGCGACGGTACGCCGCCCGCCGAGCTGCTGCGCGCCGGCCGTGAGGAGGTGCACCGGTACGGCGGCCGCATCCTGAACGCCGAGGTCGCCGACGCCGTGCGCGAGCCGGACGGCTTCGCCGTCGCGCTGGCCGACGGCCGGACGCTGCGCGCCCGCCGCCTGCTGGTCGCGACCGGCGTGGTGGACGTGCTGCCCGACGTCCCGGGCCTCGCCCAGCACTGGGGCCACGACGTCGTGCACTGCCCCTACTGCCACGGGTGGGAGGTGCGGGATCGCGCGATCGGCATCCTCGCGATCGGCGAGACCTCGATGCACCAGGCGCTGCTGTTCCGCCAGCTGTCCGACGACGTGGTCTATTTCGAGAACGGCCACGCCCTCGGCGCCGAGTCGCGTGAGCGGCTGGCCGCCCTCGACGTGCCGGTGGTCGCAGACCGCGTGACAGGCGTCGAGTCGGCGGACGACCGCCTCGCCGGCGTGCGGCTGGAGGACGGCCGGATCGTCCCGCGCGAGGTCCTCGCCGTCGCGACGCGGTTGGAGGCCCGCGTCGTCGGGCTCGCCTCCCTGTCGCTGCCGCTGGAGGAGCTGCCGGGCGGGATGGGCATGACCATCCGCGCGGACGCCTTCGGCCGCACCGAGGTGCCCGGGGTGTGGGTGGCCGGCAACGCGTCGAACGCCACCGCGCAGGTGGGAGCCGCGGCGGCGGCCGGCGCGCTGGCCGGAGCGCAGCTGAACGCGGACCTCGCCACGGAGGACGCCGACCGCGCGGTCGAGCGGAGACGGCGGGCCGGCGCGCCGGCGACCGCACCCGTCGCCTAGACGATCGGCTGCGCTGCCGCCCTGCCCCGCTCGGCCCGGCGGTAGTGCCGCAGTATCAGCCACAGCGTGAGGATGCCGGCCGCCGCGACCACGATCAGCACCACGATGTACAGGATGCCGGCGAGCGCGGTGACGGCGGACGCGGTCTGGGCGGAGAGTCCGCCGAACGAGGTCAGCTCCGCCACCGCACGGCCGTTGGCGATGAGCGCGAGCACCGCGGCGACGTCGGTCGCCGAGTCCCACAGCGCGTGCAGCACCGCGACGCCGGCGTAGGTGAGCACGATCCAGAACGAGAACCGGAACCGGTCGCGCCCGCGGGCCGCGCCGAACAGCACGGCGCCGAGCACGGCCGTCCAGAGCACGTGCCCGACCGGCGCGAGGATCGCGCGCAGCACCTCGGTCTGGAGCAGCGACACGAGGTCGATCCCCTGGGTGGTGATGGCGGCGTTGAACGCGTAGCCCGCCGACTCGAACGCCGCGAAGCCGGCGCCGACGGTCGCCCCGAGCAGGGCGCCCTGGGTCGCGGTCTTCGGCACGACGCGCCAGCCGATGATGATCAGCAGGACGCCCTTCACCAGCTCCTCGATGAGGCCGACGAGCAGGTAGAGCCAGTAGCTCTGGTGCAGGTTGACCTCGAGCAGGGAGGCGCCGAGCACGCCGAAGATGCCGCCGACGAAGAACGCGAGCACCAGCTGCAGCGAGCTGATACTGCCGGTCACCCGCTCGATCGCGAACAGGACGACGCAGAACGGCACGAGGAAGCTCCCGAGCAGGATCAGCGTCGGGATGAGGTTCGTGTTGCGGGTGACGGCGGTGACGACGATGGTCAGGATCCACAGGGCGAGCCCGGTGAGCAGCGTCTTCCACCACCAGCCGTGATGGTGATGGGGATGCGGCGGGGCGTCCGGACGATCGACCCAGGTCTCTGCTGCCATGTGCGATCCCCTCGCTCGAGACGCCGGGCGGCGCCTGTTCTTCGGCACATCATCCCACCGGGCGGGCGCGGGACAAGCCCGCGCGCCGCCCGGTCGGCTCAGCCTCGGCGGGTGCGCCGCCGCAGGACGCCCGCGGAGAGGAGGATCACCCCACCGAGTGCGGCCAGCGCCGCCCACAGGGCGGCCCCGAGCACGTCGGACCCGGTCGAGGCCAGCCCAGTGCGGGGCGGATCGAGCACGGTCGCGCAGGCGGTCGACGTGTCGCCGCAGCCGCCGGTGCCGGTGGACGGCGTCCACGGGCCGGTCGGCGTCTCCACCGTCGCCCGGTTGACCGTGTCGACCGGGCTTACCAGCTTGGTGGTCACGACCATCGTGGCGGTCGCGCCGGCCGCGAGCGACGGGAGCGTCCAGTGCAGGCCGTCCGAGCCGGTGGTCGCCGACGGGGTGGCGCCGAGCACCTGCAGGCCGTCCGGCAGCAGGTCGCTGACCTTCACGTCCGTGGCGTCGATCGCCCCGTCGTTGGTGACGCGGATGGTGTAGACGATCGTGTCGCCCACGCTCGCGGTGGAGCGGTCCGCCTGCTTCGCGATGCTCAGGTGGCCGATCAGGAACGTGTTCGTCACGGTCACGGTCGCCGCCGAGCCGGCGGGGACCGTCACGGTTCCGTCGGCGGGGCTGAGCGTCGTCGAGGTGGCGAGGCCCGCGTCCGTCTCCTCGACGGCGCAGGACGCCCCGGCCAGGATGCCATCGACCGTCGCCGTGTAGCCGTCGGCCTTCGACAGGGTCTGAGTGGCGTCCGCGCCCAGGTCGATCGGGGTGACGGCGCCGTCGATCAGCGCGGTGCAGGTGAGCTGCACGGTGAACGGGCCGTCGCCGAAGAGGGCCACGCCGGGGCCGACCCTCTTCTTGTCGATCGTCACCGAGCCGGTGTCGAAGGTGTTGGTGATGGTCACCGCGGCCGGTGTTCCGGAGGGGACGGTGACGCCCCCGGCCGGCGCGATGGCGACGGACGTCGCCCCGCCGGTCGCCGTCTCCGTGACGTCGCAGTGCGCGCCCTGGATCAGGCCGGTCACGGTCGCCTGGTAGCCGTTCGCCGCGTCGAGCACGACCGCCCCGCCGTCCGGCAGCGGGATCGTGAGCGTCTGGCCGTCCTTCTGCCAGGTGCAGACGAGCTGGGCGGTGAACGGGCCGTCGCCGTAGCGCGCGGCACCCGCACCGGTGCGCACCTTGGAGATGGTGACGGAGCCGGACGAGAACGTGTTGGTCACATCCACGGTCACTGCCGCCACGGTGCCGTCGGCGTTGCCAGGGATGAGCACGGTCGGGGTGTCGACGGTGGTGCCGGTGGCCCCGCCGTTCCCCGTCTCGGCGACGGAGCACTCCGTGCCCGCCGGGAAGACCCCCGGCACGGTGACGGTCTGGCCGCCCACGATGCTCAGGTCACCGTCGAACAGGGTCTGCGAGCCGGTGTAGACGCACTGCACGTGGAGGGTGAAGGGCCCGTCGCCGTAGTCGCCCGCGGCGTCGCCGTCTACGGTCTTGGTGACCGCCAGCGTGCCCGCGGCGTAGTGGTTCGTGACGACGGCCGTATCATCGCCCGCGAGCCGGACGACGGCCTGAGGGCCGGTGACCTCCGCGGCCCCGTCGACGGCGATGCCGACGTGGTTGGGAGCCGCGGCCGCGCCGTCGGAGTCGGTCTCGGTGACGGTGCACGCTGCGCCGATCGGCAGGCCCGTGATCGTGCGGCTCGCACCGTCGGCCAGCGTGAACGCGCTGTCGCCCGCCGCGAGCGGAACGGCCTGGCCGAGGGACGACTCGCAGACGACCGTGAACCCGAACGGACCGAACGCGCCGGTCGTCGCCGCGGTGTCGACGTGCTTGGTGACGGTCAGGGAGGTCACCTCGTAGTCGTTGACGATCGACACCTGCTGCGCCGACGGGACCGGCTGCGCCGGGTCGCCGGCGGCGATGGTGACCGACGACGGCGTGACCGTCCGCGACGACTCGCCGTACGAGCCCGTGGGGCCGTGCTCGGTCGTCTCGCAGACCGCGCCCGTCGGGATGCCGTCGATCCGCGCGGTGTAGCCGCCCGCGGCCGACAGGGTCACGGACTTCTGCGCGCCGAGGTCGACGGCGACGCCGTCGATGGTGCACGAGACGTCCGCGACGAAGCTCGTCGGCGCGTACTGCTGCGCAGGACCGGTGACGGTCTTGGTGATCTGCAGCGGACCGCCGGTGAGGATGACTCCGGCCTTGATCGGCTCCTGCGGACCCGCCGGCTGCGACCCGGACGCGTAGGTCGGGTAGAAGCCGAACGAGTTCCAGGCGCGCACGCCGGTGACGGGCGCGCTGACCGGAGCCCGGCCGTCGCCCGCCGCGGTGGTCGGGACGTTGGTGGTGCTGTAGGTGACCTTCACCGAGGCGCCCGCCGGGAGGACGCCGCCCGGGGCCTTGCTGAAGTCGAAGACCAGCTTCACCGCGGTCACGTCGGCCGCCGCGATGGTCGATCCGACCGCCGACGACGGGCTCCACGAGCCGGCGGGGCAGGTGCCGCCAGGGGTGATCTCCTTCACGCACGGCGTCGCGGACGTCGTGACGAACCAGGCGAGCGCCGATCCCGAGACCTCGGCCGACGGGAGATAGGCGATGTCGCCGTTGAACCGCGGCGCGTACACCGACCCGCGGGAGGAGGGGTCGACCACGCCGACGTCGCCGTTGCGCGGGAAGACGTCGACGGCCGTGAGTGCCGTCGCGGCGACGTTGCCGCCGTTGACCATCTCGAGCTTCCAGGAGTCGGTGTGGCCGATGCCGCTGACGGCCGCGCACGGGTAGCGGTAGTAGCCGTCGGCGTCCGCGGTGCAGGGAACCGAGGCGTTGGCGACGTTCTGCGCCTCGCCGGTGTCGGAGCGCACGCCCTTGGAGGCCGTGAACGAGCCCTGCGAGAGGGTGGTCACCACGTTGCTGGTGGAGCAGACGCCGGCCGTCAGGGAGACGGCGCGGCCGTTGCCCGGGTTCAGCGCGGTGCAGCCTCCGGAGTCGAGGGTGCGGTCGGTCTTCACGCCGAACGTGTTGACCGCCGTGGTGGAAGGCGCGAGCCCCGGCTTGATCTGCAGCGCCAGGGTGATGCTGTAGGTCTCGCCCGGCGCGAGCGCGGAGCCGGCCGGCCAGGTGAAGCGGATCGTGCCGGAGGCCGCGTCGAAGCTGCGGGTCACCGCCGCAGGGTCGATGGGCAGTGTCCCGCCGGTCGACGTGCTGTAGGAGGGCACGTTGGTGGGCACGAACAGCAGCGAGCCGTTCGCCGTGAGGGTGTCGGTGACCACCGGGTTCGGCAGGATGCCCGTGCCGGTGTTCTTGAACCGGAGCGTCCAGTTCACTTCACGACCGGACGCGGCCTGACCCGGGCTGGTCTTCTCGACCGCCAGCGTCGCCGTTCCCGGCAGGACGGTGAAGGCGGCGGTGGCCCGGGCCTGGGTCGCCTTGACGGTGTTGTAGGACGCATCGGCGGTCACGGCGTCCGTGATCGTGCCTGCCGCCGTCTCCCCCGGCATCGGCGAGGCGACGACGGTCGAGGTCACCGGGCCGGAGCCGTCGCGCAGGGTCGACCGCAGCGACACGTTGAGCGTGACGTTGTTGCCGCTGCCGCTGGCGGCGAACGCGGTGCCGTCGGCCTTGGTGAAGGTGAACCGCAGACCGGTGACGTCGGCCGCCGCGATCCCGGCAGGCAGGGCGGCCGCGGTCATCGTCGTCGGCGTGCCCGTCGTCCACACCGCCTGGGCGCCGAGGCCGGTGCGCGCGTCGACCTGGACGCGGTCTGCGCCCGTCGGCGGCGTCGGCTGGGTGAACGACTTCAGCGTGAACGCGTTCCAGAAGGTGGTGGCCGAGTCCTCGATGACCAGCACCTTCGGGGCGAGGGTGCCTGCCGAGCGGGCCTGCAGCGCGACCTGGATCGGGTCCTTCGGCGCCGCCTGCAGGGTGCTCGTCGGAGTGAACGTCTTGGCGGTGGTCACCTGCAGGTTGCCGTTGGCCAGCGTGACGGACGCACTGGTGGTGTCCTCGGCCATGGCCGTCGGGTACACGTCGTCGTGCAGGGTGCCGGTCGCCGTGTTGGTCAGCGTCTGGCCGTCGAAGGACTTCGCCACGGTGTCCGGCAGCTTCACCTGCACCTGGACGCTTCCGGTCGTGCCCGCGGCGAGGCCCGTGCTCGCCGGCGTGGTGTTGGGGACCGAGTCCTGGAAGGCGACCTTCACCGTGTTGCCCGTCACCGTCGCGGTGACGCTGCCCGCGCCGACGACGTTGGGCTGGCCCACGACGACGAGCGGCGCGGGGACCGGGTCGGTGATGGTGGCGTTCACACACCCGGTCGTGGTGGACGAGCACCCGTAGTTGATCGTGTAGAGGAACTGCTGGCCCGGCGCGATGTCGCTGACGTCGGCCGTCTTCGACAGGTTGAGCACACCGGAGCCGAGATCGTCCGCGCTGGCGGCCGGCACGCCGATGGCGAGGGAGCCGACCAGCGCGAGCACGACGCCGGTGGCGACGGCCGCAGAGGCGCGGAGAGTGGTGGACTTTCGGGCAGCGAGGCGCGTTCGGGCGCGCGCCAACAGGCGTCGGGTAAGCACGTGTCCCCCAAGGGCACAATTCGGGTGGTAACGGCCTGTCGCTCTCGGAAAGCGGCTCACCTGTATCGGGCAGGTGAAACGGCCGTTCTGTCCTTTCTAGCGGCTGATCGATGCCTTTGCATACAGTCGGCTGTGCCCCAGTTATGGGCACACTGGGACGAACGTCCCAGATGTGTACGACGCCTCAGGCGAGGGCACGGAAGCGGGCGACCCCGTCGGCGACGAGGGCGCGCAGGTCCAGCGGCTCGTCGGAGGTGGTCCAGCGCTCGAAGGCCAGCCGGAAGGCGGCGCCCGCGGCCTCCGCGGCGACCGCCGCCTCGCCGGGCTCCGCACCCCGGGCGACCAGCGCCCGTGCGGAGGCCGTGGCCAGGGTGGCCATCTTGAGCAGCTCACGCTCCTGCAGGCTGGGGTTCGCCGCGATCACGGCCGCGCGCCGGCGCGGGAAGGTCGGGTCGGGCTGGCTCTGCAGCGCTGCGGCCGCCGCATCCATACCCGCTGCGACCGCGTCGAGCGGCGGGGCACCCTCCGGGGCGGCCTCGATCGCGGCAAGCACGACCCGCTGGAACTGCTCGGAGCCGGAGAAGAGCACCTCGCGCTTGTCGGCGAAGTGGCGGAAGAACGTGCGCTCGGTCACCCCTGCACGCTCGGCGATGTCGGCGACGGTCGTCTGCTCGTAGCCGGGGTCGAGGTAGAGCTCGAGCGCCGCCTGCGCCATGCGCCCGCGCGCGTCCGGCTCCCAACGTCCCATATGACGATCATAGTGATGACAGAGTCTGACATGAGTGCTAGTCTGACGACAGTCTCTGACATCAACATCATTGAGAGGAGAACGCCATGCGCGTCTTCATGACTGGGGCTTCGGGATGGATCGGCTCAGCCGTCGTGCCCGAACTGCTCGCCGCCGGGCACGAGGTGAGCGGCATCGCCCGCTCGGAGGACTCCGCCGCGCGCCTGCGCGCCGCAGGTGTCGCCCCCATCGCCGGCAGCCTCGACGACCTCGGCACGCTGCGGACCGCCGCGGAGGCGGCGGACGCGGTCATCCACCTCGGCTTCAAGCACGACTTCAGCGACTACGCCGCCTCCGGGCGCACCGAGCGTGCCGTCATGGAGACCTTCGGCGACGCCCTCGCCGGCACGGGCAAGCCGCTGCTGTTCGCCTCCGGCATCGCGATGGTCGCGCCGGGCCGACCGGCGACGGAGGAGGACGCCTCGCCCTTCACCGGCCCCGACGCTCCCCGCGGCGGTGCAGAGGCGCTCGCACTCGGATTCGCCGAGCGCGGCATCCAGCCGGTCGCGCTGCGGTTCGCGCCGACCGTGCACGGCGACGGCGACCACGGCTTCACGGCCGTGCTGGCCGAGACGGCACGGCGCACCGGCGTCGCCGGATACGTGGGCGACGGCGCCAACCGATGGGCGGCCGTCCATCGCTCCGACGCCGGGCGCCTGGTGGCGAAGGCCCTCGAGAACCCGGGCGTCGCGAACATCGTCCACGCCGTCGGCGAGGAGGGCGTCGCGGCCCGCGACATCGCTGAGGCGATCGGCCGGGGCGCGGGCGTGCCCGCCGCCTCCATCGCATCGGAGGACGTCGAGGCGCACTTCGGCTGGATCGGCCGCTTCTTCTCGCTCGACATCCCCGCCTCCAGCACCCTCACCCAGGAGCGCTTCGACTGGCGGCCGACCGGCCCCACCCTCCTGGAGGACCTCGCCGCCGGCCACTACTTCGCCCGCGCCGCCGCCTGACCCTCAGGGTCCGGGCTTCGCCGGGGGGTTCACGAGGACGTCGTCGAAGGTCGCCTTCTCCTCAGGCGTCCGCTGATCCCAGCCCGGGCGTCTCGCCGCGTAGAAGATGAGCGGCGGGACGCCCAGCAGGATCACGACCACCCCCACCAGAGCCGGGTACGCCCACCCCGGAGCCCCCTGCGCGAAGCCCGCCGGCGGCACGAAGCCGAGCAGGAAGGCCGCGAGGCACGCCAGGAAGCCGATCGTCGCGATCAGGCCCATCGCCGGCGTGCGGTAGGTGCGCTTCACTTGCGGGTGCGTACGGCGCAGGCGGATCGCCGCCGCGAACATCATCATGTACATGATCAGGTACAGCGCCGCGGCCATATCGACCAGCAGGATGAACGCCGTGTTGATGTTGGGCACGAAGATGAACAGCGACGCGAGCAGCGTCACCACGATGCCCTGCACGCTCAGGATGCCGACCTGCACGCCCGCCTTGTTCCTGCGCTGCAGGAACGCCGGCAGGTAGCCGGAGCGCGCCGCCGCGAGCAGACCCCGGGACGGCCCCGCGATCCAGGTCACGACGGAGGCGAAGGCGCCGAGCGCGATCAGCAGCGAGATCACCGGGGTCGCCCAGTCCATCCCCCAGGCGTCGAAGAACGTCTTGAACGCCAGGTTGATGCCGGTGGTCAGGCCGAGCTCCGACGACGGCACCGCCACCGCGATGGCGATGGTCGGGAAGATGAAGATGCCGAGGATGAGGATCGACGAGATGAGCACCGTCTTCGGATAGCCCTTCCCGGGGTTCTTCAGGTCGTTCGCGTGGACCGCGTTCACCTCCATGCCCGCGTAGGCGAGCACGTTCGACACGATGAGCACGATCGACGCGATCCCGGTGAACGGCGGGATGATCGCCGACGCCGTCAGCGGCGTCTCGCTGGTATGCCCTGTCCCCAGCCAGATGGCCCCGAACAGGATCAGCAGCACTCCCGGGAAGATCGTGCCGGCGAGCCCCGACCACGACCCCACCTTGGCGAACAGGTTGCCGCCGCGCAGCGTGATGAACGTCGAGAACCAGTAGATGACCAGGATCACGATCGCGGTGTAGAAGCCGGAGTTCGCCAGGTTCGGGTCGAGGAAAACGAACGCCAGCGACGCGGCGATGAACGCGATCTGCGTCGGATACCAGACCACGTTCTGCACCCACTGCAGCCAGATCGCCTGGAACCCCCAGCGCTCGCCGAACGCCATCCTGACCCAGGTGAACACGCCTCCCTTCCACCCGGTCGCGAGCTCGGCGGCGACCAGCGCCACCGGGATCAGGAAGAAGATCGCCGGGATGATGAACAGCGTGATCGACCCGAGCCCGTAGCCGGCCATGGCCGGGAGGCTGCGGAGGGACGCCACGGCCACCACCGTCAGCATGGCCAGCTGGGTGAGCGACATGAACTTGGTCGCGGTCGTCCCCGGCGCGCCGATGGCGGGCCTGTGCGGCACCGAGGCGAACGGGTGCGGCTTGACGTGGTCGGGAGACGGGGCCGGCGTTCCGTCGGCTCTGGTGTGCTGGGCCGCGGTCTTGCCGGGCTCACGTGTTGCGGTCATGGTGTCCTCCGCTGGGTACTCGGTCGGTAGTACTCGGTGAGCGGGCGCTCTCAGGGTGTTGGGCGGGTCAGTGGGTGAACGAGTGCACCTGACCCTCGGTCGGCATCGGGCTCTCGAGGGCGTCGAGATACTCGACGGCCTCCTGGATGTCGACGACGAGCGACTCGGCCAGGTTGTGGCTGAGTCCGTTGCGCACGACGATGCGCTGCACGGTGAGGTCGGTGAGGTCGTCCGGCATGGGGTAGGCCGGGATGAGCCACCCCTTCAGGCGCAGCCGCTCCGACAGGTGGTACAGGTTCCACTTGTCGGTGTGGCCCTTCTTCAGCTGCCACGCGAAAACCGGGATGTCGGAGCCGTCGTTCCACAGCTCGAACGCCGGCATCTTGGCGATCTCGCCCGAGAGGTAGAGGGCCACGTCCTGCGAGGCCTTCTGCACCCGGTAGTAGCCGTCGAAGCCGAGCCGCAGGAACAAGTAGTACTGCAGCAGCACCTGGGCGCCCGGCCGCGAGAAGTTGAGGGCGAAGGTCGGCATGTGGCCGCCGAGGTAGGTGACGTCGAACACGAGGTCGGCCGGCAGGTCGCCGGCGGTGCGCCAGACCACCCAGCCGAGGCCCGGGTAGACCAGGCCGTACTTGTGGGCGGAGGTGCTGATCGAGACGACGCGCGGTACACGGAAGTCCCACTCCAGGTCGGGCTGCAGGAAGGGTGCGATCATGCCGCCCGAGGCGCCGTCGACGTGGATCTTGACGTCGAGTCCGGTCTGCTCCTGGATGCGGTCGAGCGCCTTCGAGATCTCGGCGACCGGCTCGTACATCCCGGTGTAGGTGACGCCCATGATGGCGACCACCCCGATCGTGTTCTCGTCGACGTACTTCTCCAGCTCATGGCCGTCGAGCACCTTGTGCTCGTCGGTGATCGGCACGTAGCGCGGCTCCACGTCCCAGTAGTTGCAGAACTTCTCCCAGCACACCTGCACGGCGCTGGAGAGCACGAGGTTCGGCTTGTCGGTCGGCTTGCCCTCCGCCTTCCTGGCCAGCTGCCAGCGGCGCTTGAGGGCGAGGCCGCCGAGCATGCACGCCTCCGACGACCCGACGGTCGAGGTGCCGATGGCCTTCTCCGGGTCGGGCGCGTTCCACAGACCGGCCACGATCTTCCAGCAGCGCGTCTCGATCGCGGCGGTCTGCGGGTACTCGTCCTTGTCGATCATGTTCTTGTCGGCCGACTCGGCGTAGAGGCGGGCGGCGTGGTCGTCCATCCAGGTGCCGACGAAGGTGGCCAGGTTCAGGCGCGCGTTGCCGTCGAGCATCGACTCGTCGTGCACGATCTGGTACGCGGTCTCGGGCAGCGACTCGTTGTCGGGGATGCGGTCCACCGGCAGGTCGGTGCTCTCCCCCGGGCGGGCGAAGATCGGGTTGAGCTGGGTCCGGTCGTTGATGCCGGTGTAGGCGGTGGTCGGGCCGTGGGCGGCGGCCGCCGCGCGCTCCTCTGCAATGGTCATACGGTTCGCTCCTCGTACGGCGCGAGCGTGCTCGCGCAGTGGATGTTCGCTTCTCGGCCGACGGCGGGCCATCCCTGGCGGGCCGGGGCAGGCTCACGGTAGGCCGATGGTCCCCGGCGTGGCTAGACACTTCCTGGCGGCGGACGGTGCGCAGCGGGCCAGGCGACCGCACACGGTGTCAGGAACCGGAGCGCGGGAGCGTGCCGATGGTCTTGCCGCTCTCGTCGAGCACGGTCATGGTGTCGCCCGAGACGTTGCCGGTCGCTGCTTTGCCGAGCCACTCGTCGACACCCTCGCACGCCATCATCGTGGAGGCGATGGACCCGAAGGTGATCTCGTTCCCGTCGATCTGGCCCTGTCCGCTCAGGCGGTTGCAGCCGTCACTGCCGGAGAACGTCCCGTCGTTCTCGATGTTCAGGTTCGGCTGGCCGGACGCGGTCGAGCCCCACATCCCGACGACCTTCGCGCCGCTCGGGGTGCCCGCGCACCCCGCGAGCAGCAGGACGACGGCGAGCGCGGCGGCCGCGCGGACGGTGCGGCGATGCTGCTGCTGCATGGATGCCTCCCCCTGGTCCTCGGGGGAAGGCTAGCGCCGCGGGCCCGGTGCGCGACAGGGGTCTTCTCGCCCGGAGTCAGTCGGCGGGGGCGAGCACTTCGTCCACGATCGCCAGGAGCTCGGGGCGGGCCAGGATGCGGAAGTGGCCGCCGACGTCCAATTCGATGTTCCGCGCGCCGTCGAGGCGGCTGCCGCCGGGCACGTGCGGGTCGAACCAGCCCCAGACGGAGACGATCCGCGCGTTGACGGCGCGGTTGACGGCGAGTCGCAGGATGCCGGGCGAGCTCGGGAGGAGGGCGCGCATGCTGGGGACCGGGATGAGTGCGGCGAGGGCGGACCCCGCGTACGGCGTGGCGACGGTGACGGCGCCGCGGATGCGGGGGCCGGTCTCCGGCATCCCCATCAGGTACTTGGCCACCAGGCCGCCCTTGCTGTGGGCTACGACGACGACGTCGGTGAGGTCGTGCTCCTCCAGGTGGGCGCGGACGAGGTCGGCGGCCTGCGCGACGGACATGCGGTTGTCCTCCAGCGCGGTGACGACGTGCACCGGGTGACCGGCGGCGTGGATGTGCTCGGCGAGCGGACGCAGGAACCGCCAGGTCTCGAAGATGCCGGGCAACAGGACGACCGGAGCGCGGGTGCCCTCGCCGGCGACGAGGGCGTCCGGCGTGCTCCGGTCGAACGCGGCCCGGAGCTGGTGGCGGCCGGCGTACAGGTAGTCGAGCAGGACGACGCCGGCGCGGCGGAGCAGCGTGCGCCTCATGGCCGCACGCGTGCGGTGTCGGCGATGAGCGCGGCGGTGCGCCACGGCGCGCCGTGCATGACGAGGTGGGCGACGCCGGGGATGCGCGTCGCGGCCCCGCCGGTGCGCTCCGCAAGCCGGGCGACCCAATCGTCGCGGGCGATCGGGTCGCGGCCGCCGCGAAGCACGATGACGGGCACGTCGATCCGCTCCACCTCCTCCTCGATGCGGTACTCCAGCATGGCCGGAAGCGTAGCCAGGTACCAGGCGATGCCGCAGTGCAGGTAGTCGCCGATCACGATGCGGTTGCCGCGGGCGTCCTCGCGGAAGATGTCGAGCCCGAGCAGGGTGCCCGCCCGCAGCGGATTGCGGTCCTCCGGCGCCATCACCGGCCCGAGCAGGGCGACCGCCCGGACCAGGTCCGGACGGCTGCCCGCCAGCGAGACGGCGACCTGGGTGCCCATCGAGTGCCCGACGATGACGGCGTCCGCGATTCCGAGCCGGTCGAGCACGACCGCGACCGAGGCCGCGAAGTCGGCGATGCCGAGCGGATGCGGCGGCCGTTCGGGCTTCGCGCGCCCGAACCCGGGCAGGTCGACCGCGAGCACCCGCCCCTCCTCGGCGAGCGCGGGGACGAGCCGCTCGAAGTACCGCGAGCTGACGCCGATCCCGTGCACGAGAACGAAGGTCGGGCGGTCGGGAGCGGGGTCGGAGCCAGTGTCCACCGTGACGACCGCCCGCGGCGGGTGGGCAGGATCGCGGCGGCGGTCGGTCACCCCTCCACGGTACCCGCAACCGCTTGAAACCCCCGGCGACCGGGGTAGCTGTGGGGGGGGGGAAGCAGCGGGGCCACTAGCCCCGCCCGACGCGGAAGGAGTACGACAGGATCATGCCAGCATCCGAGGAGCTGCCCTCCACCCTCGAGCGCTCGGAGAAGCACGCCCAGGCCCTGTGGTCGAAGGCGCACGACTCCGCAGTGAAGGAGTACGGAGAGGGCGAGCGCGCGCACCGCACGGCGTTCGCCGCGCTCAAGCACGAATACGAGAAGGTCGGCGACCACTGGGAGCGCAAGGCCGAGAACGGGCCCTCCGACCGCAAGGCGGAGGGCGGCCGCGACACGAACGCCCCCACCGAGGAGGGCGTCGACGCCAACGCCTCCAAGGCGCACCTGCTCGACATCGCCAAGCGGCTCGACATCTCCGGCCGCACCAGGATGACGAAGGACGAGCTGGTCGACGAGATCAAGAAGGCCAACCGGCGGGAGACCGCCGCGTCGCGGAAGAAGGGCTGACCATGGGCGACGTTCTCGCATTCATCGGATGCTTCATCCTGTTCCTGCTCGGGCTGTTCCTCTTTGGGCTGGCGCCGACCCTCCCCTCCTGGGAGGGCGTGGTCTTCTTCGGCGGGATCGTCTGCATCGCGCTCTCGTTCGGCATCCCCGTGGGGGTGCTCGGCCGCACCGAGTGAGCAGCCCTCCCGCTCCCGCGCGGACGGGCGTACCGTCTGTCGCATGTCCGAGCTGACCCGGCTGCGGAGTTCGACCTCCGACCCGGCCGAGGCGGACGCGCTCCTCGCCGCGTCCGGAGGCCGGTTCGCGTTCGCGTCAGAACCCGACGCGGGATTCTCGTTCGACGTCGACCAGATCGTCGACCCGTCGTTCTCGGTCGCCCGCTACGCGATCGGCGGCGAGTGGGAGACCTCGGGCGAGTTCGAGGACCTCTGCATCGTCAACGTGACCGGCGGCTCCTACCGCTGGGAGATCGACGGAGACCGGGCGGATGCGACGCGGTCGCCGTTCCTGATCCGGCCGGGCCACGACTTCATGTGCCAGGCGGTGAACGCCGACATCGTCAACATCTACCTCTCCCCCGCGACGCTGCGCGACGTCGCGCGCACGACGTTCGGCGACGAGCACCTGGAGGTCGTCTTCGACGCGCCGGGCACGCTCGGCCCGCTGCACTCCGACTACATGCTGACCGCGGCGACGGTCGCGGCCGAATACATGGATGCGGGCACCTTCCGCCACCCGCTCGTGCGGGCCAGCCTGTTCCACACTCTGGCCCTCGCGGCCCTGAAGTGCTTCCCGCTGAGCTCCGACCCGCGGGAGAAGGACGTCACGCCTGCCGGGCAGCTGTGGCGGTTCCGGCGCGGCGCCCGGTTCATCGAGGACCACGCCTCGCTCCCGATCACGGTGCTCGACGTCGCGGAAGCGGCCGGCGCCACGATGGCGCAACTGGAGGCGGCCTTCCGCACCCACGCGTCCACCAGCGCCCGCGGCTACCTGCAACGGGTGCGGCTGTCGGCGGCCCACGACGAGATCGCCGCCTCCGGCCCCGCCACCGACCTGGTGGAGCTGGCGGCGCGCTGGGGGTTCGCCGACGTCGACCGGTTCTCCCGCCGCTATCGCGACGCGTACGGCGAGACCCCCGAATCGGCGCTCCTACGCTGACCGGCCCTGCCCTCTCCGCTCGGAACGGTGTACCGCGTGGAGCATGGATCACACGCAAGCGCCCGTGCTGGACGCGCTGGCCGACTACCACCGCCTCGACCGCCTCGGCTTCACGCCGCCATCGCACCGGCAGGGCCGCGGACGCGGCGTCGACGACCGCGTCGCGGCGGTGCTGGGCGGCGCGCTCCGGGAGGACGTGCTCGCCACCGCCGGCCTCGACGATCGGAAGTCGTCCAACGGCTACCTGTCCACCGCGGAGGAGCTCATGGCCGACGCCGTCGGCGCCGACCGGGCCTTCTTCTCCACCTGCGGCAGCTCGCTCTCGGTGAAGGCCGCCATCCTCGCCGTCACCCGCGGCGAGGGCGAGCTCATCATCGGACGGGACGCGCACAAGTCCACCGTCGCCGGCCTCGTCCTCTCCGGCCTGCAGCCGCGGTGGGCCTCACCGCGCTACGACGAGGACCAGCACATCGCGCACCCGCCGGGCCCCGAGGAGTACGAGCGGATGTGGCAGCGCCACCCCGACGCCTCCGCGGCCATCGTCACCAGCCCGACGCCCTACGGCACCTGCGGCGACCTGCAGGCCATCGTCGAGGTCTGCCACGCACACGGCAAGCCGGTCATCGTCGACGAGGCCTGGGGCGCGCACCTCCCGTTCCACGACGACCTGCCGACCTGGGCGATGGATGCGGGCGCCGACATCTGCGTGGTCAGCGTCCACAAGATGGGCATCGGGTTCGAGCAGGGGTCGGTCTACCACCTCCAGGGGTCGCTCGTGGACCCGATCCGGCTCTCGCAGTGCGCCGACGTCCTCGCGACCACCAGCTCCAACGTGCTGCTGTATGCGGCCATCGACGGCTGGCGCCGGCAGATGGTGCAGCACGGGACGCAGCTGATCGGCGACGCCCTCGCGCTCACCGCGCGGACGCGGCAGGCCATCGAGCGCATCCCGGGCCTCCACGTGCTGCACGACGAACTGCTGTCGGAGGAGGCGTCGCACGACTACGACCCGATGCACGTGCTGATCGACGTGAAGGAGCTCGGCGTCTCCGGCTACCAGGTCGCCGACTGGCTGCGCGCGGAGCACCGCATCGACGTCGGCATCAACGACCACCGCCGCGTCGAGGCGACGATGTCGATCGCCGACGACGACGAGACCGCCGGCCGATTGCTCGCGGCGCTGGAGCAGCTGCCCGACGCCGCGAAGGGGATGCCGGAGCCGCCGGCGGTCGCCCTCCCGACCGCGAAGGATCTGGAGCCGGTGATGGCCGCCCTGCCGCGGGACGCCTTCTTCGGCCCGGTGGAGACCGTCCCGGCGGAGCAGGCGGCCGGCCGGGTCGCCGCCGAGCAGGTCACACCGTATCCTCCCGGGATCCCCGCGCTGCTGCCCGGCGCGAAGATCGACCAGGCGATCGTCGACTACCTGCGCACGGGCCTCGCGGCCGGGATGGTCATCCCCGATGCGGCGGACCCGAGCCTCGAGACGTTGCGGGTGGCCCGGGCCCTGCCGCACGAGGAGTGACCACCACCCCGTCTCGGAGCCGACCCCGTGCGCGCGGACGATAGAGTCGACCGGGAAACACAGAGGGGGAACTGTGGACGAACGCACCGACGCGACGACGGAACCGCCCGCGCCGCCCTACGTCAGGGGCGCCGCGACGATCGGGGGAGGGCTGGCACTCGGCGCCGCCTCCGCGCTGCTCGGGCTCGCGCCCTGGCTGGTGACGGGCGCCCGGCTGCCGCTGCAGAACCTCTGGCGGCGCGACGTCCTTCCCGACGCCATGCCGGTCGCCCTGCTGCCGATCAGCCAGTACTACTCGACCCGCATCCTGGTGATGCTGCTCATCGGCGGCGTCCTCGCCGGGTTCGTGGCAAGGCTGCTCCGGCGCCGGTTCCCGACGACGGACTGGGCGACTGCGGTGGGCATCCTGGCCGTGCAGGCGATCGCGACGGTCCAGGCCTTCGCGGTCGTGGCCGAGGGACTGGGCCTCGCGGCACCCGGAGCCGACGCACGGGCCTGGCTGTACTTCGCGGGGATGCTCGGCGGCACCATTGTGTCGCTCGCTCTGGCGCAGGCGCTCTTCTGGCTGATCTCGCGTCGCTCGGTCGCGCCGGCGGCGCTCGGCCTGGCCCTCGCCGCTGTCCCGTTCGCGTCGTGGCTGCTGGTGCTCGTCGTCTTCGTCAGCGGCCCGACCGGGCCGCCGCTCCTCGTCGGCGAACTGTACCGCTGGCTGCCCTCATTGATCGTGGGCGCCGCCCTGGGCTGGTGCGGCGTCGTGCCGTTGCGGCGACTCGGCGTCTGGGCGGTCGGTCTACTGACGATGTTCGTCACGCCTGCTGTGCTGACGGCCTCCGCGTACGCGCTCGGCATGCGGGTACTCGACGGCGACCTCAGGGAGATGGCGGGTGCCGCCGTCCAGATCTTCCCGCGGGCACTCGTCCCCGGCGCCGCGCCGACCGTCCTCGCACTGCTCGTGGCCGCCGCTGTCACGGCCGTGCGCTGGGCGATCGCGCGCCGGCGGACCGAGACGCCCGCCGGAGGCCGCGCCGAGGCGTAGCGCTCCGGCGGCGCGCCGTGCGTCGCTACTCCTTGTGCAGCTTGTCCTGCACCGCTCCCGCGACCTTCTCGACGGTGTTGGGCAGCTCGGTGGTGCCGTAGAACCGGGCGTCGGGATGCGTCGGCGGCGGCATGGGCACCGTCGCCTGCGGGCCGTCCAGGTAGGTGAACTCGCCCTTGCCGTCGGGGGTCGGCCCGCTCGCCCAGCGTCCCTCGGCGGCGGCGGGGCCGTCCGAGAAGTTGATGTACTGGTAGGCGACGTCGCGGTCCTCGTGCGAGAGCGGGAAGTTGCTCGGCACCGGGAGGTCCTCCGCGCCCTCCTCGCGCAGCTCGGCCGCAGCGGCGATCCACTGGTTCTGGTGCATCGTGTCGCGTGCGAGCAGGAACGACAGCAGGTCGCGCACTCCCGCGTCGTCGGTCATATGGAACAGCCGGGCGACCTGCAGGCGGCCCTGCATCTCCGCGTTGGCGTTCGCGGTGAAGTCCGCCAGCAGGTTGCCGCTGGAGGTGATGTAGCTGCCCTGCCAGGGGTTCCCGTTGGAGTCGACCGGACGCACACCGGCGCCAGCGACGATCGCGTGCTGCACGTCCGTCCCGCCGACGACCGCCGCGACGACCGGGTCGTCCTGCACGGCGTCCTCGGCGATCCCGAGCGGCGACTTCTCCAGCAGCTGGGCGATCATCACCGCCAGCATCTCGACGTGGCCGAACTCCTCGGCGCCGATCCCGAACAGCAGGTCCCGGTACTTGCCCGGGATGTGCACGTTCCAGGCCTGGAAGCCGTACTGCATCGCGACGGTGATCTCGCCGTACTGGCCGCCGAGCACCTCCTGGAGCTTTCGCGCGTACACGGCGTCGGGCTTGTCGGGCTTCGCGGTGTGCTGCATCTCCTGACGGTGGAAGAACATGGTGTCCCCTCTCTGGTTGATGCCTCCCAGAGGTACCCACCGTTTCCCTCCACCCCAGCGGTTGACAGCTCCCGGCTCCAAGCGGTGAATTGGCACCAGTCTCCTGCCCTCAGTCGCCACCGGATCCCGACTGGTTGACACAACACGCCGCGGGCGCTGACGCGGCCACGGCGTGTTGCGTCATCCAGGTAGCGCGAGGGGTGGCGTTGCCGGTCAGGGGGCGGGGCGCGGGCGCAGCCCGGGGGCGAGCGGGAGGAGCGCGGCGAGGACGGAGGCGGCCGCGGCCGCGACGAACGGGCCGGCCGGGCCGGCCGCGTCGCCCAGCAGGCCGGCCACCGCCGTGCCGGTCGCCGCGCCGATCAGACCGGCGGTGTTGAGCCACCCGAACGCCTCCGGCGTCGCCGACTCGGGCAGGGCTTCCGACACCATCCCGTACAGAGCGGCGAGCGACGGGGCGAAGCCGAGCCCCGACAGGAAGAGCACGACGTAGAGCAACGGGATGCCCGGCACGACGCCCGCGGCCGCCGTCGCCAGCGCCACGCCGCCGAGGATCGCGGCGAGCCCGCGCGGCCCGATCCGGCGATGCCCGAACGCGACGCCGCCGATCAGGGAGCCGAGGCTCGACACGGCGATCGCGACGCCGGCCAGCACGCTGTCGCCGTCGAAGCGCGCGATCAGCGCCAGCTCGAGCGCACCGAACGACGCGATCAGGGCGAAGCTCGCGGCCGCCGCCAGCCGCACGGCCCGCGCGAGGAGCACCGTCCCGGGCCGCGACTCGTTGCGCGGCAACCGCACCCCGGCGATGTGCGGCGTCAGCAGGAACCACAGGGTGCCGCCGAGCGTCACCGCGGCCGCGAGCATCAGCGGCGCGCGCGTCGACACCGCGCCGCTCAGCAGCGTGGCGGCGACCGGCCCCGTGATCCAGATCAGCTCCTGCGCCGACGTGTCCAGCGCGAACAGCGCGGGCACCGCCCGCCGCGGCACGAGCCGTGGATAGAGTGCGCGAACCACGGGCATGAGCGGAGGGACCGACGCCCCGATCATCGCCCCGAGCAGTACCAGGAGCACGGGATGCGGCGGCCCGAAGGCGAGCAGCAGCATCCCGGCCGCATTCAGCGCCGCCGCGGCCAGCACCGGCGGGCGGATGCCGAGCACCCCCACCGACCGGCTCACCAGCGGCATCGCGACCGCCTCGCCGACGCTCACGCACGCCACCACGAGACCGGCGAGCGCATACGACCCGGTCGCCTGCCGCACGTGCAGCAGCACGGCGAGCGACAGCATCCCGAGCGGGAAGCGCGCCACCAGCTGCGAGACGGTGACCCGCAGGACCCCGGGGACGCGGACGAGCTCCAGGTACGCCCGCACCCCGCTACTTGCCCACGCCGCCGGCGAGCCCGCGCACGAAGTAGCGCTGGCAGACGAAGAACAGGATCACCATCGGGAGGGCGGCCATCACCATGCCGGCGAACACCACCGGGTACTGCGTCCCGTTCTTCGACATCATGTCGGCGAGCCCGACCGGCAGTGTCTCGACGCCGGTCCCGCTGGTGAAGATCATCGCGAACAGGTACTCGTTCCAGTTCTGCAGCACGTTGAGCACGATCGTCGTCGCGACGATCGGCATGCTCATCGGCAGGATGATGCGCCAGAACGTGGCCGCGCGGGACGCGCCGTCGATGGAGGCGGCCTCATCCACCTCCCGCGGCAGGTCGAGCATGTATGCGCGCATGAGGAACACGGTGAACGGGATGCGGAACGCCGTGTACAGGATCAGCAGCCCGAAGAATGTGTCGTAGAGCCCCCACGCCTGGAACAGCTTCACCAACGGGATCAGCGCGACGGTCGGCGCCAGCATCAGCCCGGCGAGCACGATCACGGTGAAGGTGCGGTTCAGCGGGATGCTCACCCGCGTCAGCCCGTAGGCCGCCCACGCGCTGATGAGCTCGGTGATGAGCGTCGCGAGCACGGTCAGCGAGACGCTCGTGAAGACGAAGTCGCCGACGCCCTGCGTCCAGGCCTTGGCGAAGTTCTGCCAGAGCCACTGCGCCGGGAGGGCGAAGGGGTTGCCGAACAGCTCGGCGTTCGTCTTCAGGGCGTTGGTCACCATCCACAGCAGCGGGTACAGGACAACGACGGCCAGGGCGACGAGCAGCGCCCACACCAGGGCGACGCGGACGCCGCGGCCGAGACGGGCGAGGGCTACCATTCCACTCTCCTCTTGCGCGAGTAGGCCAGCTGGGCTGCGGCCAGCAGCAGCGTGACGACGAAGATGGCGACGCCGATCGCGGCGGCCGAGCCGAAGTCGTTGGTGACGAATCCGGCGTGGTAGAGCCACGTGCCGAGCACCTGGCTGGAGTTGTTCGGGCCGCCGCTGGTCATCACCATGACCTCGTTGAACACCTGGAACGCGCCGGAGATCGTGACGATCATCATCAGCCCGGTCATCTCGCGCACCAGCGGGAGCGACACCTGGAAGAACCGGCGCACCGGGCCGACGCCGTCGAGGTTGGCCGCCTCGTACAGCTCCTGCGGGATGCGCTGCAGCGCCACGGAGAACAGCAGGACGCTGTAGCCGAACCCCTGCCACTGGCTCATCGCGATGATGGCGAAGATGGCGGTGCCCTCGTGGCCGAGCCACGCCTGCGAGAACTGGCCGAGGCCGAGGTTGTCGAGGAAGACGTTCAACAGGCCGGTCTGCGGCTGGTAGATGAAGTAGAACAGGAGGCCGGCGACGGTCAGCGAGATCGCCGACGGGATGAAGTAGATCGCCCGGAACGCTTTGCGCCAGCGGTCGCTGCGCACGCTCTCCACGATCGCCGCCAGCACGAGCGCGCCGAACACCTGGAAGACGATCGACAGCACCGCGTACCAGGCGTTGTTGCCCAGCGCCCGCCAGAACACCGGGTCCTGCGCGAGGTCGGCGTAGTTGTCCACGCCGACGAAGGTCTGCTCGCCGCTGTAGATGTTCCACTTCAGGAAGCTGAAGACGATGTTCTGCAGCAGCGGCCAGTAGACGAACACGGCCAGCACGGCCAGCGCCGGGATGAGCCAGACCAGCCCGCGCCACCCGGCCGGTCCCCGGCCTGTCCTCCGGGAGCCCGCGCCGGGCGCCGGGGCCGTGCGGCCGCGACCCGGCCCCGAGACGGGGACGGGGCGCGGCCCCACGGGGGCCTGGGGCGCCTGGGTGGTCGTCATTTCGCCTTCTCGGACGCCTGTCGCACGGCCTTCAGGGCGGCCTCGGGGGTGAGGCTGCCGGAGACCAGGCCCTCGGAGACCGAGACCCACGCGTCGCCGACGGACGGCACGTTCGCCATGTCCAGCCAGACCACGGTGGACTTCGCGTCGTTCACGAGCTTGGTGCCCTCGGCGACGGCGGGCGTGGCGATCTGGTCGGTGACCACATCCTTCACGGCGCTCGGCTGGCCGTAGGGCGGCGAGGAGAGGGTCGTCGCGTTCTTCTCGTTCATCACGAACTTCATGAAGTCGAGGGCGAGCGCGGCGTTCTTGCTCTTCTTGTTGATCATGTAGCCCTCGGGCGCGGCCTCGAGCGCGGTCGGGTCGCCCTTCGCGTCCGCCGGGGCGGGCAGCGGGAAGATGCCGAAGCCGTCCTTGGCGAGCTGGCTGTCCTTGGTGTTGACCGAGTCGAACTCGATGAGCTCCTGGTAGTACATGGCCGCCTTGCCCGCAGCCTGCTGCTGCTGGGCGGTGGTGTACGTGACTCCGTTCGAGTTGCCGCCGTCGCCGGTGCACTCGGTGACGAGCTGCTGGAACTGCTTCATGCCCTCCAGGTACCCCTGGTCGGTGTACTTCGCGGTCTTCGGCAGCAGGTCGGCATCCCGGACCTTCTGCGGCACGTCGTAGGCGAAGAGCTGGCCGAGGTAGTGCAGGCCGGGCCAGCCGTCCTTGTTGCCGAAGGCGATGGGGACGTAGCCTGCGGCCTTGATGGTCGAGCAGTCGGAGATGAGCTCGTCGAACGACTTCGGGATGTCGAGGCCGAGGTCCGTGAAGACCTTCTTGTTGTAACCCATGAACTTGCCGTCGACGTACTGCGGGATCCCGTAGTACTTGCCGTCGTACTTGAAGGCGTTCAGCGATCCCTCGCCGAAGGTGTCGCCCCACGCGGTGCCCGGTGCGATGACGGAGCTGAGGTCGACGGCCAGCCCGTTCGCGGCGAAGTTCTCGCCCCAGTTGCCCGCGTAGCTGAAGTAGATGTCGGGCAGCGACTGCGAACCGATCAGGACCTTCTCCTTGTCCTTGATCGCGTTGTCGTCGGTCTCCTGCGCGAGGGTGATCTTCACGTCCGGGTGGAGCTTCTTGTAGTCCTTCACCAGGTTCTCGAAGTACGAGCCGAGCGGGTCGCCCGCTGCGGCGGTGAGGATGCTGATGCTGCCGGAGTAGTCCGGCTTCGCCGAGATGTCGGCGGCGCCGGTGCCGCCTCCCGAGCACGCGCTGAGCGCGAGCGCCAGGACGCCCGCCGCCGCCACCGTGATGGTTCTGGTCTTCTTCACGCTCATCTCCCGTCATGCGGGTCGTGCGGTCGGGGTGTCCGCTGACCCGTCCTTGGATCGCCTCACGGTCGCGTCGCGCGACCGATTGCGATGACTATACGGGAAATTGATACCGGTATCAACTGTGCCCAACCAAAAGCACGACAGCCCCTCCCCCGGGCCGGTCGTCCGTTCGTGACGAATCGCGTCCGCTCGTCACGAATCGCGACCGTTCGTGAGGAATCGCGGCCATTCGTGACGAATCGGGGCCGGTCGTCGATTTGTGACGAATCGCGCGCGTTCGTCACGAATCGCGGCCGGTCGTCACGAATCGCGGGCGGTCGTCACGAATCGCGGGCGGTCGTCACGAGCGCGGGAGTCGCGCGGGTCAGGCGCGCGTGGGCGGCGGGGCGACGGAGGCGCGCTCGACGAAGTCGGCCTCCAGAACGTGGGTGGCGACGGGGGCGTCGCTGCCGGCGACCCGGGCGAGCAGGCACTCCGCGGTCAGCTCGCCGAGCTGGTGCATGGGCTGCGCCACCACCGACATCGGCGGCGTCATCACGCTCGCCCAGGAGCTGTCGTCGAACCCGATGAGGGACACGTCCTCCGGGCAGCGCAGCCCGCGCTGCCGCAGGGCGCGCAGCGAGCCGGTGAGCGCATCCGTCTCGGTCGCGAAGATCGCGGTCGGCGGGTCGGAGAGCGACAGCATCCCGAGCACCGCCCTCGTCGCCTGCGGCTCGTTCTTCAGCACGTGGGTCACGAGCGAGGTGTCGAACGGGATGCCGGCGAGCTCGAGCGCATCCAGGTACCCGAGCAGGCGCTCGCCGTCGGACCACAGGGCGTGGTCGATGATGCGGCGCAGGTCGTCCGCGTCCGCCGCCGGCTCGGTCGTGACCGGACCCCACACGAACGCGATCCTCCGGTGCCCCTGCTCGATCAGCGACGTGACTGCCTGGCGGGAGGCCTCGCGGTTGTTGATGACGACGGCGTCCGCATCCACCGTGTCCACCAGGCGGTCGAGGAGGACGAGCGGGATCTCGCGCTTGTGCACGATGTCGAGGTGCGGGAGCTGCGCGCTGCGCCCGGCGGCCGGCGCGAGCGCGATCCCGTCGACCTGCTTGTCGACGAGGACCTCAATGGCCGCGGCCTCCAGCTGCAGGTCCTCATCCGTGCTCAGCACGAGGACGTCGTAGTCGGCCTTGCGCGCCGCGTCGCTGATGCCGCGGAGCACCCCGGCGAAGAACGGGTTGCCGACGTCGGCGAGCACGACGCCGAGCGTCCTGGTCTCCCCCGTCGTCATGCTGCGCGCGATCGTGTTCGGCCGGTAGCCGAGCTCCTTGGCGACGGCCAGGATGCGGTCCCGCGTCTTCGGGCTCACCGAGCCGTAGCCGCCGAGGGTGCGGGCGACGGTGGCGCGTCCGACGCCGGCGGCCGCGGCCACCTCGGAGATCGTCGGCGAGGGAGTGCGGTGGTCCCGCTCCGTGGACATCGCCACCCCTTCCTGGTCCGGGGCGGCCGCCGCCCTAGCCCGCTTCGCCCGCCGCGACCGGCGGGAGCGAGGGCACCCGCGCGGCCTCGTCGACGACGCGCCCGTGACCGAACGCGCCCTCGACCGTGCACTGCCGCGCGGCGAACTGCGCCGCCCGGCGCATCGACCGGTGCAGCGCCGCGCCGCCGGGCCGCGCATTCCTGCGCCAGCCGGACCGCAGCAATTCAACCACGAACGCGCTCACGTAGGCGTCGCCGCAGCCCATCGTGTCGACCAGTGGACCAGGCACCGGCGCCGCGTCGGAGTAGTAGAACGCGTCGCCATCGAACAGGACCGCGCCGTCATCCCCCTGGGTCCCCAGCACGAGCGACGGCCCGTGCGACGCGATCCTGCGCAGTTCGGCCCAGGTGTCCGTGCGCGACATCGACCCGAGCGAGACGAGGGCGAGGTCGACCCACGGGCCGACGGCGTCCAGGTACTCGGGCGTGCGGAACTCGGGCTCGGACGAGAAGTCGTACGACCGCAGCGTCCGCGTCTCCGCCAGCTTCGGCAGCTCCGGGATGACGCCGGAGTACGCGCTGGAGTGCACCAGCGAGAAGCCGGCGATGTAGCGCTTGTCGTCCTCGCCGATCCGCACCGGATCGCTGATCGTCACGCCGCCCTGGTTCCAGCCGAGGAAGCGCCGCTCCCCGTCGACCGTCTCGATCTCGGTGACGCCGTTGGGCCCGGGGCGCACCGAGGACCGCGAGGTGTCGACCCCGCAGTCCTCGATGGCCTGCCGCACGAAGCGCCCCTGCTCATCGTCGCCGAAGACCCCCAGGTAGGCCGCCTCGGCGCCGAGCTGCCGGGCGAACACCGCGACGTTCACGGCGTTCCCTCCCGGATACTCGACGCCGCGGTCGACGAACCGGTCGACGATGTTGTCCCCGAGACCGAGGACGCGCACCGTGCTCATCGGCGCCTCAGTACGCCACGACGCGGTAGTACCGGCGCAGGTCGAGGGAGTGGTCGCGCACCTGGGCGAGGTGCTTGCTGAAGCGGTCGACGACCGCGTCCGCCACGATCGGCGCCAGGAGGCCGCGGAACTCGTCGCTCACACCGGGCAGCTCGTAGTCCTTGGTGTCGATGACGGTGACGTCGTCGCTGTACTCCTTGGCGAACGCGATGACGCGGTCGGTGAGCGGACGCGTCTCGTCCTCGCCGGCGAACACCAGGATGCTGGTGTCCTTCTCGATGAGCTCGAGCGAGCCGTGGAAGAACTCGGCAGCGTGGACGCGCGTGGTCGTGAGCCACTGCATCTCCTCGAGGATGCACATCGAGTACAGGTAGGTGAAGCCCCACAGCTGGCCGGATCCGGTCAGGAAGTGGTAGTCGGTGTCCGCGTGCTTCTCGGCGAACGCGCGGCCGATCGGGTCGGCCTGCTTCGTGACGGCGATCAGCGCATCCGGGATGGCCTCGAGGTCCTTGACCAGGCGCTCGTAGCCGTCGAACTCGCCGCGCAGCGACAGCAGCTTGGCGCCGAAGGTGAGGAACTGCACGTCGAACGGCCACGCCTTGGGGGCGGAGAGCAGCACCTCGTCGACGGCGGTGGCGATCGGGCTGTCGGCCTGACCGGTGAAGCCGACCGTGAGGGCGCCCTTCTCGCGGGCGAACTCGACGCAGTCGAGGATGTCCTCGGTGGTGCCGGAGACGGAGGCGAAGATCGCCACCGAGTCGGGGCCGAACTGGGGGTCTGGCGCGAGGATGAACTCCTTGCCGATGACGGCGCGCACCGGGAAGGCGGAGCGCGTCTGGAAGAAGCGCTCGTACGGCAGCGCCGCGGCGTAGGTACCGCCCGCGCCGATGAAGTAGATGTTCTTCCAGCGCCCGGCGCTGACGCGCTCGGCCAGCTCCTCGATCTGCGACCGCAGCGCGACGGTGCTGCGCACCTGCTCCAGGAATTCCTCTTCGTTGAAGCCCAGCATGTGTCTCCCTCCACCGATCCGTTTTGGTACCGGTATCAATTCGTCTCAATGCTGGCACAGCGCCGCCCCTTCCGCAACATCCCCCGTCCCTTCCCGGCGTCTCCCGGGTCTCTCCCCGCCGAGTTGCACGTCGTGGCGGGTAAACGGGTCGAATAGCCGCCACGACGTGCAACTCGAGGCAGCAGGATGGCCGCTACACCGGGACGGGAGGGGATGCAGCCCCCTGGACGGGCGCGCGCGGAGTGGTTGCGTGGCGGGTATGCCAGAGAACCAGTACACCTTCGACAACCCTGTAGAGCGGTACCCGGTCATCTCGCCCGACGAGACGCAGGTGCCGGAGCCCGGCCTCGAGAGCGACCTGCAGCCGCGTGCCGACCTCGGCGAGGACAGCTACGTCGGCTCCGGCCGCCTGACCGGCCGGAAGGCCGTCGTCACCGGCGGCGACTCCGGGATCGGCGGGGCGACCGCCATCGCCTTCGCCCGCGAGGGCGCCGACGTCGCCATCGTCTACCTGCCGGAAGAGGAGGAGGACGCCCAGCGCATCGCCGGGCTGATCCGCGACGCCGGACGCACCGCCGTCACCATCCCCGGCGACCTCAAGGAGCGCGCGTTCAGCGACGAGGTCGTGAAGCGGGCGCTCGACGAACTAGGCGGCATCGACATCCTGGTGAACAACGCCGGGAAGCAGATCGCGACCGAGAGCCTCACCGACATCCCCGACGAGCAGTTCGACCACACAATGAAGACGAACATCTACGGGATGTTCTGGCTGACCCGTGCGGCGCTCCCGCACCTCCCGGCGGGTGCGGCGATCATCAACACGACCTCGATCCAGGCGTACCAGCCGAGCGAGACCCTGGTGGAGTACGCCACGACGAAGGCGGCCATCAACGCCTTCACGAAGGCGCTCGCCCAGCAGCTCGCGCCGAAGGGCATCCGCGTGAATGCGGTCGCGCCCGGGCCGATCTGGACGCCGCTGCAGGTGAGCAAGGGCCAGCCGCCGGAGGCGATCTCCGAGTTCGGGCAGCAGACCCCGCTCGGACGCCCCGGCCAGCCGGCCGAACTCGCCCCGGCATACGTCTTCCTGGCGTCGCCGGAGTCGAGCTACGTGCTCGGCGAGACGCTGGCCGTCACCGGAGGCATGCCGACGCCGTAGCCGCGGGGCCCGCTTCGTCGCGGGTTCGGTCGGAACTCGGCCGAACCCGCGACCCTGGCCTATCGGCGGGCGTGCCGCCGCCGCGCCCGCTCCCGCACCGCCAGCGGCAGCACCGCCCAGATCACCAGCAGCAGCAGGAAGACGCAGCCGGCGGCGATCATCCCGGCCGGCGGTGCGAGCAGGAAGTCGACGATGAACAGCACGATCCCGGTGAACAGCAGGGAGGCGGCCGCCAGGCAGACGATGAGGAGCTTGCTCCCGAGGCCCACGAGCTCGGCCTTCGCCCGCTGCCGGAACAGGAGCCGGTGGAGGCTGACCGGCGCGAGCGCCAGCAGCGTGATCACGACGGCGAGAAAGACCAGCACGAGGTAGACGCCGACGTCGAAGGGCGGCAACTGCGTGAAGCGCTGCTGGAACGGAAGCGTCAGCAGGAACGCCGCGAGGATCTGCGTGCCGGTCTGGAAGACGCGGAACTCCTGGAGCAGCTCATTCCAGTTGCGGTCGGCCCGCTGCTCCGCCGTCTCGTTGCGGCCGTCGCCCGGGGCCGCGTCGACCCCCTCCGTCACCGCTTCGCCTCCTCCAGGTCGCGGGCGAGGGCGGCGAGCGCGGCATCCACCGTTGCGTGCACGACCTCCTCCGGATCGCCGTCGAGGTGGAGCTCGTCCACGGTCAGCGCGCCAGGCCTGCCGTGCGCGAGGAAGACGGTGCCCGCGGGCTTGCCCTCCTGCTCGCCCGGGCCGCCGGCGCCGGTCACCGAGGCGACCACGTCCGCGCTGAGCAGCCTCCCGACGCCCGCCGCCATCTGCTCGGCGCACCGCGCCGTGATGACCGGGCCGGGCGTGACCCCGAGCACGTCGAACTTGACGTGCTCGGAGTAGGCGACGACCCCGCCGGCGAACCAGTCGCCCGCCTGCGGGGACGCGCCGAGGGCCGAGGCGATGGCGCCGCTGGTGAGCGACTCCGCCACGGCGACGGTCATGCCGGCGGAAGACGCGAGGTCGGCGATGCGCTCGCCGAGGTCGGTGATGCTCTCCGTCGTCATTCGGTCTCCTCAGCCGGCGTCGCTGTCGCCCTCGTCGCCCTCTGCCTGCGACGGCTTGTCGACGATCTGCTGCTCCGCCTCCGTGTTCTCATCATGGCGGTCGTTCTCGGTGTTCTGGGGGTCGGACATACCGGCTCCCTCCTTTCTTCGGTGGTGGACTCCGGTCAGCTGTCGGTGCGGAAGTGCACGGCCTTGTGGCTGCCGTCGCAGAACGGCTTGATGGTCGAGACCCCGCAGCGGCACAGCGCGACCGTGCGGCGGTGCTGCTCGATCGGGGTCCCGTCGGGCGTGGTCAGGTCGATGTGACCGCGGACCAGCAGAGGGCCGTCGGGGCAGGCGACGATGACCGGCTCCTCCTCGTGCCCGCTCATGCCGCCACCGCCACCGGCTCGCGCAGCGAGCTGCGGCCCGCCTCGAACGCCTCCAGCATGCGCTGCCCGGCCAGCCCGTCGACGTACAGGCAGGCGGCCGCGCCGAACACGATGTCGGGCAAGAGTTCGGGATGCTGCTCCGCGAGCCCGCCGGCGAGGTCGCGGCCGGCGATCTGCTCGTGGACGGCATCCGCCTCCACGTGCTCGTCGTAGTACCACGTGACCGAGTCGTCGTGCCCGAGCCTTCGGAAGCCGTTGCCGTAGAACCGGTTCGGGATGGACGAGGTCATCTCGAAGGCCGCCAGGTGCCCGGTGATCGCACCGCGCAGGCTGCGGTTGAGGCCGAACATCGACATCATCGTGAACGACGCCAGGGTGCTGGCCGGGACGTTGTCGATGTAGGCGCCGTAGGAGTCGTCGAGCCCGAGGTTGCGCATGGTCCGCCCGAAGATCTCGGCGTGGATGCGCTCGGGCCTGCCGCCGCCGTACTCGTCGGCCTGCACCTCGACCAGCGCGGCCTTCGCCCGGCCGGTGAGCCGCGGGATGGCCCAGGAGTGCGGGTCCGCCTCCTTGCGCGTGTAGATGGAGCGGTGGATGACGAACTCGACCGCCTGCTCCTCCGTCGCCTTCTTGGCGAGGAAGCGAGAGAGGCTGGGGCCGGCGTCCTCGGCGGTGAGCTCGAACAGGTGCGCGGCCACCGCGTCCGCGTTCGGCTCGGGGAGCTCGCCGACGGGCACGCGTTCGCGGAGCTGACACTCGTACTCGCGCTCGATGGACCGGCGGGCGCGCAGGAGCTCTGGATGCCACTCCCACTCGTCGTCGGCCTCGACGGTGTCGCCGTAGTGGAGTCCGTACAGCACGAACAGGGTCAGCTGCAGGTCCTCGTCGGCGAGGAGGTCGGGGCCGGCGGCGAGAGCCTCGGCCGTGCGGTCGGTGAAACGGACGACGTCGTCCGACGGGATGGCGGGGTCGGTCTGCAGCGCGTCCAGGAGCGCCTCGCTCACCGGCCCCCGCGGGGTGATGCGTGGTGTCATACCCCGACAGAACCGGCAGCGCGCTCGGCGGTCAAGTGGTTGCCAGCCGCAACGATTCGTGCCGAATCGCCGCAATTCGCGACGAATGGCGCTCATTCGGCACGAATCGTCAGCGCGCGAGGCGGCGGCGCAGGGTCCGGAGCGGGGTGGCGGCGCGCCGGAGGCGGCCGTCGGAGTAGCGGACACCGCCTCGCGCCAGCGCTCCGAGCGCGAGCCACACGCACACCGCGCGCTCCGCGAGCCAGAGCGGAGCCCACAGCGCGGCGGTGGCAGGGAACAGCCGCCGGCCTCCCGCACGCCTGCGGCCCACCTCGGCGAGCGCCACGACCCCCACCGCCGCGAGCAGCAGCCGCGCCGGGTGCCGCAGCCAGACGAGGGCGAGCGGCAGCACGGCGAGCTCCGCCACCAGCCGTGCGGGCTGCGCGAGGTCGTCGTACGCCTGCCGGACGCGCTGCCGCAGGAAGTGCCTCACTGCGGGCGGCCGCCGGGCGACGCCGATGCGGTCCGCCGCGACCACCCGGCCGCCCGCCGCCTGCACCGTGCGGATCAGCTCCAGGTTCTCGAACAGCACGTCGCCGTCGTAGCCGCCCGCGGCGATCACGACGCGGCGCCGCACGGCCAAGGTCCCCGGGTAGTCGTGCCCGAGCGCGCGGTTCAGGAGGCTGCGCCCGGTATCCCAGCGGGCATGCCACGGCGCCGGGACGAACACGTTCTGCGGGCGCACGAGGTCGGCCGCGTCGAGCATCCCGACGACCGCCCGCAGCGCGCCCTCGTCGTAGCGCACGTCGTCGTCGGCCAGAACGACCCGGTCGTGCCGGGCCGTGCGCAGCCCGGTCATGACGCCGGCCACCTTCCCGTTGCGTCCCGGCCACGGCTCGACCGGCAGGTGCCGGACTCCGGCCGGGAACGCGCGCGCGTGCGCCGCGAACCGCTCCGGGCCGGAGCCGTCGACCACCGTCACGTCGACCAGCTCGCGCAGGCCGGTGAGGTAGGCGACGAGCTCGTCCAGCCCGGAGTCGTCCGCCCAGCGCAGCGGCAGGACGTACTCGGCATCGACCCCCATCCCTCAGTCCTCAGGCGCGAGCGGCCGGGCGGTCGACCCCCGCTCCGCGCGGGCTGAGGAAGACGCCGAGCGCGATCATGGCGACCGCGAGGATCAGGTGCAGCCAGTTGTCGGCGTTGTTCAGCGGCACGAAGTTGGCCGGGTGGTCCCCCGCGAAGAACAGGCCGTAGAGCCAGATGACGGCGTAGACGATCCCGCCGATGACCAGGTAGTTGCGCGAGCCGATGCGCGACCTGGCGAAGGCGAGGCCGGCGACGCCGTACAGCAGGTGCACGAGGTTATGCAGCACGGACACCTGGAAGAGGCCGAGCAGCAGCGCCCCCGAACCGTGGCCGGCGAACGAGAGCTGGTCGTAGTTCGACGTGATGCCCGGGATGAAGCCGGCGAGGCCGACGACGAGGAACACGATTCCGAAGACCAGCGCCGCCTTCTGGACGGCCGTGCCCGCGTAGCGGCGGTCGTCCCGGTCGGCGAAGCGGCGGTCGGACGGGTCTGCTGTGGTCATGGTTGCTCCCTTCGAGCGGTGGTGAGGTTGTCCCTCATCTCACGCAACCCGCGCGGTGAGCACCGCGTGACCCCTTGACATCCGCCGGTCATCCCTGCGCTTCCTGCAGCCGCGGGGAGTAGAGCGTGGCGCCGGGCCTCAGCCGCACGACGTCCCCGGTGAACGAGGCGAGGTCGGCCCACAGCACGAGCACGGAGCCGCGCGCCCGCCAGCGCAGGAAGCGCGCGATCAGCGCGGGCGCATCCACGTCCGTCCGCTCGTAGCCGGCGAAGGAGCTGTGCGAGTGCGGGCTGACCACGAGGCCGTACAGGCGCGCGGCGGACAGCATCCCGTCAGGCGGGCCGTCCAGCGCCAGGCGCGCGTCGACGACGACGCCGAGGCGCTCGCCGTCGGCCGTGAGCACCGGGCTGCCGAGCAGGTCACTCAGGATCATGGCGACCTCCCGGGATGCGCGCGATCACGTGGTCGCGCACCCACCGCTCCGTCCAGCTGGCGTCGAGCGAGTCCGCCGCGACGCCGACCTTCACCACCGTCTCGACGTCGGCGACGACCTTCCACGGGATGCGCACGAAGCGCGAGTCCGGCAGGCGGCCGCCGAAGATCCTGGTCATCAGGATGGGACCGGTCAGCAGCGCCTGCACCACCGGCGGCTTCTCCGGGTCGAGGTGCGCGAGGTCGTCGGGCGTGGTCAGCTCGAGGTCGTCGACCGTCGTGACGGGCACGCCCCCCGGGTCGAGGATCTGCCGGTCGAGCAGCTCCAGTCCCGCGTCCATGATGCGCCCCGCGACGGCAGGAGGCATCGGAAGGTTCGTGTGGTCGCTCATGCTCCGGCTCCCGTCACGATCATCAGAGGGATGGCGGCGATCGAGGCCACCAGGATGATGGCGAGGAACAGCAGCCCGACGGCGTTCGTCACCCTGCCGTTGACGCGGTCGCCCATGTACTTCGGGTCGTTCGCGATGATCAGGATGGGCAGATAGGTCAGCGGCAGCGCGATGGCCGAGAAGACGACCGAGATCTCCGTCACCTGCACGGGGTCGACCCCGGTGAGCAGGATGCCGAGCCCCACGACGAGCGACAGGATCATCGCAGCGTGGAAACGGGATGCGCTCGCCGGGCGCCGGAACTTGCCCCACGGCCAGCCGAAGAACTGCGCGAGGGTGTAACCGCTCGAGAGGGTCACCTCCAGCGAGGCGCCGAAGGTGGCGGCGACGAAGCCCAGGATCGCGACGATCAGCCCGATCTTGCCGAACGCCTGCGCGATCGGCAGTGCGGTCTCGAACAGCGAGGTCACCGCGATGCCCTTCGGCAGCAGCACGATGGCGGCGCACGCGGCGATCGAGAGCGACAGCACGGCACCGAGCGGGAAGCCCACCAGGACGTTGACGCGCGACTGCGCGAGATCCTTCGCCTTCCACTTCTCCTCGATGGCGCCAGACGAGAAGAAGAACACCTCGTACGGGGTCATCGCGGCGCCGAACAGGGCGACGGCGTAGTACCAGTAGCTCGCGGGGGTCTCGTCGGTGTGCGGCGAGGGCTGCTGCAACAGCTGCGAGCCGAGCGCCGACCAGTCCGGGTGCAGGAAGAAGATCGCCACAGCGAAGACGACGAGGGCGAGCCCGAGCAGCCCTGTGACGTTCTCCATGATCGAGAACTTCACCCGCCAGACGACGATCCAGACGGCGAACGCGGCGACCGGGAACCAGAGCGCCGGCTCGATGCTGGAGGCGAGCTGCATCGCCAGCGCGATGCCGCCGATCTCCGCGGTGAGGGTCAGCAGGTTGATCAGGAAGGACGCCGACAGGTTGGCGACCGCCAGCCTCGCGCCGAGCCGCTCCCGGATGATCTCGAACGTGGCCCTGCCGCTCACCGCCGCCACCCGGCCGGACATCTGGGCGAAGAGGCAGATGCCGATCGTCCCAACCACGACGACCCAGGCAAGGGTCAGCCCGAACCGCGACCCCACCACGCTGCTGGTGACGAGGTCTCCGATATCGACGAAGCCGCCGATGGCGGTGAGCACGCCGAGCGCGACCGCGAACAGGCCCTTCATCCGCGCTCCAGACGCTTGGACGCGGCGTCCAGCTGCTGGGCCAGGCGGTCGAGCGCACGGCGCTCCCGGTCGAGCGCGTTGCCGGAGTCGTGTCCTGCGGCGGACGCACGCTGGGCGGACGCGACCTGATCCTGGGCGGACCGGATGCCGGCGAGGATGCGGTCGCGGCTCGCGCCGATGCCTCCGATCGCCGTCATCGTCGCGACCGATTTCGCCTCGGTCGCCAGGCGGTCGGCCGCGTCGGTGAGGCCGGTGTCCATGACGGTCGGCAGCACCTGGCCGACCTCGTTGAGGCCGAGCACCAGGCCTGCGGCACGGGCGGAGGAGGCCGCCGTGCCCGCAGACTGCGAGAGCGCACTCCTGGCCGAGTCGTCGGCGGAGCATCCCGCCAGCACGCCGACGAGGAGTGCACCCACCGCAGCGGCGGCGAGTCTTCGGTGGATCACGCCGTGGACTGTACGCCCGCTGTGAGAAAGGTGACACTGGCGAGCGCGCAACGATCGGCGCTACATGTCGGGGGCCGTCCGCACGGCGGCGTCACGGCGGAAACCCGCAGTCGCCTCCTCGTAGGTCGTGTGCCGGCGCGCGGGGTGCGAGTCCGCCGGCGGCGGAACGTCCGTCTTGGCGAGCGCGTGCAGCACCAGCTGCTCGATCAGTGCGGCGGCGGTGGTCTCCCGCGCGCGGGCGATGCGTACCAGGGCGGCGTATTCGCGCTCCCCGAGACGGATCGTGAGGGGCATCCCAGCCGGGGCACGGCCCGGTCCATGTACGGATGCCGGCTCCGTCAGTTCGGCACTGTGAGATTCCTTCATGTCCGAAGCCTGTCATAAGAGAGCGCTCTCGTCATGACCCAATTTGTTCGGGAAACGCACACGGGCGGCCGTGGCCCATTGCCGTCGCACGGTCGATCCTTGCATGATCGGACGGTCGCGCCTCAGACGCCGCCCCGTCCCCCCGGTCCACGGCAGCGTCAGCGCGGCACCTCGTCGGCGGGGTCCTGGTCTTCGGGTGGCCTGGACCCCGCCGCCATGATCCCGAGGCCCTCCTCCAGCCGCTGCACGATGTCGGCGGGCGACACCGTCCCCCCGCCGAGTGTCAGGGCCATCGCCCCGGAGGCCGCGGCGCCGACGATCCGGTGGATGCGCGGGTCGGCCGCGCGATCGCCCAGCGCCCGCTGCGCGCGTTCCGCCGCGGTCGAGAGCAGCGCGGCGAGGCGCTCGCCCTCCTCCGGCGTCGGAGCGTGCGCCGCCAGCGCTGCGGCCGCCTCGCGCAGAGCGGGCGCGACGAGTTCTTCGAGCACCGCATCCGGGTCCGCTCCCGCGTCCGCCGCGGCGGCCGGGCCGTCCGCCCCGAGGCCGGCGAACGCGGCCTCCAGCGTCGCCAGCAGGGCCGCCGGGGTGAACGGCTTCGCGAGGAAACGGGCACCGTCGCGTTCGACCGCCTCGCGCGTGCCCGGGCCGGGCAGCATCCCGCTCATCAGCACGACCGCGGTCTCCGGATGCTCCGCGGCGAGGAGGCGGGCGATCGCGTCGCCCGAGACCCCCGGCATCATCACATCGGTGAGCACGGCGTCGAACCGGCGGCCGCCCTCGATCAGCTCGAGCGCGTCGCGGCCATGGGCGACCTCGGTGACGAAGCCGCTGCGATCCAGCGTCTGCCGCACCAGCTCGCCGATCGCGGGCTCGTCGTCCACCACGAGCACACGCCGCCCGCCGCCGGGCCGCGGCACGATCCCGGCCGGTCCCGTCGTCGGCCCCGGGGCTGGCGCGGCGGGAGGCGGCGCGACGTCCTCGATCGCCGGCAGCGCGAACGAGACGGCTGTGCCGCCTCCGGGCGCGGTATCGACGCGCAGCTCGCCGCCGTGCGCCTTCACTATCGCGGCGGACGTCGCCAGCCCGAGACCGGTCCCGCTCTCCTTGGTGGTGAAGAACGGCTCCAGGATGCGCCCCGCGGTCGCAGCGTCCATCCCGGCCCCGGTGTCGCGCACCTCGACCCGCACGGTACCGTCACCTGCCGCCGCCGCGATCGCCAGCGTCCCGCCGTCCGGCATCGCGTCGCGCGCGTTCGTCGCCAGGTTCACCAGCACCTGGAACAGCTCCGTCTCGTCGCCCGACACCGCGGGGAGGCAGGCCGGGGCGTCCACCACCAGCTCGATCGACCGCGGGAGCGTCTCTCCGCAGAACCGGCCGACCTCGCGCAGCAGGCCGGCCAGGTCGACGGCGGAGTGCTGCACCTCCGCGCCGCGTGCGAACGACAGCACCTGGCGGATCATGCCCGCTCCGCGCTCCGCCGCCGAATCGACGGCGTCGAGCGTCGCCCGCCTGCGCGGGTCCGGCTCGTCGTCGCGCAGGTGCTGAACGGCCATCAGGATGGGCGTGAGCACGTTGTTGAGGTCGTGCGCGATGCCACCCGCCAGCGTGCCGAGGCCCTCCATCCGCTGCGCCCGGATGCGCTGCTCCTCCTGCCTGCGGTGCTCCGTGATGTCGGAGTTGACGGCGAAGACGCTCACCTGGCCGTCCTCGCCCCGGGTCAGCTGCCAGCGGCAGTCCGCGATCAGGACGGAGCCGTCGGCCCGCCGCTGGCGCAGCTCGCCGACCCAGAACCCGTCGCGCAGCAGGGCTTCCATCGCGCGGTCGAACAGCTCCGGCTCGTCGTACAGCAGCTCGCGCACCGACCGGCCGAGGGCCTCGGCGGCCGGGATCCCGTAGGTGGCCTCGGCGCCACGGTTCCAGTAGCGGATGGTGCCGTCCAGGTCGCGCACCAGGATGGCGTCCCGCGCCGCGTCCAGCAGGGCCGCCTGCGCCTCCACCCGGCGCGTGTACTGGTCGAGCTTGGTGCGCGCCTCCTGGTCCTCCGTCACGTCGCGCACCATGATCGCGATGCCCTCCTCCGTCGGGTGCACGTCGACCTCGAACCAGCGGCCCCACTCGGGCGAGAAGGCGCGGGCGCTTCCGTTGAGGCCGCGATCCATCGCGTCCCGGTACAGCCGCTCGAACGGGCTGCCCAGGGCGGTGGGGAAGTGCTCCCAGATCGTCTTCTCGCGCAGCCTCGACTCGTCGAGTCCGGCCAGCCGGATCGCCCAGGAGTTCGCGAACGTGAACCGCCAGCCGCGGTCGACGAAGCCGATCGCGTCGTGCACCTGGTCGAGCGAGCTGCGCAGCAGGCGCGCCATCGCGCGCTGCTCCTCGCGGTGCCGCACCAGCGCGGTGACGTCGTGGAAGGCGCCGTGCAGGCGCACGACGTCGCCGTTGTCGTCGCGCTCGGTCTCGCCGACGAGGTGCGCGTGGACGCGGCGCCCCGCCGCGTCCACCATCGTCGCCCGGACGTCGAGGGGGACGCCGTCGAGCACGCTGCGCTGGAACGCCTCCCGCACCGCCTTCCTGTCCTCGGGCTCGAAGAGTGCGAGCGACTCGGCATCGGTGGGCACGCGGCCGGGCTCCATGCCGAGCAGGCGGTACAGGTCCTCGCTCCACTCGATCCGGCCGTTCGGGATGTCGACGGACCAGCCCGCGAAGCCCGCCATTCTGGCGGCCATCCGCACCAGCGCCTCGTTGCCCGCCGCCGCCGTCGCCGCACGCTCGACGTCCCCGATGTCACGGGCGATGGCGAGCACCGCCGCGACCTCGCCGTCCTCGCCGCGGATCGGGATGATCGTCACATCGAGCAGCCGGATGAGACCCTCCGGCGTGACGATCCTGGTCACGTAGCGGCGGTTCCGTCCGGCGAGAGCCTCGCGGAACTGCGCCATCGTGTAGTCGACCGAGTCGGGATGCAGTAGCCGGCTGAACGGCATCCCGGCCAGCTGCTCGGGCGTGTAGCCGATGAGCGCGAGCATCGCCCGGTTGGATTCGACGAACCGGCCGGAGAGGTCGACGACGCACACACCGTCGGGGTGGCCGTGGAACAGCGCGTCGAGCCCGTTCAGGCGCAGCGCCTCGGACGGCGTCGTCATCGGCGCGCTGGAGGGCGGATCGGCTGGGGCATGAGGGGGATTGTAGGCGCAGTTTCGGGCCTACACTGTGCGGCATGGTCAGAGCGGACCGTCCTGGGATGTTCGCGCAGCGAACGCGCTCCCTGCCGTCGCGGCCGGTCCGGCGGGAGGCGGCCACAGATACTGGAGGAGAGCGGCTCCCCGACCGGAGCCCGCGACGCCCCTGCGATCGCGTCATGACTAGGGCAGGAGCACGATGACCGACACTTCCGCGCGCACGCGGACCCTTCGCGCCGTGGTCGCCGACGACGACGTCTTCACCGCGTCCATGGTGGCCTCCGCCTTGCGCTCCACCGGCATCGAGGCCGCGCAGGCGACGAGCGCCGAGGACGCCTGGGACACGATCGCCGAGGTCGAGCCGAACGCGGTCGTCACTGATCTGGACTTCGGCGGCGGCGGCTCGGGCGCCGAGCTGCTGTGGCGCGTCCACCGGGAGCTGCCCTGGGTCGGGCTGGTGGTGCTCACCTCGCACCTCTCGCCGGAGCTCGCGGTCGGCGACGACGCCCTCCCGCCCAACGTCGTCTACCTGGTGAAGTCGCAGGTGAAGGACGTGGACGTGCTGGTCGCGGCCGTCGACGCGGCCATCGTCGGCGGCGAGCACCACACCGACGAACCGGAGGGCGACATCCGCACGGTCACGCGGGCGCAGGCCGAGGTGCTGCGGCTGGTCGCCTCCGGCGCCTCCACCCGACGGATCGCGGCCGAGCGCGGCACGAGCGTGCGCGCGGTCGAGACGATGCTCGCGCGCCTGTACACCGCCCTCGGCGTGGACGCCGACGAGCAGGCGAACCCGCGCGTCACCGCCGCCCGGATGTGGCAGCAGGGCCGGGTGCGCATCCGCTAGCCGGGGGCGGGTCGGAGATTCGGCCTCGGTTCGTTCGAATCTCCGACGTCAGGCAGCCCAGACGGAGATACGAACGTTCGAGCGCTGATGTGACGCACGAACGCTAGAGCCCGCCTCCGCGCAGGGCCCGGAGCACCCGCTGCAGCACGCTCTCGTGCACGGCCGCGGCGCCCTCCTCCGCCGGCTCCCTGTCGTTCTCGGCGAAGCCGGAGTAGCCGCACTCCTGGCAGACGAGCAGGTCGCGGTGCACCGCGAGCCCGGCGCCGTAATAGGGGTTGCTGACCAGACGCGCCGCACCGCGGCACTGCGGACAGCTCGCCTCGCGCATGCGCACCTTCCCCCAATGGTTCTGAACATCATGCGCCCTTCTTGCTGGGAGTCGCGATCGGCCTGTTCGCGGCACGAACGGGTTGCCAGGGGCGTGTCCCCCGCACGGGGGCAGGAGGGTGACGGTCCGATGAACTCCGCGTGAAGGCCGGATCCTGCCGGTCCGGGCGCTCTTAGGATCGCTGACGCCGGGACGACCGGACCACCCCCATCCCCCTGGAGGCCTTCCGCCGATGTCTGCTCGCGCCCGGCTGACCGCGATCCTCGCGGTGGTCGGCGCACTCGTCGTGGTCGCGACAGTGCTCGCGATCGCGCTGCGGCCGGCGGCGACCGGCGCGGCGGCCCCGACCGCCTTCGAGGTGAGCGCCGGGATGGACGACTGCGGCCGCGGGTGGGGCGGCGACGGCCACGCTGCGAAGGTCCCGGGCGGCGAGCAGACGCTGACCGTCACGAACACGACGGTCGCGGGCATCGAGGTCTACCTGCAGGAGGTCGACAGCAAGCGCGTCTACCTCGACCTCGAGAACCTCGGCGCCGGCGCCCACGCCACCGTCCGCGTCGCCCTGGCGGCGGGACGCTACCGCGTGGTGTGCCTGCCGGCCGACATGGACCCGGTGCGCGGCCCGACAGTGACGGTCGGGACAGCCCCGCCCGGATCGCCGCTGACTCCGGGCATCGTGCCGGTCACACGCAACGACCTGATACCGGTGACGAAGGTCTACAGCGACTGGGTCGGCTCCCGCATCCCGGTGCTGCGCGCCCAGGCCGCGGCCGTCGCGGCCGATGCAGAGGAGGGCGACTTACCGGCCGCGAGACGCGACTGGCTGACCGCCCACTCCACGTACCAGACGCTGGGCGGAGCCTACGACGCCTTCGGCGAGGTCGGCGAGCAGCTCGACGGCCTGCCGCACGGCGACCCGACCGGCTTCCACCTGGTGGAGGCTCAGCTCTGGCAGGGAGCGCCGGCGAGCGCCGTCGCCGCCTCCGCGCAGTCACTCGTCGCGCTCGTCGACCGGCTTCAGACGCAGTTCGCCGAGGCACAGCTCGACCCCGGAGAGGTCGCCCTGCGCGCGCACGAGATCGTGGAGGACGCCATCCAGCGCACCCTCACCGGGGCCGACGACGCCGGGTCGCACACGTCTCTCGCCACGGTGGATGCGGAGCTGAGCGGCGCGGAGGCCGCCCTCGCGCCGCTCCACGACATCCTGGCCTCGCGCTACGACCGGCTGGCCGAGACGCAGCAGGCGCTCGCCGACGCGCACCGGGCCGTGGAGGCGCAGCGCGGCGCGGACGGCACCTGGACTCCGCTCGACGCCGTGGCCCGTCCCACCCGGGAGCGGATCGACGCGGCGCTGGACCGTGCGGTCGAGCTGCTGGCGCCGGTCGCCGCGATCTGCGACCCGAGGAGGGAGCCATGACCACCATCGACCGCCGTGGGTTCCTGTCAGCATCAGCCGCGACCGCGGCGACCGCCGGGCTCGCGGGCGTCGCCGCGTCCGCCACCACCGGCCGCTCCGCCGCCGCCGTGCCGGCGTCCGCCGCGCCGCCCTTCCACGGCGCGCACCAGCAGGGCATCCTCACGCCTCAGCAGCCCGCGGCGTCCTTCCTCGCGCTCGACGTGACCGCCGCATCCCGTGCCGAGCTCGCCGACCTTCTGAAGACGGTGACCGAGCGCGCCCGCTTCCTCACCACGGGCGGCACCCCGCCCGACCCTGGTCTCTCCGCGCCCCCGCGCGACTCGGGCGTGCTCGGACCCGACGTCGTCCCGGACGACCTCACCGTGACCCTCTCGGTCGGCGCCTCCCTCTTCGACGACCGGTTCGGCCTCGCGCAGCGGAAGCCCGCGCGGCTGCGCACGATGGACGAGTTCCCCGACGACTCCCTCCGCCGGGAGGTCTGCGACGGCGACCTGCTGCTGCAGGTGTGCGCGGCCCACCGCGACACGGTCACCCACGCCGTGCGCGAGATCGCCCGGGCGACCCGCGGCGCGATGCAGGTGCGCTGGCGGCAGGACGGCTTCGTCTCTCCGCCGCGGCCGAGCGGCACCCCGCGCAACCTGATGGGGTTCAAGGACGGCACGGGCAACCCCGACACCGCCGACGCCTCCCTCATGTCGCGCCTGGTGTGGGCGAAGGGCGGCGGACAGGAGCCGGACTGGGTGACCGGCGGCAGCTACCACGTCGTGCGCGTCATCCGGATGCTGGTCGAGTTCTGGGACCGGGTGAACCTGCACGAGCAGGAGAGCATGATCGGCCGCCGCCGCGACACCGGCGCACCGCTCACCGCCTCCGCCGAGCACGACGACCCGCACTACGAGAACGACCCGACCGGCGACGTGATCCAGCTGGACGCGCACATGCGGCTCGCGAACCCCCGCACCCGCGACACCGACGACCAGCGGATGCTGCGCCGGGGCTACAACTACGACGGCGGCCTCGACGCGAACGGCAACCTCGACATGGGCCTGGTGTTCGTCGCCTTCAACCAGGATCTCGACCGCCAATTCGCCACCGTGCAGAAGCGACTGGCCGGCGAACCCCTGACCGACTACATCCAGCCGTTCGGCGGCGGCTACTACTTCGCGCTCCCCGGGGCTCGCGACTCCTCCGACTGGCTCGGGCGCACGATGCTCGCCTGACCGGCCCGAGGCCGCCCGTCATGACCGTGCCGGGCTCGATGAAAAGGAAGAAGGAATCGTGTTCAGACCCTCCCGTCTGCGCCGCTCCCCGATCGCCCTCGCGGGGGTCGCGCTCGCCGGCGCGGCCGCCCTCGCCGGCGCCGGGATCCTCGCCGGCGCGCCCGCGTCGGCAAACGCCGGCGGCTCGCACGCCGACCACTCCGACCAGACCGCCACCCCGATCAAGCACCTCGTCGTCATCTTCGGCGAGAACGTCTCGTTCGACCACTACTTCGGCACCTACCCGAACGCGGCGAACACCGACGGCACCCCGTTCACCGCCGCCAAGGGCACGCCGAAGGCCGACACGCTGACCACCTCCGGCACCCTCACCAAGAACCCCAACCTGTACGCGCCGAAGCGGCTCACGCCCGCGCAGGCCGTGACGTGCGACCAGAACCACGGCTACGCCGCCGAGCAGGCCGCGGCCGACGGCGGCAAGATGGACCTCTTCGTCCAGAAGACCGAGAGCGACACCTGCACCGGCGCCTACGCGGCCCCGGGCCTCGTCATGGACTACTACGACGGCAACACCGTCACCGGCCTGTGGAACTACGCCCAGAACTACGCCATGAGCGACAACAGCTGGGACACCACGTTCGGCCCGTCGACGCCGGGCGCCCTCAACCTCATCTCCGGGCAGACGCACGGCGGCACCGCGTACGACCCGAAGACGGGAGCGGTGCTGACGACCTCCACGGCCGTCCAGTCGGCGGACGCGAAGGGCGTCGGCACGGTGATCGGCGACCCCGACCCGGCCTACGACGACTGCTCCGACAACGACCACACGGCCTCCTCGCCCGTGGTCGGGATGTCGGGCCGCAACGTCGGCGACCTGCTCAACGCCCGCGACGTCACCTGGGGCTGGTTCCAGGGCGGCTTCACGCCGACCACCGCGTGGAACGGCCAGGCCGGCTCGTACGCGAAGTGCGACGCCACCACCGCCAACATCGCGGGCGCGACGCCGAAGGACTACTCGCCGCACCACTCGCCGTTCCAGTACTACAAGTCGACCTCGAACCCGCACCACCTGCCGCCGACCTCGGTGAAGGCGATCGGGCACACGGACCAGGCCAACCACCAGTACGACCTGACCTCCTTCGACGCCGCGCTGAAGGGGAACGAGCTCCCCGCGGTGTCGTTCCTGAAGGCCCCGGAGGCGCAGGACGGCCACGCCGGCTACTCCGACCCGATCGACGAGCAGAAGTTCGTCGTCAACGAGATCAACGCCATCCAGAAGTCGGACAGCTGGTCGAGCACCGCGGTCGTCGTGGCCTACGACGACTCGGACGGCTGGTACGACCACGTCGCGCCGAAGGTCACCAACGGCTCGAACGACACGGCCGTCGACTCCACCGTGTGCACCAGCGTGAAGCACGCGGCCGGCGGGTACGCCGACCGCTGCGGCCCGAGTCAGCGCCTCCCGCTGCTCGTGGTCTCGCCGTGGGCCGCGCAGAACCGCGTGGACCACACCCCGACCGACCAGGCCAGCATCCTCCGCTTCATCGAGGGCAACTGGCGCACCGGCCGGATCGGCGACGCCTCGTTCGACACGCGCTCCGGCTCGCTCGGCGGCCTGTTCGACTGGTGGCACCCGCAGCAGCGCCAGGTGCTGCTCGACCCGGCGAGCGGCGCGGTGACGTCGATCGTCCCGACCCGCCCGCACTGGCCGGCGCCGCCGCGCGGCGGCTGGGACGCGCAGCCCTGACCGGCTGACGAACCGACGCGAGGGGCGGTCCGCCGTGCGGGCCGCCCCTCAGCGCGCAGTCGGCTCCAGCCGTCGTGAGCGATCGAACGGCCGAATCTCCTGCTGGGCCGCCTTCCGTCGGAGATTCGGAGCTCGAACGGCCGAATCTCCGACCGGCGCGTCAGCGGAGCTCGTCGCGGAGGAGCTCGTCGAGCGAGAGCGGCCGGCGGCCGGTGACCCGCTCCACGTCGTCCGTCACGCCGGCGAGCTCGCCCGCGGCGATCGCGGTGTAGGTCGAGACCCAGGCGTCGTTCTGCCAGTCGGGCGCGTGCCACTTGGCCCGGGAGGCGTAGGCCTCCGGAATCGTCTCGTCGTGGAAGGAGACCGGCCGGCCGGTGTGGCGCGAGAGCTTCTCCGCGACCTCGGCCAGGGTGAGCTCCTCCGGACCGGTGAGGTCGTAGGTCACATCGACGTGCTGCCCGGGATGCTGCAGCACGGCCGCCGCCACGCGCGCGACGTCCGCCCGGGCGACCATCGCTGCGCGTCCGCTGCCGGCCGGGCCGCGGATGACGCCGTCGTCGCCCACCAGGTACTGCGCGAAGTCGAGGTAGAGGTTGTCGCGCAGGAAGGTGTGCCGCATCCCGGAGGCCAGGATGCGCTGCTCGGTCGCGAAGTGGTCGCGCGCCAGCGTGAAGGTCGCGTCCGGCGCCGCCCCGAAGAACGACGTGTAGACGATGTGCTGTACGCCCGCGTCGGCCGCCGCGTCGACGAACGCGAGGTGCTCTCCCAGCCGCTCGGCGTTCTCCGCGGCGGACACCATGAACAGGGTCTGGACGCCGTCGAGCGCCGCCAGCACCGCCTCCCGGTCACTGTACGTGGCCGCCGCGAGGGAGGTGCCGGGGTAGCGCGGGGCGCGCTCCGGCGACCGCGCCAGCATCCCGAAGGGGACGCCGGCGTCGGCGAGCAGGTCGGCCGTCAGCCGGCCGACGGCACCGGTGACCCCGGTGACGGCGAGAGTGGTCGTATCAGTCATGCGGACTCCCAGCAGAGACAGAACGGATGGCCGGACGGGTCGGCGTAGACCTGGAACCCGTCGGAGGCGTCGAGGTCGTCGGCGGCGCGCAGCAGCAGGGCGCCGGCAGCGAGGGCCTCCTCGTGCGCTCCGCGGATGTCGTCGACGTACAGGTCGAGGTGCGCCTGCTGCCGCGGACCGTCCGGCCAGCGAGGCGGCTCGTGCCCGGGGTCGAGCTGGAACCCGAGCCGCGGCTCCCCGTCGACGTGGACGCTGCGCCAGCCCTCCTCGTCACCGTGCACCTCGCCGCCCATGATGGCGGCCCAGAACGCGGCCTCGCCCTCGATGTCGGCGGTGTCGAAGACGACCATCTCGCGCCTGATCCGCATGGCAGCATCCAACAGCAGCCCACCGACATCGGCAACCGCGGGTCAGCGGCCGAGGCGCTCGTCCAGCCAGTCGAACATCCGCTGCTCGGTCAGCGCCCGCGCGAGCGGCTGGACGTGGAAGTCGGCGCCCTCGGCCTCCGAGAAGCGGACCAGCGTGGAGACGGACGGCGTGAGCGCGGCGAGCCGCTCCGACTGGCCCGGCCAGAACTGCTCGTGCTCCGGGTCGGTGATGAGCAGCGGAGTCGTTATGCGCCCGGCCACCTGCTCGACCGAGTACTGCAGCACGGCCCGGAGGGTCTCCGCGTAGCCGGTCGTGCCGTACGGCCTCGCCCGGAACCGCCAGGTGTTCGCGAGCTCGTGCGAGAACTTCATGCCGAGCTCCATGTCGCGGTCGAACTTCGCGTCCTCGCCCTCGTCGAGCAGCTTCCGCAGGTTGCCGGGCAGGTGGTCCGTCCAGGAGGTGGAGACGTCGACGACGCCCGGGTCGGCGACCGCGGCGGCGAAGCGGTGCTCGAAGGCCAGTGCCCGCGGCACCCAGTAGCCCGCCTGGCTGATGCCGTAGAGCGCGACGCGGTCGGCGTCCACCCCGGTCTGCGCGAGCGCGAAGTCGAGCACGGGTGTGAGCACGGCCTCCCAGTCGGGCCGGAAGGGCACACCGCGCTCGAACAGCATCGACTGCTGGCCGGGCCCGTCGAAGACGAGGGCGTCGTAGCCGCGGCGGAGGGCGCCGGAGACGGCGGACGACCACAGACTGGTGAGCGCGCCGTCGCTGCCGTTGACGACGACGAGCAGCGGGCGGGACGCGGTCTCTGCCCGCGCGCCAGGCGCACGGAACAGGTAACCCGGCAACGTGGTGTCCTGGTAGGGGATGGCGACCCTGGCGATGTCGAGGTCGACCGCATCGACCCAGGCGTCCCATGCCGCCCGGTGCTTGCGGAAGGTCGGTAGCAGCTCGTCCTCGCTCTCCAGCGAGGCGACGGCGTTCACCGCGGTCGCGTAGTAGGAGGCTGCGCGCAGGTACGCGCTCGCCGCGCTCACGGTGCGCCCGGCCTCAGCCGAGGCGTCCGCCTGCGCCGCGATGCGGTCGCCGAGACCCAGCCACGCGCGGAACCAGCCGTCGTAGTCCTTGTCGTCGACGCCCTGGACGGCGGCGAGCACCTCGCCGATGTCGGCGGCGCCGCTGAACGACTGACCGATCGTCGTTCGGATCTCGAAATCGAAGTCGTCGTTGCCGGAGAAGCGGAACTCATGGGTGTGCGCCATGACACCACCCTGGTCCCGCCGGGCCACGCGCGCCAGCCCTCATGCGGGAGGCGCGCACCCGGCGACGGGCACCCGGCGGCCGGGTCAGTCGATCAGGCCGAGGTCGACCAGCCGGCGGAGCACCTCCGTGCCGGCGGGCGGGCAGCGGTCCGCGTCGGCGCTCGTCGTCCAGTGCACGGCGCCGACCTCCGCGGACGGCACGGGGTCGTCGCCGGTCCACGCCCGGAACACCCGCATGTGCACCTGACGCCCCTCCGGCTCGCCGTGCGCCTGGGTTTGCACCTCGAAGAGCTCCTCCAGGTCGTCCGGGTCGAGCTGCAGCGAGACCTCCTCGAACGCCTCACGAGCGGCCGCCTGCGCGGCGGTCTCGCCCGCATCCACTTTGCCGCCCGGCATGTAGTAGACGTCGCGGTCGCGCGCGGTGACCATGAGCACCGTGCGGTCGCGCACCACCGCGACGGCGGAGACGACGATGGGGGCTGCTGTCACTCGTCCACGCTAGCGCTCACGGCGCCTCGACGACCTGGGTCAGCTTGCGGAGGCCCTTCTCGAAGTCGCCGCCGATCAGCTTGTCCAGGTTGACGAACCGCGTGTACAGCTTCTGCGGCGTCTCCATGCGCCAGGTGACCCGGGTGGACTCGCCCTCCGGCTCGAGCACGAAGCGCAACTCGTTCGACGAGCGGAACGGCCGGGTGAAGTCGAGGTGGATGCCGACGCCGTCGGGGTCGACCGCGGTGATCCGCATGGAGCCGGCTCCGGCCTTGCGGTTGCCCGACCAGGTGTAGGCCGAGCCGACCGCGCCCGGCTCGCCGCTGTACTCGCGCGTCAGGTCGGGGTCGAGGTCCTCCCACGGCGACCACTGCGCCCACTCGGGCAGGCGCGAGATGAGCGGCACCAGCTGCTCCGGGGTGGCCCGGATGCGGGCGGTGCGTTCGACGACGACGGTTCCTGCCATGCAGCAGACCCTAGCGCCCGGCGGTCCCGGCAGGAAGCATTCCGGCCTCCCCCGTGAAGTGGCAGGATCGGGTGCGTGACCGGCCGAACGATGCTGCTCGACAGCGCCTCCCTCTACTTCCGCGCGTTCTACGGCGTGCCCGACACGGTGAAGGCCCCGGACGGGACGCCGGTGAATGCGGTCCGCGGGTTCCTCGACATCATCGCCAAGCTGGTCACCGACTACCGGCCCGAGCGGCTCGTGGCCTGCTGGGACGACGACTGGCGCCCGGCCTGGCGGGTGGAGCTCATCCCGAGCTACAAGGCCCACCGGGTGGCGACGCTCGTGCCGGGCGGCGTGGACGTGGAGGAGACCCCGGAGGCGCTGGTCGCCCAGGTGCCGATCATCCGGGAGGTGCTCGACGCGGTCGGGATCGCCATCGTCGGCGCCGCGCACCATGAGGCGGACGACGTCATCGGCACCCTCGCGACGGTGACACCGCGCGCGGTCGATGTCGTGACGGGCGACCGCGATCTGTTCCAGCTCGCCGACGACGAGCGCGACGTGCGCATCGTGTATACCGCTCGCGGCATGAGCAATCTCGAGGTGGTGACGAGCGAGTCGCTGGAGCGCAAGTACGGCGTCCGCGCCGACCAGTACGCCGACTTCGCGGCGATGCGCGGCGACACCTCGGACGGGCTCCCCGGCGTGGCTGGCATAGGCGAGAAGACGGCTGCGGCGCTCCTGGCCGAGTACGGCGACCTCGCCGGCATCGTCGCCGCCGCGGAGGATTCCGGGAGCGGCATGAAGCCGGCCGCGCGTGCCCGGTTCGCCGCTGCCGCCGACTACCTCGCGGTCGCGCCGCGCGTCGTCGAGGTCGTCCGCGACCTCCCGCTGCCGGAGGTGGACGCGACCCTGCCCCTGACGACCGCGGAACGGCGCGAGGCGCTCGACGCCCTGTCGGAGCGCTGGGGCCTCGGCGGCTCGCTCGGCCGACTGCTCACCGCGCTGGAGCGCTGACCGGAGCGCTCTCCGCTCAGCCCTCGGCGACGGGCTCGAATCGCCACAGCTCGCGCTGGGCGAGCAGGGCGAGCTCGCGCAGCACGTCCAGGTCGGCCTCGCCGTCGGCGCGCTCGCGCGGCGTGCGGCCGAAGACGCAGATGGCGCCGATCCGGGTGCCGTCCGGAGCCTCCACCGGGTAGCCGGCGTAGTAGCGGAGTCCGGCCGGTCCGGCCACGAGCGCGCTCCCGGAGAAGCGCGGGTCCTCGACGGCGTTCGGCACCACCATCCCGTCGGGTGTCTGGATGGTGTGGATGCACGCCGACTGCTCGATCGGGATCTCGTCCAGCACCGCGCCGGCCGAGGCGAACGGCCACTCCTTCACGTCGTCGAGCACCGTGAACATCGCGATCTCGGTGCCGAGGGTGCGCTTGGCCGTGCCGACGATGCCGTCGAGGCGCGCGTCGCCGCCGCGGCTGCCCAGCTTGAGGCGGGCGATCGCCTGCGCGCGATCGGACCCCTCGCTCGCGGCGGCGGCGCTCGGAACATCCCGTTCGTGCAGGGCTGGGATGAGCGCATCCACGATCTCCCGAGCCCAGTGCAGGTAGTCGCTCGGCGTGCGGTGGCGTCCGCCTGCGCCGGGCGGAGGTCCGGACAGCGGGACGAAGACCGCCCCCGCCTCGCCGCACACCTCGTGTGCGATCCGGTTGAGCAGTTCGGCGTGATCCTGGGCGACCTGCCCGGGCCGCGAGTCGAAGGACGGGATGGAGCGGATGGGCTGCGCGCCCAGCCAGACCACGGTTCCGGCGCTCGCCGCGACCGTGTCGGCGAGCAACGTCTGCAATCGAGCCCGCCACGCCTTCGGCTCAACCATGCGCACGGCGTCCGCGACGGCTCCGCTGAGGACGACCGCGTCGTAGCGCCCCGGCTCCGCGCTGCGCACCATGCGACGCAGCCGTCGCACGCCGGCCGAGTGGTGCGGCACGACGTCCACCACGGCCCCGCGGCCGGTCGACGCGGCGAGCGCCCGTGCCATCGCCCCGGGGAGGGCGAGGTCGTAGCTGCCGACGCCCCAGCCCATGGCGGGACCGGAACCGACCAGCAGCACCCGGAGCGGCCTGCGCCCGGCGACGAACGCCTGGCGTCCGTCGAGCGGCCGCACCAGACGGGAGCGGACGGTCGCGACGTGGAGGAGCCAGAGCCGCATCGCCGCTCGGCGCGGCAGCGACATCCGTTCGTCGTCCACGCCTCCGACCGTAACCCAGTCGGTCCCCCGCCTCCAGTCGCCCGCCGCGCCGGTGTTCGCTCTACGGCGTGCCCGTTCCGTCGAGCTCGCGGGCGCGCGCCAGCAGCGACTCGCCCACCAGGTCGAGCGGGCGGGTGCTCCGCTGCAGGCGGGCAAGCACGACCGCGCCCTCGGCGGAGGCGACGAGCACCGTGGCGAAGTCGCCCGCCTCCGGCTCTGGCACGCCCGCGGCGGCGAGCAGCCGGGTGAGGTTCGCCATGGAGGAGTCGAACACCTCCGCCGCCTTGTCGAACAGGGCGCCGTCCGGCGCGGAGACCGCGACGGCGAGGACCGGGCAGCCGGATTCGAAGGCTGAGCCGGTCAGGACCGCGCGCCAGAAGGCGAGGAAGGCCTCCGTGACGCCGACCGCGGTGTCGCCGGCGCGTTCGGCCACCCAGCGGTCGTGCGCCGCGGTCGTGCGGACGAGCGCCTCGCTGAACAACTGCCCGCGGCCGCCGGGGAAGTGGTGGTAGATGGAGCCGCGCGGCGCCCCGGTCTCGGCGAGCATCTTGCCGAGCGATGCGCCGTTCACCCCCTTGCTGGCGAGGAGGCGGATGGCGCCGTCCAGCATGCGGTCCCTGGTGTCGTCCATCGCGCCCGCCCTCCGTCGATTATGACGTTGATCATAATGACCGCGGCTGCCAGGGTCGAGATGTCGTCAGTCCGCATCCCGATCGGAGAACACCATGCCCATGATCGACATCTACGCGCCCGCCGGCACCTTCGCCGACCCGCACGCCCTCGCCGCCGCCGCGGCCGCGACGGTGAAGGACGTGGAAGGCGTGCCCGACATCCCGATGTTCCGGTCGAACACGGCGGCGTTCGTGCACGAGCTGCCCGCGGCCCACCTGTCGGACGTCGACGGGAGTGGCGACCACGTCCGCGTTCAGGTGCTGACGAACGCCGGAGCGCTCGACCGGGAGAAGCAGCTCGTCGTCGTCGAGCGGCTCACCGCGCTGGTCGCCGAGGCCGCGGGGGATGCGTCGCTCGTCGACCGCACGTGGGTGCTGCTGACGGAGGCCGCGCCGGGCGGCTGGGGCTTGTGGGGGCACGCGCACACCGACGAGGAGCTGGTCCAGGCCGCTCGGGCCGAGATCGGCCGGCTCCAGCAGAACGCCGGCTGAATCCGCGCGCCCCCACGGGCTTTACGGCAGCGTGTGGCCCGCCGTGGTGAACAGGCGGTACCACTCCTGACGGGTCAGCGGGATGTCCGAGCCTGCCGCCGAGTCGCGCACCCGCTGGGCGTTCGTCGTGCCGAGCACGACCTGCATCCCGGCCGGGTGGCGGGTGATCCACGCGACGGCGATGGCGGTCGGGGTGACGCCGTACTTCTCGGCCAGCTCGTCGATCGCGTCGTTCAGCTCCGCGAAGTTCTCACGGTCGCCCAGGAAGACGCCGTCGAAGAAGCCCTTCTGGAAGGGCGACCAGGCCTGCAGCACGATGTCGTGCAGGCGCGCGTAGTCAAGGATGCCGTTGTCGCGGTCGATCGACTGGTCGAGGCCCGCCATGTTGGCGGCGACGCCCTGGGCGATGACCGGCGCGTGCGTGATGCTCAGCTGCACCTGGTTGGCGACGAGCGGCTGCGACAGCGAGCGCTGCAGCAGCTCGATCTGACCGGGCGTCTGGTTGGAGACGCCGAAGGCGCGCACCTTGCCCGCGCTCTGCAGCTCGTCGAAGGCGAGGGCGACCTCGTCCGGCTCCACCAGGGTGTCCGGGCGGTGCAGCAGCAGGATGTCGAGGTAGTCCGTCTTGAGCGCCTCCAGGGACTCGTCGACCGTGCGCAGGATGTGCTCGCGCGAGAAGTCGAAGTAGCCGTCGCGGATGCCCACCTTCGACTGGATGACGACCTGGTCGCGCTCGGACGCGGGCACGGCGCCGGCGTCGCCGAAGCGGCGCTCACAGCCGTGACGCTCGGTGCCGTAGATGTCGGCGTGGTCGAACATGGTGATCCCGAAGTCGCGGGCGGTGCGGACCAGGGTACGGATCTCCTCGTCGTCGAGGTCGGAGATGCGCATGAGACCGAGGACGATGTTCGACGCCTCGATGTCGGTGCGAGGGAAGGTGAAGGTCTTCATGTGTTCCATCTAACCCCTCGTCAACCCCCTGGCGGCGCGGATTTCCGCGACTACCGTTCGTGAGGCTACAGAAGGAGCCCCGCGATGACCATGACGCCCGATTTCCGTACCCCAGTCGAGGACTTCGCGCGCGAGACGGGACTCCGCGGGCGGCCGCCGATCGTGTCGGGGTACATCGTGCACGCGCTCGGACGCGACTTCCGTGTGACCGACGAGATGGCCCGCATCTTCCTCAACCAGGTGGAGCGCGTGGCCTCGACGGACGCGTCCGCCCTGGTCGTGCTCCGCCACGAGCACGGCGTCGAGCTGCTGCTGGTGACCGACGACAACTCGTTCTCCATCCGCACCGCCTCGTAGGCTCGTCCCGTGGAGGGCGGGACGGACGAGGACGCGATCGCGCACATCCACGCCGTCGTGAGGGACGCGGTCGACGCGCTGGCCGCCGCGGGAGCACGGCAGGAGGCCCTGGCCGAGCTGGTCCCGGCCCGTCGGGTTCTGCTCATCCGCAGGGAGCCCGTCCTGCGGAGGACCGGCAGCGTCTGGCGGCTCGGCGTCTTCCTGCTGGACCAGGACGGCGTGCTACGGGCGACCGGCTCGCTGGTGCGGGCGACGCCTCCCGGACGCCCTCAGGGGTTGGCGCGGTCGGTGGAGGAGAGGCGGGCGCTGCGGGCCGCGGCCCAGCGCGGCGGCTTCCGCGACGGCGAGACCGTGAACTTCGCCGCACCGCCGATCGGGCTGGAGGCCGAGACGCTGCGCTCGTCGGCTGGCCCGCTGTTCGTGCGCGACGGGCGCGCGCTCGTGCGCTGGAGCGCGGCGGCGGGCGACGACGCGGCGCGCGAGTTCGGCGCGTACCTCGGCGAGCGGGTGGACCTCCTGGCCCAGCCGCCCGAGGGCGCCTGACTCAGGAGCCCGACGGAGCGGACGAGCCGGAGCCGTTCCCCTTGCCGGTGACCTCGTCGATCTTGGCGGACGCCTTCTCGGTCACCTTGCTGACGGTCTCGCTGACCTTGTCGCCGACATCCGACGCGGCGCGGCCGGCGAAGTCCTTCACGTCGCCCTTCACGTGCTGCACGGTGTCGGAGTCCGCGAACCCGCGCCACTTGGTGCGCAGGTCCTCGTACGCGCCACGCCCCGCGCGCGAACCGATGACGAAACCGACGGCGACTCCTGCGGCAAAGATGATGATCTTCATGGCGTGCACCGTACGCGCGACGCGCGGCCCGCGACAGGGGCGGTCGGCAAGGTCGGAGCATCGGCCGCATTAGGGTGATCGGATGCCGAACACCACCGACCCGGCCCTGCTGGAGCGCCTGCGCGAGCTCTTCGAGGCGCGGGACCGCGATCACATGCAGCCGACGATCGACGCGCTCCGCGACGTGCTCGCCGAGCACGCCGACGACCCGCACGTGCTCTACGAGGTCGGCGGAGCGTACGACACGGCGGGCGAGGAGGAGACGGCCGCCGGGTTCTACGAGCGGGCCCTCGACGCGGGGCTCAGCGGCGACACGCTGCGCCGCTGCCTACTGCAGTACGGCAGCACGCTGCGCAACCTCGGACGCTTCGACGAGTCGCTGGCCGCTCTCGACCGGGCGCTGGAGCAGTTCCCGGAGTCCGAGTCCGTGCGCGTCTGGCACGCGCTGTCGCTGCACGCCGCCGGCCGCAGCGACGCGGCGGTGGCGGAGCTGATGGAGGTCGCCGTCGACGGCATCCGGACGCCCGACCTGCAGCGCTACCAGGCAGCGATCCGCGGCAACGCGGAGTACCTGCGGTCGCTCGACGCCTCCCGCTAGCGGCGTCGCCCGGGGCCGGGCCGCGAGACCCGCACGGCCAGCGCGACCAGCAGGATGAGCGCCGCCGCGGCGAACGCGCTGACCGCCACCGGCGCCGAGGTCAGCGAGCCGGTCAGCCGGGAGACGCCGATCCACGCCAGGCCCCACGCGGAGGCGACCGCGGGGGCGAAGCGGCCTCGGTCCCAGACCGCGAGCGCGCAGCCGATCACGGTGAAGACGCCGAGCAGGGCGATCGCCCACGCGTGCGGGCTGAGGCCGAAGCCGGCGAAGCCGAGCGTCATCAGCCAGGAGGTGATGTTCGCGACCGTGGCGATCATCACCCAGCCCAGGTACAGCCCGACGACGCCGTCGAACAGCACGGCATCCGCGGTCGAGTCTCCAGGATGCCGGCGGAGCACGACGAAGGCGACGATCAGCACGGCGAGGAGCGCGACGATGGCGACCACCGACAGCGTGAGCGCTCCGGCCTGCACGGAGAGGATCCACGCGGCGTTCAGGAGCAGCGAGGCCAGCACCCAGAAGCCCGCGCGACGCTGCCGCTCCCGCGCGGCCTGCGACGGCAGTGCCTGCCAGATCGCGTAGGCGACGAGGCCGGCGTAGATGACCGACCAGATCGCGAAGGCCGGTCCGGCCGGCGCGAGCAGAGTCGCGTCCGCGCTCAGAGCTCCGCCCGCGACCTTCGGGATGGGCGTTCCGCCCGCGAACCCGGAGCCGACGACGGCGCCGATCAGCGCGACGACGCTCCCGGCGATGACCAGCGACTGCCGAACCCGGTCGAGCGCCATCACCCGCGAGCGTGCAACCTCGATCCCACTCACACCCCGCACCGTAGCCCTCCCTCCGCCCGCCGTCGAGTCCGCGAATACTGCACGCGACAGGCCGTGGGGCCGTGCAGTATTCGCGGACTCGACGGCGGGGGTCAGTGCGGGAGGCGGGCCAGCACGAGGGTGGAGGCGCGGGAGGGGGTCGAGTGGACGCGCGCGGTGAGGCCGGCGGCGGCGAAGAGCGCGGCGGACGCGGGGGCCTGCTCGGCGCTCGACTCGATGAGGAGCGCGCCGCCCGGGGAGAGCCAGTCCGCGGCCTCCGCGGCGATCCGGCGGTGCACGTCGAGACCATCGTCGCCCCCGTCGAGCGCCACCGCCGGCTCGTGGTCGCGGGCCTCCGGCGGCATGAGGGCGATCGCCTCGGTCGGGACGTACGGCGCGTTCACGGCGAGCACATCCACCGTGCCGCGGAGCGTCGCGGGCAGCGCCTGGAAGAGGTCGCCCTCGAAGACGTGCGCGGGATCGAGGTTGCGGCGGGCGCAGCGCACGGAAGCCGGCTCGATGTCCGCCGCGAACACCTCGGCCTCGGGAACGCGCGCGGCGACGACCGCGCCGATGGCACCCGCGCCGCAGCACAGGTCCAGCACGGTGGCGCCGCCCGTGCGCACCACGGCGTCCGCGGCGAGCGCCGCAGCACGCAGGGCCAGCAGCTCAGTGCGGCGGCGCGGAACGAAGACGCCGGGATCGACGTGGATGCGCTTCCCGCAGAACTCCGCCCAGCCGAGCAGCGGCTCCAGCGGCTCCCCCGCGACGCGGCGGGCGACCAGCGCCTCCAGCTCCTCCGGCGAGGCCGCCGCCTCGGTCAGCAGCCGCGCCTCGTCCTCGGCGAAGACGCATCCCGCCGCGCGCAGGCGCGCGACGATCTCGGGCTCGGGTGTCGGCACCCGGCCATGCTAGCCGCGGGCGGCCGGAGGCTCAGTACGGGCGCTCGCGGAGCAGCCGGGCGAGGTGGGCGGCGTTCTTCGCGACGACGGCGGTCGTGCTCGCGGTCGCCTCGGGCGTCTCGTCCAGGTCCTTGTAGTCGACGGACCCCATCGCCTCGCCGTTCCAGTACGTCGCGCCCTGCGACGGGATGGTGAACCCGACGTCGTTGAGGCCCTGGAACAGATCGGCGATGATCGCGTGCGCGCCGTCCTCGTTGCCGACCACCCCGACGATCCCGACCTTGCCCTCGACGACCGGCCGGCCCGCGTCGTCCGTCTCGGACAGCTCGGCGTCGAGGCGCTCGAGCGCGCGCTGCGCGATGGAGGAGAGGTGCCCCATCCACGTCGGCGTGACGATCAGCAGGATGTCGGAGGCCACGATCTGCTCCCGGATGTGCGGCCACTGGTCGCCGTCGCCCTCGTCGAGCTCGACGCCGGGCTTGATGTCGTAGTCGGCCAGCCGCACCGCGGTCCCGGTGACGTCGTGGGTGGCGAGCTCGTCGAGCACCTGGCGGGCGAGCAGCTGGCTGCTGGACTCGCCGGGCGACGGCTTCAGCGTGCAGACGAGGGCGAGAGCGGACAGGGGGCGGGTGTCATCGGTCATGCTGCGCAAGTGAACGCGCGCCCCGCATGATCTGCAAGGGATCGGCCGCCCTCCTTGACGAGACGCCCAGGTGATGTATGGGTGGGTGCATGAAGCGCATCCACTACGCGAGCGGCTCCCTGCTGACAGGAGACGACATCGCCGATGTCCTCGTGCGCTTCGGGGCCGCACTCGCGCACAACAACTCCGCCGCCGAGGTGCGTGCCCCCGCTGTGACCGAAGGCGGCGCGGCGGGCGAGGTCCTCCTCCTCCTCGGACCGGCGAGTCAGATGCTGGCCGAGGACGAGCCGTTCGACGGCCAGGAGCTTCGCGACGAGCCTTTCGTGGCCGAGTTCGAGCAGCGCATCGCGGCGCTCGCACCGCAGCGCGCGACGTACGTGGAGAACGGCACGGAGGACATCGCGGACGTCGACATAGACCTGCTCTGAAATCCGGCCGGATGTGCGGTCGGGCTGGAACAACCTCTCAGTCCGCCTACTATCAGCCAAGAAAGCGACGACCGGGGAGAGGTAATGCAGGTGTTTCACGTCTATATCGACGACCTGAGATTCACCTTCGTCGACCGCGCCCCCGTCGAGGAGCTCAAGGCCGCCGTGGTGGAGGCCAGCCGGAGCGACGGAGACTTCGTCAACATCTCGCAGTCCAGCAGGCCGCCGAGTGAGATCTTCGTGACCAGTCAGACCAAGGTCCGCATCGAGACCGCGACGATCCCGCGGGATCCGGTCTCCTCCGGAGCGGCGAGCGGCGAGGACGACGACGACGCGTTCTGGTTCGATTTCGACTCGCTGGCCTGAAGCCGCCTGAATCGGCCCGAAGTCAACCGCTTCCCACGGTGGCCCGGCGGGAGGATGCTCTTGCCATGCCGACGACGTCCCTCTGGCTCGAGACCTCCCCACCCATCGCCACCGACAGCTTCGAGTGGGACGGGCAGTACGACACGATCGTGGTCGGCGCCGGCCTGACCGGGCTCGCCACCGCGCTCATGCTCGCGCGCTCCGGGATGCGCGTCCTCGTACTGGAGGCGCGGACCGTCGGCGCCGTCACCACGGGCAACACGACCGGCAAGGTGAGCCTGCTGCAGGGCACGACACTCTCGTCCATCCGGCGGCACGCCTCCGACTCCGTGCTCTGCGCCTACGTCGACGGCAACACCGCGGGCCAGGGCTGGCTGCTCGATTTCCTGGAAGAGCAGCGCGTGCCGTTCGACGTGCGCGACGCCGTCACCTATGCCACCACCCTCGACGGCCTCGACAAGCTGGATGCGGAGGTCGCCGCCGCCCGCGTGGCCGGCCTCGACGTCGCCCAGGAGCGGACCGCCGAGCTCCCGTTCGAGGTGGAGGGCGCGCTCACGCTGGCGGGGCAGGCGCAGGTGCATCCGCTGCGGGTGCTCGCCGCCCTGGCTGCGGAGCTCCGCCGGCTCGGCGGCCGGATCGTGGAAGGCGAGCGGGTGACCGACGTGTCGGCGTCGAAGCCGGCGATCGTCACCAGCACCTCCGGCACCTCGCGCGCCGACCAGGTCGTCCTCGCGACCGGGACGCCCATCCTGGACCGCGGCCTCTACTTCGCGAAGGTGGAGCCCACGAGATCGTACGTGACGGCGTTCCGCGTGCCCGGCGGCATCCCACGCGGGATGCACCTGTCGGCCGACTCGCCCACGCGGTCGCTGCGCACCGCGACGGCAGCCGACGGCGGTGAGCTGCTGCTGGTCGGCGGCAACGGGCACCCGGTCGGGCGCGCGGACTCCGCCGCGGAGCAGCTCGCGGACCTGACGGAGTGGGCGGAGCGGATGTTCCCCGGGGCGGAGCGCACGCACTGGTGGGCGGCGCAGGACTACCGCTCGGCGAACCGCGTGCCGTTCGTCGGCTGGCTGCCCCGAGGTCGCGGCCGCGTCTACCTGGCCACCGGCTACGACAAGTGGGGCATGACCAACGCGATCGCGTCCGCCCTCAGCCTGACCGCCGACCTCACCGGCGAGACTCTGGAGTGGGCGCGCGTGCTGCACCACCGCGTGACGCGTCCGGTCGACATCGCCTCCGGGGTCGCCATGAACGCCGGCGTCGGCAAAGCGGCGATCAGCGAGTGGGCATCGGCGCAGACCGCGAAGGAGCTCGGCGACGAGCCCGTCCCGGAGGGGACGGGGACGGTGGGACGCCGCGGCAGGACGCCCGTCGGCGTCTCGACGGTCGACGGGGTGACCTGCGCGCTGACCGCGGTCTGCAGCCACCTGGGCGGCGTCGTCCGCTGGAACGACGCGGAGCTGTCGTGGGACTGCCCGCTGCACGGCTCCCGCTTCGCCCCCGACGGCTCGGTGCTGGAGGGACCGGCCACGCAGCCGCTCGCACCGGCTCCCGAGAGTTCTGCACCCTAGTCAGGAACTTCCCAGCGGGAGTAGGGTCGCCGCATGACGACTCCAGACGACGAGAGCACGCCGCGCCCCGCCGGACCCACGGGGGCAGGCGAGCCGACGACCCCGCCGCCCGCACCCGAGCCGGCCTCCCCGGCCGCGCCGGCGCCGGCCGCACCGGCCGCCGACCAGGGCCTCCCGACCGCCCCTCCGCCGCCCACCTACCCGCCCGCCGGCAGCGGCGCCCCCACGGCCCCGGTGACCGTCGGCGAGCCGCCCCGCACGGTGAACATCGCGTTCTGGCTGTACGTGGTCGGCGCGGTGCTGAGCGTCGTGAGCGGCATCATCACGATCGCCACCATCGGGGGGACGCGCGACGCCGCCCTCGAGCAGATCCGCAACTCGCCGAACGCCAATGGGCAGAACGCGCAGGCGCTGGTCGACGGGATCATCACCGCCGCGACCATCTGGGCGATCGTCACGCTGATCTTCTGGGCCGTGGTGTTCGTGCTGTTCGCGTACTTCATGCGCCGCGGCGCCAACTGGGCCCGCATCGTCCTGACCGTGCTCACGGCCCTGTCGCTGCTGAACGTCCTCGCCGGCTACGGCGTCGGCTTCCTTCAGTTCGCCGCGACCGTCGTGGCGCTGGTGCTGATCTGGCTGCGCCCGTCCAGCGAGTACTTCGCCGCGGTCCGCGCATCGAAGGCGCCGCGGGCCTGACACCCGCCTGACATCGGCACGCACCGGGCGTACCGTTCCTGCCAGCAACGGAAGGAGCGGACATGCCAGGCAAGCAGCCCCAGCTGAAAGACCGGGAGCTCTACGAGAAGCTGCGCGACGAGGGTGACTCGAAGCAGAAGGCGGCTCGCATCTCCAACGCCGCCGCGGCCCGCGGGCGCTCGCCCGTGGGCCGCAAGGGCGGCGACTCCGGTTCGTACGAGGACTGGACCGTGCCGGAGCTCAAGAAGCGCGCCAAGGAGCTGGGCCTCAGCGGCTACTCCAAGAAGAACAAGGGCGAGCTCGTGAAGGAGCTCCGCAACCACTGAGCGGACGCCGCGCCGCGCGTACACTCGCCGCATGGACCTTCGGGACGTCGCAGGCGAGCTGTACGCCGCGGCGCCCGCCGACTTCATCGCGAAGCGCAACGCGGCCGCGGCCGAGGCCGACAAGCCGACCGCGAAGCAGATCAAGACGCTCCGCAAGCCTTCCGCCTCGGCGGCGGCGATCAATGCGCTGGTGCGCGAGCATCCCGATCTGGTCGGCGACGTGCTCGACATCGGCTCCCGGATGCGCGACGCCTTCGCCTCCCGGGACCGCGCCGAGATCCGCGCGCTCACCCAGGAGCGGCAGCGGCTGCTGCAGCGCGCGACCGACGGACTCGACCTCAGCCCGGCCGTGCAGCGCGAGGTCGAGGAGACGCTGCAGGCCGCGGTGATCGACCCGGCCGCCGCAGCTGCAGTGCGCAGCGGGATGCTGGTGCGCGCCCTCGAGGCCACAGGCCTGGAGCAGGTGGACGTGTCGGACGCGGTGGCGCTGCCGGTGGAGGTGGAAGACTTCCCCGCGCCGAACCCGCGACGGAGGAAGGCGGCGGCGGCCGAGCCGGCGGAGGCGACCGAGGCGGAAGAACCGGCAGAGCCTGCCGAGACGCCGGGCGAGCGCCGGGAACGGCAGCGGCGCATCCGGGCGGCCGAGAAGGACGTGGAGCGCGCGAAGGCCGACGCCGAGGCGACCGAGGACGAGCTGGACGACACCGTCGACCGCCGCGGCGACCTCGAGGCCGAGCGCGACCGGCTGCAGCGGAAGCTCCAGCGCGTGGTGGACGACCTCACCGAGGCCCGCGCCGCGGAGCGCTCGCTGCGGACGCGGCTCACCGACGCGCAGCGCGCCGTCCGCGAGGCCGAGCGCGCCCTCCGCGACGCCCGCGACTGACCGCGGCCCGCCGGTCAGGCGACCCAGTGGGCGAGGAGGTCGTCCCAGTCGGAGTGGAACCGCGCGAGACCGAAGCGCTCCAGCGCCCACTCGCGCCCGCGGGCGCCCGCCTCCGCGCCGCGGGACGGGTCGTCCACGAAGGCGCGCACGGCGTCGTGCAGCTCGACGAGGTCCGTCGAGATCGCGCCGACGCCCGGCACCACGGCCCGCCGCGCGTCCGTCGTGTCCAGCGCCACCACCGGGATGCCCGCCGTCATCGACTCCAGCAGCGACAGCCCGAGAGACGTCCAGCGGTTCGGGTGCACGTACACGCGGCGCCTGCCGACCTCCGAGAACAGCCGCGGCGCCTCCAGGTCGCCCGCGGCGACGACACGGTCCGGCCCGACCCCGAGGGCCTGGGCGAGACCGTCCGCCTGCATCCCGAACACGTCGACCGGGGCCACCGCGGCGAACCCGCCGAGCAGGTCCGACCCCGTCACCCGCCAGCGACGGACCGGCTCGTTGATGACCGCGGCCGCCCGCGGAAGCTCGCCCGTGAAGCGGTTGCCGTAGTCCATCACGCCGTGCTCGATCACGCGCGTGCGCGTCGAGCCGGTGTCCCAGAACAGCGCGTTGAAGTGCGTGACGTGCGCGATCAGCACGTCGGACCGGTCCGCGAGCGGGTGACGCGACTGCGGCACGCCCTCCTGCGGAGTGTTGTGCTCGACGAACACGACCGGCACGTCCACGCCCGGGCGTCGGCCGGTGAGCCGCTCGACCAGGTCGAACTCCTCCAGCCGCTGCAGCACGACCGCGTCGAACGGCGTCTCCGCGAGTCGCGCCTCCGGCACGTCGACCACGTTCGCGGGCCAGTCGCGCGCGCCGACGCCGCCGTCGCCGTTCGCATCGACGGGCAGCAGGTAGGTGTGCCGCCCGCGGACGAACGCGTCCATCCAGCCGCCGTGGACCTGCCACACCAGCAGCCGCAGGGCGCGGCTCACAGCTGCGATCCGGAGCCCGGGTGGCCGAGCTCCAACGGGCCGGTCAGCGGCGGCGGCTCCTGGTCCTGTCCGGCGGCGACCCCGGCGTGGGTGTGGCCTGCGACCCCGTGCGCGGCGGTGTGCGGCTCCTTCTGCGGGCACAGCTTGCCGCAGTAGGGGCAGATGTAGCCGTCGCCCATCCTGGCCTCGCCGTCCAGCCGGTAGTCGAGCAGGTCGCCGTCGCCCCCGAGCACGAACTCGACGAACGCCGGGCGTTCGAGTGACGGGATCGGGATGCGCATCCGCTCGAACGGACGCCCGTCGTCGTTCAGCGGCACCCACAGCTTCTCCGGCATCGGGCCGAACACCGAACCGCCCTTGTCCACACGGGCGGGCGCGTGGTCCTCGCGGACGTGCAGGATATGGCCCTCCCGGATCATGTCGCGCGGCAGCGCCTGGTACAGCTCCGGCACTCCGTAGGCGATCGCGCCGCGACGCAGCCGCGAGAAGCCCTCGGCGGAGTCGTCGCCCATCACGACGAACGGCGGCGCCTCCGGCCGCCGGAGCACGATGGCGGTCCCGCCGGAGGGACCGTCGGAGATGAGCTGCAGCACGGCCGCCGCGTCCACCCGGACGACGGAGCCGGCACCCTCCATGTCGACCCGCTCAGGCATGCGCCACCGCGACCTGCTCCGCCTCCCGTCGGCCGAGCACCGCGTCGAAACGCGCACCCCAGACCTGGTCCGCCTGTTCGATCAGGCACTCGGCGAGCCGGCCGACCACCTCCACATCGGCGACCAGGGCCTCGCCCTCCGGCCCCGTTCCGGCCCGTCTGCCGCGCAGGAGCCACGCGAACCGCTCCTGTCGTGCGCCGTCCACCGGCGCGTGCCGCGGCGCCGGGAGGCGCGTCAGCTGGCGGGCGATCCACTCGCCGCGAGGCAGCGTCCACCACGGCTCGGGATCGAGCGGATGCGCTGCCAGCCCCGGCAGCGGCAGCCCGCTCTCGGCGTCGACCGAGCCGGCCTCCACGTCGGCGGCGTAGCCGGCCGAGAAGCGGACGTACAGCCCCGCTCCGTCGTCGAGCAGCCGCTCGACCTCAAAGAGCTGATAGAGCACGGGAACCTCCGGTCGGAACGGCGTCGCTCTTGTCCGCGACGCGATATCGGCACTCCATACGGGTGCGCGAGACGAGCTCGAACTCGTGCCACGACGGCCGGTCGAGAGAGGGGATCGGCACCCGCACGCGGGAGGGCGGCGCGCCGTCCGCGTCGAGCGGCACGAAGACGACGACGTCGGTCGCGCCGAACACCGAGGCCGAGCAGGCGAACCGCGCCTGCTCGAAGCGTCCGGGGTCCACCACCACGGCCGGATCGGACTCCACGGGGAAGTCGTCGCGCGGTTGCTCGCGGTACGGTTCGGCGACGCCGTGCGCACCGGGGCCGCGCCGCATCCGCACGAAGAGCTCACGGCCGCCGAACACGTCGAGTCGCAGCGACGACGGAACCGGCCCGTCGATCAGCACGGCGACGGGCGTCCGTGCGCGCCGCGGCAGCATCATCAGGACCGCCGTCGCTGTCATCTCGCCCATACAGGCAAAGCTAGAGCCGCTTCTCCCCGAAAGGAGGGGCTTGACGAGCCGCCTCAGAGGTGCGGACGAACACCGCGGTCCGCCCGTCAGGGCAGATGCCGGGCGACCTCGTCCTCCTGCATGATCACCATGCCGCCGGTGCGCTGCGAGGTGTGCATCAGCGCCTCGAGCCACTGCGGGTTGATGGCGGGCGGGCGGCTCCCGCTGAACTGGAACGACAGTGGGACCTCGCGGCTGATCCAGAGCGACACCCGGCCGGAGCCCTGCTCCACCGGCACATCCCAGTTCAGCAGGAAACTCTCGTGCCGCCGGAGCTTCGCGACGATCGCCAGCTTGACGTGGCTGAGCACGCGGTCGTCCAGGTCGTACTCCTGGCCGGCCCCGTAGACGAGTTTTCCCATTCCCTCATAGTGCCGGATCGGGGCACGGAAATCCTCTCGTGTCAGGGGGATTGACACCGGTATCGGACCGTGGTTATGCGGGCGTCAGCACCTGTCCGGTCGCACGGAGCGCTTCCCTCAGGCGGTCGATCGGCACGTCGTGCGCCGCCGCTCCGGCCGACACCGCCATGGCCGCAGCCGTCCCCGCCGCCTGCCCGAGCATCATGTACTGCGGCTCCATCCGCACCGACGCGAACGCGACAGCCGAGGCGGACAGGCACACCGGCACCAGCAGGTTCGCGGCGTCGGCACGCTTCGGCAGCAGAGAGGCGTACGGGATGCCGTAGATCGGCACCGGGACCGAGAGGTACCCCTCGGTGAACACCGTTCCGATGGGCTCCGGATGCTCGTACACCCAGCGCCAGACCCGCTGCACCTCGCGGATGTCGATGTGGTACGACCCGAGCGCGACGGTGTCGGCGGGCACGGCGCCGGCGAGCAGGTCGTGCTCGGTCAGGACGCGCTCGCCCACCGTCCGCCGCGCCTCCCGCACGTACAGCTGGTGCGGCAGGTGCCCGGTGTCGGCGAACTCGCCACGCGGCAGACCCCACCGGGAGAGCTCGCGGCGGATCGACGCCGGCACGGCCGGGTCGTGCGAGAGGAAGTACAGAAAGCCGCGGGTGTGGGCGAGGTAGTGCCGCCGGAGCTGCTCCCGCCGCTCGGCCGTGGCGTCCGGATACTCCCACGCCGAGCCGTCGAGCACGCTGAGCGAGACGGGTCCGAGCGAGTTGCCGTCGGCCATCCCGCCCGGCAGGTTCGGCTCGAGACCGAGCATCCGCCCGGCGGTCCGTTCGACCCCCTCGCGCCGGTCGCGCGCGAACAGCCGGCGGGCGAGCTCCCAGTAGGCCTCGTCGTAGTCCTCCGGCCGATCGAACGGGATGCGGTCCGCCGCCGTCGTCAGGCACACCCGGTACCCGTACGACATCACGCCGCCGTCGCCCTCCCCGAGCGCGGCGAGCGGACGGTCGTGCAGCTGGGCGAGGACCGGACCCTCCGTGCGCCCGGTCGGATCGCCGGCGAACGGCGAGACCCACGGCGGCATGGCGTGCATCCCGGGCAGCAGCTCCTGCCGGCCGGCGAAGCGTTCGCCGTGCTGCGAGCGGTCCTCGCGTCCCACCCGGTACGGCACCCCGGCCGCCGCCATCAGGTCGCCCTCGTACCCGGCGTCGACGAACAGGGCGCCCTCGATGCGCTCGCCCCCGCCGACCGTCGCGGCACGCAGCTCGCGGCCGTCGCGTCCCTCGGCCGTCTCGACGCCGAGCAGCGGCGCGTCGAAGAGCACGTCGACGCCCGCCTGTTCCAGCCAGCGGCGGAAGATCGCCTCGGCGACGTGCGGCTCGGGACCCGCGTACCGCCCGGGCGCGACCCCGTAGTGCTCGGCGATGTCGGCCCGCAGGCGCGCAGCGGCACCTCCCAGCGCCCGCACGTCGCCGACGTCGGTGTAGCCGAGCCCGCCCGAGGTCATCCCGCCGAGGTGCCTGCCCGGCTCCACCAGCAGGGTGGAGGCGCCCGCCTCCGCCGCCGCGACGGCCGCCGCCACGCCCGCGGACGTCGCGCCGTAGACGACGACCTCAGCCGAACGCGTCATCGGCCCGCCGACGCGGCGAACTGCGGAAGGAGGTCGCCTCCGGTCGCGAACAGGCCCTCCTCCAGGGCGGTCACCCGATCCCACTGGCCGACCAGCGGATGGGCGAGCAACGCCATCCGCACCAGCCGCCGGTCGCCGGTCTCCGCGGCCCGGGCGGCCAGCCGCTCGTACGAGCTGACGTGCTGGATGAGGCCGAGCAGCTCGGGTGCCACGGGTTCCTGCGGCAGCGGGGTGGCGCCGGAGGCATCCACTCGGCACAGGGTCTCCACCACGTCGTCGTCGGCGAGGCCCTGGATCAGCCCGCGGTTGCGCACGTTGACGACGTGATTGTCGCCGGTGCCCGCCACCAGCGACGCCAGCAGCGCGGTCGCCGCCTCGCTGTAGAACGCGCCGCCGCGCGCCTCCAGCTGCGGCGGCTTGGTGTCGACGGACGGGTCGGCGTAGAGGGCGAGCAGCTCGCGCTCCACGTCGGCGACGACGGTCGCGCGCGGAGTCGAGGCGCGCATCTCCGCCACCGTCGCGTCATGCGTGTAGTAGTACTTCAGGTAATAGGAGGGCAGCACGCCCAGGTCGCGGATCAGCTCGGCCGGGACGCCGCCGCGCCGGCCGAGGTCGTCGGCGCGCTCCTCGATCATCCCGGGCAGCACATCCACGCCGTCGACCCGGATGTGGCGCACCCAGGAGAGGTGGTTGAGCCCGACCGGGTCCACCTCGACGCGGTGCGGCTCCACCCCGCGCTCGCGGGCGATCCAGCGCTGGACGCCGATCGCGAAGTTGCACAGGCCGATCGCCTTGTGCCCGTCGTCGAGCAGCGCGCGCGTGTTGATGCCGACCGGGTTGGTGAAGTCGACGATCCACGCGCCCGGGTTGGCGCGCTCCCGGGCCTCGCGGGCGATGTCGAGCACCACGGGGACGGTGCGGAGCGCCTTGGCGAGACCGCCCGCGCCCGTCGTCTCCTGGCCGACGCAGCCGCAGGCGAGCGGGAACAGCTCGTCCTGCAGCCGTGCCTGCTGGCCGCCGACGCGCAACTGGATGAGGACGGCGTCCGCCCCCTCGATCGCGGCCGTGCGGTCGGTGGTGAGGGTGACCGGGACCTCGGCGCCCTGGCGGGCCAGCATCCTGCGCACCATGCCGCCGACGATCTCGAGGCGCGGGCCGTCCACGTCCATCAGCCACAGCTCGTCGACGGTGAGGCGTTCGCGCTCGTTCCACAGGCCGGAGACGAGCTCGGGCGTGTAGGTGGAGCCGGCGCCGATGACGGTGATCTTCATGGCAGGACCTTTCGTACTCGGGTGGATCAGGAAGCGGATTCCTCGCGCAGCGCGCGCACCAGCCCGTCGACGGGCCGGAAGGCGAGCGGGCGCGGGTCGAAACCGTCGGCGCGCAGGGCGTCGGAGACGATGGCGCGGAAGCGGTCGTCGGCGAACATGCCGCCGGCGAGCACGGCGGGGGTGCCGGGTGGGATCGCCGCTGCGCCCCACGCCCCGCGCACGACGACTCCAGCGATCCCCCCGGCCTCGCGCGCGGCGCGGGCGATGAGGTCGGCGGCGACGGCGTCCCCGTCGGCCGCCGCGCGGGCGACGACCGTAGCGAGGGCGCCGACCTGGCGCGGGGAGACGACGCCGTCGCGGATGCGGCGGGCGAGGTCGACCGCGTCGGAGGCGCTCGTCGCGGCGAGCACTAGCTCGAGCAGCCTCGTCGCCGGTCCGCGGCCGTCCTCGGCGCGCGCAGCGGCGCGGACGGCCTCCCGGCCGAGCTCGTCGCCCCCTCCCCAGTCGCCGCTCACCCAGCCGAGCGCGGGGACCGTGGCGAGACCCTTCGGGCCGCGGGCGACCGCGTTCAGACCGGCGCCGCTGACGATCGCGAGGGCGTGGCCGAGGCCGGCCCCGGCGTCCAGCACGGCTACCGCGTCGCCCGCGACGTCGATGCGCGCGTTCCGGAAGAGCCCGGCGAGCGCATCCCGGTGGCCGACCTCGTCGCCGGGGAGGTCGAGGCCTGCGATCGCGGCGGACACGCGGACGACCCGGGCGGGATCGACCTTCTGCTCCGCGAGGACCGTGCTGACAGCTGCGACGACGGCCTGCGGTCCGGCTCCGCTGCCCGGCCCGATCGCGCGCCCCCGCTCTTCGAGCGCGCCTCCCGGCACCTCGGCCAGGACGACGACCTCGGTCTTGGAGTTGCCGCCGTCGATCGCGACCGCCAGTCCGGTCTCGGGGGATTCGTGCGTTGGGGTGGTCAGCGTCGGTCCTTTCGCCGCTGTCATCCTGCCGCAAATATGGGATCGTTTCCACCCCGGCGATAGTCGGCCCTCGGCCGGCGATCCGCCCGTCCGCTCGGCGGCTAGAGCGCGCGCGGGGCCGCGGTCGACCCGCGGGGCAGCACCTGCGCCTCCAGCACGATCGTCTCGGGCTCGGCGGCCGGGTCCTTCAGTCGCCGCAGCAGCCGGTCGAGTGCCGTCTCGCCCAGCGACACGGCGTCCTGCGCGACGGCGGTGATGCCGGGGCTGACCATGCTCATCCACTCGGAGTCGTCGAACGAGACGACGCTGACATCCTCGGGAATCCGCAGCCCCAGGTCGTTCGTCGCCCGCCAGACGCCCTCCGCGAGGAGGTTGTTCGCGGCGAAGATCGCCGTCGGGTGGTCGCGGCGGGCCAGGATGTCGATCGCCGACTTCCGGGCGCCGTCCGCGTCCCAGCCGGCCGCGATGACCAAGGACGGGTCCGCGGCGATGCCGGAATCCTCCAGCGAGCTGCGGTAGCCGGCGGCGCGCTCGCCACCGGTGGTCCAGGTCGTCTCGTCGATGAACAGTGCGATGCGGCGGTGGCCCAGGTCGATGAGGTGGTCCGTCATCCGGCGCGCTACACCCGCGTTGTCGATGATGACCGCGTCGCACTTGCCCGCGGAGAACTGCCGGTCGGCCTCGATCACGGGGATGTGCTGGCGCAGCAGGTAATCGGTGACGTCGCCGGACAGCGGCGTGACGACCACGCCGGCGACGCGCGTGGCGACGAACGCCTTGGCCGCATCCATCTCGGCCTCGGTGGACCCCTGGTCGTCGACCAGCATCATCGTGTAGCCCTCGCGGCGGGCCCGGGCGGCGATGCCGGCGGCGAGGTCGGCGTAGAAGGCGTTCCGCAGGTCCGAGACGAGCACGCCGATGGTGCGGCTGTCCTGCTTGCGGAGGCTGCGCGCCATCGCGTGCGGAACGTACCCGAGCGAGTCGGCGGCGGCGAGCACCCGCTCGCGGACCCCGGCGGCGACATACCCCTCGCCGCTCAGCGCACGGGATGTGGTCGACTGCGACACCCCCGCGGCGAGTGCGACATCCTTCAGCGTCGCGCGCCGCGGAACCCCGTCCGCCTCGTTCTCGATCATGGCACCCTTCCCACGGGCGCCGGAGCGCCGGACGCCCGGCGAATCCACCCTAGTGCGCGCCGCCACCTGGCCGCTGCCCTCCCGCCCGGCCGCCGCCCTCCCGCCTGGCCGCTGCCCTCCCGCCTGGCCGCTGCCCTCCCGCCTGGCCGCCGAGTTGCACGTCGTGGCGGCTATCCGGGCGAAATAGCCGCCACGAGGTGCAACTCGGACGGCGGCGCTGTCTCGCGAGCGGGGCGGCCAGGTGAGCGGTCGAACGTTCGAATCTCCTGCCTGGCTGACTCCGGTCGGGGATTCGGCGCTCGACCGCTCGAATCTCCGACGGAAGCGGACCGCGTCCGCGCGGCGGCCGACCCTCGGCGTGCCGGTGACGGCGGGGGCGCACGGGTGTACCGTGCGCGGCACAAGGCAATTCCCCCGTCGGCACCGCCCCCATAGCTTCAGACGGGTTCTCCGCCGGGCCCCGCCGGCATCCCGCCCGGGAATGGCCTGGGCGCGGTTGCATGGCGCACTCGGGAGGACCTATAGTCGCTGCTATGTGGTAACGATGCCACACCGCGCCGACCAAGGCGGGGGACGGATCGAAAGGGTGGCGATGAGGATCACCGAGCTCGATGACGCTCCAGAAGGAGGCCGGTGATGGCCGTCCTCACTGACGCGTCGCGCAGCAGAACCCGAACGGGTGACCGCAAGCCCGCGAAGAAGCGCGGCACGAAGTACAACCGGCGAGAGGCGATCGCGGGCTACCTCTTCATCAGCCCGTGGATCATCGGCTTCCTGGTGTTCACGCTCGGCGCGATGCTGTACAGCCTGTTCATCTCGTTCAGCAACTACAACCTTGCGACGAACAGCGCGAGCCCCGCCGGGTTCGACAACTACGCCGAGCTGTTCAACGACCCGAAGGTCGCCCTCTCGCTCGGCAACACCCTCTTCTACGCCGTGATGGCGGTGCCGCTCGAGATCATCTTCGCGCTGCTCCTCGCCCTCCTGCTCAACTGGGTCGGCCGCGGGGCCGGAGCGTTCCGGACGATCTACTACCTGCCGAAGATGACGCCGGCGGTCGCGACCGCCTCCATCTTCCTGCTGCTGCTGAACGGCAACACCGGAGCCATCAACCGCTTCCTCGCGATCTTCGGCATCGAGGGCCCGCAGTGGCTGATCGACCCCAACTGGGTGAAGCCGTCCATCGTCCTGATGACCCTGTGGGGCGTCAGCGGCACGATGGTGATCTTCCTCGCCGCGCTCAAGAACGTCCCCCGCGACCTCTACGAGGTGGCATCGCTGGACGGCGCGGGCGCCATCCGCAAGTTCTTCACCATCACCATCCCGATGATCTCGCCTGCGATCTTCTTCAACGTCGTCGTGCTGACCATCGCCGCCCTGCAGGTCTTCGACCAGGCGTACCTGCTGTTCTGGCGGGATCAGACCAACGCCTCCCCCGACTCGTCGCTGTTCTACGGCGTGTACCTGTTCCAGCAGGCGTTCCGCCAGTTCAACTTCGGCTTCGCCGCCGCGATGGCCTGGCTGCTGTTCGTGATCATCCTGCTGATCACGCTCATCCAGGTGAAGGTCAGCAACCGCCTCGTCTACTACGAAGGAGACAAGTGATGTCGTCCGCGACCCAGTCCGCGCCGGCCGCGGCCGCGCTCGCCTCCGAGCTGGAGGCCACCGGCCCCGACGGCGGCAGGAAGCCCACCACCCGCCGCGACAAGCCCGCCGGCAGCCGCTGGTACAAGCCGAAGACCGTCATCGGCAAGATCGTCCTCTGGATCCTCGCCATCGGGTTCGGCCTGCTGTTCCTCTACCCGTTCGCGTGGCTGCTCGCGGCCAGTCTGAAGCCGCGGCAGGAGGTGTTCGACAACTCCCTGTGGCCGAAGACCTTCACCCCGCAGAACTACGTCGAGGTGTGGAACCAGCTCCCGCTGCTCAACTGGATCGGCAACAGCGTCATCATCGCCATCCTCGCCGCGGGCCTGGTCGCCATCTCGAGCTCGATCGTCGCGTTCGGGTTCGCGTACTTCAAGTTCCCCGGCCGCACGCTGCTGTTCGGCCTGGTGCTGGCGACGATGATGCTGCCCGGCGCGGTCACGATGGTGCCGCAGTACCTGATCTGGAAGAACCTCGGCCTGATCGGCACGTGGCTCCCTCTGTTCGGTATGAACCTGTTCGGGTCGGCGTTCTACATCTTCCTGCAGCGGCAGTTCTTCATGGGGCTCCCGCGTGAGCTGTTCGAGGCGGCCCGCCTCGACGGCGCCAGCTACTGGAAGCTGTTCACCCGGATCGCCATGCCGCTCAGCATCCCGTCGTTCATCATCATCTTCCTGTTCGAGTTCCAGGCCAGCTGGAACAACCTGCAGGCGGCGCTGATCTACCTGAACGCGGGAGGCGTCGAGGGCTTCACGGTCCCGCTCGGCATCTCGTACGCGATGACGACGTTCAGCCCGACGAACGGCGGACACGGCGACTACCAGTACGTCATGGTCGCCGCGCTGATCGTGACGCTGCCGATGCTGCTGCTCTTCGCCTTCGGCCAGCGGTACTTCATCGAGGGCGTCGCGACCCAGGGCCGAAAGGGCTGACCCCGGACCGGATGCCGGCCGCGGTGGACATCGTCCGCCGCGGCCGGTAGCGTTTAACCCCCCTAGCGACGATTTCGCATCGAGCCGGCGGGTGGGAGGACCACCTGTTCCGGACTCGAAAGACCACGTCGTGACATCCCCTTCTCTCTTCGCCTCGCGCGATTTCCGCCTGCTCCTCGTGGGGCAGACCACTAGCCAGCTGGGCGCGCAGGTCTCCGGCGTCGCACTTCCCCTGCTCGCCGTCGTGAGCCTCCACGCGTCGGCGTTCGAGGTGGGGCTGCTGGGTGCCGCCTCCACTCTCGCGTTCGCCCTGATCGGCCTGCCCGCCGGGGCCGGGGTCGACCGCGTGCGGAGGCGGCCGCTGCTCGTCGCCAGCGACGTGGTGCGCGCGGTGCTGCTGCTCAGCATCCCGCTCGCCGCGGTGTTCGGGATGCTGACCATGGCGCAGCTGCTCGTCGTGTCGCTGCTCGCCGGCGTCGCGCGGGTGTTCTTCGACGTCGGCTACCGCAGCTATCTACCTGCCGTGATCGGCCGCGACCGGGTGCTGGCGGGGAACTCGTCGCTCGAGTTCGTCCGGGCGTCCGGTCAGGTGGCCGGCCCGGCGCTGGGCGGCGTGCTGGTGTCCCTGATCGGTGCGGCGGCGGTGGTGCTGATCCAGGCCGGGACGTTCGCGGTCTCGGCTCTGTGCCTGCTCGGCATCCGGGCGCGGGAGGACTCGCCTGCGGCTCCCTCTGCGCGGCGGCGGCTGCGGGCGGAGGTCGCCGAGGGTCTCGGCGTCGTGTTCCGGTCGCGCGTGCTGCGGGCGACCGCGGTGGCGAGCGCGCTGAGCAACTTCTCGTTCGCGATGGCGTCGGCGGTGAACATGGTGTTCCTGTCCCGTACTCTCGGCCTCTCACCCGCCCTCATCGGCGTGGTGATCGCCGCGGGCTCCGTGACGGTGATGGTGGGCGCCGCATTCACGACCCGCCTGTCCCGCGCGGTCGGGGAGGCGCGGATCGTGTGGCTGTCGCTCGCGGTGACGGCCCCGCTGTCGCTGCTGGGGGCGTTCGCCCAGCCGGGATGGTGGACGCTGCTGATCGTCGCCGGGATCGCCGCGGGCGAGTTCGGCCAGATCGTGTACGCGATAACGCAGGTGAGCGTGCGGCAGCAGCTCTGCCCGGACCGCGTCCTCGGCCGCGTGAACGCCACCATGCAGGTGGTCGTGATGGGGCTGTTCCCGCTCGGCGCGATCGTCGGCGGCGTGCTCGGCGACGCGATCGGCGCCCGCGGGACGCTCCTCACCGCCGGCGCACTGCTGCTGGCGGCCCCCGCGGTGCTCTGGCGCGCGCTGCGCGGCGCCCGCGAGGTCTCCGACCTCCCCGCCCCTCCGTCCGCTCCCCGCCCTTGACCCACCATCCGGGCGCTGAGTTGCACCTTGTGGCGGCTATCCGGCCGAAATAGCCACCAGAACGTGCAACTCGGCGGGGCGGGGCGGGCGGGGGCGGCGGGGGGCGGGGCCGCGGGCGCGCGAAAGGGGCGGCCTCCGGTGGGAGGCCGCCCCTTTGGAGCGCGGGTTACTTGCTGCTCTTGGTCGACTGTTGGTAGGCCTTCAGGGCCGCGGCCTGCGCGTCCTTCAGGGCCTCGCTGGCCGACTTGTTGCCGAGAAGGTACGACTGGATGGCGTTCTGCAGCTCCGTCTGGATCTGCTGGCCGGCCGGCGACGCACCGAACGACTTGCCGTTGCCGACGACGTCGTAGTACGTCGAGATGGCCTTGTCGAAGCCCTCGTTGCCGGACGGCTTCACGTACTTCTCGCGCAGCGTCTTGTCCGCCTCAGGGGAGCCGGTGAAGAGGCCGGTGTTGATCGCGCCGGGCGTCTTGGTCAGCGTCTTGGCGCGGGCGGCGCCCGCGGCCTCCCAGGCCTGCTCGCTGGTGAGCTTCAGCGCCCAGGCGCACGCGGCGTCCTTGTTCTTGGCGCCGGCCGGGATGACGAACGACGTGCCGGAGGCGACGGTGAACGGCTGGCCGGAGCTGTCCTTGAACGGCACCGCGCCGATCTCCACCTTGTCGACGAACGGGGTCAGCACGTTGACGTACCACTGGGCGTTCACCTCGGCGCCGACCTGGTCCTTCACGTACTGGTTGTTCTCGCCGAACATGTCGAACGAGTCGGTGAAGCTCTTCATCTTCGCGTAGCCGCCCTGCGCGTCGGTGATCTGCTTCAGGACCTCGAGGCCCTTCTCGTTCTTGGAGTCGTCGAGCGTGGGCTTGCCGTCGGAGCCGATGATCTGGCCGCCGTAGGCGAGCAGCCACAGACCGGCCTGGCCGCTGGCCTGGGGGTCGAAGCCGAGCACGCTCGGGTTGCCGCCGGAGGCCTTGTACATCTTCTTGACGGCCGCGACGAGCGTGTCCGGCTTGGAGGTGTCGATGTCGGCGTCGGTGACCCCGGCCGCCTTCATCACGCGCTCGTTGGTGATGATCGCCGGCGGCTGGTAGAACTGCGGCACCGCGTAGATCTTGCCCTTGTAGGTGATGTCGTCGACGACCGAGCCGTAGTACTGCTTCTTCGGGTCGACGCTGTTCACCGAGTAGCACTGGTCGAGCGGCTGGATGAGTCCCTGCGCCGCGTAGGTCGCGACGAACTGGCGGTCCATCTGCACGACGTCGGGGACGTTGCCGCCGGCGACGCGGGTGGTGAACTTCTGCGCGTCGAACGGGGTCTGGTCGATCTTGATCTGGACGTTCTTCAGCTGGCTCTTGGCGTAGTCGAGTCGGGAGGTGCCGACGTCGTCGGCGTTGTCGAAGCCCCAGGCGTTGAGCTGGCCCTTCGCGTCCTTCGAGAAGTCCCCTCCGGACGAGCTGCCGCCGCTGGAGCTGCACCCGGCGAGGAGCGCCACCGACGCGGTGATGGCCAGCGCGGCGAGGGCGGTGTGCCTCTTGTTCATCTGATTTCCCTTCAGTGGTGTCGCGGCGGGCGTCCTCGCCCGTGCGAAGAGGTACGGGATCCCCTGCTGCCGGGGTTCGGGGGGCGGCAGTGTGGAAACCTTCCCACATCGCACGCTAATGCAGCGGTGAGGCTCAACACAAGGGGATCGGGTATCAGGAACCCGTTTTCGTTACGTGATCGTTTTGTACGCTTGAACCGGATGCTTCTCAAGCCCTAGGGTTTTATGGCAACGATGCCATACCCGCCTCCAGGAAGGCCCCCATGTCCCGCATCCGCCGGATCCTGCTGCTCGGACACACCCACCACGACGTCGGCTACACCAACAGCCCCCGCATCATCGACGGGATGCACGCGGAGATCGTCCGCGAAGTCCTCCGCCTGGCGGCCGCCGACACCGCCGCACCCTCCGCGCCCGACCGCTTCCGCTGGACCTTCGAAGCCGCACGGCCGGTGCTGAACTTCCTCCGCACAGCGGCCCCGAGCGACGTGGATGCGCTGCGCGCCCTCGTCGCCGACGGCACGCTCGCGGTCACCGGCGGCTACCTCAACATGACGCAGCTGCCCGACCTGCCCGAGTTCGAGGCGGCCTACCGCGCGCTGGGCCGCATCCGCGAGGCCGGCATCCCGGTGCGCACCGAGCAGCACGGCGACGTCAACGGCATCGCCTGGGGCGCCGCCGACGCGATGCTCGACGCCGGGATCGACCGCCTGGTCATGGCCCTCAACCCCGACCACGGCCGCGCCCCGCTGGAGCAGCCGAGCGTGTTCTGGTGGGAGGCGCCCTCGGGCCGGCGCGTGTTCACCCTGCTGTCGACCCACTACGGCTTCGGCGAGGAGTGGGGCATCGTGGACGCCGATGTGGAGCTCGCGGAGGAGCGCATCCACGCGTTCGTCGAACGGCTGGACGCGCGCGACGACTACCCGTTCGACACCGCGGTCGTGCACGCGGGCAACGACAACCGCTGGCCGACCGCGCTGTTCACCCGCGTCGTCCGGCACTGGAACGAACGCCACCCCGACCGGCCCATGGAGACGTCGACGATCGACACGGCGATGGATGCGCTGGCCGCGCAGGCGCCGGCCGACCTGCCGGTGCTGCGCGGCGAGTGGGCGGACTGGTGGTCGCACGGACACGGCTCCACCGCGCGCGAGGTGGCCGTCTACCGCGAGGCGCGCCGGTTCGCCCGGTCGGCTCGCGAGGCGCTGCGCATCGCGGCGGGGCGCGGCGAGGGCGACCCCGCGCTCGCGACCGTGCTCGGCTACCGCCGCGGCCCCGCGCGACTCCGGGGCGACGCCGAGCTCGCCGCCGCGTTCGACCGGGTGGATGAGGAGCTGCTGCTCTTCGGAGAGCACACCTGGGGCTCGTGGGAGACCTACTCGAAGCCGCACTCGCACTTCAGCCACTCGCACTGGAACGCGAAGGCCGCGTTCGCCTACGGCGCCTGGGATCTGGCGCGCGACCTGAACGTCGAGGCGCTGTACCGGCTGGCGGCGTCCGGCGCCGACCCCGTGCCCGTCGAGGGCGTGCTGGTGGCCAACCTCACCGACCGTCCGCGCCGCGAGGCGGTCGAGGCGGAGGTCGCCGGGACGCGGCGCGTGACGCTCGTGGCGGACGTTCCACCGGAGTCGGCGGTCGTGCTGCCCGTCCCGGAGCCCGAGCCGGAGCCGACGGCCGGGACCACCGTGCAGGCGGGCCGCTACCGCGCGACCGTCGACCCCGCCCGCGGCGGTCTGGTGTCGCTGGTCGACCTGACCGACGGCCGCGAGCTCGTCGATGCGGGTGCACCGCACGGCCTGGGCGCGGTCGTCGTGGAGACGGTCTCGGATGCCGGTCGCGCGCATCCCGTGTTCGAGAACCCGAAGAACTTCAACCCGGCGTTCCCCGGCCCGGCGTTCGACCGCTCGCACGGCTCCTCGACGGACGAGCCACAGGTGGTGGAGACCCGCGACTACGCCCGCATCCGGTGGACCAGCGGGCTGCCCGGCCTCACCGCCGTCCACACGCTCAGGCTGTTCCGCGAGCTGGACGACATCGACCTGGCGGTGCACATCGCGAAGCCGGAGCGGTTCGGGCCGGAGAGCGTCTTCGTCGCCTTCCCGTTCGCGGTCGGCCGGCCGGAGTTCCTCGTCGAGACCGCCGGCGCCGTGTTCGCCCCGGAGACGGAGCAGCTGCCGGACACGTCGAAGGACTGGTACTCGATCCAGCACGCGGTCGGCGTCCGCGGAGACGGAGGCGCTGTGCTGTGGGGCGCGGTGGATGCGCCGCTCGTGCAGCTCGGCGGCATCCGCACCGGCGAGTGGTCGCGAACGCTGGAACCCGTCGGCGGACACATCGACAGCTGGGTGATGAACAACCTGCACTTCACCAACTTCCAGGCGCGGCAGGAGTTCACCGGGACGCTGCACTACCGCTTCCGGCCGGCCGCTGCCGAGGGGTTGCGCGAGGCGGTCGCGGCATACGGTGCCGCGATGGCGTTGCCGCTGCAGGCGCGGGCGTACGCGGGGCCGCTCGGGCGCTGACCGCATCCCGCAACCTGGGAGACCCCTCACAAAGGGGGCATCCGCCGATCCGATCGCGACCCCGATCCGGATGACCCCACGGCGGGCGTTCCCTCCCCCGCCCACGGGATGCGGCACGGCGGATGCGACCAGGGGCGCACGACGTGCCGCACCCCACCCACCCACCGTCGAGTCCGCGAAGACTGCACGCCCGCCCGGCGTGTCGCGTGCAGTCTTCGCGGACTCGACGGTGGGGGTGCACGGGTAGGCTGGCCGGACAGACGACAACGTGAGGGGGTGCGCGTGGCGGAGGACGACGGCCTCGCGATCAGGATCCGCGGGCTGCACAAGCGGTTCGGCGAGAAGATCGCAGTGGATGGGATCGATCTGGACGTCCCGTCCGGCAGCTTCTACGGGCTGGTGGGCCCGAACGGCGCGGGCAAGACCACGACCCTGAGCATGGCCACCGGTCTGCTGCGTCCCGATGCGGGCGAGGTGCTCATCCACGGCGTCGACATGTGGCATCAGCCGCTGGTCGCGAAGGCCATGGTGGGCGTGCTGTCGGACGGAGTCCGCCTGTTCGACCGGCTCACCGGGCAGCAGCTGGTGGAGTACGCAGGGCTCCTGAGCGGGATGGACCGGCCGACCGCGCAGCAGCGCACGGCCGACCTGCTGCAGCTGCTCGACCTGCAGTCCGCCGGCGGCACGCTCGTCGTCGACTTCTCCGCCGGCATGACGAAGAAGATCGCGCTCGCGGCCGCCATGGTGCACGCGCCCCGGGTGCTGGTGCTGGACGAGCCGTTCGAGTCGGTCGACCCGGTCTCGGCGGCGAACATCCGCGACATCCTGCGCACCTACGTCGACGGCGGCGGCACGGTCGTCGTCTCGTCGCACGTGATGGACCTGGTGGAGCGGATGTGCGACCACGTCGCCGTCATCACCGCCGGACGCGTGGTCGCGGCCGGGTCGGTCGACGACGTGCGTGCCGGCTCCACGCTCGAGGACCGCTTCGTCGAGCTGGTCGGCGGCCGCCGCGTCGGGGAGGGGCCGGAGTGGTTGCGACACTCGTAAGGCTGCGGCTGCTCGTCCTCCGTAACTCGTTCCGCCGAAGCACCAGTCAGCTGGTCGCCGTCATCATCGGCGCGCTGTACGGCGCGGTGGGCCTCATCGTGGTGCTCGGCGCGCTCGTCGGCCTGTCGTTCGCCCCCGCCGAGGTGGCCACGACCGCCGTGGTGCTGGCCGGGTCGGCCGCGGTGCTCGGCTGGGCCGTGCTCCCGCTGCTGCTCTCGGGTGTGGAGCAGACGCTCGACCCAGGCCACCTGGCCGTCTACCCGATCGCGATGCGCCCGCTGATGATCGGGATGCTGCTGAGCGGCGCGGTCGGCGTCGCCGGCGCGGCGACGACCATCGCCTCACTGGGAACCGCCCTGCCCTGGCTGCGGTCGCCGGGAGTCGCGGTGGTCGCCCTGCTGACCGGGGTGCTCGGCGCGGCGACGTGCATCGTGGTATCGCGGGCCGTCACGTCGATCGCGAGCGGGCTCGCCTCCGGGCGCCGGTTCCGCGAGGCGAGCGGTCTGCTCGTGCTGATCCCCCTCATCCTGGCCGGCCCCATCATCATCGGCATCACCAGCGGGCTGCGCTCGTCGGCCGACGCCCTGCCCTCGGTCGCCGCGGGTCTCGGCTGGTCTCCGCTCGGCGCCGTGTGGGCCGTGCCGGGAGCGGTCGCCGCGGGCGATCCGCTCGGCGCGCTGCTGCGGCTGCTCATCGCGGTTGCGACCTTCGTCGTGCTGTGGTTCGTGTGGCGCTGGGGGCTCGAGCGCTCGCTCGTGACGCCGACGCGGGCGTCCGCGCGCGTGCGCGCGCCGGGCAAGTCGGGGCTGTTCGGCATCCTGCCCGGCACCCAGGCCGGTGCGATCGCCGCGCGCTGCCTGACCTACTGGTTCCGGGACCCGCGCTACCTGCGTCAGTTGCTCGTCATCCCGCTGCTGCCCGCGGTGATGCTGTTCTACTCGAGCATCAACCACTCGAACGGCTACCTTTTCGCCGCCGGCCCCGTCGTCGCGTTCGCGCTGGGGATCGGGATGATCGCCGATGTCTCGTACGACTCCACGGCGTTCGCGCTGCACGTGTCGAAGGCGGTGCCTGGTCGGGCCGACCGCTGGGGGCGCGCGGCGGCGATGCTCACCTTCGGCATACCCGCGGTGGCCATCCTCTCCCTCGGCGCCGCGGCGGTCGAGGGCGACTGGCTGCCCGCTCCCGGCCTCCTCGGGCTCGCGCTCGGGATGCTGCTCAGCGGCGCCGCCGTGTGCTCGGTGACCTCGGCGCGCTTCGTGTTCCCGGTGCCGGAGCCCGGCGACAACCCGTTCCGCTCGCGGCCGGGCGCGAACATCTCCCTGATCGGGCCGACCTTCGCCGCCTGGGGCGTCATCGCCGTGCTGTGCCTGCCGGAGATCGTGCTGCTCGTGGTGTCCCTGGTCACCCGCGAGGCCGTGTGGGGCTGGCTGGGCCTGGCCGCGGGCGTGGTGCTCGGCATCGTGCTGCTCGTCGTCGGCGTGCGCCTCGGCGGTCGCCTGCTCGACGCCCGTGCGCCCGAGCTGCTGCAGCAGCTGCGCAAAGACGGCTGACCGGGCGCATCGGGCGAGTGGACGCATGGAACACGATGCGGATTGGCGCCCGGTGATCGCCGCGCTGGCGAACGCGGATGCCCGTGCCGCGTGGGCGCGTCTCGTGCTCGGTGAGAGCGGACCGCCCGCGAACGCACGCGAGCGCCGCGCCTTCGCGCTGCTGGAGGCCGCGGGGCTGGCCGGCCGCGACGACGGGGGCGGCTACCGGGTGGACGACACGCGCCTGCGCCGGTTGCTCGCCGCGTCGGCTGCGGCGCGCCCCCGGCCGCACGGCGTCGACCGGTTCCTGCGCCCGGACGGGCGCATCGATCGCTTCCCCTCGGGCTCCGCCGACCGGGCCGCCCTGCTCACGCACGTCGCGGATGCGGTGCTCACGGCGGGCGAGACGGTCGGCGAGCGCGACCTCACCGAGCGTCTCGCCCGGTTCGCCGACGACCCGGTCACCCTCCGCCGCCACCTCGTGGACGCCGGCCTTGTCGCCCGCACCCCGACCGGCTCCGAGTACACCCGCGCGCGCCGACCCTGAGCCGGCCGCCAGCACGCGCGATGACCACATGGTGTCCAGATGCGCCCATCCTCACCCTGAGCGACGATCCGGGGCGCCCGGGTTTGTGGCGCTGGCGGCCCACCCACGAAACTCCCGCCCACCGAGGCCTTCTGCGAGCGGATGCTGGATGTGGGATCGTGCTTCCACGGGAAGGGGATGCTCGATGGCGCGGCAAGTCACGATGACGGCGGCCACCCCACGGCGCGAAGTGCTGCGCGAAGGGAACGAACAGGCGGCCGCTGGTCTCGGCGAGAGACTTCGTCAAGTTCGAATGGACCGCAGGCTCTCTCAAGAGGACTTGGCGGCGCGGGCGGGACTGGGTCCGGGCACTGTCGCGAGGATCGAAGGCGGCCACCAGTCTCCCCGCGTGAGCACCGTGGTTCGCCTTGCCAACGTGCTCGAGATCCCCGTGCGGCAGCTGATCGACCCACGTGAATGCGGCTGTGCCTTACTCACCGGTCCACGACAGCCCGTTGGCACGGAGCGCGCTCAGTCTGGCTAGACGGGAACGCCTCCGCCCAGCGGACGAAGGCGCTCCCGTGCTTGCGGGCCGGAGATATCTGGCGTGCCTAACGTCCGGCGGCCGCGGCACCGAGGGCGCCGCCGACCGCAGACGTGACGACCGTCACCGCGATGATGCCCACCAGCGCGGGAGTCGCCGTGACCGGCGCGGCCTTGTTGATGGTGAGTTCTCCGTCACGGATCCCGGCCGCACTCAACGTGTTGAAGTGGTTGGCGATTGTCATCTTGCTCCTTCGTTTCTCTAGGTTCCTCATCGTGTTGAGGCTTGTGGTGCACCCGATGCGTCCGAGCTGGGCCGGTGGTCGACACCGGGTCGGGTGCGGCCGGCATGCAACCTCACGCCGCGGTTTCGTCCTTGCGGTAGACCGCCGTGACGGTTCCGCTGATTGCTTCGATCGGTGCACCGTTCAGGCCTGCTGTGTGCGAAAGAAGTGTGAGGCGACAGTCGGCTGCATACTGGTCGAGTTCCGCGAGCGTAGTGACCCGGCTGTCCTCACTGAGGAAGCGGGTGTCTTTGCCATCGATCCAGCAATGCTCGAGATGCCAGGCGGTTCCTGCCAGTTCAGAGAACGTGACCAGAGCGCGACGGGCGCCCGGATATGGAATGGCGTAAGTCGCGGTGCCGTCCTGGTGCAGAGAGGCGACAAGCTCGGAGTTGTGAGTCTCGACGATAAGAGTCCCGCCGGGCTTCAACGCTGCGGCTGCCTTCCGGAAGATCTCGGCCTGTTGTTGTGGCGCGGCGAGCATGCTGATGGTCCCGCAAACGCAGAGGATGCTGTCCAGGCCGTTGCCGTAGTCATGCGTGAGGATGTCGCCGAGCTCAGCTGCGACGATTTTCTCGCCGTCGGCGGCTGCCAGCGCAGCCAACATCTCGGAGCTGATGTCGATTCCGCGGTAGCCGATTGCTTCGGCGCCTTCGAAGAGGGCTCGGGCGAGCGGGATCGCGACGCGGCCGGTGCCGACTCCGAGTTCCAGGAGTCTGCTCGATCCGGTCGGGATCTGGCGGATGAGCCAGGCGATCTCGGCCTCCGTGATGGTCTCGCGGGGAAAGATCTGGTCATAGATCGGGGCGAAGGACCGGCCGTAGCCGACATAGCCAGGGGCGGTGGCATTCATTGCTGCTCCAGGGGGATGAAGGGGGAGATGAGGATTTCTTCGGGCTCGGTTGCGCCGTCGTAGCCCGTACTGCTTGCGAGCATGAACTGGTATCCGGCTATAGGCGCGGGCGAGGTTTCGCGGATGCGTCTGAGGACGAATGCGGCGAGGGTGCGGTATGCCGGCGAACGTAGAACGGCCTCGCTGCCGAAGGGGATGGCCCCCATCAGGTCTGCGGTGGTGTCGAAGATGCCCTTGTCCGTGCGACGGCTGGGAAACCATACGAAGTGCGCGAGCTTGCGCTGAGTGGTCTGGTGCGTTTCCCTCCACTCCGATTCGGTGCCGTCGACGCTGAGGGTCCGATGGAGGATGTGGAAGTCGTTCTGGGCCGGTTCAGGCGCGAAGAAGCGCCAGTTCGGCAGCCAGAACCCGATCTTGTCTTGCGCGCGGAAGCGGTCGAAGAGCCGGTTGGGGTGCTGGGAGAAGAAGGTGGCGGTGAGCATGGCTGTTGCGGCGGCGGCGACAACGAGTTCGGACAGCGGGGGGCGTTTCATGCGGCGGCCTCGGACATGAACGTCACGATCGCCTCGCTGGCGGCCTCGGCGTGCTCGCGCCTGGTCAGGATGGAGTCATGGTCCGCCCCGCGAATGACGACGCGGGTGGCCTGATCACGGTGGCTGCCTGCAAGGTCGGCGTGGAGTCGGTCCTGTGCGGGGTCGCCACGGAGAGTGAGCTCGGCAGTGACCACGAGCGCAGGCACGGTCATCGCTGCGAGAGCACTGCCGCGTTTCCGACTGAATCTCCTTCGTGCGGTTGCCCATTCGCGAGATCCGGCAAGCCAAAGGCGGAAGTCTCGATACTGGTCGAGGGCGCGGCCCTGGGCGTGCTCAGGGAGGGATCGCACCCATGCGGGCCGGGGGAGGAGCCAGCCCAATCCGACCCGCAGGCTGCTGGGAACGGCGGTGAACGCAGTGCTGAGGCCGTCGGCGCCCCTGCGCTGACCGTCAGAGAGGCTGAGCTGTCCGGGGTGAGAGGAATCGAGATAGATCACGCCCGCAATGGGACGGTCGGTTACCTGGGCGGCGTGCCGGGCGACGAGTCCGCCGAGAGAATGCCCGCCGAGGAAGATCGGGCCGACGTCGGCGGGGAGGGATTCCACCAGATCTGCCAGATCTTCACCGCTGTCGTCGATACCGTAGCCGCCGCTGATGTTCTCGGAGGGGCCATAGCCCGCCCGCCAGTAGGTGATCACCTCGGTATCCGCGGGGAGGTGTTCGATGATCCAGGCGAAGTGCTCTGGCGTCGACGCCATCCCGTGCTCGAGGACAAGAACGGGTGCGCCTCGTCGGGATGATCGACGCCGCTGGTAACGGAGGCTGTTTCCGCTGCTGCAAGTGATTCTGTGGTCGCCGTGATGGCCCCTTCGAACTCGAGAGGAGCGCATCAGTCCGCCGGCGGCGCCGCCGACGAGTGCGGCCGCGATCGTGGTGAGGGCCATCGCGGGAACAAGCTTGGACTTCGGTCTGTCGTTTGTGGCATAGGCGATGGCGGGCAGCATCGAGCCGAAGGCGGTGAGGAACCGGCCAAGTCCCATGGAGCCCGCGATGGCGGTGTGGAATCCGGCAGCCGCGAGGAGAAAGGGCTTGGTCAGGCGACCCTTAGCGAGGAACACCAGCGGGAATAGGCCCTCGAAGGCGAGCATTGCATGAGCGCTCATGAGGGCGACCCTCGGCCTGTCTTTGAAGAACTCCCACAGTCGCTTGTTTCCATAGGCGTGTGTGCGCATCACGCCGGGGACGGCCGTTCCCGTCCGCCAGGAGCGGCCGAAGACCTTCACCCATCCGGAGACCGCGTAGGCGAGCGCGGACTGCAACGCGACGTACCAGATCGCACCGTCCTGAACCTGCTGAGTTGGGATGACACGGGCGACGAATGTCGCGGAGGACGTCTGGAATCCCACCTGGTCCGAGCCGTCGCTGCCGTAGGTTGATCGCGGGTAGAGCGCGGCCGCTGACAGGGCTAGGTATCCGTCGGCAAAGGCACGGAGCTTGGACGGCGTGGGGGCCAGGAGGACAGCCGCGGCCAGGAGCCGACCGGCGTGGAGGGCGCGCGAGACCCCGGGCCGGCTGGCGGCCTCGAGGATCCGCTGCTGCCACTTCGGCAGGTGGGAGAACCGCTGACCGATGATGGTCCAATCACCGAGGGATCCGCGCCCGAACTCGCGAGGGCGCGCAAGGTACTCCGCCGATGAGACCGCTGTCGTTGCCGCGGTGAGCCTTTCGATGGAGCGAAGGGTGCCTTCGCGATCGATGTCGATCGGCGCGAAGACACCCTTCAGTCGGGCGTGGGTCACCTCCCGGCCGCCTGCCCTACGGCAAAGCCGATGCCGAAGACGCCCAGCACCGCAGCGCCGAGCCCGACGACGGCGGGGGTGGCGGTCACCGGCACGGCGCGGTTGATCTGCAGCTGGGCGGAGGCCATTGTGCCGTCGATGTGCCGGCCGCGCTGCTGGATGGTGGTGGCGATGTTCATGAGTTCTCCTGCTTCGTTGCGAGTGGGTGGCGGATCAGCGGATTGCGTAGCCGATGAGGAGTCCTACACCGTAGGCGACGGCGAGAACCGTCACGGCGGCGGGGGTCGCGGTGACGGGCGTGGTGCACTGGGCCTCAAGCCCCGCACCGACCATCGGCGAGCCGTGGCGGGTGTTGATTCTGACGGCGATGTCGGTCATCGTCTTCCTTTCGTTGTGCGCTACGCGCGGGTGGATCGAAGGTCTTTCAGAACCAGCTGCCGGTCGTACTGCAGCAGACCCCGTTGGAAGGTGCGGACTGCGAGCTTGAGGATGAGGGCTCCGATGGCGAGCAGACCGACGCCTATCGAGGCGCCCGCCACAGGGTGCAGCGCTCCGGTGGCGTTGAGGATCAGCGCTGTCATTGGCGCGGTCAACGGGAAATACGTCAGCACTTGGATGACGGTGCTCGTGGGGCTGACGAGGATGGTGGTGATGAGGTAAAGGGGCACAATCGTGAACAACACCACTGCCGTGTAGTAGGGCGCCGCATCCTTCGCGGTCGGCATGATGGTGCCCACCAGCACGAGTAGGGCTGTCATCATGAGCGCACCGCCGGCGAAGAGAAGCAGGGCGACACCGATGCGGATCGGATCGAAGCTGATGGATGTGATGCCGATCGCCTCCAGACGCACCCAAGAGGATGTTGTCGCATAGATGATGCCGACGCCGATGGCCAGCATCCCGATCTGCACGAGTCCGAGAAGCGATAGCGCGAGGATCTTGCCGTTGATCAGGGCCCGCGCTGGAAGCGAAACCAGCAGCATCTCGCTGATGCGGTTCTCCTTCTCCTCGACGGTCGAGTTGAGCATCTGGTTGCCCAGCAAAGCGACCACCAGAACCAGGAGAATTGCGAGCAAGCCCGGCAGGATCATGCCGTCGAGTCCGGATGCCGGCTCTCCGTCCGTGTAGGTGCGGACATCGACTCGGGGGCTCGATCGGACCAGCCCCACCACCTTCGACTCGAGGGAGGCGTCAACGCTGAAGGAGAAGAGCCTGTCGACCAGGTGTGCATAGTCGCCATTGGCGATCAGGCCGCGATCGGCCGCGATCACCGTGACCGGTTCTCGCACGGGGTCTGCGGGGAACTGAAGGTAGGCCGTGAGTTCACCCGCCCTAGCTCGGTCGCCGGCGCCAGGCCGAGCTGCCGAGCCGCCGAGCGCGGAAGCTACGGCATCCGAGATCAGCCCCGACTTGTCGGTGTATTCGAACGTGATCGGCTTGGCTTCCGGCTTTGCGTTGCCCGCCCAGGCGACAACGAGCACAACTGCTGACAGGATCGCCGGCAGCAGGAGGGCGGCGATCCAGAACTGCGGCTTACGGAGAGTACGGGCGAGCTCGAACCGGGTGACGACTGCAACCTGTGAGGACCTCACGCTGGCACCTTCTCCCCGTAGACGCGGACGAACACCTCGTCCATCGATACCGGGCATGAGCGGAACCCGGTCGGCCGCACGTCCGCCGTGACAAGGTGCTTGAGGATCTCTTCGTCCGAAGCAGCGCCTGCGGGATGGATCACCTGCTCGCCGTCCACTGACTGCCCGATCGCGTACAGCGGGGACTCCGGAATCGGCGCGTGTGCGCGAACCAGCAAGGTTCGCGCACCGAACTGATCCTGAATGTCGGCAATGGGTCCGTACGCGGCGGCACGGCCGTCGCGAAGGAGCAGAGCGCGGTCGCAGAGCCGCTCCACCTCGTCCATGTTGTGGGTGACCAGAATCACCGTCGCCCCATCTTGTTGCCGTTCGGCCACCAGGTTCATCAGCAACTGACGGTTCAGAGGGTCGAGACCTTTGGCGGGTTCGTCCAGGATCAGCAGCCGCGGCTCGCCGAGCATGGCTATTCCGAGCTGGATCTTCTGCTGTTGGCCGCCGGAGAGCCTCTCCAGCTTCAGCCGGCCCTTGTCTGCCAGTCCCACACGATCGAGGTACTCCTCTGCCCACCTGCGCGCCTGGCGACGGCCGATGCCCTTGATCTGCGCGAAGTAGATCATGATGTCCAGCACGGCATCCTTGCGGTAGAGACCGCGCTCTTCTGGCAGGTAGCCCACCGGCGCGCCGCTCCCCGGCTCGAAGGGTTCTCCATCGATGAGGAGCCTGCCGCCGGTCGCGCGGCACATGCCGAGGAGTGCCCGCAGAGTGGTCGTCTTGCCGGACCCGTTGCTACCCAGAAACCCGAACGTCTCACCTGCCTCCACGACGAAGGACAGGTCGTCGATGATCGTTCGCTCGCCGATGCACATCCGAAAGTGTTCTACGTCGACTCGCAATCAACACCCCCATAAAGCTTGGAAATATGTGTCCAAGGTATAAGGACGAAGGCGCTGGAGGAAGAGCAAAAACGCGCGATTATGTATGCATTGGATGGTCAGTGGGCGAGCGGTGGAACCCCTCGCCGGAAGAAGCTCTGCAAAGCATCCGCGGCCGCGAGGTATCCCACCATCCCGTGGACGCCAGGCCCGGGAGCCACTGCGCTGGAACAGAGGTAGGCGCCGTCCGAATCGACCCGCCAGGGGCGGCCGCTCCATGTGGGGCGGCGGACGAAGCGCAGTCGAGCGGTACTACCGCCGAGAATGTCGCCACCGACCAAGTTGGGGTTCTGCGCATGCAGGTCATCGGGAGTCGTGACGAGCAGTTCGGAGATCGTGTCGCGGAATCCCGGAGCAAAGCGCTCGATCTGTCGGATGATCGCCTGCGACATGTCGATGTCTCGGAGGCCATGCGGCAGGCGGGTGTACGCCCAGACGACGTGCCGACCAGGCGCTCGCTCGGGATCGACGACGGTCGGCTGGACGACCATCACGAATGGCCGGTCGGGTACGCCACCGCGAGCGACCGTCTCCTCTGCGGCCCGCACCTCGGCGGCGCTCCCGCCGACGTGCACGGTCGGCGCATCGCGGACGTCTGCATGGAGCCAGGGCACGGGCGAACGCAGCACGAAGTCCATCTTGAACACCGCCGGCCCCGGGGTACGGGCGTGCAGGATGCGCCTCGTGGCGTCGGGTGCGACGCCGAGGATGCGGGCCGCGTCACCGGGAGAGGTATCCAGAAGGAGGACCCGAGAGGCGCGCAGCTCGGCACGAGAGCCGACTCGGTGCCCGAGATGGAACGAGACGCCGTGCGCCTCGAGGTCGGCTACCATCGCGTCGGTCAGCGCCTGGGCGCCGCCCCGAGGCAACGGCCAGCCTCCGGCGTGGGCGAGCGCCGCCAAGGTGGTGCCGATGCTCGCTGCGGCGGGACCGGTGAGAGGTGCCGCGCCGTGCGCGGCGACGCCGGCGAACAACGCCGCCGATCGGCTGCCGCGAGATGCGCTCCTGCGAGCATCGAGAAGGGCCCCGGTGATCGCCACGCCAGCGCGTGCAACTGACGGAGGCCTCGGCAGAGAACCGCCGAACGGGATGAGCGCGAGATCGGCCAGCTCGTCCGCGGCTCGGGCGAGACCGCCGAACCGACGCGCCCAATGCGCCCCGTCGCTCCCGAGCGCCTCCGCGGTTCTGGCGAGATCGCGGTATGCGACGACAGCATCGCCCCCGTCGAGTGGGTGCGCGTATGAGATCCCCGGGGTGATCAGATCCACCCTCTCTCCTGCACGCCATTCGCGGAAGAACCGGGACGTGGGAAGAAACGGATACACGCTCGAGCCGACATCGATCAGAGCGCCACTGGGGCTTGGCACGCTCCGCACGGCACCGCCAGGACGGTCAGCCGCGTCGTAGACCGCGACCTCCAGCCCGCTTCTCGCAAGCGTGATGGCCGCGGCGAGGCCATTGGGCCCGGCCCCCACGACAACTGCATCCACCGTCGCCCCTCCCCGTCGCGCACAAGAGTGGCGTCATAGATAGGGACGAGCAAGCCGCCGGTTGGTGATGCCCCTTCGCCGCCGAAGAGCCGATCGAGCAGCAGCTTCTGGTCCTTATTCGGCGCGAATAGCGACCACGACGTGCAACTCGGGTCAGGGCGCGAGCGTCTGCTCGCAGGCGAGCAGCGTCACGCCGACGCTCCAGGCGTGCGAGAGGGTGAGCAGCATCCCCTTCGGCTGGAAGCACGCGGTCTGGTAGTACCGCTCGCTCACCATGCCGCGGTAGGCGTTGAAGTCGCCGTCCTCGCGCGCGATGAACTGGCGGAAGCAGGCGAGCGTCTCGTCGGCCAGCTGGGCGTAGTGCGGATCTCCGAGGGCGGCGGACAGCTCGCGCAGCTCGGCCGTGCAGACGAGGCCGTAGGCGTGCAGGTGCTGGTTCGACGGGGACGCGTTGTCGGCTCCGCGCGTCCGGAACCCGTACGCCCCCAGCAGCGTGTGCTCGGGGAAGGCGACGTCGTAGCTGTAGCGGAAGGTCAGCATCCAATCGGCGGCGCGGCGGGCCACGTCGAGCCAGTGCGCGTCGCCGGTCGCGCGGTGCAGCGCGACGTACGCCATGACGGCGGCGTAGCCGTCTTCGGAGGTCGGCGCGAGGTCGACGTCCTCGGGGGCGCCGTGGATGAACTCGCGGTCGACGAACTGCTCGTAGTACCGGCCGGCGGCGAGGGCGGCCGGGAGGTAGCGCGCGTCCCGGTCGGCCGCCTCCACGAGCGCAGCGATCCAGGTCAGGCCGGACGCGCCCGACCACGACAGCACTTCTCCCGTCTCGGCGTGGTGCACCGACCCGAGGTTGCCGTCGGCGCGCTGCCGGCCCGCGACGACGTCGAGGTTGGAGCGGATGGCGCGCTCCCACTGCTCGTGCGGCGCGAGCCGCTGCGCCCGCAGCAGGAACAGGGTCGCCTCGGCCAGGGTGCGCGAGTGGAGGCCGCGCTTCAGCTCGGTCCAGCTCTGCGTCCAGCCGCTGTCGCGGTACCAGACGCCCCAGAACGTGCCGGAGGGCGAGAGGGATGCCGTGACGAAGTCGATGACGCGCCTCGCTGCATCCACCTCCTCGTGCCGGGAGGTGCGCAGCCCGTGTGCGAGCAGCGCGTACGCCCACGGGATGCCGCTGACCCAGCCGACGTGCATCGCCTGCCGGTCGACCGGCTTGCCGTCGCGTCCGCTGACCTCACGGTCGAACCCGACCGTCTCCAGCAGCACGCCGGGGTCGCGGTCGTAGTGCCAGGTGAGGAGGCCGTCGGCGGTCAGGTCGGCGGCGGTCTCGACGTCGACCCACGGGTCGAGCGGGGCGGCGGGCGCGGACTCGGCGTGCAGCGCGCGCAGGACGGGGGCGTAGGCGTGGCGAGAGGCCTCCAGCGCGAACACGCGCACGCTCAGCGTGACGGTCCGCCCCGGCTCGAACCGGTACGACGCCACGTCGGCCTGGCGCGTCTCGGCGTCGCCGTAGTACGTGACCGGGTACTCCCGGTACGGGAAGCGCAGGCTCACCGTCGCGTCGCCCCACTCGGCGTCGTGCGCGAGGCCCAGCCCGGTGAGGCCGAGCGCGGTGCTCTCGGCTGCGGCGAGCGCGACGCCGCCGCGACCGGGGCCGGCCCACGCGAACACCGCGGGGGTCGCGGCGCGGTCGGCGCGGAACTCCCACGCGTCGCTCACCAGCGCCTGGTGCTGCTGCGCGGTGTTCGCGCCGATCTCGAACCGCGGGAAGGCCCGGGTGTTCTCGGCCGGCCGGTTCTCGCCGTAGAAAGCGCCCGGGATCAGCCACCACGGGTCGTCCGCTCCGCGGACGGGCGCCTGCACGAGGACCGCGCCGTGAACCGGGGCGTCACCGGTGCAGGTGACGTGGATGCTGAGCCGCCACCCCGGGTCGGCGTCGGTCCACTCCTCCCGCACCTCGACGGACTCCGCCGCGGCGCCGACGACGCTCACCCGCAGCTCGGGCCGCGCGTTCACGGCAGCGGGCGCTCGATCAGGTCGACCTCGCGCACGGGCTCCGCCGGGTCGGCGGGGACCACGAAGGTGCGCAGCTGCGACGGCCCGAAGTCCTCCTCGATCGTGCGGCCGAGCAGGGGGAGCTCGATGCGCGAGCGCCCGCCCTCTCCGCGCGTCTCGACCGCGCGCACGACGACGTCGGCGCCGCCCGGCGCGTCCGTCGCATCCTCGGTCCCCTTCATCGCCGTCACCATGACGGACCCGCCGCCGTCGCCCGCGAACGAGTGGACGGGCGGGAGATCGCCGTCGTGGAACGACTCCTGCATCGCCCGCACCGGGTTGCCGAGCACGAGCGCGCGGCGGACGGGGTCGGCCGTGCGCCAGTCGCCGGCGTGCGGGACCAGCTCGTAGCTGAACCGCTGCACGCCCTGATCCTGGAAGGAGTAGATGCCCTCCGGGTCGAGCAGCCGCGGGTCGTGCCACGAGTAGACGGGGCTGCGGACCGCGGTCACGCCGATGCTCGGCCCGTCACCCCCCTCCTGCGAGCCGGGCGACACGTCGTAGGCGTGCTTGTTCGTCGTGATGACGGTGAGGCCGGCGGCGGCGCCGTCGACGGTGCCGGTGAGGTCGACCCACGACTGGGCCGGCTCCTCCGCGCCGTCGACCGGGCGCTCGAGGTGCCCGAACGGGATCTCGTAGGTCGCCTTCGGGTCCTCCAGCACGGTCGGGAAGCGCAGCTTCAGCAGGTGCGCCTGCTCGCGCCAGTCGAGCGTCACGTTCACCCGCAGCACGGCCGAGTCGTGGTCGAGGATGAGCTCCTCCACCAGTGTGGATGCGCCCCACGCCCGCTCGACGCGCACCCGCGAGCGCAGCGGCCCGGTCTCGCGGACGACGATGCGCTTCAGCTCCATCGTCGCGCCCGGCCAGGCGTAGGAGATGACGCGGTGGCCCCAGGTGTCGGTCGGGTCGTCGTTGATCTGGGTGTGCTGCGTGCCGTCGACGCCGGCCATCACATCCACGCCGGTCGCCTTGACCAGGTACGACGAGATCCACCCGGTCTCCTGGTCGATGCGGATGCGGACGTGCTCGTTCTCCAGCGTGTCCTGCGTGACGGTGAGGGCACCGGAGGCCACCCCCGGGCCGGGGCCCGGCCGCAGCCGGTAGAGGCGGTAGCCGAGCGCGGGAACGTCGGCGCGGAAGACCACGGCGCCCCGCGAGACGTCGTCGGTGGTCGCGGTCGACTGCGAGTTCTGGAACACGACCGGCTCGCCCGCCTCGTCGACCACGTGCACGCCGCCGCGCTGGGCGCCGTACTGGAAGTCCACATCCACCGACACCGGCCAGGGGTGCGGGTTGAAGACGAGCACGGGCTGCGTGCCGTCCTCGCGGTCCACCTGCACCTGGCGGGCGATGATGTTGTGCGCCCGGGTGACGATGCGCTTCGAGATCGACACCGCCTCGCCGAGCTGGTCGCGGGCGTCGTCGTACGACGGCTCGATCGCCGAGCCGGGCAGGATGTCGTGGAACTGGTTGAACAGCACCTGCTTCCACGCCGTCTCCAGCTGCTCGCGCGGGTACTCGACGCCGTCCGACGCGGCGACGACGGCCGCCCAGCGCTCGGCGTTCAGCACCGCGAACTGGGCGCGGCGCTGCCAGGCCTTGATGCCGGAGTGGGCGGAGTAGCATCCCGGCGCGTGGTGCTGCAGGTCGTCGCGGCGCACCGGCAGGGCGTCGAGGAACGCCTCGCCCCGGCCGAGCACCTCGTCGAAGTACGTGCGCGGTGAGGACATCGTCATCCTTCCGAAGGAGCCCATCCGGTCGTAGCGGTGGATGGACTCGATGTTCGCGATCGTCGGGCCGCCGCCGTGGTTGCCCACGCCGTAGAACACCATCGCCGTGGCGTTCTCGCCGAAGCCGACCGTGCGGTCGAGCGACGCGAGCGCCTTCTCCGTCTGGCCGTCGACGGAGCCGGGCGGGCTGCAGTACTCGAACGGGATGCGGTACGCCAGCACGCGGGAGCCGTCGGGGGCCTCCCACCAGAACAGGCTCGGCGCGAGGTCGGACTCGTGCGGGCCCGGGCGCAGGAACGTGTACGAATCCATGCCCTGCCCGCGCAGGATCTGGGGCAGCATCGCATTGTGGCCGAACGGGTCGACGTTCATGCCGACGGTCGACGGGATGCCGAACCGCGACTCCAGGTAGCGCTGGCCGTAGAGGCCCTGGCGCACGAAGCTCTCGCCCATCGGCATGTTGTTGTCGGGTTCGACCCACCACCCGCCGACGTTCACCCAGCGACCCTCGGCCACGCGGCGCTTGATCTGCTCGAACAGCTCGGGGTCGGACTCCTCCACCCAGCTGAGCAGCACGATCTGGTCGCAGGTGAAGACGAAGTCGGGGTACTCCTCCATGCGGTGGATGGCGGACCAGAAGGTCGCGCGCGCCTCCTGGTAGCCCTCCTGCCACGGCCACAGCCACACCGGGTCGAGGTGGGCGTTGCCGATCATGTGGAGGGTGCGGTCGGGTGTCGCGGTCGGGCGCGGCGCCGGCGGGAGGTCGCGGGGCTGCGTCCCGGCCGGCGCGTTGGCGACCGGCGCGGACCCCGTCGGATCGACGGCGGCGCTCACCCTCTCGTGCTGCGCTGCGTCCGTCGCCGTCTTCTCCGGAGTTTCTCCACCCGTCCGCGGCGTGTCGACGAGAGAAAGTCCGGAGCCGTCGGCCGGCTGGGTCTCGCGGTCGGTCACAGTGCGCACTCCTCGTCGCCGTCGGCCCACGCGTCCACGATCTCGGAGAGCACGTGGAGCATGAACGTGTGGAATTCCTGGATCCTCGGGGTGGTCGTGGACGGGCTCAGCAGCGCGTAGTCGGCGAACTGCTTCGCCGGGCCGCCGTCGCCCCCGCCGAACAGCACCGTCGTCGCACCGGCCGACTTCGCCGCTTCCAACGCTTCGACGATATTCGCACTCCGTCCGCTCGTCGTGAAGGCCGCGACCACATCGCCGGGACGCGCGAGGCCGAGCACCTGCCGCGAGAACACGTCGTCGTACGAGTAGTCGTTGGCGATGCAGGTCATCGTGGTCGGGTCGGTGCTCAGCGTCACCGCGCCGAGCGGCCTGCGGTCGCGCTTGTAGTGCCCGATGATCTCGCCCGTGAAGTGCTGCGCGTCGGCCGCGCTGCCCCCGTTGCCGAACGTGTACAGGATGCCGCGCTGCTCGAACGCGTCGCACAGCACCCTCCCGACCTCGCGCAGCGCCGGAAGCAGCGTCCGGCCATGCTCGGCGACCTCGATGTGCGCCTGCAGCTGCTCGCGCATCCACTCAGCCACGGTTGTCTCCCTTCGGGGCTCCGGCGCGGGTGCCGGCACCGGCTCCCGCAAGCTGGTCGAGACGGTCGAAGGCGACCGCACCGGCGCCGACGACGCACACGACGTCCCCGAGCTCGGCGAGCACGACGGTGGATGCGGCCGCCGCCGGCGGCATTGCGGATGCGGCCACGCGCTCCCGCACCGGGACGACGAGCGCGTCGCCGGACCGGGTGACGCCGCCGCCGAGCACGACCAGGTCGGGCTCGAAGACGTTGACCAGGTCGGTCAGGGCGGTGGAGAGTACGTCGATCGTCTCCTCCCACAGCTCGGTGGCGAGCGCGTCGCCCGACGAGGCGGCCGCGACCACGTCCTCCGCCCGGACGGCCGGCAGCTGGGCGAGCGCGGAGCCCTGCCCGCGCTCGGCGACGGCCTCGCGGGCACGCAGGGCGATCGAGGTGCCGGATGCGTACCCCTCGAGGCAGCCGCGCCGCCCGCAGAGGCAGGGCCGGCCGTCGGTGCGGACCATCACGTGGCCGAACTCGCCGCCGTTGCCGGCCGCGCCGCGGTGCAGGCGCCCGCCGATGACGGCGCCGCCGCCGATCCCGGTGGAGATCGTCAGGTAGACCATGGTGTCGGCGTCGCGGGCGGCGCCGTAGCGGAACTCGCCGAGGGCGCCCGCAGTGGCGTCGTTCTCGAGCACGGCGGGGATGCCGAACTCGCGCTCGGCCAGCTCCACGATGGGCAGGTCGACCCAGCCCGGCAGGTGCAGCGGGCCGGTCAGCACGCCGGTCTTGGCGTCGAGCGGTCCGCCGCAGGAGATGCCGACGGCCTCGACGTGCAGTCCGGACTCCGCGATCGCCCGGTGTCCCATGTCGAACAGTCTGGGAACGATTACACCCGGACCCTCCTCACGACGCGTGGGTTCGACGGTGAGTGCATGGGTTCGTCCATCCTCCGTGACCACACCGACAGCGAGCTTGGTGCCGCCGATGTCGAGCGAGAGGACGGCGCGGGGGCCGTTTGCCATCATGTCCTTCCGAGGGTGCACGACCACGCCTGCGCCGGTGGATCGTGTGGGATCGTGTGGGATCGTTCCCACAGATACTAGGGCGAGCGGGGCAGGCGGGTCAACACGGCGCCCCCTCCGGGCGCGGCGCACCCCACGTGTCGAGCAGTGACATCCCGTCACCACTGAGCTCGAATCGCGACGTCATGTCACCACTCGGCGGAGCCCGGCCTTGTGTCGGCGCGACGGTCGCGCTAATCTACAACCAAATGGTTGTAGATAAGCTTTCGGATGCCGAGGTGGATCGCATCTTCCACGCGCTGGCGGATGCGACGCGGCGCGACATCGTCGCGCGGTCGCTGCGCGGCGAGCACTCGGTGAGCGAGCTCGCGCGGCGTTACGAGATGAGCTTCGCCGCCGTGCAGAAGCACGTGGCCGTGCTCGAGCGGGCCGGCCTCGTGCGGAAGGCCGCCCGCGGGCGTGAACGCGTGGTCAGCGGCGACCCCGAGACGATCCGGCGGGCGGCGCAGCTGCTCGACCGCTTCGAGGAGATCTGGCGGCACCGCGACCTCGCCATCGACGGCATCCTCGCCGCAGAGACGAACGACACCGACGAAAGGACGGGCCGATGACCTTCATCGAGTCGACCAAGGACACGGACGCGCTGACGCTCACGATCGTCACCGAGTACGACGCATCGCGCGAGCGGATCTGGCAGCTGTGGTCCGACCCGCGGCAGCTCGAGCGCTGGTGGGGCCCGCCCGGGTACCCGGCGACGTTCGAGGTGTTCGAGTTCGAGCCGGGCGGACGCGCGACCTACTACATGACCCTGCCCGAGGGCGGCAGAGCCTGGGGCTGGTGGCGGTTCGTCGAGATCGAGCCGATCGACCGCATCGTGGTCGATGACGGCTTCGCCGAGGAGGGCGGCGCGCCGGCCCCCGGCGAGCCCGGACGCATGACGGCCACCTTCGAGGAGCACGACGGCCGCACCCGCATGACCATCCTCTCCCAGTTCGACAGTGCCGCCCAGATGGACGAGCTCCTCGCCATGGGCCAGGAGGAGGGCATGATCCAGGCCCTCACCCAGGTCGACGCCCTCCTCGCAGCCTGACCCCCCACCGTCGAGTACACGAAGACTGCACGCGACACGCCGTGCGAGCGTGCAGTCTTCGCAGACTCGACGGTGGGGGTCAGGCGGCGTCGAGGAAGGCGAGGAGGTGCGGGAGGGTGCGCGCGAGCAGGGTCGGGTCGCCGGCGGCGGCGAGGAGCTCGCCGAGGTAGTCGCCGTGGACGCCGGGGACGATGAGGAGGCGGGCGTCGGGGAGGAGCGCGGCCAGCTCCACGAAGTGCTCAGGGCGGACCACGTCGTGGTCGGCTCCGACGACGAGGGTCGGCGCGTGGATGGACGCCAGCAGCTCGTCGGGGAAGTCCTGGAAGCCGAGCATCAGCTCCCGGTCGAGCTCGAACATCCGCCTGGCGTGCTCCGGGTCGCGGCTGACCGCGAGGTCGGCGGCCCGGTACGGTGCGGGCAGGTCGTCGAACGTCCCCGCCTCCAGTCCCTCCCAGAAGCCGTCGACCATGCCCGACCGGCGCACGGGCGCCGACGCGGCGATGAGCCTCCGCACCGCCGACGGATGCCGAGCCGCGAGCTGCAGCGCCACCTGTCCGCCGTTGCTGAAGCCGAGCACGTCCACCGGCCCGAGCCGCAGCTCGGCCAGGACGGCGGCGACGTCGTCCGCCGACCCCTCGAAGCTCGCCGGGCGGTCGCCCGCCGTGGTGCGCCCGTGGCCCTGCAACTCGACCGCGAACACCGACCGGGTCGGCGCGACGCGCGGCAGCAGCAGCCCCCAGTTGCTCTGGATGGTCGAGCCGCCGCCGTGGATGAGCAGCAGCGGCGGGCGCGGGGAGTCCGGGTCGCCGTGCCATTCGCGATGCAGCGGGATGCGGTCCACGCCCGAAGGCTAACCGAGCGTCCCCCCGGTGTCGAGGGCCGTGACGACGTCCGCCACCGCGTCCCCCGCCTGCCCGTACCGCACCGCGCCGACGGTGACGTCGGCCGCGAGCCGCTGCCGCTTCCGCGGCGCCTCGCCCGCGCGCACGGCGAACCGCAGCCGTACGGTCTCCCCCGCGCCGGCGACGACCGACTCGGGTGACGGATCGCTCCACCCCTCCGGCGTGACCAGCCACGCCACGACCTCGCGCGCGTCGTCGTACGCGTTCACGACGACGACCTCGTACTCCAGCGGGGCGCCGGCCGGCACGCGCTGGTAGAACGGCTCCACCAGCACGAGGTTGCCGTCGGCCGGGGGCTGCATCCCGTCGTCCGGCAGCAGTCCGTCGTGGATGGCGGCCAGCTCGTCGCCCTGCTCGGTGAGCAGCTGCAGGTAGTCCTCGTCCACTTCGCGGCCCTGCCAGTGACCGGTGATCATCAGACCCGGCGCCACCCGCCGGTACAGCGCGGCGCTCTGGATGAAGTCGTCACGACGGAACCGGTTGCGGTACTGGTAGTTGAGGATCTCGCGCTGCACGCCGAGCTGCCCCTCGGCGGTCTGCTGGTCGCCCGTGGCGAGGACGCGCACGCCGTCCACCTCGAACTCGAACGCGGCGGCATAGAGCGTGTGCCCCGGCAGCTCGTGCGTCGTGATCTCGTACTCCTGCCAGCGCACCGTCTCGCCGAGGCCGAGCACGCGGTCGGCGGGGATGGGCTCGAACCACTGGCACGGCAGGTCCGTGCGCATCGGGTCGGCCATGATCGGCGCGACGTTCTCGGGCAGCCACACCGCGGTGCCCTCCACGTCGCGCAGCAGGTTCAGGCCGGCGATGTGGTCGTCGTGGTAGTGCGTGCCCAGCACGACCTCCACCGAGGTGACGCCGAAGTCGCGTTTCAGGGCGGGAAGCGACGCCAGCCACGGGCGGCGCGCGGCGCGGTCGGTGCCCGCCGGCCAGCCCGTGGACATGTCGTACCCGTAGTCGATGAACAGGGCCGCGCCCGAGTCGCTGAGCAGCACGTACACACAGGAGTTGGCGGTGCGGTTGAGCAGCAGGTGGTCGGTCAGGCGGACGAAGGGGCGCTCCAGCCAGTCGCGCAGGTCCCAGGGGTGGGTGCGGCGCGAGTCGACGTAGCCGCTCATCCGGGTCGCCAGCTGCTCCAGGGCGTCCACCGCGTCGGGCATCGGCTCGCCGTGCGACGGCAGCAGGACGGTCGGCTCCTCCTCCTGCAGCAGCAGGCAGGAGAGCACGGTCATCGCCGGGCCTTCGTTCTCGGTGTACGACCACTGGGTCGCCGCCAGCGACCAGACCTTGCCCGGAGCGTAGATGAGGTCGCCGGTGAAGGCGACCCGCGCGTCCCCCGCCTCCACCAGGTAGGTCACCGATCCCATGGTGTGCCCGGGCGTCGGCACGGTCTTAACGTCGACGCCGCCGAAGCGCGCGGTCCGGTACTCCGGAACCGTGCCGGCGACCGGCACCGGGTCGAGCAGCGAGAAGCGGTCCTGGCGCAGGTTGTAGTCGTTGTAGAGCGCCCGCGCCGACCACATCTCGTCGACCCGGGCGAACAGGTCCTGCTCCACCGGCGGCACGAAGATCGGGATGCCGGCGGCGACCGCCCGCGGAAGGCCCTGACCCTGGTCGCGGTGGTGGTGCGTCATCAGCACCGCGTCGAGGGTGGTCAGCCCGAGCTCGCCGAGGTGGTCGAGCACGTCCCCCGAGCCGAAGTCGATCGCGATCGCGCCGCCCGCCTCAGGGACTCCTCCCGGGCCGGGCATGACGACGTAGACGTTGCACGTGTCCGCGAACCGGTGCACGCCCGGGGCGACCTCGGTGAACGCTGTCATACGGCGCTCGGCTCCCTCTCGGTGCGTTCGCGGCCGGCCCGCAGCGCGCGGTAGTCGTGCCACAGCCCGGCGATCTCGTCGAGGTCGGCGTCGGTGACCGTCTCGCGGCTGTTGTCGATGGACTCCACATAGTAGAGCGCCGGCACGCCGAGCTGCGGCTGGATGCGCGCGTAGGCGAGCCACTCCTCCCGGTTCGGCATCGGCCACTGGTCGGTGTCGATGGCGTGACCGGGGAGGGCCGCGGCCGCGATGTCGTGCCGGAACCGCAGCTGGTCGCCCACCGGCACCGGCTCGCCGTGCACGGAGTCCTCCAGCACGTCGTTGAGGCGCACCATGTCGGTGACGTCCGAGAACGACGGGTGGACGGTGTGGGTCACCACGAGCGCGTCCGGCTTGGCGGCCTTCGCGGCGTCGTGAATGGTGCGCACGATCGCGTGCAGCGCGTTGATGCCCCAGACGTCGTCGGCGTGGGTGCGGAGTCCGACCCCGGACGGAGCGCGCTGCGTGAAGTCGACCTTGAAGCCGTCCGCGTCGAGGCCGTCGGGGGACACCATCCCGGTCACCTGCTCGGCGAGCGCCTCCAGGTACGCGGGGTTGGACGGGTCGACGGACACCGGCCGGCCGGCCGAGTCGCGCACGGTCAGTTCCGGCGGGAGCCCGGTCGGATCCCACGCCTTGAACCAGAGCAGGACGCGCTGGCCCTCGGCGTGGCGTTCGTCGATCCAGCCGCGCAGGTCGGGCCACTTCTCGGTGTCGACGGTGTTGGTGCCGTAGTCGGCCTGCCAGCGGTCGTCGATGACGACGGTGCCTGGGTGGATGTCGCGCTCGGCGAGCCGGCGCAGCCAGCGGTCGTAGAGGTACTGGCGGGCGAGGTCGGGGGCGAACGCGGCGCCGGCGGGGAGGACGAAGCCGTCCGCGTTGTCGGTGGCGAGCTCCTCGCCCTCGTGGCTCATCCGCACCGCGAGCGCGCACTGCGCGCCCCAGCCGCAGAAGATGGGCTCGTGCCACCAGTCGGCCTGCTCGGGCGCGGGAGCCGCCCAGCCGCGCGCGGCCAGGTCGTCGCGGTAGTCGCGGATCGCGGTGAGCGGCGCGCCCGCGGGGCGCAGCACGAACTCGGGGGACACCCATCCACCGGCCCGCACGCGGGTGTGGCCCTCGTAGGCGAGCCGCAGCAGGAAGCCGCCGTCGAGCGCGTCGTAGCGGTAGGTGGTGAAGCCGAGCTGCGCGACCGGGGCGACCACGGAGACGCCGAGCCAGTCGCCGACCGGCATGTCGGTGGGGCCGTGCGGGGCGTCGGCGGCGATGGAGGGGCGGCCGAGCGCGAAGACGAGCGGCGGCGGCGAGAAGATGCCGTGCAGGCGGCCGGGCTCGGCGTCGCCGACCACGCCGAGCTGCGCCTGCGTGTTCGACAGCCGGACGACCTGGATGGGCTCGGTCGGCGTCGGCACGAACACCGACGGGAACCGGATGCCGGAGCGGAAGGTGCCCGCCGCGCCCGACGGGAGCGTCGCCTGCCCGCCGAACATCGTCAGGTCGGCGATGCGGGCGTCGTCGTCCTCGGTCGTCACCTCGACGTGCGCGCGGACCTCGCGCGGGGTGCAGTGCAGCACGACTGCCTTGGTCGCCCAGGCGCTGGAATCGCTGAGCACGGTCACCCGGACGCTGCCGTCGGCCTGCTCCTCGACGGTCACCGCGGTCGGGCCGCAGCTCTCGTCGGGGAGCCCGACCCGGTCGACGCTCGCCAGCAGCGACAGGTCGCTCCACAGCTCGCCGTCGGGGCCGGCGATGGTGGCGCGCGGACGGGTGAGCGCGACGCCGAGCGTGTAGGCGGGGGCGACGAGCACGACCTCGGTCGCGCTGCGGGTGACGGTGATGTCCTGGGTGGTCTGCATGGTCCTCTGGCCGGGGTCGGGAGGGGCGGGTGGGGGCTGGAGCGTCAGAGCGCGGCGAGTGCGGCGACGCCGTCGGCGGAGACGGTGCCGCCTGTGCCGGTGAGGTGCAGCCGGAAGGCGGGGGCGGGGCCGAACGACACGGTGAGCTCGGCGCGCTCATCGCCGAGCGTCCAGTGCAGGCGGAGCGAGCCGTCCGATTCCACACCGTAGCCGAACTCGCCGCGGAACGCGGGATGAATCGAGCGCAGCCGCACGAGCGCCAGCTGGGCGCGGGTCACGTCCGAGCCGAGCGCGGCGTCCAGCTCATCCGGGGTGTAGACGTGCCGGTTGACGTCGCGGCCCTGGCCGGTGCGCTGGAACAGCGCGACGTCGTCGAGGCCGCCGAGCAGGCCGACGTAGTAGAGCTGCGGGCGGCCCGGCAGCCACAGCTGCACCGCCCGGGCCAGCAGGTAGCTCGTCGCGTCGGCGCCGAGGGCGGAGAAGAAGGTGGCGTTGATCTGGTGCGGGAGGCTCATCCATGCCGGGATGACGGACGCGATCGTCGAGTGGCCGTTCGTGGCCTCGGCGGCGCGCGCGAAGATGGCGGCCATCTCGTCCTGGTCGATCAGCCCGGGGCGATCGCCCGACGGGCCGGCGTCGATGATGCCGATGCCGTCGTGCGTGTCGAGCACCGTGATGGCGTTCTGCGGCCGGATGCGCAGCCACTCGGCGAGGCGGTCGGAGGTCCCGGTGCCGAGGCTGTGCAGCAGGAGGGGCGCGAGGGCGAAGTCGTAGACGTAGTCGACGAGCGGCGCGATGGCGAGCTGTTGCGTGTAGTGGGCGTGCACCTCCACGAGCACGCGGAGGCCTTCTTCGCGGGCGAGCGCGACGATCTCACGCACGAAGTCGAGCGTCTCCGGGGTCATGAAGCTGTCGGTGCCGGGCGTCTTCACCGCGTAGCCGACCGCGTCGAGGCGGACCGTGGTGACTCCGCCCGCCCGCAGGGTCGCGAGGATGCGGCGCAGGTAGGCGCGGGCGCGGTCGTTCGCCACGTCGAGGTCGACCTGGCTGGGCATGAACGTCGTCCACACCAGGCGTCGTCGGCCGTCGGCCATGCGGTACGCCGTGAACGAGAGGCCGGGACGCGGGCGGTAGAACGCGGTGATGTCGGACTCGGATGCGCCGTCGGGGAAGACGGTGTCGAAGGTGAGGAACATCCCGTCGTGCGGCGACTGCTCGCCGTGGGCCAGCCAGTCCACGAACTCCGCGGACTCGCTGGAGACGTGGTTGACGATGAGGTCGGCGGTCACCTCGCGCTCCGCGGCGATCGCACGGACGTCGTCCCAGGTGCCCAGCCGGGGGTCGACGGCGGCGTGGTCGCTGGGGTCGAAGCCCGCGTCGGCGCCGTCGAACGGCACGAAGAACGGCAGGATGTGCACGCCGGCGAAGTCGCGCAGGGGCCCGTCGAGCACCTCGCGCAGGCGGGGTAGGTCGCCGCCGAGCCGGTCGGCGTAGGCGAGCAGGTCGACACCGGTCATGACGATGCTCCGTTCTGCGGGTCGGTGGTTCCGCCGGACCCGGGGGCGGCCGGCCGGTTCGCGCTGGCGTCCGGCTTCCCCGGGTCCGACGGGGTCAGGGTCTCCGCCAGGCTGGCGACGCCGCCGGCCGGGGAGGTGAGCACGGGGACGGCGACGCCGGCCGACTCCGCTGCGGCCGCCATCGAGGCCTGGGCGAGCACGATCACGCCGGCCCCCGCGTCGGCCGCGGCAGCGCGGACGGCGTCGGCGATGAGCCGGTCGTGCCCCGCCTGGTCGCCGCGGGCGCGCGCCGCGGCCGCTCCCTCGACGACCGTCGCGGTCACGCTCGCGTCGACGCCGCGCGCCGCCGCCTCCCGCTCGATCAGCCGCGTCGTCGGCCCCAGCGTCGCCCTGTTGGTCGCCAGCACCACGACCCGTCGCCCCAGCGTCGCTTCCTCACTTAATCCACCCGCCGACGGCGTGTCGGCCAGATTAATCGAGGAAGCGACGGTGGGGAGGGAGGCGATGGCTTGGGCGGCCATGGGGGCGTCGACGCGGAGGATGGGGATGCTCAGAGAGACGGCAGCGCGCTCTGCGGCCTCGCCGATGGAGGAGCAGGTGACGAGGACGGCGTCGGCGCCGGCCTCCTGCAGGTGGCGGAGGTGGGAGGCCACGCGGGCCTCCACAGCGGGCGTGACGCCTTCGGCGATGGCGGTCTCCAGCATCCACGCGTCGACGATGTGCTCGCGCTGGGCGCCGGGGACGGCGTCCGCGACGAGCGCGTCGAAGGTCGCGGCGAGGGCCGGGACGGTGTGCAGCAGACCCGCGATCATCGCGCCTCCCGCCACGGCCGGGCCTCGCGGTCGACGACCTCGATCAGAGCCTCGAGCCGCGGGACGGACGGCTCGCGCAGCGCGGACGGCACGTCATCGCGCCCGACCACGTCGCTCCACAGCGCTCGGCCGGCGAGGAAGCCGCTCGCGCCGGCGCGGCAGGCGGCCTCGACCGCGGGCAGGAACGCGGGACGGTCCACGCCCTGCGACAGCACCACCCACGGGCCGGTGATGGCGGCGTTCAGCCGCTCGCTCGCCTCCCGCTGCTGCGCCGCGTCGCCGGTGCCCGACATCGGCACCTGCACCTTGTAGAGGCTCTGGCCGGAGGGCGACAGCTCGGCCGCCGCCTCGCGGATCGCCTCGTCGAGCTCCCAGGTGCCCGCGTCCAGCTCCTCCGGCGTCGCCCGCACGACGGGCTCGAGCACCGAGAGGACGCCGCGGGCGCTGCACTCGGCGACGAACCGCTCCACCAGGCGCACCCGCTGCTCGCGCTTCGCGTCGCGGCGCCAGATGACGAGCAGCTTGAGGGCGGCGACGCCGTCCAGGTCGGTCTGCGTGAGCACCACCTCGTCGAGCGCGGTCTCCTCGACCGGTCCGCCGTCCTCCTGGGTGAGGTCGTCGGCGGCGAGGATCAGGCCGGTGCCGGCGGGCAGCACGTCGCGCACCGCCTCGAAGCCGTAGTGCCGGTCGATCAGGAAGCCCGACGCGAGCGGCCCCAAGGCCTCGGCGACGTCGAGCTTGAAGCGGATGAGCACATCGTCGCCGGGGCGTCCCGCGCCTGCGAGGTCGAACATGTGGCGGAGGCTCTCGCGCTGGTCCATCGCCACCATCGCGAGGGCGCCGGAGGGGCGCGCGATGGCATCGAGGTCGAGCGCGGGACGGGAGGCGGTGTCGGTCATGCGGGTTCCTTGTCGTGGAGCGTCGCCGCTTCCACGAAGGCGTCCAGCAAGGCCGGATCGCCCGCGGAGGCGGCGCTGTCGGCGCTGCGCAGGGGCAGCGAGGTCGTGAGGCCGGCGACGCGGTGCGCGGCGAGCAGGGCGGCGCCGGTGGCGACGGGTTCAGCGGCCTCCACCCGACGGAGGGTGCCGGGAAGGATGCGCTGCTTGAGCCGCCACCAGCCGTCGTTGGCGGCGCCCGGGCCGCCGAGCACGGCGAGCTCGTCGCGGCGCGGGCCGGCGAGGCCGGTCTGGGCGGCGTCCATCCAGGCCAGCTGGAGGGCGAGGCCGGCGAGGACGGCCACGAGCGTCGCACCGGGGTCGGAGACGCTCGCGTCGCCGCCGCCGGCCAGCCGCACCAGGCGCGGCGAGGCCGCGGCGTCGGGCTGCGGCGACTGCCTGCCGCGCAGATACGGGAGGAGGAAGGCGTGCACCGGGCCGTCGGCCATCCCGGCGGCGTGCTCCAAGAGGTCGTGCCGGTCGGCGCCGGGCAGCAGCTCGGCGAACGCCCACTCGACCAGCGCACCCGCGGTGGGGTTGCCGGCCAGCAGGGTCTCGTGGCGGCCGTCGACCGTGCGGGCGAGGCTCATGCCCTGACGCCGGGCGGCCTCCCTGTCCACGTGGGATGCGACCCGCAGCAGTGCCTCCGCCGTGCCGACCGAGTCTGCGGCGTCGCCCGGCTCGCGCACTCCGGCGGCCCAGGCGCCGACCGCGTGGTCGTGACCGGCCGCGACGACCGGGATGCCTGCGCGCAGCCCGAGCGCCGCCGCGGCCTGCGGCGTGAGCCGCACCGCGACATCGCCCGGACGAACGACGCGAGGGAAGCGGTCCGGAGCGATGCCGGCGAGCGCGAGCAGGTCGGCATCGAACGACTCGGCGAGCGGTTCGCCGGCGTCGGGCAGCCGGTACGCCATCGTGCGGGCGGCCAGGGTGTGGTCGGTCACGGCCTCACCGGTCAGCGCGGCGACGACCAGGGCGTCCGCGCCGCGCCAGCGGGCGTCGGCGAGCCGCGCATCCCCCTGCTCGGCCAGCCGCAGCCAGTGCGTGAGCGGCGACTTCGCCGGGGCCGGGACGCCTGTCGCCGCGTAGAGCGCGTCCGCGCCCGCGGAGGCGGCCAGCCGTTCCGCCGTCGAGGTGTCGCCGTCGGCCCAGCGCAGCAGGCCGCCGAGGGGTTCGCCGTCTGGCGCCGTGAGGCATCCCGTCTCGCCCATCGATGCGACGCCGATCGCGGCGACCGGGTGCGGGCTGTCGAGCACGACGTCCCGGATCGCGGTCAGGACCACGGCCTGCAGGCCCGCTCCGGTGCCGGGGGTCGGCACGGTCAGCGTGCGCTCCTCGCGCACGGGGTCGCCGAACACGGCCAGGACCACCTTGGTGTTGGTGGTGCCGACGTCCACGCCGAGGGCGGCGAGAGGAGCGGAGGTCACGTCCCCCATTCTGTTCACTTCTGAACATTCGAGTCAAGATTTGTCCGATTGTTGACAAGCGTGGCGAGCAGCCGATTGGATGGACGCGTGCGCTACACCGACGCCCCCGCCCGCCGCGAAGAGCTGCTCCGCCGGCTCTCCGCCGAAGGCTACGTGTCCTCCTCGCGGGTCGCGGAAGAGCTCGGCGTCTCTGAGATGACCATCCGCCGAGACCTGCGACAGCTGGAGGGCGACGGCCTCGCCCGCCGCGTCGTCGGCGGCGCCAGCCTCCCGAACCTCGGCCACGGCCGCCCCTTCGACGAGCGCGCGGTCACCGGCAGCGGCGAGAAGCGCACCATCGCCGAGGCGTGCCTCGAGCTGCTCGACGGAGCGGCCACGGTCGCCCTCGACGCCGGCACGACGGTCGCTCCGCTGGCCGGGATGCTGCGGCCCGGCACCACGATCGTCAGCCACTCGGCCCCCGTCATCCAGTCCGCCATCGAGCGCGGCGACGTGGAGCTCGTCGCCGTCGGCGGCGTCTACCAGAGCGAGACGCGCAGCTTCGCCGGCGCCGCCGCCCGCCGCACGATCGCCGAGTACGCGGTCGATGTCGCGGTGCTCTCCGCGACCGCCGTCGACACGACGGGCATCCTGTGCGCCAACTCGCTCGACGCCGAGCTCAAGCAGGAGCTGGTGCGCACCGCGCGCCTGCGCGTGCTGCTGGTGGACCACTCCAAGCTCGGTTCGCGCGCCCCCATCCGCGTGGGCGGCCTCGACCTGGTGGATATCATCCTCACCGACGCCGGGGCCGACCCCGACGACCTGAAGGCCCTGCGCGACGCCGGTGCGACGGTGGTCGTGGCCGGCGAGCACACGCCCGCCGCGGCCGGCCCCCTCGGCGACGAGACGGGGGTCGGCGTCTCGTGATGCGCCTCGGCGCCGTCGCCGACGACGTCACGGGCGCCTGCGATCTCGCGGGCCGCGTGGTCGAGGCCGGACTCCCTGCGACCGTGCTGCTCGGCACGTCGTCCAAGGCGCCGGACGCCTTCGCGGCCGACGGCCCCGGCTGCGCGGTCGTCGCGCTCAAGATCCGCACCGCGCCCGTCGCGGAGGCGGTGGCCGCGGCGACGGACGCGGCACGCCTGCTGCGAGCGGCGGGCGCGACGCAGCTCTACCAGAAGTACTGCTCCACCTTCGACTCGACGGCCCATGGCAACATCGGACCCGTAGCGGATGCGCTGGCCGGCGTTGCCGCTGCCGACGGCACGGCCGTCACCGTCGGCACGCCCGCAACACCGGGGTCCGGCCGCACGCAGTACCAGGGCACCCTGTTCGTCGACGGCGTGCCGCTCGCGGAGTCGCCCATGCGCGACCATCCGCTCACGCCCATGCGCGACTCCGACCTCGTCCGGCTCCTGCGGCCGCAGACCGGGCGGACGGTCGGCCTCGTCCGGTGGCAGGAGGTGCAGCGCGGTTCCGACGCGATCGCCTCGGCCGTCGGCGACGGCCACACGCTGGTGGATGCGCTCACCGAGGCCGACCTCGTCGCCATCGCCCGCGCGGTACTTGCGCTGGCGGAGGAACGACCGGTCGTCGCCGGAGGCGGAGCGGGGGTCGCGACGGCGCTCGCACGCGCCGCGGCGGGCCCCTCCGGAGGCACGCCGGCCTCCACGCTGCCGGCCGTGCCGGTGACCGGGCGCGTCATCCTCGCCGGGAGCGCCTCCGCTGCGACGCGCGGGCAGATCGCCGCCTTCCCCGGCGAGCGCCTCGTGCTCGACCCGCTGGAGCTGGCCGCCGGTCCCTCCGCCCTCGACCGCGTCCGGGATGCGCTGGCCGCGCGCGCCGACCGGCTCGCGCCCGTCCTGATCCACGCCTCCCCGGAGGTCGCGGCCGCCCAGCGCGCGCTCGGCGCCGAGCGCGCCGCCACCCTGCTCGAGGACGCGATCGCCACCCTCGCCGCCTTCGCCGTGCACGAACTCGGCGTCAGCCACCTCCTCGTCGCGGGCGGCGAGACCTCCGGCGCGGTCACGGCCACGCTCGGCATCGACCGCCTCCGCATCGGGTCGCAGGCCGCGCCCGGCGTGCCGTGGGCCGTCGCCGACAGCGCGGGCCGCACGGTCGCCGTGCTGCTGAAGTCCGGCAACTTCGGCGGCCCCGGGCTGTTCACCGATGCCTGGGAGGCGGCGCCGTGAGCGAGGAGCGCGAGGCCGGGGCCCGGACCGCGATCGTGCGCGCCTGCCGCCACCTCTCCGCCGCCGGCCTGTCGCCCGGCAGCTCGGGCAACGTCAGCGTCCGCGTCGGCTCGCGCATCGTCGCGACGCCGACCGGTTCCTCGCTGCGTTCCGTGGTCGAGCACGAGCTGGCCGCCACCCCGGCCGACCAGGAGGGCGCGCCGCGACCGACCAAGGAGCTTCCGCTGCACGCGGCGATGTACGCCGCGCATCCCGAGGCGACCGCGGTCGTCCACCTGCACTCGCCGTATGCCACCGCGCTCGCGTGCCTGCCGCCCGACGAGCGCGGCTTCGCCCCGCTCCCGCCGCTCACGCCCTACCGGGTGATGCGGCTCGGGGACGTCCCGCTCGTCCCCTACGCCGCGCCCGGCAGCGCGGACCTCGCCGCCGGCGTCGCGGCCGCGGCGCCAGGGCATCCGGTGCTGCTGCTCGCGAATCACGGGCCCGTCGTCGCCGCCGCCACCCTGGACGCCGCGATCGACCTCGCCGAAGAGCTGGAGACGGCGGCCCAGCTCAGCTTCCTGCTCCGGCAGGCGCCCGCGGCCGCCCTGGATGCGGCCGCCGTCGCCGCGCTGACACCGCCGGGGCGCTGAGCGCACAACCCCCGCCCTGCAGCACCACCCTCCCCCTCTCGAATCGCTCGACCCCCCAGGAGCACCTCGTGTCCAGCGTCCGCGCTGCCCGTCCGTCCACCCCCGGTCCCGGCGACCGCCCGTCCGGCAAGCACCTCTCCTCCGTCCCGCGCTTCCTGCTCTGGCAGGCCGCCCGGCAGCCCGCCACGCTGACCGGCGGCGTCGTCTTCGGTGTGATCTGGATGCTGTGCCAGGCCGTCTGGCCCTACCTGCTCGGCCGGGCGGTCGACGAGGGGGTGTCCGGCGATTCGGCCCGGCTGTGGGTGTGGTGCGGCGCGCTGCTGGGGGTCGCCGTCGTCCAGGCCGTCACGGGGATGCTGCGCCACCGCATGGCCGTCTCCAACTGGCTGCGGTCGTCGCTCGGCGTCGCGCGGCTGATCGGGTACCACTCGGCCGAGACCGGGCCGGCCATTACCGCCACCACCTCTTCCGGCGAGATCGTCGCGACCGTGAGCACCGACTCCCTGCGCCTCGGGGCGATGTACGAGGTCTCCGCCCGGCTGTGCGGCGGCGTCGTCGCGTTCGTCGTCGTGTCGATCATCATGCTGAACGCCTCCCTTCCGCTCGGGCTCGCGGTCGTGATCGGCGTTCCGGCGGTCGCGGCGCTGCTGGCGCTGCTGCTGCGCCCGCTGCGCAGCCGCCAGGCCGTCTGGCGGGAGGAGTCGGGCGGCCTGACCACCCTTGGCGCCGACACGGTGGTCGGGCTGCGGGTGCTGCGCGGCATCGGCGGCGAGCAGGAGTTCGTAGAGCGCTACGCCCGGCAGTCGCAGCGCGTCCGCGCGGCCGGCGTCGGGGTCGCGAAGACGCAGAGCTGGCTCGACGGGCTCCAGGTGCTGCTGCCCGGCGCGTTCCTCGTCTTCATCGTCTGGTTCGGCGCGCACCTCGCCATCGACGGCAGCATCACGCCGGGACAGCTGACCGCGTTCTACGGTTACGCGACCTTCCTCGTGCTGCCGCTGCGCACGGCGGTGGAGGCCGCACAGACGTTCACCGCGGGCGTCGTCTCCGCGCGCCGCGTGCTCTCGGTGCTGCGCACCCAGCCCGCCGCACGCGACACGGAGGAGGTCGCGGAGGCGCCGGCCTGGGGGTCGGCGATCGAGGACCTCGCGTCCGGCGTCGTCATCCACCCCGGGCGCTTCACCGCGATCGTGGACGCCGACCCCGACGAGGCCGCCGGGATCGCGACCCGCCTCGGCCGGTTCGACGACGCCGTGCACCGCGAGGCGCCCGTGCTGTGGGGTGGAGTGGACCACACCCGCGTGCCGGTGCGACAGGTGCGCGAGCGGATCGTCGTCAACGACGCCAACCCGCACCTCTTCGGCGGGAGGCTGCTCGACGGGCTCGACACGCTCCCGGTCCGCGACGACGAATACACAGACACCTCCACCGGCCGCCTCCGCCGCGTGTCCGCCGCCCTCGATACCGCCGCCGCGACCGAGACGGTCGACGCGCTGCCCGAGGGCGTGCACGAGAGCGTCGCCGAGCGCGGCCGTACCTTCTCCGGCGGCCAGCGGCAGCGGCTCAGCCTGGCCCGGGCGCTGCTCACCGACGCCGAGGTGCTCGTGCTGATCGAGCCGACGAGCGCGGTCGACGCGCACACCGAGTCGCAGATCGCCGAGCGGCTGCGCCAGGCGCGCGACGGACGCACCACCGTCGTCGTCACGGCCAGCCCGCTGCTGCTCGACCGGATGGACACCGTCGCCGTGGTGCGGAAGGGCCGCGTCGTCGGCACAGGCACCCACCAGTCCCTGCTGCGCCAGGAGGACGACCTCGGCGACCTCTACCGGGCGATCGTGTCGCGCACCATCAGCGCCGCAGAGCCCGCCGACGGCGAAGACCTCGATGCGGCGTGGACCGGCTCCATCGACGCCCTGTGGACGGCCACGCACCCGGTGACCGCGCAGCGGCCGGAGAAGACCAGAACCGAGAAGAAGAAGTCGAAGCGGAACAGGAAGGGGAGCGGCGATGCTGCTTCCGATCGCTAGCACCGCGACGGTCCGGGCCACCGGCGTCCGGCTCATCCGCCAGCACCGCGGTGCGCTCTCCGTCGTGCTCGTGCTGCACACCCTCGCGGCGGTGGCCGGCCTCGCCGGGCCTGCGCTCATCGGCGTCATCATCGACGGCGTCACCGGCCGCACGCTGGTCGCGAGCGGCATCGACGCCATCGCACTCATCCTGCTCGGGGCCATCGTCTGCCAGGCGGTGCTCATCCGGTTCGCCCAGCGGCAGTCGATGGTGCTCGGCGAGGGCGTCTTCGCGCAGCTGCGCGAGGAGTTCCTCGCGACCGTCGCGCGCCTCCCGCTCTCCACGGTGGAGGCGGCGGGGACCGGCGACCTGCTGGCGCGCACCACCAACGACATCCAGTCGGTCGCGCAGACCGTGCGGTTCGGCGTCCCGCGCATCCTGGTCGCCGGCGTCACGGCCGTGCTGACCGTGGTCGCCGCGTTCCTGGTGAACCCGGCGGTCGCCGTCGCGATGTTCGCCGGGGTGCCCATCCTGGTGATCGCCGCCCGGTGGTACCTCAAGCGCTCGGGCCCGGGATACCAGCGCCAGCTGGCCTCGTACGCGACGCTCGGCGGCACCATCAGCGAGACGGTGGACGGCGTGCGCACCATCGAGGCGCTCAGCCTGGCCCCGGCGCAGCGCGCGAAGATCGACGCCGCCCTGCGGGAGCGCCGCGACTCGGAGTGGTACACGCTGTGGCTGCGGTCGTGGTTCTTCCCCAGCACCGACATCGCGTTCCTGCTCCCGGTGATCGTGGTGATCGCATGGGGCGCGTTCCTCGTCGGCGCGGGCGCGGCCTCCATCGGCGCCGTCACGGCGGTCGCCCTCTACGCGATGCAGCTGGTGTCCCCGGTGGACGAGCTGATCAGCTGGCTGGACGAGATCCAGGTCGGCACCACGGCGCTCTCGCGCATCATCGGCGTCGCCGACGTGCCGGAGGACCGTCACCCGACCGGCGAGCAGCCGGCCGACGAGCACGTGGTCGCCGAGGACGTGCGGTTCTCGTACCGCGAGGGCACGGAGGTGCTGCACGGGGTGACCCTCGACCTCGCCGTCGGCGAGCGGCTCGCGATCGTGGGCCCGTCCGGCTCCGGCAAGTCGACCCTCGGCCGGCTCATGGCCGGCATCACCGAGCCGAGCGGCGGACGCATCGTCGTCGGCGGCGTGCGGCTGGTCGACCTGCCGCTCGACGAACTGCGCAGCCACGTCGCGCTCGTCACGCAGGAGCACCACGTCTTCGTCGGCACCATCGCCGAGAACCTGTCGCTGGCCAAGCCCGGCGCGGGCCGCGACGAGCTGGCGCGCGCCCTCCGGGTGGTGGATGCGCTGCGCTGGGTCGCCGCCATGCCGCTCGGCCTCGACACGGTCGTCGGCTCGGGAGGCGTCGTGCTCACCCCGGCGCAGGCCCAGCAGCTGGCACTCGCCCGACTGGTGCTGCTCGACCCGCACACGCTGATCCTGGACGAGGCCACCTCCCTGCTCGACCCGACGGCCGCGCGCGACCTGGAGCGGGCGATGAACCGCGTCCTCGAGGGCCGGACGGTGGTCGCGATCGCGCACCGCCTGCACACCGCTCACGACGCCGACCGCATCGCCGTGGTGCGCGAAGGGCACGTGGAGGAGCTCGGCAGTCACGACGAGCTGGTGGCGGCGGGCGGAGCCTACGCCGAGCTGTGGGCGTCGTGGCACGGGGGCGGACGATGACCGCGCGGTCGCCGCTGGCCTGGCGCGGCGTGGTCGAGGGCTTCTACGGCGAGCCGTGGTCGCACGCCGACCGGCTGGCCTGGTTCGACCGTGCAGGCGCACTCGGGCTCGACCACTACGTCTACGCGCCGAAGGACGACCCCTGGCACCGCGAGGAGTGGCGCGAGCCGTATCCCGCCGACCGGCTGGCGTCGCTCGCGTCTCTCGCCGCCGCAGCGGAGCAGCGCGGCGTGCGGTTCGTCTACGCGATCTCGCCCGGGCTGTCGATGCGCTACGACGACCCGGAGGAGCACCGCACGCTCGCCGCGAAGTGCCGTCAGCTGCTGGAGGCGGGCATCCACTCGTTCGCGCTGCTGTTCGACGACGTCCCGATGGACGAGCCGGAGGCTCTCGGCCGCGCCCACGGCGAGACCGGCGCGCGGTTCGAGCGCGGGTTCCTCCGGCCCGCGGGCATCGACGAGCCGGTGCTGCTGTGCCCGACCGACTACGCCGGTGTCGCCGCGACGCCCTATCGCACCGGGCTCGCCGATGCGCTCCCGGCGGACGCACGGCTGTTCTGGACCGGGGCGGACATCGTGGTCGGCGAGGTCACGGCGGAGCAGATCCGCCTGGCCGTCGAGAGCTACGGCCGCGAGCTTGTGCTGTGGGACAACTTCCCGGTCAACGACTTCGACCGCTCCCGCGTCTTCCTCGGCCCGCTGACCGGCCGCGCGACGGCGCCGGGGCTCGTCGGCATCGCCGCGAACCCCATGGTGGAGGCCGCGGCCTCGCGGTTCGCGCTGCACACGGTAGCCGAGTGGGCCGCCGACCCGGAGGCGTACGAGCCCGCGGCCGCGGCTTCGCGCGCCTATGCGGAGGTCGCCGGACCGGGCGAGGGGCTGCGCACTCTCGTGGACGCGTGCAGCGCGTGGCCGCCCGGAGCGCCGCGCTGGCCACGACTCGACGAGCTGGTGTCGCACGAGCGCTGGGATGCGGCGGAGGCGCTGCTCGGGCGGCTCGCCGACACGCACGCGGAACCGGGCACGGCCCCCGACCTGGCGGTCCAGCTCGCGCCGTGGGTCGCCGCCGCGCGTGCCGCAGGCGCCGCCGGCGTACTCGCCTGCCGGGTGCTCGTCGCGGACACAGGCGGCCCGGCCGTCCCCGACGTCGATACGCTCCTCGCCGCGCGCCGCGCGCTCGAAGCCGAGTACGCGGACGTCGCCCGCGGCGCCGTGCTGTCGCTGCTCGACGCGGCCCTCGAACGTCTCGGCGTCGCCCCGCAGCGCGGCCGCGGCGACGGCGCGCTCATCGCCGTGCTCACGGGCGAGAACCCGGCGCCGGGCGACCGCGAGCTGGTCGAGTTCCTCGGCGCCTCCGGCTTCCGCGCGCACCTCGGCGACGACCCCGCGGCCGACCTGCTCGTCGTCACGCGCGCCGCGCCGGAGCAGCTCGCCGCATCCGCCGCCGGCCGCCCGGTGCCGCTGCTGGCCTGGGGGCACCTGGTGCCGCTCGGGATGGCATCGGCGTCCACCGTCCCGCTCTCGCTCGACCGCATCCACATCGCCGACGCCGACCACCCCGTGGCGGCCGGGCTCGACGGCGAGGTGGTGGTCTACCGCGGCCGGTCGAAGCTGACGATCGGCGACCCGCCCGACGCCGCGGCCGTCGTCGCACGCGACCCGGAGTCGGGCCGCGCCGTCATCGGCGTCACCCCGGCGGGAGCCACCCTCGCCGACGGGAGCGTCGCGCCCGCCGCCCGGGCCACCTTCTTCCTCGCCGCCGACGGCTTCGCCCCCTGGCTCGTGACCCCCGAAGCCCGCACCCTCCTCCTCGCCACCGTCCGCACCCTCCTCGAACCGTCCTGACCCCGCCGAGTTGCACGTCGTGGCGGCTATTCCGCCGGGATAGTCGCCACAAGGTGCAGCTCGACCGGTCGGCCTCCGCCGGGAACCGGCCTAGAGTGAAGCTGTAATGGCAGAGCTTCCTCCCGCATCCCTCTCCGACCAGCCCGAGCCCGTCGTCGTCACCAGCGACCAAGGCACGAGCGTGCGCCGGCTCACCCGCGACGACGTCGTTCAGCGCAAGGGGCTGTGGACGCTCGTCTCGGGCCCCTTCACGCCCCGCGAGTCGATGATCGAAGACCTCCTCGCGGTCCGCGACGCCCTCGACGAGGCCGGCATCGAGTACCTTCTGGTGCGCGACGACGACAACCGCCTGATCGTCGCGCTCGACCGCCGCAGGCGCAAGGAGGTCGCCGCCGCCCTCGCGCAGGCCTTCGCCGACGAGCCCTTCTATGCGCGCAGCATCGATCCCGAACGGGATGCGCACGGCGACGACCTGCTCATCGCCGACGGCCGCCTCTCACGCCGCAAGGCCGACATCCTGCGCGTCTACCGCCCGCGCCTCGAACCGATCGGCCGGCTGCGCTACGGCGCCGACACCGCGTTCCAGCTGGAGTTCTGGAAGTTCGGCGACGACGAGATCACCGCGCCCCGCGAGAACGCGCTGATGCGCCCCCGCCTGCCCCGCGGCGAGGCCGTCGAGGCCGAGGTGGAGCTGTACGGTCGCCGCTGGCGCACGCTGCAGCACATGTTCGACCCGCTCTCCAGCGACATCCGGTTCGACATCGACATCGTGTTCTCCTGGGTCGACGGCTCCAGCGCCGAGTACCAGCGGCAGCGGGCCGCGCAGATGGCGTCGTACGTCGTCGGCGAGGGCGACGACAACGAGGCCAGGTACCGGCAGATCGACGAGCTCAAGTACGCGCTGCGCAGCATCCACATGTTCGCGCCGTGGATCCGCAACATCTACATCGCGACCGACTCCCCGGTGCCGGCGTGGCTGGACCCCGAGCACCCGCGCATCCACATCATGCGCAGCGAGGACTTCTTCTCCGACCCGTCGACGCTGCCCACGCACAACTCGCACGCCGTCGAGAGCCAGCTGCACCACATCCCGGGACTCTCCGAGCACTTCCTGTACTCGAACGACGACATGTTCATCGGCCGGCCGCTCTCCCCCGACGTGTTCTTCTCGCCGGGCGGCGTGACCAAGTTCGTGGAGGCGGGCACCCGCATCGGCCTCGGCGAGACCGACCCGGCCAGGAGCGGCTTCGAGAACGCCGCCCGCGTCAACCGCCGGCTGCTCTGGGAGCGGTTCGGCGCGGTCACCACGCGCCACCTGGAGCACTGCGCGGCCCCGCTGCGGATCAGCGTGCTGCGGGAGATGGAGGCGGAGTTCGCCGACGATTTCCGGCGCACCGCGTCCAGCCCGTTCCGCTCGGCGACCGACATCTCGGTCACCAACTCGCTGTACCACTATTACGCGCTGATGACCGGGCGGGCGGTCACGCAGACGCAGGCGAAGGTGCTCTACATCGAGACGACGCTGCGGCAGGCGCCCGACATGATGCGGCGGCTGCTGAAGAAGCGCGACCAGGACATGTTCTGCCTCAACGACGGCTCCAAGCCCGAGATCGACCCGGCGGAACGCACCCGCATCGTCACCGACTTCCTCGAGCGCTACTTCCCCTTCCCCGCCCCCTGGGAGCGCCCCGCCTCCTAACGCGCCCCCCACCGTCGAGTCCGCAAAGACTGCACGCTCGCACGGCGTGTCGCGTGCAGTCTTTGCGGACTCGACGGCGGGCTGAGGGTCAGGCGAGGATGGTGACGGGCTCGGTGGGCAGCTCGCGGCGAGCGGCCGGCGGGATGCGGATGCCGTCGGCGGCCAGGCGGCGGGCCGACTCCTCGGCATCGATGTAGTCGAGCGTCGGGTAGTGGCCGAGCGGCACGACCGAGTGCAGCACCGTGTTCGGGTACACGTGCACCAGGTTGAAGGCGAGCGCACCGTCGCGGCCGCGCGTCCCTCCCACCGGCACGTTGAGGTCCTGCGTGTAGCAGCTCGCCGACGCCACCGACACCGGGATGCCCGCGAAGGTCGCCGTCGACGAGTAGTGCAGGTGCCCGGCGAGGATGCTGCGCACGTCGCTCCCCTCGAGCACCTCACGCAGCTGCGACTGGTCGCGCAGCTCCACCGACACCGCGAGGTCGAGCACGCTCGGCACGGGCGGGTGGTGCATCGCCAGGATGGTGCCCTCGGGCGCGGCGCTGGCCAGCTCGGCCGCCAGCCAGTCCAGTTGCGACTCGCTCACGTCGCCGTAGTGGTGGCCCGGCACGGTGGAGTCGAGCACGATCACCCGCAGGCCGCCGATCCAGTACACGTCGTCGATCGGCGAGGCGTCCCCGAGCTCGTCGCGCAGCCCCTGCCGGAACGACGCCCGGTCGTCGTGGTTGCCCATCACCCAGATGATGCGCGCACCCATCCGCTCCGCCGCCGGCTCCACGAGCGAGCGCAGCCGCGCGTACGCGTCCGGCTGCCCGCGATCGGCGAGGTCGCCGGTGAACACGATCGCCTCCGGCCGTCCGCCCGACGCCTCGACCTCCTGGAGGAGGGCGCGCAGGTGCTGCTCGCTGTCGACGGTGCCGTAGAGGCGTTCACCTCCCGCCAGCAGGTGCGTGTCGCTGATGTGCAGGAGGAAGTGGTCCGGCCGCGGGTACTCCGCGATTCGCGTCTTCACGGGCCCTATCACACCACTCCCGTCTGAACACCCCGTGAACATGTCCGGTGTGCCGCCTGGATCGGCTCAGTCCAGGTCGATCGGCTCGGCATTCCACGCCTCCACCCGGACTGCGGCACCATACCGGGATTCCAGGATGCGCTCCTCCCCCGGCAGCAGCGGTCGCGGATCCCCGCCCACCGCCGAGGGCGCTCCGCCTGCGGCCGGACGCGGGTCGACCAGCCGCACCGTCAGCGCCGCCGACGACCCGGCGTTCCGCACCCGCACGGCTCCGTCCGCGTCGCGCGACGCCTCCAGCCGCGGGGCGGCCACGTCGAACAACGCGGCGAAGTCGTGCGTCGTCGTCGCGAGCATCCGCTCCCGGTCGAGCTCGCCTGCCGCGTCGCGCCACTCCGCCTCCCACAGGAACACCTCCGGCAGCGCGGCGACCGGCACCTCCAGCGTCCCGACCGCTGCCGGGTGCCCCACCGCAGGGGCGGTGAACGCCGTCTCCGCCACGACAGCACCGTCGAGCCCGAGCGCGCGCACGGCGACCGTCGAGCCGGCGGCCACCGCATCCACCGCCTCCGCCCACAGCCACACCTCGGCCGACGCCATCCGCTCGCCGCCCCACACCGCGCGGGACACCCGAAGGGTCGCCCGACGCCGCTCGAACGCCCGCGTCACGGCGAAGTACGCCGGCTTCGGGTCGCCGCGGAAGTCGACCGCCGCCGTGCACCACGCGTTCGGATGGCTCTCGTTCAGCTGCCACGGCAGCACCATGCTGCAGCGCGGGAACCTCCGCCGGTCCGCCTCGACCGAGTACTGCAGTCCCGTCGCCTGCAGCAGCTGCGAGGCGCGGTTGAGCGTCTCCAGCGTGTCCGGGCGGCCGCCGAACAGCTCGACGACCTGGTCGGCGTTGTTCCACCACTCGCCCAGGTGCCGGTAGACCGGGTTCGTGCGGTCGGCGGGCCAGCGGTCGGACTCGGGGATGAGCGCCTCCAGCGAGCGCAGGTTCGTCATCCCCTCCACCCCGAACTCGGTGTGCGCGAGGTTCGTGCCCGCGTTCGCCAGCGTGTAGTGGCCGACGAGACCCTGGTGCTCCCACGGGCCGTGCACGTCGTGCTGGCCGTCCGGGTTCGCGTTGATGCGGTCGAGCCGGTTGTGGAACTCCGGCCCGGTCGGCGAGGTCGGCAGCCACGCGCGATCCGGGTCGAGCCGCGCGACCGTGCCGGAGAGCGCGGCGAGCACCGGAGAGCGGTCGTCGGAGAGCGGCACCCCGCCCTGGTCGAGCTCGTTGCCGCCGCCCCAGACGAGCAGCGAGGGATGGTGCACCCGGGTCGGCACGATCGCCTCCGCCTCGGCGCGCATGAGCTCGACGAACGCGGGGTCCTCGCTCGGCGCGCTCTGCATCCCGGAGCTGGACTGCGAGAACTCCTGCCACACCAGCAGCCCGATCCGGTCGCAGGTGGCGTAGAAGTGCTCCGACTCGATCAGGCCACCGCCCCAGACGCGCACCAGCCGCGCGCCGGAGGCGGCTGCCAACCCGAGCAGGTGCTCGACGCGGGCCTCGTCGATGGAGCCGAACATCGCGTCCGCCGGTGTCCAGTTCCAGCCGAGCAGCGGGACCGTCACGCCGTTCACGACCGCCGTGTAGGGCAGCGCATCTGCCGGCGCGCCTGCGTTCGGCACCAGCCGGGCCGTGCGGAAGCCGACCTGCCGCTCCGTGCGGTCGGCCTCGCCGGCGTCGTCGGCGAGCGCGACCGTCACGGTGTGGAGCGGCTGCTCCCCGAACGTGTTCGGCCACCAGAGGGCGGGGTCCGGGATGTTGACCCTCGCGCGCCCGACGGTCGCGTCCACCTCGGCAGTGCCGAGCGTGCGTCCGTCGCGGGAGACCGTCACCGTCACCCTGAGCGGACCGGCGTCCGGCCCGGCGTCCGGGCCGGCGTCCGCCGCCCGTCCGTCCATCGGCGCCTCCCACTCCACCTCCACGACCCCGACGCCCGCCTCGAGGTGCGACATCTTGTCGCCGCTCGGCGCGAGGGGAGACATCATGTCGCCACTGGGCGGGGCGCCGAGCCGGGTTCGCACCGTGACGTCGCCGAGCAGGGCGCGGCCGAAGCGTAGGCGGGCGCTCTTCCAGACGCCCTGGTGCCGGAGACGCGGCGAGAAGTCCCAGCCGTAGCCGAGGCGGGGCGTGTGGACGCGCACCCGCTCCGTGCGGCCCACCTGCGGCTCCGAGTCGGGCGCCGGGTGCACGCGCAGGGCCAGCTTGTGCCGCCCCTCGCCGCGGCGGGAGGCGTCCAGCGGCAGGCGGAGCCGGTGGTAGAGGCCGCGCACGGAGCCGAGCAGCTCGCCGTCCCAGTACACGTCCGCCGCCGGGTCGATGCCGTCGAACTCCAGCACCGCGACGCCGTCGGCGGCCGCCGCATCCAGGTCGACCGCGCGGCGGTACACCCAGGAGCGCTCCGCCACCCACTCCGCGGCGCGGCTGTTGCGGCCGACGCGCGGATCCGGCAGCTCGCCCGCCCGGTGCAGGTCGTCGACCACCGCCCCGGGGACCCGCGCCGGCAGCCAGCCGGGAGCCGCGGCGATGGCGACGGAGGCCTCAGCCACGTTGTTGCCCGCCTCGGGCAGCGGCGCCCCCAGGTACCACTCCGCGGTGTCCCCGAGGGCCTCCCGGATGCTCCACTGCTCGCCGTCCAGAACGATCGTCGTCGATGTGCTCACCCGATGATCATGCCGAATATGGGAACGATTCCAGAAATCTTCCGCCAAAGGGTTACGACTGCTCGGGAGCAGAAGGTACGCTTCCATGGTTCGCGCGCAACGTAACCCAGGCAAGGAGGCCTTCACAGGCATGTCCCACCCACTCACCGTCGCAGCGATCGGCTTCTGGCACGTCCACGCGGGCGACTACGCGCGTGACGCCCAGCGGCACCCCGACACCCAACTCGTCGCCGTCTGGGACGACGACGAGCAGCGCGGCCGGGCGGCCGCCGAGGAATTCGGCGTGGAGTTCGTCGCCGACCTCGACGAACTGCTCGCCCGTCCCTCCCTCGACGCCGTCACCATCACCACCGCCACGGACCAGCACCGCGACGTCATCGGCCGCGCGATCGCCGCCGGGAAGCACGTCTTCACCGAGAAGGTCCTCGCGCCGACCGTCGCGGAGGCGGAGGAGCTCGTCGACCTCGCCCGCGAGGCCGGCGTCGCGCTCGTCGTCTCCCTCCCGCGGCTGTACGACGACTACACCGTCGCGATCGAGCGCGTCCTCGACGACGGCGCGCTCGGCGAGCTCACCTACTCTCGTGTCCGCCTCGCGCACGACGGCTGGGTGGCGGGTTGGCTGCCCGAGCAGTTCGCCGACCCCGAGGCGGCGATCGGCGGCGCGCTCACCGACCTGGGCTGCCACCCGGCGTACCTCACGCGGCTGTTTCACCGCGCCGAGCCGCTGAGCATCCAGGCGAGCTACGGCCACGTCACCGGCCGTGCCGTGGAGGACAACGCCGTGGTCACGGCCGAGTTCCCGGACGGCCGGCTCGGCGTGTTCGAGGCGAGCGTCGTCACCACGCCCGGCGCCTTCACCGTGGAGCTGCGCGGCACCGAGGCGAGCCTCATGTTCGGCTTCGGCGGCGAGCGCCTGCTCGCCAAGGGCGGCGCGTTCGGCGAGGAGTGGCGGGAACTGCCGCTGCCCGAGCGCCGGCCCGGCGCGTTCGCGCAGTGGGTGCAGCACATCCACGACGGCACCATCGCCGACGACAACCTGCGCCACGCGGTCGAGCTGACCCGGATAGTCGTCGCCTCCAACGAGTCGGCCGCTACCGGCCGCACGGTCCCGCTCGAGCCCGCATTCGTGCCGAATGTGCGGAATGGCCGCGCGTAAGCGCACATTCGGCACGAATCTTCCCCCGACTTTCCTACACAAGGAGTAATTCAGCATGTCCACGAACAGCACCGTCCGCATCGGACTGATCGGCGCGGGCGGCATCGCCGGGGCGCACGTCGCCGGCTACCTGCGCAATCCCGAGACCGTCACCTTCGCCGCGGTCGCCGACCCGGTCCAGGAGGCCGCAGAGCGCCGCGCCGGCGACACCGGCGCCGCGATCTACGCCGACTACCGCACCATGCTCGCCGAGGCCGACATCGACGCCGTCGACATCTGCCTGCCCCACCACCTGCACAAGGACGCGATCGTCGCCGCCGCCCGCGCCGGCAAGCACATCCTGTGCGAGAAGCCCCTCTGCCTCACCCCCGAGGAGGCGGCGGAGGTGGACGCCGCGGTCGCCGAGGCGGGCGTGACGCTGATGTGCGCGCACAACCAGCTCTTCCTCCCGGCCGTCGCCAAAGCCAAGCAGCTCATCGACACCGGCGCCCTCGGCAAGGTCTACGAGGTGCGCACCACCGACAGCTTCTACAACGACTTCGACCCGTCGAACATGGGATGGCGGGCCCACGCGTCCACCAGCGGCGGCGGCGAGCTGATCGACACCGGTTACCACCCGACCTACCTGCTGCTGCACCTGGCAGGGGGATCGCCGGTCGAGGTGACCGCGATGCTGGCGACCCACCGCCTCACCTTCATGGAGGGCGAGGACTCGGCGCAGGTGCTGGTCCGCTTCGACAACGGCGTGATCGGGAGCCTCGTCACCAGCTGGGCCTACCAGCCGGCCGACGGCACCGAGAAGTTCTCCGTCGTCGGCGAGGGCGGCAGCCTCACCAGCGACGGCACCTCGCTCAGCCTGCACGTGCGCGGCGAGGAGCAGGCGACCGTGTTCGAGCTGGAGCCGGTGCACGAGTTCGCGGCGGAGGTGGCCCACTTCGCTCGCAGCATCCTGGACGGCACGCGGCCGCTGCACACCCAGAAGGAGGGCATCGAGGTGCTCGGCATCATCCTGGCCGCGTACGAGTCGGCGCAGAACCGGACCATCGCGCCGGTCCGCTCTGTGAGGGAGCTGGTGAGCGCTCTCACCGAGTGAGAAATGGGGTATATCCGGCGGGCCCGCGCCAGAGTTACAGTGCAGCATGAGCACGCAGCGGACGGGGGCCCGCCGAACCTTTCCGGAGCCCCCACGTCAAGATGATTTCGTCGCGGTCCCGTACCTGCGACAGGGCCAGCTCATCTCGCTGATCCATTGGTCGCTCGTCGCGGGTGAATGGAAGTACACCACCATCCTCGCCGAGTACCTCCATCGGGATGAGAGCTCCTGGTATCTCGTGATCAAGGGGAACAGAGCCAGACTCGACCGCTCGGAGTGGGCGATCTTCAACTGACGTCGCTCTCGCGGGTGGGAAAGCTGCCCGTATGCCCAGAGAACGGGCAGACGCCGTAATCCTCCGCGCCCTTTCGAGTCTTCAACAGTGAGACCGGATGCGGAACGAAGCGGAGGGAACGCGGGATGATCACGACACGGGCACGACGGACGGCACGGATGTTCGCGCTGGCGGGGATGGCGGGGGCCGTCCTCGCCGCCGGGACGGCGTGCTCCGCGCCGGTCGGTGCGGGCGACCCTGCGACGCCCGCACCGACGGCGACCGCCTCCGTCGACTGGAAGCTGCCGGCCGGGGAGCGCATCGTGTTCCGGAACACCGAGAAGGGTGACGGCTTCGGCCGGGTCGCCTCGGTGCCGCTGACCTCGCCGAAGGGCAAGCGGACGCTGTCGGGACTCTCGTGCGAGCGCGTCTACGCCACCCGCGAGGCCGTCTCGTGCATGAGCCTCAACAGCACGAACCCGGTGGGCTACCGCGAGACCCTCTACGACGGCTCCGGCGGCGAGCTCCGCTTCTGGCCGCTCCCCGGCGCGCCGAGCCGCACCCGGCTCTCGCCCGACTCGAAGCTGGCCGCGTGGACGGCCTTCGTCGACGGTGAGTCGTACTCCGGTGTCGCCTTGCCGGTGTTCGTGGCGACGAACGTGTACTCGATCGTGTTGCCCACGGCGGCCGGATCGGCGACGCCCAGGCTGTTCGCACTCTTCGTGAGGCTCAGCTCCGGCCCCTGGTCGAGCGGCACCTGGACCCCGGAGGGCGGGGTCGTGACGGGCGGACCGGTCGGCGGGTTGCCGGTCGCGGTCGCGGTGTTCTGGACGAGGCCGGCATCGATGTCGGCTTGGGTCAGCGCGTACGTCGCCGTCGCGGTCACCGTCTGGCCGGGGAGCAGCCTGCCCGCGTTCGCGGGGCTCGGCCAGGTGTACACGAGTGCGCCGAGTCCCGGGTGGGCGTCGGCGATGGTCACGCCGTCGAGGGTGGTCTGGCCGGTGTTGTGCGCGGTGAAGTCGTACGTGATGACGTCGCCGACCCGCGCCGGGGACTGCACGGATGCGGAGTCGGCGGTCTTGGTGACGGTCAGGTCGGAGACGGGGACGTTCGCGGTGCAGTCCGCGTCCGACGACCCGGACGCGCAGTTGCTGCCGATGGTCGGCGAGACGACCGTGTTGATCATGCGGTGGTCGCCCGGGTCCGGATTCCTGACCTTCGCCGAGTAGGTGATGGTCGCTGCCGCGCCGGCCGCGAGCGGTCCCGACCAGCTGAGGTTCGGCGACGCGTAGGAGACCGTCCCGGTGGAGGCGGACTGGTCGTCGTTGAAGGTCGCATCCTGGAGCACGTCGCTCAGGTCGTCGGTGAAGGAGGCGTTGTCGTAGGCCTGGGTTCCCGTGTTCCTCACGGTGATCATGTACGTCACCGTGTCGCCGGGTCTGGCGGAGGCGGCCGACGGCGTCTTGGTGATGGCCAGGGAGCACTGGGAGGGGTCGGCCGACACCAGGAAGTCGGCCTGGTTCGCCGACGTGCCGCCGCCCGCACTGTTCCCGGAGGGAGCGTCGCTGCCGCCCGCCGACGTGGTGACGGCCGAGGCGGATGACCAGATCCGGGTCGGCGCGGGCGCGTCGCACGAGACGGGAGGCGCGACGGTCTCGAAGCACAGCTCCGGCGGGCTGCCGTTCCACGACACGGAGATCTGGCCCGGTGTCACGCCCGATGGATCGTTGACGCCGTTCACGGTCACCGTCGCGGAGATGGAGGTCACCGTCGTGGGGATGCCGGCGAGCGACAGAGTGCCCCCGGCGGCGAGCGTGACGTTGTCGAAGCCGGCGATGATCGCGTCGTTCTGGTCGCGCAACGTCACCGAGCTGTTCGAGTAGGTGCCGACCACGAGTCCCGGCAGGGACAGGGTGCCCCAGCCCGTGAATCCGGCGGCACCTGAACCGCAGTAGGACGACGCCGGCGTGACCGTCATCGTGCTCGGGCCCGAGGTGCCGACGCATCCACCGCCCGTGATGGCGTTGAAGAAGGTGATCTGGCCCGAGTCGGAGTCAGCGACCAGGCAGTTGGGCGCGATCGAGGCCGCGGAGCGGACGGTGTAGTTCTTGTTGTTGGTCGGGTTCGTGAAACCGGCGCAGGCCGGAACCGCGCCGGTGCCGCTCCACTGGGCGAAATCGCGGCACATGACGGTGTTCCCGGTGGACACGTACACCCTCGTCCCACTCCGGAACACGTCGCCGGAAGTGTTGGTGGTGACGTTGTAGAAGGCGCCGGTGCCGGCGTACGGGTTCGCCGGTGCGGGAGCGCCGGAGAGGCTCCAGCACGAGGTCGAGCTCCCGGCGCCGTTCGCAATCGTGCAGACGCCCGTGAGGGTCCCCGTCGTGCTCAGGATGGGTGCGTACACGTTGCCGCCGAGCGCAGCCGACGTGGAGCTCGTCACCGGCCAGCTCCCGGTGCAGAGCTGGCCGCCCGCGACGTAGCAGTACGTTTGCCATGACGACGTGGACGTCTGCTGCACGCTCGCGAACACCCTGTCGCCGAAGGTGGTCGCCTGAAGCGCCTGAGACGACGTGACGCCGCTCATGATCTGCAACGTGCCGCACGAGGCGCCGGTCGATGGCGAAATGCACACGTAGGAATAGGTGCCGGTGCCGTTTACCCGGCCGCCCGAAGCGACGGCGTAGATGTTGCCGTTGCTCGCCGGGATGCCGGACGCGCCGATGTGCGCCCACTGGCTGTTGTTGATCGGGTTCGTCGTGAGCACGGTGTAGCCGCAGCTCGTCGGGGTGGTGGTCGAGAGGTCCAGGCAGGCAGTGCCGGTGCTCGAGTTGTCCCACGTCCCCATCAGCCAGAAGAGCTTGTTCCCGGAGATCCAGGTGCCGTTCTGCCAAGCGGTGCCCAATTCTATGGCGGCGCCCGTCCCGATCGGAGTCCCGACGACCGTGGACCAGCGCTGCGCATTCTGATTCGTCGGCCACCCCGGGCAGGTGGCCCCGTTCTGCAGGGCGCAGTAGACCACGTCCCCCGCCTTGTGATGGAACACCGCGTAGGTCAGATTGCCGCGGGTGACGGCGTTGTAGCCGTCACCACCGACTGTCGCGAGGGTCGTGCCGGTCGGGCTGGGGAAGTTCAGCGAGAGCTGCCGCGTGCGGGTGGGGAGGAGCGTCCCCGTGTAACCGACGCCCGTCGCGTTCGCGGGCGGGGTGCCCGACGTCCACGTCTGATCGCCCGGCGCGGTGTACTGGGGCGTGAGGGTGCCGAGCGCGTTCAGGTTGGACGGCAGCTGCAGCGAGCCGGGCACGTATGTGCCCGCCGGCGCGCTCTGGCTGCCGATGTGCAGGTCGGCCTGCAGGTTCACCGAGGCGTTGGCGCTGGTGTTGTTGGCGTACGGGACGACCCACTTGATCGTGTCGCCAGGCTTCGCCGTGCCCGTCTTGCGGCCGCCTGGCGCGTCAGAGGAGGCGCCGACCGAGTTGTTCGCCGTGTTCGTGGCGGTCTCGTAGATGGTCGAGATCGCGGTGGTCTCGGCGGACGCGTAGTACTCGGGCAGCATGAGGGTGCCGACGAGGGCGCCGACGGCCGCCACAGCCACCAGTCCGATCCCCCGGCCCCAGCGGGTACGGGGGCGGGTGCGGCGGGTACGGGTCGTCGCAGGGCGCATCACGCTGCCTCCTCCAAGACCCGGCGAGCCGAGACTCGGCGACCGGGCGATGTCGATTACGCGACGACGACCACGTACTCACGAGGGAGTCTTGCGGGATCGCGCCCCGATCGAAAGACAGCGGTGCCGAGAGAGGAGGAGGGTGACCGGCGGGTCCGTCAGCGCCCGATCCGTACGGGCCCGCCGGCCGCATCCCCTGGCCCGATAGGGGGCTCGCGACAGGGGATGCTGCTCACCGATGACAGCAGACCGGAGGGCGCGCCGAAAGACAGCGCGCAGAATGACGGCCGGTTCTGGCGGCTAGAGGCGCCGCCAGTCGTCGGAGGTGAGGTGCGAGCCCGCCTGCGGCCCCATCTGCAGCATCCCGCCGTCGACCGCCCAGGAGACGCCGGTGACGTACGACGCCGCTGGCGACGCGAGGAAGGCGATGACCGCCGCGATCTCGCGCGCGTCGCCCGGGCGGCCCAGCGGCACGCCGGGGCGGTGCACCTCGCGGGGGTCCTCGTCCTCGGCGTCGTTCATCGGGGTGGAGATCTCGCCCGGCGCGACCGCGTTCGCCGTGATGCCGTACTCGCCGAGCTCGAGCGCGAGCGTCTTGAGCAGCCCGCCGAGCCCGTGCTTCGCGGCGTCGTAGGCGGCCGATCCGACCCGCGGCTGGTGCTCGTGCACGCTGGTGACGCCGATGATGCGGCCGCCGTGTCCCGCATCCACCATCCGCCGCGCCATGCGCTGGATGCAGACGAACGCACCGTCGAGGTCGGCGCAGACGGTCTTCCGCCAGGTCTCCCAGTCCGTCTCGAAGAACGGGGTGCCGCCGTTCAGGCCGGCGTTGTTGACGAACACATCGCAGCCGCCGAGCTCGTCGGCCATGCGGTCCACGACGTCGCCGCAGGCGGGGGCGTCGGTGGTGTCGAGCTGCGCCACGACGGCGCGACGGCCCGCCTCGCGCACGAGACGCGCGGTCTCCTCCGCTCCCTCCTCGTCGGAGTGCCAGGTGATGCCGACGTCCATGCCGGCCTCGGCGAGCGCGACGGCGGTGGCACGGCCGATGCCGGAGTCGGATCCGGTGACGATGGCGGTGCGCGGTTCGGTGAGTTCCGGGTACGAGTGATCAGCCATGCCGGGAACGGTGCACCCCATGCCGGGTGGGCGCAAGGGGTGGTAGTCGTGGAGCCATGACGATCTCCGCTGTGCTCTTCGACGTCGACGGGACCCTCGTCGACTCCAACTTCCTCCATGTGGACGCCTGGAGCCGCGCCTTCGCGGAGCTGGGGGCGCCGGTGGACTCGTGGCGCATCCACCGCTCGATCGGCCAGGACTCGGCCCGGCTGCTGGAGTCGCTGGTGGGCGACCGCGACGAGGAGTGGACCTCGCGCGCGAAGGACCTGCACTCGCGGTACTACCTCGAGCAGGCGGGCCGCCTGCGCGCGTTCGACCGCGCGGCCGACCTGCTGGCGGAGCTGTCGTCGCGGGGGATCCGCGTCGTGCTCGCCACCTCGGCTCCCGAGGACGAGCTGAAACTGCTGATGGACGTGCTGGATGCCGGCGACTCCATCCACGCCACCACCAACGCTGACGACGTGGCGACGGCGAAGCCCGAACCCGGCATCATCGAGGTCGCACTGGAGCGGGCGGGCGCGCAGCCGTCGGACGCGCTGTTCATCGGCGACTCGGTGTGGGACATGATGGCCGCCGCCCGGGCGCACGTCCGGGCCGCCGGGGTGCTCTCCGGCGGGGTGGGTCCGTCGGAGCTGCTGGAGGCCGGCGCGGTGTCGGTCTTCGACGACCCGGCCGACCTGCTGGCGCGGATCGACGGCGTGCTCAGCGGCCGCCGCTCGGCCTGAACTGGCGGCCCGGCGGCGGCGCAGCTGCCACCGCCCTCTTGCCAACCGCCTCGGCACGGCGTTCCATGGTGTCCGACGAGTCCGAGGAGAGGAGTCGCCATGTCGGCGAGCGAGCTCGAGATGTCCAGCGTGAGGTATCCGTACCGCGACCGCATCTTCCACGTGGAGAAGAAGTCCCCCGGGGTGTGGGTCGTGCTCGATGAGTCCCACGCGGAGCTCGGGACGCTGATCCGCGTCTCGGCGGAGGGCGAGGAGCACGAGCCGGTGTTCGGTGCCGTGCCGCCCGGGTACACCGAGACGCTGCACGAGGGTTCCGACTGGCGGACGCTGGTCTCCTCCCTGATCAACGAGTCGCTCGACGCCGAGACCGCCGCGACGGGCAATCAGGGTGAGGCATGAGCGTCCACCTGAACAAGAAGGCTCTGGAGCACGCCCGCAGGCTGGTCGAGCAGGGCAAGGTGGTGCGTGACGAGCGCGACGACTGGAGCGAGCACGCGCCGAGCGCCGACGACGAGAACGCGTACATCGAGAAGAACGGCTGGGACGACTACGCGCTCTGGCACCTGGGCGAGGACCCGGAGAAGAGCGAGGAGACGAAGGGGCGGTTCAGCTTCCCCTACGGCGACTTCACGAAGGTGCACCGCTGCGCGGTCATCTCGCTGGAGAGCCGGGCCGCGCAGAACGACCACGACGACATCGCACGGGAGACCAAGCGTCTGCTCCAGTTGATCGACGGGGAGTAGTCCCCGCGCTCGGCGGGCTACGATACCCCGGATGAACGCGACGCTGCGCACGACCCTGGGCTGGCTCGCCGCCGTGCTGCTCAACGTCGGCGCGCTGCTGGTCGTCGTCGGCCTGCTGCTGCCCCGGCCTGCGGGGGACGTCTCCGTGCTCGGCGTCGGAGCGGCTCTCTGCGTGGCCGGTCTGGCTGCGGGCGCGGTCTGGTTGGCCGGGCGCCCCGCCGGCTGACGCCGCCGCTACCGTCGGAGATTCGGCCGTCACGGCTCCGAATCTCCGACTCCAGGCAGCCCAGCAGGAGATTCGAACGTTCGATCGCTCACGTAGGCGGCCGGACAGCGGCCGGCCCCGCCCTGGGATGAGGAGGGCGGGGCCGGTCGTCACCGGCTGTGCCGGTGGCTGGTGGGGCCGGATCAGTCCGGCGGCTCGCTGGCGTCGGTCCCGCTGACGAGGTCGGGATTCGACGGGTCGTCGGCCGGGTCGAAGTCGGCGGGAGGCGCCTGGGCGGGCTCGGTGTCCGCCGTCGTCACGTCCTCCGCGCCCTCCGGTGCGACGCCCGTGTCGCCCGGCGCGGAGACGTCACCGGACTGGCCGGCGTCGGTCTCGGCCGGTTCCGCCGCCTGCGCGTCGCGCTCGCCCGAGTCGTCCGAGGCGCCCGGGTCTGCGCCCTGGCCCTCCTCGAACCGCTCCGGCTGGTCCTCCGCCGGCACGCCCTTGGCGTCGGTGTTCGGCAGTCCGCTCGTGTCGCTCATGTTCAGCTCCTTCCGGGCTCGCCTACGGCTTGCCCTCTTCGCTGTACGGGGTCGTGGAGTCGGTGTCGTCGTCGCGCCGGTCGCCGTCCGCGAGGTCGGCGATCACCTCCTGGAAGACGCTCTCGTGCCGCTCCGGCTCGACGGCACCGCCGTCGTCGCCCTGAGATCGCCGGCCAGCCCGTTGGTCGGGTCGTTGCCGGTGATCGGCTCCTGTTCGTCGCGCTGATCGGTCATAGGCGCCACGAAACGCCCAACCCCGTCCGCCCGCAAGGGGGGTCGACAGCTCGCGGAGGCGGGGTAGGGTCAGCGCTTCTCCAGGCGCGCGATCAGATCGAGCAGGGCGGTCCGGTACTGCGGGGCCGATTGGTAGTCGGGATGCGTCGCGACCTTCACCAGGTAGCGCGGCGGCCCGAACTCGTCCGCCCCGCGGTCGATGTCGTCGGGTCGCTGGTCCTCCAGGCGGTAGCTGTTCACCGGGAAGCCGAGGTAGTCGGTGCGCCGCCACAGGTTGATCCAGGCGACGGAGCCGTCGGGCTGGGTGAGCAGGTCGACCAGCGACGGATCGGTGGCGCCGGAGGCGTCCACGACGACCGGGTCGCCGTCCTGATCCAGCTCCACCTGGGTGAACCACGGGTCGGCCTTGGCGAGCAGCGGGCGGCGCGCGCCGAGCGTCCCGAGCGCATCCGGGCCGAACAGCTCGGGGAAGAACCGGCCGAAGTACACGCGAAGCTGCGAGCCGTAGGTCAGCAGGGCGACGTTGCGCAGTCGCTCCGCGTCGTCCGGTCGCAGGGTGAACAGCGTTGAGACGGCGAGCACGGCGCCGAGGCTGTGCGCAGAGAGCACGACGCTGAACGGACGCTCCTCGGCGAGCGCCTCCTCCTCGCGCCGGTCGCGCCAGGCCAGCTGCTCCGCCAGGGTGAGGCCGTCGGGCGGCCGGAGGTCGTGGGTGAGCCAGTCGGTGACCCTGTCGCGCAGCTCCGGCACCACCCGCTCGGCGTAGCAGGGCGGGCCGAACGGGTGCCCCGCGCGCGGGAGGAAGCACATCAGGTCCCACAGCACGCTGATCGGGCGCTCCTTCGCGGTGAGCGCGTTCTCCACGATGACGAGCAGGATGGCGGCGGCGATCGCCGTGAGCGCAGGGCCCACCAGGCCATCGATCGTGCGGAAGGCGACCGAGTAGGAGACGGCGAGCGCCACCACGAAGCCGACCGCGAGCAGTCCGGCGAGGATGCCGAGGATGGGCTCCCCCCTGTGTACGAGCGCCGCGAGCCGGCGGGCGCGCAGGATCTTCAGCGCGAGGCGGTCGGCGGTCGTGCTCGCGGCGATCCTGCCGTCGCTGTACGAGTCGACCTGCTCGAGGAGGGGACGACGGCCGCCGCGGGTGCGCGGCGTCGTGAGGAGCGGCATCCAGCGCAGCACGGCGAGCGCCACGACGATGCCGACGATGGCCAGGGCGAGCGCGATGAACGGGAGCACGTCGCCGAAGTTGTGGTAGACGATCGGCGGCCGGAGTGTCCCGGCCGGACCGGTCGCGCAGCCGCACGGCGGCGACCCGCTGACCAGCCAGCCCTGCACCCCGAGCACCAGCAGCGTCGACAGGATCATGGCGGCGCCGAGCGAGAGCAGCATGAGGATGCCCGGGCCCATCCCGGCCCATCCCTCGGCGCGGAACCGCTCCGGCGGCCCCGCACGGCGTCCTGCCCTAGAACGCGGCCACCACCAGACGAGGATCAGCTGCACCGCGGTGAAGACTGCAGCGACCGCGAACAACGGAAGGCGCAGCGGGCCGGGCGAGCCGTCCTGCGTCGGCGGGTTCTGCGCGACGCCGCCGAGGAAGGCCAGCCCGGCGACGGTCATCAGCGTGATCGACAGCCAGTGCGGGACGCCGCGGCGCCAGCCGAGCGCCGAGACGCAGATCGCGACCAGCACCCCGAGCAGGATGGACGGCGCGGTCGCCAGCCCCAGGAACGTACCGGACTCGGCCGCGTAGTCGCCGCCGAACCACAGCGACGCGCCGACGAAGAGGTACACGGCGACCGCCGCGATCAGCACCCACGCCGTCACGGTTCCCCTGGTGCGCAGCCGGTCGCGCAGGAACTCGTCGACCGAGGCGTCCCCCGCGCTCACCGTCTCGGCCAGCACGCCCACCAGGACGATGGTGAGCACGAGACCGGCGGCGGCCACCAGGCCGCCGACCTTGGCGAGCACGTCGCTGGAGGCGGCGGCGCCACCCAGGCACTCCCCCGAGACGAAGGTCTGCAGTTTCACGCACGACGCCGTCCCGGCGAAGATGCGGTCCCAGGCCAGCAGCAGGGCGACCAGGAGGAAGGTCGCAGCCAAGTGCAGCCGTTCCGTCGGCGAGCCGACCCGTGCCGTGCGCCAGAACCCCTCCGAGGCGAGCGGGCGGAGACGGCCGGTGCGCTGCACGCCGCGGCCGCCCATCCGGTCGGCGGCGTCGAAGATGGCGGCCTCGTACCGGGTGCGGGCACGGCGAGCCACCAGGAAGAGCAGCAGCACGCCACCGATCGGCACGAGCGACAGCAGCGCCAGCTGCGGGCCGCGCCACGACAGCGGCGCGCCGGCGAAGAAGTCGTGGAAGGCGCCGGGCAGAGCGGTGCATGCCCTGCCGTTCGCGCACTGCACGCCCAGGTCGAGACTCACCGAGCCGAGGGCGCAGACGTAGAGCAGCGTCAGCCCCAGGGCGAAGATGCGCAGCGACGCGCCACCGACCCCCGACTCCCACTCGCCGCCCGGCCGCTGGGTCGGGATGCGCCTGGTCCAGTAGGCGGTGTTGGCGAGGCCGAACGGCGCGAGCAGCAGCCAGGCGAGCTGGACGAAGAGCTGGCCGACGAACAGCAGCGGGCCGGAGCCGTACCGGGCGAGCCGCCCCCAGGAGTACGCCTCGGTGCGGACCCCCTGCGGAGGGACGGCCGGGTCGACCGTGCCAGGCGCGTCGTCCGGATCCCGGTCCGGCTGATCCTGTCCGGGCGCCCACCAGAAGCCGCCGTTCTCGTCCCCCTGCGTCTGCCGCAGCTCGGACTGCTCCCGGCCGAGAATCTCCGTCGGCGGAGTGTTCTTGATGCCGTGGATGCGCAGCTCGAGCACGCGGTGTGGCCAGTCGTGGCCCTGCGCTTCGTCGCTCATCGGTCCGCCGATCGTCCGTAAACGCGCGAAGACTACTCCGGAGGCACTGCCGGCGGCTACGTGCGGGCGGCTACGTGCCGGCCGACCATAGCCGTCCGGGCGCGCTCGGCGTAATGTCTGGCGTATGAGCAACCCAGAGCAGCCGACCGGCGACGCACGCGAGAACCTCGAGGGCAGCTACACCGAGGTCGACGGCGAAGAGCCGCACGAGCGCACCGTCCACGGCCAGTACACCGAGACCGCGGAGAACCCCGGCCCCGAGCCCGACGTCGAGGGCACCTACACGGATGCCGCCGAGCCCGTCGAGGCGCCGGAGGGCGAGTACACCGAGGGCGACTACGACGAGCCCTGACCCTGAACTCTGACGGCGCTGAGCTCTGACGCGGCGCCTGGCCGCGTCAGAGGCGGCACGTCAGGACAGGCGCTTGCGCGCCTTCGCGGCCTGGGCCTTCGCCTTCTTGCGCGCCTTCTTCACGTCGGGCGCGTTCCAGAACGACTGGACCGTGTCGACGAGCTGCTCGTAGCGTTCACGGCCCGCCCGGGCTCCGAGGATGTACGCGACCGCGATCGCGATCAGGACGAAGAAGGTCTTCCCACGCATGCCCCGACGCTAGCCCTCAGCTCGTCGTCTGGGAAGGCCCGTACACGAGCCTGTGGAGAAGCCCGTGCAGCGGCCCCGAGAGGAACAGCAGGAACAGCCAGAACAGGTTGACCTCGGGGATGAGCACGGCGAGCACCAGCGCGACCGCCATGATCGACATCTCGGCGATGCCTGCCGTCACGTCGATGCTGCCGCGGGACTCCTCCGTCATCAGCTCCGGGTTCCTGTGCAGCACCGAGGTCATCAGCCGCGTCGCGATCGTCGCCACCAGCATGTCGCCGATGTACAGCGCGTACACGTCCGGGCGCTGGCCGGCCCCGGCCGAGAGCACGTTCGCGGAGAACGGGATGGTCACGATCGCGAGCAGCCAGAGGAAGTTGAACCAGACGATCGCGCCGTTGTAGTCGCGCACGCTCTCGAAGATCTGGTGGTGCACCACCCAGAAGCGGGCGATCACGACGAACGACACGACGAAGGCGACGATCTCCCAGACGTTGTCGGCCACGAAATCGCCGAACGGCTTGCTCCCGATGTGGGAAGCCGCATCCACCAGGGGCAGGATGAGCAGGGTGATCGCGATGGCGACCGTGGCGTCCGAGAAGTTCACGAGCCGGTCGAGCCCGCGCTCCGTCCTGATCCGCGCCATGCGGTCATTCTGCCGCACAGGTCAGTCGAGCAGGCCGAGCTCCAGGGCGCGGCGCACGGCGGAGGTGCGGTCGGAGACGCCGAGCTTCTCGTACGCACGGCTCAGGTAGGTCTTGACCGTCGCCTCGCCGATGAACAGCTGCGCGCCGATCGAGGCGTTGGTGAGGCCGTCGGCGGCGAGCCGCAGCACCTTCACCTCCTGCACAGACAGAGCGGGGGCGGCCTGCCTGCCCTGCACCCGGCCGAGGAGGGCGGTCTGCGCCGAGGTGGCGAGCACCGTCTCCCCCGCGGCGGCCGCACGCACGGAGCGGGCGAGCTCCGCGGGCGCGATGTCCTTCAGCAGGTAGCCGCTCGCGCCCGCCTCGATGGCGCGCAGGATGTCCTGGTCGGTCTCATAGGTCGTGAGCACCACGACACGGGTCGAGGGATGCGCCGCGACGATCGCGCGGGTCGCCTCCACGCCGTCCCCTCCGGGCATCCGCAGATCCATCAGCACGAGGTCCGGGGCGAGCGCCGCCACCAGCGCGACGGCCTCCGGGCCGCTGCCGGCCTGGCCGACCACCTCGATGTCGTCGTAGCCCTGCAGCATCCCGCGGATGCCCTCCCGCACCACGGGATGGTCGTCGGCGAGCACGATCCGGATCACGACGCGGCCTCCTCAGGCGTGGACGTGGGCAGCACGACGCGCAGCCGCGTCCCGTCGCCGGGCGCACTGGTCAGCTCGAACTCCCCGCCCGCCTCGCGGACCCTGGCCTGCATGCCGTCGAGCCCGAAGCCGTCGCGCGGGGCGGCCGGGTCGAACCCTCTGCCGTCGTCGTGCACGGTGAGCGCCACCGCGTCGGCGCGGTACGCGAGCTCGGCGTCCACCTCGCTCGCCTCCGCGTGCTTGCGCACGTTGGCGAGCGCCTCCTGCAGCACTCGCAGCGCGACCACCTCGACGGCGGGCGGCGCCTGCCGCACCTCTCCTTCGATGCGGAAGGCGACGGGCACGCCTGTCTCCTCCTCGAACCGGCGCGCCACCCGGCCGAGCGCCTGACCGAGCGTCGCCTCTGCCAGGCGACCGGGCGTCATCGCGGCGATGATCCGCCGCGACTCCTGCAGGTTCTCCTGCGCCGTCTCGGTGATCAGCTCCGCGTGCCGCCTCGCGGTCGCCGGGTCGGAGTCGAGCTCGCCCTGCACCGCGTGGCCGAGCGTGACGATGCTCGTGAAGCCCTGCGCGAGCGTGTCGTGCATCTCGCGCGCGATCCGCTCCCGCTCCGCCGCGGCGCCCTGCTGCTCCGACAGCTCCGCGATCTCCCGCTGCTGCTCCCGGAGTCGCTGGATCAGGAGGCCGCGCTCCCTGCTCTCCTTCGTCACCGCAGTGATGCGGTTGCTGAAGTAGATCGACACCGCGATGACCAGCAGCGTCAGCCCGAGCGTGCTCGCCACATCCCCCGGCGCCAGGTCGCCGACCAGCCAGCGGACCGTGACGCCGCCCAGGTTGATCACGACGATCGCGATCGCCGCAGGCACCGCGGAGAGCACCAGGAAGAACTGCGGCGACACGATGAACAGGGCGATGTTGGCCCAGTTGTTGAGTCCGTAGGCGACGAAGTAGACCGCAGTCGAGAGTCCGACGTAGGTCCACGCCTGCCAGCTGTTGCCGCGGACGCCCGCGCGGCTGGGGCGGGCGAGGAACCAGTAGAGCGGGAAGAGCGCGAGGACGAGCAGGGCCGAGGCGATGGTCCTCGGGTACCCGGTGAACGGGTTCGCGAGGATCAGCACCACCGACGCGAAGGTCGCGGCGGCGGAGTAGCCGATCCAGTCGCCGAACCAGCGGTCGTCCACGCGCTCTGTCACGATCAGACTGTAGCCGTGTCGGCGGTCGGCTCCGAAGCGGGCGCGGCGTCCTCCGGCAGGGACGTGCGGCCGGCCGGGTAGAGCAGGCCGACGACGGCCACGACGGCCATGGCCGCGGCCATGCCCCAGAACGCCCACTGCACGGCGGAGGCGTAGTCGGAGCGGACGGCGTGCATGATCTGCTCCTGGATCGCCTGCGGGAGGGTGGACAGCCCGCTGCCGCTGTCGCCCGAGGCGCCGCTGATGCGCTCGACGGCGCTCTGGGCGTCCGCCGCGGTTCCGCCGAACTTCGCGAACGAGGCCGTGAGCAGGTCGGTCAGGCGCGAGGTCACCACGGTGGTGAAGACCGCGAGGCCGAGGGCGCCGCCGAAGTTCTTCATCGTCTGGGTGATGGCGCTGACCTCGCCGTAGCTGGCGCCGATCGCGCGGTTCACCGCGTCGGTCGAGACGGGGCTGAACATGAGGCCGATGCCGGCGCCCGCGACCAGGATCGGCCAGGTCTGCGGGTTGAAGAAGGCGTCGGCGTGGATGGAGAGGTCGGTCGCCGTCGTCGCCAGCCAGCCGAAGCCGACCGCGCCGACGATGCCGCCGAGGAGCACCACACCGCGGGCGCCGTGCTTGTCGAACCGTACGGAGCCGATCCGGCTGGCGATCACGAAGCCGATGAAGAACTTGAGGAACAGCAGCCCGGTCTCGGCGGCGGACAGCTGGAGCGAGACCTGGCCGTAGACGCTGAGGAAGAAGAACGTGCTGATGAACGCGATGGAGGCGAACAGCGTCGCGACGGTCGACAGCGTGAAGCCGCGGTCGCGGAACGCCGCGATCCGGATGAGCGGATGACCGCTGCGCCGCTGGACCACGACGAACAGCACGAGCAGGGCGGCGCCGAGCACGAGCGAGCCGATGACGGCCGGGTTCGCCCATCCCCACGGGCTGGCCTGCTGCAGGCCGAAGACGACGAGGCCCATCCCGCCCGCCACGATCACGGCGCCGAGCCAGTCGATCCGCTCCCTGCGACGCACCGACGGGCGCGCGGCGATGGCGACGATGACGAAGGCGGCGACCGCGATCGGCACGTTCACCCAGAAGATCGCGCGCCACGTCCACACCGTCAGGTAGCCGCCGGCGATCGGGCCGAGGGCGGTCATGGCGCCGGTGATCGCGAAGAAGATCGCCATCGCACGGCCGCGGCTCTCCCGGGCGAAGCCCTCGACGACGATGCCGATCGCGGCCGGGAACATGATCGCTCCGCTCACGCCCTGCAGCGCACGGGCGGTCACGAGCCACGGCTCGGCCAGGTCGCCCGTGGGAGCCAGGCCGCACAGCAGCGAGGTGACGCCGAAGCCGGCGATGCCGACCAGCGCCATGCGCTTGTGGCCGACGACGTCGGCGACACGGCCGCCGAGCAGGAAGAACGCCGCGGTGGTGAGCAGGTAGACGTTGACCGCCCACTGCATCCCGTCGTGCGTGAGGCCGAGGTTCTGCTGGATGCTCGGAGCGGAGAGCGCGACGATCGTCTGGTCGATCGTCGTCATCGAGACGGCGAAGATGAGCCCGGTCAGGGCGAGGGTGGACGACTTCATGCCTCAAGCCTCGCGATCGCGGGCATCCGGCGGCACCGGCGTCAGGATGTCACCCGTGTCCGCCGATCGGCGGACACGTCACTCCCCCGGCCGGTCGGCGGACGCCCACTCCGGCCGCAGTCGCTCGACGCCGTCCAGGATGAGGTCGAGCCCGGTGAGGAACTCCTCGTCGTAGTCGTACCCGGCCTTCGCCAGCTCGGAGACGACCTCGATCAGGTGCGGGAACATCGCGGCCAGCTCGGGCGGGGTCGCCTCGAGCTTCTGCGCGGCGGCCTCCCCCGACTCCTCCGGCGTGCCGAAGGGCAGCGACTTCTCCTGCAGCGCGAAGCCGTAGACGTAGGCGTCGAGCGCAGAGGTGACGTGCACGGTCGTGCGGAACGAGAAGCCGGAGCGGCCGAGGCAGCCCATCATCGCGTCGTGCTGGGCGAGGTTGGCGGGTCCCGGCCGCATCCGGGACTCCATCAGCCCGACCGCCCAGCGGTGGCGGCGGAGGGCGTCGCGGAGCGACACGGACCGGCGGCGCATCGCCTCCCGCCAGCCGAGGGCAGGGTCGGGCGCCTGCACCTCCGCCCAGACGCGGTCGACCATCCCGTCGAGCAGCTCGTCCTTGTTCGCCACGTGCTTGTAGAGCGCCATCGGCACGACCCCGAGCGTCTGCGCGAGCGCCCGCATGCTCAGCCCGTCGAGGCCGTCGCGGTCGGCCACGTCGAGCGCCGTCGTGACGACCCGGTCGACGCGGAGCGTCTGGCGCGGCGGATCGTCTCTTGACATGGTGTACAGCGTACACCTAATGTGTTCGGCAGAAGGTGTACGCCGTACACCTCGCGTCGAGAGGACCTCCCATGACACCCGACCACCGCCGCGTGATGCTCGCCGGCGTGCTGTTCCTGCTCACCTTCGCCACGTCCATCCCCGGCGCACTGCTCTACGGCCCTGTGCTGAACGACCCGGACTTCGTGCGGGGCGCCGGACAGACGGCACCGGTGCTCGCGGGCGCGCTGCTGGAGATCGGGCTCATCGTCGCCAACCTGGGCACGGCCCTCGTGCTCTACCCGCTGCTGCGCCGCACCAGCCCCTCCCTCGCCCTCGCCTACGTCGTCGCGCGGGTGATGGAGTCGACGCTCATCGCCGTCGGCATCCTGAGCCTGCTCACCGTGGTGACGCTGCGGCAGGACGGCCCGGCGACCGGCGGCGAGGCCGCGGCGGTCGTGATCTCGCAGGCGCTGGTGGCGCTGCACAGCTGGACGTTCCTGCTCGGCCCTGGCTTCGTCGTCGGGCTCGGCAACGGGCTCATCCTCGGCGTGCTGCTCTACCGCGCCCGCCTGGTGCCGCGCGGCTGGGCCGTGCTCGGCATGGTCGCGGGACCGCTCGTCTCGCTCTCCGGCGTGGCGGTGCTGCTCGGCGCCTACGACCAGGTGTCGCCGTGGTCGGCGCTGCTCACGCTGCCGGAGGTCGTCTGGGAGCTGTTCCTCGGCGTGTACCTCACGGTGCGAGGGGCGCGTGGACCGCGCGGCGCGGCCTCACCCGCCGTCGCCGGGGTCAGAGGCCGAGCGACTTCTTGATGAGGGCCTCGGCGTCGTCGGTGCCCGCGGCGCTCTGGGTCGCCTCCTGGTTGGCCTCCGTGACCGCCTTGACGACCTCGTCGCGCTGGATGCGGATGCCGCGCGGCGCGTCGATGCCGATGCGGACGCCGTCGCCCCGCGCATCGAGGATGGTGACGACGATGTCGTCGCCGATGAGCACCCGCTCCCCCGCCTTGCGCGTCAGTACCAGCATCGTCCCAGCCTATCCGCCGGGCGGCGCGTCCAGCCAGAGCACCGGGAGACCGAGCAGGTGGATGTCGTCGGGGCTCGACGTGAAGGCGGCGCCGGTCGCAGCCACGGCGTCGACGGCGAGCACCGCATCAACCGCCCGCACCCACTGCGCGGTGTCCTCGGGCCTGCGCGACACATCGACCGCGACCCAGACCTGGTCGGGGGCGATTCCCGCGAGCTCGGCGACGACGGACGGCACGGCGGCGGGTCCGGCGAGGGCGTAGGCGGCGACCAGGGGGAGGTCGCGGCGGACGCCGTCCGCCCGGGCCGCGAGGGCATCCCTCCGGTCGGCGACGTGCACCACCTCGGCGCCGGCGTCGGCCGACGCCGCGAGCACCGCGGCCGCCGCCTCCGCGTCGCCGCCCAACCCGACCACCAACGTCAGATCCCCTCGCCCGCGCAACCGTCCCGGCGGCGGCCCCGCCCGGTCGAGTTGCACGTCGTGGTCGCTATCCGCCGCCTTTTCCGACCACCACGTGCCGTTCGATGGCGTGATGGCTTCGGCGGGAGGCGGAGCGGGAGGGGCGGAGGCGGCTGGGGCGAATGGCGCGGGGAGGTCGGTGGTGCGGATGAGGTCGTCGAGCACCGCCTGGAACGCCAGCGACGAGGTGGAGACGGCCGGCAGGATCTCCTCCTCGCCGCCGAGCCACTCAGGCCGCGAGCGACTCCGCACCGCGCACCACCCCCACGGTCTCGATCGCCGCCTGCACCGCGGTCACCTCCTGGTACGACAGCACCGCGAGGCCCGCGATCTGGCCCGCCACCAGCCGGCGGATCGCGGGGCGCAGCGCCGGCGCGCACACCAGCACCGCCGAGACGCCAGAGTCGTCGAGCCGGGACGCCGTGTCGCGCAGCGAGGCGAGCACGGCCTCCAGCCGCGTCGGGTCGAGCACGATCTGGGTGCCCGCCTCCGACGGGCGCAGACTCTCCAGCATCGACTGCTCCAGCCCCGGGTCGATCATGATGACCCGCAGCGTCCCGGCGTCGATGTGCGGCGCGACGACCGCGGGCCCGAGCGCGGCGCGCGCCGCCTCCACCAGCCCCTCCGGGTCGTTCGACACCTTGGCGCGCAGAGTGAGAGCCTCCAGGATCCGCGGCAGGTCGTTGATCGGCACCTGCTCGGCCAGCAGCCCCTGGAGCACGCGCTGCACCTCCGCGAGCGACAGCAGCGCCGGGATGAGCTCCTCCACCGCGGGCGGGTTCACCTGCTTGACGCCCTCGGTCAGCAGTCGCACGTCCTCGCGGGTGAGCAGGCGGGCGGCGTTCGAGGTGATGATCGACGACAGGTGCGTGATCAGCACGGACACCCGGTCGATGACCGTCGCTCCGCCGAGCTCCGCACTGTGCCGCATCTCCGACGGGATCCACTTCGCCGGCAGCCCGAACACCGGCTCGACCGTCGGGGTGCCCGGCAGGTTGTCGAGCGCGTCGCCGAGCGCGAGCACGCGGCCGGCCGGCGCCTGGCCGCGGCCCGCCTCCACGCCCGCGATCTTGATGACGTAGGTCGAGGGCGCCAGCTCCGCGCTGTCCCGGGTCCGCACCGGCGGCACGATGACGCCGAGTTCGAGCGCGATCTTGCGGCGGAGGGCCCGCACGCGGGCGAGGAGGTCATCCGACGCGCCGCTCACGATGTCCACCAGGTCGGGCGCGAGCGTGATCTCGAGCGCGTGCACCCGCATCTGCTCGATCAGGTCCTCCGTCGTCTCCGGCTTCGTCGTCGCGGCGACGGCGTTCTGGGCGGCCTCCGCCTTCTTCTTCGCCGCCTGCGCGTTCTTGATCCGCTGCGAGGCGAGGATGAGGAACGCGCCGACCAGCACGAACGGGATCGGCGGCATGCCGGGGATGAGCGCCATGACGATCGCGGCGCATCCGGCGATCATCAGCGCGTTGCGCGACTGGCTCAGCTGGCTGCCGGCCTGCGTCCCCATCTCCGACTCGGCGTTCGACCGTGTCACGATCATGCCGGTCGACACCGCCATGAGCAGGGCCGGGATCTGCGACACCAATCCGTCGCCGATGGTGAGGAGCGTGTAGGAGTTGACCGCGTCCCCCAGCTGCATGCCGCGTTGGATCATGCCGATCGCGATGCCGCCGACGACATTGATGACGATGATCAGGATGCCCGCGATCGCGTCGCCCTTGACGAACTTCGAGGCGCCGTCCATCGCGCCGTAGAAGTCGGCCTCGGCCGACACCTCCGCGCGCCGCGCGCGGGCCTGCTCCTCGGTGATCAGGCCCGCGTTGAGGTCGGCGTCGATCGCCATCTGCTTGCCCGGCATGGCGTCGAGGGTGAAGCGGGCGCCCACCTCGGCGACACGCTCCGCGCCCTTGGTGACCACGATGAACTGGATGACGACCAGGATGAGGAACACCACCGCGCCGATGATGATCGACCCGCCCACGGCGACATGCCCGAACGCCTGGATGACCTGGCCGGCGAACCCGTCGCCCAGCACCAGCCGGGTGGAGGCCACGTTGAGCCCCAGCCGGAACAGCGTCGCCACCAGCAGCAGCGACGGGAACACCGAGAAGTCGAGCGGCTTCTTGACGAACATCGTGGTGAGCAGGATGACCAGCGCCAGCATGATGTTGACGATGATGAGCATGTCGAGCAGCCACGACGGCACCGGCACCACCAGCAGCATGATGATGCCGACGACGGCGATCGGCACGGCCACCTTGGCGGCGAGACCCTTGTTCGGCTTCATGACAGCCCTCCCTGCAGCTGGGGTCGCATGGTGTGGAAGCCCGCGGCGGAGCCGCGCTGCTTCAGGGACATGACGAACGCGAGCACGCGCGCGACGGAGTTGTAGAGCTCGACCGGGATCTCCTCGCCGATCTCGCAGCCGGCGTGAAGCGCCCGGGCGAGCGGGATGTCCTTGACGATCGGCACCCGCTCCGCCTCGGCCTTCTCGCGGATGCGCAGGGCGATCGCGCCTGCGCCCTTCGCGACGACCCGCGGGGCCGACTTGCCCGGCTCGTACTTCACGGCGACCGCGATGTGCGTCGGGTTGACGAGCACGACGTCCGCGCCGCCGATCGCGGCGATCATGCGATTGCGGCTCATCGCCAGCTGCCGCGAGCGGCGGTGCGAGCGGACCAGCGGGTCGCCCTCGCTGTTCTTGTTCTCGTCGCGGATCTCCTGCTTGCTCATGCGCGTGTGCTTGCGGTTGCGCCGCATGACGACGAGCACGTCGAGGCCCGCGAGCACGAGCCCCGCGCCGATGGCGGCCTGGAGGAGACCCGCAGTGCCGCCGGACGCGGCGGAGAGCAGGGAGGTGAGCGGCATCGAGCCCGAGGTGAGCAGCACCGGCATCAGGCCCTGCACCACCAGGAACAGCCCGATGCCGACGACCGCCGACTTCAGCAAGGTCTTGGCGCCCTCCCAGAGCGCGCGCATCCCGAACACCCGGCCGAGGCCCTTCACCACGTTGAACTGCTCGTACTTGCCCTCGAGCTTCTTGAAGTGGATGCCGCCCTGCACCGCCGCCGCGCCCACCACGGCGAGCGCGCCCACCCCGAGCAGCGGTCCGATGGTGGCCATGATGCTCCCGAGCCCGTCGCCGAGCGCGGCGAGCGCCTTCGCGGGGTCGGGACTCTCGATCACCGAGCGCACGGTGAACAGCTGCCCGACCGCCGCATTGCTGCCGGTCTGCAGCGTGAACGGCAGCATCACCGCGGCGGCTCCGACGCCCACCCAGGCGGTGAGGTCGGTGGACTTGGCGAGACGGCCCTTGGAGCGGGCCTCCTTCATCCGCTTCTCGGTCGCCTGCTCGGTGCGTTCCTGCGCATCGCTCATCGGCCCACCCCCAGCATGGTTTTGACGGCGGTGTCGGTGAGCCCGGAGACGACGCCGGGGAGGGCGACGAAGACGATCGCGGAGAGCACGACCGTGAGCATGATCTTGAGCGGGAACCCGAGCGAGAGCGCGTTGAGGGCCGGCGCGACGCGGGTGAGGAGGCCGAGGCCCACGTCCGCGAGGAAGAGCACCACGATCAGTGGCCCTGCGATCTGCAGCGCCGCCAGGAACATCTGCGTGACGCCGTTCACCATCTGCTTGGCGGGGTCGGCGAGGTCGAGTCCCGCGGCGAGCGGGATGGCGTCGAAGGTGCGCACCAGGCCGCCGATGATGAGCTGGTAGCCGCCGGATGCGAACAGCAGCGCGAGGGCGGTCAGCTGGAACATCCGTGTGAACTGGGCGCCGTTGATCATCGACTGCGGGTCGAACGCCTGCGCCAGCTGGAAGCCGCCGAACAGGTCGATCAGGCTGCCCGCGGACTGGATCGCGGCGAACACCAGGAAGACGAGGAAGCCGAGCGTCGCGCCGACGGCGAGCTCGCGCACCATGTCGAGCAGGAACGCCCCGATGTCGCCGGAGTGGTAGCCGGCGCCGACGCGCGGCGCGACCGCGAGCGCCAGGCCGATCGCCAGCATCCCCTTCACCTGCGCGGGGAAGCCGTTGTACGAGAACGGGGGCGCGATGACGAGGAAGGCCACCATCCGGAGCGACGCCAGCGCGATCGCCTCGATGGCGGCGAGGTCGATGGGGATGTTCATCAGCCGCCGCCCAGCAGCTGCGGGATCTTGTCGAAGAGGACGTGGGTGAAGGTGACCAGCTCGGAGATCATCCACTGGCCGCAGACGATGAGCGCCACCGCGACCGCCGCCGCCTTCGGCACGAACGAGAGGGTGACCTCCTGGATCTGAGTGATCGACTGCACGAGCGAGATCGCGAAGCCGACGACGAGGGCCGTGACGACGATCGGCGCGGCGAGCTTCGCCGTGACCATGAGCCCCTGCATGGCGATGTCGAGCACCGCATTCGGGTTCATCCGCCACCCCGGTAGCTCGTGATCAGGCTGGTGATGATCAGCCCCCAGCCGTCGACCAGCACGAACAGGAGGATCTTGAACGGCAGCGAGATCATCACCGGCGGCAGCATCATCATGCCCATCGACATCAGCGCGGCGGAGACGACCATGTCGATGACGAGGAACGGCACGAAGATGACGAAGCCGATGATGAACGCGGCGCGCAGCTCGGAGATCATGAACGCCGGGATGAGCGTCAGCATCGGCACGGCCTTGATGCTGTCCGGGTTGGGGCGGCCGGCCGCGCGGGTCATCAGCGCGATGTCCTCCTCGCGGGTGTGCGCCGCCATGAAGCCGCGCAGCGGTCCCTCGGCCGCATGCACCGCCGCCGTGAAGTCGATGTGGCCGGCGAGGTACGGCTGCACGGCCGTGTTGTTGATGTCGACGAGCACCGGGCTCATGATGAACAGGCTCAGGAACAGCGCGAGACCCGCCAGCACCTGGTTCGGCGGGATGGACGGGAGCGCGAGCGCGTTCCGGGTGATCGCCAGCACCACGAAGATCTTGGTGAACGACGACATCATCAGCAGCAGCGCCGGGGCGACCGAGAGCACGGTGATGCCGACGAGCGTCAGGATGGCGGCGCTGGGGGTGCCGTTCGGGCCGTTGATGTCGACGGTGATGCCGCCTCCGCCCGCTCCTGGGCCGGTCGGGCCCGTCGGGGTGGGGACCGGCGTCGGGACGGCGTGGGCCGCGTTCGCGCCCAGCAGCACGATCGCGACGGCGATGAGAGCGACGAGCAGGCCGGCCAGCGCGAGACGGGGCATCCGCCCGGCGCGCGACGCCGTGGCCAGCGCCGTCACTTCCGGCGCCGTCACTTCTTTGGCCGCACCGCCGAACTCGCCTGCCGCCACGTTGCCGGGGACAGGATCGAGCCTTTGAGTGCCTCGTCGAAGAGCGAGGCGCGTCCCTGCGCCGTGAGGAAGTCGGCATCCTGCCTGGTGGTGGTGCTGGTCGTGCTGGTGGAGCTCGCCACCGGGGCGTCGTCGGTGCCCGTGCGGACCTCGGCGGCCGGGGCCTCCGGCACCCGGACGAGCGGGGTGACGTCCGCATCCTGCGGACGTTCGGAGGTGTGGAGCACGGAGACCTGGCGTTCGGTGACACCCAGCACGAAGCGGTTGCCGTCCACATCCACGACGACGACCGAGGCCTTCTGCCCGACGCCCTGCCGCCCGACGACGGTCACCGCGTTGCCGCGGCGCCCCCTGCTGGAGGTGCGCCCCTTCGTGACGCGCCGCTGGACCAGCCACAGCACCGTCACGATGACCCCGAGCACCACGAGCACTCGCAGCGCAACGAACAGGGTCTCCACGTCCCTCCCTATCGGCCGCTGCGTCCATCCCGTTAGGCGTCGAGTTGCACGTCGTGGTCGCTATTCGGCCGCGATAGCGACCACGACGTGCAACTCGACTGATGGGAGAGTGATGGGAGAGTGGAGGGCGTGGAGATTGAGATGACGCGGGTGGCAGCGGGGCGCGTGCAGCTGCACGACGCGCGGCGGAACCGGCGGTGGACGGTGGAGCTGGAGCCGTTCGAGCTGGGCGTCTTCGCGGTCACCGAGGAGCAGGTGGCCGAGCTGATCGGGGAGCCGTCGTCGCATCCACGCCGCCCGGCCACCGGCGTCAGCTGGCTTCGCGCTGTGCGCATCTGCAACGCGGCGTCGGAGTGGGAGGGCCTGGACCCCGCGTACACGTTCGAGGGCGAGGACGTCACCTGGCACGTCGACGCCGACGGGTACCGCCTGCCCACCGAGGCCGAGTGGGAGTACGCCTGCCGCGCCGGCTCCACCGGCCCGCACTACGGCCCGCTGCCCGAGGTCGCGTGGACGAGCGCGGACGGCCTCCGGGCGCCGCAGGACGTCGGCCTGCGGCTGCCCAACCTCAACGGGCTCTTCGACACGCTCGGCAACGTCTGGGAGTGGTGCTGGGACCTGCTCGACCCCGGCCGCTACGACGACTACCGGGTGTTCCGCGGAGGGGGCTTCGCCGACGACGCCTGGAGCGTGCGCGCGTCGGTGCGCCGCGGCGGACCGCCCCGGACCCGGCACGAGGACGTCGGCTTCCGGTTCGCCCGCGGCGGTTTCGACGCGGAGGCGGCCGCCCAGGGCTGGTCGGCGGCGGAGGACGCGGAGCGCGGCGGACTGGAGGGACCGCTCCCGTCCGGATGGACCCCGCGCGGCTGACCCAACGCCGCGCCCGCGCGCCGTCACGGCCGGAGGGTCTTCTCGTCTTATACAGATGATCGGTGCTCGGTTTGCCGCCGACATCCGCATCCGCTGCAACACGATCACCGGGGGGACCGCAGTGACCGAAGCCGACACCGATACCGACGCGCCCGAGGCCGCGCCCGAGCCCGAGCCCGCGCCCGCTCGCAGGCCCCGGAGGGCCGCGCTCTGGGTCTCGGCGACCGCGTTCGCGCTGCTGGCGACCGCCGCGGGCATCGGTGCCGGGCTCGGCTGGCAGGCCCTCGCGGTGCAGGCCTCCGCGGAGGCCCACCAGCACCTCGAGGCGGAGTCGAAGGCGCTCGACGACGTCACCGGCCAGCGCGGGATGGCGCTCGACAAGGCGCACGCATCGCTGAGCTCCATCGCGGGCTTCGCAGCCCAGGCCAGGCCGAGCTACCTCGGCGAGGCCACGGCGGCCGCGCTCACCAAGGCGCAGGCCGAACTGACCGCGAAGAGCGAGCACCTGAGACAAGTCAGCTTCGACCCTCCGCAGGTGCCGGTCCGCAGCGCGGACCTGCTGCCGTGGACCGTGCTCGCCGACGTGCAGCACAAGGCCGCGCTGACCCGCTCCGAGGAGAAGACGAGGAAAACCCGGGCCGCAGAACTCAAGGCGCTCCAGAAGGCCCAGCACGCCTTCGGCACCAGCGTCGCCGCCGTCTACACGGAGCTGGCCGCCCACGGCGAGCAGGTGCTGACCGCCGACACGTCGGCCACATACGCCAGCAAGATCGTGCTGCGGCACGCCATCGACGGCGGCAAGGCGGATGGGTCGGCCACCGGCATCCGGGGCTCCGCGCTGCTGCAGATCGTCAGCGCGATCGGCGGCGTCGACACTGCGCAGGCCGCGGGCGAGGCGGCGAAGCAGGACCCCGCCTACCCCATCCGCGCCCAGATCGAGGAGTACGCCCGCTCGATCGCGCACGGCGTGACGCTCGACTTCGAGTGGCACAAGGAGGTAAGCGGCCTCGGCGACGGCTGGTACTCGGGCACGACCCAGTACCACGAGGAGGACGGCGGCTGGGCGACGATCGACCTCAACTTCACGATCCAGGACGGCTGGAGGGACGGCGACCGGGATGCCAAGGCCCTCGTCACGCACGAGGTCGGCCATGCCCAGGTGGTGCGGCCGGAGTGCAAGCCGCTGTTCGACGGTCCCGTCTTCCGCGACGACGACGAGATGTGGGCGACGGCCTGGGCGATCGCGATGGGTTTCGACACCGGGGGCTCTGGCATCGAGGCGTACGGACGCCCGACCGATCAGCAGATCGCCGTCGCCGGGCAGTGCCGCTAGGCGGCCAGGCGAGCAGTCGAACGGTCGAATCTCCTGCCTGACTGCCTGACGTCGGAGATTCGCAGCGCAGACCGCCGGATCTCCTACGGAAGCCGGCTCAGTCCAGGTCTTCCGCGGTGTCCAGGATCTTGGTGATGCGCACCGCGTAGTCCTGGTCGATGACGACGATCTCGCCGTGCGCGATGAGGCGGCCGTTCAGCAGCACGTCGGCGGGCGAACCGGCGGAGCGGTCCAGCTCGATGACCGCGCCCGGCTCCATCGCGAGCACGTCGCGGACCGCCATGCGGGTGCGGCCGATCTCGACGGTGAGCGCCATCTCCACGTTGCTGATCCGGCCGAGCTTGCCGCCCAGGCCGCTCGCGCCCGCCCGCTCGGCGACGGAGGCGCGGCCGCGCACCGCGAACCAGCCGGCGACGCCGGACGGGCCTGAGAGGGCGAAGACGGAGGTGGCGGGGTCGGAGAACAGCTCGGCGGCGTCCTCGGCGCGGGCGTCGTCGAGCACCCCGGCTCCGAGCGTGTCGCTCGCTGCCTCCAGCGCGGGCTGCAGCACGTCCTCCAGCGCGACGACCGGGGAGCCGTCGGCGCCCTCGTCCACCAGCTGCGGCGCCTCCACGAGCACGACGGCGAGGTCTGCCGCGACGGACCCGACGAAGGTCGCCACCACGGCGCGACCCGTCTCCCGGACCTCGGAGCCCTGCGAGAGCAGCGGCGTCAGCGGCGTGCCGGTCGGCAACACCCGGGCGAGCGCCTCTGCGGCGGCCTGCGCCTGGCCAAGCGACAGGCCTGCGGCGTTCGCGGTGCTGGTCATGCTCATCGGTTCAGTCCTCTGTCTTGACGATCACGCAGGCGAGACGGGAGCCGCTCGAGCCGAGGGCGGCCGAGGCGACGGTCTGTCCGCCGACGGTGAGATCGAAGGGTCGGTGTTGCGGGTGCGGGAGCGGCAGCAGGTCGCCGACGCGCAGGTCGAGCACGACGCTTGGGCGGACGTTCGCCGGCGTCAGGCGCAGGGCGACATCCACCGGGACCTGGGCGAGCTGGGCATCCACCAGCTCGCGCGCGTTCTCGGTGCTGTGGGTCGGGTTCGTCTCGCCCAGCTGCGGCAGCACGGCGACGGCCGGCAGCGCGAGGGTGGCGCGGGCGGTGTTCTCTCCGACCCGCAGCTCGAAGCCGGCGACGATCATCAGCTCGTTGGTCGCGGCGGCCTGCGCGAACTGCGAGTTGTACTGGATGGCGTCCACCGAGATCGGGGCGAGCAGGATGGAGCCGAGCGAGTAGCGCAGGTCCTCCAGCGCGTCATCCATGAGCCGGCGGACGAGGGCGTGCTCGATCTGCGTGAACGTGCGCTCGTGATCCACCGGCGTCCCCTGGCCGCCGAGCATCGCGTTCACCCAGGAGAGGGCGGCGGTGGTCGGGAACTGGATGACGGCCTTCGGGGTCACCTCTCCCAGCTCGCACAGCACCATGGCGGTCGTCGCGGGCAGCGACGCGGCGTACTCGTCGTACGTCTGCATCTGCACGGAGTCGCACTCGACCTGGCTGAGCACCCGCACCTTCGCCGTGAGCTGGGTGCCCCACTGCCGGGCGAACGTCTCGAACGCCAGCTCCAGCACGCGCGAGTGCTCGCGCGCGAGAGTCGTCGGCCGCCGGAAGTCGTAGACCGGCGCCTCGGGGGCGCCCGACGGGGCCTGCAGGATGGTCACGGGAGCCACTATCGGCAGGTCGTCGAGAGCCGTTAGCCATCCCGCGGCGCCCGCGAACTCGTCTCTTCCGAAGCGCCCGGTCCCCCTAACGACCGACCGCGGCGCGCCGATAGTGCCCTCGTGACGGCTCACCCGGAGCCGAGACCAGGATTCGCGCCCATGATCGTCGTCACCCGATTGAACGACAGCCAGTTTGCGGTCAACCCCGACCTCATCGAGCGCATCCACGCCAGTCCGGACACCACTCTCGTCATGGTCGACGGGGCGAAGTTCATCGTCACCGAGTCCCTGAGCGAAGTGATCGAGAAGATCGCCGCGTACCGGGCGCGTGTGATCGCGCTCGCCCACGACCTCCCCGCCGCCGGCCCGCGCCCCGTGCCCGCGCCGCAGCTGGGGCTCGTGACGCTGACCGGGCTGGAAGACGACGAAGCGGTGGAGGCTCACCCCGAGGCCCGCGCCGTCCCCCTGCGAGCAAGGAAGAAGTAATGGACCCGGCAACGATCATCGGCATCGTCCTCGCGTTCGGCGCCGTCGTCGCGATGGTGACGATGGAGGGCGCCCACCTGAGCGCCCTGCTGCTGCCCGCCCCCATGGTGCTGGTCTTCGGGGCCACCATCGCCGTCGGCATCGCCAGCGGCACGATCAAGGACTTCCTCGTGGCGGTGAAGGCGCTCCCCCGCGCGCTCCGGGGCAAGGTGGAGCCGCCGCAGCAGGTGATCGACCAGGTCGTCGGCCTCGCCGAGAAGGCCCGCGCCAACGGCCTGCTCGCCATGGAGCAGGAAGCCGACGGCGTCGACGACCCGTTCCTGAAGCGCGCGCTGCAGAACATCGCGGACGGCACGGACGGCGACGAGCTTCGCGTGCTGCTGGAGGACGAGATCGCCACGCGCTCGAAGAAGGACCGCGTCGCCGCCAAGTTCTTCAGCGCCATGGGCGGCTACGCGCCCACGATCGGCATCATCGGCACCGTCGTCTCCCTCACCCACGTGCTGGAGAACCTGGCCGAGCCGGGCGAGCTGGGCCCGATGATCGCGAGCGCCTTCGTCGCCACGCTCTGGGGTCTGCTGTCGGCCAACTTCCTGTGGCTGCCGCTCGGCGCCCGCCTCCGCCGCCTCTCCGAGCTGGACGTGGAGCGGATGACACTGCTCATGGAGGGCGTGCTCGCCGTCCAGGCCGGGAGCCAGCCGCGCCTCCTCGGCGAGCGCCTGCGCGCCATGGTGCCCGGCGGCGAGGCCGACAAGCCCGCGGCGAAGAGCGCCAAGACGGCGCGCGGCTCGAAGGATCCCGTCGAGGAAGCCGCCTGACATGTCCGTCCGTCGACGAAAGAGGCACGAGGAGCCGGAGGAGCACGAGAACGAGGAGCGCTGGATGGCCTCCTACATGGACATGGTCACCGTGCTCATGTGCATGTTCATCGTGCTGTTCGCCATGTCGACGGTCGACGCGAAGAAGTTCGAGCAGCTGAAGGATTCGCTCGCGACCGGGTTCGGTCAGGTGAAGACGCAGAAGATCGACACGGCGACGGGGGTCGTCGTGCCGCCGAAGCACGTGGACGAGGCCGGCAAGGCGACCGACTTCTCCCTCGCCCAACAGGAGGCGCAGAACCTGCAGCACCTGAAGGACCAGATCCAGGCGGCCCTCACCCGCGACGGGCTGCAGGATTCGGTGGAGCTGAAGATCGACGAGCGCGGCCTCACGATCGGGCTGGTCGGCAACTCCACCTTCTTCGACTCCAACCGCGCCGAGCTGAGCGCCCGCGCGATCGGAGTCCTGAACGACATCGGACCGGTGCTCGCGCCCGCGCCGTACAACGTCTCGGTCGAGGGGCACGCCGACCTGCGGCAGCCTGGCGCGCCCTACCCGACCAACTGGGAGCTCTCCGCGGGCCGCGCGACCAGCGTGCTGCGGCACCTGGTGGAGACGAACGGCTTCCCGCAGGAGCGCATCGCCGCCGTCAGCTTCGGCTCGGCGCGGCCGGTCGCCGGCCATACCGGGACGACGGACGCCGATCTGGCGCAGAACCGGCGGGTGGACGTGGTGGTGCTCTCCGCCCAGCCCGACGACATCCGCAAGCTGATCCCCCAGGCACTGCAGTCGCCGCCGCCCGCGGAGACCGCCCCAGCGGCCGCCGGCTGAGCGCCGAGTTGCACGTCGTGGCGGCTATTCCCCTGGCTTTTCGGCCACGACGTGCAACTCGACGGGTCTAGGAGAGGGAGACGGCCGTCCAGGAGACCGGCGGCAGGGTCAGGGTGAGCTCGCCGTCGGCGAGGGTGGCCTCGGGAGTCGGGCGGAGGCCGACGCGGGTCTGGTCGTGCAGCGTGTTCTTCGCGTACACGTCGTCGTCCCACAGGGATACGGCCTCCCGGACGCGGTCGACGCCCAGGTCGCGCACATCCACCCGGACCGTCTGCGTCTCGGTCGTGCTGCGGTTCACCACGAACAGTGCGGCGGAGCCGGTCGCCTCGTCGAAGGTGGCGACCGCGTCCACCAGGTCGGCCTCGCCGTAGACGGCCGTCTCGTACGTGCCGGTCGCGATGGTCGGCCGCAGCACCTCCCCCGCCGCCAGCCGGCTGGTCACCGAGAACGGGAAGAACGTGGTCTGGCGCCAGGCGTCGCCGCCGGGCTCGGTCATGATCGGCGCGATCACGTTGACCAGCTGCGCGAGGGAGGCGCTGGTCACGCGGTCGTGGTTCTTCAGCAGCGTGATGAGCAGGTTGCCGAGCACGACCGCGTCGGCGACCGAGTAGACGTCCTCCAGCAGGCGCGGCGCGTACCGCCACTCGTCGCCGACCTCGCCCGACTCCTTGTGCTCGTCGAGGTACCAGATGTTCCACTCGTCGAAGGAGACCTGGATGCGCTTCCTGCTCCTCAGCCGGTTGCCCACGTGATCGGCCGTGGAGACGACGGTGTCGATGAAGTACTGCATGTCGACCGACGACGCCAGGAACGAGCCGAGGTCGCCGCCGCGCTCCTGGTAGTACGCGTGGGCGGAGATGTAGTCGACGTGCTCGTAGGAGTGCTCGAGCACGATGCGCTCCCACTCGCCGAAAGTCGGCATCCCGGACCCGGAGGAGCCGCACACGACGAGCTGGAGGTCCTTGTCGGCCGTCTTCATCGCCGCAGCGGTGCGTGCCGCGAGCTTGCCGTAGTCGTCCGCCGTCATGTAGCCGGTCTGCCAGGGGCCGTCCATCTCGTTGCCGAGGCACCACATCCTGATGTCGTGCGGCTCCGGGGTGCCGTTGGCGATGCGCTGGTCGCTGAGGGCGGTGCCGGAGGGGTGGTTGGCGTACTCGAGCAGGTCGAGGGCCTCCTGGATGCCGCGGGTGCCCAGGTTGACGGCCAGCATCAGCTCCGAGCCGGTCAGCTTCAGCCAGCGGGCGAACTCGTCGAGCCCGACCTGGTTCGACTCCAGCGAGTGCCAGGCGAGGTCGCGGCGCACCGGCCGCTGGTCGCGCGGGCCGACCGAGTCCTCCCAGCGGAACCCGGAGACGAAGTTGCCGCCCGGGTAGCGGACCGTCGTCGTGCCGAGCTCGCGCACCAGGTCGACCACGTCGAGCCGGAAGCCGTCCTCGTTCGCCGTCGGGTGCCCCGGCTCGTAGATCCCGTCGTAGACGCAGCGTCCGAGGTGCTCGACGAACGAGCCGAAGAGGCGGCGGTCGACGGTCGCCACGCGGGCGGAGCGGGCGAGGGCGATGCGGGACTCGGTCATGGGTCTCCTGTGCTCGACGGTGAGGGGGCTCGACGGTGAGGGGGCTCGACGGTGAGGGGGTCCTCCATCTTGCTGGGCCGGGATGCTGCGGTGTCAAACGTTTTCGTTCGCGTTTTCGGTACGGCCTAGGCTCGTGACGTGCCGATCGTCCAGGAGCTCGCCCCGACCCTGCTGGGCGTCGCGGTGCTCGCGCTGGTCGCCGTCGCCGTGCTCACCGCGTACAGGGTCCCGCACCGGTGGGCTCCGGCGCTCGCGATCCTCCGGGGCGCGGCTCAGCTCGCCATCATCAGCCTCGTGCTCGCCGGCGTCATCACCGACCCGCTGTGGGTGGCGCTGGCGCTCCTGGTCATGTTCTCCGTGGCGGCGGCGACCGCGACGCGCCGCGTTGGCTGGTCGCGCGACCACGCCGTGATGATGGCCACCGGCATGGCGACCGGCGTGCTGGTGGCGGCCGGGGTCGTCTTCGTCACAGGGGCGATCGAGTTCAACGCGCGCTACGCGCTCGCCATCGGCGGCATCGTCATCGGCAACTCGATGAGCATCGCCACCCTCGCCGGCCGCCGCTTCACCGAGGCGACGGACGACCACTGGGACGAGGTGGAGGGCTGGCTCGCCCTCGGCGCCACCCCGCGCCAGTCGACCCTGGAGCTCGCGCGCGGCGCGGTCTACTCCGCGCTCATCCCCTCGGTCGACCAGACCAAGACGACCGGGCTCGTCACGCTTCCCGGCGCCTTCGTCGGCGCGATCTTCGGCGGGGTGTCACCCCTCGAGGCCGGGCGGTTCCAGGTGGTCGTGCTCGCCGCGATCATGGCGGCGGGCTCCATCACCGCGGTCATCGTGACCGCCTGGCTCGCGCCCGTGAAGGTGCGGCCGGCGCGCCTGCGCTGAGGCGGCTCAGACCGACGTCAGGAACGACGAGACCGCATCCAGCGACCCCGGAACGATGCGGTAGTACGCCCAGGTGCCGCGCTTGCTTCGGCTGAGGAAGCCGGCGTCGACGAGGATCTTGAGGTGGTGCGAGACCGTCGGCTGCGAGAGGCCGAGCGGCTCGGTGAGGTCGCACACGCAGGCCTCGCCGTCTTCGTGGGCGGCGACCATCGAGATGAGTCGCAGACGAGCCGGATCGGCGAGCGCCTTCATCGCCCGGGCGACCGAGATGGCGTTCTCCTCGCTGATGACCTCGCGCGTGATGGGTGCGCAGCAGGCCTGCAGGTCGCGCAGCGGGAGCAGTTCGGTCATCGCCATACCCGAATCCTCCCGCATATATTGACAACCGTCAATGTATTCGTTCATGGTGTGTTCATCGACAAACGTCGATGAAGAAGGGAGAATCATCATGGGATGCTGCGACAGCGACGACTGCCAGGTGCTGCCGGACGGCTCGTGCTCGCCCGACTGCTGCTGACAGAGCCGGGCCGCCGTCCCGCCCGGGCGGCGGCCCACCCATCGACCACACGGAGCTGAACATGACCACCCCGACCGTCCTCTTCGTCTGCGTGCACAACGCCGGCCGCTCGCAGATGGCCGCGGGCTTCCTCCGCGAGCTCTCGGGCGGCCGCGTGGAGGTGCTCTCCGCAGGCTCCGAGCCGAAGGACTCCCTGAACCCGGTCGCCGTGCAGGCCATGGCCGAGGTCGGCATCGACATCGCCGGCAACACTCCGAAGGTGCTCACCACCGAAGCCGTGAAGGACTCCGACGTCGTCATCACCATGGGCTGCGGCGACACTTGCCCGATCTTCCCCGGCAAGCGCTACGAGGACTGGGACCTCACCGACCCCGCAGGCCGCCCGATCGAGGAGGTGCGGCCGATCCGCGACGAGATCGAGCGCCGCGTCCGCACCCTGCTCGCGGAGCTCGCGCCGACGACCGCCGGCTGAGTCCATGCCGTCGTGGCTCGAGGTCGTCCTCGGTGTCGTGGGCGGGCTGGTGCTCCTCTGGGCGCTGCTGATCGCGGTGCTCTGGGTGCAGCAGCGGCGCGCAGGCAGGAACGTCGACTGGCGCGAGATCCTCCGTCTGGCGCCCGATGTCGTCCGGCTCATCAAGCGCCTCGCCACCGACCCGGCCGTACCGCGGGCGACGCGCTGGTGGCTCGGGGCGCTGCTCGTGTACCTGGTGCTGCCGATCGACCTCATCCCCGACTTCATCCCGGTCATCGGGTACGCGGACGACGCGATCATCGCCGCGATCGCCCTGCGCTTCGCCATCCGGCACGCCGGCTACGCGGCCGTCGAACGCAACTGGCAGGGCAGCCCCGGCGGCCTCGCGAGCGTGCTCGCGCTGGCACGGATCGCCTTCGAGTTGCACGTCGTGGTGGCGAAACGGGCGGAATAGCCGCCACAACGCGCAACTCGGCGACGACGGATCAGCGCTTCAGGTTCGTGAGCTCCTGGAGGACCTCGTCGGACGTGGTGATGATGCGGGCGTTCGCCTGGAAGCCGCGCTGGGCGACGATCAGGTTGGTGAACTCCTGCGACAGGTCGACGTTCGACATCTCGAGCGAGCCGGCCTGGAGCTGGCCGAGGCCATCCTGGCCGGGGCCGCCGAGCTGGGCGGTGCCGGAGTTGACGGTCGCGCGGTAGGTCGAGCCGCCCGCCTTCTCCAGGCCGCCCGGGTTGACGAAGGTGGCGAGCGCGATGCGTCCCACGGCCTGCTTGTCACCGTTCGAGAACAGGCCGGTGATGGTGCCGTCCTTGTCGAGGGTGAACGACTCCAGGGTGCCGGCGGCGCGCCCGTTCTGGTCCTTGAAGGCGACCGAGGTGATGCCCGAGTAGCCGGTCACCTTGGTGAGGTCGATGGCGACGCCGCCGACCGTCAGGTTTCCGCCGGCGGTCAGGACGCCGTTGGTGAAGGTGAGCGATCCCGCGCCCGTGGCGCCGTTGCTGTCGGCACCCGCGACATCCCAGCCGGTCCCCGTCTTGGTGAACGTGAGCGTCACCTTGCGGGCGGTGCCGCTCGCGTCGTAGACGGTGACGTCGCGCACCAGCTGGTCTCCGCCTGCGGCGTCGGACGGCAGGTTTCCCGTCACGTTCGAGGCGGTGGTGGCGGCCGCCGGGGTGACGGCCTTGAGCGGGATGGTGATGTCGCTCAGGGCGCCGCCCTGCTGGATGACGCCGTTGACCGCGTTCCAGCCCTGGAGGATGGCGCCGCCCGGGCCGACCAGGCGGCCGAGCGAATCGGGGTCGAGAGACCCGGCGCGCGAGTACACGGTCTCACCACCGACCTTCATCACGAAGAAGCCGTCGCCGTTGATCATCATGTCGGTGGAGCGGCCGGTCGCCTGCGCCGCGCCCTGGGTGAAGTTCGTCGAGATGCCCGCGACGAGCACGCCGAGGCCGATCTGGGCCGGGTTTGTGCCGCCGGTCTCGGCCTGCGCGCCGCCGGCGCCGCGGACGAGCTGGGACAGCGTGTCCTGGAACTGCACCGCCGACGACTTGAAGCCCGTGGTGTTGACGTTGGCGATGTTGTTGCCGGTCACATCCAGCATGGTCTGGTGCGAGCGGAGGCCGGAGATTCCGGAGTAGAGCGAGCGGAGCATGGCGGATCCTTTCGTGGAACGTTCGAGGTGAGATCAGGCGGCCGGCGCGGCCGGGGTGACGACGCCGAGGATGGAGTCGAGGGCCAGCTTCTGGTCGCCGACGGTGACGACGGGCACGGCGCCCGCGTAGGAGACGGAGGAGGCGACGCCGGTCTGGGTGTCGCCGTTCTTGTCGAGGTAGCTCACGGTGTGACCGATGAGTGTCGCGGCGGCCTGCCGCATCTGCAGGGCGAAGCCCTCCTGCGCGGTGGTGTCCATGTTGGTGAGCTTCTCCATCATGGCCAGCTGCGTGGTCTGCTGGATCATCTGGTTGGTGTCCATCGGCGAGCTCGGGTCCTGGTTGCGGAGCTGGGTGACCAGCAGCTGCATGAACGCCTCGCTGTCGAGCGACTGCTTCGGCGTGCGGGTGGGCGGGGTGGAGTAGATGCCGCCCGTGGAGGCGGTGTCTGCTCCGGTGACGGGGTCGACGGCCACGGTGGCTCCCTTCTAGACGATCAGGTCGATGCTGTGCGATGACCCGTCTGCGGGTGCGGACGGGGTGGAGCGGATGGATGCGGCGGGCGCGGCGGCCGGTCGGGACTCGGACTGGTGCGGCGCCGGCTCCTGCCTGGCTCCGCCCCTGCCGTCCTGCTGGGTCGCCGGCTGGTTCTGGGACGACAGGTCGAGCGTCCCGGTGAGCCCGGCGCCGGTGAGGTCGCGGCGCAGGTCGGGCAGGATCGCGCGGAGGGCGTCGCGCCCGACGTCGGTCGGTGCGAACAGCTCCACCCGGACGCCCTCGCCGCCGACGTGCGCCCGCACGGTGACGGGCCCGAGGTTGTCAGGCCGGACGTGCACCGTCATCACGTGCTCCCCCGCGCCCGCGGCGGCGAGGGTGAAGACGGGGCGCGCGAGCTGGCCGGCGAGCGGCTGCGGGGTGGATGCCGCGGGGGCGGGTGCCGCGGCAGGCGCGGCCGCGGCGGTGCGGTCGACCGCGACGGGTGCAGGGGCGGGCGCGGCGGGCGGCGGAGCGGTAGGCGGCTCGACGGTTGCGGTCTTCGGCTTCGCGACGGCTGCGGCCTCGGCGAGGGGCGCGGCCGCGGGAGCCGGGGTGGCCGCGGCCGTGAGGGCGGCGGCGTCGGGCTGCGCGGCTGCGGGAGGCTGCGGCGAGACACGGTTGTCCGCGCGCGCTGGGTCGACAACGGGTTGTGGGGCGATGGTCGTGGGCGCCGTCGGCGCGGAGGCAGTGGCGGTCGAGGGGGCGATCTCCGCCGCCGGAGCGGAAGTCGCGGGCGTCGCGGTCGGCTGAGCGGAAGCAGCAGAGGCGGTCGCAGGCGTCACCACCGGCGCAGGCGCAGGCTTGGAGGGCGCAGTCGCCGCAGGCGCGGCAGTCTGACGCGGCGCAGCACCCGGAACGGCCGGCGCGACCGACGAGGCGACAGCGGCGGTCGCGACCGTCGCGGCCGGCGTGACGGTCTGCGTCGCGTTCGCGGGAGCGGGAGCGGCAACGTTTGCCGACGGCTCGACGGAGACGGTCGGCGCTGCCGGAGCCACGGCCGTCACGAGCACCGCCGTCGGAGTGGGAGCAGGGGCCGCCGCGACCGCGTCCGGCTGGCCTGCAGCGAACGGCGAAGTGGTGTGCGTGCCGTCGGTCGAGGCATCGGCGGCCTTCGCAGGCTCGTCCGTGTTCGCCGCCTCTCCCCCGCTCACGTCGTCACCCGTGCCGCGCGTCGCGTGGCCGCGGCCGGGACGCGGGGACGCCTCCACCGCGCCCTTGAGGAAACCGTCGAACGCGTCAGCCGACCCCTTCGCCGCGGCGGACGCGGCAGGCCTCGCGGCCGCGGCAGGCGGCGCGGCGGTCACGGTCGCCGGGCTCACAGCGAGCCTCCGCTCGTCATCGACGCGAACAGCGAACGCAGCATGTCCGCCTTCGCGGTCGAGCCCGAGAGTGCAGAGGCACCGCTCGCCGCGGGCGCCGCCTGCGGCGCCACCCGGCGGATGGTCACGATGTCGGAGTCCTTCATCCAGTTGTCCACCAGGCTCACGTTGCGTCCTTCGCTCGGAGCGTGGATGACCTTCCCGTCGCCCGCGTAGATCACGATGTGCTCGCCGCCGTTGGTGACGATCAGGTCGCCGGGCTGGGCCTGGGCGAGCGACGGCACCTCCGTGCCGACCGTCGACTGGCCGGAGACCAGGCGCGGCACGTCGATCCCGAGGTCCTTGAACACGCGCTGCACGAGCCCGGAGCAGTCCAGGCCGGAGGCGCTCGTGCCGCCGAAGACGTACGGGACGCCGAGGTACTTCTTCGCGTCCGCCACCACGTCGGCGCCGGTCACCGAGCCGGTCGAGGTGCCCTGCGTTGCGCCGAGCGCTCCGGAGAGGGCGGAGGCGAAGTCCGTCGCCGACGTCCCGGAGGACGCCGAGGTCCCCGAAGCCGAGCCGGTCGCCGCCGTCTTCCCGGCGCTGTCGAGCTGCACCAGCGTCGCCTGGATCTGCGCGATGCGCCCGATCGCATCCGTCACGGTCATGCCTCTCCCCCTTCCCTGGCGCGCTGCCACGCGCCGGTCGCGATCTCGTCGATGGCCGCCTGCTCGGCGCTCAGGTCGCCCGCGGCGAGCTGCTCGCGGTGACGCGTCTCGAGCTTCTCCAGCCCCACCGCGCGCTTCTTCGCCTCGGTGAACGCCTCCTGCGCGACCTCGGCCTCCGCCTCCGCCTCCGCGGCGAGCGCGGTCAGGTCGGCGAGCATGCTGCGGCTGGAGGCGCGCGCGGCGGCCATCGCGAACAGCGTGCTCGCGTCGGTCGCCTCGACAGGCACCGCGTGCAGGGCGGCGATGGCGCGCGCCTGCCGCTCGCTTGCGTCGCGCCGCATCGCGTTGGCGGCGGCCAGGTCGCTCGCCGCGTGCTCCTTCTCGATCTGCCGCAGCCGCAGCAGACCGGCGAGTGCGAATGCTCGTGCCATCACGCGCCTCCCAGCATCCCGTTGAGCGCGTCGAGCCGCGCCCACGATTCGGCCGGCGGCGCCGGCTCGTCGATCGCCTGCCGCAGGAACGCGTCGATCGCGTCGGCGTGGGCGACCGCGGCGTCCACCTTCGGGTTCGTCCCTGGTTTGTAGGCGCCGACGTCGAGCAGGTCCTGCGCGCCGACCTTGGCGGCGAGGATGCTCCGCAGCGCCACGGCGGCCGCGCGCTGCTGCGGCGTGGCCACCCGCGACGCCAGCCGCGACACCGAGCCGAGCACGTCGACGGACGGGAAGTGGCCGACCACGGCCAGCCGCCGGTCGAGCACCACGTGCCCGTCGAGGATGGAGCGCGCGGCGTCGGCGATCGGCTCGTTGTGGTCGTCGCCGTCGACGAGCACCGTGTACAGCCCGGTGATCGAGCCGGTCTCGCCGGTGCCCGCGCGTTCGAGCAGCTGGGCGAGGAGCGAGAACGTCGACGGCGGGTAGCCGCGCGTCGCCGGGGGCTCGCCCGCCGAGAGGCCGATCTCGCGCTGCGCCATGGCGACGCGGGTGAGCGAGTCCATCATCAGGACCACGTCGGCGCCCTCGTCGCGGAACGCCTCGGCGATCCGCGTCGCCGCGAACGCGGCCCGCATGCGCATGACGGCCGGCTCGTCCGACGTCGCGACCACCACGACGGAGCGGGCCAGGCCCGCCGGGCCGAGGTCGTCCTCCAGGAACTCGCGCACCTCGCGTCCGCGCTCCCCCACCAGCGCGATCACGGACACCTGCGCGTCGGTCCCCCGCGCGATCATCGACAGCAGCGACGACTTGCCGACGCCGGAGCCGGCGAAGAGGCCCAGCCGCTGGCCGCGACCGGTGGTGACCATGGTGTCGAGCACCCGGACGCCGAGCCCGAGGGGCTGCAGGATGCGCGCGCGGCGCATGGCGTCCGGCGCACGGTTGCCGAGCGGCACGAAGCCGTCCGGCTCGATCGGTCCGCGGCCGTCGACCGGCCGGCCGAGCGCGTCGATGACGCGGCCGAGCATCCCGCGACCGGTCGGGACGAGCAGCGGTGCGCTGACTGCGCGCGCCGGAGCGCCCGCGGCGACCCCGGTCAGCGGGCCGTACGGCATGACCCTCACGCGGTCGGCCGTGGTGGCCACGACCTCGGCGTGCACGCCCGGGTCGGATCCGATCACGACGACGTCGCCGATGGCAGCAGGCACGCCCTCGAGCTCCGCGCTCAGGCCGAGCACGGCCGTCACGCGCCCGACGCGTTCGACACCTGCCGCCTCGACGGCGGTCCCCCACCGGGTCAGCACGGCGCTCACGACAGCGCCTCCTTCGCGCGCTGCAGCGCCGAGTGGATGCGCGCATCCAGCCACCCGTTCGGCAGCTCCCCGACGGCGTCGCCGCGGTGGAGCGCCGGGTCGGCGACCAGCTGCATCCCGTCGGCCCCGAAGGCTGCGGCCTGAAGCGCCGCGACGTCGTCCGGGTGCAGGCGGACGACCGGCACCGCGCCGGGAGCACCCGCGGCCTGCACGCGCGCGACGGCCGCCCGCGCGGCCGCGAGCCGGTCCTCCAGCGCGATGCCGACGACGGCGGTCGCGAGCTCGAACGCGGCGGCGGTCAGCGCCGCCTCCGCCTCGGCCAGCACCGGGACGGTCGCCTCGCGCAGTTCCACTGCGGCGGTCCGCAGCGCCGAGGCGAGCACGGCGACGCGATCCGCCGCCTCCGCGCTCTCCGCCGCCCTGGCGTCCTCCGCCTCGGCGAGCCAGCGCGCCTGCTCGGCCGCAGCCGCGCGCCTGCCCTCGGCGTACCCGGCCGCGTAGCCGCGGGAGCGGGCGGACGTCATCGCGGCGCGCTCCTGCTCCGTCTCGGCGATCACCGGGACGGTCAGGGGCTCGAAGCCGGCGACGGCGTCACTCGACATACGCGTCCTCGTCGCTGCGCTGCACGGTGATCGCGCCGCTCGCCTCCAGGTCGCGGATGGCGCGCACGATCTCGGCGCGCGCGTCCTCGACCTGCGAGAGACGCACCGGGCCGAGGATGCGGACCTCGTCCTCCAGCACCTCGCGGTTGCGCTCCGACAGGTTGGAGGTGATGACCTCGACCACCGCAGCGGCGGCGCCCTTCATCGCGACGGCGAGCACGGCCGCGTCGAGACCGCGCAGCACCTGCTGCACGTCCCGCGCCTCCAGGCGCACGATGTCGTCGAAGGTCAGCATCCGGGAGCGCACCTCCTCGGCCAGCTGCGGGTCGCGCTGCTCCAGCGCCTCCAGCAGGGCCTTCTCGGTGGCGGCGTCGGCGCGGTTGATGATGTCGACGAGCGGCTGCACTCCCCCGACCGCGTCGGAGGCTGTCCGCGACGAGACGACCGCGCTCGCGCGCTGCTTGAGCGTCTCGGCGACGACCCGCACCGCGTCCGGGCTCGGAGAGCCCATGGTGGCGATGGCGTGCGCGACCTCGGTGCGCGCACCGTCGTCGAGGCCCGCGAGCACGCGCGACGCGTGGTCGGCGCGCAGGTGCGCCAGCACGAGGGCGCTGGTCTGCGGGAGCTCGCCCGCGAGCAGCATCTGCACCTGGGCGGGCTCGACCGCGTCGAGGAACTCGAACTGCTTGCCCGCGAGGTTCGACGCGACCCGGTTGAGCACGCCGGTCGCGCGCTCCGCGCCGAAGGAGGCCTCCAGCAGCCCGACCGCGATGTCGCGGCCGCCGCGGGTGGTCACTGTTCCGTGGGTCGCGAGCTCGTGGAACTCGTTCAGCGCCTTCTCCGCGACCCCCGGGTCCACCCGGCGCAGCCGCAGGATCTCTGCGGTGATCTCGTCGGCCTCCTCGTCGGAGAACTGCTTCATCACCTGGGCCGCGCGCTGCTGATCCATGTTCATCAGCACCACGGCGACCTTCTGCGCCCCGGTCAGTGCCGCGTTCATACGCCCGCCCTGTCATCCATCAGGCTGCGCAGGAACTCGGCCGTGCGCTGCGGGTCGCGCTCGGCAAGCGCCTCGATCTCGGCGCGTCGGCGGTCGGCCTCGAGCTCGGCCGGGTCCGTGATCTCCGGGACGGGGTCGAGCTGCATCGGGACGGTCGGCGCCGCCTGCTCCAGCGCGATCGGGAACGCGCCTGCGTCGAGCGCGAGGGAGTCGGTGTCCTGCTCCAGCGCCGCGAGCTCGGCGGCCCGCTTCCGGCTGCGGCGGAACAGGGCGAACGCGATGATCGCTGCCGCGACGATGGCCCCGGCGATGAGCGAGGTGCGGATGATGCTGGTGAGCTGGTCCTGCGCTGCGGCGTCCTTCGCCTCCTGCAGCGCCTTGGCGGCCTCGGTCGCCCCCGCCTTGCTGAACGGCACCATCTCGACGCTCACCGAGTCGCCTCGCTTGACGTCGATGCCGGCGGCCGCGTTCACCAGGTTGCGGATCTCGTTCGCGCTGACACCGCCCACGGCGTCGGAGTTGAGCGCGACCGACACGGTCTGCCGGTTGATGGCGCCGGCCGGGATGGTGCGCTGCTCGGTGACCTTGTCGACCGCGTTGTCCTTCGTGCTCGACTCGGAGTTGAAGGTCCCGTTGCCGTTGGTGCCGTTCGGAACGGCGATGTTGTCCGGTCCGAGCACGCCGGCGTTGCCGCCGCCTCCGGAGCCCGTGTAGGTCTCCTTCTGGGTGGTCTCGCTCAGCGACGGCGCGTCCGTCGGCGCGGTGTACGACTCCTCGGTGCGCTGCGCGCTCTCGGTGCTGACGTCGGCCGCGACGGCGACGGTCGCGTTGCCGGGGCCGACGACCTTGTCGAGCATCTGCTGCACGGCCGACTTCACGCGCGTCTCGTAGTCGCTCGCCTGCTTGTCCGCTCCCCCGGTCGCCCCGCCGCCGACCGTGCTGAGCACGGTGCCGTCGGCGTCAACCACGGCGACGTCGGTCGGCTTCATGCCCGGGACGGCGGCGCTGGTGAGGTGCACGATGGCCTGCACCTGGTCGGCCGTGAGGGTCACGCCGCTCTGGGTCTCCACGAAGACCGAGGCGGTCGGGTCCTTCTTCTCGGAGGCGAACACCGTCTCCTGCGGGATGGCGAGCCGCACCGAGGCCGCCTTGACGCCCTTCATCGCGGCGATGGTGTTGCCGAGCTCCCCCTCCATCGCACGCTTGTAGGTGACGTTCTGCTGGAACTCGGACGACGTGACCCCCATCTTGTCGAGCAGCGAGTACCCGCCCGTGGTGGACGCGGGCAGGCCCGCCGACGCAGCCTTCAGCCGCTCGTCGTAGACCTTCTCCTGCGGGACGAGGATGGTCGAACCGCCGTCGGTCAGCTGGTACGGCACCCCGTCGGTGCGCAGCTGGTCGACGATCGCGGAGGCGTCCGACGCGGCGACGCCGGAGAACAGTGGGGTGTACGACGGCTGGGACGCCCACATGGCGATCCCGGTCACACCGAGGGCGACGACGGCCACGCCGATGATCGCGATGACCCGCTGGGCCACGCTGAAGCCGCGGATCGTGTCGCCGAGCCGCCGGAAGAAACTGGTCACCTGCTGAGGCATCAGGCCTGCATCCGCATGATCTCGTTGAACGCGTCGACGGCCTTGTTCCGCACGCCCGCCACGAGCTCGAGCGTCACCTGGGCGCGCGTCGAGGCCAGGGTGGCGTCATGGATGTCGTCGAGGTTGCCGGTGACGGCCTGGATGGCGAGCTTGTCGCTCGTGCCCTGCAGCTGCTGCAGGTTGTCGATCGCCCCGGTGAGGGCGTTCCCGAAGGCCGCTCCCCCGGTGGGCTGCGTCGTCGAGGCCGGCTGGACGCCGGTGCTCGCGCCGATGCCGGACAGTGCGCCGATGGCGGGGATGGGCATCAGTTCCTCCCGATCTGGAGCGCGGCCTGGTAGGTCTCCTTCGCGCGGTCGACCACCGCCGCGTTGGCCTGGTAGCCGCGCTGGGCCATGATCAGCGAGCCCATCTGCTCGGACAGGTCGATGTCCGGGTAGCGGACGTAACCGTCGGCGTCGGCGACGGGGTTGGTCGGCTCGTAGACCATGCGGCCCTCGGCGCTTCCGTAGGCGGCGCCGGCGACGTACACGCCGGAGACGCCCTCGCCCTCCTGCGCCACGACGTACCGGGCCTGGAAGGCGGAGCCGTTCGTGGGCTTCGCGGTGTTGATGTTGGCGAGGTTGTCGGAGATGGCGTCGAGCCAGTGCCGGTGCAGGTTGAGGCCCGTGCCGGCGATCCCGATGGCGTCGAAAGTCATGTGCAGTGCTCCTCGTTGTCCGGCGTCAGACGGTCTTCAGGGCGGCGCGGATGGCGGAGAACTGGTTGCCGGCCGCCTGGGAGGCGAACTGGAACCGCAGCACGGTGTCCACGTTCGAGAGGGTCTCGGTGTCGAGGTTGACGTTGTTGCCGTCGAGGCGCGTCGGCTCCAGCGAGCGCTGGGACGTCGCCGCCGCATGTCCGTCGTGCTCGGCGACGGAGGCTGCGAGCGCGGACTCGAAGGACACCCGCTCGGCCGTGTAGCCGGGGGTGTTGACGTTGGCGATGTTGTTCGCGATGGCGCGTTGCCGCGCTGCGAGGCCGTCGAGGGCACTCGCCAGGGCGGCGCTGGTCACGGATTCGAGCACAGCTGCACTCCAGGGTCGTGGGGCGGCCCATCCGTGGCCAAATCGGTGAGCGATCCGTGCTCGATCTGAGCTATCGGCAGGTCTCCCCCGGCCGTTAGGCACTCCGCTCAGCAGTTGTTCGCCGGGCGATTGCCCACACCGTCATCCACAGTATGTACCCCGTTGTGAATTACACCCGTGTGTTTTCGAAGAGACCTTCGATTGCGGTCGAGCGCAGGTAAAAGGCCAGGTCAAGTGGCTTTTATCAATCCTGAGAATCTGAGAATCCACACATCCCGCGCGTGTCCTCCACACGATCGCGGCAGTAGTCCACGCGTTTTGCACGTAGTTATCCACAGGTGGACAACGTGTGGGGGAGTCAGCCGATCAGATCGAAGTACACCGGATGCGGGCCGGCCTCCGAGCGGGGTACAGCCCGCACGGCCGCGAGATGGCGCGCGGTCGTCTGCCGCACGTCCTCCAGGTAGCGCATCGTGTGCAGCTGAGCCTCGATCAGACGCGCCGCGCGCTCCTGCAGCTCGGCCGGGATGGGGCCGAGGCCGATGGGTGGCCGCCAGGGGACGGGGTCGGCCTGGGCGAGCGCGCCGTGCAGCTCGCGCTCCATCCGGTCGAGCGCCTCCGACCAGCCGGCGAGGCCGCCGGTCGCAGGCTCAGGCGACGCCGAGGTCACGCGTGATCCCGGTGGCGGCGGTCGCGGACGGCAACAGGGCGGCCGCCTCGTGCCAGGTCTGGCGCAAGGGTTCCGCGAGGGCGATCGCCTCGCGCACCTTGGTCACGTCGCGCTCGATCATCCCGCCAACGATCAGGTCGGCGAGGTAACCGTAGAGCTGCAGAAGACCCTCGGCGCCGTCCCACAGGTCCACCCGGAGGCTGCCGGCCAGCTCGGCGACGATCTGATCGGCGTGCCGCAGGTTCTCCCACGCGGTCGGCCACTGCTCGGCCTCCAGCGCGGTCTCGCCCCGGGTGAGGTCGAGCAGCAGGCGGTCGTACAGCATCGTGAGCAGCCTCGCGGGGCTGGCCGAGAGGACGCTGTCGCGGTTGTACGCGGAGAGCTTGGCGGCGGCGGAGGTCAATGGGTTCATGAGGCGCTCGCAGTGGGGAGGGACGACAGCTGGCCGCTCAGCCACGACGACTGGGACTGCAGCTGCTGCAGCTGGACTTCGAGGTTCGCGTAGGTCTTCTCGAGCGTGGACCGACGATCGGCGAGACGCGTGTCCCAGTCGGTGATCTGGTCGTTGAGGTCCTTCACGGTCGACTGCTCGCCCTTGATGCGGAGCGAGAGCGAGCCGGTGTAGGTGTCGCTCGCGGCGGTCGAGGCGTCCGCGACACGCTGCGCGATCGTGGTGAGCGCGCCCTTCACCGCGTCCGGGTCGGCGGCCATCGCGGTGGCGAAGACGTTCTGGTCGAAAGTGACCGTGCCGTCGCGCTGGATGCTGATGCCGTAGGTGGAGGGGGAGACGCCGTTGACGGGAGCGCTGATCGCATCCACCAGCTTCTGGTTGACGTCACGGGTCGTCGAGTCGCCGGTGAACGGGCCGCCCGTCACGACGGTGCCCCCGGCCGAGTCGGTGGAGGTGCTCACCGCCTGCTTCTGGGAGATGAGCGACAGGATGTCGTTGACGGAGGTGACGAGCGAGTTCGCCGCGGCCGTGAGCCCCTTGTCGTCGCGTGCGACCGTGAGCGTGACGGGGGTGGTCGACGCGGCGGTGACCGTGACCGAGACCCCGGGGAGCACATCCGAGAACGTGTTGGTGGAGCTGGTGACCGTCTGGGCGGCTCCGCTTCCGGCCCACAGCGTCAGCTGGGCGTCCTGCGCGGCGCGCACCTGCGCGGCGCCCGGATCGGAGAGCAGATTCGTCGCGGTGCCCGCGGCCACGTCCGCGGGAGTCCCTCGGTACGCGGTGAACGCGCCCGCCGCGCCGGTCTTCGTGGAGCTCAGCTGCAACCGGTACAGGGGCTGACCGGTCGACGGGTCGAGGCCCGCGGCCACCCGGGTTGCGCTGACGCCGACGCCGGCCTGATTGATGGCGGCGGCGACATCGGCGAGCGAGCCGCTCGCCGCGGTCACCTGCTTGGTGGTGCCGTCGGCCGCGACGAAGGTGAGCGTCGGCGGCTGGTCCGGCCACTGGGTGAGCGGGCCGGTGACCGTGACCTGGGACTGGGCCAGCCGGTCCACGGTGAAGTCGATGGTGCCGTCCACGGCTCCGGTGCCGGCGGTCGCCGTGACCGCGGTGGAGGTGGTGGAGGCGGTGTGGAGGTCGACACCCGTCGGCTTTGCGAGCGCGCCGGCCGAGGTCGCGAGCGCGGCGACCTTGGTGTTCAGGGCCTGCATGGCCGTGATGTAGGTCGTGGAGTCGGAGAGCTTGTTCTTGAGCAGCGTCTGCGGAATCGCTTCGGCCTGCATCAGGCTGTTGATCAGCTGCGTCGTGTTCAAGCCGCTGATGAGGCCGTCGACCGCCATGCCCATGCGGGTCTCTCCCTCCTACGTCGGTGGTGCGGATGGTTCGGCGGCCGGGGCGTCAGAACGACGCCCCGGCCGCCGGGCCTGATCAGCGGAGCAGCTGCAGGACGCCCTGGTTGGACTGGTTCGCCTGAGCGAGCATCGCCGTGCCGGCCTGCGACAGGATGTTGGAGCGGGTGTACTTCACCATCTCCTCCGCCATGTCGGTGTCGGTGATGCGGCTGGACGCGGCCGACAGGTTCTCCTTCGACACGTTGAGGCTGCGAACGGCCGACTCGAAGCGGTTCTGCGAGGCGCCGAGCTCCGAGCGGGCGGTCGAGATCGCGGTGATCGCGGTGTCGATCGCGGTGATCGTCGTGTTCGCCGTCGCGTTGCTGGTGACGTCGAAGCCGGTGGCGCCGGCGGCGCCGGACAGCGTGCCGACCGAGGTCGCCACGTCGGCCAGGTTGACCGCGATGGTGTCGTTGGCGGTCGAGCCCGCGCCCACCTGGAAGTTCAGCGAGCCGCCCTTGAGCAGGTCGATCCCGTTGAAGTTGGTGCCGTTGGTGATGCGGTTGAGCTCCTTGCCCAGCTCGTCGGCCTCCGTCTTGATCGCCGCGCGCGAGGTCGCGTTGTTCGAGTCGTTGCCGCCCTGCACCGCGAGGTCGCGCATGCGCTGCAGGATGGAGTGGACCTCGGTGAGCGAGCCTTCAGCGGTCTGCACGACGCTGATGCCGTCCTGGGCGTTGCGGGCCGCGACGGTCAGACCGCCGACCTGCGACTTCAGGCCCTCCGAGATGGCGAGACCCGCCGCGTCGTCCGCCGCACGGTTGATGCGGAGGCCGCTGGACAGCTTCTCGAGCGACTTCGAGAGGTCGCCCTGCGTGTTGTTCAGGTTGCGGTAGGCGTTGTTCGCCGCGATGTTGGTGTTGATCTGCATACCCATGATGTTTCCTCCATGACTGGGTGGTGGTCCGCGGCCCTTCCGTGGTCCGCATGAGCCTCTATCGGCTCGGGTTCCCGTCCCGTTAGGGACGAGGTTCAGGACGCCCGGGCTGAGCTGGGCGAGGTGGGGGAGAGGAGCGAGACGCCCGCGACCGCGTGCTGCGCGAGGCGCGCCAGGTAGGCGCTCCGGCGGGCCTGCGAGGTCTTCGCCTCGATCACGACCGGGTCGCCCTCGTCGGCGTAGTGCGTGGCCATGCCCTCGCGCATGAGCCGGATCGCCTCCGAGCGCTGCTGCGAGACGGCGGAGTGCGTGATCCCGAGCTCTTCCGCGATCTCGGTGACCGTGCGGTCGTCGAAGTAGATCGCCTCGACGATGGAGCGCATCCGGTCGGGGAGTGCCGCGACGGCCGCACGGACGTAGGCGGTCTGCTCGTTCGCCAGGAGGGAGTCCTCGGGGCCGACCGTCTCGGAGACGAGGAGCGGTTCGACGGTCTCGTCGAGCGCGGTCACGGTGCGGGAGGCGTCGGCGAGGCCGGCCTCGGCCGTCGCGCGGTCGACGCCGAGCGCGTTGGCGATCTCGTCGACGCTCGGGCCGCGCCCAAGCGCCGCCGTCAGGCTCTCCTGCACCGCCAGCGTCTCCTTGATGCGCTTGCGGGCGGAGCGGGTGGCCCAGTCGGATGCGCGGAGCTCGTCGGCGAGCGCTCCGACGATACGGGTGCGGGCGTAGGCGCCGAACGGCACGCCGATGGTCGGGTCGTAGGCGTCAGCGGCGGTCACCAGCGCGACGGCGCCGGCCGAGGCGAGGTCGTCGCGCGACAGGTGGGTGGCACGAGAGCAGAGGTCGGACACCAGGTAGCCGACCAGCGGCAGGTTCTCGACGACAAGCGCGTTGCGTTCTGTGCGGTTCACGCTGGGCGACCCCTCATTCATCGGACGGATACGTGGCGATGTCTCGATCGGGCGAGTCATTGCTGGTACTCGGGCGGTGCGGTTCGCAACCGGGCTTACTTCGGGTGCCGATCGCGGTGCTAGGGGCCTTACGTGTTCACGGTAACAATGCGAATCCACTCAGGTCCCGCGTCCGGTGCCCCCATTAAGGGGCAGCCCCTACCCCCAGTACGGGGAATACTGGCATGCCGCCGAGAAGCGGTACGTCGTGGCTCCCGCGGACGCGCACCCGCGCCTAACATCGGGCGAAAGCGTGCCGATGGTCTGGTACGCCGGCACAGGATCCCGGCATCAGACCCGAGGAGACCAGGTGCGCACATCGACTCACGAGGAAGTTGGTAGCGACATGGCCGCGAGCGAGCTCTCCGCGCAGCTGTGGAAGGAGCGCGAGCTCCTGGAACTCCTGCTGTTCAAGCTCGAGGAGGAGCAGCTGCTCCTGATCGCCGGCAAGTCGCGGTGGATCTCCCACGCCACCCGTGAGGTCGAGCAGGTAGTCGAGCGGATGCGCGCCGTGGGTCTCGCCCGCACCGTCGAGGTCTCCTCCGTCGCCGAGGAGTGGGGGCTCGGTCCCGACGCCACCCTGCGGGAGCTCGCGACCGCCGCGCCCGACGGCATCTGGTCCGACATCTTCGGCTCGCACCTGGCCGCCATGACCGAGCTGACCGCGCAGATCGCCGAGGTGCGCGACACCAACGAGCGTCTGCTCCGTGAGGCCGCCCGCTCGACGCAGGAGACGCTGAGCTCGATGTCGGCGGCCGGCGACGACCCCGGCGTCTACGGCGCAGGGGGAGCGGGCAGCACCGGCGACACGGCCCGCTTCTTCGACACGGAGGCCTGACCGGATGAGCACCTTCAGCGGTCTGAACACCGCGTACTCCGGCCTCGTCGCCGCCAAGGCGGGGCTCGACGTCGTCGGGCAGAACCTGGTGAACGCGAACACGCCGGGCTACACGCGCCAGCGGGTCAGCACCTCGGGCGTCCCGGCCCTCAACTCCGCCGGCCTGTTCTCGGGCGGCGTCCGCCCAGGTCAGGGCGTCAGCGTCGACGGCATCCAGCGCCTCGACGACGCGGCCATCGACGCGAGGGTCCGGAGCACGACGGCACTCTCCGGGTACACGAACACCCGGGCGGACGCGCTCTCCACCCTGGAGGCGTCGCTGAACGAGCCGGGCACCAACGGCCTGTCGACGCAGCTGCAGAAGTTCTGGTCCGCCTGGGGCGATGTCGCCAACCAGGCGGGGGAGCAGGCGCCGGTCGGCGTACTGCTCGGCCAGGCGGGCAGCCTCGTGACGCAGCTGCAGACCGGGTACCGCGCGGTCGACGACCAGTGGAGCGCGGTGCGGACCTCGATGGACGGCATGGTCGCCGACCTCAACACGGCCGCGACCGAGGTCGCCGACCTGAACGGGCGCATCCGCTCGGCCCTCATGTCGGGACAGTCGCCCAACGAGCTGATGGACCGCCGGGACCTGCTCACCACGTCCATCGCCAAGCTGGCCGGGGGAGTGGTGCGGCCCAACGAGGACGGCACGGTGGACGTTCTGGTCGGCGGTAACGCGCTCGTCGCCGGCACGACCGCCAACGCGGTCAAGGCCGCCGGTGCGACCCGCATGGTGGACGCCGGGGCCGACCCGGCGCGGCTGGAGTGGGCGTACCGTCCGGGCGCGGCGATCGCGCTCGAGGGCGGTTCGATCGCCGGCGCGGTCTCGACCCTTGCTCCCGCCGACGCCTCCGGCACGGGCGGTGTGCTCGCCGAGGCCGCCGCGAGCTACAACGCGTTCGCCGTCGCGCTCGCTCAGCGGGTGAACGCCGTGCACCAGACCGGCGTGACGCCGACCGGCGCGACCGGGCTCGACTTCTTTGCGATCGACGCCAGCAAGCCCGCGGCCCTCGGACTCTCCGTCGTACCGACCGGCGTCTCTCAGGTGGCCACGGGAGCACCCGGTGCGGGAGGCTCCGACGGCAGCATCGCCGACGCGATCGGCCAGCTCGGCACCGGGGCCAACGCCGTCGACAAGCAGTGGTCGGCCTTCGTCGTGCGCGTCGGCGTCGCGAGCAAGACCGAGAAGCAGCAGTCCGATCTCGCCGACCTCGCCACCAGTGCCGCGACCAACGCCCAGTTGTCCGGCGCATCCGTCGACCTCGACGAGGAGAACATGAACATGCTCTCGTTCCAGCATGCCTACCAGGGAGCCGCGCGCGTGATGACCGCCGTGGACGAAGCCCTCGACGTGCTCATCAACCACACCGGACTCGTCGGGAGATGACCGTGATCAGCCGAGTGACCAACGCGACCCAGACCGCGAACGCCCAGCGCAACCTGCAGTTGAGCCTCCAGCGCCAGGCGGCGCTGTACGACCAGGCGACCAGCCGTCGCCTGCTCAACAAGCCGTCGGACGACCCCACCGCCACGGCCAGCGCGCTCGGCGTGCGCTCCGACCAGGCGGCGACCGCGCAGTACCAGCGCAATGTCGACAACGGCGATGCCTGGCTGAACACGGCCGACTCCGCGCTCTCGTCCGTCGAGACCCTCATGCGTCGCGCCCGTGACCTGACCGTCCAGGGCGCGAACGACGGCGCGATGTCGCCGGAGGCGAAGGAGTCGATCGCGACGGAGCTCGACGGCATCAAGAAGAGCCTGCTCGCGCTCGCCAACACCACCTACCTCGGGCGGACCGTCTTCGCCGGCAACTCGGACGCAGGAGTCGCCTTCCAGCCCGACTACTCCTTCACCGGGGCGGCTGGAAGTACAGTGGAGCGCAGGATCGGCCCCGACACCACGGTGCGGGTGGATGCCGACGGCGCCGCGGTCTTCGGAACGGGCGCTTCGTCGGTGTTCTCGCTGATCGACAACACCGTGAACGACCTCCGCACGGGCGTGAACGTCCGGCCCCGGCTGGCGGAGATCGACGACAGGATGAAGGCCATCGTGGGAGAGCACGCGGAGATCGGCGGCCGCCAGACCCGCATCGACAAGGCGAAGGACGCCCTCGCCGTCGGCGCGAACGCCCTGGAGGGTCAGCGCTCCTCCCTGGAAGACGTCGACCTGAGCAAGGTGATCCTCGACCTCAAGACCCAGGACGTGAACTACCAGACCGCCATCGCCGTGACCGCGCGCGTGCTCCAGCCGACCCTGATGGACTTCCTCCGATGACCGCGATCAGCTTCCTCGCACCCCCGCCCGGCCTCGAGCCGCTCGACGCCTTCGAGCTGGAGCCGGTCGCCGGCGCGGACGGGCTCTACACGCTCGCCTCGACCGAGCGTCCCGAGATCCGCCTGTTCACGATCGACGCGGAGCGCCACCTGCCCGGCTACTCGCCGGAGCTGCCCGACGACCGTGCGGCGGAGCTCGGCATCCAGGAGGCCTCAGAGGCCCTCCTGCTCGTCGTGGTCACGCCCTCCCAGTCCGGCAGCACGGTCAACCTGCTCGCGCCGGTGATCGTCAACCGCGGGACGGGCGCGGCCCTGCAGCTGGTGCTCGACGACGACGCGTTCCCTGTGCGGGCAGAGCTCGCCGCCCTCGCCGGCGCGTAGGGCGGCTCAGCCGGCCTTCGCTCAGCCGGCCTTCTTAGCGGGGCACGGCGCAGCCTTGGTCATCGCGTCCACGGTCTGCTGCTCCGACCATGGCAGCGAGGGAACCACCTTCGCGCCCTTCTGCTTCGCGGGCAGCTTGGAGGCGATGGACGCCAAGCGCTGAGCCAGCGCCTGAGCGAACCCGGCACCGGGGGTGGAGTTGTTGAGCGCCACCACGACGGTCAGGCCCGAGGACGGGTCGGAGAACACCGCGGACAGGTACCCGGGAACGGCCCCGCTGCTCCCGCGCAGCGGACCGAGGAGCTGCACGCCGAGGCCGTAGCGCTGCCACGACTGGCCGTTGACCACCGCGTCCACCTGGGCCTTGTCGCTCTTGTCGCTCAGGAGGCTGCCCGCGGCGAGCGCCTGCCCGAACGACTTCAGGTCGGCCAGGTTCGAGACGGCTCCGCCCGAGGTCCACCCCTGCGACGGGGAGAGGCGGCTCACGTCCCTCATCGGCTCGCAGACGACCGCACCGGCGCCGTCGACTCCGGCCGCGTAACCCGCCGGGTGCTTCCCCGGCACGGAGAACTGCGAGCTGCCCGGCAGGCTCGTCGCTTTCATCCCCAGCTCGTCGAAGACGTACTGCTTGTACAGCTCGGGCCAGCTTCGGTCGGTGGCGTTCTGCAGCGCCATCCCGACGAGCACGGCGTTCGTGGCCGAGCGGCCGTACTTCTCGCCCGGCTTCCCGTAGCGCTGCATCGCGATGCCGTCGCTCGCCAGCTCCAGGGGAGGCCACTGCCGGGTCGGGTTCATCACGAACTTGCCCGACAGCGCCGCCGTGTAGTCGGCGATGCCGGAGGTGTCCTGGCACAGCTCCCGCAGGGTGACGCCCTCCACCCCGACGAGCCCGGGCACCCACTTGGTGAGCGGGTCGTCGAGTCCGACCCGGCCCTCGTCGACCAGCCGGAGGAGGACAGTGCACGTCATCGGGGTGGTGTTCTGGCCGATCCGGAAGGTCATGTCCTCGGTCACCGGCGTCGAACCGCCACGGGTCGTCGTCCCGACGGCCGTCGTCCAGCTGCCCGCCCAGGGCGCCCACACGCCCGCCACACCGGCGGAGGCGTCCGCCAGGGTCATGGCGTCGGTGACGGCGGCGGTCATGCGCTTCTCGACGTCCGCCCCCAGACCGCCCGGCTGCTGCGACGGCAGGTCGGTGCTGCCCGCGGCGCCCGTGCATCCGGCCAGCGCGAGCGTCGCCAGCCCGGCGGCTGCGGCGAGCGCGAGCCGCCCGAACTTGCTCTGACGTCGCATCGTTACATCCCCCCGGGGGTCGGCCCTGTGTGTCCAGCGATTATACGTGCGGCAGAATTCCGGCTCCGGCGCAAGGGGCTGTGTCCGCAATCCGATTCGGTCGATGCTGCGAATGGAATGTGAGGCGCGCATCCGTGCGCCGTCCCTACGGAAGGAACGTGTCATGCGCAACTCACCGAATCGTCTGGTGGCCACCATCTTCGGTGCGGTCTACCTGCTCGTCGGTCTCCTCGGCTTCGCCGTCACCGGCGGTGTCGGCTTCGTCGCCACCAAGGGCGGACTGCTGCTCGGCATCTTCGAGGTGAACCCGCTGCACAACATCGCCCACCTCCTGATCGGCGCCGCCCTGCTGATTGCCGGTCTGACCCGGGTCGCCGCGGCCAAGGCAGTCAACACCACGGTCGGCGCCGTCTACCTGCTGCTGGGTATCGTCGGCTTCTTCCTGGTCGGCACTGGCGCGAACATCCTCGCGCTGAACACGCCCGACCACTTCCTGCACCTGGTGAGCGCCATCGTCCTGCTGGGCACGGGACTCGGCGCCGACCGCGGCACGCGCGCCACCACGGCCGCGACCGCCCGCTAAGCAGGCCACGGCTCCCATGAGCAGGATGACGGGAACGCTGCGGGCCGCCCCCGCCGCCTCGGCCGACACGGCCGTGGCGGTGGGCCCGGCGGCCCGCGCGTTCCTCGCCGTGGCCGCGCTGGGGGCGGGGCTGCTGCATGCGGCCCTCGCCCCCAGCGCACCCCCCGCGCTGCTCGCCGCGTTCCTCACGATGTCGCTCGCCGAGCTCGGCTGGGCGGCGGGAACGCTCGCCCGCGACAAGCCCTTCGTGTTCCGCGCCGTGCCGGCGCTCGCGCTTCTCCCCGTCGGACTCTGGGCCGCGCTCGCGGTCGCCGGAGCGACGGCGTCGGGAGGCACGGCGATCGCCCTTCCCCTCGTGCCGATGGGCGTCGCCTCGCTGCTGGACGTCGCAGTCGCCGCCACGGCCGCCGTGGTGCTCCGCCGAGGACGCGCTGTGCGCGACCAGAGCGGACTCCGCTTCTTCCTCTCCCTGGCCATCAGCGCCTGCGCGGTCTGCGCCGTCACCATCCCGGCGCTCGGGCTCACGGACGCCGGAATCGCCGCCGTGACGGTGCACCACCACCACTGAGCCGTGGCGAGTTGTACCTTGTGGCGGCTATTCGGCGCGCGAAACCACCACGACGTGCAACTCAGCGCCGGGTGAGCGCGAACGACACGCTGCCGAAGCGCACCACCGAGCCGGGGTCGACCTCGTGGCGGGTGTTCGGGTCGCAGGCGAAGGTGCCGTCGCCCGGGTAGCTGATCGTCGTGCCGTTCGCCGAGCCGAGGTCCATCACCCAGAAGACGCCGTCGTACTGACCGAAGGCCAGGTGAGCCCGGGACACCGACTTCGCGTCGTCCTGCACGGTGACGAGCTCGACGTGCGCCGGGTCCTCCATCTCCGTGCCCGGCGTGTGCACGCCCGGGCTGCGGCCGATGACGCCGTTGCCGCTCGTCTCGATCCGCTGCCCGTCGCTGAAGTCCAGCACGAAGGTCACCGCCACGTCCGTCCCCTCTCCCGTTCCGCTCTCACCGTCGGCTCACCGCGCCGCCGCCCCCGCCACCGGCATGGTCACCGGCCGGGCGTCGCGCATGAAGCGCTCGACGTGGGGGTCGACCGTGATGTCGCTCGGCCGCAGCGGCCGCGTCAGGTAGAGCCCCTCGAGCGTCGTGATGCGGCTCAGCGCCACATACGTCTGCCCCGACGTGAACGCCCGCGAACCCAGGTCGACGATGGCCGCGTCGTAGGTCTTGCCCTGCGACTTGTGGATGGTGACCGCCCAGGCGAGGCGCAGCGGGAACTGCGTGAACTCGGCCACGACGTCCTTCGTCAGCTTCTTGGTCTCCGGCGACCAGGTGTAGCGGAACTTCTCCCAGATCGCCGGCTCCACCTCGTGCACCTCGCCGTCGACGTCCACGTAGACGTTGGAGTCGATCTTCGTCACGGTTCCGATGGTGCCGTTGACCCAGCGCGGACCGTCGCCCTGGCCGACGTCGTTGCGCAGGAACATCACCTGAGCGCCGACCTTCAGCTCCAGCGACTCGTCCGCCGGGTAGTTACGGCCGCCGAAGTCTCCGCTCACCTCCGCCTTCGCGGTGAGGGCGCGCCCGGGGAGGCGGCCGAGCGCCTGGGCGTTGATGCGGTTCACGGTGTCGTTGCGCGTGGCGAGCGTGATCGTGCCGTCGTCGGGGGCGGGGCGGGCGCCGACCTCGTTCAGGCGGTCCGCGATTTCCTTCGTCACCTGGCCGTGCCGGACGGCGTTGAGCATGAAGCGGAAGTCGGACTCGTGCTGCCGGTGCACCTGGAGCAGCTCGACGATGCGCAGGTCGACCTCCTGCCAGACCTTCGCGTCGAAGAACCACATCGACCGGTAGGTGTCGGCGAAGTAGGCGCGCTCCTCGCTGTCGCCCGGCACCGGCGCCAGTTGGTACGGGTCGCCGAACAGCACGACCTGCACGCCGCCGAACGGCTCGCCCGCCCGCTGCCTCGCCTGGCGCAGACTGCGATCGATGGCGTCCATCAGGTCAGCGTTGACCATCGACACCTCGTCGATCACGAGCGTGTCGATGCTGTTGAGCAGCTTGCGCAGCTCGGCGCTCTGATCGATGGCATGGTCGGCGATGACGCCGATCGGCAGCCGGAACAGCGAGTGGATGGTCTGGCCGCCGACGTTCAGCGCAGCCACGCCGGTCGGAGCCGCGATGACGAGGGACTTCTCGGTGTTCCAGGACAGGTGGTTGAGCAGCGTCGACTTGCCGGTGCCCGCGCGCCCGGTGACGAAGACGTGCTCGCGCGTGTGCTCGACGAGGTCGAACACCGCCTGCTGCTCAGGCGAGAGCGAAAGCCGGCCCATGACCGCCCCTTCCGACTCACCCGACCTGCCGGACTACTCTAACCCCCGCCGCCATGGGGCCTGCGCTCATCCACAGCAACCTAGGATTGCCTCATGGCTGTGGGGGACACGCGCGCGCTCCGCCGCGTCGTGCTGCTCTGGTCCGGCCTCGGCCTGCTGCTGCTGATCGCGTTCGGCGTCACCTTCGCGGCCGTCCAGCGTGCGTACTACAGCCCGAGCGGGTTCGTGGAGGCGTTCGCCCGGTCCGTCGCCGCGCACGACGTGTCCTCCGCCCTGGCGATGCCCGGCGCCGCGCCGACGAAGACCGCCCTCGCCGCCGCCAAGCTGCCCACGGGCGCCTCCCGCGAGCTGCTGCGCTCCGACCTCCTGCCCACGATCCAGGATGTGTCGGTCGTCTCCGACACGCCCGGCCGCGACGGCGTGCACGCGGTCGTGGTGCATGCGACCGCCGACGGCACGCCGGTGACGGCGACCCTGCACGTGCGGCAGACTGGCTCCGTGCTGGGGGTGCTCCCGCTGTGGTCGTTCGCTTCGACCCCGCTCGGCGTCTCCCGCATCACCGTGGCGCACGCGACGAACTTCACCGTCGGCGCGCACACCGTCAGCCCGCGCGCGGCGTCGCCGGACCAGCCGGCCGGAGCGTTCAGCGTCTCGGCCGACTACCTCGTGCTCCCGCTCGCCCCGCTCGACCTCGCGCACGACTCCCGCTACGTGACCGCACGCCACGTCCTCACGGAGCCGTCGCCGGGCGAGGTCACAGAGACGACCGTGGACGCCCAGCCGACGGCCGCCTTCACGAAGGCGGTGCAGAAGGAGGTGAACGGCTTCCTCGACGAGTGCGCCAAGCAGCGGGTGCTGCAGCCGGCCGGCTGCCCGTTCGGGGCCGTCATCGACGACCGGGTGCAGGGTGACCCGACGTGGTCGATGGTGACCTACCCGGCCGTGCACCTGACCGCCGGCGACACGGGCTGGACGGCCTCGCGGACCGTCGGGGTCGCGCACCTCACGGCGACCGTGCAGTCGCTCTTCGACGGCTCGGTCAGCACCCGCAGCGAGGACGAGCCGTTCTCGATGAGCCTGAGCAGCGTCGTGATCCGCGCGGACGGCTCGCTCTCGATCGTCGTCGCCCAAGGGCCGTAGCGGCTCAGGGACCGTAGCGGCTCAACGCCCCTAGCGGCTCGCTCCGTCGCGCTCCGCCATGCGGGCCAGCCGCTCGTTGTACGCCTGGAGCTCCGCGTCGCCGGTGCGGTCCGCGTTTCTGTCGCGCCGCTTCGTCTCGCGTTCGTCGCTGCGGCTCCACTGGATGGCGACCACGATCGCGAGGATGACCGTCGGGATCTCGCCGATGCTCCACGCGATGCCGCCTGCGGCCTGCTGGTCGACCAGCGGACTGTCGCCCCAGGTGCGACCCATGGCGCCGAACCAGTCCGCGAGCATGAGGCCGTGCATCTGCATGATCGACAGGCCGAAGAAGGCGTGGAAGGCCATTGTCAGGAGCAGCAGGAGCAGCCGGAACGGGTACGGGAGCCGGTACTTGACCGGATCGATGCCGATCAGCGACTGCACGAAGAGGTACCCGGTGATGAGGAAGTGCACCACCATCCACTCGTGGCCGATGTGGTCTGTCGTCGCCCAGCGGAAGATCGGCGTGTAGTAGAAGACCCACAGCGACCCGGCGAAGAGGATGGCCGCGACGATGGGGTTCGAGATCACGCCGGCGAAGCGGGAGTGCACGGCGAGCAGCATCCACTCCCGGCCGCCGCGAGAGCCGTCGCGCCGTTTGCGGATCGCGCGCGCCGCGAGCGTCACGGGAGCGCCCGGGACGAGCAGCAGCGGTACCGCCATGGTGAGCACCATGTGCGCGGACATGTGAGCGGAGAAGAGGTACTTCTCGTAGACGTTGACCCCGCCGTTGGTGATGTAGAAGAGCAGGACGATGCCCAGCGTCCACAGCACCGTGCGGTAGATCGGCCAGCTGTCTCCGCGGCGGCGCAGGCGCCACACCCCGGCGAAGTAGAAGAAGAGCGCGAAGGCGCACCCCAGCACCCACAGCAGGTCGAAGTTCCACGAGGTGAACAGCCGGCCCCAGGTGAGCTCGGGCGGCAGCTTCTCGCCGGTCAGGATCTCGGCGGGGGTCGGCGTGGCCGCGCGGGTCTGAGCGACGGGCGTCACGGTACGGGCCAGGGCGGAGGCCACACCGGACGCGATGCCCATGAAGGCGAGCTCCGCCACGACCAGCCACCAGAAGCTGCGCGGCTCGCCGGAGGTCTTGAGCCGGGCGATGAGGTAGCGCCGCTGGGTGAGGCCGAACAGCCCGAGCACCACCAGCACGGCCACCTTGACCAGCACCAGGATGCCGTACGGCGTCGCCAGCTGCTGCAGCGTGCCGACCCGGAGTTCGGCGTTCACGTACCCGGAGGCCGCCACGACGATGAAGCAGATCAGCGCCACCGTCGAGTAGCGCTCGAGCACGGTGACGAGCCGTCCCTTGCCGAACGTGCGCTTGACCACGATCAGCGTGACGAGTCCGCCGAGCCAGATCGCGGCGAACAGCACGTGCAGTCCGAACGAGGTGACCGCCGCGTCGTGACCTGCGGCCTCCGCGCTGTGTCCCTGCTGCGCCATCGGCACGACGGTGGCCATGGCGAGCAGCGTGACGAAGACGATCGCCGTCTGGTTGCGCACCGCGAAGCACAGCACCGTGACGGCCGCGGCGATCAGCGTGATGCCGAGCCACGCCTGACCGAGCGACACGCTCGTGATGAACGAGCTGAGGCCGTTGCTGAACGTCGCGTCGAACGACCACGGGACGTTGGAGACGCTGACGAAGGTGAAGAGCCCCGTCGCCGCCGATGCGACGGTCATCACCGCTGCGCTGCCGGCGGCGAAGTCGAGCGCCGTGCCGTACTCGCTGCGGTCGGGGCTGAAGGCGAAGCAGGCGAGCACGAGCGCGCCGACCGTACCGGCGAGGCTGAGGTTGACCACGAGGGTCGCCGCCGGAAGGCCCCAGCGCACCAGGGCGCCCGGGTCGGCGAGCAGCGGCGCCGCTGCGCCGCCGCCGAACGCGAGGGCGGCGATCATCGCCACCGCGGCTGCGAGCAGCAGCGTGGCGGGGCCGATCACGCGGAGGATTCGTGGCACCGTCCAAGCCTACGTCCCCGCCGCTGGGCGGCCGCCCGGAGAACCGAAGCTGTGGATAACGCGACGAGGGCGGCACCGCTGTGCGGTACCGCCCTCGGGCAAGCTGGAAAGGTTACTTGACGGCAGCCTTGAGCTTCGAGCCCGCGGTCAGCTTGACGCGGTGGCCGGCCGGGATCGAGATCTCCTCGCCGGTCTGCGGGTTGCGGCCGGTGCGGGCAGCGGTCTCGCTGCGCTCAGCGGCGAGCCAGCCCGGGATGGTGACCTTGCCGCCCTTGGCGACGGTCTCGCTGATCGTGGCGAAGAACGCGTCGACGACGCTCGAGACGGTGGCCTGGCTCTGACCCGACGCCGCGGCGACGGCGGCAACGAGCTCGGTCTTGTTCAGGTTGTCAGCCATTGAGTGTCCTCCTCGGACCTTGTGCTGGTTCTACAGCTATCTTGTGGAACGGTTGAGGCCACGCTGGGCCATTACGTTTGGTCGGTCGACCGCATTGAATGTATCAGAAACCCCCGGAAACACGCGGATTTCCGGCCTTTTCCCGCCTTTTCCGACGCTGAGAATCGCAAAAGGGCGCCCGGCCGGAGCCGGACGCCCTCTCAAGCGTCGTCGCGCTGGCTTACCAGCTCGACTTGGTGATGCCGGGCAGCTCGCCTCGGTGCGCCATGTCGCGGAAGCGGACACGCGAGATGCCGAACTTGCTGAGGTTACCGCGCGGGCGGCCGTCGACCGCGTCGCGGTTGCGCACGCGGATCGGCGAAGCGTCGCGGGGGAGCTTCTGCAGGCCGACGCGGGCGGCCTCACGGGACTCGTCGGTGCCGTTCGGGTCGACGAGGGCCTTCTTGAGCTCCGCGCGCTTGGCGGCGTAGCGAGCCACGACGACCTTGCGCTGCTCGTTCTTGGCGATCTTGGACTTCTTGGCCATGATTAGCGCTCCTCTCGGAAGTCGACGTGCTTGCGCACGATGGGGTCGTACTTCTTGAGCACGAGACGGTCGGGGTCGTTGCGGCGGTTCTTCTTGGTCACGTAGGTGTAACCGGTGCCTGCCGTCGAACGGAGCTTGATGATCGGACGGACGTCCTGCTGCTTCGCCATTGTTAGATCTTCTCCCCACGGGCCAGGAGGTCCTTGACCACTGCCTCGATGCCACGGGCGTCGATGACCTTGATGCCCTTGGCGCTCAGGGTCAGGGTGACGTTACGGCGAAGCGACGGAACGTAGTACGTCTTCTTCTGGATGTTCGGGTCGAACCGGCGCTTGGTGCGTCGGTGCGAGTGCGAGATGTTGTGACCGAAGCCTGGGGTGGCTCCCGTCACCTGGCACACTGCTGCCATTGCTTTCTTCTCCAATACCGTGGTGCCGGACGGCACCACCCAAGGTCACTTGTCGGCGCACGACTTCCCCGAGGATTTAGTGTTCGGGTGTTTCGTACACGATCTGAGCGGGAGGAGCCCACTCAGCCAAACAACCATGCTACGGCATGGAGGCGTATACGGCTAATCGTGTTGCCGCGGACACGACGGATCGCATTGCTGTAGTTATCGTGGTCCGATATAGTCGTTAGTGCCAACCCGCTCCTCCACGTGAGGGCGGGTCTTTTCTTTACCACCCGACGGGTCGTCGGAATTTACCTACAAGTTCGGGCAGCTGACTGGATGTGTAGTCCGCGGCTGTGAGCCGGCGCCACCAGTGCCCGCCTACACCGTCTTCGCTTCGACCCTTGAGCGCGCCAGCGGTCGGGTTCGTCGAGGGGTTGACTGTCCCGACGGGAACCCGGCGGCGTGCCATACGAAGCGGTAGCTCCAAGTCCGAGTCGTTGGTCACGACGATCGCGGCGTCGACACGCGCGGTGAGGACATCGAACAAGAGGTGCGACGCGACGTTGACATCCGAGCCTTTTTCCTCACGCTTCTGCACAGTTGCCATGACGCGACTCGACTCATCTCGCTTGCCGAGCGCGAGACGCAAGGGCAGCCTTTCGTCCCAGGTCTCGTCCGAGTGTCGATAGACCGTAGGGCGGAAAGCTCCGCTTGACTCGTTTACAAGAGGCTCGTCTTTCGCCCACGACACGTATCGACCCTCTGCAATCACATCGACAGAACCGTGTGCGAGAAGCGCGTCCAGATAGGCAGCCTGATCGACATGTCCGCTCGGGTTGTCTGCCGCATCGACACGAGCGGTGCAGTAGACCACGCGATCGATTCGGGAGCCGCCCCATCCTGCGAGCGGCTCGACCAGCGACCGCAGATCGAGCCAGCGCCATCCCGGCGTGCTTCTGCCACAGTGTTTCCGGGCCCCGTAGTAGAGATTGAACCCGTCGACATAGACTCCTATGCGCACTCGGCTACTCTACCGACAAACAATTACAAGTATTATTGCGTGCCGCTCTTGGCCGTGCACGAGGCGCAGAGCCCGAAAACGTCGACGACGTGCTGCGCCTGGGTGAAACCGTGGGCTGCCGCCGCCTGCCGGGCCCACTGCTCCACCGCATCCGCCTCGATCTCGACCGTCAGCCCGCAGTTGCGGCAGATCAGGTGGTGGTGATGTCCCGTCGTGCAAGCGCGGTACAGGCTCTCGCCCTCCGGCGACTGCAGGGAGTCGGCGTCACCCTCGGCGGCCAGATCGGCCAGGGCGCGATAGACCGTCGCGAGGCCGATGGGGGAGCCCGCCTCGTGCAGGCTCAGGTGGAGTCCCTGCGCGCTGATGAAACCCTCCGTCGAGGTCAACGCCTCGCGGACGGCCTCTCGCTGCCAGGTGTTCCGCTTCACTGTTCCAGGCTAGCCCGCCTGGCTCACGAGTGGCCGAGAAGACGCGGACGCGGTACGCCGCTTGGCGCGGCGCCCGCCGACGATCCGGCACACCACGTAGATGAGGAACGAGATCGTGGTCACATACGGGCTGATCGGCAGCGCGCTCCCGAGCGCGAGCAGGATGCCGCCGACGACCGACAGCAGGGCGAAGCCGACGCTGATGAGCGGCACCCCCAGCGGCGACGAGGAGATGCGCATCGCGGCCGCGGCCGGCGTCACCAGCAGGGACAGCACCAGCAGGGCGCCGACGATCTGCACCGACACCGCCACCGCCAGGCCGAGCAGCACCATGAAGGCGAGGGCGACGAACCGGGTCGGGATGCCGCGCGAGGCGGCGACGTCGGCATCCAGGCTGTCGAAGGTCAGCGGACGCCACATCAGCAGCAGAGCGACGAGCACGATCGCGCCGATGACGAGGAGCGAGCCGAGCTGCGGGTCGTCGACCGAGACGATCTGGCCGGTCAGCAGGCCGAACTTGTTCGCGCTGCGGCCGGGATAGAGCGCCAGCGCCAGGATCCCGAGACCCAGCCCGAACGGCATCAGCACCGCGATGATCGAGTTCCTGTCCCGGGCTTTGGCCCCGAGCAAGCCGATCAGCACCGCGGCGATCAGCGAGCCGACGAGCGAGCCGGCCACGACGTTCACCCCGAGCAGGAGGGCGATGGCAGCGCCGGCGAATGACAGCTCGCTGATGCCGTGCACGGCGAACGCCATGTCGCGCTGCATCACGAACACGCCGATGAGGCCGCCGACGATGCCGAGCACCGCTCCCGCGAAGATCGAGTTCTTCACCAGCGCGAGCAGCTCGCCGTAGTCGGTGAAGTCGAACAGCTGCTGCCAGAGGTCCGCGTGCATCATGCCGCCGGCTCCGGGTGCGCCTCGCGGGTGTGCTCGTGGTGGTCGTGGGTCTCGGCGTCCGGGATGCCGACGACCACGATGCGGCCGCGGCTGCGGATCACATCGACGGGCGTGCCGTACAGGTCGGTGAGGACGTCGCTGCGCAGCACCTCGTCCGGAGTCCCCGCCCGGAACCGGCCGCCGGCCAGGTAGAGGACTCGGTCGACCATCCCGAGCACCGGGTTCACGTCGTGCGTGACGAACACCACGGCGCTGTCGTGCTCGCGCCGACGGCGGTCGATCAGTTCGCTGACGCCGCGCTGGTGCTGCAGGTCGAGCGACAGCAGCGGCTCGTCGCACAGCAGCAGGGCCGGGTCACCGGCCAGCGCCTGCGCCACCCGCAACCGCTGCTGCTCGCCACCGGACAGCGAGCCGACCGGGGTGTTCGCGTAGCGCCGGGCGCCCACGTCGTCGATCAGCCGGTCCACCTGGGCCCGGTCGGAGCGGCGTGGGATCGGGAGCCCCCAGCGGTGCCCGTCGACGCCGAGCGCGACGAGGTCGCGGGCGCGCATCGGGGTGCCCGCCGGGATGAGCTTCTGCTGCGGGATGTAACCGATGCGCCGGTCGCCCCGACGCACAGGGTGGCCCTCGAAGGCGATCTCGCCCGCATCCAGTCGCTGCTGGCCGAGGATCGTGCGCAGCAGGCTGGTCTTGCCGGAGCCGTTCGGGCCGAGCACGGCGACGAACTCGCCGGCGTGCACATCCAGGTCGAGCCCGCTCCACAGCGTGCGGTCGCCGAAGCCGAGGGACGCCTCCCGGAGCCGGAGGACGACCTCGCGCCGCTCCGGCGGGGTGACGAGCTCGAGCGGTTCGGTCACTTCGACAACGCCTTCCCGATCGCGTCGATGTTGCCCTGCATCCAGTCGATGTAGTGCTTGCCGGCGGGGAGCGTCTCTGTGACGGGGACCACGGGGATGTCGGCCTGCTTCGCCGCCGAGAGCACGCGCTCGGTCTCGGCGCCGGTGGTCTGCTCGTTGTAGGCGAGCAGCTTCACCTCGTGCCCGCTGAAGATCGCGAGCGTCTCCTTGAGCACGACCGGCGATACGTCGTTCTCCTGCTCGATCGCCTCGCTGAACCGCTCCGGCGTCTTGTTGACGAGGCCCATCGAGTCGAGCAGGTACAGCGGGACGGGCTCGGTGATCGCGACGCCCTGGCCTGCGTACTCGGACTTCACCTTCGCCGCGGAGGCCTCGAGGCCGGCGAGCTGCTTTCCGAACGCATCGGCGTTCTTCTCGAAGTCGGCCTTGTGCGCAGGCTCGGCCTTCGCGAGCGCGGAGGTGAGCGCGTCGACGAACTTCTGGACGGTCGGGAAGTCGTACCAGACGTGCTCGTTGAGCTCCCCGTCGGTCGCCTTCAGACCGGACAGGTCGACGACGTTCAGCACGGTCGCGTCGCTGTTCTTGGCGCCCTTCAGCAGGGTCTGCATGAAGTCGTCGTAGCCGCCGCCGTTCTCGACGACGACCTGGGCCTTTGACACGGCCAGCTGGTTCTGCGCGCTGGCCTCGAACGAGTGCGGGTCCTGCGCCGGGTCGGACATGAGGGAGGTGACGCTGACGGCGTCGCCGCCGATCTTCTCGGCGATGTCGCCGTACACGTTGGTGCTTGCGACGACACGGACGGTGCCGTCGCCGGACCCGGAGGATCCGGCGGAGGGGGAGGAGCAGCCGGCGAGCGCCACAGCCGAGGCGGCGGCGATGGCCAGCACGGAGACGAGGGAGCGCGTCTTCATGGGTGAGCCTGTCTAAGTCGCGAACGACACGAAGGGATGCGCCCGCGGTCGCGGGCACCGGCTCAGGCTACGTCTTATTGAAAATGATTGTCAAATTCAATCGAGCAGCAGCGCAGGCTCCTCGATGATCGACGCGACATCCGCCAGGAACCGCGACGCGACGTCGCCGTCCACCACCCGATGGTCGAACGACGCACCGAGGGTCGTGACGTAGCGCGGGCGCACCTCGCCGTCGACCACCCACGGCTTCTGCTTGATCGTGCCGAGCGCCACGATGCCGACCTCGCCGGGGTTCAGGATGGGCGTGCCCGTGTCCATACCGAAGACGCCGATGTTGGTGATCGTGATGGTGCCGCCGCTCATGGCGGCCGGCTGGGTCTTGCCGTCGCGGGCCGTGAGGGTCAGCTCCTCCAGAGCCTTCGCCAGCTCGAGCAGGGTCATCGCCTGCGCCTCCTTGACGTTGGGCACGATGAGCCCGCGCGGGGTCGCCGCGGCGATACCGAGGTTCACGAAGTGGTGGACGATGATCTCCTCGTCCGTCCACGTCGAGTTGACGGTGGGGTTGCGGCGGACGGCCCAGATGATCGCCTTCGCCATGATCAGCAGCGGCGAGACCTTGACGCCCGCGAAGTCGGCCGAGTTCTTGAGCCGCTTGACGAACTCCATGGTGCGCGTCGCATCCACGTCGACGAACAGGCTGACGTGGGGGGCGCTGAACGCGCTGGTGGTCATCGCGCTCGCGATGGCCTTGCGCACGCCCTTGACCGGGATGCGGTCCTCGCGGTCGTTCGGCCACTCCGGGGTCTGAAGGTTGCGGAAGACGGTCACCTGCGTCGCCTCGCGCAGCACGTCGTCACGGGTGACGTCGCCGATGGGGCCGGTCGGGGTCACGGTGGTGATGTCGACGCCGAGGTCCTTCGCCAGCTTGCGGATCGGCGGCTTGGCGACCACCGGGCCGGCGGGACGGGACGTCGGCGCCGCGGGAGCGGAGGATGCCGTTGCGGCAGGGGCGGCGGCCGGAGCGGTCGCGGGGGCGGCCGGAGCGGTGGTGGACGTCTGCGCGACGCTGCCGGAGAAGGACACCGGGATGGAGGCGGTGCCGGGGTGCGTCACGCGGCGCCGACGGCTCGATCCGTGTCCGGCGGAGCCGTATCCGACCAGCACGGCGCCCGCCTTCGGCTCCTCCTCGTGCGAGACGGTCGCGGCGGCGTCGGCGGCGACCTGCTCGGCGGGCTCCGGCTCAGGGGCAGGCGCGGCCTGGGACTCGCCGCCCGCGGTCACCGTGAAGATCGGCGTGCCGACCTCGACCGTCTGACCCTCGGAGACGAGGAGCTCGCCGACGGTGCCCTCGAAAGGCGACGGCAGCTCGACCAGCGACTTGGCGGTCTCGATCTCGACGATCACCTGGTTGACGGCGACCTGCTCGCCGGGGGCGACCTTCCATGCGACGATCTCGGCCTCGGTCAGACCCTCGCCCACGTCGGGCAGGAGGAACTTGGACTCGCTCATCTGCGACTTCTCTCTGTCAGTGGGGGCCGGGGTCAATGCGGGCCGGGGTCAATGCAGGGCGGGGCGTGGGTACGTCAGTACGCCAGCGCCCGGTCGACGGCCTCGAGGATGCGGTCGGCGTCGGGGAGGTAGAGCTCCTCCAGCTTCGCCGGCGGGAACGGGACGTCGAAGCCGGCGACGCGCAGCACCGGAGCCTCCAGCGAGTAGAACGCCTTCTCGGTGACCGTCGCGGCGATCTCGGAGCCGACCGACACGTTGCCGGGTGCCTCCTGCGCGATGATCAGCCGGCCGGTCTTCTGCACAGAGGCGACGACGGGACCGTAGTCGACGGGGGAGAGCGAACGGAGGTCGACGACCTCGATGCTGCGCCCCTCCTCCGCCGCGAGCTCGGCGGCGCGGAGGGCGACGCTGACCATCCCGGCCCACGCTACGACGGTGGCGTCGGTGCCCGTGCGGACCACCCGGCTCGCGTGCAGCGGCGTCGGGTTCTCGACCAAGTCGACCTCGCCCTTCGGCCAGTAGCGGCTCATCGGCTCGAAGAAGACGACGGGGTCATCGGACTTGATGGCCTCCTGGATCATCCAATAGGCGTCGTGCGGCGTCGACGGCGCGACCACGCGGAGGCCGGCGGTGTGCGCGAAGTACGCCTCCGGCGCCTCCTGGTGGTGCTCGACCGCGCCGATGTGCCCGCCGTGCGGGATGCGGATGACGACAGGGAAGCGCACGCGGCCGCTGTGCCGGTTGGTCATCTTGGCGAGCTGCGTCGTGATCTGGTCGAAGCCCGGGAAGACGAAGCCGTTGAACTGGATCTCGACCACCGGCCGGTACCCGCGCATGGCCAGGCCGATCGCCGAGCCGATGATGCCGGCCTCGGCCAGCGGGGTGTCGAGCACACGCTGCGGGCCGAACTCCTTCTGCAGGCCCTCGGTGACACGGAAGACGCCACCGAGCGGGCCGACATCCTCACCCATGATGAGCACGCGGTCGTCCTCGGCGAGCGCGCGCCGGAGGCCGGCGTTCAGCGCCTTGACCATCGGCAGCGACTGGATGCGCGGCTCCGGCGCGGCGGGCGCCTGCCGCCCCTGCGCGTCGGAGACCTCGACGTGCTCCGCCGCGGCCGCCGCCTCGCCGACCTCGGCCGATGCCTGGGCGTCCTGGTGCGCGGTCGCGGCCGTGGCCTGGTCGTCGGCGTTCGCCGTGATGGGCTCAGCGGTCTCGTCCTCGATCACGAACTCGCGCGTCCACTCCTGCTCCGCGACGTGCTCCTCGAGCACGCGCGACTCGGGGTCGCTCTCGATGATCTCGACGACGTCGATCGCCTGGGTGTCGAGGGATGCGCTGTCGAACGACGCATCGCCGGCGGCCGCGTCGCCCTCCTCGGGACGCCCGTCGACCAGTTCGGCCTCCACGTACTCGGCCTCGCTTCTCACATCGCTCATGCTTCACCTCCGAACGACGCCTCGTAGCCCTCGAGCCAGCGTCGCTGCTCCTCCGTCACGGGATGCGGCTCACTGTAGACGTGGTCGAACATCGAGGCGACGGACGGTGGCGGCAGCTCGAGGGTGCGGCGTCGGATGTCGGCGGCCAGGTCGGCCGCCTCTTCGTCTGCGCTGTCGAAGAACGCCTGGCCGACGCCCTGCTGCTCCAGGAAGGTGCGGAAGCGCACGATCGGGTCGCGGTCGGCCCAGTAGGCGAGCTCCTCGTCGGTACGGTACTTGCTGGGGTCGTCGCTGGAGGTGTGGGCGCCCATCCTGTACGTCAGGGCCTCGATCATGCTCGGGCCCTCGCCGCTGCGGGCGTCGTCGAGGTGCTTCGCCGTCACCGCGTAGGCGGCGAGGACGTCGTTGCCGTCGATCTGCACGCCCGGGATGCCGAAACCGCTCGAGCGCAGATAAAGAGGAGTGCGCGACTGCGTCGACACCGGCACGGAGATGGCCCAGTGGTTGTTCTGCAGGAAGAAGACCTGCGGGGTCTGGTAGCTCGCGGCGAAGACGTACGCCTCGTTCACGTCGCCCTGGCTCGTCGCCCCGTCGCCGAAGTAGACGATCGCCGCCTCGTCGACGGTCGGGTCGCCCGTGCCCACCTTGCCGTCGAGCTTCATGCCCAGCGCGTAGCCCGTCGCGTGCAGCGACTGCGATCCGATGACGAGTGTGTACAGGTGGAAGTTGCCGACGGCGGGATCGGTCGGATCCCAGCCGCCGTGCGTGGTCCCGCGCAGCAGGCCGATGATGCCGATGGGGTCGATGCCCCGCACCATTCCGACGACGTGCTCACGGTACGACGGGAACAGGTGGTCCTGCGGCTTCGCGGCGTGGGCGGATCCGACCTGGGCGCCCTCCTGGCCGACGCTCGGCACCCAGAGGCCGAGCTGGCCCTGGCGCTGGAGGTTGGCCGCCTCGTGATCGAGGGCGCGCACGCGCACCATGTCACGGTAGAAGCGTCGGTAGTCGTTCTCGTCGAGCCTCTCCAGATAGGGGAGGTACTCGGCGGAGGTCTCGCTCGGCTGGAACCGGCCGTCGGCCGTCAGCAGCTGGACCGTGTTCGCCGGGCGCGGGATATCGTTCGTCGCAACCACCGTACTAACCTAACCGCTTGCCCGGGTGGTCATTTGGTAGGTTCCGCACAAGATCACCCGTGACCTGCAGGAGTTTCTCCACAGATTCCTCCTCGCCCACACTGATCCGGATGCCCTCCGGCGGGAACGCGCGCACCGTGAGCCCGGCGTCGAAGAACGCGTCGTTGGCCTCCGCCGTCTGCTCGCCCGTGGCCAGCCAGACGAAGTTGCCCTGCGCCTCGGGCACCGCCCAGCCCTGCTCGAGCAGCGCATCCCGGAGCCGGTCGCGCACCATCGCGATGCGGGCGACACGCTCCATCAGCTCCTCCTCGGCCTCGATCGAGGCGAGCGCGGCGACCCGCGCGGCATCGGTGACAGAGAGCGGGACCGCGGCCGAGCGGGCCGCGTCGAGCACCGCATGCGGACCGACCGCATAGCCGATGCGGAGCGCCGCGAGGCCGTACGCCTTGGAGAACGTGCGGAGTACGACCAGGTTGGGGTAGCGCGAGAGCAGCGGGATGCCGTCGACCGCGGCGTCGTCGGTCACGAACTCGTAGTAGGCCTCGTCGAGCAGCACGAGCAGGTCGGACGGCACCCGCGCCATGAACGCCTCGAACTCTGCCGCCGTGACGATCGTGCCGGTCGGGTTGTTCGGTGTGCACACCACGACGACGCGCGTGCGCTCGGTGATGGCATCGGCCATCGCATCCAGGTCGTGGCCGCCGTCGGCCCGGTTGGGCACCTGCACGCTGGTGGCACCGGCGACGGTGACCAGCCCGGGGTAGGCCTCGAAGGAGCGCCACGGGTACACGACCTCGTCGCCCGTCCCCGCCGCTGCGGAGATGAACTGCGAGAGCAACGCGACGGAGCCGCTGCCGAGGTGGACCTCGCCGACGGTGACGCCGTGACGCTCGGCCAGCCGCTCGCGCAGGTCGGCGCCGCCCGCGTTGGGGTAGCGGTTGAGGTCGCCGAGGGTCGCGGCCACGGCCTCCACCACCGAGGGGAGGGGCGGATAGGGGTTCTCGTTGCTCGACAGCTTGAAGCCGTCCGCCGGCGCCGGGCGCCCCTGCCGGTAGGCGGGGACCGCGACGATCTCGGGGCGCAGCTTGACGCCGAGCGTGTCTTCGGAACTCACAGACCCAACTTAGCCGCGCCCGCATTCCGGCAGGGGAATTCCGTCAACCCTGTGGATAACGCCGCCCCTGGTCCGGATCGCGCAGCCCTGGGAGGATGAGGCCATGCGATTCCTGCTCAGGCTGATCATCAACGCCCTCGCCCTCTGGCTCACGACGCTGATCGTCAGCGGCGTGACCGTGCACCCGTACGCGTCCGGCACCGTCGCGACAGTGCTGACGTACCTCCTCATCGCCCTGATCTTCGGCGTGGTCAACGCCGTCATCGGCACCGTCATCCGGATCGTCGCGATCCCGCTCTACATCCTGACGCTCGGCCTCATCTCCCTGCTCGTCAACGCCTTCCTGCTGTTCATCGTGTCGTGGATCAGCGACGCGATCGGCTTCGGGCTGCACATCGACGGGTTCTGGGCGGGCGTGCTCGGCGCGCTCGTGCTCGGCATCATCGCCTGGCTGCTCGGGCTGATCTTCCGGCCCGCCCGCCGAGGCTGACGTCAGCGGCCACCGCGCGGGTGCGGGAGAATAGGGGGGTACCCGCCGCTTGATCCCGCGAGGAGCACCATGACCGCCCTGCCTCCCCAGCCGCTCAGCCCGCTCGACGGCCGCTACCGGTCCGCCGTCGTCGGGCTCGGCGACCATCTCTCCGAGGCGGGTCTCAACCGTGCGCGCGTGCAGGTCGAGGTCGAGTGGCTGATCTACCTGACCGAGCACAGGATGTTCGGCTCGTCGCCGCTGACCGCCGAGCAGAAGCAGGCGCTCAGGGCGCTGGCCGACGACTTCGGCCAGCCGGAGATCGACCGGCTCGCCGAGCTCGAGGCGACCACCAGGCACGACGTGAAGGCTGTCGAGTATCTGGTGCGCGAGCGGCTGCACGCGCTCGGCCTCGACCACATCGCCGAGTTGACGCACTTCGCGGCGACGAGTGAGGACATCAACAACCTCTCCTACGCGCTGACCGTCAGCGCCGCGGTGCGCGAGTCGTGGCTGCCTGCCTTCCGCGCCGTCATCGCCGAGCTGCGCGCTCAGGCGAAGCAGTACCGCGACGACGCGATGCTCGCCCGCACGCACGGGCAGCCGGCGACGCCGACCACCATGGGCAAGGAGCTCGCCGTGTTCGTGCACCGCCTGGAGCGGGTGCGCGAGCAGATCGAGGGCGGCGTCCACCTGGGCAAGTTCAGCGGCGCGACCGGAACGTTCGCGGCGCACCTCGTGGCCGACCCCGACGCCGACTGGCCCCGGATCTCGCGGGAGTTCGTGGAGAGCCTCGGGCTCGACTGGAACCCGCTGACCACGCAGATCGAGTCGCACGACTGGCAGGCCGAGCTGTACTCGCGCATCTCGCACGCCAACCGCATCCTGCACAACCTGTGCACCGACATCTGGACGTACATCTCCCTGGGCTACTTCCGCCAGGTCCCGGAGCCCGGGGCGACCGGCTCGTCGACCATGCCGCACAAGGTGAACCCGATCCGGTTCGAGAACGCGGAGGCCAACCTCGAGCTGTCGAGCGCCGTGCTCGACTCGCTCGCCGCCACCCTCGTCACCAGCCGCCTGCAGCGCGACCTGACCGACTCGACCACGCAGCGCAACATCGGGGTCGGCCTCGGGCACTCGCTGCTGGCGCTGGACAACGTCCAGCGCGGTCTGGGACAGATCGCCATCGACCGGCAGGCGCTCGCCGACGACCTCGACGCCAACTGGGAGGTGCTCGCGGAGGCGATCCAGACGGTGATCCGCGCAGAGGTGACCGCCGGCCGGTCCACCATCTCCGACCCCTACGCGCTGCTCAAGGAGCTGACCCGCGGCAAGCGCGTGGACCACGCGACGCTGACGGAGTTCGTCAACGGCCTCGAGATCGGCCAGGCGGCGAAGAACCGCCTGCTCGCGCTCACGCCCGCCGGCTACATCGGCCTGGCGTCGGAGCTCGTCGACTACCTCTGAGCCGTGGAGGGCGGGCCGCTCAGTGACCGCGCGCCCGGTCGTCCCCTTCGGCGCGCTCCCGCGCCGCCTTGGCGCGCGCCTCAGCGTCCTGCTCGTGAATGTCCTCCACCTCGGCCTCGGTCGGCTTGAACGCCAGGGCGAAGAGGGCCAGCAGCACCACGGCGACGATGAACGTGACGCCGAGGCCGACCGCGGCGAGGATGAACTCGCGGGTCGCGACGAGCACGATGAGCCCGACGAAGACCGCGAGACCGCCGGAGATGGCGAGCAGCTCGACGGGGAGGAACCGGTCGCGGCGGCTGGGCTGGAGGTTCTGGGTCACTCGGGGGTCTTTCCTGTCGCGGGAGGTCACGATGCGCTCTCCGCTCCGTGCGGGCCGTCGGAATGCCCGCGCGCGGCGCTCCGCAGCGTGGCCGCGCCGATCGCCTGGAACACGCCGACGATGACCGCCCACGCGCCGAAGAGGCCGATCACCAGGACGGCGTCGGCGGGGGAGAAGAGCAGGGCGAGGGCGAGCACGGCGGTGATGGCACCGGTGATCAGCCAGTCGCGCGCCGCCGCATCCCGACCGCGCTCCCGGACGCCGTTGTAGAGCTCCAGCATGCCGGTGAGAGCGGCCCACACCGTGACGAGGTAGAGGTAGAGGCCGAGGCCCGCGCCGGAGAGCGCGAGCGCGAGGACGCCGGCGAGGACGCCGATTCCGCCCTGCACCGCGAACAGCGTGCGCGTGATGCGGCGTCCGGCCAGCATGCCGCTCAGGATCCCGGTGACGAGCCCGTCGAGCACCGCGAAGACGCCGAACACGATCAGGCCGAAGGCGGGCGTGTGCGCGTCCCGGGTGAAGGTGATGACGGCGCCGGCGGCGAGCGCCAGCACGGCGCGGACGGCGGGGACGACCCAGTACCGGCTGTGCGCGTGGAGGCTCGGACGCTGGGCGGGGACGGCGGTAGCCACGTAGGCCCTCTTTCAAATACGGGATTCGGCGTCCAGTCTAGTCGTCGCATTCCTGCGCGTTCGCCGCATCCTGGCCCCCGCAGATGGCTACGATCGCGTCATGCGGATCGCCTTCGCGGTAGTTCGGGCCCTTGTCGTCGTGCTCATGGTGGCCGCCGTCGTCGCGCAGCTGGCGCGCAGCATCCAGTACACGAGCGCGGGCGGCGGGAGCGTCGCCGGGCTGCTGGTGAACTTCTTCAGCTTCTTCACGATCGACTCGAACGTGCTCGGCCTCGTCGTGCTGGCGATCGGCGCGGTGCTGCTCGTCGTGCGGAGCGGTGACGACCCGAACTGGTTCACGGCGCTGCGTGCAGCCGCGGTCACCTATCTGGTGACGACCGGGGTCGTCTACAACCTGCTGCTGCGCAACATCCCCCTCCCGCAGGGCACGACCGTGGCCTGGTCGAACGAGGTGCTGCACGTGATCGCGCCCGCCTACCTGCTGATCGACTGGCTGTTCGCGCCCGGGCGCACGCCGCTGCGCCTGCGGACCGTGTGGGGCATCGCCGCGTTCCCGATCGTCTGGGCCGTGTACACGCTGTTGCGCGCCCCGATCGCCGCCGACCCCGTGTCGGGCAAGCAGCCCTGGTATCCGTATCCGTTTCTGAACCCGGCGACCAGCCCCAACGGTTATCTGTCGGTGGCGTTCTACGTCGTGCTGATCGCGGTCGTCATCCTGGCCGCCGGTTACGGCGTGGTGTGGGTGTCGCGCCGCTGGCGCGGGGGTCGCGCTTTGCCGTCCACAGCCGAGGCGGCCTCGGCGGGCTGACGGTCAGACGGCCGAGGGACGCGGCTCCGGCTCCTCCGCGCGCGCCCAGAAGACGAACGCGGCAAGGGCGGCGAGCGCGAGCAGGAAGGCTCCGGTCGGGGTGACCGTGTCGGGCATCCCGTGCTGGGTCAGCGCGACCGACACGATGCCCGCGATCACGCCGGCGGCGCTGGCGACCGCGAAGGCGAACGAGATCGCGCGCGCCGCGCCGTGGAGCACGAGGCCGCGCACGATGAGTGCGACGACACCGATCAGCCAGAGCAGCACGACGGGCGCGGAGAGCAGGATACTCAGCGAATCGCGCAGGAGCACACCCGGCGTCGCATAGAGGAGCCCCGCGGCGAGCGCCAGGACGAGGACCAGCCCGGCGAACCCGAGCGCGCGGGCGCCGTCGGTCCGCAGTCGCAGGATCGGCTGCGTGAGGGACGGCCAGGTGAAGGCGAGCGCGAACGCGACAAGGGAGAGCGCCACGCTGCCTGCGCCCTGCAGCACCGGAAGAAGGATGCCCAACATGCCTCCATTCAACTCCTCCCGGCGACGCTGGGCGTCGTTCGGGAGGATGATCTCGCGGACGACGGTGAAGCGCCCGTCTCAGCAGAAGGGCGCGAGCGCCTCGGCGTAGCGCGCCGTGTCGGCGCGGGTCCCGGCGGTGACGATCAGCGTGTGCTCTCCGATGCGTCGCGTGTAGGTGCCGGCGCACGGGATCTCGGCGACCTTCGTCAGGCCGCAGTGCCACGCCGGGATGAGGGCGTCGAGTGCCGCCCGCTCCGGCCGCTCCTCCAACCTGACCGGGTGGCGGCGGGACACGCGCCGTTCGAACTGGGCGTGCATCCACTGCTGCAGGTCGTCGGGGCCGGCCGCAGCTCCGAGCGCGTCCTGCCACGACGGGCCGATCAGCTCGAGCAGGAGCTGGGCGCGCTCATCGGACCGATCCGCCGACTGCTGCAGCCGCTCGAGAATGTCGGCGTCGCGGATGTTCCCCGCATGCGCCAGGACCGCGCCCCAGACTCGGGGCCATGCCTCCCGCCATGCCTCGACGGGAGCGGCGGCGCGAACCGACGCGTCGAGCGGGGCCGGGGTGTCGACGAGCAGTGGGGGAAGGTCGGGACCCTCCGGCTCGAGCACCCACGCCTCACGGATCCACAGCAGCTCGAGCACCTGCTGCAGGTCGTCCTCGATCGTGATCATCATGTCGTGCGGCCACGGATTCCCGGGCATGGGTTCGGATGAGTACACGAATACCCCCTCGATTCGTCGTGCCCCCATCCTGTCGCCCATCCCGCCGGATGCCCAAGGCCGGCGTACGACAGACTGAATCGCATGGACCTGACCACCGCCTTCCCGCCCTTCGGGCTCCGGATCGAGGCCGGCCCGCTGGTGCTCCGCCCGATCACCGACGACGTCGTGCCCGCCCTGATCGAGGTCGTGCTGGCCGGCGTGCACGACCCGGCGCTCATGCCCTTCTACTTCCCATGGACCGACGCGCCGGCCGACAAACTGCCCGCGCAGTTTGCGCAGTACCACTGGGGAACACGCTCACGGTGGTCGCCGGAGTCGTGGACGCTGGAGTTCGCCGTCGAGTTCGAGGGGACGCTCGTCGGTTCGCAGGGGGTGAGCACGCACGACTACCTCGTCACCCGCACCGGCGAGACCGGCTCGTGGCTCGGCCGCCGCTTCCACGGTCGAGGCATCGGAACGAGGTCGCGGCAGGCCATCTGCGCGTTCCTCTTCGACCACCTCGACGCGGAGGAGATCACGTCCGGCGCGTTCACGGACAACCCGGCATCCCTCGCGGTCAGCAGAAAGGTCGGCTACCGCCCGGACGGAACCGCGCGCCTCGCCCGCCGCGGCGAGCCGGCCGTCAACCAGCGCCTGCGCCTGACTCCGGAGGACTTCGTGCGCGGCGAGCCCATCGAGGTCACCGGAGTGGAGGCGTTCCGCCGGTTCATCGGCCTGGACGCGTGAGCCACTCCGCTCGCTAGGAGACGGGCAGCGCGAGCAGGTTGTCGCCCGGCGTTTCATCTCCCACGGTGCGAAGGTAGGGCGGGTCCGCCTCGACCACCTCCACAAGCGCGGTCGCACCCCCACCGCTCACGTACACCGAGCCCGGGTTGGCCCCCACGTACGTGACGGCGTCGGCCTTCACCACCCACTGGCTCGGCTCGCCCGCGCGGCCCTCGAAGTAGTACTTCGTGATCGTGCCGAGGCTCGGAGGCGTGCTCGACACCGTGATCCCGGTGATCTCGAACATGTCAGCGCCCGGATTCGGCCAGCGCGCCGGTGATCAGTGCCGTGATGTCGATGGGCTGGGTGGGCGGCAGCTCGAGGGCCGCCGGGTCGATCGTGCTCATTCTGATCCTCTTCCTTGCTCAGTGGATGCCCCACTCGGTGGCAGCCGGTCCGGTTCTGATTGCCTCGGGTCGGAAGGTGCCCGCCGCCGCCCCCCGGCGATTACGCGGCGGGCACCGCCCCTAGACCGCACAATGAGAATCCCCTTGTTCATTCGTGCGGGCTTGTCAGGCCGAGTCGCGTGCAGAGCTCGCTCGCGGCCAATTCGGAGGGGAACACACCCAGTCGCCCGTCCGGCAGCTGGCAGGTCTGCAGGTCGGGGACCGGGAACTCCCGGTCGTTCGTGGAACCGCCCGGCGAGAAGCTGCCGATGCGCCAGGTCGCCGCGCACATGTCCTCGGCGAGCTCGATGCGCTCCTTCAGCGGCGTCGGCGTCTTCGAGCTCTGGTCGCCGGGCAGGTAGGCGGACGTGGCGTGGCGGGAGTCGACGTCGGCGCTGGCGTAGCAGTCCATCAGGTAGTTGATCTGCCCCTGGGGGGCACGGGCGATCGCGATCGCCCCGGCGGTCGTGCCGAGCGCGAGGGTGCCCGCGATGCCCATGGCGATGAGGCGGTGCTTCCGCGTCCTGCGCCGCTCGACGGTCGCGATGGTGTCGAGGACGCGGAGCTTGAGCTGGTCGAAGTGTTCGTCGGTGGGCAGGAGGTCGTGGTCGGTCATGGCTTCCCCCTGAGGGTGTGAAGTTCGTTGCGGAGCCGTGTCCGCAGGCGCGAGAGCCTGTTGCGGACGGCCGCCGGGGTGATGCCGGCCTGAGCGGCGGCTTCGTCGTAGCTGTGGTCGCCGCGGATGCAGAGCTCGAACACGGTCCGATCGGGCTCCGGCAGGGCCGCGGCCACGGTCTCGACGTAGGCGAGCAGCTGATTCCGCTCGGCGATCTCGTCCGGGCCCGGACGTGAGTCCGGATGGGTCTCATCCAGGGCGTCGCCGGCTCGTCGGTTCTGGGCGGCCTGGATGGCGCGCCGCCTGTTCGCGATCAGGTTCCGGCTGGTGACGAGCAGCCAGGGCAGGACGGATTCGCCCGCGACGACGATCGTCGCCCGTTTCCTCCAGAGGGTGACGAAGACGTCCTGGCTGATCTCCTCGATGTCCTCGCGGGCGTCGAGGCTCGCCGCGATGTAGGCGTAGACGACACGGCTGTGCCGGTCGTAGAGCGTGCCGAGCGCGCCGCGCCGGCCGTCGACGAGGTCGAGCAGGAGGTCGCGGTCCGATGGTTCGGAACGCGACACCTCCCCCCTCGTCGAGTTCGCCTCGGCCGTGTCGCTCATACCTAAGAAATGTGCCTCCCCGCCGAATCCTCTCAACCCGATCGAAATCTCTGCTCTTGCGACCGTGGCGGTGCGCCGACAGACTGACCGTGCCGGGCACCAAGCCGGCACGATTCACCCCGGGGGAGAAGTGGAATGGCAATCAGAATCTCTGCACGCGCGCGCCGCCTTCTGGCATCCGGAGTCGCCATCGCGGCGCTCTCGATCGGCCTCGTCTCCGTCGGCGGCACGGCGAACGCCGCCACCGCGGAACAGACCTCGGCGCCCGCGCAGTCGTGCTCGTACGACATCGGCACGAGAACGCTGGTCTGCGTCGACGCCGGGGAGGACCTCAACGAGGCCGTCCTCGAAGAGGCCCACCTGCGCGTCGTCGAACCGGCCGGCGCCGAGGGAGCGGTGGCGGCCGCCACGTTCGCGGCGGCGGGCGTGCAGGCGACGTTCATCCAGAGCCAGCTCTACGACGACGCCAACTACGGCGGCTCGTTCTTCCAGATCACCAACTCCAGCGCCTGCAACGGCAGCACGACCTGGAACTTCGGCCCGCTCGGCAACGTCGGCTGGTCTGGCAGGGTGAGCTCGTTCAAGAGCTTCTCGGGCTGCAGCACGAAGCTCTGGCAGGGCACCAATTACAGCGGCGCCTCGTACGGCTACGCCGTTAACGCCGCGAGCCTCGGCTCGATGAACGATCAGGCGAACTCGGTCAGCATGAGGTGACGGTGGTCGGCTACGACACCTGATCGAGGCTCGACGCATCCCCCTGCGGGAGGACCACGAGCTTGCCGTGCGGCGCACCCGCGACGCTCGCCTCCATCGCCTCGCGCCATCCGCCGAAGGGGAAGGTCGCGGCGATGGGGAGCCGGAACCCGCCCTTCGCGGCGAGCTCCGCGTACTCCGCCACGACGCCGGCGTCCGGGAAGGCGCCGGAGGAGAGGAGCAGGTCGAGGTTGACGCGAGCACCGAGCTCACGGGCCTCGTCGTGGTTGCTGATGGTCACGACGCGGGAGGGCACACCCCCGGCGAGCGCGATGAGGTCGGCCATGGTCCCGGGGCTCGGGCGCGGGGTGTCGAGGACGAGGTCGACATCGCCGCCGGCGAGCGCGCGCACGCGGGCAGGCATCCCCTCTCCGTACGGAGTGACCAGAGCGCCGAACTCCTCCAGCTGAGGGGCGAGGCTCGGGCCTGCGGTGGCGATGACGCGGGCGCCGCGCCGGAGCGCCACCTGCACCGCTGCGAAGCCGACCATGCCTCCTGCGCCGTGGACCAGCAGGGTCGAGCCGCTCTCCACCCCCATCGCGTCGAGCGTCCAGACGGCGGTCTTGACGACCATCGGGAGGGTGGCGGCGTGCGCTTCGTCGAGCCCGTCGGGGAGGGGGAACCACTCGCGCAGGATCGCCGCATCCGCGAGTCCGCCGCTCGCCTGGCCGGTGACATCCGCGGTTCCGAGGACGCGGTCGCCCGGAGCGATGCCCTCGACGCCCTCGCCGACGGAGTCCACGGTCCCGGCGACGTCGAAGCCGATCCCGCGCGGCAGCCGGCCGGCCTGGAAGCCGCGGCACACCTCCCAGTCGGCCGGGTTCAATCCCACCGCGGCGACGCGGATGCGGACCTGACCCTCGCCGGGATCGGGGATCTCGGTCCACTCCTCGCGGAGCACGTCTGACGGCTCGCCGTACTCCTGAAAGCGGACGGTTCGGGATCGGGTGGCGGCCATGTGCTTCTCCTCGGTATCGTAGTGACAGTCGCTGACGCTACCACGTTAAGTCAGTGACTGTCACTACGAAGGGGTCAGGATGCCGAGAAACGGCGACGAGGCGCGCCGCCGCCTGCGCGAGGCGGCGCTCGAGCTCTACAGCGAGCAGGGCTTCGACGCGACCACCACCGCGCAGATCGCCGCACGGGCCGGCGTCACCGAGCGCACCTACTTCCGGCATTTCGCCGACAAGCGCGAGGTGCTCTTCGGCGGCGAGTCCGAGCTGCGCGACACCATGACCGGCGCCATTGCCGCCGCTCCGCCGCAGACGTCGCCCCTCGACCTCGTGATGGGGTCCTACCTCGCCGCTGTGCCCCTGTTCGTCGCCGGGCGCCGGGTCGCGCTCCGTCGAGCCGAACTCATCGACGCGACGCCGGCCCTCCAGGAGAGGGCTCACGCCAAGACCGCGGCCCTCGCCGACGCGATCGTCGAGTCGCTGACGGCGCGCGGCATCCCGGAGCCGACCGCCCGCCTGGCCGCGCAGGTCGGGGCCGCGGCGTTCCAGCGCGCCGGCGCGCAGTGGTACGCGGACCCCTCGCTCGACCTCACGGCCCTGGTGCGTGCCGCCGTGGACGAGGTACGGCGGCTTTAGCGCACGTCGTCGTCGCTCGGGCGCGCCAAGCGCCGGCCCTCGTGACCCGGATCAGATCGGCGCCATGTCCGCGAAGCGGGAGTACATGCCCTGGAAGGCGACGGTGACCGTTCGGGTGGGGCCGTTTCGGTGCTTGGCGACGATGAGGTCGGCCTCGCCGGCGCGGGGGTTGTCCTTCTCGTAGGCGGACTCGCGGTGGAGGAGGATGACGACGTCGGCGTCCTGCTCGATCGAGCCGGACTCGCGGAGGTCGCTCAGGGCGGGGAGCTTGTCGGCTCGCTGCTCCGGGCCACGGTTCAGCTGGGAGAGGGCGATGACCGGGACCTGGAGCTCCTTGGCGAGCAGCTTCAGGGCGCGGGAGAACTCGCTGACCTCCTGCTGGCGGCTCTCGACGCGTTTGCCGCTCGTCATCAGCTGCAGGTAGTCGATGATGACCATCTTGAGGCCGACGCGCTGCTTGAGGCGGCGGCACTTGGCGCGGATCTCCACCAGGGTCATGTTGGGGCTGTCGTCGATGTACAGCGGGGCGTCGTTGATGCGGCCGCGCGTGGAGGCGATCGTGGTCCAGTCGCGATTGTCGACCGTTCCCTTGCGCATGTTCTGGAGCGGGACGGTCGCCTCGGCCGAGAGCAGGCGCATGGCGATCTCGCTGCGGCCCATCTCGAGGGAGAAGAAGATGGTCGGCATGTCGTGCTTGATGGCGGCCGCGCGGGCGAAGTCGAGCGCGAGGGTCGACTTTCCGAGGGCGGGTCGCGCCGCGACGATGACCATCTGGCCGGGGTGCAGGCCGTTGGTCAGCTCGTCCAGCTCGGCGAAACCGGTCGGGACGCCGGTCATCGAGCCGTCCTTGTGCTTCGCAGCCTCGATCTCGTCGATCGCGACAGTCACGGCCTCGGTGAGCGGGACGTAGTCCTCGGTCTCCTGCGTGCCGGTGACGGAGTAGATCTCGGCCTGCGCGTTGTTCACCAGGTCGAGCACCTCGCCCTCGGCCTTGTAGCCCATCTGCGTGATGCGCGTTCCGGCCTCGACGAGGCGGCGGAGCAGCGCCTTCTCGCCCACGATGTTGGCGTAGTAGCCGGCGTTGGCGGCGGTCGGGACGAGGCTCGTGAGGGTGTGCAGGTACTCTGCGCCACCCGCGCGGGAGAGCTCGCCGATCTTGGTCAGCTCGTCCGTGACCGTGATGACGTCGGTCGGCTCGCCGTGCGAGTAGAGCGACAGGATCGCGTCGTAGATGATCTCGTGCTTCGGGATGTAGAAGTCCGTGCCCCGGATGACCTCGACCACATCGGCGACGGCGTCCTTGCTGAGCAGCATGCCGCCGAGCGCGCTCTGCTCGGCGAGCAGGTCGTGCGGAGGGGTGCGCTCCGGTGAACGGGCGTCGCCCGCATCACGACCGTCGGCGAGACCGATATGGGCGATCGACACGTTCTCTCCTCACTGCTCGCGGTCGTACGGATCAGGTGGACCCGGGCACGGCGAAGCCACCTGGAGTGATCGTTCCGCGCCCTGCGCGGTGGGATCCTCCTGGTCCGATTGTCGGGGCGACCTCCGACATCGCCGCGCTGAGCGGCAGCGTGTCCGTCGACGTCGCTCCACCCTATGGAGGGGTCACCCCCGCTCACAACTCGGCCTGTGGATAACGATGTGGAGAATCTGCGCGAAACGCCGTGGAGTGTGTGTAGAAGATGTGTGGAAACCTGTGGAGAGAAAGGAATGTCAGGAGAATATTATGCGCCTGAACAGGATTTTCTCTTTCCCCAGGCTGTGTGTAAAAACTTCTTTGAAGCCTGTGTTCAACGTTGGTCGTCATCGGTGACGACCTGTGCACAAATGAGGGGAAAAGTCCCTTAACGAGGTGTAGCGGCGGGCCGATGCCCGCCGCTACACTTTCGTTTGTTTCGCGCCTACTTGGCCGCGACCACCTGCAAGGTGATGATGGCGGAGAGGTCGTCGTGCAGACGCACGGTGGCCTCGTGGTCGCCGACCACCTTGATGGGGTTGGGGAGCTCGATCTTGCGCTTGTCGAGCTCGCCGATGCCCGCCGCCTTGACGGCGTCGGCGACATCGCCGGTCTTCACCGAACCGAACAGACGGCCCTCGCGGCCCGCCTTCACGGTCAGCTTGACCTTGGTCGCCTCGAGCTTGGCCTTGAGGTCCTGCGCCTGCTCGACGGTGTGGAGCTCGCGGGCGGCGCGGGCCGCCTTGATCTGCTCGACCTGCTTCTCACCGCCACGGCTCCACGCGATCGCGAAGCCCTGGGGGACGAGGTAGTTGCGCGCGTAGCCGTTCTTGACGTCGACGACGTCACCGGCAGAGCCGAGGCCGGTGACCTCGTGCGTGAGAATAACCTTCGACATGTCGTTGCTCCTTAGCGGCCAGAGCCGGCGTAGGGGAGGAGCGCCATCTCGCGCGCGTTCTTGACCGCGCGGGCGATGAGGCGCTGCTCCTGGACGGAGACACCGGTGATCCGGCGGGCGCGGATCTTTCCACGCTCCGAGATGAACTTCCGCAGGGTTGCGACGTCCTTGTAATCGATGACGCCGACGCGAACGGACTTCGCGGGAGCGGCGTTCTTGCCGTCCTTGCCCTTGCGGATCGGCTTGCGGCGGTCGCCGCTCGACTTTCCAGCCATGGTTTCCTTTGCTTTCCGCCCGTCCGGATCACGTCCGTCGGGCTGATGATGTGTGCCCCTCGTGCGAGAGGCGAGTCTCGTTAGAAGGGGGTCTCGTCGTTGTAGGAGCCCGGGGTGTTCCAGACATCCGCACCGGCGGACGGATCCGCGGGAGCAGAAGCCGCCCACGGCTCCTCGACGGCAGGCGCACCGCCGCCGAAGCCGCCCTGGCCGCGTCCTCCACCGGAGGACTGGGTGCGGGTGACCTGAGCGGTGGCGTAGCGCAGCGACGGGCCGATCTCGTCGATCTCGAGCTCGATGCTGGTGCGCTTCTCGCCTTCCTTCGTCTCGTAGGAGCGCTGCTTCAGGCGGCCCTGCGCGATAACGCGCGACCCCTTGGTCAGCGAACCGGCGACGTGCTCGGCGAACTCGCGCCACACGCTGGCGCGGAGGAACAGAGCCTCACCGTCCTTCCACTCGTTCGCCTGACGGTCGAACGTGCGGGGAGTGGACGCGATGGTGAAGTTGGCGACTGCCAGCCCGTTCTGCGTGTAACGCAGCTCGGGGTCGGCCGTGAGGTTTCCCACCACGGTGATGACGGTCTCGCCGGCCATGGGACTAGGCGCCGGCCTTCTCGGAGGTGGCGGCCTTGCGGGCGGCCTTCTCGTCGGCGCGCTTCTGAGCGGCCGCGACCTGGGCGATGGCCTCTTCGGCGCGGAGGACCTTGGTGCGCATGACGGCCTCGCTGAGCTTCAGCTGGCGGTCGAGCTCCTTGGTGGTGTCGCCCTCGGCGGTGAGCTGCACGACGGCGTAGATGCCCTCGGACTTCTTGTTGATCTCGTAGGCCAGGCGACGACGTCCCCAGATGTCGACGTTGTCGATCGTTCCGCCGTCGTTGCGAACGACGTTGAGGAACTTGTCAAGGCTCGGAGCCACGGTGCGCTCATCGATCTCGGGATCGAGGATGACCATCAACTCGTACTGATGCATGACTAACCCACCTCCTCTGGTCTCAGCGGCTGCAGACGGTCTGCAGCAGGAGGGTGTCATAGACGTGCCACGGGCAGCATGGCGCCCGGGCAACTTATCAAGGGTAACGGATGCTGCTACGGGACGCCAGCCGGCGGTGATCTCGGTCATGCCACCACTCTCCCGGGGGAGGCGCCTCGCCGGTGCCCTGCGTCCGGATCTGTGGAGAATCCGTCGATGCGACGACCTGTGTGCACATCGCCGGAGGGACCGTCAGCGCTGCTCCCACCACTCCAGCAGCCGCCGGGTGGCCTCCTCCTCGCCGAGCGGCCCCTCGTCGAGCCGCAGCTCGAGCAGGAACTTCATCGCCTGGCCCACCTCGCGTCCCGGCCTGATGCCGAGCACGCGCATGACCTGCTCGCCGTCGAGGTCGGGCCGCACGGCATGCAGCTCCTCCTGCTCCTTGAGCTCGCGGATGCGTGTCTCGAGGTCGTCGTAGGCGAACGCCAGACGGTCGGCCTTCCGCCGGTTGCGGGTCGTGACGTCGGCGCGGGTCAGCATGTGCAGGCGCTCCAGCTCGGGACCCGCATCGCGCACGTACCGGCGCACGGCGGAGTCGGTCCAGTGCGCGTCCGCGTAGCCGAAGAAGCGGAGGTGCAGCTCGATCAGGCGCGCGACCGCGTCGATCGTGGCCTTGTCGAACCGCAGGGCGGTCAGCCGCTTCTTGGCCAGCTTCGCCCCGACGACGTCGTGGTGGTAGAAGCTGACCGCCCCGCCCGGCTCGAACCGGCGCGTCGCCGGCTTGCCGATGTCGTGCAGGATGGCCGCGAGCCGCAGCACGAGATCGGGGGCCTCGCCGGGGTGACGCTCCTTCTCGTACCCGATCGCCTGATCGAGCACCGTGAGGCTGTGCTGGTAGACGTCCTTGTGGTGGTGGTGCTCGTCGGCCTCGAGCCGCAGCGCCGGGATCTCGGGGATCACGTGCTCGGCGAGCCCCGAGTCCACCAGGAGCTCGATGCCGGGCCGCGGCTCGTCGGCGAGGAGCAGCTTCGTCAGCTCGTCGCGCACGCGCTCGGCGCTCACGATCTCGATGCGGCCGGCCATCGCCGCCATGGCGTCCCGCGTCTCCTGGTCGACCGCGAATCCCAGCTGAGCGGCGAACCGCGCCGCCCTCATCATCCGGAGCGGGTCGTCGCCGAATGAGACCTGCGGGGTGCTCGGCGTGGTGATGACGCCCGCGATGAGGTGCTCGACGCCGCCCGACGGGTCGACGAGCCGCACCTCGGGAAGGCGCAGGGCGAGCGCGTTGACGGTGAAGTCGCGGCGCAGCAGGTCGCCCTCGAGGGTGTCGCCGAACTCCACCTCCGGCTTGCGCGTCGTGCCGTCGTAGCTGTCGCTGCGGTACGTCGTGATCTCGACCGTGTCGTCGCCGAACCGCGCGCCGATGGTGCCGAACTGCCGGCCGATGTCCCAGTGCGCGTCAGCGATCGGCGCGACGATGCGCAGGATGTCGTCGGGACGGGCGTCCGTCGTGAAGTCGAGGTCGTGAACGGAGCGGCCGAGGAGCGCATCCCGCACCGGCCCTCCGACGAGGGCGAGCTCATGCCCGGCGGCCTGGAAGGCCTCGGCAAGTCGGGCGACCGCCGGCGTCCGTGCAAGGCCGCCGAGACGTTCGAGGGATTCGGCGACGCTCTGCATGGTGCCCCAGTTTAACGGCCCCGCTCGCCGGGCTCTCAGGGCACGACCTCTAGAATCGTCGTCATGGAGGCCGAGTCGGGATCGCGCGTCGACGCATGAGCGGAGCCTCCCCCACCCTCCGGAGGGGTGCGACGTTCCGCGCCCGCGTGCGGCTTCTCGCCGCCGCGCTGGCCGTCGGCGCACTGTCCGTCACCGGTGCCGTCGTCGCCGCGGCGCCGGCGCACGGGGCGACGCCCGGCCCGTCCTCGACGGCCGCCTCCGCCGCGAAACTGACCGCATCCCTCACGGCCGACCAGGCCGGCGTGCTCTCCGCAGGCAAAGACCTCTCGGTCTCCGTCACGGTCTCGAACCCGACCGGGACGGCCTACCAGTCCGGCTCCGTGAGCCTCTGGGTGGACCGGACGCCGGCGAAGGACCGCGCCGCGCTCTCCGCGTGGCTCACCTCGACCGACGCCGTCTCCGACCCGGTCGAGGTCGGCCGCGCCCCGCTCGAGACCCTGGAGCCCGGCGGCACCGCCGTCGTCCGGGTCACCGTCCCCGCCGCGTCCGTGCCCTTCGGCTCGCGCACCGAGTCGGCCGTCTTCGGCATCGGGGCGACGGTCAAGGCCGGCTCCGCCGAGACCTCCCCGCGGAGCTCGGTGGTCTGGTACCCGGGCGGGACGGCGAAGCAGTCCGCCGTCAACGTCGTCATGCCGATCGTGACCCCACCGGGATCCGACGGCCTGATCGCAGCGGACGACCTCGCCACCTACACGGCGCCCAACGGCATCCTCACCCGTGAGCTGGACGGCCTGGCCGGCCACACCACGGTGACGGTAGGCATCGACCCGATGATCGTCGCCTCGATCCGCGTGCTCGGCAACGCGGCGCCGGCGTCGGCGGTGGAGTGGCTGACCCGCCTCGCCGACCTGCCGAACGACACCTTCTCACTGGGTTACGGGGATGCGGACACCGCCGGCCAGATCCAGTCCGGTCTCGCCGCGCCGCTCGCGCCGACCTCCCTCGCCTACGCGATTGACCCCAAGAACTTCACGCCGCAGCCCACGCCGGTAGGGGAGCCGTCCACCGCGACGCCCACCCCCTCGCCGAAGGCCGCGACACCGACCCCGACGCCGACCTCCACGCCGGGCCCCGCGCTCCCCACGATGGATGAGCTTCTCGCCTGGGACTACACGTTCACCGGCATCACCTGGCCCGGCGAGAAGACGGTGCGCCGCGCCGACCTCGCACCGCTCGCCGCCGCCGGGCTGACCACCACGATCGTCTCGGGCAGCAACACCAACGCCGGCGACCTCGACGCCACGCCGAACGCCTCCTTCGCTTCGGGCGGCACGCACGTGCTGGCCACCGACCAACGACTCAGCGACGCCCTGCAGCAGGCGGCCTCCGCGCCGAGCGACGTCGCCTGGAACTCCGCGATGTCGAAGGTGAACGCACAGCTCGAGCTGATCTCGCAGGAGTCCGGCGACCCGCGCAGGTTGGCCGTCGCTCTCGGCCGCTCCTGGCCGTCCAGCGGCACGCAGCTGGAGCGCACCTTCAACTCCCTCTTCTCGTCGCCGTGGTCGGCGCCCGCCGACTACGAGACGATCTCCTCGGCACCGGCCACCTCCGGGCTCGACCTCGTCGACACTCCGGAGTCGCCGGAGCGCATCTCGCTCATCACCTCGCTGGTACAGGACGAGGGATCGATCGGGCAGTTCGCGACGGTCCTCGACGACCCGACGCGCCTCATCGGACGCACCCGGGCCGAGCTGCTGACCCTTCTCGCGATCAGCTGGGAGAATCCGCGGGCGGACTGGAGTGCGGCCGTCGCGAAGGCGCGCAAGGCCACCGACGTCACGCTTCACTCCATCAAGATCCTGCCCACCGAGAACGTCAACCTCGTGAGCGCGCAGGGCTCCATCCCGTTCACCGTGAGCAACGAACTGCCGGACGACGCGGTCACGGTGGTGCTGTCTGCCTCGCCCTCGAACAGCAGGCTCGAGGTCGACCAGTCGACCACGAAGCGCATCCTCAAGGACTCCCGGGCGACCGTCCTCATCCCTGTGAAGGCGAAGGTCGGAAACGGCCAGGTCGTTCTCTCGCTGCACCTCTACAGCCCGACCGGCGTGCCGATCGGCGACCCGACCTCCGTCACGGTGGACGTTCACGCGGACTGGGAGGGCATCGGAGCGCTCGTCTTCGGCATTCTGCTCGTGCTGCTGTTCGGCTTCGGGATCGTGCGCAACATCCTGCGACGCCGGTCGAAGCGGGCAGGCGACGACGAGGAGGCGGACGCGGACGCGGCGGAGCCCGGGCCGGACCAGCCCGCGGAACCCGTAACCCCGTCTGACGGTTCCACACCTCCCGAGGAGCGTCCGGGTGGCTAGCGTCGGCCGCGCCAGCGCGATGCTGGCCTCCGGCACCCTCGTCTCCCGGCTCCTCGGCTTCGCCAAGGCGTGGCTGCTGGTGCACGCGATCGGCGTGGTGTCCCTCGCCGCGAACGCCTACGGCACGGCGACCTACATCCCGAACAGCCTGTACGCGATCATCGCCCAGGGCGTGCTCAACGCCATCCTGGTGCCCCAGATCGTGCGCGCCTCGGTGAACCCGGACGGCGGCCGCGCGTACATCAACAAGCTCGTCACACTCGGGATGGTCGTTTTCGCCGCCGTCGCGGTCGTCGCCACGGCACTCGCGCCCGTCCTCATCACGCTGTTCGGCGTCCCGGCCGCCCAGCGCGACCTCGCCATCGCCTTCGCCTACTGGTCGCTTCCGCAGATCTTCTTCCTCGGCCTCTACACACTGCTCGGCGAGGTGCTCAATGCGCGCAAGTCGTTCGGGCCGTTCACCTGGGCGCCCGTGGTCAACAACATCGTCGCGATCGTCACGCTCGGCGCCTTCATCCTCGCGTTCGGCGCTTCGGCGACCGGCGCGAAGCACAGCGAGTGGACGTTCGGGATGGTCGCCCTGCTCGCCGGGGGAGCCACGCTCGGCATCGCGGTGCAGGCCCTCATCCTGTTCGTGTTCTGGCGGCGGGTGGGCCTGCGCTTCCGCCCCGACTTCGGCTGGCGCGGGGTCGACCTCGGCACCGCGGGCAAGGCCGCCGGCTGGACCTTCGCGATGCTCGTCGTCACGCAGCTCGCCGGGCTGGTCGAGACGAACGTCTCCAACTCGGTCGGCAAGGGTTTCGCCGGCCTCTTCGTGATGCAGAACGCGTGGCTCATCTTCATGCTCCCGCACGGCATCATCGCGGTCTCGATCGTCACCGCTTACTACACGCGCATGGCGGAGCACGCCCAGCGCGGCTCGGTCACCGCCTTCCGGGACGACTTCTCCTCGGCAGCGCGCTCGATCATGCTCTTCATCGTCTTCGCCTCCGCGGCCCTGATCGTCACCTCGTACCCGATCGCCCGCGTCTTCACCTCCGACTACCAGGCGATGGGGCCCGTTCTCATCGCCTACCTCGTCGGCCTGGTGCCGTTCTCCCTCGTCTTCATGGCGCAGCGGGCGTTCTACTCGCTCGGCGACACCCGCACCCCGTTCTTCTTCACCGTCGCGCAGTCGGCGATCATCGTCGTCGGCGTGCTGCTCTGCTTCGCCGTGCCGCCGGAGATCCGGGCGGCCTCCGTCGCCCTGGTGGTCTCGATCGCCAGCGTCATCCAGGCGGTGCTGGCGTTCGCCCTGCTCCGCCGCCGCACCGGGGGAGTGGACGCCGGGCGCATCCTGAGCTCGCTCTGGCGTTTCGCCGTCGCCGGCCTTGCGGCGATCGCCGCCGGCGCGGGCTTCCTCGTCATCCTCGGCGGGGTCGAGCCCGGCGCCTTCCCGGTGAGCGGCGCGATCCCGGCGATCATCGCCACGGCCATCGTCGGCGTTGTCATGCTGGTGGTCTACGTCGGCATCCTCGGACTGCTCCGATCGCCCGATCTGGAGAGCGGCCTCGCGCCCATCCTGAACCGCGCCGGAGGGCGTGCTCGCACACCCAGGTGACACGGAATAGCATCCGCCTAGGATGTGTTCTACAGGTCGACGCCTCCGGACGAAGGTGTCGCGAAAAGGTCAAGGAGTTCCGCCGTGCGGCAGATCATCATCATCGGTTCCGGCCCTGCCGGTTACACCGCGGCCATCTATGCGGCCCGCGCCAACCTGAAGCCGCTCCTGATCGCCTCCTCCGTCGAGGCGGGCGGCGAGCTGATGAACACCACCGAGGTCGAGAACTTCCCCGGCTTCCCGGAGGCGGTCATGGGACCGGACCTCATGTTCAAGATGCAGGCGCAGGCCGAGAAGTTCGGCACCGAGATCGTGCTCGACGACGTCGTGTCGGTCGACCTGACCGGCGAGGTCAAGAAGGTCACCCTCGGCTCCGGCGCCGTGCACGAGGCGCTTGCCGTGATCTTCGCCACCGGCTCCGCATACCGCAAGCTCGGCCTGGCCGACGAGGAGCGCCTCTCCGGCCACGGTGTCTCCTGGTGCGCCACCTGCGACGGGTTCTTCTTCCGCCAGCGCACGATCGCGGTCGTCGGCGGCGGCGACTCGGCGATGGAGGAGGCCACGTTCCTCACCCGCTTCGCCGACAAGGTGTACATCATCCACCGTCGCGACAGCCTCCGCGCCTCCAAGATCATGCAGGAGCGCGCGTTCGCCAACGAGAAGATCGAGTTCATCTGGAACTCCGAGGTGATCGGCATCGGCGGCGACGAGCAGGTGCAGGACGTCAAGCTCCGCAACCTGGTCACCGGCGAGGAGAGCGAGCTGCACCTGCAGGGCCTCTTCATCGCCATCGGCAACGACCCGCGCGTCCATCTGGTCCACGGTCAGCTCGACCTGACCCCGGAGGGTACGATCGCCGTCGACGGGCGCAGCTCGAAGACCAACCTCCCGGGCGTCTTCGCGGCGGGCGACGTCATCGACCCGACCTACCGCCAGGCGGTCACCGCCGCCGCGTCCGGTACGGTCGCCGCCCTCGACGCGGAGCACTACCTGACCACGCTCCCGCAGAACTTACTCGACAGCGCAGCGGATGGCGCGTCGGGTGACCTCGAACTCACGACCACCGCATAAGGAGAAACAAGAAAATGTCAGCAGCACGTTCGGTCACGGACGCCAGCTTCGAGCAGGACGTCCTCAACAGCGAGAAGACCATCCTCGTGGACTTCTGGGCCGAGTGGTGCGGCCCGTGTCGCGCCGTGGGCCCGATCCTCGACCAGATCGCCTCCGAGCACGCCGACAAGATCGAGATCGTCAAGCTCAACGTCGACGAGAACCCGCAGACCGCTGCGAAGTACCAGATCACCTCCATCCCGGCGATGAAGGTCTACCAGGGTGGCGAGGTCGTCAAGACCGTCATCGGCGCGAAGCCGAAGCCCGCCCTCGAGGCCGACCTGGCCGCCTACCTCGCGTAGCGCGACCCGTCCTCTTCAGACCCGTCCGGCGCTCACCCGCCGGGCGGGTCTTTTTCGTACCCGGGAGGCTGCCCGATTTTCGTCGGCGCGGGCAGCGCCCATAGCATTGCACAACGGCGGATGAACGGAATTCACACGTGATCGAACAGGGCACCTCGCAGCAGCGGGGCAACAATCTGGACCCGTGGTACCACCACTACGCGCAGCGTACGAGCGGCCTGGCCGCCAGCGAGGTCCGCGCCCTGTTCGCCGTCGCCAGCCGGCCCGAGGTGGTCTCGCTGGCCGGCGGCATGCCCTTCGTGTCCGCCCTTCCTCAGGACCTCGTCTCCGGGGCGATGGAGCGGGTCATGCGCGAGCAGGGCGCGGTCGCGCTGCAGTACGGGTCGGGGCAGGGCGTACCGGCCCTCCGCGAGCAGATCCTCGAGGTCATGGCACTGGAGGGCATCAGCGGCAGCGCCGACGACGTCATCGTGACGACCGGATCCCAGCACGCGCTGGAGCTGTTCAGCAAGCTCTTCATCGACCCGGGCGACGTCGTCCTCGCTGAGGGGCCGAGCTATGTGACCGCGATGGTGATCTTCAAGTCGTACCAGGCGGAGGTCGACCACGTTCCGAGCGACGAGCACGGCCTCATCCCGGAGGCGCTACGGGAGCACATCGCACGTCTGAAGTCGGCCGGTCGCCGCGTGAAGTTCCTGTATACGGTGCCGACCTTCCACAACCCCGCCGGCGTGACGCTGACGTGGGAGCGCCGGCTGGAGATCCTCGAGATCGCACGGCAGAACGACATCCTGGTGCTGGAGGACAACCCGTACGGGCTGCTGTACTTCGACCAGAAGCCGCCTGCGGCCATGCGGTCGGTCGAGAAGGACGGCGTGGTCTACCTGGGCACCTTCTCCAAGACCCTCGCCCCCGGCTTCCGTGTCGGCTGGGCGCTCGCGCCGCACGCGATCCGGGAGAAACTCATCCTCGCCAACGAGGCGGCGGTGCTGAGCCCCAGCTCGTTCAGCCAGCTGGTGATCTCGGAGTACCTGAAGGATGCCGACTGGCGCGGCCAGATCGACACCTTCCGCGGTGTGTATCGCGAGCGGAAGGAGGCGATGATCTCCGCACTGGAGGAGCACCTCCCGGAGCTGAGCTGGACCAACCCCAACGGCGGGTTCTACGTCTGGGTCACCCTCCCGCCGCACCTCGACTCGAAGGCGATGCTCCCGCGGGCCGTGACGGAGCTGGTGGCCTACACTCCGGGGACCGCGTTCTTCGCCGACGGCTCCGGCGCCCAGAACATCCGCTTGTCGTTCTGCTACCCGACGCCCGAGAACATCCGGGTCGGCGTCCGCCGCCTCGCCAACGTCATCGGCGGTGAGCAGGACCTCCTCGACACCTTCGCGGGCACCGGGCCGCTCGAGGCCGCGCCGCGAAGAAGCCGCACGAGCGCCAACCCGCCCACCGACCTGCGCTAGCGAGAGAAAGTCCTGATCATGGCACAAAATGATGCACTCGACATCGTCGTTCTCGCGGGCGGGATCTCGCACGAGCGGGATGTCTCCCTCCGCAGCGGACGCCGTGTCGCCGACGGTCTGAACGCTCTCGGCCACCGCGTCACGTTCCGCGAGCCGGACGGGACGCTGCTGTCCTTCCTGGAGTCCTCCCGCCCGGACGTGGTGTGGCCGGCTCTGCACGGCGCGAGCGGGGAGGACGGTGCCCTGCGGGGGCTGCTGGAGCTGACCGGTGTGCCCTTCGTGGGCTCGCGCGCCGACGCCTCCCGGCTCGCGTGGTCGAAGCCGACCGCGAAGACGCTGGTGGCGCGAGCCGGGGTGTCCACGCCGGCGTCGGTGACGCTGCCGCAGGACACCTTCCGGGAGCTCGGCGCAGGGAGCGTCCTCGCGACGGTGCTCGGCGGACTCGAGCTGCCGCTCGTCGTGAAGCCCGCCCAGGGCGGGTCGGCTCAGGGGGTGACCATCGTCACCGGAACCGAGGAGCTGCCGCGGGCGATGGTGGATGCCTACACCTACGGCGACGTCGCGCTGATCGAACGCAAGGTCGAGGGTGTCGAGGTCGCCGTCGCGGTCGTGGACACGGGGGAGGGGCCGGAGGCTCTGCCCGCCGTCGAGATCGAGCCGGTGGAGGGTGCCTACACGTTCGACGCGCGCTACAACGCGGGCGAGACGCGCTTCTACGCGCCGGCCCGGCTGGAAGCCGATGTCTCGGAGGCCGTCGCGTCCGCAGCCGTGACCGCGCATCGAGCGCTGGGGCTGCGTCACCTCTCGCGCATCGACCTCATCGTGGATGCCGCCGGGACCCCGTGGTTCCTCGAGGCCAATGTGCTTCCCGGGCTGACGGAGACCTCGATCATGCCGCAGGCGATCGTCGCCGCAGGGCGGGAGACCGGAGAGGTGTACGCCGCCCTCGCTGCGCAGGCGATCGCCGACGCCCGAACCGGCGTGTTGTAACGCGCATCCCGCTGGCCCAGCGGGATCCGGGGGTTAGAGGATCAGCTGAAGTGCGGCTGGCCGATCTCGTCGAGGATGCGATTGAGGTCCTGGATGGTCGCGAAATCGACGACGATCTGACCCTTCCGCGCGCCCAGGGTGATCTTGACGCGGGTGTTGAGGCGGTCGCCGAGGGTGCCGGCGATCTCGTCGAGGTGTCCACGGTGCCGCCCGGCCGTCACCTTGGTGCGCGTCGGCTTCGGGGTCTTGCTCGCGGCAGCCTCGGCCTGGCGCACCGAGAGGTCCTCGTTGACGATCTTGTCGGCCAGGCGAATCATCGCCTCCTGGTCGTCGCCGAGTGACAGGATGGCCCGTGCGTGCCCGGCGCTGAGCACTCCAGCGGCCACGCGGGACTGGACCACGGCGGGCAGCTTGAGCAGCCGGATGGTGTTGGTGATCTGGGGGCGGGACCGTCCGATGCGCGAGGCGAGCTCCTCCTGCGTGATGCCGAAGTCGGCGAGGAGCTGCTGGTACGCGGAAGCCTCCTCCAGCGGGTTGAGCTGGCTGCGGTGGAGGTTCTCGAGGAGCGCGTCTCGCAGCATGTCCTCGTCGGCTGTGTCCTTGACGACCGCCGGGATGGTGTCGAGGCCGAGCTCCTTGGTCGCACGGAGCCGGCGCTCGCCCATGATGAGTTCGTAGCGTCCGGGCTCGTCCGGCAGCGGACGGACCACGACCGGCTGCAGCACACCCACTTCGCGGATGCTCGCCACTAGCTCGTCGAGCGCCTCGCGATCGAACTCGGTGCGCGGCTGGACCCGGTTGGGGACGATGTCGTCGGGGGAGAGGCTCGCGAGCCGGGCACCCGGCACGGCGACGAGGTCGTCCCCACGCTCCGCTACCGCCGTTGCGACGCCAGTGGGCGCGTTGGGAAAGAACACGTCGACGGGACGGCTGCTGGACTGGTCGCTGGTAGGGATGAGGGCGCCGATGCCTCGGCCCAGTCCGGTGCGTTTCGCTGCCATTAGCGGGGTACTCCTCTTCGTGCGATCTCGGCGGCCGCCTCCATGTAGGAGAGGGAGCCACTGGAGTTGGTGTCGTAGCTGATGACGCTCTGCCCGTAGCTGGGCGCCTCGGAAATGCGGACAGAGCGGGGGATGATCGTGTCCAGCACCTCGTCGGGGAAGTGCTCGCGCACGTCCGCGGCGACCTGGTGCGCCAGGTTGGTGCGGGAGTCGTACATGGTCAGCAGGATGGTGGAGACCCGCAGCTTCGGGTTGAGGTGCCGCTCGATCAGCTGGATGTTCTTCAGCAGCTGGCTCAGCCCCTCGAGTGCGTAGTACTCGCACTGGATCGGGATGAGGACCTCGGTCGCCGCGACGAACGCGTTGATCGTGAGCAGACCGAGCGACGGAGGGCAGTCGATCAGCACGTAGTCGATGTCGTACTCATCGAGGAACCGGCCGAGCGCGCGGGAGAGTCGCTGCTCGCGCGCTACCATCGAGACGAGCTCGATCTCGGCGCCCGCGAGGTCGATGGTCGCCGGGATGACGAAAAGACCGTCGAACTCCGGGGACTTCTGGATGACCTCATCCAACTCGCGGTCGTTGACGACCACGTCGTAGACGCTCGGTGTCCCCTCCCGGTGCTCGACGCTGAGCGCCGTCGATGCGTTTCCCTGCGGATCGAGGTCGATGACGAGTACGCGCGCACCGGACTTCGCGAGCGCCGCACTCAGGTTGACGACGGTCGTGGTCTTACCGACGCCACCCTTCTGGTTGGAGATGGTGAAGATGCGGGTACGGGAGGGGAGAGGAAGGGTCGTCGACGCGATCACCTGCCGCCGTCGGGCGAGGTCCGCAATCTCCTGGGCGAGTGGGGTAGCCCCATCGAAATCCGAGTCGGGCGCCTGTGCATCCATACTGCTGTCGATCTCACCTACTCCGCCGCGCTCGTCCTGGTGGGGTTGTTTCACGTGAAACCTCGTCGCTCCGTGGTGCTTCGCACCGGCTTTCCGTCGGTCTTCGGCACACCCGCAGCGCACCCGATGATCAACTCTAACTCGGATGTCTGACGCTTTCCGCCGCGCCGCGCGACCTGTGGACAGCGCGTGTGGGTGTGCGGAAGCGACACGAGTCGGGGAGGTACATCGGGCGGTCGTTCTGGTCACTGGCGACTTGGACCGACGAATAGAGTTGACCGCTTCTCCGCCGTCTGCACGCTGTCGTAGTCGGATAACTCAACACGGGCACTTGCAGACGCATCGCACGCAAGAGCAACGGGCTGCTGCGCTGGCGCGCCCGCCCAGGTGCCAGAGGTTGGGTGGTGGGCCGCAAGCCACTGCGGCCACACTCGCAGGTTTCACGTGAAACGCGGGCCAGGTCGGCTGCTACTGCTCACGCGTGCCCACCTCGATGCGGGAGGGTCGACCGTGGGACGCAAGCCGGTGCGGCCACTCTCACACGCTTCACGTGAAACGCGGGCGGGATCGCCCCCGGCTGCTCACGCGTGCCCACCTCGATGCCAGAGGGCCGATGGTGGGCTCAAAGCCACTGCCGCGACTCTCGCACGTTTCACGTGAAACGCGGGCGGGATCGCCCCCGGCTGCTCACGCGTGCCCACCTCGATGCCAGAGGGTCGACCGTTGGCCGCAAGCCGGTGCGGCCACTCTCGCACGTTTCACGTGAAACGCGGGCGGGTCGGCGCAGGCGCGTCCCGTAGTGCTCCTAAGGCCTGAGGCCAGCGGGCGGCGCCGACAGGGATGCGGACCCGGCGGATCACCGCAGCTGGGGGGCAGCAGTGCGGGATCCAGCTGGCATGGTGGTCGGTTGGTGCGTGCGTTCGCGACGTGCGTCCCGGACGCATCGCCGCAGCAGTTGGCGAGAGGGAAGGGAACCCTTTGCGTCGGCATAGGGGTTCAGGCCACGGAGAGCTCGAGGCAGGGGAGTGGTATTCTCGGCACCCGGGCCGTGTCTTGGGCGCTCGGGTGCGGTAGCTCCAGACTCCGCGTTCAACGGGCCGGATGTATCACTCGCCTAAGCCTGGTGGCTCCTGACTCAGCGTCCGACCGGCAGGATCTTTCATTCGCGCGGGCCTGGCTATATTGCCGGTCGGCGGCGGACCCAAGCGGTGTCTCGCGTCAATGCGGACAGGCGACCGCGTACCGGGCAGCCGAAGGCCGGTGCACCCGTCTCACATGGGACACCGAGCGAGCGCCTCCGCCTACGTGAGACAAAGGTACGCGCCTCCGTTTCACGTGAAACACCGAGCGAGCGCCTCCCTTCACGTGAAACAGCGATCCAGCAACTCCGTCTCACGTGAAACAGCAATCCCGCACCTCCGTTTCACGTGAAACGCCGAGCCGGCGCCCTGTTTCGCGTGAGACGCCGAGCCGGCGCCCTGTTTCGCGTGAGACGCGCACATCGTGCGTCGCCTGTGTGCCCGGTACGCGGCACCGTTCGCTCCCTGCGCGTAGTCCATTGGTCGCGGCGCAAGCCCGTCCCTACGTGCCGTCGAGTGCTACCAGGCGGTCGCGTACGAGGTCACCGCCACACCCCATCCGCATCCCGTGACTTCTGCTGCCAGGAGCACAGCGGCCACCCGTCGGCCTGATCACCACGATGGGGCTCGAGAAGTGGACCGCGCGCATGTCGGTCGGGCTCGAGCCGGTCGCATGGGCGCCGCCGTTTGCAGCTCGTTCCCCATTTCACCCCCGGCGTCGGTACCTGCCTCAAGTCGACCCGCAGGTGCTAGGACGTCTCACAGTCCCTCCGCGCACACTCGGCGACGGATCCCACGCGCATGCATCACCACAACATGATCTCTCAGTCCGCCGAGCCGACCCGGTGGGGCGCCGCCACGTCGACAACGTATGGAGATGAACCCGGGCCACCGTGCTCCCGCCCAATGCCGCAGCGGCCGACCGAGGCGGGAACGTGCATGTTCCACGCCACCGGCCGTGGGCCCTCGAACGGCTGACCTACGTGCGCGGCGTGCGGATCGGCCAGTTTCCGCAACGACCACTTAGCGCTGCTCCCGGATTCACGTGAAACGCGCCTCCACCCGAGCTTCCTCGAGGCGACCGTATCTAGGAACGCTGAGCCAACCGATACAACGTCCTTGGCGAAATGGCCTGCGCCCGGCCGAGACCCCCGGCGACGCGGCGGGGGAGAAATGCCCAATCGAGCCACGGCACTACTCCCGCAAGCGCGAGGCTACTCAAGCGAACGAGACGACGAGCGCAACCCCCTGAAGACCCGAGGAGGTCGCCGGGCGACCGCCGAGTGCAGCGACAACCAACCACCTCACATCGTGCTGGGCCGAACGGGACGCGAGGCGCCAGGGACAGGAAGACCCTCCGCGAACGTCGAGCCGTCCGCTCACATGGCTCGCCTGTCGCAAGAGTCGGACGGCGAGCATCCACGGCCATGCCGGGGTCAGCGCTCCGGCATATCCCGATGCTCGGCCACCGACGATCGGCACTGCGCAGTCGACCCTGCGCAAACGCCACTCACCCCACCCGAGACACTCGCAAACCGCTCACTTCGGCTCGCAGTGCCGCAAAAACGGTCCATCTAAGATTGCCGCGAGCCGCGTAGGATCGCTCCCACGCAACGGAAGCACCCCGCTTCGCTGCTCTCAGGGCCAACGTAAGCCGACCGGACGACGCTGAAGATCAGCGGACGGAAGCGCGGATGACGCGCGTGACCTCCGACAGCACACCTTCTCCGAGCGTCAGAACCTCGATGTCGTGCACCTTGTACTTCCGGATCTCCTTGCCGGCAGCCTCGACCTCGGCCGGTGCGGCCGCGCCCTTCATCAAGACGAGCTCGCCGCCATCACGGAGCAGAGGAGCTGTGAGGGGGAGGAGCTTCCGGAAGGCGCTCACCGCTCGGGCGGTCACCTGGTCCAGAGGCTCCTCGAGGCGGGCCTCCTCGGCGCGAGCGCGCACGACGGACACGTTGTCGAGCCCGAGCTCGGCCACTTGTTCGTTCAGCCAGGCAACGCGACGCTCCATCGGTTCGATCAGAACGAAGGAGACGTCCGGGCGTGCGATCGCCAAGACGAGTCCCGGCAGCCCGGCGCCGCTGCCCACATCCCCGACCACCCCGGGCCGCAGCAGCGGAGCGACAATAGCGCAGTTCAGGATGTGGCGCGACCAGAGGCGCGGCAACTCCAATGGGCCGATCAGACCTCGCTCCTCGCCCTGTTCGGCGAGGTTCGCCGCGAAGGCGCGCGCCACTCCGATGCGATCTCCGAAGAGTTCGAGGGCAGCAGGCGGTTCGAGTTCGAGGGTCACGGTTTCACGTGAAACTCAGGCGGCGGTGATGACCGTGTAGCGGTCGCGACCCTCGCCGCGCGAGGTGGAGACATACCCGCGCTCGGACACGATGTCGTGCACCAGCTTGCGCTCGTAGGACGACATGGGAGGAAGAGCCGCCTCGGCAGCGCCCTCCTCGAGCCGGGCGATCGCGCGCTCGACCAGACGACCGAGCTCCGCCTGGCGCGCGTCGCGCGAGCCGGCGATGTCGAGGATGAGCCGCGAGTAACCGCCGGTCTCGTTCTGCACCGCGAGACGCGTCAGCTCCTGCAGGGCGGCGACGGTATCCGCCTTTGCCAGCAGCGAAAGGTTCGACTCCTCCTCGGAGTTCACCGAGATGTAGGCACGACCGTTCCGGGTGTCGATGTCGATGTCGCCGTCGATGTCGGCGATGTCGAGCAACTCCTCGATGTAGTCGGCGGCGATGTCGGCCTCGCGGTCGAGGTCCACCGGCGCGGACTGGTCGGCGCCGGCATCGGCGAGCTCGACATCCAGGTCGACGGCTTCGGGTGCGTCGGTCGGTTCGGGGGAGGAGGTCTGCACGTCGGTCATCGGTTCGCGGTCCTTACTTTCCGGCCTGCTTCTTGGCACGGGACTTGCTGACGGGCTGCACACGCTGGGTCGGCTGCTTCTTCGGCTGCTCCTCGACCGTCAGCACGGTTGCGCCGTCGGGCTGCACGAGCTTGCCCTTCTTGGCGAGGCGGGCCTCGCGGGCCTTTGCGGCGTCAGACCCGGGCGTCGGCATGTTGCGGATGACGAGGAACTGCTGACCCATGGTCCACAGGTTCGAGGTCAGCCAGTAGAACATGACGCCGAGCGGGAAGGCGAAACCGGAGAACAGGAAGACGAAGGGGAGCAGGTACAGCAGGATGCGCTGCTGCTTGAACTGCGGGCTCGCCTTCGTCTCGGGCGACATGTTCTTCGAGACGATCTGCAGCTGGGTGAGGAACTGCGAGCCCGTCATCAGCACAACCATAACGGCTGCGATGATCATGACCGCGACCTGCGGCGGGTGCGCGTTCATCGCGCCCTGGAAGCTCTGGTGCAGCGGGGCGACACCGAACAGGGTCGCGTTGCCGAACTGCTGAGCGAGCACCTCGTTGAGCGGACCGACGCCGGCCTTGCCGCTCTGCGCACCGTTCAGCACCTGGAAGAGCGCGAAGAACACGGGCATCTGCAGCAGCAGGGGGAGGCACGAGCTCAGCGGGTTGGTGCCGGTCTTCTTGTAGAGCTCCATCGTCTCGCGCGACATGGCCTCGCGCGAGAACTGGTCCTTCTTGCCCTTGTACTTGTCCTGGATCTTCTTCAGCTGCGGGGCGATCTCCAGCATCCGCCGCTGGTTCTTGATCTGCCGGACGAAGATCGGGATGAGCGCCGCACGGACCACGACGGTGAGGCCGACGATGGATAGCACCCAGGTGAGACCGGCCGCCGGGTCGAGGCCGATCTGGGTGAAGACCCAGTGGAAGGCGACGAGGATCAGCTCCACGACCCATTTGATGGGCCAGAGGATGAGTCCGATGATGTCAGGCATGACTTCTGATTAGGCCTTTCCGTGGCCGACGATGGGCTGAGAGCTGGTGGCGACGACGAACCCGAACGGGGTGACCCGGTAGCGCCGCTTCCTCGCCGGCGGGACGTCGTCGACGCCGCCCGCGGCCCAGGGGTGGCAGCGGGCGATGCGGCGGATGCCGAGGAACGATCCGACCACGACACCGTGCTGCTGGATCGCCTGCAGCGCGTAGGCCGAGCACGACGGGTAGTAGCGGCAGACGTCACCGTAGAGCGGCGAGATCACCGCGCGATACGCGCGAAGCACCAGCACCGCGGCATTCCGCGGCGCGAGGAGCACTGCTGCGATCGCGGTGTTCATGGACGGACGCTGCCCTTACTGAGATGACTGCGGCTGGTGTGGCGGGCAGAGGCCCGGAGAAGCTCTTCGTGCAGGCTAGCCCACCGCGCTTGAACAGAGGCTGGCAATGCGCGCACGACCACATCCAGACCGCCGTCGCCGGCCGCGGCCGAGAACTGGGGGAGGAGTTCGTAGGCGGCGGCCTTGAGCCGGCGCCGCACGAGGTTGCGCTTCACCGCATTGCCGACCGACTTGCTCACGATAAAGCCGAATCGCACCACGTCGGGATCGGACGTCGGACGGATGTAGGTCACGGTGCTCGCTCCGGTGAAGCGTGCGCCGCGTCGTACAGTCGCCCGGTAGTCCGCCCCTCGCGTGATGCGATTGGCTTTGGCGAGCACCGGTCGGCCTCTGCCTGTGGAGGCTTTACGCCGAGAGCTTCGTGCGGCCCTTGCTGCGACGCGCCGAGAGGATGGCACGGCCGGCACGGGTACGCATGCGGAGGCGGAACCCGTGGGTCTTCGCGCGCTTGCGGTTGTTCGGCTGGAACGTTCTCTTGCTCATATCTATCTCCGTGGGGGTCTCTTCACCGGCCTGCGCTGCGTGGTACAGCCAGCATGGTGAGGCCAGGAAAATTAGAGGGCAGCCGAAACGGCTGCAAGTCAACTGATTAAAACTACGGCCTCGGTATGCGCTTGGTCAAACCGATCGTGTCAAATCCACTGATTATGCACGGTATTGGCAGGGAAGCAGCGACCGACGCGCCGACGTATTCCGCGGATCGGATTTGATCGGTCTTCTGTGGACAAGTTACCGTGAGGTCGAAAGTTATCCCCAGGCCATGCCAATTCTGGCCGGAGATCGCTACGGTATTGCTCACACAGCGGTGGATAACTCTGTGAATACCCACCGGCGGCATCCGAAGCCGCCAACCCGATGAGAGTCACCGGGGGCCGACTCGTCCCCTCGTCGGGCTGACGGCATCCGCAACACAGACGAAGACGGGGAACGATGGCAGGCGGCGAAGAGTCCATAGCTGCGGCATGGCAGGACGTGCTCGGGAAGCTCGGGACGGACGACCGGATCACTCCGCAGCTGTACGGCTTCCTTAGCCTGGTCGAGCCCAAGGGCATCATGGCGGGCACCTTCTACCTGGAGGTGCCGAACGAGTTCACGCGCGGGATGATCGAGCAGCGCAGCCGTCTCCCCCTCCTCAACGCCATCGGGTCGCTCGACGACGCGTTCGAGGTCAACACCTTCGCGATCGTGGTCAACCCGGAGATCCAGCAGGAGAGCATGGCCGGGCCCGCCGCCGAGCCCGAGTCCGCACCCGCCTATGCGGAGCAGGTCGCTCCTGTCGTCTCGCCGCCGACCGAGATCACCGCACCTCCCCGCGGCGGCGACACCCGCCTCAACTCCAAGTACAGCTTCGACAACTTCGTCATCGGCCAGTCCAACCGCTTCGCCCACGCGGCCGCGGTCGCCGTGGCCGAAGCGCCGGCGAAGGCCTACAACCCGCTCTTCATCTACGGCGACTCTGGGCTCGGCAAGACCCACCTGCTGCACGCGATCGGCCACTACGCGATGAGCCTGTATCCGGGCATCCGCGTCCGCTATGTGTCGAGTGAGGAGTTCACCAACGACTTCATCAACTCGATCGCGAACAACCGCGGCTCGTCCTTCCAGGCCAGGTACCGCAACATCGACATCCTGCTGATCGACGACATCCAGTTCCTGCAGAGGGCGGTCGAGACGCAGGAGGCCTTCTTCCACACCTTCAACACGCTCCACGACCACAACAAGCAGGTGGTCATCACGAGCGACCTGCCGCCGAAGATGCTGACGGGCTTCGAGGACCGGATGCGCTCCCGCTTCGAGTGGGGCCTGATCACCGACGTGCAGGTGCCCGACCTCGAGACGCGCATCGCGATCCTGCGCAAGAAGGCGCAGAGCGAGAAGATCCAGGTGCCCGACGACATCCTGGAGTTCATGGCCACGAAGGTGTCCAGCAACATCCGGGAGCTCGAAGGGACGCTGATCCGCGTCACCGCGTTCGCCAGCCTCAACCGCACCCCGGTCGACATGCCGCTTGTGCAGACAGTGCTCAAGGACCTCATCACGCTCGACGACGACAACGTGATCGCGCCGACCGACATCATCACCAACACCGCCGAGTACTTCAAGCTCAGCGTCGACGACCTCTACGGCTCGAGCCGCTCGCAGGCGGTGGCCACCGCACGGCAGATCGCCATGTACCTCTGCCGTGAGCTCACCAACCTCTCGCTGCCGAAGATCGGGCAGCTGTTCGGCGGTCGCGACCACACCACCGTGATGTACGCGAACAAGAAGATCAGCGAGCTCATGAAGGAGCGACGCTCGATCTACAACCAGGTCACCGAGCTGACCAGCCGGATCAAGCAGAACCACCGCTACGGCAAGTAGGCGCGCCGCTCGATAGCGCACGACTTATCCACATATCCATCCCCAGAGTGGGGACAGTGCGTTATTAACACTTGTGGATAACTTGTGGAAAGGTTCCGGAGAACTCGATCCTTAATGGGGACGGGATCCGCCGGCCTGTGAAAAGCGAATGACACGACCTCGCGTCGACAGACCTTGTGAACACCAGGAATCCTCAGGTCATCAACAAGTCACCGAGGTGTAGTTCCCTGTCGTTTCCTGGCTTCAACAGAGTTATCCACATTATCCACAGCGGTTAACACGATTAATCCTTAACTCTTCTAGAAGGGGGCGGCCGACAACCTTCGGGGTCCGAGCACCGCGGCTTCCCCCTTGGATGCCAGGCGCTAGGATTTGTGTCGTCCGTACCGTCGAGCCGACAGAGGTGCCTTCGTGAAGTTCCAAGCCAATCGGGATGTGTTCAGCGAGGCCGTCTCCTTCGCGGTGAAGCTTCTTCCTCAGAGGACGACCCTCCCCATCCTGAGCGGCGTGCTGATCGAGACCACCGAGAACGGCCTCCAGCTGTCGTCCTTCGATTACGAGGTCTCGGCCCAGACCGAGATCGCCGCGCAGGTCGAGGAGCCGGGACGAGTGCTCGTCTCCGGCCGGCTGCTCGCGGAGATCGCCTCCAAGCTTCCGAACGCTCCGGTGCAGTTCTCGACCGAGGAGTCGAAGATCGTCGTCCGGGCGGGCTCCGCCAACTTCACGCTGCTCTCCATGCCGGTCGAGGAATACCCGAGCATCCCGCAGGTGAGCGGCGAGGCGGGACTCGTTCCGGCCGAGGAGTTCGCCGAGGCCGTCGCGCAGGTGGGCGTCGCCGCATCCCGGGACGACGTGACCCCGGTCATCACCGGCGTTCAGCTCGAGGTCGGCGACAACACGCTCGGCCTCGTGGCGACCGACCGCTACCGGGTCGCGGTCCGCGAGATCGACTGGGACAACGGCACCACGTCGGGCGAGCCTGTCACGGCGCTCGTCCCCGCCCGCACCCTGACCGAGATCGGCAAGACGTTCGGCCACAGCGGCAACGTCTCCATCTCGATCACCAACCGCGACGACCGCGAGCTGATCGCGTTCACCGCCGACCGCAAGACGGTCACGTCGCTCCTGATCAAGGGCAACTTCCCGCCGGTCCGGCGTCTGTTCCCCGAGCAGGTCGACAACTACGCGGTGATCAACACCGCAGAGCTCATCGAGGCGACCCGCCGAGTCGCCCTCGTGCTGGAGCGCGAGGCCGCGCTCCGCTACACCTTCACCGCCGACGGGCTGACGCTGGAAGCGATCGGCTCGGAGCAGGCGCAGGCATCCGAGAGCATCGACGCTCTTCTCACTGGCCAGGAGACGGTGGTTTCATTGAAGCCGCAGTTCCTGCTCGATGGTCTGGGGGCGGTGCACTCGGAGTTCGTGCGCATCTCCTTCACCAAGACCGAGAACCCCAACAAGCCGGGGCCTGTGCTCATCACGAGCCAGACGTCGAAGGACCAGGCAGGCGCGGATTCCTACAAGTATCTGCTCCAGCCCAACCTGCTCCTGCGCTAAACCAGCGCGCGGAAGAAGAGAAGAGAAGGACAATCATGCACATCGGCCTCATCGGCCTCGGACGCATGGGCAACAACATGCGCGCCCGCCTCGAGAAGAACGGCATCGACGTCACGGGTTACGACACCAACCCGGAAGTCTCGGACGTCGCCACGGTCGCCGACCTCGTGGCTGCGCTCCCCGCGCCGCGGACCATCTGGGTCATGGTGCCCGCCGGCCAGATCACCGACTCGGTGATCCGCGAACTCGAGCCGCTGCTCGAGAAGGGCGACCTGGTCATCGACGGCGGCAACTCGAAGTTCACCGAGGACTTCAAGCACGCGGAGCTTCTCGCGCCGCGCGGCGTCGACTTCATGGACGCCGGCGTCTCCGGCGGCATCTGGGGTCTTGAGAACGGCTACGGCCTGATGGTGGGCGGTTCCGCGGAGCAGGTCGAGCGCGTCATGCCGGTCTTCGACGCTCTCCGGCCGGAGGGTCCGCGCGACGAGGGCTTCGTCCACGTCGGGGAGGTCGGCGCCGGCCACTACGCCAAGATGGTGCACAACGGCATCGAGTACGCGCTGATGCAGGCGTACGCCGAGGGCTACGAGCTGCTGGACACGCGCAAGGACATCATCAAGGACGTCACCGGCACGTTCAAGGCCTGGCAGCGGGGGACTGTCGTCCGCTCCTGGCTGCTCGACCTGCTGGTCCGCGCCCTGGAGCAGGACCCGGAGTTCGAGCACATCGAGGGCTACGTGCAGGACTCGGGCGAGGGTCGCTGGACCGTGGAGGAGGCGCTCAACAACGCCGTCCCGGTGCCGACGATCAGCGCCTCGATCTTCGCGCGCTTCGTCTCGCGCCAGGAGGACTCGCCTGCGATGAAGGCGGTCGCCGCCCTCCGCAACCAGTTCGGCGGCCACGCTGTGAAGGCCGTGGACTAACCCTCCTTGAGAGTTACGCATCTTTCCCTGACCGACTTCCGCAACTACCGCACGGCGGAGGTGCCGTTCGCGGCCGGCGCGAATCTGTTCGTCGGCCGCAACGGCCAGGGGAAGACCAACCTCGTCGAGTCGCTCGGCTATCTGAGCACCCTCGGGTCGCACCGGGTGTCGAGCGACCAGGCGATGATCAGAAAGGATGCGGACGCCGCGATCGTCCGGGCCCGCATCCGCCACGACGGCCGCGAGCTGCTCGTGGAGGTGCAGCTCAACCGCAGCTCGCCCAACCGGGCTCAGGTCAACCGGGCCGCGATCAAGCCGCGCGAGCTGCCGCGCTACTTCTCCAGCGTGCTGTTCGCCCCGGAGGACCTCGCGCTGGTGCGCGGGGAACCCGGCATCCGCCGGCGGTTCCTCGACCAGCTCCTGATCCAGCAGAATCCGCGCTTCGCCGGGGTCATCGGCGACTACGAGCGGGTGCTGAAGCAGCGCAACACCCTCCTCAAGTCGGCTCGGGCCTCGCGGGTCAGGGAGGACCAGCTCGGGACGCTCGACATCTGGGACGAGCGCCTCATCCAGCTGGGTTCGGAGCTGATGGATGCGCGCCTCGACCTGGTCGCGCGACTGAGCGATCCACTCGTCGCCGCCTACCGTTCCGTCGCCGGCGACGACCATCACCCGCGGCTGCTGCCGCAGCTCACCGTATTCGGCGCGCACGTCGAAGATGAGGACGACAGCGGCGAGGAGTCCGTAACGGGGTCAGCCGGTGTCGCGACGACCGAGGCGTTCCGCCGGGCGCTCGCGAACGTGCGCCGCAAGGAGCTGGAGCGGGGCCTCACCCTCGTCGGCCCGCACCGCGACGACGTGCTGTTCGAGCTCAACGGGCTGCCGGCCAAGGGGTATGCGAGCCACGGCGAATCGTGGTCCTTCGCTCTCGCTCTCAAGCTGGCGTCGGCGGAACTGCTGCGGCGCGAATCCACGACGGGGGATCCCGTGCTGATCCTCGACGACGTCTTCGCCGAGCTCGACCAGGCCCGGCGGCGCATGCTCGCAACCGCCGTGTCCGGTTATGAGCAGGTGCTCATCACGGCTGCGGTGTACGACGATGTGCCGGACGAGCTCACGGCGCACACCGTCCGGATCGAGGCGGGTGCGATCGTGGAGGCCACCGATGCCTGAGCGCACGGCCGCATCCACTGAGTCCTCCGCCGTCTACCTGCGGCTCAAGGCACTGTTCGCCGGGACCAGCTCGCGCAGCAGGCGTCTCTCTCCCCGATCTGCGGAGGATGGGTCGAGTCGGCCATTTGGCGTGGGTAGGGATCCAAAGGGGGTTGGTGACGTGCTGGATTCACTCACAGCTCAACTCGGATGGACCGGAAACTTGGCGAAGTCCGACTTGATGTCCGGATGGGTCGAGCTGGCTGGTGAGGAGACAGCCAAGCACTCCTATCCCGAGTCTGTAGCAGACGGTGTGCTCAATATTCGATGCGACTCGACAGCTTGGGCTCGCCAGCTGACATCGATGCGTTCGCTGCTGCTCAAAAAAATGGCCGAAGTGTTCCCTGACGCAGAGATCGAAAGCATCGTGGTTAGGGGACCCAACGTACGGTCCTGGAATCACGGCCCTAGGTCGATTCCAGGGCGCGGTCCGCGAGATACCTACGGCTGAGAAGACAAAAGAGGTCGCTCCGGCGAAGAAAACCTCTCAGACGGCCGTTTCTGGGCATTTCCGCCCGCGGCTCTTGGTAGAATGGAGAGTCACTGTCGAGTGCGGTCAGGAGCCTAATTTCATATGACGATGGAACCGAACGGGACCGGCGCAGAACACGAGTACGGCGCGAACGAGATCCAGATCCTGGAAGGTCTCGAAGCCGTCCGCAAGCGACCCGGAATGTACATCGGTTCGACCGGTCCTCGCGGGCTCCACCACCTGGTGTACGAGATCGTCGACAACTCCGTCGACGAGGCCCTCGCCGGCTACGCCGACAACATCGAGGTCACCATCCTCCCCGACGGCGCAGTCCGGGTCGACGACAACGGCCGTGGCATCCCGGTCGATGAGCACCCGACCGAGAAGAAGTCGACCGTGGAGGTCGTGCTCACCATCCTGCACGCCGGCGGCAAGTTCGGCGGCGGCGGGTACGCGGTGTCCGGCGGTCTGCACGGCGTCGGCAGCTCGGTCGTGAACGCCCTGTCGAGCCGCCTCGACGTGGAGGTGCATCGTCAGGGCTTCGTCTGGCGCCAGAGCTACCGCAACGGTGTCCCGCAAGCGCCGCTGGAGCAGGGCGAGGCGTCGGAGCGCACCGGCACGATCATCACGTTCTGGCCGAGCGCGGAGACCTTCGAGACGATCGTCTTCGACTACGACACCCTCCGCACCCGCTTCCAGCAGATGGCGTTCCTCAACAAGGGGCTGCGCATCGCGATCACCGACGAGCGCGCTCCGGAGGTCGAACCCGTCGAGGGCGAGGTCGACGACGAGGTGGCCCCGCGCCACGAGGTCTTCCTCTACGAGCGCGGCCTCCAGGACTACGTGCAGTACCTCAACTCCGCCAAGAAGGCTGAGGTCGTGCACGACGAGATCATCTCGTTCGAGTCGGAGGACACCGAGCGCAAGATCGCACTCGAGGTCGCCATGCAGTGGACGACGAGCTACAACGAGAGCGTCTTCACCTACGCCAACACGATCAACACGCACGAGGGCGGAACCCACGAGGAGGGCTTCCGCGCCGCGCTGACCACCCTGGTCAACCGGTACGCGCGCGAGAAGGGCATCCTCAAGGAGAAGGACGACAACCTCTCCGGCGACGACGTGCGCGAGGGGCTGACCGCAGTCATTTCGGTCAAGCTCTCCGAGCCGCAGTTCGAGGGTCAGACCAAGACCAAGCTGGGCAACACGGAGGCGAAGGCGTTCGTGCAGAAGGTCGTCGGCGATCAGCTCGGCGACTGGTTCGACCGCAACCCGAACCAGGCCAAGGAGATCATCCGAAAGGCCCTGCAGGCGGCGACCGCCCGTATCGCGGCCCGCAAGGCGCGCGAGACCGCCCGCCGCAAGGGCCTCCTGGAGAGCGGCGGCATGCCCGGCAAGCTCAAGGACTGCCAGTCGAAGGACCCGACGGTCTCGGAGATCTTCCTCGTCGAGGGCGACTCGGCCGGCGGCTCGGCGGTCCAGGGACGCAACCCGGAGACCCAGGCCATCCTGCCCCTCCGCGGCAAGATCCTGAACGTAGAAAAGGCACGGCTCGACCGGGCGCTCGCCAACAACGAGGTGCAGGCGATGATCACGGCGTTCGGCGCCGGCATCGGCGAGGACTTCAACCCGGAGAAGGCGCGGTACCACAAGATCGTGCTCATGGCCGACGCCGACGTCGACGGCCAGCACATCACCACGCTCCTGCTGACCCTGCTGTTCCGCTACATGCGACCGCTCATCGAGCTCGGCTACGTGTACCTCGCGCAGCCGCCGCTGTACCGCCTCAAGTGGTCGAACTCGGAGCACGAGTACGTCTACTCCGACCGTGAGCGCGACGCACTGCTGGCCGAGGGCCTCGCCTCCGGCAAGCGCATCCCGAAGGAGAACGGGGTGCAGCGCTACAAGGGTCTCGGCGAGATGGACTACCAGGAGCTGTGGGACACCACGATGAACCCGGAGACGCGCACGCTGCTCCAGGTGACGCTCGAGGACGCGGCGGCGGCCGACGAGATCTTCGCCACCCTGATGGGCGAGGATGTCGAGTCGCGTCGCTCGTTCATCCAGAGGAACGCGAAGGACGTCCGGTTCCTCGACATCTGACGCGCAAGCGACGGATGACGAGCGAAACGACGAGGGAGAGAAGACTGTGACGGACGAGCAGGCCGGCAACAACGAGCAGAGCGAAGGCTTCGGCATCCACGGCAGGATCGATCAGGTCGATCTGCAGAAGGAGATGGAGCGGTCGTACCTCGACTACGCCATGAGCGTCATCATCGGGCGCGCGCTGCCCGAGGTGCGTGACGGGCTCAAGCCGGTGCACCGGCGCGTGATCTACACGATGTTCGACGGCGGGTACCGTCCGGACAAGGCGTTCTCGAAGTGCACCCGCGTCATCGGCGACGTCATGGGACAGTTCCACCCGCACGGCGACGCGCCGATCTACGACGCGCTGGTGCGTCTGGTGCAGCCGTGGAGCCTCCGCTACCCGCTGGCCCTCGGCCAGGGCAACTTCGGCTCCCCGGGCAACGACGGCGCGGCCGCCCCCCGGTACACCGAGACCAAGATGGCTCCGCTCGCGCTCGAGATGGTCCGCGACATCGACGAGGAGACCGTCGACTTCCAGGACAATTACGACGGCCGCACGCAGGAGCCGATCGTCCTCCCGAGCCGCTTCCCGAACCTGCTGGTCAACGGCTCCGTCGGCATCGCGGTCGGCATGGCGACCAACATCCCGCCGCACAACCTCCGCGAGGTCGCGGACGGCGCGCTGTGGCACCTGCAGCACCCGGAGGCCTCCCGCGAGGAGCTCCTGGAGGAGCTGATCAAGCGCATCAAGGGACCGGACTTCCCGACCGGTGCCCAGATCCTCGGCGTGAAGGGCATCCACGACGCCTACCGCACCGGCCGCGGCTCGATCACCATGCGTGCCGTCGTCAACATCGAGGAGATCCAGGGCCGCGTCTGCCTGGTGGTCACCGAGCTGCCCTACCAGGTGAACCCGGACAACCTCGCCATCAAGATCGCCGACCTGGTGAAGGACGGCCGCATCGGCGGCATCGCCGACATCCGCGACGAGACATCGGGCCGCACCGGGCAGCGCCTGGTCATCGTGCTCAAGCGGGATGCCGTCGCCAAGGTCGTGCTCAACAACCTGTACAAGCACACGCAGCTGCAGGAGAACTTCGGCGCCAACATGCTGGCGATCGTCGACAATGTGCCGCGCACACTGTCGCTCGACGGCTTCATCACCGCCTGGGTCGACCACCAGATCGAGGTCATCGTCCGCCGCACGCGCTACCGGCTGCGCAAGGCGGAGGAGCGGGCGCACATCCTGCGCGGCTACCTCAAGGCGCTGGATGCTCTCGACGAGGTCATCGCGCTCATCCGCCGGTCGGCCACGGTCGACGACGCGCGAGAGGGCCTGAAGACCCTGCTCGACGTCGACGACGTTCAGGCCGACGCCATCCTGGCGATGCAGCTGCGCCGCCTGGCCGCCCTGGAGCGCCAGAAGATCATCGACGAGCACGACGAGATCGAGAAGCAGATCGCGGAGTACCACGCGATCCTCGAGGACCCGATGCGCCAGCGCTCGATCATCAGCGAGGAGCTCACCGAGATCGTCGACCGCTTCGGCGACGACCGTCGTACCGAGATCATGTTCGGCTACGACGGCGACATGAGCGTCGAGGACCTCATCCCGGAAGAGGAGATGGTGGTCACCGTCACGCGCGGCGGCTACATCAAGCGCACGCGCAGCGACAACTACCGCAGCCAGCACCGCGGCGGCAAGGGCGTGAAGGGTGCGCAGCTGCGCGGCGAGGACGTGGTCGACCACTTCTTCGTCACCACCACGCACCACTGGCTCCTCTTCTTCACGAACCAGGGACGCGTGTACCGCGCCAAGGCGTACGAGGTGCAGGAGGCCGGCCGCGACGCGAAGGGCCAGCACGTCGCCAACCTGCTCGCCCTGCAGCCGGACGAGGAGATCGCCGAGATCCTCGACATCCGCGACTACCAGGCGGCGAAGTACCTCGTGCTCGCCACCCGCCAGGGTCTCATCAAGAAGACCGCCCTGGAGGAGTACGACACCAACCGCACCGGCGGCATCATCGCCATCAAGCTGCGCGAAGGCGACGAGCTCGTCTCCGCTCTGCTGGTGGAGGAGGACTCCGACCTGCTGCTCGTGTCGCGCAAGGGCATGTCCATCCGGTTCACGGCGTCCGACGAGGCGCTGCGTCCGATGGGCCGGTCGACCTCCGGCGTCATCGGCATGCACTTCCGCGGGGAGGACAGCCTGCTGGACGCGTCGGTCGTCTCCGACGAGGGCTACGTCTTCGTCGTCACCGAGGGCGGCTACGCGAAGCGCACCGCCGCCGACCAGTACCGCCTGCAGGGCCGTGGCGGTCTCGGCATCAAGGTGGCCAAGCTGAACGATGACCGGGGCGACCTCGTGGGCGCTCTCATTGTCGGCGAGGACGACGAGGTCCTTGTGGTTCTTGCCAGCGGCAAGGTGGTACGCTCTGCCGTGGCCGAGGTACCCGCCAAGGGCCGTGACACCATGGGTGTCGTCTTTGCACGTTTCGCCGAGTCGGACAAGATCATCGCACTGGCGAAGAACACCGAACGAGACCTCGAATCCTCTTCTCTCGCGGAGGATGATGAGTCCGTCGGGAAGGATGAAACCGTAGATGAGCACTAGCGTCGCCGAGAAGCTCGCCAAGAAGTCGTCCCGTCGACCCGCGTCCGCAAAGCAGGTGCGGCTCAAGCTGGTCTACGTCGACTTCTGGTCCACCGTGAAGCTGTCGTTCCTCGCGGGTATCTGCCTCGCGATCATCGCGATCGTCGGCACCTTCCTGATCTGGACCGTGCTCGACCGCACCGGCATCTTCGACCAGGTGAACAGCCTGTTCAAGGACATCTCGGGCGCCGGCGGCAGCGACCTCCGCTCCATCCTCGGCCTCGGCCAGGTCATGGGCTTCTCACTGATCGTGGCCATCCTGGACATCGTCGTGGTGACCGCGCTGGGCGCCGTCTTCGCGCTGCTGTACAACCTGTCTGTGAAGATCACAGGCGGCCTGCTGGTCGGTTTCACCAACAACTGACCGATTTCGCAATGCTCGGGCAGATCGGGTAGTCTCGTATCTGCCCATTCGGGGATATAGCTCAGGCGGTTAGAGCGCTTCGCTGATAACGAAGAGGTCCGAGGTTCAAGTCCTCGTATCCCCACCATCCACTCACTCGGGGCCTTAGCTCAGTTGGTAGAGCGCCTGCTTTGCAAGCAGGATGTCAGGAGTTCGAATCTCCTAGGCTCCACATCTCACCGAGGCGAGTGCTGCTCCGCGGTAGCGCTCAGGCGTCCAGTGGCGGCACGATCGGACGCGTCGGGAACGGGCTCGAGTACGAGACGCTCGTGGTCACACTGCCGAGGGCGCCGACCCGGCCGCTGATCTGCTCCAGGTGCCGCATCGACGTCGCGACCACCTTGATGATGAAGCAGTCGTCGCCGGTGACGTGGTGCGCCTCGACCACCTCCGGGATGTCGGCGAGCAGGTCGTGCAGCGGCTTGTACTGGCTGCTGGGGTAGCGCAGCCGGAGGTACGCCAGGATGCCGTAGCCGAGACGCTCGGGATCGACCACTGCGCGGTAGCCGGAGATGATGCCGGCCTCCTCGAGCCGTCGCACGCGTTCGGCGACCGCGCTGTTCGACATGTGGACGGTGCGAGCCAACTCGGCGATCGACTGGCGGCCGTCGCGCTGAAGCTCGGCGAGCAGGGTGCGGTCGGTGCTGTCGACGGCGTTCGTGGGATTGACGGCCATGGCGCGATTCTTCCACGAGATCGACGGCGATCTGTCACGAACGCCGTCGAACCTCCCTTCAGCCGAGGCCCCCGCTTTTCTACGCTCGTGGGTATGGACACCGACACCAGGGAAGCCGCCCGCCACTTCGCCGCGAAGCTCCGCTTCGAGACCGACCCCTCCGACGTCAAGGCCGCGATGGATGCCGCCGAGCGTTTCGTGCTCGTGGACACCCGTGGCGAGGCGGCCTGGCGGCAGGGACGCGCCGAGGGCGCGATCCACCTCCCGACCGCGGACATCGAGCGCCGCGCAGCGGAGCTGATCCCGGCCGACCTCCCTGTGGTCGTCTATTGCTGGGGACCGGGCTGCAACGGGTCGACCCGCGCCGCGTTGGCGTTCAGCCTGCTCGGCTACGAAGTGCGGGAAATGATCGGCGGCTTCGAGTACTGGGCCCGCGAGGGGCTGCCGGTGGTGGACGACGAGGGGCCTGCGACCCGTCCTGCGGACCCGCTCACCGCGCCGCTCGGGGCGATCGTCTGCGACTGCTGAGCCGGCGCTACTTGAGCAGCCGCGAGAGCACCCGATCGGCCAGCGGCTTGCCGCCGGTCTGACAGGTCGGGCAGTACTGGAAGGTCGAGTCGTGGAAGATGACCTGCCGGATCGTGTCGCCGCACACCGGGCACGGCTGACCGGTGCGGCCGTGCACCCGCAGGTTCGACTTCTTCTCGCTCTTCAGCTCGGACGCGGCGAGACCGTCGGCGCGGGCGAGCGCCTCGCGCAGGGTCGACTGCGTCGCCTCATAGAGGCGCGCCACATCCTCAGCCGCCATGTTCGCCGGCTTGTACGGCGACATCTTGGCGACGTGGAGGATCTCGTCGGAGTAGGCGTTGCCGATGCCGGCGATCAGCGACTGATTGCGCAACACACCCTTGATCTGCGCCCGGCCCTGCCCGGCGAGGATGCGGGCGAAGGCCTCCTCGGTGAAGGCGGGGTCGAGCGGATCGGGACCGAGGCGGGCGATGCCCGGCACCTCCGCCGGTTCGTGCACGACGTAGATCGCGAGGCTCTTCTTCGTGCCGGCCTCGGTGATATCGAGTCCGGAGCCGTCGTCGAGCACGAGGCGCGCAGCGAGCGGTCCTTTGCCCAGCCGGCCGGTCGGCGGGGGAGGAGGCTTGTCGCGCCAGCGGATCCAGCCGGCGCGGGCCAGATGGATGACGACGTGCAGGTCGCCCGCGGCGATGTCCAGGAACTTGCCGTGCCGGGTGACGCCGCCGATCGTCAGACCATGGAGGGCATCAGCGGGAGGATCGAACGTCTTCAGGGCAGAGAAGGCGACGATGCTCAGCCTGTCGATGACACGACCCTTCAGCCGGCCGTCGAGGTCGGCTGCGAGAGCGGTGACTTCCGGAAGTTCGGGCATCACCCCCAGTCTGCCCCTCACCACCGACATCGGCAGTAGGGTGATGCGATGGATATCAGAGTCGCCGCCTACGGAGTGATCACGGAGGGCGACCGCATCCTGCTGGCGCACTGGAACGAAGGCGGCAAGTCCGGGTGGACGCTCCCCGGCGGTGGCATCGACCCGGGTGAGGACCCGGCCGACGCGCTCCTGCGCGAGATCACGGAGGAGACCGGCTACCTGGCCGAAGGCGGCGAGCTGCTCGGGATCGACTCCAAGGTCATCCCGGCCGAGCACCGGTTCGTCGCCGACGCGGGACCGCTGCATGCGCTGCGCATCGTCTACCGCGCGCGGGTGGTCGGCGGGACGCTGACGAACGAGCGCGACGGGAGCACCGATGAGGCGGCCTGGTTCGCGCTGACGGCCATCCCGAACCGGCGGGTCGAACTCGTCGACATCGCCCTGCGGATGGCCGGGCTCCGCGACTAGACGGTCGCCGGCGCCTGCTGCCTCTCACCGGGGATGATGATCCACATCGCCAGGTACGCGATGAACTGAGGGCCGGGGAGCAGGCACGACAGCAGGAAGATCAGGCGCACCGTCCACGGACGCAGGCCGAAGCGGTTCGCGAGCCCGGCGCAGACGCCGCCGATGATCCGGCCGTTCAGGGGACGCATGAGTGTGTTCATGCCTCCAGCGTCTCAGCGCGCGCGGAAGCGCACTATCGGGGTAACCCCCGAAAGAACCCTGGGGTCAGAGCTCGGCGCCGGACGCCGGAGCAGAAGAAGACGCCGGAGTCGTGGGCTCCTCGTCGGCGACCCAGAGCTCGTCGTCGGCACGGAACGTCTGCCAGACCGCGTAGAGCACGCCGACCGCGGCGACGATACCCACGACGATCGCGACGACGCCGCCTGCACCGGGACCCGACTTCTTCGGGGTCGGCTTCTTGGTCAGCTGCTTCGCGGCCTTCGAGAAGTCGCCCGAGAAGGCGGCGGCCCGAGCGGCCCGCGCGTGGTCGACCACCGAGAGGGCCGTCCCGACGGCGGTGCCGACGGCCGGGATGACGTCGCCGACGACGCGCTCGCGCGCAGCACCGGCATACCGGCTGGCCGTGGACTTGGCGGTCTCGGCGGCGGGACGCACATAGGTGTCGTAGCCGTCACGGACGCGCGGCGCGATCTCCTCGCGTGTGTAGTAGGCCGCCTGCTTGCGCGCCTCGGCAGCCAGGGCGTTGGCGTTCGCCAGCACCTCCTGCTGCTGGGTCCACAGGTCCTCGGCTCCGCTGCGCAGTCGCTTGAGCTCCTTCTTGCGCTTCCGTGTCAGGCTCATCTGTTCCTCCGTTGCGTCGGGGTGGCGACTGACTCCATCTTGCCACCGAAAGGGCTGAGGATGGCCCGAGAGGTCATCTCGCCCTCCGGAGTCCTCTATACGCCCTGTGCAAGAATTGGTGCCATGTCTAAGCACACCGCTGTCGCCACGCTCCACACTAACTACGGAGACATCAAGGTCAACCTCTTCGGCAACCACGCGCCGAAGACGGTCCGCAACTTCACCGGGCTGGCGACCGGCGAGATCGAGTGGACGCACCCCGCCACCGGCGAGAAGACGAACACTCCTCTCTATGACGGTGTGATCTTCCACCGCATCATCCCGGGCTTCATGATCCAGGGCGGCGACCCGCTCGGCCAGGGCGTCGGCGGGCCCGGCTACCAGTTCGACGACGAGATCAACCCGGAGCTCGACTTCACCCAGCCGTACATGCTCGCCATGGCGAACGCCGGCATCCAGGGCGGCCGCGGCACCAACGGCTCGCAGTTCTTCATCACCGTCGGCCCGACCACCTGGCTGCAGGGCAAGCACACCATCTTCGGCGAGGTCGCGGACGACGCGTCGCGCCGGATCGTCGACAAGCTGGCCGAGGTGCCGACCGACGCGCGCGACCGGCCGCTCGACGACGTCGTGATCGAGTCCATCGACATCGAGCAGGTCTGAGAGAGGGCGGGCGAGCAGCACAGATGACTCAGCCCGTCGACTCGCGCGCCGGCTACTGCTACCGGCACCCGGACCGCGAGAGCTACGTGCTCTGCCAGCGGTGCGGACGCACCATCTGCGGGGAGTGCCAGACGCCCGCCGCGGTCGGCGTGATCTGCCCGGAGTGCATGGCGCAGCAGCGCGCGACCCATCCGCGGACCAAGCCCGCGTGGCTGACGCGCATGACCGGTGGCGGCGCACCCGTGGTGACCTACGTGATCATCGCGATCTGCGTCGCCGTCTTCATCGTGCAGACCATCGGCGACCTCCTCGGCCTTCAGGTGACGAACGCCCTGCGGTACGCGGGTGCTTACTCCTACCCTTCGGCGGTCACAGGGCTGTCCTTCGAGCCCTGGCGGATGTTCACCAGCATCTTCGCGCACGCCAACATCCTGCATCTGCTGCTGAACATGTACACGCTGTGGGTGTTCGGTTCGGCGCTCGAGCCGATGCTCGGCCGTGCCCGCTATCTGGCCCTTTTCCTCATCAGCGGGTTCGCCGGGTCTCTCGGCGTTCTGCTGATCGCGTCGCCGGTCGTGCCGGTCGTCGGCGCGTCCGGCGCGATCTTCGGCCTGTTCGGCGCCTTCCTCATCATCCAGCGCCGGCTGGGTGGCAACGCGACCCAGATGCTGGTGCTCCTGGCGATCAACCTGGGCATCGGGTTCCTCCCCGGGTTCAGCATCGCCTGGCAGGCGCACGTCGGCGGACTCGTCGGCGGCTTCCTCGTCGGTCTCATCTACGTGGAGACGCGGCAGCCGCAGCGGCGGCGCTGGCAGCTGCCGCTCCTGGTCGTGCTGTGCGTGGTGTTCGTCGCGCTGAGCCTCATCCACTTCTTCGTGTAGTTCCCACACCTCGTGGATAAGTTATCCACAGGCTTATTAACACTGTGGGTAATTACACGGTTGTAACTCTCCACAGGCTTATTAACACTGGGGAAACCGCGCGGGAACGCGCGGCGACTATCCACATGGAGCCTGTGGAGAACTGTGGACAAACGAAAACCCGGGCCGGCAGTGGGCCGACCCGGGTCTCGGGATGTCGTGGGTGGCGGCGTCAGCGCCAGCGAGTGGTCATCAGGAAGCCGATGAAGGCGATGCCGAAGCCGACCAGGATGTTCCAGGCGCCCAGCGCGGGAATCGGGTACTGGTTCTGGCTGACGTAGAAGACGATGATCCAGACCAGGCCGAGCAGCATGAAGCCGAACATGACCGGCTTGAACCAGACCGGGTTCGGCGCGTCCTCTCCCGAGGCCGCCTGGGGGCGCTCCGCGCGCGCCGGGCGCTCGATCCGGGTCTTCGACTTGCTGCGTGCCATAGCACCACAGTGTAGCGGGGAAGCCCCTGGGGTTCCTGATGCCCCCGAACGGGGGATAGGCCTGTGGACAACTGTGACTCTTCCCAGCGGACCTCTCTAGAATCCACCACATGACCACCACCCGACCCCGTGCGCGACGGCCGCACCGCCGACCCACGGTGCTGGGGGTCGCCGGCGAGGTGCTCATCACCGCGGGCGTGCTCGTGCTGCTGTTCCTCGGCTGGCAGGTGTGGTGGAACAACCTGGTGCTCGCAGGCCAGCAGACCACCGCGGCGGCGCAGCAGAGCCAGAAGTGGATCGACGACGCCATGAAGGTGCCGAAGCCGAAGCCCGACACGACCACGGCGCAGGTCGATCCGCCCGTGCTCGCGAAGCCGGCGCCGTACGAGCCGTTCGCCGTGATCTACGTCCCGCGCCTCGGCGCCGACTGGAAGCGCACGATCCGCCAGACCGTCGACACCGAGCGCGTGCTGAACAGTTACACCGCGGGCGTCGGTCACTACATCGACTCGCAGCTGCCCGGGCAGGTGGGCAACTTCGCGGTGGCCGGTCACGACTCGGGCTGGGGCAACACGTTCATCGACCTGTCCAAGCTGCACATCGGCGACCGCATCTACGTGCAGACGAAGGACGGCTGGTACACCTACGTGTTCCGCAACTTCGAGTACGTGCAGCCGTCGGCCGTCCAGGTCCTGCTGCCGGTGCCGCGCCAGCCTCAGGCGACGCCGACCGACCGGCTGATGACGATCACGACCTGCAACCCGCCGTTCCACGCGGGCGAGCGGCTGATCGCGTACAACGTGTTCCAGTCGTTCGCGCCGCCGCAGGAGATACCGAGCGAGATCGCCGCGGCGGTCGGGCAGGGAGGCTGACCGTGTACGGAGCGTTGTGGCGCGTCCTCCCGGGCCCTTGGTGGGTCCGGCTGCTCATCCTGCTCATCCTGATCGCGCTGGTGCTGTTCGCGCTCGTCACCTGGGTGTTCCCCTGGGTGGATTCGCTCCTCGGCCCGCAGGAAGGTACCGTGGGGCCGTGACCCGCGTCCTCGTCATCGACAACTACGACAGCTTCGTATACACGCTGAACGGCTACCTGCGCGAGCTCGGGGCCGAGACGGTCGTCGTGCGCAACGACGACATCGCGACGGACGACCTCCCCTCGACCCTGGCGGAGTACGACGCCGTGCTGGTCTCGCCCGGACCGGGCAAGCCCGCGGACGCCGGCGTCTCCATCCCGGTCGTCGAGCAGGCGCTGAAGACCGGACAGCCGCTTCTGGGCGTCTGCCTCGGGCACCAGGCGATCGCGGAGGCGTTCGGCGGCGTGGTCACCAACGCCGAGGAGCTCATGCACGGGAAGACCTCGCAGGTCACCCACGACCAGAGCCCGCTCTTCGACGGCGTCGCGCAGCCGTTCACGGCCACGCGCTACCACTCGCTCGCCGTGGTCGACGGCACGCTGCCGGACGAGCTGAACGTCACGGCGCGGACCGCCGGCGGGGTCATCATGGCGCTGCAGCACCGGGAGGCGCCGATCTACGGCGTCCAGTTCCACCCCGAGTCGGTGCTGACCGAGGGCGGCTACCGGATGCTCGGCAACTGGCTCGAGGTCGCCGGGCTCGCCGGAGCGGCCGAGGCCGCGCGTGCCCTCAACCCGCTGGTCAAGCTGGGCTGAACAGGCCCGCTCCTCGCGGAACGAGGGGTCAGCCCGAGCAGTAGGTCAGGTCGACCGTCGACCCCTGAGGCACGTCCCCGGGCGACAGCGACTGCGTGTGCACCATCGTCGCGCCCTTGTCCTGGGGACAACTGGGGTCCGGCTTCGGGTTCGCGGTCAGGCCCAGCTGCGACAGGATCCCTGTCGCCGCCTGGATGGTCTGACCGGTCAGGTCGGTGAGGGTCACCTTGCCGCTGGAGACGTGCAGCCCGATCGCATCGCCCTCGTGCGCAGACGCGTTGGCCGCCGGATCGGTCGAGATGACGACGTTGGCCGGGACCGTGGACGAGTTCTCCGACGTCGTCGGGCCGACAGTGAGCCCGGCCTGCTGCAGGGCCTGAGTGGCCGCGTCGACCGTCATGTTGTGCACGTCCGGCACGGAGACGGTCTTCTTGCCCGAGGAGACGTAGAGCGTGATGGTGTCACCGGTGGCGACGACGATCCCGGCCCCCGGGTCGGTGCGCACGATCTCGCCCGCCTGGTACGTCGGGCTCGACTCCGTGCTCTGCACCCACTTCAGCTTCATCGAGTCGAGCTCGGCCGTGGCCTTCTCGAGCGTCTGGCCGGAGAGGTTCGGGACCTTGCGCGAGGTGTCGGGCATCGTCGTGCTGGGCGCGAGCCGCAGCACCCAGGCGAGCACGGCGACGATGACGACGGCCATGATCGCGATGCCGGCCCAGACCCAGATGACGGGTGGGCGCCGCTGCGTGCGCGTCATGGTCTGGTCCTCGGCGAGCTGCCGGAATGCGGCCTCCGGGCCGGACACCTGGCTCGGCGGCGCACCGAACAACGTCTCTGCGAGCTCGTCCTCGTGCTTCCGCTTCGGAACCCGGCCCGCTGCGGCCTCTTCGAGGTCGGCGCGGAACTCGGCGACCGTCTGGTAGCGCTCGAAACGGTCCTTGGTCATCGCGCGCGCGACCACGACATCCATCGCGGGGGAGACCTTGGGGTTGACCGTGCTCGGCGCGACAGCGGTCTCGCTCACGTGCTGGTACGCGATGGCCACCGGGGTGTCGCCGCGGAACGGCGGACGCCCGGTGAGCATCTCGAACAGCACCACGCCGGTGGAGTAGAGGTCGGTTCGCGCGTCGACGGACTCGCCCTTCGCCTGCTCCGGCGAGAAGTAGCTGGCGGTGCCGAGCACCGCAGTGGTCTGGGCGACGGTCGCGGACGAGTCGCTGATGGCGCGGGCGATGCCGAAGTCCATCACCTTCACCTGCCCGGCCTTCGTGATCATCACGTTGCCCGGCTTGATGTCACGGTGCACGACCCCGGCGCGGTGCGAGTACTCGAGCGCGGTGAGGATGCCCTCGGTGATGCGCACGGCCTCGCCGACCTCGAGCGGGCCCTTCTTGATGAGGTCCTTGAGCAGCACGCCGTCGACGTGCTCCATGACGATGAACGGCAGCTGCGCTTCGTGGCCGTTCGGCTCGCGGACGGTCTCCTCGCCGGCGTCGAACACGCGCACGATCGTGGGATGCGTCATGCGCGCGGCCGCCTGCGCCTCCTGACGGAAGCGGGTGCGGAACGCGGGGTCCGTCGCGAGCGACGGCTTGAGCAGCTTGATCGCGACGGTGCGCCCCAGCCGGGTGTCGGTACCGCGGTGAACGTCGGACATGCCGCCCCGGCCGATGAGTTCGCCCACCTGATATCGGCCTGCGAGCAGGCGGCTATCTGGGCTCAATGCGGACTCCTTCTCGGTGCTGACTCCGGCTAGTGTAGCGGTGCCTTTCTGGGTATCTCCCCGGGCGCGACGGCGCGGGTCAGGGCTTGCTCGCGCCGCCTCCGCCTCCGCCGCCGGGCGTCGGGGTCGACGAGACGACCTCGTACGAGAGCGGCTTCGACTGGTCGGACTCGACCGATTCGCCGCAGAAGATCGTGTAAGTGAGCTGGTAGGTGCCGGCGGAGCTCGGCGACCAGATCATCTTCGTGTCGTTGACCGGGGTCTGCGGCTGGCCGTTCACGTACAGGCGGCGACCGACGAGGCTCTGGCCGGCGGGGCAGGTGGCGGAGCCGAAGTTGACCGTGATCTGCGAGTTCGGCGTCCCCTGACCGGAGGGCGGGTTCGCGGTCACCGTATCGGTCGGCGTCTGGATGGGCGCCACGGGGCCGTAGACCTTGACCGTGATGGTCGAGCCCTTCGGTACCGGTCCGGTCGGGTTGACCGAATACACCTTGTTCGCCTGGTCCTGCGTGGTCGCGGCGTTCCCCTGCGACACGTCGGCGACCATCCCGAGGCCCTGCAGCTTGTCGCGCGCCTGGTCGGCGGTAAGGCCGAGGAAGTCGCTCTCGGTGATCTGCACGGTGTTGCTCGTCGGCGTGGGCGTCGGCTTCGGCGTGCTGGTCTGCGTCTGCGTCGGGGTGTTCGACGGGGTCGGGCTGGGCGCAGGCTTCGGCTGGGCGACCAGCGCGATGATCGTGCCGATCAGCACGAGCGCGAGCAGCGCGATGAGGGCGATCAGCGGCCAGGTCCAGCGGCTCCGCTTGCGCTCCTCGACGGGAGGCTCGGCCTGCTCCTCCTCGACCGCCATCGCGGCCGTGGCGGGGAGGACGGTGGTCGCCTGGGTCGGCGCTGCGCCGGGCGACTGCATGAGCACGGTCGCGGCGTCGGTAGCCGCTGCGGCGCCGAGGATCGCGGGAACGGACGCGGCGGCGGCGCGCACGTCGCCACGGCGGAGGGCCTGAGCGGCGCGCGCCAGGTGGGCGGCGGACGCCGGACGGTCGGCCGGGTTCTTCGCGATGCAGGCGAAGACCAGGTTCCGCACGGGCTCCGCGACGGTGGCGGGGAGCTCCGGCGGCGCCTCGTTGATCTGTGCCATGGCGATCGCGACCTGCGACTCGCCGGTGAACGGACGGCGACCCGCGAGGCACTCGTACGCGACGATGCCGAGCGAGTAGATGTCGGTCGTCGGCGAGGCGGGGTGGCCGGAGGCCTGCTCGGGGGAGAGGTACTGGACCGTCCCCATGACCTGGCCGGTCGCGGTGAGCGGCACCTGGTCGGCGATGCGGGCGATGCCGAAGTCGGTGATCTTCACCCGGCCGTCCGGCGTGATGAGCAGGTTACCCGGCTTGATGTCGCGGTGCACGAGGCCGGCCGCGTGAGCGGCGTGCAGCGCTGCGGCCGTCTGGGCGACGATGTCGAGCGTGCGGTCGGTGCTGAGGACGTGCTCGCGCTCCAGGATGCTGGAGAGCGCCTCGCCGGGCACCAGCTCCATCACCAGGTAGGCGCTGCCCTCCTCCTCGCCGTAGTCGTAGACGTTGGCGATGCCCTCGTGGTTGACGAGGGCGGCGTGGCGGGCCTCTGCGCGGAAGCGCTCGAGGAAGCCGGGGTCGCCGAGGTACTCGTCCTTCAGGATCTTGATGGCGACGGTACGGCCGATGACGAGGTCCGTGGCCTGCCACACCTCGCCCATACCGCCGATCGCGATCCGCGACTGCAGCTCGTAACGTCCCCCGAAGGTGAGCCCTGCTGTGGGTCTCATTTATTCAGCACCGCCTCTAGTACTTTCCTCGCGATCGGAGCGGCGATGGAGTTACCCGTGCCGCTCTGACCCTGTCCACCGCCATTTTCGACAACTACCGCCACAGCGAACTCGGGATCGTTCGCCGGCGCGAAACCGGTGAACCACAGCGTGTACGGGTCGTTCTCCCCGTTCTGCGCCGTCCCCGTCTTACCGCCGACCTGGACCCCACTTATTCTTGCATTGCTCGCCACGCCGTGATCGACGCCGTCGACCATCATCTGCTTGATCGTGTCCGCGTTCTGCTGGCTCATCGGGCGTGAGAACTCCTTGGGCTGGAAGGCCTCGGTCGTCTGCATGTCCGCCGAACGGATGGAGTCGACCAGGTTCGGCGTCATCAGCGTGCCGCCGTTGGCGACCGCCGCCGACACCATCGCCATCTGCAGCGGGGTCGCCCTGTCGTCCTTCTGGCCGAACGAGCCGAGCGCGCGCTCCGCGGCGTCGGGGTAAAGCGGGTACACGCTCTTCTCAACCGGGATCGGGATGCTGAGCTCCTGGTTGAACCCGAACTTGTCGGCCTGGTCCTTGATGACCTGCGGCTTCAGCTGCATCCCGAGCTCGGCGAACGGGATGTTGCAGGAGAGGATCTGCGCGGTGGCGATCGAGACGGTCTCGCCAGGGCCGCAGGTGGTCAGGGAGTCGTTCTTCACCACGGTCGGCGACCCGGGGAGGGGCAGCGAGGCCGGGTTGGGGAGCTGGCTGTCCTTCGTGTAGTCGCCGGTGCCGAACGCGGTCGCGCTCATGACGGGCTTGAATGTCGAGCCCGGAGGGTTCAGATTGCCGCCGATGGTGCGGTTGATGAGCGGGTCGCCCTTGGCGTCGAGCAGCTGCTTGTAGTTCGCGTCCACCGTGTCGCCGTCGTGCGAGGCGAGCGTGTTGGGGTCGTAGGTGGGCTTGGACACCATGGCGAGGATCTTGCCGGTCTTCGGCTGCAGGAGCACGACGGCGCCCTGGTAGTCGCCGAGCGCGTCCCACGCGGCTTGCTGCGCGACCGGGTCGATCGTCGTCTCCACCGTGGCGCCCTGCGGACTCTTTCCGGTCAGGATGGCGTTGATGCGGTCGAAGAACTGCGAGTTCGACGAGCCGCTCAGCTTGTCGTTGAGCGCACCCTCCAGCCCTGTTGCCTCTCCGTTGATCGGGAAGAAGCCGGTGACCGCCGAGTACAGCGGGCCGTTGCTGTACACGCGCTGCCACTTGTAGACGTCGTTCGACGGCACGGACTGCGCGATCGGCTGCCCGGCGACGAGGATCGCTCCGCGCTGCGCCTGGTAGCTGTCGTTGAGCGCGCGGGTGTTCCTGGCGTCGGTGCTGAGGCTGTCCGCCTGGAAGACCTGGAGGATCGACGTCGACACCAGCAGCGCCAGGAACATGGCGACCACGATCGTGCTCACCCGTTTGATCTCACGGTTCATCTAGCTCACCACCAGCCGGGGTTGATTGCGGACGGTGTCGGACAGGCGCAGCAGCAGGGCCACGATGATCCAGTTCGCCACCAGCGACGAGCCGCCGGCCGCGAGGAACGGCGTCGTCAGACCGGTCAGCGGGATGACGCGGGTCACGCCGCCGATGACGATGAAGCACTGCAGGGCGACCGTGAACGACAGGCCGACCGCGAGAAGCTTGCCGAAATCGTCCTGGCCTGCGAAGCCGATGCGAAGGCCGCGCGCCACGAACACCAGGTACAGCGCGAACAGGGCGAACAGGCCGGCGAGGCCGAGCTCCTCGCCGAGGCTCGCGATGATGTAGTCGCTCTGCGAGACCGGGGTGATCCAGGGCTGGCCCTGACCGAGTCCGGTGCCGATGAGGCCGCCGTGCGCCAGCCCGAACAGGCCCTGGACGAGCTGGAAGCTGCCGCCCTGCGCGTCGTAGACGCCCTTCGAGAACGGCGTGAGCCAGTTGGCGAAGCGGTCGTGGACGTACGGCAGCAGCTGGCTGGCGACGACAGCGCCGCCGACGATCAGCAGCAGACCGAGGATGACCCAGCTGATGCGAGCCGTGGCGACGTAGAGCATGACCAGGAACAGGCCGAAGATCAGCAGACCGGTGCCGAGGTCGCGCTGGAACACGATGACGGCCATGGCCATCAGCCAGACGACCAGCAGCGGACCGAGGTCGCGGGCGCGCGGGAACCGGATGCCCAAGAACTTCCTGCCGACCACCGACAGCGACTCGCGCGTCTGCACCAGATAGCCGGCGAAGAACACGGCGAGGCACAGCTTTGCGATCTCGCCGGGCTGGAAGCTGAACGGCCCGATCCCGATCCACACCCGGGCGCCGTAGATCTCCTTGCCGATGCCCGGGAGCATCGGCAGCAGCAGGAGTACGAGCGCCGCCAGGCCGAAGAGGTAGGTGTAGCGCTGCAGGATGCGGTGGTTGCGGATGACGACGATGACGGCGATCGCGCAGATGATGGCGATCGCGCTCCAGACGATCTGCTTGACGCCGGCGCTGTCCCATCCCGCGTCCTTGTAGTGGATGTCGATGCGGTAGATCTCGGCGATGCCGATGCCGGTCAGCAGCGTGGCGATGGGGAGCAGGAACGGGTCCGCCTGTGGGGCCACGAAACGGAGCGCGATGTGCATCCCGACGACGAGTGCCGACAGGCCGGCGCCGAGGTAGACGAGCGTGAGGTCGACGTGCCCGAGCGCACCGAGCTGCACGAGCACGACCGCCGCCGCGTTGATGCCGCACGCGATCACCAGCAGGAACAGCTCGAGGTTGCGCAGCTTGGCGGGAAGGCGCAGCCGTTTCACCGGCCCGGTGGCGGTCCGGGGCGGCCTGGCCTGCTGGCGCGCGGCTGTTCTACTGTCCGCGGGCATCGTTCAACTGCTCCACGATGTTCTTGGCCGACTGCAGGTCGTCGGCGTTGATGGTCTGCTCCACCTGCTGCTTGTCGTACTCGGGCAGGCGGTCGACCTGCACGTCCGACTCCTCGTACAGGTGCGAGAGGCTGATCGGCCCGATGCCCTGCTGAACGCCCTGGTAGATGGCGACGTGCCCGTCCGGCGACTTCCCGACGTAGTACCGTGACTGCGTCCACTGGTACCCGAAGAAGATCGCGAGCACGATCGCGACCACGAGCACGATGAGCCCGATCATCCAGGTGAGGCGCCGGCGCCGCACGCGGCGGGCGTCCTCCTCGATCAGCTCGTCGAGGTAGTCCTCCGACTGCGGCTCGAAGTGCGTCGGACCGGTGGCCGGACGGATGGGGTGCAGCCGGAGGGCGGGGAGGCGCGAGGCACGCGTCGTGGGCTTCGGCTCCGATCCGAACTGCAGGGGAGAAGCGGCCGAGCCGACGGTGACCGGCTCCTTCATCACGTCGCCGCGACTCGTGTCGCCGATGTCGAGCACCACAGCAGTGACGTTGTCCGGAGCGCCGGCGTCGAGGCTCTGCTTCAGCAGACGCTCGGCGACCTGCCTCGGGCCGTCCTTGGACGCGAGCGCCGCCTGCATGTCGTCGTGCTTGACGACACCGCTCAGGCCGTCGGAGCAGATCAGCCAGCGGTCGCCGGGGCGCGTGTCCAGCGTCCACGTGTCGATCTCCGGAGAGGCGTCAACATCGCCGAGCACGCGCATGAGTACCGAGCGGCGCGGGTGGACCATCGCCTCCTCCTCGGTGATGCGCCCGCTGTCGACGAGCCGCTGCACGAAGGTGTGGTCTGTGGTGACCTGCTTCAGTTCGCCGTCCCGGAACAGGTAGATGCGGGAGTCGCCGATGTGGGCGAAGGCGATCTCGTCGCCGACCCGGACCATTGCGCTGACCGTGGTCCCCATCCCGGTGAGCTCGGGGTGCTCGAACACGGTCTCGGCGAGCAGCGAGTTGGCTGCGATCAGGGCCGACTGCAGGGCGAACTCGGCCTCGCCGGCGGTCTCGTACTCGCGGTCGGCCTCCCGGATGCGGGTGACCGCGATGGCGGAGGCGACGTCGCCCCCGGCGTGACCGCCCATCCCGTCGGCGACGACGAACAGGTCCCTTCCGGCGTAGCCGGAGTCCTGGTTGTTCGAGCGGATCTTCCCGACATGGGAGATGGCCGCCGCCTTGTTCGCCGCCACCGGGTTACCGCCGCAGCTCGAACGTGGTCGTGCCGATCTTGATCGGCGTGTCGAGCGGGACCTGGGTCGGGACGGTGACGCGGCGGCCGTCGAGGAAGGTGCCGTTCGTCGAGTCGAGATCCTGGATCATCCACTCGTCGTTCCAGAGGAGCAGGCGGGCGTGGTGGGTGGAGGTGTAGTCGTCACGGATGACGAGGTTCGAGTCGCCGGAGCGGCCGATGGTGATCGGGTCGCGGCCGAGCGGCAGCTCCGTGCCGGCGCGCGGGCCGGACGTGATCACCAGGCGTCGCGCGGTCTGCACGCTCGCGTTGGTGCCGCCGCTCGCGCGGTTGGCGCCGGACGGGAGGGTCGAGACCGGTGCAGCCTTCATCACCGGCTCGGTCGGACCGGCGGGCGCGGCGCGGGGCGCGGCGGGTGCGCTCGCCGCGGCCGGTGCACCCGGGAAGGGAGAGGCCGCCGCCTGCGACTCCGGCAGTTTGCGCACGCGCTGGCCGAACAGGTCGGTGCGGAGCGCGTAGACGATGCCGAAGACGAACAGCCAGAGCAGCAGGAGGAAGCCGAACCGCAGCACCAGCAGGGTCAGCTCGCTGGGGTTCACGAGGGACCCCAGAAGTTGCCGACGTCGTGACGCCGGGTCGCGTCGTCAACGCGGCCGGGCGAGGAGGGCGCGGCCTGCGGCAGTACCCGGAAGACGATGCGGGTGCGGCCGATGCTGATGACCGACTCGGGCTGGAGGATGGCCTTCTTCAGCGGCTGGCCGTCGAGCTTCGAGCCGTTGGTCGAGCCGAGGTCCTCGACCTGGGCGCGCTGGCCGTCCCACGTGACCATGATGTGGCGGCGGGAGATGCCGGTGTCGTCGACCGTGATGTCGGCCTCGGCGCCGCGGCCGACCACGGTGCGGGAGCGGGTGAGCGGGTAGTGCCTTCCGTCGATGTCGAGCACGGGAGTCCAGGCGACGTCGCCCTTCACGTTCTCGGACTCGACCTGCAGCATCCCGACGGAGAGCTCGGCGTCCTCCTCCAGCTCGATCGAGATGCCGCCCGCGAACTGGTAGTGCTGCGAGCGGGCGTGCTTCTGCACGAAGTCGATCAGCTCGTCGGTCAGCGCGGCGCCCATCGACCGCATCCGCGAGTAGTCGGCCGCCGACATGCGCAGGACGAAACGGTTGGGCGCGAGCACGCGGTCGCGGCTCACCACGGCGGCCTTGGTGTCGAGCTCCTTGCGAAGGGCGCTGGTGAGCTCGACCGGCTGCAGCCCGGAGCGGAAGGTCTTGGCGAACGCGCCGTTGACGGCACGCTCGAGCCCCCGCTCGAAGTTGTCCAGAATGCCCACAGTCTCCCGCTTCCGGCTCGATGACTACATGCATGTTAGTCGGAACCCTGGAAAACGCCCTGGCTATCCGGTGAAGATCAGTCCTCCGGAGGACGCCCCGATTCGTGATGCATCCGGCCGCCGTGTTACAGTCTCTTGGTTCGCGCGAGTGGCGGAATTGGCAGACGCGCTGGCTTCAGGTGCCAGTGCCCGCAAGGGCGTGGGGGTTCAAGTCCCCCCTCGCGCACGACGGGTGGATTTCGGAATCCGGCAAATGGATTCTCGAAATAGCTCCCGACGAACGAAAGAGGGCCGGATCGACTGAGAATGTCGATCCGGCCCTTCGTTATTTGGGGCGTGAGGCGCGTTCGATCCGGAATCCGGCGCCGAAATCCGGTCGATAACCGGTTTCGGGCGCGGCGAAGCGATCGGTCTTGCGTGTGTACGTCTGTGTTGCCGGAGGCTATGCCGGCGGGGCCGTGGAGTTAGGCAACGCTCGCAGGGGTTCCGAGCCGTTGACGGTCTTTCTGCGCCGAGCACGGTGCTTAGGCGCCGTCATACGCTCATAGTCCGCCATGAAGAACGTCTCGATTTTGCGCAGGTTCGTGGACGCGGCGGCCAGCGCGACTGCAAGGTAGTGGAAGGCGTAGCCACGCCCGGTTCGCTTGGCCGGGTTGGCGATGTCTTCTCGGTTGCTGTCTTTCAGCACCCTATGCGAGGACTCGACCAGACTTCGCATGCCGTAGAAGCCCTGGTGCTCTTCGGACAAGTATGGGTATTTCTGAACGTGTTTGATTGCTGGGACAGGCTTCTTGTTCTGCTTCGTCGGCTTGTCGCCTGCGTCGATCGGGATGGTGATGGTTCGCGCCGTGGTAGGCGTGATGACCTTCTTCGCTCCGCGATCGTAGGCCAGGTAGCTTCCAGGCCTGGGGTAGGTGAATCGCTGGTATCCATCCTTGTCTGGCCGTCCCTTGGGGATCATGCGATACGGCTCGCGAGCCCGGATGAGCCTTTCGCGTTCGGCTTCGTCGACGACGGTCTTCTTGTCGCCGGTGACAGGGTCTTTCACCTCTTTGCGGATCTTCTTCGAGCCGTCGATGAGTGCCTGCGGCATGTACGTGACGTACCAGGAGCCGTCGACGAGGATCAGGTCCTCGTAGCTGCTTTGCTCTCCCAGGTAATTCTTCGGGTAGTCGATGACGAGCTCCCACCCGAGCAGCCGGACCGGGATCTGGAAGTTTTCGATCCTCTCGCCGTTGTAGGCGCGGTCGGCGAGGATCAGGCCGGGACGAACGCCGAGGCGCTCCACCGACTGCACCAGGCGCAAACCGTGCCCGACGAGGCGGCCGGGTCTGTGGAAGGTGACGGCGAGGGTGAGTGAAGGGAACATGTGCCGCTCGCCCGGTCTGTTCCACACCATGACGGCATTTTCGAGCTCGTAGGCTGCGACGTCGGTCTTCGCGCCCTGACCATCGTGGTTTCCCTCGCGTCGGTATCGGCCGGCGAAGGGATCTGCGTTACTTCGCTTGCGTCGGGGATCTGGTGCGTTCGGTCTTCCGGCAATCTCCATCTTGGTTGCGTCGATAGCGATGTTGCCCGCGTATCGGTCCCAGATGTCCTTCGGGAGCATCCGGACGGTCGTGTGGACCAGCTTCTCGCAGAGCCAGTCGAGTCTCGCGAGCATGATTTTAGTGTCGATGCGGCCCTGTGTGCTCTCCCACTTCGCTACTTGAGCGGCGTACTCGCCCTCAGAGAGACGCTTGTTGCGCCGAGACGGATAGGGATCCATCTGCGCGAGCATGGTGTTCGTGGAACGCCACATCCGCAGGTACCACTCCTTGTGCGTGCCACTGCCTTCGACGATTCCGAGCATCCTGCGGTGTTCTGGATCGAATCGGTGCGCCAGTGTGTGAGCGATCTCCTGGTAGTTCGCGCCGTGTCCCATCTGGATATGGATCAGAAGAAGGATCAGTACCGCCCGGAACGGGATGTACGGCTTGGCTCCCGCGTTGCTCTTCCGGTTCTCCTTGTGCCACTCTTCCAGGCGGCCGACGACGCCTGAGTGGTCAACGATCCTCGCGGCCAGCGCGAGGTACGCCTTCGACATCGGCCCGTACTTCTTCCGCTCGACTGCGAGGTCGTGGCTGCTGGGAACGCCGAACGTGTCGAGCATCCTTCGGGTCAGCAGCTCCTCGGGGTCGCTGACGTGGTTCACTTTCCGCTGCCTTCCAGACGAAGGGCGGAGAGGTACGACTCGTCGTCCAGCGGCGTGACATACGCGAGATATCGGGGGAGGTTTTCGAATTTCTCGAAGCCGAGTGCTCGGTGAACCTCCTTGATCGGCGCACCGGCCTGCAGCTGCTTGACGATCCAGGTGGCGCGCAGTCGATTCCCAACCGGGTGTTCTCCGATTGTGTACTGGGTGAAGCTGCTCAGTAGGTTGCCCCCGTCGCTCCGGTTCGGAGGCCCCCAGAGGGGAATCTCAGGCTCGGCATCGGCGAGGAGGGCAGTCATCCACTCGTCCCACTCCGCAAGGAGCGGTACCAGTCGGGGACTGGTGCCCCCGTGCACCTCGATGAGGATCCCACCGCCACCGACTCGCACATGACCGGGCATCAGGTCCACGATCTCGACCGGCTTGAGCGCGGCGCCCGCGCAGAGGACGAGCATCAGCATTGCGCGGCGACGCTTCACCTCAGTGTGCTGTCCGAGAGCCCAGAAGCGGAAGTGCGCCATTTGCTCGGCGCTGTATGGCGCGGCCACGCCTTTGCGGCTCAGTGGGGTCAGTCGCTCGTTGTGCTGCTCGGGTACCAGCACCTCAGCGATGCGAAGGAGCATGGCGCGGTAGTTACGGCGGGTGCCCTCGCTTCTGCCGCGGTTCTCCTCGGTCGCGTACATGTCGATCGCTTGTCGACTGAAAATGACTCCGGCTTCGAGGGGCAGCCCGCGCTCCACGACGCACCAGGTGACGAACGCGGTCGCGATCGTCGTGAGGAGCTTCGCCGTGTACTTGGTTTGCGGGGCAGCGAGCGAGCAGGCGTCTTTGACGAAATCTGCGATGAGGGGCCAGGTTTCAGTATCTCTGCGCGGACGATAGGTGGACATCGCCTCTTGGGCCTCGCTCGGAATGGTGTTGTGGCCGCATCGGGTAAGGATTGCGGCTACAACTCCGGTTTGCCGAGAGAAGGTCCCGACTGCCTGCTCGAGGTCAGATGCATGCTTACGCGCCCAAGTCGTGTCTCCGAAGGAGAGTTGCTCGTCGAGCCGAACTTGCTCCGGGCTGCGTCGAGGCGCGCGCGGGGATCGAGAAGTGGTCACGGGTACGGCTATGCCGCGGGGCGACCCCCGTGGTGTGAGAAAGGGCGCGTGCCGATGAGCGCGGGGTCACGCCGGCTCGAGATCCTCTGCCTGTCGGCAGCCTCCTTGCTGATCTGGTGGCCCTGCTCAGCACGTGCTCGTCCATGACCAGTCTTCGTTGCGGGCCTGTTCGAGAACTCGCGCGGCGCTGCCACAAGTAAGGCCGTCCACTGGCGCAGTGCCACGGTGTCGTGGGTCATGCCCTGCGAGCCACAGTGCCCAAAGCCAGGTCTCGTCGGTGGCGCGCGCCAGCGCCACAAGAACAGATTCGAGGCCGGCGATGATCGAGAGCTCTCCCTGTTCCGCCTCCGAAGAGTCGAACGTGAACCACGGGTAGATCCGGCACCCGACCGAGTCGCGTAGCTCCAGGATCTCGAGCGACCGGGCGAGGGTATTGATGTCGCTGACGGTCAATCGGAGCAGGCGCGCGGCCTGTTCTGCCGTGAGAAACGGCCCTAAGTCCCTTTGCCACTGCTGACTCAGTTGGACCGTCCCCATCACGTCAGTCACCGTAGCCTTCCAGTTCCGCAGAATACGAGTTAGCATTGCTGTTGAAACAGCAATGCGAAAGGACTCGGGCTGCGCTTCGGCTTGGCTGCGGCGCGAGAGGGAGGGGATCGTCTACCGTGGTGGCATGGCTCGACCGGTCCAAGTGCGTCCCAACCTCGGACGAGACGGTTGGCCGACTCTGCCGATGACCGATCATCCCCACGAGGCTGCGCGGCGTTTCGTTCTCAACCTTCGAGAAGCGATGGGCGAGGCAAGCGTTCGCTCCACGGCTATCGGCGCCGAGGTGGATCGAAACTCGCTGCGCATGGTTCTGGACGGCGAGACGTGGCCGGATGCCAAGCTGGTCGCAAAGCTCGAGCTCCACTTCAAGCGGACCCTTTGGCCTGGCTACTTCGAAGAGTGACATGGCTCACTCCGGTTCCTGAATCCGCATGATCGACACGATCGGCGAGGTGGCCTGCCAGAAGTATTCGAAGGCCGACTGCAGCTCGTCGGTGGGTGGCAGCATGGTCCACAATCCCGAGATGCCCACGGTCCCTTGGATGACGCGGATGAGGCGGTAGGTGCCGTCCGTGAAATCCGGCCGCGATCTCGGCCCTGGGGTGCGACTCACCGTCCGGTTCTCCAGGTCGAACACATACGTTGAACCGGACTCGGTCGTGACGAGGTACTTCCCCTCGTCCTGGGGGATGGTCTCAAACACCCCGCCCTCCTTGGCTGCTGTTTCTACAGACGGCTGTGACTATAGCCACCCCAGGGTCGGAGCGACAAGACCCGAGGATCGTCGACTCATGCTGACCGCAGCAGCTTGAGCGCGTCCGCTTCCTGGCGTGCCGCCACGAATGGCAGGTATCGCGTGAGCGCCTCGAGCGAGTCGACGCCGGCTGCGCGCACCAATTCGACCATTGGGGTCGAGGCGCTCATGTGAGTGACGAGCCACGTGGCGCGAAGTCTCTGTGTTTGAACGTGGATTGGACCCGGCTCGCGGGCAACCCAGTTGGAAATCAGGTTCTTCCCCGCCGCGGATCGGCCCGGCAAGAAGAGGTAGTCGTTCGCGCAGAGGCTCTCCGCATGCGTTCGCAGCCCCCGCTCCCATCGGCGGAGTACGGGCACGTCGCGAGAGCGCCCAGATGTGATGCGCAGGATCACGGCCCCCGAATTGTCCAGGATGACGTCCTGGGCGCGGATGCGCCCGATCTCTGTCGCGGACAGCCCGGCGCCGAGGCCCAGCGCGAGCAGGGTGGTGGCGTCGGTTCGACGCGAGCGGTGTTGTCTGCGCGCCCATTCCTTCAGGTGGTCCTGTTCCTCGCGTGAGTAGGGTGCGGCAGGCGATGAGGGCGACAGTGCTGGCAACCGCTGCGGTGCGAGGGTCTCGGGAAGTGCTACCTCGGCGATGCGAAGCAGCTGGGACCGGTAGTTGCCTCGAGTTCCCGGGGAGAGGTGAGGCACTCCCGAGTCGACGAACGCGGCGATGTTCCCGCGAGTGAGTACAACCTCGGGCTGGAGCGGCAGCCCTTGGCGTGAAGACCAAGCGGCCAGAGCGCTGAGCGCTGGCTTGAGCTTTCGGGGTTCGTAGGCGGTTTCCGAACCGTAGGTCATAAGGGCAGCTGTGAATGCGGAGATGGATGGCATGCCACAGCTATGAAGCCAAGTGTGTCACCGGGTGCGAGTTCGTTCGCGCCTGCGGGTGGAGGCGACTGCGCAATGTGTCACGGAGGCTAAGCGCCGCCCGCTCTCGGGACTTTGAGGAGGATAGACGCTGCGACGGACAAGATCATCCACGCGCCTGCGTACGCGAATGCGGTGGCCGGAGAGACTGTCGCGTAAAGCACTCCCGCCACCACCGTCCCGACTATGTTCCCAACGGCCTGGATGCCTCCGACTACCCCGAATCCGCTACCCCTGAGTTCATCCGGCAACATCTGAGCGATGAAGGCAGACTCGGCCGTCTCGGCCAGGCCGATGCCTGCTCCTGCGAGCAGAAAGCCCCCGGCGGCGAACACCCAGTCGACTGAGGCGACGGCGATCAGCCCGTACGCGAAGACGTAAGCGATGGCCCCGGATGCGAACACGCGGCGGGGCCCCACACGGTCTAGCCAGTACCCGCCGGGGAGAGAAACCAAGGCGGCGACCGCATTGTGTCCTGCGTAGAGCAGGATCGCGAGCGAAGCGGCATGTGCGAACCCGAGTGTCGTGAACAGGTCGGTCGCCCGAAGGATCAACAGGGTGGTCGCGAGGTTGCCGCACTCGAAGAGCAGCACGGGCAAAAGCGGCCGCCCGATGCCAGCTCGGCGTAGCCCCCGAGGGTCCAGACGAATCGGTCGACGCCCGCCAGTATTGTGCGCTTTGGCTTCGCGGGCGGCAACGATGATGGCGACAGCCGCAAGCATTCCGGGAATGAACGCGAGCCAGATCGCCGGTCGCAGGCCCAACCACGCGACGAGCACGGCGGCCAGCAGTGGACCGACGACCGCGCCGAGGTTGTCTCCCGCGCGCTCCAAACCGAATGCGCGCCCGAAAGTGTGCGGTCTGGCGAGGGAGCCCAGAAGCGCGTCCCTGGCTGGGGATCGCACCCCGCGGGCTCCCCACGCCAGTGCCCTGAGGACTCCCACCTGCCAGACCGCGGTGGCAAACCCGATCGCTGCCGTGGCTGCAGCGGTGACGATGTATCCACCGGTGGCGAGCCTGCGCCGCCGTGCCGGGTCGTTGGCGAGCGGGCCGCCGATCACCTTCATCGCTCCGGTGAGTGCGTCGCTGACACCCTCGATGAGGCCGAGTGTTGCTGCACTGCCACCGAGGACCGTGGTGAGGAACGCCGGCACGACGCTCGTCGCGATCTCATGGCCGGCATCGGAGAAGAAGCTGGCCGCACCGATCGAGGCGACACCCGGCGTGAGCCACTTCGCGTCCTCGTCCTTGCGAGCGTTATGCGGCAATGTCACCGGCTCTCCTTCAACTCAAAATCGAGGGGGAGCGCCTCGGTATAAGGGCGCTCCCCCTCTCACTCCCGCGCCGGGTCACGTGGATAACCCGATGTGGGCGGAAGTGTTCTCAGGGCTCCAACGCCACCTCGGGTGCGTGGGTTGGAGCCAGCTCGAGCCCGTAGGGCAGAGACTTGTTGTCCAGCTCGATGTCGAGCAGTCGGTTGTACTTGACGACGCGCTCGCCTCGAGCGGGGGCGCCGGACTTGATCTGCCCGGTTCCGGTTCCGACGACGAGGTCGGCGATGAAGGCGTCGGTGGTTTCGCCGGAGCGGTGGGAGACCATCGACTGCATGCCGAATCGTCGGGCGGTTGCGATGGCGTCCAGTGTGGAGCTGACGGTACCGATCTGATTGGGCTTGATCAGTGCCGCGTTGGAGTAGTGGTTGCGGGCGCCGTCGGAGATTCGCCGCGGGTCGGTCACGTAGAGGTCGTCGCCGACAAGCTGGGTGCGGGCGCCGACGGCGTCGTAGAGCAGCTTCCATCCGGCGTGATCGTCTTCGGCGAAGCCGTCTTCGATGGACCGCAGCGGGTAGTCGTCGAGGAGCTTGATGTAGTAGTCGACGAGCTCGTCGCGGCTCAGGAGCCTTCCGGCGATCTTGTACATTCCCTCCCGCTCGTAGAACCCGTTCGCTGCGGGGTCGATCGCGATGGCAACGTCGTTCAGGCCGGGGGTGTACCCGGCGTCCTGGATGGCTTGCACCAGGAGTTCCATCGCTTCTTCGGGGCTGGCGATGTCGGGGGCGAAGCCGCCCTCGTCGCCAAGCCCCGCGGTGTGGAAGCGTGCCTTCACCCGGGCGGCGAGAGCGTGATAGATCTCTGCGCCGGCCTCGACCGCAGCGGCCTCATCCGCGGCGCCGACGGGGGCGATCATGAACTCCTGGAACTCGAGCGGGTTGGCCGCGTGAGCGCCACCGTTGAGCACGTTGAAGTGTGGGACGGGGAGTCTCTGCGCGCTGTCGGTGACCCGGGCCAGCCACACATGCAGCGGAACTTCGGAGGCGTGAGCGAACGCCCGCGCCGCGGCGATGGACACCGCCACCACGGCGTTGGCCCCGAGGCGGGCGAGGTTCTCGGTTCCGTCGAGTGTGCGGAGGGCGTCGTCCAGTTCGCGCAATGTCGTCCAGTGGCGGCCCGCAAGCAAGGGCGAGATCTCCGTCTCGACGCCGGCGACCGCGCGGTGAACGCTTCGTCCGGAGTACGAGGGGCCGTCGTCGCGGAGCTCGACGGCCTCATACGTCCCGGTTGAGGCTCCGGCGGGCGCGGATGCGGAGACCTGCGTGCCATCATGCAGGTGCAGCGTGACCGAGACCGTGGGGTAGCCGCGGGAGTCGAGGATCTGGCGGGCGGTAACTCGCTCGATCGCGACAGGGTGGCTCTCAGGGTGGCTGATGTAGTGGCCCTGGTGGGCGGCGTCGATGTGGCCGGTGTAGCCGTGCTCGTGCATGGTGTCTCCTATCTCCAGGCGTGCGTGATCGCGTGAGATAGGGACTGTTGTCGGCATCGAAGTTGGTGTCGGCGAGCCCCACCGCCGAAGCGCCGAAGCGCTGGTTGGGAGTGTGGCACAGAATCGAGATAAACGGAACCACGCGCGGATGGCTTTCTCACAAGAGCCAGCCGATCCACAGGCCGAGCCCCGCGGCGAGCAGCGCGCCGGCGAGCATCCCGACGCTGTTGACCGCCGCAGCACGATACCGGCCCTCCTGCGCGAGGCGGACGGTTTCGAAGCTGGCGGTGCTGAATGTGGTGTACCCGCCGAGCAGCCCCACTCCGATCACGGCCCGCCACTCAGGCGCCAACAGCGCGGCGGTGGCGAGACCGGTCACGAGTCCGAGGAGGAACGACCCGGAGATGTTGATGATCGTCGTCCCGAGTGGGAACGGAATGGTCACCCGTGACTTCACGAAGCCGTCGACCACAAGGCGGCCGGCAGCGCCGACTCCACCGGCGCCGGCGACCGCGAGGGCTAGCAGGAACCCGCTCATCGGGTCCCTCCGGCCGTGCGGCGGTTGATGGCGGTGCCGACAGCGATCCCGGCCAGTGAGGCGAGCGCGCCGACGAGGAGGGTCGCGACGGCGTACGCGATGCTTCCCCCGATGTTGGAGGCGACGATGAGTCCATCGGTGTCGACCGCGAAGGAGCTATAGGTGGTGAACCCGCCGAGTATCCCTGTTCCGACGAAGAGTCGCACGACTCGTCGGATGCCTCGGTCCGGCCCGCGGGAGAGACCGGCGAGGAGCCAGCCCAGCGCGAATGCCCCCACCACGTTGATGGCGAATGTGATCACGGGGATCCCGTCGACGGTCGGAACCGAGAGCGACAGGAGGTAGCGGATCGTGGTGCCGATGGCGCCGCCACCGAACACGAGGCCGATGTATCTCCAGTGGAGGTGGACAGGGCGTGTCCGTCTCACCGGGGCATCGTCGGCGACGAGGTCAGGATCGACGGGCATGGTCTGGCTCTCGGTGTTCAGGAGTCGGCTCCTTTCACGACGGGGCACCATTCAGGTGCCCCCTTGGGCTCGAAGGACATCGGCGGCGTCGGCCGCCGCCTCGGGGTCGAGGTACGTTGCGGACTGGAGCCGGAAGCGGCCGTCCGTTTGCTCGAAACGGCAACGCAGCGGGTGCCCGGTAGGGATGTTGAGCTGCTCCACCTGCTCGCGCGTCAGCTGCTGCACCACGAACAGCAGTGCCCGGAGGGAGTTGCCGTGCGCGATCACCAGCATCGGGCGGTCTGCGCCGAGTCCGGGGATGAGTACATCGTCGAGGAACGGTGTCATCCGGCGTACAACGTCGGCGAGGGACTCTGTGGCTGTGAGCGCCTCTGCCGGCAACCGATTGAAGGGTGGCCTGCCACGGAGTCGAGCCATATCGGCCTCCGACATGGGCGGTGGCGCGACGTCGTAGGAGCGTCGCCACTCCCGGTAGCGTGCCTGGCCCGCGCGTCGCGCGACCTCGGTCTTCGGGAGGCCGGTGAGCGCCCCGTAGTTGCGTTCGTCGAGTCGCCATTCGATTTCGAGGTGCGGGGGCAGGTCGATGACCGCGCTCATCTCCTCGGCGGTCTGGGTGGTGCGCTGCAGCGCTGAGCACAGCACCCGAGCGGGATGGACGCCGGCCTCCTGCAGGAGCATCGCGGCGTGGCGCGCTTCGTCCCGCCCGAGTTCGGTGAGCTCCGGGTCCAGGACGCCCGTGAAGAGTCCTCGCGCGTTGGCCGTGCTCTCACCGTGGCGGAGCAGGTAGACCTCGGCGACCCCTTCCGTCACTCCCACGGCAAGGCTCGGCCGTCGTCGACCGGGGATAGCGGTACGACGAGGACGGGTCGGTGTTGCCGGTGAGCGAGATGGACAGCGACGGAGGATCGGAAGAACTCGCGCATGCTGGTGCGCAGCCCAGCCTCGTGAGTTCCGACGACGATCATCCGGGCGTCGAGCTTCTCCGCAAGGTGGCCGAGGGCACGCGCGGGGTCGCCGGCAAGGGTTCGTGGGCTCCAGGAGACGCCTGTTCCCGAAAGCAGCTTCTCGATCCGCTGGGTCAGCGCAGGATCGAAGACGTCTTCGTCGAACTCCGGAAGATCGGGGTCGATCGGGACAGAGTGGACGGTGCCGTCGTTGTCTTCAGCGACGGCATAGCGGTTCGGGTCCACCGTCGCGCAGACCAGATCACATCCCAGGTCCGCGGCCAGGCGCGAGGCGACGATCAGGACGGCGTCCGCGAGATCCTTCGCCACTCCGACGAGGATGACTCCATGCGGGGGCGGCTCGGGCCTGTGATCGGTCATCGCGCTCCTATCTCCGGGCGCACGGGCGTGCGCGTCTCATGAGATAGGGACCGTTGTCGGCGAGCCGAGGTTGGTTGCGGCGAGCCCCACCACCGCGACGGCGAACCGTCAGCTCCCATCATGCCAGAAGTCGTCGCAGGTACAAGTCCGCTGGTAGCGGTGTTATGGTTACGGCACGCACCACGGTGATGAGGCTCACCGGCAACCGCGGGTCACCGCTGATGGCTTCTACCTGAATGTGACGCTGCACGCGTCCAGGTAGAGGAGCGCCGATGAACGACCGCGAGGTAACGCCCACCAGACTGCTTTTCCCACCCGGCCAGTCGAGGCAGCTGGCGGAAAAACAGCCGGGATGCTTCCCTGATCTCGGCCTGGATCAGATCGTCACCGACGTGCTCGGCGACGACCCGCTGGAGCTGGCCCCGGTGTTCTGGACCGTGGCGGATGCTGCCACGGTCGAGTACCGACACGGGGTGTTCGCCGACCTCGACACCCCAGAGGTGATCGCTGCCTGCCGAACGTTTGTCGCAGGCATGGCGGCGGTGCGGGAGTCCCTCGGCCTGGCCCGGCGATTGCGGTATCCGCGACAGGCCCAGCGGGTTCTACTGGATGCCGCCCACCAATACGCAGGCGTCGTAGGCACCGCCGCCGACGCCCTGGAAAAGTGCCCGCTCCGCTCCGCAGCGTTGCAAGCCGCTGCGCGAGCGCTGGCCGAGTATGTGGGCTCTGAACCATTTACCCGCTTGAGCACGGATATCCGGTCGGTCACCGCACAGCTGGACGCGGTGAGGTACGACTTCCACATTCAAGGCGGAAGCGTCACCGTTGCAGCAGACGCAAGCGGCACGGATCAGAGTGCTGTTGTCACCGCCGCCTTCGCCCGCTTCAAGGAGACGGAGGTCGGTTCGCACCGCACACGGTTCGTCGACACTGTCGAGATGAACCGCGTCGAAGCGGGAGTCCTCGACCTCGTTGCGGAGGTCTTCCCCTCCGCATTTCAAGCGCTCGACCGCTTCGCCCGCGAGCACGCCGCCTTCCTGGATACGACTGTCGGGGGACTAGAACGCGGACTGCACCTGTACCTCTCCGTCGTGGATTATCTGAAGGCGGCGGCCGGCACGACCCTATGCACCTGCTTGCCCGAGCTCACCACGGACCGAAGCGTTCAGGTCGGTGACAGCTACGACCTGCAGCTCGCCGCCCAGCCCGACACGCGCATGTCCATCGTCCCGAACGACATCCGCCTGGCGCCGGGCGAGCAGTTCCTCGTCGTCACCGGGGCCAACCAGGGCGGCAAGTCGACCTTCGCCCGCGTGTTCGGTCAACTGCACTGGATGGCCGCGCTCGGGTTCCCGGTCGCCGCACGCACCGCAAGACTGGCTCGCTTCGATCTCCTCCTGACGCACTTCGAGCGTCAGGAGGACCTGGCTCAGCTGCGAGGCCGCCTTGAAGACGACCTCGTGCGGGTGCGGGCGATCCTCGAGCGCGTGACCTCAGAATCCATCGTCATCGCGAACGAGCTCTTCAGCTCGACCACCGCCCAGGACGCGCTCGCCCTGAACGAACGCGTCCTCCACGCGTTGCTCGAAGCCAGGGCCATCGGGGTCACGGTCACGTTCCTTGACGAGCTGGCGGTGATGGCGCCACCATTGGTCAGCGTCGTGGCAGAGGTCGCTGCGGACGACCCCACGAACCGCGCATTCCGCATCGTCCGCCGGCCACCGGATGGGCTCGCGCACGCCACCGCGATCGCCGAGAAGTACGGATTGTCGCCACAGCGCATCCGGGAGCGGGTCCTCTCATGAGGCCGCGACTGCTGTATCGCGACCGTGACGCCACGGTCGGATACCAACCCGATGAGCTTACGCGCGACCGATTCGTCGACCTCGAGCTGGGCGCCCTCGTGCGGTCGATGGCCCACGACGATAAGACCGTCGAGACCGTCGCGACGGCGATACTGCACCAACCGCTCAACGACCCAGCCGCCATCGCCTACCGACAGGCGGCAGTGCGGGATGCGCTGGCGAATCCCGAGACGGTATTGGAGCTCTACCAGGCGCCCAAGCGCGCCCTGGACGAGGTCAAGAAGGCGTACGGCTGGGGACTGTTCACGCCCGCCGGAGTGGTGCATCACTCCATCGAGGTGCTCCGCATCCACCTTCGACACCTTCGAGCACTTCGCGAACTCGCTCGTGAGAACGCCGCGAAGTTCCAGTCGCAGGCGTTCACTGATCTATTCGCGGCACTCGAGCAGAACGTGTCAGACGAGTGGCTCGAGCAGGTCACCTCGCTGCTTACTGAGTTGACCTTCCCGCGCGGCGTCGACGCTGTCGCCACACTCGGCACCGCGAACAAGGCCACCGGCATCAGCCTGACTCGGCCACCGCTGACCCGATCCTCGCTCCTGGTGCGCCTGGGGTTCCGGCGTCCCGACCACACCTTCACCCTTCCCGACCGGGACGAAGCGGGATACAAGGCGCTCAGCGAGCTCAAGGACCGCACACTGGACCCGGTCGCCGACGCGCTGAGTCAGGCGGCGGAGCACCTCACCGGCTTCTGGAACGCCTTACGGACAGAGGCAGCCTTCTTCGTCGGCGCGAACAATCTTCACCATGCCCTGACCTCCTTCGACGAGCCCGTGGCGCTGCCAACCTTCCACGCGAGTCCAGGGGTCATGTGCACGGGCCTCTATGATGCCGCCCTGGTCCTGCTGTCCAGGTCACCCGCGGTGGCAAACTCGCTGGACCTGAGTCACGCTGCCGTAACCGTCGTCACGGGGGCGAACCGAGGCGGCAAATCCACCTTCCTCCGCAGCCTCGGCCAGGCCACCCTTCTGGCACACTGCGGCCTGTTCGTGCCGGCCGAATCCTTCTCCACAGCCCTGCGCACCACCATCCACACCCACTTCACCCGCGAAGAAGACGCCCAGCGGACCAGCGGTCGCCTCGACGAGGAGCTGTCACGCATGAGTGCCATCGTCGACGCAGCCCAACGGGGCGGCCTCATCCTGCTCAACGAGTCCTTTGCTTCGACGAACGAGCGTGAAGGATCGGAGATCGCCCGAAACGTGATCAGGGCACTCCGCGACAGCGGCGTCTCCGTCGCCTTCGTCACCCACCTGTACGAGTATGCGAGCCGGGCCCACGCGGAGAAGCGAACGGACACCGCCTTTCTGCGGGCCGGCCGAGAGGATGACGGACACAGGGACTTTCGCGTCCGCCCGGGCATCCCGCTGCCCACCAGCTTCGGCGCCGACCTATACGAGCAGGTCTTCGGGACGACATTGGACCCCGACGAGCTGCAACCGACACTCCCATCCCAAGGAGCGACATGAACAACGGCCCGCGTCACCTCTTCCTCGTCCGGCACGGACAGACGGCCCTCAACGCCGAAGGCCGACTGCGCGGTCTCGCCAACCCGCCCCTCGACGAGACCGGCATCGCCGAAGCACATGCCGTCGCCGAAGCGCTCGCCCCTCGTGGAATCGAGGAAGTTCGCAGCAGTCCACTGGACCGTGCCGTCACAACGGCGCGGATCATCGCGGAACGCTGCGGATGCTCGGTGAAGACCGACCAAGCATTCAACGACCGCGACTACGGGCCGTGGACGGGCCACGTCAAACACGAAGTCGTCGCAGAGTTCGGGAGCGTCGACGCCGCTCCGGGCGTGGAGCCCCTGTCTCGTGTCCTCGAACGGGCCATGCCCGCGCTCGAGCGGCTCGTGGGAGCGTCCGACGGGGCGGTGTGCGTCGTCACCCACGACGCCGTCATCCGACCGATTCTCGAGAAAATTGATTCTGCGAACAGCACGGCGCGTGTGTTCACCGGATCCTGGAGTGAGTTGACGCTCGACGACGGCAAGTGGTCGCTAGCGCAATTGGATCAGAAGTCCCCTATGCGCGAAGCGGAAGGCCAGACTCCCCGGCGCTCGGCCGACTGACGGCTCCGGCTCGAGTTCCTTCGCTCAGCTTCCGGGCGGCTCCAGCCGAAATTCAGAGGCGACCTGAACGGGAACATCAGTCGTCGACCGTGGCCGACCTTTGTAGTCGTCCTCGGTGACTTACTTGTCGACAAGATTACCGTTGCCATTGATACAGCAATGGGCTAACACTTCTCCTGTGGCGAAGCGAGCGAAAGACAGTGAGGTCACCTGGATGGCTCAGTGCCTGCTGGACAGCATCGGCGCCCGGGTACTCTCACGGCTGTCCGACGCTGATGGACCGCTGGGGTCGTACGCGTGGCCGGAACCCACTGACCCGGGTCCAGATGCGTCGCAGGCGGCTCGCGTGCGGGTCGCGTTCGCGACCTGGAAAATGCTTGACCGACACGGGGACGACTTCGTCATGGGCTGGCTGCTCACGCTTAATCCACTCGTGGGTCAGCGGCCGGCCGACGCGATAGCTGCCGACGACTTTGCCGCTGTGCTGGTGGCAGCGCAGATGGTTCGGAACGCCGATGCGCTCGATGAGGACGACGATGAGGACGACGACGAGGAGGACGACGGGTGGACGACCTGGAACTCGTAACGGAGCTGGCGTACGCGTTCGATATAGACCCAGAGGCGGTCATCGCGGCGGCGTGGGAGCGCGAAGTGCCCCTCAGGGATGTAGCGGCTGCGTACGTTCGCACGCTGCGGTACTTGCGGCTGCACGGGCTAGAAGAGACAGCGAACGCCCCTGTCACCGAACTGGATTCCAGACCCCCCGGGACTTTCGACCCGCGGGTCGTGACAATGCAGGATGAATGGTGGATAGACACCTTTCGGCGCCCGCACCGGATCGCGGAGATGTCCCCAGACTACGTGGTGAACGTCATCGCGCACCTTCAGATCCGGGTTCTCGACATCGTGGAAGCCACAGGCATGGATAGCGGTCGAGATGTGAATGAGTGGCTGGAGGCTACGCCGCTTGTCCGAGCGCTACGGTCCCGCCTGACTGATCTCGGCGATCGCTTATGAACTCGTGCACCTCTCGGCGAAGCGTGCGTCTCCACGAGGGGGCGCAATGGTGAACTCCGCGCACGGAGGGTCCGCGTGGGCAGCGATTCTCGGACCGGTGTACACGACGGCGGCCCTGGCACGAGAACTCGGTCTCAGCCCCGCGGACATCACCGAAGCGGCGAACCAGAAGCGTCTCCTACGCGTATCGACAATCGACGGTGTGGACGTCTTTCCCGGCTTCCAGGTGAGGTCGCACGCTGTAATCGCCGGCCTACACGAGGTCCTCATCGCTCTTGGGCCATGCGACCCGCTGACCTGCGCTCAGTTCCTCAACGTCCCCGTGGGAATTCCGCCCCGGCGCCATATCGACCGGCTAGTCGCCGGGGAAGTGAATGAGGTGATTCGCGCTGCAGAGCGCGCTGCAGCCAGTTGGTTGGGATAGTCGATGGATCTGACGTCGTCGCGACCAGGTCTTGCTCGAAATGCCCACTTGTCTGTCCCGGTTGCTGGACTCGAACATATGGTTCGCTGGAGAACGCTGACGAGATGGTCTTGTGGAACAACGAACCGACAGTCGTGTACTGCATGGCACCGTCTGATGCGCACCCCTGCTGGCTAAGGAACGTTACAACGACCGTCATAGTGGGAGCGACCTGGTGCACCGCACGTGCAGTAGCGCTCGCGGTGTCGGAAGTACGCTGTACATTGGAGCATCATCCGGGGAGGGTCGTGGGTTCGATCATGGAACAGTGGTCTCCTGCCAGAGTTGGCCCGAGACTGGTGGAGGGCGCTTCGGCCCACGTCAGAGCCGGAAGGCGCTTTGAGCCTATTCATGAGCGGGTGCTCGACGAGCCGATGAGATCTCTTGCAGCTCGTCTACCCGGAGCAGAGCGTGGCGTGTTGGTCGTGCCCGAGTTCTCTGGTCCGATTGGAGTCGCCGACATGGTGGCCCTTGTCGATCCGAGAGAAGAACTCTCGCTACGGCTTGAGGCAGGCATTCCGCCGGTGCTCAATCTCACGCTTGCGACGGTGGCTGCCGCCGTGAGCGCCAAACGCACCACCACGTTGGCAGCTATCGGGAACTCTCTGCAGATGTCAGAGCGACAGGTGAGCGGCTACGTTCGGAGCCTTGAAGCGCAGGGTGTCATCGAGGCCAGCGGTTCCGGATTTCGCCGCCACCCCAGGCTCCGACCGGTGGGCAGGTTGTTTGCATTCGAAGCAAAGGTCTCAGAATGGCGGAAGGCATCGCATCAAGCGGTGAGGTACGCCTCATGGTCAGATGCGGTTGCCATCGTCCTGCTAACGGTGCCCAGAGATAGCACAGACATGCTTGCTGCGGCTCGGCGCTTGCGCATCGGCGTCGCTCACGGGGACCGGTGGTTGGTGCAGCCAAACCTCCCACGACGGCGAGAGAGTTTCACCGGCGCTCGACTTGTCGCCTCCGAACGTATAGTTGCTACCGCTTTCTAGATGCGCCAAAGACCCTCAGCAACGGCGTACGACTCCAACGTCGTAAGCTGCTGGGCCTGCCAAGTAGCCTTGTCGCTGGCCTTCACGAAGGGCTGCACATTGGCAATGAGAAGATCGAAGTTTCTGCCGGCCGCTTCGTAGTGTTCTCGTAGCCTGGCGATTCTGTCGACGCGATCACGAATTGCTGCGACCGAGAGAGCGGTCTCCCGGAGAGCCCGCATATGATGCTCGCGCTCTGCCTGTTCGCTCGGTGGCATAGGTCCACCACGAACGGCCTGAGCGACCGTCGGGTTCCACCGCTCGATCGCGTCGGCGGTATCCCGTCGCAGCACCGCCGAAAGGGCGCCCTGCGTCACGTACGAGGCCGGGATCCTTGGCCCCGCGTCGGAACTCACGTGGAAAGCCTGCGGATCGAACGTGCGCATCGACCGGTCCCAGCCCGTACCGATCGTGTCTGCTCCGGCAGCCACTCCGAGCAAGCCTGCGAAGTCAGCGTTCGTGAGAATCACTCGTGACCGCTCGGACAGCGAGTGAATCGTTCGCAGCAGGCCAGAGAAGGCTTCCACGTCAGCCAAATCGGGCTCATGGTTCATAACCATCTCGTTCGCGACTGTCACAACCCAGGTGGGGCTCCGGAGCGCAGCTAGGCGCCCTACATACTCATCGAGACGGTAATCGGATCGCCAAAATGCTCGAGTTCCGACGAGCGTCTGCCAGGAGTGCTTCGCAAGGCCTGCCGCTACAGTCGCGACGCCGATAGCTATCTGCGAGGAGCTGTCATCTAGCGAAGTCACCGTTACAGTCGGTGCCAACAGCGGAACTCCAAGCGCGCTTTGGCGCTCAAAGACTCTTTCTACGTGTTGCAATTGACGGGCGGGGGTGTCGAGGACCGGTCCGTCTGGTCCCCACAGCTCCCATGTGTCGTAGAAGTCGACCCGGTCAGTTGTCGGCAACAGAGCTGCGTGGGTGGCGACGTCAAAGATGACCTCACCACCGACCGCTGAAATAGCGTCTTTGAGCTCGGAACCACTTGGATTTCGAGGTTGCGCGACGCGCGGAGTAGCAAAGGGTGAGATGAATATCCCGTCGGCCACCCCCGCACGTACGGCGCTTTCGCACCATCCGCGGTGACCGCTTCGTCGACCGTCATGGATGAGTAAGCCGCTCACGAGGTGTGTCCCTTGGTCAGCTCTTCGAGGGCAACAAGAAGCTCTGAGCCATCCAGATAGCGCCGGGCCGCCTGCCGAAGCAAGCATGTGTCGATGACGTGCGCTACGCCAGGGTCGATGGATGAGTCAACCGAAAGAATCGACGGCGCCTGCTCGATGCGAAGTCGTCTGTCGTACTCCCCCTGTGTGCCGCGTGGATCGACGGGCAAGTGGCCCGTTCGAAGGAAAAACGCCAGGATTCCCAAACAGAAGATGTCGCTGGCCGGAGTGGGCTCTCCTCCCCACACGTGCTCTGGGCTTCGGAAGCCGTTCGTACCTGGCTGGAAGTCGCCAGTGATCGCCGTTCGCTCAATGTGGCGCGCGAGGCCAGGGTCCATCAGGACATAGGTACCATTCGCCTTTCTCCTTACGTTGGCCGGCGAAAGGTCGCGATGCACGACAGCCAGGTCGTGACAGGCCTTCAGTCCTCTTGCCGTCTGCACGAGGAAGTCGACTATCTGCACATCGTCCAGGAGTGGCGGAACGAGTTGGGGCAGATCGTGTCCGTCTAGGCGCTCCTCGATCCAAACCACGGCGTCCGGACTATCCCCGATTTCTATGGCGTCAGAGAGCACGCTTACGACGTGGGGGGAATCGACGGCCGCGAGTAACTCCACCTCTCGGTGGGCGCGCTCGACGGCTACCTCTGCTGTCGGACCCGCTTGGATCATGACGACCTTCAGCACCACGGGGTTACCCGCAAGTCGGGCCGAAAACACCAACTTCTGACCGCCTTGCGTGAGTGGCTGGACATCGGTTACTCCGGCGGCCGCCGTTGCGGCCACCACGATCTCTTCGGCGCTCATGTCCCCCTCGCAAGTCATCTCAGACGATATTCGGAGCAACTCCCTCCCCGCCATACCCACAGCGAGGGGCATGGCTACGCGCGGACACGCCGTTTTCCGGCGTCTCAGCGGCAATGGCATTCCGCGTCGGGGCAGAGCGGCGGAGCGAGGCTGTTTCACTGATCAGCCGAAGCACGCGGCGGATGAACCGGCGCCTAAGGTTGGGATAACGAACACCATCGAATCAGGCGTCCCTTACCGCCATTGAACAACCGGATTCCGAAAAGCACCCACGACGAACGAAATGGCTGAGGCCCCGGGTATCCCCGGGGCCTCAGCCTTTTTTGTCGGTATTGCGCGTCATGCTCCGGGGTCGGGCTCGTCTGTAGGGGTTAAGGGCAGGTTCTGTCCTTTCCGATGACCGCTCGAGCATCCGAGCGCCGCCCCGAGCCGTGAGCTCACGGTGCCGCTCGGAGGACGACGAGGACTATCCAGATGCGCAATACGTCTTTCAACCACCCCAATGCGTCCACCTCGGACGAGGTGGTGAAGCGGTGATGGTGTCGTACCGCGCGTGGACGCGGCGCCGGCGCGGGCTGATCGGGCTGATCGCGCTCAGTGTGGCCGTCGGGGTGGTGGCCGGCACGCTGATCGTGCCGCAGTTCCTGTCGAACGCGGGGAGCAACGGCGTGTCGACCATCTACAAGACGGCGAAGAACCGCACGAACGGGTCGGTCGCCGCATCCTCCGATGCACCAGGCGGCGCCAAGACGGGTACGGGCAAGCCCGGTGACACGATCGACTGGGTCGTCAGCTACCGCAACGACACCAGCCGGACGGGGACGGTCGATGTGAAGGACCCCCTGAGCTCGGCCGGCGCCTACGTGCCGGACTCGCTGCGGCTGCCGGCCGCGCAGATCCCGGGCCAGCCGTTCGCGCCGCAGTTCAGCACGAACGGTGGAAGCACCTGGCAGGCAGGTGCGCCGCCGACGAACGCGAACGGCGTCGGGTTCACCGGAGGCGTCGCCTCGTCCGCGAAGGGACTCCAGACTCAGTTCGGACTTGCGTTCCAGAAGCCGGTGGGCTTCGCCTTCAACCAGAACGGCGGCGATGCGTACAACGGGGTCGTCGCGCAGGTGAACGGCCAGTACCAGGTGTACACGTCGTACCACCACAACACGACCCAGCAGGCCCTGGTGTGCGTGACCGCGACAGGCGGCGTGTGCCCAGGGTGGCCGGCCACGTACACCTACGCGTCGACACAGGCCGGAGCGAAGATCGGCACCGGCCCGTACGCCGACCTGGCCACCGGGTGGGAGCAGGGGACCTTCCTCGTCGGGACGACACTGTTCTGGGAGGCGCAGGCCACCGTCGCGGATGCCACCGGCAAGTACCCGGTGGGGATGATGTGCATCGACATCGTTACCCTGGTCAGCTGCGGCTTCCACCCGATCGACAAGGTGAACTACGCTCCGTACTTCGCCGGCAACAATCCGCAGATCAGCGGGACCGGTATTCCTGCGTCGAACGGCAAGTACTACTTCGCGACGGCTAACGGGAAGATCCTCTGCTTCGACCCGTCCAAGTTCGTGCGCACGGACGTCTCCTCGACGGGGTTGTGCGGAACGTTCGACGTCGGCGGCATCCAGGGCTCCGACCGGCCGCCGCACACGCTCACCTTCGGTGACTACGTCTTCGCGACCCTGGTTCCCTCCTGGGTGCCGGCGAGCGTCCCGCCGGGCACGAACCCGAACCTGTACTGCTACCGGATCTCCACGAACTCCCTCTGCCCGGGCTACCCCCAGGCGATGCCCGACGGCATCCCGTACGGATCGTCGGCCCACGGCGGACTCGCTCCCATGCTGAGCACATCGGGCGCGCTGACCGGTGTGTGCTCCCTCGTCTCGAATCTGACGGACAACTGCTGGAACCTCTCCGGTGCGAAGGTGTCCAGTCCCTACCCCGCGTCTGCCGGATTCCATGACTCGTACGCCGGTGACGCCCTGACGATCGGCACCAAGGTCTACGTGCCGGTCAGCGACGGCAACGCGGTCGGCTGCTTCGACTTCAGCAAGGTCTCCGGCGGACTTGCCCAGCCCTGCTCCGGCTTCACGTCGCCACCCAATCCCATCAACTACACGTCCCGCACCATCGCCGGCGTGCCCGGTTGCCTCATCGCTGCCGGCGACGGCCGCCTGATGAACACGTTCGACGCCGACACGGGCGGTCCCTGCCTCTCGACCTTCGCGTCGGTGACCGTGGAGCCGGTGACGTCGTACTGCGGCTCGGGAGCCGCGGCCTTCACCGGGTGGAGCTCCATCGACCTCGTCGACACCCCGGCGGCGGGCTACGCGAACGCCCTGGTCACGGTCTACGACCGGAACCGTCAGCCGGTGAGCGGATTCAGCGGCGTCAAGCTGCCGTCGGGCACCACGACGCTGGACATCTCGTCCATCCCGGCGACCGGAGCGACCTCCGCGCTGACCGTCGAGGTCACCCTGCAGGGCGTCGTGGACCAGAACATCGGCGCCTCCGGCGGCACGGTCGGGGTGAGCTGGAAGGGCGCACCGCCGGAGATGTGCTTCTCCACGACGGTCCCGGATCAGGCATGCGACGCGGCCCAGGCCGACCTGTTCAACCAGGCGACGGCGGTGACGAGGTCGCCCGCGGCCACGGACGCCCCGAACGGAAACACGACGGGCAAGGCGAGTTTCGTCGTGAAAGCCGACCCGTCGCAGTGCGGCATCGCGTTCGCCAAGACATCGCCCGTGCAGAACGCCGGGCCGGGAGACAAGGTGGCCTACGCGATCACGGTGAAGAACACGGGAACGCAGCCGTACCGCGCAGCGAACTTCACGGACGACCTGACCGACGTGCTGAAGGATGCGGTCTACAACGGCGACCACGCTGCGACGGCGGGAACCGCGAGCTACGCGGCTCCGACCCTCGCGTGGACCGGGCCGCTGGCGGCGGGCGCGACCGTCACCGTGACCTACTCGGTGACGGTCAAGAACCCGGATGCCGGCGACCACTCGATGGTGAACCGGATCGTGTCGAACACGCCGGGGACCAACTGTCCGGCCGGCTCGACCGATCCGGCGTGCGTGGTGACCGTCCGGGTCGACGTCAAGGACGTCGTGTGGCACAAGGTCGACGACTCGAAGAACGTGCTCGCGGGATCGGAGTGGACGTTCACCCAGGTGGACGGGTCGGGCAAGCCGATCGGCACGCCGATCGTGGTCACGGACTGCGTCGCGGGGTCCGCATCGGCGTCCTCCGGGCCCGACATCGACCCGGTCGCCGGCGTGTTCCGCCTGACCAACCTCGGCGCAGGGACCTACAGGCTCGTCGAGACGAAGGCCCCGTTCGGGTTCCGGCTGAACTCGACACCGATCACGGTGACGGTGCAGGCGTCGGCGACCACGGTGTCGCTGGCGGACGTGGTGAACAAGCAGCTGCCGGTCCCCGCGATCCCGTTCACGGGCGGTATCGGGGCGGACGCTTACACGTTCGGAGGGCTCGGGCTCCTCGGCCTCGTGGCTCTCCTGGGAGGCTGGCACCTCCTCCGGCGACGCAGGACCGCGTGAGCATGCATTTTCTTCAGCGCATCGCGTAATGCATCGGCATTACTTGCGTCATTGAAGGTGAAGGGCTGATTACCCCGGCCCTAGCTGACACCGACACCCGCATCCGTGAGCCGACCCCGGTCGGCTCACGGATGGTTCGCTGAGGATCAACCGGACATGAAACACGCCATGCGCCCCTTGCTGGGGGCCGCCACCCACCCGACCCCGTGCACCCTTCGCACGGTCGAGGCCCGAAAGGGTGTGACCGGTCGATGATGGTCACCTACCGGGTGCTCGCCACCCGCCGGCGGCGGTTGGCCGGGATCCTCGCCCTCTGCGTGGCCGTCGGGGTCGTCGTCGCGACGCTCGTGCTGCCGCAGTACTTCTCTAACGCGGGTTCGAACGGCGTGTCGACGCTGTACAAGACCGCGACCAACCTCGCCATCGGCTCCAAGGCCTCATCGAGCGACTCGCCCGCCGGGGCCGTCGTCGGCGAGGCCGCGCCGGGCGACACGATCCAGTGGGTCGTCAGCTACCAGAACGACACCAGTGCTCCGGCCACGGTCAATCTCACCGACAACATCAAGAACGCGGGCAATTTCATCCCCGGATCCGTGCGGCTGCCCCCGAACCCGAACGGCCTCGGCGCACTGACCCCGCAGTACTCGATCGACAACGGCAACTCCTGGGTCTCCGGAACCGCTCCGGCGAACGCCACCGGAATCGGGTGGACGGGCACCGTCGTTCCGCAGGGAACGAGGCAGCTGTCCACCAACTTCCCGAGCCCGACCGCGAACGTGGTGGCGACGAGCGGAGGCGACGCGTACAACGTCGTCGTCAAGAATGGGCTGATCTACGGCGTCTACCATCACCGCACCGGCAACGTCGTGTACTGCTCCCGGATGGACGGGACGACCTGCCCCGGGTGGCCGACCGGGTCCAATGCGCAGTACTGGTCGGATGTCATCGGGACGCCGATCGGAACGGGCACGCAGTTCGCGGGCTTCACGGGCTGGCAGGGCGGCACATGGATCTCGGGGAACAGGCTCTACTGGCTGGCCGGATTGACCACGGCGGCCAGCGCCGGCGTCGCCTGCCTGGACATCTCGACCGCGAAGAGCTGCGGCTACAGCGTGATCGCGAACGGCCAGATCCCGGGCTTCAACAACGGCGCTCAGGTGGGCAGCACCGCGATCCCCGCTGCGAACGGGAACATCTACGTTGCGACGATCAGCGGCGGCACCAGGAACAGCATCTTCTGTGTCAGTCCGACGGCCGGAGCGGTGTGCGCCGGCGGCGCCACGCTCAACAGCGGGGTGAGCACGCTCTACCCGCCGACCCTCGCCACGTTCGGGGACTACGTGTTCGCGAGCGTGCAGCCGACCAACACGTCCAGTTCGTGGCAGACGTACTGCTACCGGCCGAGCACCAACGCCCTCTGCTCGGGCAGCTGGCCGGTCGTGACGTCCATCCCGCCCGCTTTCACGGGGACGCCGTTCGCCCCGATCCTCTCGAGCACCGGCGCCCTGACCGGGATCTGCACGATCGCCAACGGCGCGGGCACCTCCTCGAAATGCTGGAACCTCAGCGGCACGGCACTGTCCAACAACCCGTACACCGGGACGGGCGCCGCCTACACCGGCAACGGGAACGGCGCAGGCGACACCTACGTGATCGGGACGAAGGTCTACGGGAGCGCGGGGAGCACCGTCTTCTGCGTCGACTTCGCCTCGTATTCGGGAACGGGCACCGTTCCGAACTGCACCGGGTTCACCCGTCCGTCCAACTCGATCAACTACACCGTCCGCTCCGCCTCCGACGTTGCCCCGAACTGCCTCGTGGCGACCGGCGACTACGGCGTGATCACCTTCTTCAACGCGATCACCGGCGGAGGGTGCACCGGCGTCTCGGGTCCGGCGAACCTGACGGTCACCCCGACGAGCTACTACTGCGGGTCGGGCGCCGCCGGCTTCACGGGCTGGAACGCCCTCACCCTTCCCGGGCTGGTCGCGGGCACCTACACGAACTCGACCATCACTCTGAAAGACCAGAACAACGCCGTGATCCCGGGATTCAACGGTGTGACGCTGGCAGCCGGCGGCACGCTGAACCTGTCGTCGATCCCCACCTCCGTCACCTCGATCACCGCATCGGTCACGATCAACGGCATCAACGATCCGTCGGGCGTCGTCAGCGGCCAGATCTCGATCACCTGGCAGGGCAAGCCGCCGGAGATGTGCTTCCAGACGGTCATCCCGCGAGTCGCCTGCGACGCGACGGGGCCCGCGACGATCTCCAACTCCGCCAACGCGGTGACGGTCTCGGCGGCCGGAAACGACAAGCCGGGCGGCAACACGACCGGCCCGGTCAGCTATCTGGTCTCGGCGGATCCGTATCAGTGCTCGCTGCTGATCAAGAAGACCTCGGGCGTGCAGAGCGCCGTGCCAGGAGGGAAGGTCGCCTACAGCGTCACAGTCACCAACAACGGACAGCTCGACTACAACAGCGCTGCGTTCTCCGACGACCTGACCGACCTCCTGAAGGATGCGATCTACAACGCCGACCACGCCGCGACCTCCGGAGTGGTGACCTACACCGCGCCCAAGATCTCGTGGTCCGGGCCGCTCGCCTCCGGTGCCACCGTCACGGTCACGTACTCGGTGACGGTGAAGAGCCCGGACGGCGGCGACCACTCGCTGGTCAACACGGTCGTCTCGCCCACCTGGAAGACCAACTGTGCCGAAGGGTCGAAAGACGCGAAGTGCACCGTGACGGTCCCCATCGACGTCAAAGACGTCGCGTGGCACAAGGTCGACTCGAGCGCGTCCGCCAACATCCTGACCGGCGCGGCCTGGACGTTCACCCCCGTGGACGGCACGGGCAAGCCCACCGGACCGGCGATCGTCGTCAACGACTGCGTCGCGGCCTTCGCAGCGCAGTGCACGGGGCCCGACATCGATCCGATCGGTGGAGTCTTCCGGCTCACCGATCTCGGGCCGGGCACGTACCAGCTCGTCGAGACCCAGGCCCCGATCGGCTTCAGGCTCGACCCGAAGCCGATCCCGGTGACCGTGACGTCTGCTTCGACGACGGTCCAGCTGCCCGACGTGGCGAACGTGCAGCTGCCCGTCCCGGCCATCCCGTTCACGGGTGGCCTCGGCACGGACGCTCTGACGTTCACGGCGCTCAGCGTCTTCGCCGTCGCGCTGGCCCTCGGCGTATGGCAGCTGATCCGCCGTCGACGGAATGTCTGAATCCGATCCGGATCCCGCGTCGTGAATCGCCCAGATCCACGTCTTCATAGATGAGAGCTCGCATCGCACCAGAGCGGTGGAGAAAGGAAACGAAACCTCAATGACCGCAATCACACGGCACCGCGGGCGCAGGGCCCTGGCTGTCGGAACGGCCCTGACGCTGGGTGTCCTCGGGGCATTCGCATCCAGTGCCGCGGCGAACGCCGCTTCGATCGACACCAGTCAGCAGGGGTCGATCATCGTCCACAAGTTCGCCAACACCGGCGACGGCAAGCAGACACCCGACGGCACCGGCACGAACCCGACCACCAAGCCGATTTCCGGCGTGGTCTTCGAGTACTGCCCGATCACCGGCGTCAATCTGTTCGACGGCACGAACGCCGGGTGGGACGCCCTGAACGCGATAACGCCGGCTCAGAAGATCGCCGCCCAGACCGGGACGAAACTGGCGAACTACAACCTGGGCCAGTGCACCAGGCTGGCGGCGACCGATGCCAACGGCACGGCGACCTCGGCGAAGCTGCCGCTCGGGCCGTACTTCGTGCGCGAGGTCCAGGCCCCCGCCGGCGTGGTCGAGAAGTCCGCGCCGTTCATCGTGACCCTGCCGACGCCGCAGAAGGCGAACGATCAGGTCAACCTGAACGGCAACTGGGTCTACGACGTCAACGTCTACCCGAAGAACACGGTCGCCGAGGCCCCGAAGAAGAACGTGGTCGACCAGGAGAACAGCGGCGCGGTTCTCGGTGCCCCGGTGAAATACGAGGTCACCCAGCTGATCCCGGCGCTCGCCGCGGGCCAGACCTACACCAAGTTCTCGGTGGTCGACGACCTCGACACGAAGCTGACCCCCATCACGACCGCGGGCACCGTGACCGTCAAGCTCGACGGCACCGCGCTGGTCGCGGGAACCGACTTCACCGCGACCTGGGCCGGTCAGAAGCTCACGGTCACCCTCACCGCTGCGGGGCTCGCCAAGCTCGTGCCGGGCAAGAACATCGTCGTCGGCTTCCAGGCCAAGGCGAACGCCCCGGGCGAGATCAAGAACACCGCGTACGTGAACCTCAACGACTTCGTGCTGACCCCCGGCCAGCCGAACACCCCGGACGGCTCTCCGACCAACGAGAAGGTCACCCGCTGGGGCGACCTGACCGTCCAGAAGGTCAACAAGTCCAACGCGAACGACGGCCTGAAGGGCGCGAAGTTCGAGGTCTACCAGGGCACCACCGACCAGCAGGGTCAGTGCCTCCCGGACATCAGCACCGGCTTCACCCAGGTGAAGGACCCGGCGAGCGGCAACGCGTACCAGGTCACCTCCGACGACAGCGGCAAGGTCTTCATCCCGGGTCTCTGGATCGGTGACACCGAGACCACGGTCGCGGCCGACGGTACCGTGTCGAACACCACCAAGGCCGGCCACGACTTCCAGCAGCGCTGCTACGTGCTGAAGGAGATCCTGGCGCCGAACGGCTTCGTCCTGCCGACCGGCACCGCGGCCCTCACCGCGGTCATGGTCAAGGTCGGCGCCAACGGCACCACCCCGCTCGTGAAGATCGAGAACGTCCAGCAGGGCGTGCCCGAGCTTCCGTTCACCGGTTCCAGCGTGCAGGTGGCGCTGACGGTCGGCGGCATCGCGCTGCTCGTCATCGCGCTCGGCGGGGTCATGCTGATCCGTCGTCGCCGCGCGACGAGCAACGAGAACGCCTGATCGGTCTCGCAACCGACTGAGGGGGCGGGCCGGCCTGTCCGGTCCGCCCCCTTCGCACATTCCGAACCCGAACCCGAGACCCGAAGAACATGTCCCGTCGACGCTCACGTCATGCGCCGCCGCGGCGCCGGTGGCGTCCCGGTCCTCTCCTCCTCATCACTGCGGTCCTCGCCGTGCTCGGCGCGACGGTCCTCGCGTACTCGCCCGCGGCGAGCTGGCTGTCCGCCTACAACCAGTCCCTGGTCATCAGTAAGTACGCCGACTCGATCAAGAAGGTCCAGCCGACGGCGTCCGAACAGTTGGAGGAGGCGCATCGCTACAACAAGGCGCTCTCCAGCGGCGCCGTCCTCGAGGCGAACGCCAATGTCCCGACGGGAAGCGGCAAGAGCAGCTCCGACGAGTTCGACTACTGGAAGCTGCTCGACACACCGAGCCGTACCATGTCACGCATCCAGATCCCCAAGATCGGCGTCGACCTCCCGATCTATCACGGCACCAGCGAGGAGTCCCTGCTCAAAGGCGCCGGCCACCTCCAGGGCACATCGCTGCCCGTCGGCGGGAAGAACACCCGCTCGGTCATCACCGCGCACCGCGGGCTCGCGGACGCGACCATGTTCACCGACCTCGACAAGATCCAGGTCGGCGATCGGTTCATCGTCACGACCTTCGGGCAGGTCCTCACGTATCAGGTCATCGACACGCGCGTCGTCGACCCGGAGGACACCACCACCCTCCGGCAGCAGGCAGGGAAGGACCTGGTCACCCTGGTGACCTGCACGCCGCTCGGCATCAACACGCACCGCATCCTGGTGACGGGCCAGCGGATCACGCCGACGCCGCCGAAGGACGAGGCGACGGCGAAGAGGACGACGGCGACGCTGCAGTTCCCCTGGTGGGCGGTGGTCTACCTGACCGCGATCCTGCTCATCGTCGCGTACACGTGGTGGGCGGGCCGCAGCTACCCGAAGGACGAATTCCCCGACGGCCGGAAGCGCTCGGGACGCCGCAGGGCTCCCCGCAGAAGGCTGCACGGCTCGCGCCGCAACCCGCCCGGGGTCGGCGCCGGCCCGTGACCAGCCGAGCCCCGGCCCGTCAGCCCGACGCCGGCCGCGCCGATCCGCCGAGAGCGCGCAGGGCCAGCCAGGCGGCGGTGCGGTCGTCCGCGTCGGCGAGCGACAGGCCGAGCAGCCCCTCGATCCGGTGGATGCGCGAGGTCAGAGTCTGGCGGTGCACGCCGAGGCGGTCGGCCGTCGCGCCCCACGCGCCGTTCTCGGCCAGGTACACGCGAAGGGTCTCGGTCAGGTCGCCGTGCCGGCCGCCGTCGTCACGCAGCGGGTCGAGCAGCCTCGCGACCCGGACGGCGTCCTCGTCCGCGAGGCGATCGAGCACCAGCTCGATCGTCGGGATGCTTCGATAGCGGACGACGCGCCGCCCCTCCGCGCGCGCCGACTCGACGGCATGGCCGGCCTCCGCCGCGCTTCCCGCCAGCGCGTCCGTCGCGGCCGGGTTCCCGACGCCGAGGAAGATCGCGGACGAGTACGCCTCCACGCGCGCGGCCACGGCATCCACCTGGTCGTCGCGCAGGAAGCCGGTGACGACGCCGTGCCGCTCGGTGAGGATGTGCGCGGCTCCGAGCTCGTCGAGCCAGTGCGACACCAGCCGCTCCACCTCGACGGACGTGGACCGCGCGGTCAGCGCGAACGCGGTGAGCGAGCTCTCGTGCACGCCCCACTGCCGCAGCAGCGACGCCGCGGCCGGCCCGCCCGCGAGCAGCGCATCGATCATCACCGCGCGGCCGAGCCGTTCCGTCCTGGTCGGGTCGTCCGTCCTGAGCACGAGGTCGAGGAGGGCGGCCGCCTGCGAGCCGAGCTCGCGCGCCCGGCTCGACGACTCGGTGCGCGGGCTCACCACCAGTCGCGCCGAGAGGTCCTCGCCCGACCCCACGACGTGCACCTGCAGCGCCCGGTGCCTCACGCGCACGGGACGCGACAGCGCGACGGCCATCGCATCCTGAACGTGCAGCGCCCCCGCGCCGGCGCTCGTGATCACCTGCCCGTGCCGGTCGAGCAGCACCGCCCAACCGTCGATCCGGTGCGCGAGCTCGGCGACGACGCCGGAGACGCCGCCGCGCCGCGCGGCCAGGGTGAGCACCTTCATGGCACTCGTCACCGCACGATCCTCCGCGGCCTGGTCGACGGCGAGGAGCGCCGCGAGCACGGGCTCGAGCAGGTCGTCGGTGGGTGCGGTGCCGACGATCGCCGTGGTGCCGGTTCGTTCGAGCGCGTGCAGCAGCGCTGCATCCTCCGAGTGGCAGGCGACAACCGCACTGCGCAGGGACTCGGCGCGCGCGTCCCCGGCGGAGAGGGCAGCCGTGACCGCCGCGGCAGGGGCGACCACGAGAGTCGCGAACGCCGGGTGGGCGACCACGGAGAAGTCGTCGAGCGCCACCGCCGAGTCGACCGGCATCCCGGCATCCACGCGTCCCTCCACCACGCGTCCGCCGAGGGTGCGGGCGATGGAGGCGATGTCGCGGGTCACGGTCACAGTGTACGAAATGTCGAAGGAGCCCCGAGGATTCGGCATTTCTGTGAATGACATGGGGAGGGGGCGGTTCCTAGCATCGAGCGAGACCCGCACACGAAGGAGTACCCATGCAGGCCGTCGTCTTCACCGAACCGTCCGCCGCCATCGAGTTCACCGAAGTGGAGCTCGCCGCCCCCGGCCCGGGCGAGGTGCGTGTGAAGATCGCCGCCGCGGGCGTCTGCCACTCCGACCTGCACGTGAAGCGGGGCGAGTGGGACGCTCCGGCACCGCTCGTGATGGGCCACGAGGGCTCGGGAGTCGTCACCGAGCTCGGCGACGGCGTCACGTCGCTCGCGGTCGGCGACCACGTCGTGCTCAGCTGGGTACCGCCGTGCGGCGAGTGCCGCTACTGCCGGTCCGGTCACGAGGCCCGCTGCCAGAAGGTGGCGACGGTCGTCGCGCCGAAGGGCGTGCTGTTCGACGGCACCTCGCGGCTGTCGCGCGACGGCGAGACCGTGCACCACTACCTCGGCGTCTCCTCGTTCGCCGAGGAGGTCGTCGTCCCGGCCTCCGGCGCGGTCAAGGTGCGGGATGACGCGCCCCTCGACGTGATCGCGGTCGTCGGCTGCGCCGTCGCGACCGGTGTGGGCGCCGTCCTCAACACCGCCGCGGTCGAGCCCGGCTCGACGGTCGCCGTGATCGGCTGCGGGGGAGTGGGACTCAACGTCGTACAGGGCGCGAAGCTTGCGGGAGCCGAGCGGATCGTCGCCATCGACGTGCTCGCCGACAAGACCCAGATGGCGCTGCAGTTCGGCGCGACCGACCGCATCGACGCCTCCAAGGCCGACGCGGTCGAGCAGCTGTTCGAGCTCATCCCGGACGGCGTCGACTACGCCTTCGACGCGATCGGGCGCACCACCACCACCGAGCAGGCCATCCGGATGCTCGGCCTCGGCGGCGCCGCGGTGATCGTCGGCCTGCCGCCGACGGGCGCGAAGGCGTCGTTCGAGCCGCTCGTGCTGGCGGAGGCCGACCAGCGCATCCTCGGCTCCAACTACGGCTCCGTCCGTCCGTCCATCGACATCCCCGCCCTGGTCGACCGCTACATGGACGGCCAGCTGAAGCTCGACCCGCTGATCTCCGGCCGCCGACCCCTGGCCGAGGCGGCGGAGGCCTTCGACGACCTCGAGGCCGGGTCCGTCCTACGCACCCTCCTCATCCCCTAGCCCGACCCGAACGACTCACTGGAGAGCCATGTCAACCACACAGACCCGGGCCAGCAGCCCGACCGACGCCGGGCTCCGCCACGGCGTGATGAGCGGGCCGGAGCTCGCGGCCCAGGCCATCGCCAACATCGCCCCGAGCGCGGTCATCGCCTTCACGGCCATGTCGATCTTCGTCGGCGCAGGCAACGGGACGATCTACTCGTTCATCCTCGCCACCATCGTCATCCTCTGCGTCGGCTACTGCGTCGTCGTCTTCGCCCGGAAGCACGCCTCTGCGGGCTCCCTCTACACCTACGTGGCGAAGGGTCTCGGCCCGACCGGCGCCTACCTGGCCGGCGTCACGCTGGTGATCGGCTGCTGGGGCATCGCGGCCGGCTCGCTCGGCGGCGCGGTGTCGTACTTCAACCAGTTCCTCGTGCTGCTGGGCGTTCCCGCGGGCGGCGTCGGCTGGTACATCGGCCTCGCGGTGGTGCTCGGCGGGCTGGCGACGCTGTTCACCATCCGTGGCATCCGCCTCTCCGCCCGGGTCTCGCTCGTGCTCGAGCTGGTGTCGGTGACGATCATCACCATCCTGCTGGTCGCCGCTCTGGTGTGGGCGGGACCTGCGGCCTGGGATCCCGCACAGGTCTTCGCCCAGGGGGCGCCGTTCCAGGGCATCGCGGCCGGCATGGTGCTCGGCATCCTCGGCTTCGTCGGCTTCTCGTCGGCGGACGCTCTCGGCCGCGAGGCGAAGAACCCGTACACCGCGATCCCGCGCGCCATCATGTGGAGCGCCGTCGTCGTCGGCGTGCTCTACGTGTTCGCCGCCTACACGCAGATCGCCGTGCTGCACGACGACCTCGCCACGAGCGCGAGCCCGCTGGAGGACATCGCGAAGCTCATCGGGATGCCGTCCTGGTTCGCGCCCGTGCTCACCTTCGGCGTCGGCGCGTCGTTCTTCGCCGTGGTCGTCGCACCGCTGAACGTCGTGGGCCGCGTGCTCTACGTGATGGGCAAGGAGGGCGTGCTGCCCGAGCGCTTCGGCCGCACGCACGAGCGTCACCTCACCCCGCACCGCGTCCTCCTGGTCGCGGGGCCTGCGGCGATCGTGCTCGACATCATGCTGCTCGCGGTCGGCGCGAACCCGATGGACATCGTCGTCTGGGTGGACACGTACGGCACCTACGGCTACATGGTCGCGTACGCGCTGGTCGCCATCGCCTGCATCGTCTACACCCGCCGTGCGGGCATCCCGAACCGTCTGGTCTGGGTGTGCGCGGTCGTCGCGGTCGCCGCCATGGCGTACGTGTTCTTCGCGAACGTCTGGCCGGTGCCGGCGTTCCCGCTCAACGTCATCCCGTACCTCTTCCTGCTGACGCTGGTCGGTGCGGTGGTGTGGTTCGCGTACCTGCGCAAGCGCCGGCCGCAGGTGATCGAGAACATCGGCAACACCGAGACGGATGCGCTGGAGGGCGTCGGCTAGGCGGCCAGGCGCGTCACTGCCGCTTCGGCAGCCGCACAGTGACGACCGCACCACCCTCCGGGCGATTGGACGCGTCCACCGTCCCGTGATGGCGGCTCACCACCTCGGCGACAAGCGCCAGCCCGAGTCCGTAGTGGCGCCCGTGCGGTTCGGCGGTCTGCGCGTCGCGAGCGCTGGCGAACCGGTCGAACGCGCGATCCTCGACGCCCTCCGAGAAGCCGGGTCCGTCGTCCTGCACCGTGAGCAGCACGCTGTCGCGGTGCGGACCGACGGTGACGGAGATGTGCGAGCGGGCGTGGTCGAGGGCGTTGTCGATCAGTGCGACGATCATGCGGCGGAGCGACACCGGGGCGCCGGTGACGAGCGAGCCGGGTTCCGGTGACACGTCGATGGTGACGTCCCGCTCCTCCGCGCGGCCCTCTGCGGCCCGCGCGACGGCGCCGGCGAGCTCGGCCAGGTCGACCTCGACCGCCTCCGCGGTCTGCCGGGGGTCGGCGGCCGTGAGCAGGTCCTGCACGATCTCGGTGAGTGCGCGGCTGTCGTCCACGATCTCGTCGAGGCCGGTCCGCACCTCCTCGTCGGCGTCCGTCGAGACGACGTGCCGGCGCAGCAGCTGGGCGCGCGTGCTCAGCAACGTCAGCGGCGTGCGGAGCTCGTGGCCAGCGTCGGCCACGAACCGCCGCTGCAGCGAGAGCGCGTCCGCCAGCGGGCGGATCGATCGGCGGGCGAGGAAGAGGCCGACCAACGCGGCCGCGACGGTGGCGATCACTCCGGAGGCGACCAGGGCGACGAGCAGGCGGGCGAGCTCCTCCTGCTGCTCGCCGAGGCCGTAGGCGATCTGGACGACGCGGCCGTTGCGCACATCCGTCTCGACCAGGTAGCGCCGGCCGTCCGCCTCCACCTCGCCGGAGACCGAGCCGCCGTTCTGCTCCACTTGGGCGAGTGCCTGCTCGTCCGGCAGGCCCTCCGGCAGGTCGGGGGAGCTCTCCCGGCTGCCGTCCGGTCCGACGGCGGTCACCAGGAGGTTGCGCGGTGCATCGTGCGGCGAGTCGACCATCGAGGCGTCGGCCAGCACCTTGCGCGCGGCCTCGGCCTGGCCCGCGGCGACGACCGAGAAGACGACGACGCCGAGCGCGACGAAGAGGCCCACGATGATGAGGGCGAACTGGAGGGCGAGCCGCCGCGATGCGGTGCGCAGCTCGCGCTCGTCGGCGCTGGTCACGGCAGGGCGCCCATCCGGTAGCCGACCCCGCGGACCGTCTCGACGAGGGTGCGGCCGAACTTGCGCCGCAGGTGGTGCACGTAGGTGTCGACGACGCCGGGGTCGTCGGCCGCGGCGAACACCTCGTCGAGCAGGAGTGCGCGCGAGAAGACCTGCTCGGGTCGCCGGGCCAGCAGCTCCAGGAGCGCGGCCTCGCGTTCGGAGAGCACCGTGCGGCTGCCGTCGTCCAGGGTCACCGTGCGGCTCCCGGTGTCGATGCGGCCGCCGGGAAAGCGGACGGTCGGCACCACAGCGGCGGCCCGCCGGGTCAGCGCGCGCACCCTTGCCACCAGCTCGTCGATGTCGAACGGCTTCGCCAGGTAGTCCTCCGCTCCTGCGTTGAGGCCGTCGACGCGGTCGGGCGCCGTGCCGAGCGCGGAGAGCACCAGGATCGGGGTCGTGACGCCGTGCTCGCGCAGGCGCCGCAGCACGTCCAGCCCTTCGATCGCGGGGAGGCCGCGGTCGAGCACCATCACGTCGAACGCCTCCGACAGGCCCAGGTGCAGGGCACGCTGGCCGTCGCCCGCCCGGCTGACCTCGAAGCCCTCCGATGCGAGGAGGCTGTCGAGCATCCCGGCGAGCCGGCTGTCGTCCTCCGCGACCAGCACCCGCGGCTTTCCGCTCACGTCCGAAGTATAGGTCTCGGTCACGCGGCGCTCGCCGGGGGTGCGAACGTCAGCTCGCCCGCGCCGGCCAGGCGGCCCGCCGCGTCGAGCACCAGGACGCCGCGCGCGCCGGCCTGCAGTGCGAGCGGGATGCCCGCAGCACCCAGGGCGAAGACCGCGGTCGCCCAGACGTCGGCCGTCGTGAGGTCGTCCGCGACGACGGTCGCGCTGAGCAGGGCGTGCGGGGTCGAGCCGTCCCGTCCGTCGACGATGTGGTCGCCGCGCTCGTAGGCGCCGGAGGTGGCGACGGCGCCGTCCCGCACGGAGAGGGCGGCCAGCATCCCGGCGGGGGAGTGCGGCGAGCGGATGCCGACGGTCCAGGGCCGGCCGTCGCCGGGGCTCCCGGAGACGACGACGTCCCCTCCGGCGTTCAGGCAGTAGTCGTGCAGTCCGGCCGCGTCGAGCTCGCGCGCGGCCCTGGCGGCGGCCCAGCCCTTGACGACGCCGTCGAGGTCCCAGGTCCCGTCCGGGCGCCGGATGCGGAACGCGCCGCCTGAGGCACGCGCGACACCCTCGCCGATCGCGACGACCTCGCGGAAGTTGTCGCTCGGCTCCGCGACCTCCCCTCCGGCCGCATTGGCGCGGCTCACCTCGCTGTCGGACCGGTAGGTGCTGAACCGCCGGTCTGCGTCGCGCAGCGCCGAGAACGCCCGCTCGGCGGCGGCCGCGACGTCGCCCGTGTCCCGGATGTCGATGGACATCGGGATCCCCATGACGGTCTCGAGGAACCTCATCGGTGGTCGATCGCCGACTGCACCGACTGGATGTAGCCCTCCGACGTGTACGTGGCTCCCGACACCGTGTCGATGTTCGCCGACTGCGAGGCCAGCACCTCCTGCTCCAGCATCGGCAGGGCCTGCTGGTCGATCTCGATGTCGCGGCCGTTGCCGTTCGGCGCCTGGATCGTGTCGACGGCGGTGATCGTGCTGCCGGAGAAGGTGACCTTGACCTGGACGGTGCCGTAGCGGGTGTCCACGGCTGATCCGGTCACGGTCTTCGTCGTCGCGGTGCTGCTCGCGGACGGAGTGGGGGTCGGCGTCGCCGTGGTCGTCGTGCCGGAGGAGGCGGAGGAGCCGGAACCGGCCGCCGTGCCCGTGCCGGCTGTGCCGGTCGAGGTCGAGGTCGACGTCGACGTGGAGGCGGCCGGAGCCGCGGCCACCTGCTCGCCGACCCCGTAGAGCTTGAGCCCCACCGTCGCGCCCATGACGACCAGGATGACGGTGAAGAGGACGGTGCCCCGCCAGGATCTGCTGTTCATGACATGCTCAGTTCTTCTCGGTGGATGAAGCGCTTCGGCATCCGCAGCATCCTCAGCGACGCCTCGACCCGCTCGCCCATGCCCTCCGGGCCGCAGATGAACGCCTCCCAGTCGTGCAGGTCGGGGATGATGCGCCGCAGCGGGTCGACGTCGAGCGGGTCGTAGCCGAGCTCGGAGCGTCGGCCGACCAGCGGCACGACCGTGACGCCGGGCAGCGACTGCAGTTCACCCAGCAGGGCCAGGTGCTGCGCCGAGCGTGCGCGGTACAGCACGACGGGCCGTGCGCCGCGTCGCACCAGCTCCTCGGCCAGAGCGCGGATCGGCCCGATGCCGGCGCCGCCGGCGACCAGCAGGATGCGGGAACGGCTGGCGCGATCGGCGGTGAACCGGCCGAAGGGGCCCTCGGCGAAGACCAGGGAGCCGGGGCGCAGGGCCGGCATCCGGCTGGAGTGGTCGCCCAGCGCGCCGACGGTGATGCGCAGATAGCCGTTCGCGGGCACGGCGGAGACCGAGTAGGGGTGCGCCGTGGCCAGGTGGCCCCAGGTGACGAAGCGGAAGAGCATGAAGTTGCCCGCCCGCACGCCCAGCCGGTCGATGTGCGGCCCGGTCAGCCAGACGCTGTTGACGCCCTGGCTCTCCGGCACCACGCTGACGACCCGCATCCTGCCGCGCCACGCGTCGAGCCCGGGCAGGATGAACCGCCACGTGAGCACGGCGGCGGCGGTGCCGAGGTAGAGCGCGATCCAGATCACCCGGTTGACGGGGTAGGCGACGAAGTGCGCACCCCCACTCAGCTGGTGCAGGAAGGTGAGGAAGATCGCGACGTACGTCGTCACGTGCAGCCAGTACCAGACCTCGTACGAGAGCTTGCGGCGGATGAGCCGTGCGCTGCTGAAGCCGACCGCGAGGAAGGCGATGGTGCCGATGAGCGCGGCGGTCATGTCGGGGTAGGTGTTCAGGAGGGAGAGGAACTCCGTCCACGGCAGGTTCCGCGACAGCAGCTCACCGCCGATGACGAGGAAGAGCACGTGCGCGACCACGAGGAAGACGACGGACGCGCCGAGCGAGCGGTGCCATGAGACGAGCCGGTCGAGTCCGACTGCGTTCTCGAACCACGGCACCCGGGCGATCAGCAGCACCTGGGCGCAGACGAGGAAGGCGCCGACCATCCCGCTCAGCTCGCCCAGCGACGTCATCGCGTCGGCGGGCGTCGCGGCGAAACCCGACGGGACGCTGAGCCACCACATCCCGAGCACCGCGACGACGCCGAGCACCATGACGAGGCGGACCGTCCGAGAACCGGCGCGCGGGTCGGCACGTCGGCCGCGAGTGCGCTCGCGGCGGGTGACCGGTGCCGGTACCGTCAAGGTCGGGTCCATACATCTCAGGATGCAGATGCATTCTTTGCGGATTCTTACGTGGCCTGGGAGCCGGCTATGTGCGCAGTATGAGTTTCGTCGGCGTCCGCCGTCAGTCCTCGTCGAGCGCGAACCGGACGGCTGCGGCCGCGTGCAGGGCCGTCGTCGGGAACGTCGGCACCGGCGCGTCCTCCGGGCGGACGAGCAGCTCGATCTCCGTGCAGCCGAGGATGACGCCCGCCGCTCCCGAGCCGACGAGGTGCGCGATCGCCTCACGGTAGATCGCGCGGGACTCCTCCCGCACGACTCCCAGGACGAGCTCGTCGTAGATGATCCGGTCGAGCTCGGCCTGCGTCTCGGCCGGCGGCACCAGCACCTCGAGCCCGTGCGACGCGAGCCGTTCGCGGTAGAACGCCTCCCGCATGGTGAAGCGCGTTCCGAGCAGCGCCACCGTCCCGACGCCCGCATCCCGCACGGCCGCCGCGGTCACATCGGCAAGGTGCAGCAGCGGGATGCCGACGGCGGCCTGCACACGGTCGGCCACCTTGTGCATGGTGTTCGTGCAGAGCACGACGCACTCGGCGCCGGCCCGTTCGAGCCGCACCGCCTCCGCCGCGAGCAGCTCACCCGCGCGCTCCCACTCGCCCTGTGCCTGCAGGCGCTCCACCTCGGCGAAGTCGACCGAGACCATGACCAGATCGGCCGAGTGAAGGCCGCCGAGCTGCTCCCGGACGCCCTCGTTGACGGCGGAGTAGTAGAGCGCGGAGCTCTCCCAGCTCATCCCGCCGAGCAGGCCGATGCGTCTCATCCCGGACCCGGTCTCAGACGGCCTTGTTGAAGCCCGTCACCGGCTGGCTCTCGTCGAAGCCGGCGACGGGACGGCGGAACCCGCGGGTCAGGAACAGCAGGTAGGCGAAGCCGATCACCGCCCAGACGATGCCGCCGATGAGCGCGTCGGAGTGGAGGTTGACCCACAGGATGCCCGTCAGCAGCATCCCGATGCCGGGGAGCACGATGAAGCGGACGATGTCCTTCGGCTTGCGGCGGCGCCCCTGGCGGATGGCGAACCAGGCGATCACCGAGATGTTGACGAAGGTGAAGGCGATGAGCGCGCCGAAGTTGATGAACGCCGAGATGAGCTCCAGCGAGAACGCCACGGCGAGCAGCGAGACGACGCCGACGAGGACGATGTTCAGCACCGGGGTCTGCGTCTTGGGGCTGATGTAGCCGAAGAAGCGGCGCGGCAGCACGTTGTTGCGGCCCATCACGAGCAGCATCCGCGACACCGAGGCGTGCGAGGCGAGGCCGGAGGCCAGGGTCGCGCAGAAGCCGGCGGAGACGAAGACCGCCTGGAACACCGGGCCGCCGACGATGAGGCCGATCTGCGGCAGCGGGTCGTCGGTGAAGTCGCCGAACGGGGTGTTGGTCGGGAAGCGCAGCTGCGTGAAGTAGGCGGCGACCAGGAAGATCGCGCCGCCGATGAGCACGGTGAGCAGGATGGCGCGCGGCATGATGCGCGGCGACTTCGCCTCCTCCGCGTACATGGTGACCGCATCGAACCCGATGAACGAGAAGCACACCACCGTCGCGCCGGTCAGCACGGCGCCGAGGGTCACGCCGTCGTGCGCGAACGGCTTCACCGAGGCGACCGTGCCGTCGCCCGCTCCTCCGGCAAGCTGCGCGACCGTCATCACGATGAAGACCGCCATGACGACGACGGCGAACACCAGCAGGATCATGTTGACGTTCGACGTGCCGCGCATGGTGAAGGCGATCAGCGTGGTGACCCCGACGCAGTAGACGACCACCCAGATCCAGCTGGGCACGGCCGGGAAGACCTGCTCCAGGTAGAGGCGGATGATCAGGCAGTTCACCATCGGCAGCAGGATGTAGTCGATGAGCGACGTCCAGCCCACCATGAACCCGACGTTGGGGTGGATGGACTCCCGGGCGTATGTGTACGCGGAACCTGCGCTCGGGATGGCGCCCGCCATCTTGCCGTAGCTCAGCGCGGTGAACATCATCACGATGAGGGCGATCAGGTAGGCGGCCGGAACGGCCCCGTCCGTCTGCCCCGAAACGATCCCGAAGGTGTCGAACACCACGGTCGGCGTCATGTAGCCGAGACCCAGTCCGACGATCGCCCACAGGCCGAGGCTCCGCCGAAGCGAGGCGCCCTTCGAGGTGGTGGCGGGCAGGGTTGTTGTCACGGGCGACTCCTTCGGGACCGGGGCAGTCCTCGTACGTTAGCCGATTTCGTTTGCCCGGCCGACTTCACCGCCGGGCGGTAGCCTGCGATGCTGGGAGCGACGAAGAGGAGATGACGTGGACGACAACGCGTTCTTCGAGCGGGCGATCCTCGCCTCGGCGGCGGGGCCGGGGGACGACGATGCGATCCGGCAGCTGCGGGCGCTGTTCACCGCCGGCGAGTTCGCGGCGTGGGAGGCGTCCCGCGGCGAGGAGCCACGGGTCACCGTGCCCGTCGGCCACGACGACGAGCGGGACCGGTACTGGGCGGAGCTCGGCGAGCACGGCATCCGAGGGGAGTCGCCGGAGTCGTACGAGGCGGCGATCGGTGACCTCGTCCCGCACGTCCGGGCCTGGGCGGGCGAGCTGACGGACGCCGGATCGCGGCTCGGCGAGACGGGCGCGCTCTCGTCGCTCGTCGGCGAGCTGGACGCGCTGTCCGACGACGAGCTGTATACCTACCTCCTCGTGCGCGTCTCCTTCGACCGCGGCCGGCTGACCTTCGGGATCGCCGAGTTCGTGGAGCAGGACGGCACGGCGATCCAGCGGGCGGTGCCCTTCGACGACGGTCACCCTCCCGCGGAGATCGACCTCACCGTCGGGGGGCGGCCGGTCAGCTACCAGAGCAGCACGCGCGGCGACCGGGTCGCGTTCTCGCGCGTCGGCGGAGGCCCCAGCATCGGCGACACCCTCCGGCAGGAGGAGCCGACCGGCGACGTGGACGCCGAGTTCCCGCAGCCCGATTACCGCCCGGCCTCCCGGGAACCGCGCTGATCGTCCCTCCCGAGCGTGGTGAGCAGCGATCCGCGGCCGGCGCCAGCCCGTTGACAGTCGGCCCCGGGCCGGGAACTATCGCGGGGGTGGCCGAGGAGGAGGTACGTGTGACAGCAGCCGACGTGGATGCGCGCGAGCTCGCCCGCGCGATCGCCGACCACCAGCTGGAAGTGCACGTGCAACCGCAGATCGACCTGCCCTCCGGCGATGTCGTCGCGGTGGAGGGGCTCTCGCGGTGGACGCATCCGCGGCTCGGGCCGATGCCGCCCGCGGAGTTCGTGGCGCTCGCCGAGGCGAGCGGCCTCATCCACGACCTCGGGCTGTTCGCACTGCGGGAGTGCTGCCGGATCGGCCGCGACTGGCGCCGGCGCGGGATCGACCTCGCCGTGGCCGTCAACGTCTCGCCGCTGCAGCTGCAGACCGACCGCTTCTTCGACGAGCTCGAGAGGCAGCTGGCCGAGTCCGGCCTGCCGCCGGCCGACCTCATCGTCGAGGTCACCGAGGCCGAGCGGATCGAGGACTACGCCGTCGTCGCCGGTCGCCTCGACATCATCCAGCAGTGGGGCGTCACGGTATCGATCGACGACTTCGGCTCGGGTCACTCGTCCATCGAGCGTGCCGTCGCCGTCCACGCGAAAGAGCTGAAGCTCGACCGCAGCCTCGTCGCCGCCGGCGATTGGGCGGCCGTCGGCGACGCCGTCGCGGTGGCAAAGCAGAGCGGGATGCGCGTCGTCGCCGAAGGGGTGGAGACCCGGGAGCAGCTGGAGCGCGTCACGGTCGCAGGTTGCGACCGCGCCCAGGGCTACTACATCGCACGCCCCTGTCAAGCGGGGGAATTCGAGGAATGGCTGCGCTCGTTCGTGCGCTAAGTTCATATCGGTATCCACCCGCAGCCATGCGGCCCGATGCGATTCCGAAGGAGTGTGCGGTGCGGCCCATAGCTGCAGACGACGTGCCGAGCGCCCTTCTCTCGCTTGACGGAGAGGGCCGGATCACCGACGCGAACGCCGTGTTCGAGGAGTGGACCGGACTCTCCCTTGCCGAGCTCACCGGCCGGCCGTTCACCTCGCTGCGCACCCGGATCGCCGGGATCGGCGGTCGCTCCGACGGTTTTGTTCGCCTGGCGAACGTCGACGGATCCTCCAGGCCCGTCATCGTGGGCAGCCGCGTCACGGACGACGGCGAGCTCCTGGTGCTCGTGGATGCGACGGAGCGCGCGGAACGCGAGCTCGAGCTGGTGCGCTCGCAGACGCTTCAGGAGCGCACAAGGAACCGGCTCCAGCTGATCATCGACTCCTCGATCGCCTTCTCTGCGGCGACGACCGAGCAGGAGCTGGTCGACATCCTGGTCGGCACCGTCGCCAAGGCGTACCAGGCGGAGCAGGTCGCGGTGTTCCTCCACGACGACACCGGCGGCTTCGCGCACAGCTCCGGGAGCAACCCGTTGCGCGACCCGCAGCAGACCGCATCGCTCGTGTCGCAGGTCTCGGCGCTGCGCTCGGTCGTGGCGATCAGCGGCACGACCGAGGGCGACGAGTTCTCGCCCGTCCTCGGGCAGGCGATGCGCGACGCCGCCATGGATGCGGTGCTCGTGTCGCCCATCCAGCACGACGACGTGCTCTTCGGGGTCTTCGTCGCGTTCTTCCTGCACCCGCGGACATTCGACTCCGAGGCTGCTCCGCTCGCCGACGCGCTCTCGAACCAGGCCGCGCAGGCGATCACGACGCTCCGCCTGCAGCGCCAGCTGGAGCACGCGGCCATGCACGACGAGACGACCGGTCTGCCGAACCGCCGCCGGCTGGAGACGCAGCTGCTGGAGTACCAGCGGTCGGTGTCGACCCTGGTCGCGACCCTCTTCATCGACCTCGACGGGTTCAAGCGGGTGAACGACGGCCTCGGCCACCACACCGGCGACCTGCTGCTGCGCGAGGTCGGCCGCCGGCTGCAGGCCACGGTCCGCCAGGAGGACCTCGTCGCGCGCTACGGCGGGGATGAGTTCGTGGTGGTCTGCGAGGTGCCCGAGCTGGCTGCGGCCGCCGACGTCGCCGACCGCATCCGCCAGGCCATCGAGAAGCCGTTCGACGACCTGCCGGAGGGCTTCCCGATCAGTGCGAGCATCGGGATGTCGATCGCGCGCACCGAGGACCCCGACTGGAACCCCGACCGCCTCGTCCGCGAGGCCGACCACGCGATGTACTCCGCGAAGAACGCGGGAGGCAACCGGGTCGTGGGCCTGCCCGTCGCCTGATCAGACTGCTGCCCGGACTCGGCCCGCTCGCGCGAAACGCGGCGGAAGACCCCGGGGGAAGCCTTCCGCCGCGTTCGCTCGGCGGGTGCGCTACTGGTCGGACTGCAGGCGCTGACCCGACTCTTCGGCCTGGTCTGTGACGTCGCCCACGCGGTCGGTCGCCTCCTCCTTGACGGTGGAGACCCCCTCCTGCGCGGTCTCCTTCACGGACTGAACGGCCTCCTGCGCCGGCTCCTTCAGGTCGCTCGCGACCTGCTTGCCGACCTCGGCCGCCTCGTGGAGCAGCGGCTGGGCGGCGTCCTTGACGCCGGAAGCGAGTTCCTGCTCCTTGCTGCTCGGCGGGATGAGGGAGGCGACGAGCGCGCCGACGCCGAAGGCGATGAGGCCGACGGCGAGCGGGTTGCCCTGCGCCTTGTGCACGACGGTGCGGCCGGCGTCCGCCACGGAGTCGCCCGCACTCGAGACGGCTCCGCCTGCGCTGCTGCTCATGTCGTCCGCCGTTCCCATGATCTTCTCGCTGATGGAGTGGAATGCGCCCTTCACCTTGCGCGTCTGGCGCTGGGCGATCTTGCTTGGCGTGACCTTGTCGGCCAGTGCGTCCACGTCGCCGCTGAGGTTGCGGCGGGTGGCCTCGATGTCGGCGCGGATCGCGTCGGGGTCGTCGCTCATCGGTTGTCTCCGTTCGGTTTCAGTGTCGGTGGGATCTCCTTGACCGTCTCCACGGTCTGCGGGGCGCCCTTCACGGTCTTCAGCTGCTTGCGCCCGACCAGGTACAGGACGAGCGCGACGATGGCCCAGATGACGGCGACGATCACCGCCGACCAGGCGTTGCCGACCAGGTAGCCCAGCGCCCACCAGAGGGCGATGGACAGGAAGAACACCGCCATGAGGCCGGCGTAGCCGGCGCCGCCGAGCAGCCCCGCACCCTTGCCTGCGCGGGTGGCGGTCTGCCGGATCTCGGCCTTGGCGAGCTCCATCTCCTGGCGGATCAGGGTGGAGAGGTCACGGCTGACCTCCCCGAGGAGCTCGCCCAGCGAACTGGTCGCCGCGCGCTCCTCCGCAGGGCTGGGCTGGTCGGTCATGGACGACCCCCGGTGTAGCCCGACCCCGGGATCTCGGGAAGATCGTTGCCGGTGCCGTCGTCGTAGAGGTCGTCATCGCCCATGGCCGCACCTGGACCGGCGCTGTAGCCGCCGGTGGTGGCGCCCGCGCCGCCGACCGAGGTGGAGGTGGGGGCCGGGCCGCTGTCGCCGGAGTCGCCTCCGCTCGCGAGCGCGCGGGTCAGCCGGCCGGCGAGAGCGCCGGCGATCGCCGCAGCGGCGATGAACGTGCCCGGGTTGCGACGGGCGTACGACTTGACCTCCTCGAGCAGCGAACCGGGGTCGCGCTGGTCGAGCCAGGTCGCGACGGAGTGGGTCCGCTGCGCGGCCTGGCGCACCAGGTCGCTGGCGACACCGCCCTGTTGGGATGCGGAGGCCATCTGGTCGAGCTCGTCGCCGACGGAGCGCAGGCCGCTCGCGACCCGCTCCTGCTGCTGCGCCGCCTGCTCCCGCAGCTCCTGCTGGGTCTGCCGGTAGAGGTCCTTCGCCTGCGACTTGGCCTCGCCTGCGACGTTCTTCGCCTGCTCGGCCGCGGTGGCGGCCACGTCCTTGCCCGCCTCCGCCGCCGCGCCTGCGACACGTCCGGCCTCCTCCTTCACGCCGCCCTGGCCGCCTCCGGCCGAGCCGTCGCCCCCGGCTTCGTCGCCGGGCCGCACCGCGTCGGGCAGGCCGGCCTCCGGGACGAGCGCGTCGCGCCTGCTGTCGAAGATCGGTGTGTCCGCGGACTGGTCGTCTGACATCGTCATGACTGCCGTTTCCTTTCGATGGATGTGTCCGGTTGGGTTGTGGGGCCCACTGAAGACACCCGGTGGAGGCGGGTCGAGAGATTGACAGGGGACCCGCGAGGGGCGTACCCAGGTGCGCAAGGACTGTCCTCCGGGCGGAACGTGCGACTACCGTGAGCGCCGTGGACACCGTCGCCTGGCTTCTCGACTCCGACCCCGCGATCCGCTGGCAGGTCCTCGCCGACCTGACCGACGCACCCCCGGAGGAGGTCTCCGCGGAGCGCTCGAAGGTGGCCACCGAAGGCTGGGGAGCCCGCATTCTCGCGGAACAGGCGGACGACGGGCTGCGGGACGGCGGCACCTACCGTCCCGGCTGGATCCCGCCGGAGCGCGACGGGTTCGACGCCTGGAGCGCCACCCACTTCAGCCTGCAGCAGCTGGTCGACTTCGGTCTCGATCCGGAGAGCCCGCAGGCCCGGCGCGCGATCGACCGCGTGCGTGAAAATGTTCGCTGGGAGCACGCCGGCGAGCCGTACTTCGAGGGCGAGACGGAACCGTGCATCAACGGGGTCGCCCTGACCATCGCCTCCTACTTCGGCGAGGGCGGCGACAGGATGGCCGAGACGCTGGTCCGTTCGCGCCTCAGCGACGGCGGCTGGAACTGCTGGGCGGAGTACGGCGCGCGGGTCTCGTCGTTCCACTCCACGATCTGTGCGGTGGAGGGTCTGCGCGACTGGCAGAGGGCCGGCGGCGACGACCCCCGCGCGACCGAGACGGTCGAGGCGGGTGAGGAGTACCTGCTGGAGCGCGGGCTCTTCCGGCGACGCTCCGACGGGACGGTCGCCGACCCGCGGATGACGATGATCTCCTACCCGGTGCGCTGGTACCACGACGTGCTGCGCGGACTGGAGCACTTCCGCAGGCAGGACCTGAAGGACCCGCGGCTCGCGCAGGCGGTCGAGCTGGTCCGGGGCAAGGCGGACGCCGATGGACGCTGGGTGCTGGAGAACCTCCACGAGGGCTCGGTGCTCGTCGAGTTCGAGCTGGAGGGGTTCCCGAGCCAGTGGCTGACGCTGCGGGCCCTGCGCGTGCTGCGCTGGTGGGACGCCGCCTGACTCAGGCGCGGTTCACGGCGTAGTGCAGCGCGACCGTCCCGTTGCCGAACCGCCGCTCCTCGAGCAGGTCGAGCGCGACGAAGCGGCCGGGCGGCAGCGCGGGCGTCCCGCCCCCGACGGCGACCGGGACGAGGATCATCCACACCTGGTCGACGAGCCCTGCTGCGAATGCTGCGGCGGCCACCGTCGGGCCGCCGATCGACACATCCCGGTCACTGGTCCGCACCAGCTCGCGCACGAGCTCCGGGTCGAATCGACGCTCCAGCCGGGTGCGGGGGGTCGCGACGTCGGCGAGGGAGGACGAGAAGACGACCTTGTCGGCGTCGCGCCAGACCGCGGCGTAGTCGGCGATCAGCGGGTCGTCCTCCGGCATGTCCTGCCAGACGCGCATCGTCTCGTACATTCGCCGCCCGTACAGGTAGGTGCCGATCCCGCGATCCAGGTCGTTGGCGAACGCGTGCACCTCTCGGTCGGGATGCGCCCACTCGAACGACCCGGACGCGTCCACTGTGTAGCCGTCGACCGAGGCGATAGCCGAGAAGATGAGCCGGGCCATGCGCCGACTCTAGGGCCCGGGCGCCTGGAGGACCAGTGCCGGCCGCCGACGGTCAGCCGAGCTGCGGGAGCAGCACCTTGAGTGCGTTCAGCTCGTTGCCGAACACCCAGGGGACCACGACATCCAGAACCGCGGCGATGCCCAGCGTCAGGAGCACCGCGCCGACCGCGATCAACACCATGGCGACCAGCAGCTGGAGGTAGGGGTTGCCGGTGACGGCGGCGAGCAGCCCCCGCGCCCGCCGCCGCACCGTCGAAGCCGATGACGCTCCGAGCGTCGGTGCTGTCCGCAGTCCGTGGCCCAGTGTCGTCATCGGTGTCCCCCTTCGCGTCGATCCCCCCGGGCCGAATGCCCGAGCCGACAGATCGAGTCAACCGCCGAACCACCCCGCGCGGCATCGACCTGAGGTCGTGAAGGGGTCATACCCGGGGATGATCCCCGGCTCGCCGGCGGGTGGAGGTCAGACCGCTGCGACGGTGCAGCCGCAGCCCTGGGCGGACTCCGGGATACGGTGCTCGGCCCCCGCGAGACGGCTCGCGAGCAGCTCCCGACGGCGTTCCAGCTGTGCGATAGCGGAATCGAGCTCGGCCAGCCCCTCGCGGTACGCGTCCCGGGAGGCGGGGCACTCGTCGCTGTGGGCGTGTCCCGACCCCAGGCAGTCGATGAACGGTCGCGCCTTGCCCGGCGGGATGCCCGTGGCGGCGAGCTCCCTGATCTCCAGGACCGCTCGCAGGTGCTCGTCGTCGTACTCGCGGTACCCGTTGGCGAGGCGCGCGGGGGACACCAGCCCCAGCCGCTCGTAGTAGCGCACCGCCTTGACCGTGACGCCCGCGCGTCCGGCCAGCTCGCTGATCCGCATGGCTTCCTCCCCGCACAGCGTAAACCCTGACCCGCGGGGGAGGGTCCATCCGTCTCCGGGAGTCAGACCGCCCGCACGTCGGCTCGCACGGCCGCGCCGATGATCGCGTGCAGGCTCTCGCGCAGGTTCTCGAGCTCCGCCACCGGTAGCCCCAGCTGCTCCACGATCCGCGGCGGGATGGTCTCGGCCTCCGCCCGCAGCGCCCGGCCGCTCGCGGTGAGCCGCACCTCCAGGGCGCGCTCGTCGGCGGCGCTCCGGCGGCGCTCGATGTACCCGGTCGCCTCCAGCCGCTTGAGCAGGGGCGACAGCGTGGCGGGTTCGAGGGCGAGCGTCTCGCTGAGGTCTTTCACGGTGCGCGGCTCGCGCTCCCAGAGGGCGAGCATCACCAGGTACTGCGGATGGGTCAGTCCGAGCGGTTCGAGCACCGGGCGGTAGAGCGCGATGACGCTCCGGGCTGCGACCGCGAGCCCGAAGCACACCTGGTTCTCGAGGGCGAGGAGGTCGTCCGGCATCGGGCCATTGTATGGCCGCGCCTCAGTACTCATCGGTGCGGCGCTCGACCCGCTCGCCGGTGGCGGGGTCGATGGTCTCGCGGCGCACCGTGGTGCGCGGCCGGCGCCTCAGCGCGAAGGCCAATGAGATGACGAAGACGACGAGTCCGGCACCCATCAGGATGTAGCCGGTCAGCTTCAGGTCGATCCAGCTCACCTGCACCTGCAGGGCGAAGGCCAGGATGAGCCCGACCACGAAGATGAAGATGCCGCTGCCGATGCCCATGCGAACGCTCCTTCGGGTTGGTGCGCTCAAGCTACTCCCCGCGCGGTCGTGTGCGCATCCCACCATCCGGCGGGATCGCGGCTACTCCGCGCGGGAGAACTCCGAGGCGCGGGCCACCTGCTCGGGTGTCAGCGCGACACCCGTGTAGCGCTCGAACTGGCGGGCCGCCTGGAGCGCGATGACCTCGGCGCCGGTGATGACGGCCGTACCGGCCTCCCGTGCGGCGCGGATCAACGGCGTCTCGGAGGGGAAGGCGACGACGTCGAAGACCGTCGCCGCTCGCTCGATGAACGACTCGCCGAAGGCCAGCACGTCCTCCGCGTCGCCGCGCATTCCGAGCGGGGTGACGTTGACGATCACGTCGAACTCGGGCGCCGGGTCGGCGGCCACCCAGTCGTAGCCGTAGCGCTCGGCAAGCGCCGGCCCCGCTTCCGAGTTGCGGGCGAGCACGGTCAGGTCGTCGAAGCCCGCTCCGCGGAAGGCGGCGACGACGGCCTTCGCCATGCCGCCGGAGCCCCGCAGCAGCACGCGCTGCGCCGGGTCCACGTCGTGCTCGGCGAGCAGCTGCGCGACCGCCTCGTAGTCGGTATTCGAGGCGGTGAGGAAGCCGTCCTCGTTCACAACGGTGTTGACGGACTCGATGGCGACCGCCGACTGCTCGAGGTTGTCGACCAGCGGGATGATGGCCTCCTTGAAGGGCATCGACACGGAGCAGCCGCGGATGCCGAGCGCGCGGATGCCGCGTACCGCGCCCTCCAGGTCGTCGGTCGTGAACGCCTTGTAGACGAAGTTGAGGCCGAGCTCGTCGTACAGGAAGTTGTGGAACCGCGTGCCGATGTTGCTCGGGCGGCCGGCGAGGGAGATGCAGACCTGCATGTCCTTGTTCAGGATGGGCATGCACCCATCATCCCAGGACGACGGCGTCGGGGATCAGCCCTCCGCGCCGGCGATCACGGTCCCGATCCCGAGAGCCGACAGCACGCCGGCCGAGATCCGCTCCAGGGCGCGGGTGACCCGCGGCCGGCGCAGCCACGCGATCATGCGGGACGCGAGCAGGGCGACCGCGACGAGGTAGAGCATCCCGATCAGGCCGTCGATGGCGCCGAGCAGCATCGTCTCGCCGAACCCGGCGTGCGCCGACACGAACTGCGGCACCACGGCGATGAAGAAGAGCCCGACCTTCGGGTTGAGCATCGTCGAGAGCAGCCCGGCGAGCAGGCTCGGCGTCGACCGGCGGCGCGCGACCTGCGCGGCCGTCGCGGCGGTCGGGTCCGCGGCCGCGTGGGAGCTCTTCCGGCTGGCGAGGAAGGCCGCGACCCCGAGGTAGATCAGGTAGAGGCCGCCGGCGATCTTGACGATCCGGAACACCTCGGCGGACTGCTCCAGGAGCGCCGCGAGGCCGACCCCGACGAGCGCCGCCCAGACGAGCGACCCGATCGCGGTCCCCGCGGCCGCGGCGATGCCGTCGCGGGCCCGGCCCATGCTGTAGCGCAGCACGAGGAAGGTGTCGGGCCCCGGGGTCAGGGCCAGAACAAGGCACAGCCCGGCGAACGCGAGCAGCGAGAGGACCGTCATGCGTCGATCATAGGGACGTTCGGCAATCGTGAAAGGATGTCGTCTGCTGAGCGGTCGATTCAGCCTTTCAGCTAGGCTGAGGGTATGACCCTGGTGGACGACCGCCCTCGCGAAGCCCCGGTGCCCCTGGTGACCTGGCAGGCAGTGGTTCGCGCGAACGAACCGAGCTCCAATCCGACGCGCGCGCGCTATCGCACCGTCAAGGGGCACGGCAGAGCGACTGAGGGTGTCCGAGTCCAGCGCCGAGCGGACGGGCGAGCCCAAGGAACCGACACCGTGCACAGTGTGCTTGGGGTCATCGCTGCGTACGCCAGGAGGGCGCAGCTGGAAGAGCTCTCAGAAGCTCTTCTCGACGAAGCGAGGATCCTGGAGGAGCGCTACGCGCACGCCGTCGGCTCTCTCGAGGAGGGGGACAGCCAGGCCGAAGCCGATCTCTACCGTGAGATGTCGAGTGCAACCCTCGAAGCTCTGCGCGCTCACGAGAGCGGCTGGAGTTCGATCCTCGCTTACGCGGTGGTGACGTCTGCGGACGCGCGTTCGGCGCACATCGAGGAGGTCGAGGCCGAGGGTGACCTCGGTGGACTCGACCTGCCTCGCGCGCTTTTGGACTACTGGTCGATCTCTGACGGCGACGGCCTCTGGTTGTTCTGCGAAATCCGGCAGTCCAGCGCCATCTTCGAAGTGCTTCCCACGGCGCGGAGCCAGGTGGAGCGGCTCGAACGGCAAGCGTTCCTCAGGTCGGTACGGCCTGAGCGGGATGAGGCCGAGCGGGAACGCGTGCGGCGCCTCGCCGAGACCGGAGCCGTCGGTCGCCGGTCGGTCAGGAGACCTGCTTGAGCGTTCGTCTGAAGTGGCGGACGGCGAGGAAAGGCGATCGACGACTTCTCCAGTCGTTCACCTGCACGGTCGACAGGCCGCGGAACTGGCGCGAGCCGCATCCACGACCGTGGGAGCTGCAGGTGCAGAGCTGGGTGAGAGAGCTGAAACCGCCGGTCCACGGGCGTCGGAGTGTAGATCTCGGGTTCGCCGGTCCCGAGCTGGCCGCGGTGGTGGTCGTCGATCATGTGGAAGAGGAGTTCTTCCACATTCCGGCCGTTGCCAGGGCTCTGGATCGGCGAGGCGCCGCAACGGGTACCGGAATCGTGGACCACGCCATCGACCTGGCCGCGGCGCGCGCTTCTCCGGACCTGGACCACATCATCCTCAGCGCGAACATCCACCGCCGGAACTCGGCCAGCCGGCAGTGCTTCGAAAGAGCAGGGTTCACCAGGGACATCGGGATGACGGACCCGAGTTTCGAACAGTGGCTCCTGCGGGTCGAATTCGACGTCGTCTGACCCAAGAGTCACCTGATCGCGGGGTGGACTGTTGCGTTCACAGCTTGACTCCAACTGCCGGATCGTTCACTCTTATCGCATGACCGCCACTCCGGGGCTGATCCCTCGTGGCGCTCGCAATCCCGGGTCGCAGGGCGCTCTGAGGCATTTGAACCAGGAGCGGCTCGTCGAGTACCTCCTGGCCAACGGCCCCTCCACCCAGGCTGAGCTGGCGCGCGGGACCGGCCTGTCCACCGCCACCGTGTCCAACATCGTCCGCGACATGGCGGCGAAGGGCGTCGTGGCGACCTCCCCGGTCACCTCCAGCGGCCGGCGCGCGCTCCTCGTGCAGCTGACCGACACCGGCGACATCGCGGTCGGGGTCGACTTCGGCCGCAGGCACGTGCGCATCGTGCTCGCCACCCTCGGCTACGACGTGCTCGCCGAGGAGCAGGTCGCCCTCGAACCCGGTTACGACGTGCTCGAGGCGGTTGCGCAGGCATCGGCGCTGCTCGACCGGATGCTGGTCGCGGGCGGCCACGACCGCCAGGCCGTGCTGGCCGTCGGGGTCGGCATCCCCGGGCCCATCGACCGCCGCACCGGCACGGTGCTGCAGGGCGCCATCCTGCCCGAGTGGGTCGGGATCACGCGGCGCGAGCTGGAGGACGCGTTCGGCTTCCCCGTCGTCGTCGACAACGACGCCAACCTCGGTGCGCTCGCCGAGGTGACCTGGGGCGCGAACCGCGGCGAGCGGAACCTGATCTTCGTCAAGATCGGCACGGGGATCGGCGCCGGGCTCATCCTGAACGGCCAGCCCTACTACGGCTTCCTCGGCATCACGGGTGAGCTCGGCCACACACCGGTCGCAGAGCACGGCGTGATCTGCCGCTGCGGCAACCGCGGCTGCCTGGAGACGGTCGCCTCCACCAGCGTGATGCTGGAGTCGCTCGGCCGCAGCGGCGCGACGACGACCTCCGACATCCTGCGCCGCGGGCTGGAGAAGGACCCGGCGGTGCTGAGGGTCGTCGGCGACGCGGGAACCGCGGTCGGGCAGGCGATCGGCAACATCGCGAACGTCATCAACCCGGAGCTCGTGCTGATCGGCGGTCCGCTGGTCGGCCTCGGCGACGCGCTGCTCGACCCGATCCGGCACGGGATCAGGCAGAACGCCATCCCGATCATCGCCGGCACCACGACGGTCCGGGTGTCGTCGCTTGGCGACCGCGCGGAGTCGCTCGGGGCCGCCGCGATCGTCATCCAGGGCGCGCTCGCGGGCAACGACTGAGCAGCGGGCCAGCCGGGGAGCGCCGTTACCTCATCGTTGTCTTCACTATTTGACGACAAGCCCGAACATAGCGTTTACTACTTAGGCACATCCATTCCGAGCCCGAACAAGGAGCGACGATGCCGTCGAACGCAGTCATCCTCGAGATGCGCGCGATCACCAAGGAGTTCCCCGGTGTCAAAGCGCTGGAGGATGTCTCCCTGACCGTGCGCGCCGACGAGATCCACGCGATCTGCGGCGAGAACGGGGCGGGGAAGTCCACCCTCATGAAGGTGCTCTCGGGCGTCTACCCGTACGGCACCTACAGCGGTGACATCGTGTACCAGGGCGAGGTCATGCGCTTCCGCGACATCAAGTCGAGCGAGTCGCAGGGCATCGTCATCATCCACCAGGAGCTCGCGCTCATCCCCGAGCTGTCGATCACCGAGAACATCTTCCTCGGCAACGAGCCCGCCCGCGGCGGCGTCATCAACTGGCGCGAGGCCAAGCTCCGCGCGACCGAGCTGCTCGCCCGCGTCGGCCTGAGCGACGACCCCGACACGCAGATCAAGAACATCGGCGTCGGCAAGCAGCAGCTGGTCGAGATCGCGAAGGCGCTCAACAAGAACGTCAAGCTGCTCATCCTCGACGAGCCGACCGCCGCCCTCAACGAGGCGGAGTCGCAGCACCTGCTCGACCTCATCGTCGGCCTCAAGGGCAAGGGCGTCAGCTCCATCATCATCAGCCACAAGCTCAACGAGATCGAGCAGGTGGCCGACCAGATCACGATCATCCGCGACGGCCACTCCATCGAGACGCTCGACGTGAAGGCCGACGGCGTCGACGAGGACCGCATCATCCGTGGCATGGTCGGCCGGACGCTCGAGAGCCGCTACCCGGAGCGCACGCCGAACATCGGCGAGCCGTTCTTCGAGGTGCGCAACTGGGTCGTCCAGCACCCGCAGGTTCCGGAGCGCCTGGTGGTCAAGAACTCCAGCTTCTACGTGCGCCGCGGCGAGATCGTCGGCTTCGCCGGCCTCATGGGCGCCGGCCGCACCGAGCTCGCGATGAGCATCTTCGGCCGCTCCTACGGCAACTGGATCTCGGGTGAGATCTACAAGGACGGCCACGAGATCCAGGTGCGCAACGTCGCGGAGGCCATCGACAACGGCATGGCGTACGTGAGCGAGGACCGCAAGGTGCTCGGGCTCAACCTGCTCGACGACATCAAGGAGTCGATCGTCTCCGCGAAGCTGTCGAAGATCGCAAAGCGCGGAGTGGTCGACGACCTCAAGGAGTTCGCGGTCGCCGACGACTACCGGAAGCGCCTGCGCATCCGCACGCCCGACGTGAACCGCGGCGTCAGCACCCTCTCCGGCGGCAACCAGCAGAAGGTCGTCCTGGCGAAGTGGATGTTCACCGACCCCGACCTGCTGATCCTGGACGAGCCGACGCGCGGCATCGACGTCGGCGCCAAGTTCGAGATCTACGGGATCATCCAGCAGCTGGCCGCGCAGGGCAAGGGCGTCATCGTCATCTCGTCCGAGCTCCCGGAGCTGCTCGGCATCTCCGACCGTATCTACACGATCTTCGAGGGTCAGATCACCGACGACTTCCCCATCGCGGAAGCGACCCCCGAAGCACTCCTGAAAAGCATGACTTCCGCAAAGAAGAGGGTGGCCCGATAACCATGAGCACTCAGATCGCTGAAAAGAAGAAGTCCGGAGGGATCCGCGACCTCGGCAAGATGTTCGGCGGCGGCCAGTCCACCGGCCGCCAGTTCGGCATCCTCGGTGCCCTCGTGGTCATCGTGCTGCTGTTCGAGCTGCTCACCGGCGGCAAGACGCTCGACCCGGTGAACCTGATCAACCTCGTCAACCAGAACGTCTACGTCCTGGTGCTGGCGATCGGCATGGTCATGGTCATCATCGCCGGCCACATCGACCTGTCGGTCGGTTCGGTCGCCGCGGTCGTCGGCATCATCGTGGCGCAGGCGATGAACCTCTGGAACCTGCCCTGGCCGCTCGCGATCGTGCTCGGCCTCGCGGTCGGCGCCGTGATCGGCGCCTGGCAGGGCTGGTGGGTCGCCTACGTCGGCGTCCCCGCCTTCATCGTGACGCTGGCCGGCATGCTGATCTTCCGCGGCCTCAACCAGCTCATCGGTAACGCGAACACCATCCCGGTGCCGGACGGCTTCACCTTCATCGGCGGCGGCTTCCTGCCGGAGTGGGGCCCGAACACCGGGTACAACAACTCCACGCTGCTGCTCGGCCTGATCATCGCCGTCGTCATCGCCGTGCTCGAGGTGCGCACCCGCCGCAACCAGACCAAGATGGGCTCCGAGAAGGCGCCGCTGTGGGTCAGCGTGTTCAAGGTCGTCGTCCTCGACGCCGTCGTGATCTACTTCACGTTCCTGTTCGCAGGTGGCCGCGTCGGCACCTCGTTCCCCGTCTCGGGCATCATCCTCGGCGTCCTGATCATCCTGTACTCGTTCATCACGCGGAGCACGATCTTCGGCCGCCACATCTACGCGGTCGGCGGCAACTCGCACGCCGCGGAGCTGTCGGGCGTCAAGATCCGCCGCGTCAACTTCTTCGTGATGATGAACATGTCCGTGCTGGCCGCGCTCGCCGGCATGATCGCGGTCGCCCGCTCGGTCTCCTCCGGCCCGCAGGACGGCCTCGGCTGGGAGCTCGACGCGATCGCCGCCGTCTTCATCGGTGGTGCCGCGGTCTCCGGCGGCATCGGAACGGTCGCCGGCTCCATCGTCGGTGGTCTCGTCATCGCGGTCCTGAACAACGGTCTGCAGCTGCTCGGCGTCACCTCCGACTGGGTCCAGATCATCAAGGGCCTCGTGCTGCTGATCGCGGTCGGCATCGACGTCTACTCGCACCGCCGCGGCGGACCGTCGCTGATCGGCCGGCTCTTCGGCGGCCGTGGCCGCCGACAGGAGACCGCTGCGGACGCCGCGGGCGCCGAGCAGCCGGCTGTGACGCCGACCGCCGACCCGGCCGAGGACTCCTCGCGGTCCCTCACCTCCTGACTCAACATCCCCTGCACCATCCACAGAGAAGAAAGAGATCAATAATGCGCAAGATCGCACTCGCGACAGTGGCTGTCGCAGCTGCCGCCGCGCTGGCCCTGTCCGGCTGCTCCAGCCGTGACGGTGGCTCGGGCACCTCGACGGCGTCCGGTTTCGCCAAGGACGCCTCCATCGGTGTCGCCCTCCCGACCAAGACGTCGGAGAACTGGGTGCTCGCCGGTGGTCTGTTCGAGAACGGCCTGAAGGAGGCCGGTTTCAAGGGCGACGTGCAGTACGCCGGTGGCTCGGGCGTCTCCGACCAGCAGTCCCAGATCCAGTCGATGATCACCAACGGCGCCAAGGTCGTCATCATCGGCGCCGTCGACGGTGGCCAGCTCGCCGCGCAGGCCAAGGCCGCGCACGACGCCGGTGCGACCGTCATCGCGTACGACCGCCTCATCCTGAACACGAACGACGTCGACTACTACGTCGCGTACGACAACGAGAAGGTCGGCGAGCTGCAGGGTCAGGCCCTGCTCGACGGCATGAAGGCCAAGTTCCCGGACAAGAAGACCTACAACATCGAGCTCTTCTCCGGTTCGCCGGACGACGCCAACTCGAAGGTCTTCTTCGACGGCGCCATGAAGGTCCTGCAGCCGAAGATCGACGACGGCACGCTGAAGGTCGTCTCCGGTGAGACCGACATCAAGCAGACCGCGACCCAGGGCTGGCTGCCGGCCAACGCGCAGACCCGCATGGACACGCTGCTCGCGAAGAGCTACGGCTCGGCCGAGCTCGACGGCGTCCTGTCGCCGAACGACACCCTGGCCCGCGCCATCATCACCTCGGTGAAGGGTGCAGGCAAGCCGGTCCCGATCGTCACCGGTCAGGACTCGGAGGCCGAGTCGGTCAAGTCCATCATGGCGGGCGAGCAGTACTCGACCATCAACAAGGACACCCGCAACCTGGTCAAGCAGGCCATCGACATGGTCAAGGACCTGCAGCAGGGCAAGAAGCCCGCGACCAACGACGACAAGTCGTACAACAACGGCAAGAAGGTCGTCCCGGCCTACCTGCTGAAGCCGGTCATCGTCACCAAGGCCAACGCGGCCGAGGCGTACGCCAACGACCCGACCCTGGAGCCGCTGACCAAGTAACTCCCGTCCGCACCACGTGCGAACAAGAAAGGGCCCGGAGCATTCGCTGCTCCGGGCCCTTTGCCGATCCGCCCCCCGACGGATCGGTTCCCCCTGGCCGAGACGACCCCAGGCTATGGCCCGTGTCGCGTCGGCAGCATCGGTGGCAGCACGGATATGGCCATGCGTGCCCGCTCGCGCCGCCAGTATGTTAGACAGGAGTGAACATTTCTGTCTGGAAGGGGTCGCGTGGATCAGAGCACGCCGGACGGCCGCTATGGCGAGCGTCGCCTGCTGCGCAACGATGTCTTCGAGCTGGTGCTCGAGCGCATCCTGACGGGGGAGTACCAGCCGGGCGAGCGCCTGCGCGACGCAGACCTCACGGCATGGCTGCAGGTGTCGCGGACGCCGGTGCGCGAGGCGATCAGCAGGCTGGCGGCGGTCGGGCTGGTCGAGACCTCTCCCAACCGCTTCACCGAGGTCTCTCCGCTGGACGACGGCGAGGTGGCGGACGCGCTGGAGGTGCTCCGGCTGCTCTGGCCGCAGGCCCTGCGGTCGCTCTGCGCATCGCCGCGGCTCGACACCGAGGTGGAGCTGACCCTGCTCGCGACCCGCATCGAGCGCGGCGACGTCGACCCGGCCCCCGGCTTCCACCACGCCATGGCGATCGTGTCGGCCGTCGTGCCGAACCGCGTGCTGGCGGAGGCGCTGCGTGCGGCCGACCTGCGCGTGGTCCGCTACCTGCTGCTGGTGCCGGAGGCGCGGGAGCTGCTTCAGCGCGAGAGGGTCGTCTCCCTCGTCCGGGCGCTCTGCGACGGCGCCGGCGACGCGGAGGCTCTCCTCACCGGCGTGCTCGACGACCTGGACGGCGTGGTCGCCTGGCGCCGCAGCGCGGCACGGTAGAACCGGACCAGCTCGGCGGCCGGCGGGCGCTGGGCCGCCATCGTGCTCGCATCCACCCGTCGCGCTGCCATGTGGTGCCGCCACGACTCTGCGGCGCAGCGGTGGTCCCAGGCCACGGCGGCCGCCGCTTCGAGCGTGCGGCACCAGCCGATCAGCTCGCGGCCCTGCGAGGTGGGCGCCCAGGTGACCACGCGGAACCAGACGTCGGGCCGGTTCGGATCGCCGAAGGCGAAGCGCCGGATGACAGCGTACGGGGCGCCGAGCGCGCCCTGTCGGAGCAGCCACTCGGTGGGCTGCGCATTCGCCACCGGGTGCCATTCCGCGCTCACGGCGTCACGTTACGTGCACCCGCCGACAGTCCTTCTGCGGTGCTGCGGAACGACTGCGGGTGTCCGCGCACCCGCGGAGGTTACGAACGGCCGCAGTCGCGACTCAGGTGAAGAGACGGATGAGGGCGGCGACGGCCGCCGCGGCCGGCACCACGACGATGAACGGCACCCGGAGGGCGTACAGGCCCGCCGCGATGGCGACGGCGGGGAGCCTCGCGTCCAGTTGCAGCGACTGCCCGGCGCCCAGCGTCTGCACGCAGATCAGGGCGGCGAGGAGCGCCGCGGTCAGCAGGTCGCTCACGCGCGCGACCGTCGGGTGGTCGAGGGCCTTCGGCGGCACCATCCAGCCGATCGCCTTGAGCCCGAGCACCGCGATCGAGGCGAGCAGGATGACGTTCCAGGTGCTCACGGCTCCACCTCCCGCTCCATCGGCACGGCTTCGGGATGCGGCGGGTCGTCGCGGCGACCGAACAGGTTCAGCACTCCGACCACGATCGCCACCGCCGCCGCGGCCAGCACGGGCAGGCCCGGCGTGAGGAACGGCGTGAGCAGGGTCGCGACGAACCCGGCCGCGACGGCGACGGCCTGTGTCTGCCGCGCCTTGAGCCGCGGCCAGAGCAGTCCGAGGAACGCGGCGGCAGCGGCGGCGTCGAGCCCGTAGGCCTTCACGTCCCCGATGAGGTCGCCGAGCAGCGCGCCGGCCAGCGTGGTGAGGTTCCAGCCGATGTAGACGACGAGTCCGGTCGTCCAGAAGCCGATGCGCTGGGCGCGCGGTGCGGCCTGGGCGGTGGCGACGGCCGTGGACTCGTCGATGGTCAGCTGGGTCGCGGCGGCCCGACGCCAGAAGCCGCGACCGATGATGCGCGAGAGCCGCAGCGCATAGAAGGAGTTGCGCACGCCGAGCAGAGCGGCGCTCGCGATGGCGGTGCCGCCCGCCGCGCCGCCGCCGGAGGCCAGCACGCCGATGAGCGCGAACTGCGAGCCGCCGCTGAACATGACCAGGCTGAGGACGCACGTCTGCCAGACGTCGAGGCCGGAGGCCGTCGACAGGGCTCCGAACGAGATGCCGTATGCGGCTGTGGCGATGCCGACCGCCCAGCCCGACCGGGCCGCGGCGCGTTCCTCGCTGGTCCGTTCCTGGCGCATCGCCTCACGACACTATCGCTCGGCGCGCGATTTACCGGAACAGCCGCGCGACCAGGTGTTCGGCGGTGGAATCCTCCAGCGTCCAGGGCAGGAAGATGACGCGGTAGATGATCGGGGCGATCACGAGGTCGAGGATGTCCTCCGCCGTGACCCCGGAGTCCGGGTAGCGCTCGAGGAACAGGTTCGCCTCGATGCGGCGGTTGCGCAGGCAGTACGACTGCTGCTCGCCGGCCGCCGACGCGCCCCCGCGCAGGAGTGCCGCGTTGACGGGGTTGCTGTAGTGCGCCACGATCTCCTGCGCCCAGGCGGTGAGGTCGGCCCGCAGGTCCCCGTTCTCCGGCAGCGGCCGGGTGGGATCGAGCTGGTAGGTGGCGATGTCGTTGATGAGTGTCGGGAGGTCGCCCCAGCGGCGGTAGATGCTGGTCGGGTTGACCCCGGCGCGCTCGGCGATCATCGGCACCGTGACGCGGTCCTGGCCCTTCTCCTCGACGAGCTCCTCGACCGCGGTCCGCACGTTGTGGATGACCGCGGCGCTGCGGCCGCCCGTGCGTCGGGCGGGAGTGGTCGTCGGTTCCATGGGAATAGCTTAAAGCAAATCTTGTTGCTTTTTCTCACATCCCCTTCTATAGTCGCAAAAGCAATCGGATTTGCTTTAAGGAGTCGACATGACCACTGCCCAGGAATCCCTCGCCACCGGCGGGATGATGGCCGTCCGCACGACGGAGCGCAGTGCCCGGCGTGGTCCGCGACTGCAGCCGACGGCCGCCTTCGCCGGCACCGCGCTCGCCTTCGTCGCCGTGGCGCTCGCCGTCGGCGCCCCGAGCCCGCTGTTCGTGCTGTACGAGCAGGAGTGGGGCTTCCAGCCGTGGCTGCTCACGGTCGCGTTCGCGATCTACGCGGTGACCCTGCTGATCACCCTGCTCGTGGCCGGCTCGCTCTCCGACCACATCGGCCGCCGTCCCGTGCTGATCGGCGCGCTCGCCCTGCAGGTGGTCGCCATGCTCGTCTTCCTGTTCGCCCCCGACATCGGTTGGATCATCGGCGCGCGCTCCGTTCAGGGCGTCGCGACCGGGGCCGCCATGAGCACCTTCACGGCCGCCCTGGTCGAGCTGGCACCTGAGCCGCAGAAGAAGCTGGGGGCCACGATCGGGAGCACCGCGCCGGTCGGCGGCATCGCCATCGGCGCCTTCCTCACCGGCCTGGCCGTGCAGTTCGTCCCGCAGCCCACCACGCTCGTCTTCGTCACCCTCGCGCTGCTGTTCGCGGCGGGCATCCTCGTGGTCGTCGCCTCCCCGGAGACGGTCGAGCGCCGCCCCGGCGCGGTGCGCTCGCTCATCCCGAGGCTGCTGATCCCGCGCGAGGCGCGCAGCGAGTTCGCCGGCGCCATCCCGCTGTTCCTGGCCACCTGGATGCTCGCCGGACTCTTCATCGGGCTGTCGCCGTCCATCCTTCACGGCGTCTTCCACCTCGACAGCGGCCTGCTGAACGGCGCCATCGTCGCCGTGCCGCCGGCCGTCGGCGCTGTCGCCGGGCTGCTGCTCACCCGGGCTCCGGCGCGCAGGACGGTCGTCTGGGCCATGGCCGCGATCGTCGTCGGCGTCGTGATCGCCGCCATCGGCATGACTGCGGTGTCGCTCCCGCTGCTGTTCGCCGGAGCGACTGTCGCCGGTGGCGGGTTCGGTGCGGGATTCTCCGCGATGCTCCGGATGCTCGCGCCGCTCGCCCCGAACGACCAGCGCGCAGAGCTCTTCGCGGGGATCTTCCTCGTGAGCTACCTCGCCTACGGCCTCCCGGCGCTCGTGGCGGGCGAGCTGATCAGCTGGATCGGCCTCCTGCCGACGGCGCTCGGCTACTCGGCCGCCATCGCCACTGCCGCGATCGTCGCCCTGGTGGTGCAGGCGCTCAGATCACGTCGATGAGCGCCTTGCCCACGGCGCCGTTCTCGACGGCGTCGTGGGCCTCCGCCGTCCGCTCCAGGGGGAAGCGCGTGATCGGGAGGCCGTGCTCGGCGCCGACCTTCAGCACCCCGTCGGCCGCAGCGGCCGTCACCGCGCGCACCGCCGCCGCCTTCGACTCCGGCGCGACGGTGTAGGTGAGCACGAACTGCCAGCGCAGGTTCTTCGACATGCTCGGCCGCACGGGGATGGTCACCGAGTCGTCCTCGGGCGAGTTGGCGTAGCTGGCGATCGTGGCGTTCGCGCCGGCGACCTTCACATCCAGCTCGACGTTGGCGGTCACGTTCACCTCGACGATGATGTCGACGCCTCGTGGGGCGAGCGCGCCGATCGCCTTGGCGGTGTCGGGGTCGGTGTAGTTGACCACGTGGTGCGCACCGGCCGCACGCGCCAGCTCCGCCTTCTCGTGGCTGCTGACCGTGGCGATCACGGTCGCCCCCGCCCACACCGCCAGCTGGATCGCGGCGTGGCCGACCGCGCCGGCGCCTCCCGCGACAAGCACGGTCCGTCCGTCGAGGGAACCGGGCGAGAGCTCCGTCGGCGCGTGCTCGTACGACGTGAGCGCCCGGTGCGCGGTCAGCGCAGGGATGCCGAACGACGCCCCTTCGTCGAAGCTCACCCCGTCGGGAAGGGCGACCACGAGCCGCTCGGGCAGCACGGCCAGCTCTTGCGCCGTCCCGTCGGGACGCTGGTAGGCGGCGTCCCACACCCACACGCGGTCCCCTGGGCGGAAGGCCGTCACGCCCTCCCCGACCTCGTCGACCACCCCCGCACCGTCCTGGTTCGGAACCTGCGGCCGGGGCAGGTCGCTCGGCCCGCTGCCGCGCCGTGCCTTCCAGTCGGTCGGATTCACCCCCGAGACGTGGATGCGCACGCGCACCTCGCCGGGACCGGGATGCGGCTCCTCGCGCTCGCCGAGTGTGAGCACGCTCGAGTCGCCGGTGGAGGAGTAGGTGACAGCCTTCATGGGACCCAGCCAATCACGTGCGCGGGCTCGGTTCCAGCGGCGGTGGCTTCACCCGTCACCCCGCCGTACAAGCCCCCGAGCTGATCGGCGCCGACCCCACCGATGACAGCACCGGGCGCAGCTCGGCGAGGGTCAGGGCGTAGCCGGTCTCGGGGTCGGTGGCGCTGCGGGCGAAGACCACGCCGGCGACGTCGCCCTCCGCGTCGAGCAGCGGGCCGCCGGAGTTGCCGGGGCGCACGATGCCGCGCAGCGAGTAGATGTCGCGGTCGACGGAGCCGCTCTGGTAGATGTCGGTGCCGCGGGCGGTGATGCGGTCGCGGACGCGCTGCGGCGAGATGGTGAACGGGCCGTCGCCCGGGTAGCCGGCCGCCCAGGCGGCGGCGCCGGCGGTGAGGTCGGGCCCGATGTCGAGGGCGGGAGCGTTCAGGTCGGTGACGTCGAGCACGGCCAGGTCGCGTGAAGGATCGAAGGCGACCAGGGTCGCGCGCTCCACCGAGGTGCTGCCGGACTCCCGGACGACGACGGAGGATGCACCGGCGACCACGTGCGCGTTGGTGACGACGCGGCCGCGCTGCACGACCCATCCACTGCCCTCGGAGTCGACGCCGCAGGCGGGCTTGGTCGCGAGCACGGTCACGACGGACTCCTGCGCCTTGGCGACGGCAGCGGGCACCGAGCCGTCCGGGGCGGGGACGGACTTGATCGTCTCGCCGCCCTCGAAGACCTTCGGGAGGCCGGCGCCGGCGAGGGCGTCGTCCACCGCCCCGAGCACGGTCGACGGCGGCAGGGGCGCGATGGTGTTGAGGGTGGCGACGACGCGCGAGGAGCTCGCCGCCTGCACGACGGTGGCGAGGCTGGTGGCCATCGCGAAGCCCGCCAGGAGCCAGACGACGACGGCCCAGGTGAGCAGCCCGAGCACCGAGCCGATCAGGGAGTCGACCCAGCGGATCGGCCCGTGCCGGAGCAGCTTGCCGAGGATGCCGGCGAGCGCTCCTGCGATCGCGTAGACGACCCCGGCGCAGATCACGATGACGACGCCGGCGACGACGGACCGCTGCAGGGCGGCCCCGAAGCCGCTCGCGGCGAACCATCCGACCACGACGGGGGCGAGGGTGAGACCAAGCCACAGGCCGAGTCCCAGGCCGATCAGGGTGCCGGCCGAGCGGATGGCGCCCTTGCTCCAGCCCGCCGCGACCGCGAGGACGGCGAGCACCACGAGCACGACGTCCACAACGGTCTCCACGCTGCCACCCTGCCCCAGAAGACTGGATGCGGGCTCAACCTCCGCTACACGTCGGCCTACCGGCTCTCATGGGCGGGGGCTATCGTGCGCGGCGACGAAGGAGGCACCATGTCGGACCCCAGGGCCAATGGAGACGATGAGCGCGCAGACCTGGACGAGGGCGAGCGCCAGTACACGAGCGCCGACCTGACCGCGCACGACCCGGACGAGGGCCAGATCGACGAGTCCCCGCAGGAGTGACCCGCGGCTAGGCGCCGTCGCGCTCCTCGTCGGAGTCGTCGATGTCGTCCGGCACCGGTTGGGGTGCGGGGACGATATCGGGATCCATCTGATCCTCCGGCACGATGTCCGGGAAATCCGCGGTCTGCTGGTCGGTGCTCTGTCTGGCCATGCGCGAACGCTACGCCGGCGTCCGAGGCGGGGAAAGCCCCTGCGTCCGACGACTGCGGCGGCCCGTCGCATCCGCCCCTGCTCGCGCAGGCGCAGACGTGACGGGCCGCTGCAGTCGGGTCAGTCGTCCTGGTCGGGTGTGCCGGCCGCCGGCGGCTTGCGCCGCGCCGTCAGCAGCACGATGACGACACCGATGACGGCGAGCACCACGATGGCGATCGCGATGCCGATGACGAGGCCCAGGTCGGTGCCGTTCGACGCGGCCGTCGGCTGCGGAGTGGAGGCCGCGGCGCCCGGCGGGGTGCTCGCGGAGGAGCCGGGCGTGGCGGTCGGAACGGGCGCCTCGGAGGTCACCGATCCCTTCGCGCCGCACGGGCTCGTCGCCGATCCCTTCGCCGCGGTCGCGCCCGCCGGGGGCTGGTAGGCGAACGCGTACGACGACGACACGGTGTGCCCGTCGGCCGACACGATCTGGTAGGTCACGGTGTAGTCGCCCGCGCCGCCGAGGGCGACCGGCGCGCTCACCTTGGTGTCGGCGACCGTCGCGCATCCCGTCTCGAAGTGCGTCGTCCCCCAGCCGGGACCGGTGACCGTGAGCAGGTTGGTCGAGCCGGTGCCGGACAGGTCGAGCACGCGGTCGTTGAACGTCAGGGTCACCGTGTCGAGCGCCGTGGTGACCGTGGCGTTCGCCGCCGGGTCGCTGCCCACCAGGTAGTCGTGGGCGTCCGCGGCGGCCGCGGGCAGCAGTGCGAGAGCGGCGGCCGCGGCGATGCCTGCGACGCCGGCGAGCAGCCCTGTCGTCCTCATCCCTGCACCTTACGCTCGCCCTGCCGGCCCACCCGGGTGAGGGCGAACACCGCGATCACCAGGGCGATCGCGCCGAGTGCGAGCCCCCCGACCCCGACCGCGATCGAGACGACCGTCGCGGTCGTGCCCGCCCCGGCGGCCTCCGGCTTCGGCGCCGCGGTGGCCACGAGCTGGGTGGCGCCGTCCTCGGCGGGCGCCGAGTCCTCGATGTAGAGGGTGGGCGCCGGGTGCTCCGGCTCCTTGCCGGAGGCGGGGGTCGGCTGGTCCCAATCCACCACGGTTCCGTCGGAGTAGTACTGGTGCGTCGGGAGCATCACCGAGCCGGTCTTCGGCACCGCGCCCGCGGAGACGGTGAACTGCTGGAACTGCCCTGGCGCGATCTGCACGCCGCTGTCCGCGGTCCAGGTGACCCGGATCGGCGCCTCGGTGATGGTGCCGTCGTCGGTCTTCACCGGCTCGGCGAGCTTCTCGGTGTCGACCGTGGTCGTCCATCCGGGGAGCGGGAGGTAGCTCACCGAGGTGAACGGTGTCTTCGTCGGCAGGTCGACGACGAGCTTCACCGTTCCGGCGGTCGCCGACTCGGTCGGCACTTTGAACGTGAGGTTGGTGTAGCTGCCCGGGTCCGCGTGGTCGGGGTCGACGTGGACGTGGGCACTGGCGGCCAGGGGCGCGCCGAGCAGGAGCATAGCGGTGGATGCCGCCGCGACGGACGCGGCGAACGTGGACTTCTTCATGTGTCTTCCCTTGCAGGTCGGAATGTCGATGAGCGCGTGCGCGCGCGACGACGTCCCGGAGCGCCGGGAGCCGTCAGAGCGCGCGGGCGGTCAGCGGCGGTCCGCGATGCCGCAGCCGTGCAAGCGGGAGCCCGAGGTCGCGAAGGCGCGCGGGCTCCGCCGTGGCGGGGACGGGCGCGGCCGCGACCACGGGGACGGGCACGACGACCAGCCGGTCGGCGGCGCGCACCACGTGCACCCGCGCGGTCCGGAACAGCCCCCAGAAGGCCTGCTCGCCGAAACGGAGGGCGACGACGGTGACGAGCACGGCGGTGGCGTGCGTCGCCCACATCGACGGGCTGAGCTCCGTGCCGTGCGCCGCGGGCATGCCGCCGAGCGTCATCGTCAGGTGGGAGCCGGCGTGGAGGTGCGACATCCCGCCCTCCGCGCTGAACCGCGCGGTGGCGTCGCCCAGGCTGAAGAGGGCGTGGAAGAGGAACTGGCTGACGGCGACGGCGAGCGTCAGCCGCCAGAGCGAGAGCCGGCGGGCGGTGAGGGCGACGGAGGCGAGGGTGGCGAAGGCCATGCTCAGCGCGAGCGGCACGAGTCCAGGAGCCGCCCCTCCGCCGGCGACGTGGAACAGCGCGGCCACGAGGATGGCGGTGCCCGAGGCGAGGGTTCCGCGTGTGAGGCGTGCCCACCTCGATCCCATGCGCATCCCTCTCACGTCGGCCGTGTCCGCGACCAGTCTACGGAAACCCCAACGGGGGGTGGCCGATCCGTCCGATCCGGGCGACACGCCGCGTTATCCTGTGGCCATGGCGGTGGGCGTGTGGCAGCGGAGGGTTCTGGTGGTCGAGGACCACGCCCTGATGCGCTCGCTCGTCGCCGACGCGTTCCGGCAGCGTGACTTCGAGGTCGCTTCCGCGGGGTCCGCTCAGGATGCGCTGGAGCAGGCCCGCACGTTCGACCCCGACCTGCTCGTGACCGACATCGACCTCCGTCAGCGGCCGAACGGCGTCGAGCTCGCGACCATCCTGCGGCAGGGGTCCCCGCATGTCGCCGTGCTCTTCCTCAGCAACCTGTCGCGCGAGGCGGCGGCGGCGCAGGCGCGCAGCACGGTCGAGGGCGCGTCGTTCGTGAACAAGGGCGCCATCGAGTCAGTCGACGAGCTGGTGGATGCTGCGGAGGCCGTCCTGGCCGACCGTCCCGTCGCCCACGAGCGCACGGGGTCCGACGCGGAGGCGAAGCTGCTCCGCCTCACCACTGCTCAGCTCGAGACGACCCGGATGCTCGCGGCCGGTCTCTCGAACGCCGAGATCGCCCGTCGCCGGGGCGTCTCGGTCCGCGCGGTCGAGAAGACCGTCGAGCGGGTCTTCGCCGCGCTCGGCCTGTCGGGCGGCGACCGCACGACGCCGCGCGTGGCCGTCGCGACGCTGTACACGACGACGTTCGGCGACCCCGCCACGGGGCTCTGACCCGATGGTCCTCCCGAATCTGCGGCGCTCCCTCGCCCGCATCTACGGCCCCTCCGCCGTCACCTGGTGGAGCTGGCTGATCACGCTGCCGTTCGCGCTGACGGTCATGTCGGGCCAGCAGTACGTCACCGGTGGGCCAGCGGCCGTGTTCGCCGTCGCCGGGCTCCAGCACGCCATCCTCGGCGTGGTGCTGCTGGTGGGCGTCGCCGTCCTGCGCGTGGTCCGCGGTCGCGGACGTGCCGTCGCCGTCCTCCTCATCTACGTGGTCGTCGGAGCCGTACGGCCCCTGCTGTTCCTCGAGGCCGGCGGCCTGCTCGGCATCCCCGTCGAGCCGGGCGATCTGGTGGGGCGTATCGCCATCAACATCGTCAGCCTCGTCGTCGTGCTCGCCCTGATCGCCGTCGGGGTGGACCTCGTCCGGGAGCATCGCGGGGTGTACCGCCGGCTGCGTGCGGCGCAGCGCGCGTCCGAGCGGGACGCGGCCCGCGCGGGCGAACGCCTGCAGGCACTCCGCTCCACCGCGGTCGACGGCGTCGTCGCAGCGCTGGAGGAGGCGGCACACGAGGCCGCTGCCCACCCGATGCAGGCGCCGGAGGCCGCGCGACTGCTGCGCGCCGTCGCCCAGGACGTGGTGCGCCCCGCGAGCCATCGCGTCTTCGCGGACGGCGCCCCGGAGCCCGCGCAGGAACCCGAGCCGCTCGGCCCGCGCGAATGGTCGGCGTCCGTGATCGGCGGGATGCGCGCGGCGCCCCCGATCGCCACGGCCCTGACGTTCTCGCTGCTCGTCGTGCCCTACGGCATCACGCTCTCCGGCCTCGGGAGTCTCCTGGCCGTCGCGGCCGGTCTGCTCGTGCTCATCGCGGCCAACGCGGCGGCGGCGCGTCTGCCCCTGCCGCGCCGGGCGGCGGCGCGGCTCACCGCCCTGATGCTCGTCTACGTGGCCGCCGGCATCCTGCTGTCGGTCGTGGACACGCTCGTGCTGCGGCTGCTCGGGATAGAGCCGGAGTCGGTCTGGTTCCAGGCGGGCATGTACCCGGTCATCGCGCTCGGGGTCGCGTTCGTGGCCTCCCTGACGGTCCGGCTGCGCCGCGACCAGGCAGAGCTCGAGCACGCGGTCCAGGTGAGCGTCTCGACGGCCGCCCGCATCCGCGCGGACTACGAGCGGGAACGCGGCGCGCTCGCCCGGCTGCTTCACGCCGGCGTGCAGTCCGAGCTGATCGCCGGCGCCCTCGCACTGACAGCCGCGCCTTCGGCCGACCCGGCGAAGACGGCGGAGCGGATCGCGGAGGTCGTCGACCGCGCCCGCACGGCGCTGCGCGGCGCTGCGGGGGAGCCGGAACCGGCCGAACAGGTGCAGGCGCTGCTCGACAGCTGGTCGTCGGCGATCGGTCTCGACGTCCGGGTCGGGAAGGGCGCCTGGGACAGGCTGGCCGATCCGCTCCGCGCGACGGCGGTGGCCGACACCATCTCGGAGGGCCTGGCCAACGCCGTGCGGCACGGCAACGGCGCGCCGGTCCTCCTCGAGCTCCGCCCCGGGGAGCCCGAGGGCGTACGGGTCGTGATCGTCTCCGGCGGCAGCCTCGGCGGTCGCGCGATCGGCGACCGCTCAGGCATCGGTCTGCGGCAGCTCTCAGAACGCGGGACGGTCGCCCTTCGCGAACGCTCCGGGCGTGTCGAACTGGCCGTCGCCATCCCCTGAACGGCGGCTGCGAGCGTGGTCGTAACAGCCGTACCGCGAGCCATCCCGCACCGCCCCGATGCCTAGATTCGACAGTGATGGAGCGAGACTCCGTCGCCGGTCCCGGATGGGGGCTCCTGCGCGACCCGAATGCGCGGGATGGGCCCCCGACCGGGATCTATTCGTCTGCATTGATGGAACATCCAGGCGAAATCGGGTAGAAATGTTCGGTACGCTTCAGCGCCCGTCCCGGTGCGTGTCCCCCCGACCGTCTCGCCCAGGAAGTACCAACAGCTTGCCCCAGTCCACTCCCTCAGTGCGGCCTCGCCGCACACTCAGGGCACCCGTCGTGGTGGATGTGGACCAGCAGCCGGAACTCTCCGACGACCCGGTCACGGCGTTCACCACCGCCGAGGAGCTGACCGCGACGCAGACCTTCACCAGCCGCCGCGAGCGGCGTGAGGCCGAGGAGCGCTCCCGCAAGCGCGAGCGCATCGTGGTCAAGCCGACCCGGGCGGAGCGCACGAAGGAGCCGCGCGCCGAGCGTGCACCGCGTCAGTCGCGTCCTGCGCGTTCCCCGCGTCCCGAGAGGATCCGCCACCACGAGCGTCGCCGCTGGGGGGTCCACACCGTCGTCATGCTCGCGCTCGCCGCCTTCTTCGGCACGGCCGCCCTTCCCGCCTACGCGACGACCGCCGAGGGATCGACCGTCGGTTCGGCGCGCACGGCCCTCGCGGTGCAGACGCTCACCGGCGGCGGTGTGACGCAGGTCGTCGCCCGTGACGGCCTCTCCATCCAGGAGAGCCCGGAGTCGCTCGACTCGACGATGAACACGACCGTCTCGCCGACGGTCCAGGCCCTCGCGGTGCAGATCATGGGCGCGGTCGCCGCCGGCCGGCTGGTCGGCTCGACGCCGAACCATATCCCGGAGATCGCCAATCTGGCCGAGGGCAAGGCCGACCCGGGCTGCGGCGTCGACTACCGCGTGCTGCAGGCCATCTCCGTCGCGCTCGACAACTTCAACCAGGTCGGCGTCAGCGACATCAACCGCCGCTGCACCGGCCAGATCGAGGGCGCCGGAACCGACTCGGCCCACTACGCCGACGGCGGCGGACACGCGGTCGACTTCTACCTGCTCAACGGCTCGCCCCTCACCGGCGGCGACGCGAAGTCGGTGCAGCTCATCAAGATCCTCGACCCGCTGGTCCCGAACGGCACCGGCCTCGGCCAGGTCGGCTGCCGCGCCTCGATGAGCCTCGACAACTTCAAGCCGTTCGACGACACGTGCAACCACCTGCACATCGACTTCCTGAAGTCGGCCGGCCCCACGCTCCGCTACGGCTGATCGGCCGGTTCAGCCGAAGAGGTTGAGCGCCGCCCACTGGATCAGCACGACCGTCTTGCCGTCGGCGATCCGGCCGTCGGCCACCATCCCGAGCGCCTTGTCGTAGGGCACGACCACGGCCTCGATCTCCTCGCCCTCCTCCGCCAGCCCGCCGCCGCCCTCGATGTCGGCCGAGACGTACGGCGCCGCGTAGAAGTGGACGCGCTCGGTCACCGACCCCGGGCTCATGTACAGGTCGAACAGGTGCGTCAGCTGACCGATGCGCACGCCGAGCTCCTCGGCGGCCTCGCGGCGGATCGCCTCCTCGGGCGAGTCACCGTCGAGGAGCCCGGCCGCCGACTCGACCAGCATGCCGTCCGGGTGGCCGTTGACGTACGCCGGGAAGCGGAACTGCCGTGAGAGAAGGAGCGTGCGCGCCACCGGATCGTAGAGCAGCACCGTCGCGCCGTTGCCGCGGTCGTAGGTCTCACGGGTCTGCGTCGACCACTGACCGTCGCGGCCTCGGTAGTCGAGCGTGGTGCGGCGCAGCACGTGCCAGCCGTCGGAAGTGACCTCCACGTCGCGCACCCGGACGTCCGGGTTGCCGATCAGGTCGAGGCCGGTGCGGTGCAGGCCGATGCGGCCGCGACCGTCGGGGATGTCGTGTCCGGGCCGCTCGTCGCTCACGCTCCGAGCCTAGCGACCCACCTTGTCCCGATAGCGCCGCCGGATCTCACGGGCGGCGAGGATGTCGCCCGCGTGCGCCTCCTGCTGCTTCAGCAGCGCCTTGTCCGACTTGAGCGGCAGCCGCAGCACGTCGTCCGCCTCGATGCCGGCCACCAGCTCCCGCGCCCGCTCCACCTCCGAGTCGAGCTCGGCGCCGAACAGGAGCGCGTTGTTCGCGATCCAGATCCACAGCAAGAAGACGATGATCCCGGCCAGGGCCCCGTAGGTCTTGTCGTAGTTCCCGAAGTTGCCGACGTAGAAGGCGAACAGGGCCGACGCGATGCCGAGGATCACGATCGCGGCGATCGAGCCGGGGGTCAGCCAGCGGAACCGCGGGTGCTTGATGTTGGGCGTCGCGGCGTAGAGCACGGCGACGAGCAGCACGATCACGACGACGACGACCGGCCAGCGGAGGATGTCCCACGCCGTCTGGAATGCGTCGCTCAGACCGATCATGCTGCCGAGGAACTGCGCGACCGGACCGGAGATCACTAGCAGCAGGGCCAGCAGCGACACCAGCACCAGAGCCAGCAGGGTCACTCCCAGCTGCACCGGGCGCAGGGTGATGAAGCCGCGGCCCTCCCTGACCCCGTAGACGCGGTTGAGCGAGCGCCCGAACGCGCCGACGTAGCCCGACGCCGACCAGACGGCGCCGACGATTCCGATCGCCAGTGCCCAGCCGGTGGTGGGGGAGGAGGCGAGGTTCTGGATCGGGCCCTTGAGCACGTCCGTCATGCCCGGCGCCAGGTCGTTCACCATCCCGAACAGTGCGTCGATGCCCGCCTTGCTCTGGCCGACGATCCCCAGGATGCTGACCAGTGCGAGCAGCGCGGGGAACAGCGACAGCACCGCGAAGTACGTCAGCCCGGCCGCCAGGTCGGTGCACTGGTCGGTCGAGTAGCTGCGCATGGTGCGCTTCAGGATGAAACCCCACGGCAACCGGTACCAGGGCTCGCTCCTGCGGTCCTCGATCCGCCGGACCGCCGCTGCCCGATCGCTGCCGACGCCGCCCTGGTCAGCCGGCACGCCCGCGCCTCCGCACGAGCAGCGTCGCGATCCCGGCGGCGCCGCCCACCACCGCGAGGAACAGCCCGGCGAAGAAGGCGGGATGCGACCGGATCTGCACGCGCAGGTTGAAGGTCGCGAACAGGTCGTCGAGGGTGCTCGCGAGCTCGTCGCGCGTCACCTCGAGGTCGAGCTTGAGGGTGTTGATCCCGGCGCCCTTCGGCACCGGCGGCCGTCCGGCCGGCCGCTGGCCCTGCCTGCTGACCGTGGGGGTCGTCTCCGTGGTCACGGCTGCTCTCCCTTCAGCGCCTTCGCGTCGGCGCTCAACTCGCTGCCCAGGTCGTCCGGCACGGGCGGCAGCCCCTGCTTGAGGCTGCGCCAGCCGATGAGCCCGGCGACGACCGCAATCAGGATGAGGATGCCCGCCACGATGAGCGCGGACAGCCAGGCCGGCAGGATCAGCGCGAAGCCGAGAACGGCGGCGGTCACCAGCACGCCGAATGCGAAGAAGAGGAACAGCAGGGCGCCCACCAGAAGGCCCGCGCCGATCCCGGCCGCCTTCGCCTTCGCGGCCATCTCGGCCTTGAAGAGGGCCAGCTCCGTGGCCACCAGGCGGCGCAGCTGCGCGACGAGGTCCTTGGTCAGTTCGGGCAGGGGACGCAGCCCGCGGGTGGTGCGGCGGCGCTCCCGCGGCAGCGGTGGCTTGTCGGCCATCGGTTCGGGCTCCCTTCAGACGCTGTAGGCCCGAACGTACCCCACGGCACCGCACGAGTGAACCCGGGCGATGGTGCACACTAGGGGCATGAACGGCAACGAGCTCGCCGGCCGGGGAGGAATCCTCGCGGCCGTGGTCCCGGGGCAGCCGGTCGCGGTGCTGGAGGCGGCAGCTCGTCTCGCCGACGACCTCGACGTACCGCTGGTGTGCGCGAACGTCGACCCGGACCGCTACATGGTGTCGAGCTACGTGGATGGCACGGTGGTCGCGCTGCCGTACGACCCCGACCTCCCGGAGACCGAGGAGGAGCGCTTCGACCCCGACCTGGAGGCGCACATCCGCGGCGTGCTCGACGGTCGCGGCATCCCGTACTCGCTGCAGCAGCTGGCGGGCGACCCGGCCTGGTCGCTGGCCCGGCTGGCGGACGACCTGGACGCGCGCTACATCGTCGTCGGGACGCGCGAGGCCGGCCTGCGCGGCAGCGTCCGCGAGTTCTTCAACGGCTCGGTCGCCGTGCACCTGGCCCACCGCCAGCACCGGCCGGTCATCGTGGTGCCGCTGAACCCCATCCCGGGCGCGCAGCGGTTCCCGTGGGAAGACCCGCAGGGCTAGTGCGGGAGGGTCGTGGTCCGGCGCCGCTGCACCTGCGCTGGCGTTCCATCCTGCTCGTGTTCGCGGGCGGGTCGATCGGCGCCGCCACCCGGTACCTGCTGACACTGTCGGTTCCGCCGGTCGGCGGCGTCCCCCTCGTCACCTTCCTGATCAACGTGACCGGCGCGTTCGTGCTCGGCTGGCTGCTGCAGACGTTCGCGCTGCGCGGACCGGACGAGGGCGGCCGCCGCGACCTCCGGCTGTTCGTCGGGACGGGCATCCTCGGCGGGTACACGACCTACAGCTCGCTGGCGGTCGACACGGACGGGCTGATCGCGGCGCAGAGCGTCGGCCTCAGCATCCTCTACGCCGTCGCCACGATCGTCGTCGGCGCGGCCGCGTCGGTCGCCGGCATCGCGCTGGCCTCGGCCATCGCGCGCCGGCAGGCCGGGAGGGGGAAGCCGTGACCGTGCTCCTCGTGATCGCCGTCGGCCTGGCCGGCGGGGTGGGCGCCGTCGCCCGGCTGGTGCTCGACGGCCTGCTGCGCGCGCGGGTCCGGGTCTCCTTCCCGCTCGGGACCACCGTGATCAACGTGACCGGCTCGTTCCTCCTCGGGCTCGTCACCGGGCTCGCGCTCGTGCACGGCCTGCCGCCGGAGTGGCGCGCCGTGCTCGGGACGGGGTTCCTCGGCGGGTACACCACCTTCAGCACGGCCAGTTACGAGACGGTCCGGCTGGCGCAGCAGCGGCGATACCGCGCCGCGCTGATGAACGGCGTCGGGATGCTCGCGCTCGCGCTCGCCGCGGCCGGGCTCGGCCTGTGGCTGGGGCAACTGGCCTGAACGGCTGGCCGCCGGGCCGGTGGCCGGTCAGTCCTGGTCGGGCTCCTGCTCCATCCACCACTCGGTGAACTCCTCCGCGCGCCCGTCGTCGGCCAGGCGGATCACCCAGAGGTTGCTGTAGATCGGGCCGTCGCGGTAGTCGGTCACGCCCTCGACGAACCACACCGGTCCGTCCTGACCGAGGAGCCGCCACTCGAAGGTGGCGGCGCCCGGGTCGTCCTGGGCGTCCAGCCAGCCCTCGACGATCTCCTCGTGGCCGTCCCACGGCTCGGCGAACGGCTCGGTGCGGTAGCTGGCGTCCTCGGTGAACAGGGCCCGGATGTCGTCGGGCTCGTTGCTCTCCCACGCGCGCCGGTAGAGGTCGATCCAGTTGGTGATCGCGTCCGCCATGCCCCCGTTATACGCCCTGCCCGTCGGCCGCCGCTACGCTGGGCCGCATGGAGGAGCCCTTCGCGTCGTGGTCGGAGTTCAACGTCGCCGTTGCGGGGGCCGGTGCCGCGCTCGGCGGCCTGCTGATCGTCGCGCTGTCCGTCAACATCCAGAAGATCGCCGAGTCGCGCGGGCTCGCCGCACGCGCCGGCGCCTCGATCGCGTCCCTCATCCTCGGGGTGGCGCTGTGCTGCGCCGCGCTGATCCCCGGGCAGGTCACCTGGGGGTACGGCATCCAGGTGCTCGTCGGCACGGCGCTGTGCGCCATCGTCGTGGTCCGCTCGGCCGTCACCGTGCACCGGGATGCCGTGAGCACGGGCTACCGCCGCTACTCGGCCGAGCGCATAGCCATGTTCGCCGTGCCGCCCGCGCTCTACGCGGTGGCCGGGGTCATGCTCGTGGGGCTCTCGGGATCGGCGGGGCTGGTCATCGTGGCCGTCGGCACCATCCTCGCGATCGTCACGACCGTGCTGTTCTCCTGGGTCGCGCTCGTCGAGGTGCTGCGCTGACGGTCAGGCCGGCTGGGCGGTCAGCTCGGGCAGGGCGTCGACCAGGGGAGCGAGCTCCGGCACCGCGCGGGCGCCGTCGAGCGCGCGGCTGAGCGCGGCGTCGTGCACCGGCCTCGCCGCGTCGAGCAGCCGGTGGCCGGAGGCCGTGAGCTCGGTGTAGATGCCGCGACGGTCGTCCGCGCAGAGCACCCGGGTGAGCAGGTCACGGTCTTCGAGCCGGTTCACCAGGCGGGTGGTGGCGCTCGGGCTGAGGGCGCTCGCGCGGGCGAGCTGCTGCATCCGCATGTGCCAGCCGTCCTGGCGGGCGAGCGCGTCGAGCACGGTGTACTCCACGACCGACAGCTGGACCTCGCGGCTGAGGTCGCGCTCCAGCTCGGCCTCGATGTAGCCGTGCAGTGCCGCCAGCGTGCGCCAGCCGTGCGCGCGCACCTCGACGGCGTCGTCGGCGATGCCCATGTGCGTCCCTCTTCCGTGGCTCGGGTTGCGCCAAGTAGTTGCACGTGCAAGTATTTATGGCGCGTCTGCAACTAACAGGGTAGCGCATTCACCCGGAAACCAAGGAGAACGTCCATGCCAGCAGGTCTCATAGCCCTCGCGCTCGGAGGGTTCGGCATCGGCCTGACCGAGTTCGTCATCGCCGGGCTGCTGCCCGAGGTGGCCGCCGACTTCCATGTCGACGAAGCGGCGGCGGGCTGGCTCATCTCCGGCTACGCGCTCGCGGTGGTGGTCGGCGCCCTCGGGCTGACGGCCGCGGCGACCCGCCTCCCGCGCAAGGCCGCGCTGCTGGGCCTCATGGTGCTGTTCATCGCGGGCAACCTCCTCTCCGCCATCGCGCCCGACTACGGCGTCATGCTCGCCGGCCGCGTGCTCGCCGCCCTCTGCCACGGCGCATTCTTCGGCATCGGCTCGGTGGTCGCCGCGAGCCTGGTCGCGCCGGAGCGGCAGGCCAGGGCCATCGCCATCATGTTCACCGGGCTCACCGCCGCCAACGTGCTCGGCGTGCCGTTCGGGACGCTGCTCGGCCAGGCGCTCGGGTGGCGCTCCACCTTCTGGGCGATCACGGTCATCGGCGTCGTGGCCCTGGTCGGGGTCGCCGTGCTGGTGCCGCGCACGGCGGGCGAGCGGTCCTCCGCCGGGCTGCGCGGCGAGCTCTCGGCGTTCCGCTCCGGCCAGGTGTGGCTCTCGCTGGTGGCGACGGTGCTCGGCTTCGGCGGGATGTTCGGCGCCTTCACGTACATCGCCTACACGCTGACCGGCGTCTCGGGCTTCCCGTCGGCCGCGGTGCCGTGGCTGCTCATCCTGTTCGGCCTCGGCCTGTTCGTCGGCAACTGGGTGGGCGGCCGCCTCGCGGACCGCTCCATCGACGGGACCCTGCTCTGGCTGCTCTCGGCGCTCGCCGTGGTGCTCGTGGCCTTTGCGCTCGTCGCCGGCATGCCCGTCGGAGCGGTGATCGCCCTCGTGCTGATGGGGGCGTTCGGCTTCGCCACGGTGCCCGCCCTGCAGCTGCGTGTGCTCTCGTACGCGTCGCACGCGCCGACCCTCGCCTCCGGTGCGAACATCGCCGCCTTCAACCTCGGGAACGCGCTCGGGGCATGGATCGGCGGGCTCACCATCGCCGCCGGTCTCGGCTACCGCTCCCCGCTCTGGGTGGGCGCCGCGATGACCGTCGGCGCCGTCGTCGTCGTGGCCGTCGCCGCCCTTGCCGCCGGTCGCCGGAGCCGACACATGCCGAACGACCGGTCAAGAAATTCTGACGAAACTCTTCCAGTCCAGTAGAACGAGGAGTACCTTCACTCTCGTCTCGAACGGTCAGGGGGTGATCGTATGTCGGATGTGCCCGAAGAGTCGCGCACCCGCATCCTCACCCCGGCGCGCGTACTGATCGGCTCTCTGATCGCCGGCGCCGGACTGACCGTCCTCGGCTTCCTCGCGGGTGGATCGTCGGCTTCGGCCGAAGAGCAGGCTCCGCCTCCGGGTGTCGTCAGCAGCCTCGTGTCGAACGTGACAGGCGAGGCAGGCAAGGCTGTCGGCTCCGTCACCTCCGCTGTCGCCCCCGCGCTTCCCGCGCCCGTCCAGCAGGTCGTCTCCGCCGTCGTGACTCCCGTGACCGACACCGTCGACCAGGTGGTCGACCAGTCGCCGGTCGCGAGCGTGGTCGAACCGGTCGCGTCGACCGTCGACGAGGTGGTCGCGCAGGTCCCGGTGGTGCGGGATGTTCTCCCGGCCGCGCCGGTGACCGCGGTCACGCAGCCCGTGACAGGCGCCGTGGACCAGGTCGTGTCGGACGCAGCGGGCTTCGTCGACTCGGCCGTCGCTCCGCTCGTCGACCAGCCGCAGCCGCCTTCCGCCCCCGGAACCTCCGCCTCGGACGGACCCGGGTCGCCGGCCGTTGCGGACGCCGCGCCGGCCGCGCTCGTCGGCAGCTCTTCGACCGCTGCGGACACGCGTCTTCTCGCGTCCTGGCCCGGTGCTCTCGGCTCGTTCGGCGTTCCCGGGTCGTCCGGGAATGGCCAGGCCCTGCCCGGCGACGACGGCCCAGGGGGTGTCCCCGGCGGCGTTCCCGGCGGGAGTCTGCCCGCCGGCGGTGCGTCCGGCTCGTCGGGAGGCGCCGGTCCTGGCGCCCCTGTGCCCGGAGCCGGAGCGGCTCCCGATGGCTTCCTCCTGCCCGCATCCGTGCGGAGCGGGCTGAGCGGCGCGCCCGCGGACGACACCGTCCCCGCGAGCCCCGTCGCCGACCACGACATCAGCCCCGACTGAGTGGGATCGCAGCTGCCCGGTTGGCAGCACGCGATCGATTCCCGCGCACCTTTCGTGCCCGGGTCCACACTCATTCGAAAGGCTGATCCATGAACAAGTACGTCTCCAGAGGGCTGTGGTTCACCCTCTGCGTCGGCGGCCTGTGGCTCGCCGGGACGGCCGCGGCGAACGCGGCAGAGGCCCCGGCCAGCGGCACCGCCAGCGGCGACCAGGCGGTCGTCAGTGTCTCCGTCCCCGTCTCGCTCTCGGGCAACGGGATCTCGCTCGTCGGCGACTCGACGAGCTCCGGCTCCACCACCAGCACCCCGGCCGCTCCGGCGCCGTCGGCGTCCGTCTCGCCCGACTCGCTCGGCGGCGTGCTCACCGGCTACCGGGCCGTGGTCGACGCCAGCGTGCCGGTGACCGTCGCGGGCAATGCGATCAGCGTCGCGGGAGACGCCTCCAGCGCCGACTCGTCGTCGACCGCTGCGCCCGCCGCCGACTCGGGTGCGACCGCGACCTCGGGCGGTGCCGACGGCACGGCCTCCGGTCTCCAGGCGCCTGTCTCGGTGGACGTCCCGGTGACCGCGGGTGGAAACTCCATCTCGGTGCTGGGCGACGCCACGTCGTCCGACGCGGCCGCCACCTCCGGTTCCGGCGGCGGCTCGACCGCGACGTCGTCCGGCTCGGACGGCGGCCTGCTGTCCGGCGTCCAGGCGCCGATCGGTGCGGCGGTTCCCGTGACGGCCGGCGGCAACGCCGTGTCGGTGCTCGGGGACGCGTCCACCTCCGGTTCGGATGTTGCGGCTCCGGCCGCGGGCGACACGACCGCGACGTCGGGCTCCGGCTCCGGCGACGGTCTGCTCTCCGGCGTCCAGGCGCCGGTGAACGCCGATGTCCCGGTGACCGCGGGCGGAAACGCCGTTTCGGTGCTCGGGGATGCCACCACCTCCAACGCGGCCGCAACGGCTCCGGCCGGTGGCGACACGACGGCGACCTCCTCGGGCTCCGGTTCGAACGGCGGAGTGCTGTCCGATGTGGCCGCACCGATCGATGCGGCGGTTCCCGTGACGGCCGGCGGCAACGCCGTGTCGGTGCTCGGGGATGCGTCTACCTCCGGTTCGGATGTTGCGGCTCCGGCCGCGGGTGACACCACGGCGACGTCGGGCTCCGGCTCGGACGGCGGCCTGCTGTCCGGTGTTGCCGCACCGATCGGTGCGGCTGTGCCGGTGACCGCGGGCGGCAACGCAGTGTCGGTGCTCGGGGATGCCACCACCTCCGACTCGTCGGCGACGGCTCCGGCCGCGGGTGACACGACGGCGACGTCGGGCTCCGGCTCGGACGGTGGCCTGCTCTCCGGTGTTCAGGCGCCGATCGGTGCGGCGGTTCCCGTGACGGCCGGCGGCAACGCCGTGTCGGTGATCGGTGACGCCACGTCGAGCGGCTCCTCCACCTCGGCTCCCGCGACCGGCGGCTCGACCGCGGGCGACGGCACCGGCGGCACCGGCGGCGGCCTGCTCGACGGGATCGGCCTCCCGGTCGACGTCGGTGTCCCGGTGACGGTCGGCGGCAACGCCATCAGCGTCCTGGGTGACGCGACCACCACGGGCTCGACCACGACCCCGACCACGCCGACGACGCCGACCACTCCGACGACGCCCACCACGCCGACCACTCCGACCACCCCGTCCACGCCCTCCGACCCCGGCACCACCGCGGTCGCCGGGCTGGGTGCGGTCTCCATGGTCGCCGCTGGCGCCGGCTCGACGTCCGGCATGCTGGCGTCGACTGGTTCGGACGAGCTCGGACTGGGTGCCCTCGGCGCCCTGCTCGCGCTCCTCGGGGTGATGCTCGCCTTCGTCGCGGCCAACCGCGGACGGCGCCACCACCACCTGCGCTGATCGCGGGTGCTGACTTCCCGGCACGTCGGAGCTCCCCAGCCGCCGACGTGCCGGGAACTCGCCATGTCCGGACGCAGGCGGAGGACCCTAGAACCCGATCGGCCGCCCGGGCGTCAGCGGCTCCTCGTTGCCGACGAAGGCCCGGCCGTCGTTGTACTCGGCCTCCCGGCGCTGCACCTCGGCGAGGAGCGCTTTGTTGAGCATCTCCGACCAGCTGCTGTCGCGCTCGTCGAAGGAGGTCTGCCGGTAGGCGGCTCGTGCCCGGTTCCGCATAGCCTCGGTGAGGTAGAAGGTGACCGTGGTCCTCTTCTTCACCGGGCGCTGCGGGCGCAGTGGGCTCGAAACGTTCGCCGGGGCCGGCTGGCCATCGGTCGGGGTCGGGACGGGTCCTTCCATGTCGCGCCTTTCCGAAAGTGAAATCTGGTGTTGGGACACATACTAAGCGTTCCACCCTCTCCAGGACCATAATCCACAGGTGCTAAGCATGCTTTAAATGCCTGAGTATGCATGCATTTTGGACGCAGCGGGCGCCCGCGGCCGGGACGGGCTCAGTGCGAGAGCCGCTCCACGATCGACCCGAACAGCTCGGGCCGCCTGGCCGCCGTCGGGACGATCCGGGGCCGGAAGCGCGACCGCGCGGCCACGACGAGAGCCGAGGTCAGCAGCCGGAAGTCCCGGGTCGTCGTCCGCCACGCGCGCTCGTACTGCTCGGTGCTGCCCGCCGAGACCGCCGCGATCGCCGACCGGGCCTGAGCGAACCCGACCCGCATCCCCTCGCCGGTGAGCGCGTCCACATACCCGGAGGCGTCGCCCGCGAGGAGCACCCGCCCTGAGGAGCGCGACCTCGCCCGCTGGAGCAGCGGACCGGCCCCGCGCGGATCGGTGACGGACGCGATGCCGTCGAGGCGGCCGGCGAGCTCCGGGATGCCGGCGATCACCTCGTCCACATCGAGCGGACGTGCGCCGAGCACCGCGACGCCGACGGTGTGCTCGTCGACCGGCGTCACGTACGCCTCGGCTCCGGGCGCCCAGTGCACCTCGACCAGCGAGGTCCACGGCTCGATCCCGAAGTGCTTGCGCAGCCCGAAGCGGCGGCGCGCGCCCGGCTGGGCGCGGCCCTCCAGCCCGAGCATCCTCCGCACGGGGGAGTGCAGCCCGTCCGCGGCGATCACCCACGGCGTGCGGAGCGTCTCGCCGGTGCTGAGGGTGAGCTCGACCGAGTCGGCGCTCTGGCGAAGGCCGGCGACCTTCGCGTGGATGCTGTCGGCGCCGAGCTCGGCCGCCCGCTCCGCGAGGGCCTGGTGCAGCACGGTCCGCCGAACTCCGCGCCCGGGACGGTCGGCGAAGCGGTGCTCGACCCGGGATCCGGCGTCGATGTACGCGATGCCGTCCAGCCGGCGGCCCGGCGGGTCGACGCCGATGCGATGAAGCGCGGCGAGGGCGCCGGGCATGAGCCCCTCTCCGCACGCCTTGTCGATGGGACCGACGCGCGGCTCGACGAGCACGACGTCCAGACCGTCCACGCGCGCCTCGATCGCGCACGCCAGACCCACGGGGCCGCCGCCCACGACGACGACCTGGGGGTTCATGCGCCGGCTTCGGCCGGGAGCACGGTCGCGAGGGCGCGGTTCTCGCACCGGATGCGCACGGCCAGAAGCCATGCGTTGAGCACCGTGAAGGCCAGGGCGGTGATCCAGCCGGTGTACACCAGCGGGAGGGCGAAGCCCTCGACGACCACGGCGACGTAGTTGGGGTGCTTGAACCAGCGATAGGGGCCGGCGGCGACGAGCGGCAGGTCGCGCACGATGATGACCCGCGTGTTCCAGCGCGGGCCGAGCGTGGCGATGCACCACCAGCGCAGCGCCTGGCTCGCGAGGACCAGCACCAGCATCGGCCAGCCGAGCCACGGCAGGAACGGGCGGTCCAGGAGCCAGACCTCGGCGAGGCAGGCGAGCAGCAGCCCGGTGTGCAGTGCCACCATCGGCGGGAAGTGCCCCCGGCCGAACTCGACCCCGCCGCGCGCGAACGACCACTTGGCGTTCCGGGTGGAGACGATCAGTTCGGCGATGCGCTCCGCGCCGGTGGCGAGCACGAGGACCGTGTACCAGATCACGCGTCGGCCCCGTCCTCGAATCGGCTCACAGCGTCGGCTCGATCATCGCGGCGGCCGGCAGGGTGGCTGGGACGGCCTGGGCCTCCGCGGCGGGCGAGGTGGTCCGCTCGGCGGCACGGGTCCCGTCGGCCCAGCGCAGCAGCACGATCTCGCTCGTCACCCCCGGCCCGAGCGCGAACAGCAGGCCGATCGTGTCGGGCGGGTGCCCGTCCAGCTGCTCCGCCAGCACGTGGAGCACGGCGGCGGACGAGAGGTTGCCGACGTTCGCCAGCGACCGCCAGCTCGCGTCGAGGGCGCCCTCCGGCAGGTCGAGCGCCTGCGAGAACGCCTCCAGCACCTTCGGGCCGCCGGGATGCGCCGCCCAGGCGCCCACGTCGTCCACGTCGAGTCCGTGCGCGGCGAGGATGCCGCGGGCGTCGTCGGCGAAGTTCCTGTCGATCACGTCCGGCACGCCGGCGCTCAGCACGATGCGGAAGCCGGTGCCGCCGATGTCCCAGCCGATCACGTCCGCCGTGTCGGGGTAGATGTGGCTGCGCGTGTCGACCACTTCCGGCCCGGGCAGCCCCAGGGCCTCCGCCCGCGCGTCGCCCACCATGACCACCGCTGCGGCGCCGTCGCCGAAGAGGCCGCTCGCGACGATGTTCGCCATCGAGTCGTCCCTCGCCTGCACCGTCAGCGAGCAGAGTTCCACCGAGAGCAGCACGGCTACCTCGTCCGGGTGCCCGGCCAGGTAGTCGTTGACGCGCGCGATTCCGGCCGCCCCCGCCACACAGCCGAGCCCGAAGCTCGGGAGGCGCTTCACGTCGGGACGGAGTCCCAGCCGGGAGACCAGCTGCGCGTCGATCGACGGGGTGGCGATCCCGGTCACAGAGGTGAACAGCAGGAAGTCGACGTCGGCGGGTTGGAGGCCCGCGGACGCGAGCGCAGCCGTCACGGCGCGCTCGGCGAGCGAGGTGCCCTCCGCGATGAAGTAGTCGTTCGACTCCTGGAACGATGCGAGAGAGCTGTACCGTTCGAGCGGCATCACCAGGCTGCGGGTCTGCACCCCGGATGAGGCGTGGATGCGGCGCATCACCTGCTGGCGCGCGGGGTCGGACGTGATCATCGCGAGCAGCGCAGCGGTGATCTCCCCTTGGCTGTAGCTCCGGGCGGGGAGCACCGGCGCCACCGACACGATTCGGCTCACATGCGAAACGTACCACCGGGTTCCGCCACCGCTGCCAGGGGTCGGCGGATACCCAGTGTGGGCGGCCGTCAGGTTCGACGAGAGTCCTAGGCGGACGCCCCGCGCTCCCGCTGCGCCTCGGCCACGACCCGGGTCAGCGGCTCGTGCAACGCCTCGCCGGCCGCCACTCCCATGACCTCCTCGACGATCGCGGACGCATCCGCCTCGTCGAGCAGCCGCAGCAGCTCGACGCTCTGGGTGTCCTCCGGCACGTCGAACCGCAGCGCGGCGCCGACGGCGTCGACAAGGGCCACCGGGACACCGCCCACGAACTCCGCGTAGTCCGACGCCGGCCCGATGAAACGGTCGTTGCGCCCGAGCTTGCGGAGGGGCTCCCGGCCGACGCGGGTGACCTCGTCGACCAGGTACGGGTTGGCGAACCGGCCGAGGATCTTGGCGCGGTAGGCGGCCAGCTCCTCCTCCGGAAGGCCGTGCTTGGCGCTCAGCGCGGCGGACGTCTCCCGCAGCGCGGCCTCTGCGGCCTCGCGCACCTCCGGGATGCCGATCGCCTCGCTGATCGTCGTCGCACCGCGCAGGAAGCCCGTGTAGGCGACGGTCGCATGGCCGGTGTTCACCGTGAACAGCTTGCGCTCGATGTACGGGCCGAGCGAGTCGACGAAGTGGGCGCCCGGGATGGCGGGCTCGCTGCCGCCGAACGGCGACCGGTCGACGACCCACTCGTAGAAGGTCTCGACGGTCACGTCGATGCCGGCGTCCGGTGCCTGTGCGGGCACGATCCGGTCGACGGCCGTGTTGGCGAAGACCGCCTTCGCGGCCAGCGCCTCGCGGGTCTCGTCGTCGGGGAGCCCGTCCATCAGCTCCGCGGCGAGCAGGTCGGAGGCGCCGATCGCGTTCTCGCAGGCCATGACCGCGAGCCGCGGAGCGTCGTCCGGCCGTGCGGCGAGACCGCGCGCGATGACCGGGGCGACGAAGCGCAGGATGCGCGGGCCGACGGCCGTGGTCACCACGTCCGCCGAGGCGATCTCGGCGACCAGCGCCTCCTCGTCCGTCGCGCTGTTGATCGCGCGGAACCCGGTGACGGTCTTCGTCTCCGACTCCTCGCCGACAAGGTGCACGTCGTACGAGTCGGCGGCGGCCAGTGCATCGATCAGCTCGGCGTTGACGTCGGCGAACACGACCTCGTACCCGGCTTCGTGGAGCAGGAGCCCCACGAAGCCGCGGCCGATGTTGCCTGCGCCGAAATGGACGGCCTTCACTCGTTCACATCTCCAAGCAGCGCGTAGAGCGCATCGGCGTCGGGGGCGTCGAGCAGCTTCTGCACGTCGTCCTCCTCCGAGAAGAGGATGGCGATCTTGGACAGGATCTCGAGGTGCTCGTTGTTCTGCCCGGCGATGCCCACGACGAACCGCACCTCCTCGCCGCCCCAATCGAGCGGCGAGGAGTAGCGGATGAAGGACAGCGCCGACCGCTTGATCTCGTCCTTGGACTCGTTGGTGCCGTGCGGGATGGCGAGGCCGTTCCCCATGAAGGTGGAGACGGTGTTCTCACGGTCCTGCATCGAGTCGACGTAGCCCGGCTCGACGGCGCCCGCTGCGACGAGCAGCGCACCCGCCTCCCGGATCGCGTCCTCCCGTGTGGTCGCGGAGCCCGCGGCCACGACGTTCGCCCGGTCGAGAATCGTGGTGTCGGTCATTTGCTTGCGTCCTCCGTTGCCTTCTGCTGGCTGGCGACGAGGTCGACGACCTCGTCGTACTTGGGGCTGTTCATGAAGTTGTCGACCGACACGTGCAGCGAGTTCGGCGACTGGCCCTTCGCGCGGTCGGTCAGTTCGCGCTGCGTGATGACCAGGTCGGCCGTGCCGTCGAGGTTGCTGATCGCCTGGTTGGTGACCGTGACCCCTTCGACGCCCGCCTTCTTGATCTTGTTGCGCAGCACGGACGCGCCCATCGCGCTCGAACCCATTCCAGCGTCGCACGCGAAGACGATGTTCTGAACCAGGCGCTTGGTCGCGTCGCCCTGGGCGTCGCCGGTGTCGTGCTCGCCCTCCTGGACGAGGCCCTCGAGGACGGAGGACGACTTGCCCTTGTTCGCCTCGGTGGCGGCGACGGCGGCCGACAGGTCGCCGGCATTGCCCGCCGCGAGGTCGCGCTTGCGGCTGGCCCGCAGGATGATCGACGCGACGATGAAGGAGACGGCGGCGGCCAGCACGACGGAGAGCGTCACGCCCACGAAGCTGTCGGCAGGGGTCTGCAGCAGCACCGCGATGATCGAGCCGGGGGAGGCCGGCGCACGCAGGCCGGAGTTGAAGGTGACGTTGGTGGCGATGCCGGTCATGCCGCCGAGGATCGCGGCGATGATGATGGTCGGCTTCATCAGCACGTACGGGAAGTAGATCTCGTGGATGCCGCCGACGAACTGGATCAGGGCGGCACCCGGCGCGCTCGCGCGGGCGATGCCGAGACCGAAGATCGAGTAGGCGATCAGGATGCCGAAGCCGGGACCGGGGTTGGCCTCCAGCAGGAACAGGATCGACTTGCCGGTCTGCTGCGCCTGCTCGACGCCGAGCGGGGTGAGCACGCCGTGGTTGATGGCGTTGTTGAGGAACAGCACCTTGCCGGGCTCGATCAGGATGCTGGCGAACGGGAGCAGGTGCATGGACACCAGCCAGTTCACCGCGTTGCCGAGCACCGAGCTCAGCCACTCGACGAGCGGCGCGATGCCGAAGAAGGCGCCGATCGAGAGCAGCATGCCGACGATGCCGGCCGAGAAGTTGTTGACCAGCATCTCGAAGCCGGCCTTGATCTTGCCGTCCCAGATCTGGTCGACCTTCTTCATGATCCAGGCGCTCAGCGGGCCGAGGATCATGGCTCCGATGAACATCGGGATGGTAGACCCGACGATGACGCCCATGGTCGCGATGCTGCCGACCACGCCGCCGCGGACGCCGTAGACCATGCGGCCGCCGGTGTTCGCGATGAGCAGCGGGAGCAGGTACGTGATCATCGGGCCGACGAGGCCGACGTACTGCGAGAAGGTGTGGCCGCTCGGGTCCTGGGCGAGCACGGTCGCCGCGCCCTGCCAGCCGATCTTGGCCTGGTCGCCGAAGCCGCCGAGGATCGGGCTGATGGCCCATCCGGTGTTCTGCAGCCAGCCGGTCGCGATAAACAGGGCGGTGATGAACCCCCACGCGATGAACGCGGGGATGTTCGGCATCACCATGTTGGAGAGGAAGGTGCCGAAGCGCTGCACGTGGACGCGTGCGCTGTTCGGCTTCTTCGGGGTGGACGCGTTCGGCGTCGTCGCTGTCGCCGTCGTCATTGGGGTGCCTCGTTTCTGTTGTCGGGGGCTGGTGAGGTGAACCGGTCGGCGGCCGCACGGACCGCCTCACGGGCTTCGGCCGCGCCATCGGCGGCCAGGGCGGTCTCGGCCAGCGAGCGGGCCTGGCCGAGGGTGTAGCGCTTGAGGGAGAGCCTCACGTCGGCGAGGGCCGCCGGCGACATCGAGAGGGTGGTGGCGCCGAGTCCGGCGAGCACGACCGCGAGCAGCGGGTCTGCCGCCGCCTCGCCGCAGATGCCCACGGGCTTGCCCTGCGCCGCGCCCGCCGCACCGACCTCGCCGATGAGGCGGAGGACGGCGGGGTGCCACGGGCTCTGGAAGCCGGCGACCGAACCCAGCAGGCGGTCGGCCGCGAGCGTGTACTGGGTGAGGTCGTTCGTGCCGATGGAGGCGAAGTCGGCCACCCGGAGGACGCGGTCGGCGAGCAGCGCGGCCGACGGGACCTCGACCATCACGCCGACGGTCTTGAGCCCGTACTCGCGCCCGAGCTCGGTGAAGTAGCGCGTCTCCTCGACCGTGGACACCATCGGCGCCATGACCCACAGGTCGGCGTCGGTCTGCGCGTCCGCCTCGGCGAGGGCCGTGAGCTGCTCGCGGAGGATGTCCTCGTTCGCCCGGAGGGAGCGCAGGCCGCGGAGGCCGAGCGCCGGGTTGTCCTCGTGGGCGTCGTTGAGGAACTCGAGCGGCTTGTCCGCGCCGGCGTCGAGCACGCGCACGACGACCTTCCTGCCGCCGCCGAACGCGCTGAGCAGCTTGGTGTACTGCTCGCGCTGCTGCTCGACGGTGGGCGCCATCCGCTGGTCGAGGAAGAGGAACTCGGTGCGGAACAGGCCGACGCCCTCCGCTCCCGCGGCCACGGCGGCCTCGGCGCCCTCGGCCGAGCCGAGGTTGGCCAGCAGCGGGATCGCGGTGCCGTCGGCGAGGGCTCCCGGCTCGACGCCGCCCGCGAGCGCGGCCGCGCGCTCCTCGATGCGGCGGAGCGCGTCCGCACGCTCGTCGTCGGTCGGTGCGACGGTGACCGTGCCGGCCCCGGCGTCCACGATGACCTCGTCGCCGTCGGCGAGCCGGTCGGCGCCTGCCGCGCCGACGACCGCGACGATGGACTTCTCGCGGGCGAGGATCGCCGTGTGCGAGGTCGGTCCGCCCTCCTTGGTCACGAGACCCAGCACCTTGGTCAGGTCGAGCAGGGCCGTGTCGGCGGGGGCGAGGTCGTGCGCGACCAGCACGTACGGGCTGTCGGAGTGGGGGACGCCTGGCGCCGGCTTGCCCTGCAGGGCCGCGACGACCCGCTGCGAGACGTCGTCGAGGTCGCCCGCGCGCTCGCCCATGTAGCCGCCGAGGTCCTTGAGCATGTCGCGGAACACCGCGAAGCCCTCGAACACGGCGCGCTCGGCCGTCTTGCCGCCGTCGATCCGCGAGGCGACGTCGTCGGCGAGGGTGGAGTCCTCCGCCATCATCGACTGAGCCTCGAGCACGTCTGCGGCGGTGCCCTCGACGGTGGAGGCGCGCTCGCGCAGGTCGGCGGCCACGGCCGCGACGGCCTGCTGCACGCGGGTCTTCTCCTCGTCGGGGGTACGGTTGCTGCGCTCGTCGGCCGGCTCGGGAAGCGGGGCCGACATCCGCAGGACAGGCCCGACGGCGATGCCCTGGCCGATGCCGGCGCCGGTGAGGATGCTCGTGTCCGTCATGATCTCGTCTCCCCGATCACGCGTCGTGGTCCGTGGCGAGGATCTCGGCGAGGTCGTCGAGCACCGCCTCGCCGTTGTCCGCGTCGGTGGTGAGCACGATCTTGTCGCCGTGGTCGATGCCGAGCGAGATCACGCCGAGGATGCTGCCGGCGTCGACGGTCTTGCCGCCCTCCTTCGACAGCTGCACCTTCGCGCCGGAGCCGTTGACGGCCTCGACGAAGAGCTTCGCCGGGCGTGCGTGCAGTCCGTGTGCGGATCCGACGGTGATGATCCGTTCAGCCATGGTGGTGTTCTCCTTCGCTCCGTGTCGGCCGGGTGGCCGCCGCCATCGTGGGGATGGCTCTGCTCATAGTGTCGTCGCCTTGGCGTCGAGGGCCAGGTCCAGCGCGCGCTCTCCGTCGAGGGCGGCCGGGGAGACGGGAGGGAGCACGACGACGGCGGTGCCGGTCGCGGCGGCGCGCTCGCGCAGGGACGGGACGGCGGCCTCGAGGTGGGCGCCGACGAGGAGGACGTCGACACCGGCGAGGGACTCCAGCTGGCTCGCACTGCCCGGCTGGACCTCGATGGCCGCGCCGCGGGCACGGGCGGCACTGCGCAGCTTGACCGCCACGAAGGTGCTGGACGCGCCGGCGCCGCAGACGACCATGATCCTCATCGATCCTTGCCTTTCGAGGTGCTGGGTGGAGCTGATGGAACGACAGCAATGGTGTCTTGCGGGCTCCGCGGGTCTCCAGCAGCGTTTCTTCCGGGGGTGCGGAAAGATGGCCGGAACGCGCGGCGGTACGGCCGCGGGGTGGTTGACTCGTCGGGAAAGGCGGTTCCGCGTGGCGCTCTCGGCGAAGCAGACGAGGATGCTCGACATCCTCGCGCGCCGTGCTGCCTGGGTCACGGCCGCCGAGCTCGCGCACGACATCGGCGTGACGACCCGCAGCATCCGCAGCTACGCCGCCGCCCTCGGCGAGATCGTCGAGTCCGGGCCGAGCGGCTACCGCGTGAAGCCCGACGCGTATGCGGCCTACCTGGCCGGCGACGGCACCTCCGAGACGGGGACGGCAGGCTCCCCGCAGGAGCGGTTGGTCTTCCTGGTGCGGCGCCTGCTCGACGAGCCGGAGGGCGTCGACGTCTACGAGACCGCCGAGAGCCTGTTCGTCTCCGACTCGACCATCGAATCCGACCTGACCAGGATGCGGGGCCTCCTCTCCGGCACGGAGCTCTCGCTCGAGCGCCACGGCGCAGTGGTGCAGCTCCTCGGGCCGGAGATCGCACGCCGCAAGCTGCTCAGCCGGCTGTTCCGCGACGAGATGCGGCAGAGTGTGGTGGACGTCGCCCGCATCCAGGAGGCGTTCGGGTCGCAGGGGCTCTCGGAGTTCAAGTCCGACCTGGTCGCGATGCTCGACGCGCGCGGCTTCTTCGTCAACGAGTACGGCATCAACGACGTGCTGCTGCACATGGCCGTCGCGCTCGACCGGGTGGCGAAGAACCGCGTCCTGCCTGCGGTGGAGGAGCCGGAGACGAGCGAGACCATCCGCTCGCTCGCGCACGACCTCGGCCGGCTCATCGAACAGCACTTCGGCACGGCACTGGACCCGACCGAGTTGCGCTACCTCGCCATCCTGATGCGCACGCGGGTGATCGCGCCGGGCGCCGGCCACGACACCGTCGAGGAGTTCGTGAGCCCCGCCGACCTGGAGGTCGTGCGCGGCATCATCGACCGCGCCTCGGCCGAGTACCTGGTCGACCTGCACGACGAGAACTTCATCGTCCGGCTCACGCTGCACGTGCAGAACCTGGTCGCCCGCGCGCACGAGAACACCTTCTCGCGCAACCCGCTGACCCGGTCGATCAAGAGCTCCTACCCGATGATCTACGAGCTCGCCGTCTACATCGCCAGCAGGCTGCAGGCCGCGGAAGGCATCGAGGTGAACGACGACGAGATCGCGTACATCGCGATGCACGTCGGCGCCTACCTGGAGCAGCAGTCACGCCGCCGGGACGCGGTCACCTGCGCGGTCGTGTGCCCCAACTACTACGACATGCACATCCTCCTGCGCGACCGGCTGGAGAGCACGCTCGGCGACGAGCTCGACATCACCAGCGTCATCACGTCCACCGACGCCGACTGGGACGACCTCGACGCCGACCTCGTGCTCACCACGATCGACCCGCGAGGCAGGCGCGAGAACACGGTCATCGTGCAGCCGTTCCTGACCGAGACGGACGTGGAGCACATCCGCCAGGCCGCCTCCCGCATCCGCCGCCAGCGGCACAGGGCGCGGATCAAGAGCGAGCTGCTGGAGTACTTCGACGAGCGGCTGTTCCTGCGCAACTTCTACGCCCGCGACCCGATCACGATGATCCGGGCGCTCGGCGACAGGATGATGGCGGTCGGCGCGATCGACCAGGAGTACGTCGACCAGACGGTCGAGCGCGAGCAGATGTCGTCCACCGCGTTCACCGACTCCCTCGCCGTGCCGCACGCCATGAGCATGAGCGCTCAGCGCACGGCGATCGCGATCGTCGTCAACGACACGGCGATCGATTGGGGGGACGCGCGGGTCAACGTGATCGCGTTCATCGCGTTCTCGGCGGAGGGGCGGTCGTCGTTCCAGACGGTGTTCGACCAGTTCGTCGAGGTGTTCTCCGACCGCGAGGCCGTGCTCGCCCTGATCCGCCGGGCGGACACCTTCACCGCCTTCATCGACGAGCTCGTCCGCATCATCGACGCCTGACCCGCGCCCCCAGCCAAACCAAGAGCTCCGGAGTTTTTCGAGCGAAATCGACGGATTCGCTCGAAAAACTCCGGAGCTGATGGCTTGGGGCGTGGGTTACTGGTTGGCGGTGACGGCGTAGGTGACCGAGACGCCGGGGGTGCCGACGGCGACCGTGTACTTGTCGTTGCTGTAGACGGCCTTGCTGTCGGTGGCGCCGGGCTGCACGGTGTAGCCCTTGGCCTCCAGCTGCGACTTCGCCTCGGCGAAGCCGTCCTTGCCCTTCGGCTGGACCGTCACGGACCAGCCGTTGTCCTTGTCGCCGCGGGCGACCACGACCGTGCCGTCGACGAGGGGCACGTCGTCCTTCGGGAAGTCGGAGGGGAGCTCCTCCGAGGTCGCCTCGTCCGAGGAGCCAGCGGCCTGCGTCGAGGACGACGACGACCCGGGCGTCTGCGGTGTGACGTAGTTGCTGTTTCCGTCGCTGGAGCACGCGGCCAGCGAACCGATGGTGAGGGCCGCGACGATGGCGGCAGGAACGAACGGATTACGTGTGCGCATGGTGATCCCTAGTGCTGTATGAGGTGCGGTATCGCAACCATCCACCCTACCCCGGCGGCCCGGCCGAACACGAGCAGGTTTGGAGAAGCGGCCGGCCCTGCCCGGTCCTTAGCGTGAAGGGCATGACGACAATCGAAGCGGTCACCCTCGAGGTGGCAGACGAAGCATCCGCCGCAGCCTTCTACCGCGAGGCCTTCGGCCTCGACGGCCGGGTGCGGGTCAGGCAGTCCGACGCGCCGACGGAGGGGTTCCGAGGGTTCACCCTCTCGCTCACGGTCTCCCAGCCGGGCGACGCCGCAGCGCTCCTCGACGCGGCCGCGGCTGCGGGGGCGCACGTGATCAAGCCGCCCGCCAAGTCCCTCTGGGGCTTCGGCGGCACGGTCCAGGCGCCGGACGGCACCATCTGGAAGGTCGCGACCAGCGCCAAGAAGGACACCCGTCCGGCAGAGCGCCGGTTCGACGGCATCGTGCTCCTGCTCGGCGCGGAGGACGTGGGAGCGAGCAAGCGCTTCTACGTCGAGCACGGCCTGACGCCCGGCAAGAGCTTCGGCTCGTACGTCGAGTTCGACACCGGCGCCTCGCCCATCAAGCTGGGCCTCTACAAGCGCCGGGCGCTCGCGAAGGACGCGGGCGTCCCGGAGGCCGGTGGCGGGTCGCACCGCGTCGCGATCGGCGGCGACGCCGCCTTCACCGACCCGGACGGCTTCGCCTGGGAGGTGCTCAGCCGAGCAGCAGCGAACTGAGCTGGTCGGCGGAGTGCACGACGGCGATCGCGCCGGCCGCCTCGGCGGGGGAGCCGTAGCCCCACTCGACGAGGATGGTCGGCAGGCCGTGCGCGCCGGCGCCCTCGACGTCGTACTGCCGGTCGCCGACCATGACGGTGTGCTCGAGGTCGACGCCGCGCTCGCCGAGCCGGCGGAGGGCCTCGGCCACGACGTCCGCCTTCGCGCTGCGGCTCTCGTCCTCCGTCGCGCCGGTGATGACGTCGAAGAACTGCGCCAGCCCGAAGTGCTCCAGGATGCGCGTGGCCTGCGCCTCCGGCTTGCTCGTCGCGATCGCGAGCGGGATGCCGGCGCCGTGCAGCCGCTCCAGCAGCCCGCGGACGCCGGGGAACACCGCCGAGTCGAAGGCGCCGTGCTCCGCGTAGTCGGCGCGGTAGACGTCGAGCGCGTGCCGTGCGGCCTGCTCCGTCATCCCTCCGATGCTCTGCAGCGAGTCGAGCAGCGGCGGCCCGACGTACTCGATCAGCTGGGTGGGGGAGGGGACCGGCTGTCCGAGCGTCGCGAACATGCGCGCGAGGGACGAGGTGATGCCGGGGGCGGAGTCGGTGAGGGTGCCGTCGAGGTCGAACAGGATGCAGGTCCAGGTCCGGGTGACGGTGGTGGTCGGGTTGGTCATAGCCGTCCTAGCGTATGTCAGGTTCCTGTGCGACCGTTCACTGCTCGCCGAGAGCGGACTCGATGTGCGATCGGGCGACCACCATGGTGTGGGTCGCGCCAGGGTCGAACTGCACGGCGACGAAGTCGGCGGTGCGGATGAAACCCAGCGCCTCCACGGCAGGCACGATGACGGCCTGCACCTTCGCTCCCTCGCCCTCCGCCGACTGGGCGACGGCCGCCCGCAGCGCGTTCATCGAGGTGAACAGGGGCAGCACGGCCTCGCCGGTCGTCGAGCTGATCGTGCGCAGCCGTGTGTCCTGCGGCGTCGAGCCGGTCACGTCGACCACCAGGCCGCCCTTCACCGCGGCGGCGAGCAGCGCGTCCAGGTTCTCCAGGGTCGGCTCGGCGGCGATGGCCGTGAGCGCCTTGCGGACCGGGACGTTCTCGTAGCTCTGCGGGAACCGGGGCTTCAGCTGCGCCATCAGAACAGCCTGCTGTCGCTGTCGTCGAGCCCGCGCATCGCGTCGTAGTCGAGCACCAGGCAGCGGATGCCGCGGTCCTCCGCGAGCGTCCTGGCCTGCGGCTTGATCTCCTGCGCGGCGAACACGCCGGTCACGGGTGCGAGGTGCGGGTCGCGGTTCATCAGCTCCAGGTAGCGGGTGAGCTGCTCGACGCCGTCGATGTCGCCGCGCCGCTTCAGCTCGACGGCCACGGCGGCGCCGGAGCCGTCGCGCGCCAGGATGTCGACCGGCCCGATCGCGGTCATGTACTCGCGCCGGACCAGCACGTGGCCGTCGCCGAGCAGGTGGATCTGCTCGGCCAGCAGCTTCTGCAGGTGCGCCTCCACGCCGTCCTTCTGCAGGCCGGGGTCGATGCCGAGATCGTGCGAGGTGTCGCTCAGGATCTCGTGGATGGACACGACCAGCATGTCGGCCGTCTTCGCCTGGGTGACGCGCCAGACCTCGGTGATCCCCGCCTCCTGCTGCAGCTCGTCCGGCTGGTCGACGGTCAGCGTGCAGGGCGGGCTCATCCAGTTGAGCGGCTTGTACGACCCGCCGTCGGAGTGGACGAGGAGGCTGCCGTCGGCCTTCAGCATCAGCAGCCGCGTCGCCAGCGGCAGGTGCGCGCTGAGCCGTCCGGCGTAGTCGACGGAGCAGTTGGCAATGACGAGGCGCACCGGAACATCCTACGTGGCGACGGCCCCGCGGTGCCGGGTGATTGGATGGGCGCATGACCCGCGAGCTCCTCATCGGCACCTACACCGAGCGTCTCCCGCACGTCGACGGCCATGCGGACGGGGTGCTGTCCGCCCGCTTCGACGGCACTCGCCTGAGCGAGCCCGTCGTCGCTGCGCGGGTGCAGAACCCGTCCTGGCTGGCCGTCTCACCGGACGGCACGGCGGTGTACGCGGTGAGCGAGACGGAGCCGGACGGCCGCATCGTCGCGTTCGCGCGCTCGTCCGACGGCACCCTGACCGAGCTCGGCTCGGCGTCGAGCGGCGGACCGTCGCCCGCGCACCTGGTGGTGCATCCGTCCCGTCCGCTGCTCGTCGCGGGCACGTACGGCGGCGGCACGGTCTCGGTCTTCGCCCTCCGCGAGGACGGCTCGCTCGCCGAGCGCACCGCGTTCGTGCAGCATGAGGGCTCCGGACCCGAGCCGTCGCGACAGGACGGGCCGCACGTCCATCAGCTCAGCATCGACCCGGTGACCGGCGATGTCGTCGTGGTCGACCTGGGGCTGGGCGAGGTGCGCTGGTACGCGCTGACCGACGACGGCCGGCTGACGCTGCGCCCGGACGTGACCGTCGTGCTCGGCTCGGCCGGCCCGCGTCACCTCGCGTTCGACGCCGACGGGCGGCACGCCGTGCTGGTCAACGAGCTCGACTCCAGTGTGGATGTGCTGCGCCGGGACGGCGACCGCTTCGTGCGGGTGCAGAGCACGTCGACGCGGGGGGATGCCGCGAGCGGCGACAACCTGCCGGCGGCCGTGTGCATCAGCGCGTCGGGCCGGACCGTTCTCGTCAGCAACCGCGGGGACGACACGATCGCGGTGTTCGCCTTCGACCGTGACGCGTCGCGGCTGTCTCTCGTGGACGTGGTGGAGGTCGGCGGCCGCGCGCCGCGCGACCTCGTGATCGCACCGGACGGCGACCGCGTGCTCGCCGCCTGCCAGGACAGCGACGAGGTGGCCGTCTTCGCGTTCGACGACGCGTCCCGGACGCTCCGGCCGCTCGGCCGCACGTCCATCCCCACCCCCGTCCGCCTGGCCTTCGTCTGACCCGCGCCGCCGAGTTGCACGTTATGGCGGCTATCCGGCCCGAATAGCAGCCACAACGTGCAACTCGATGCTGGTGAGGCGGGTCAGGCGGGGTCGGCAGAGGGGGAGGCGGCGCGCGCGGAGGCGGGGGCTGCCGGGCGGACGGCGGGGGCGGCGAGGAACGAGGCGATCAGCAGCGCGAGCACGAGGAAGAGTGCGTTCAGGATGCCGAAGTGCTGGCCCAGGAAGCCGATCAGCGGCGGTCCGGCAAGGAACGCCAGGTAGCCGATGATCGCGACGGCGGAGACGCGCGCGGCGGGGTTCGCGGCGCCGTCGGCCGCGGCGGACATGCCGAGCGGGAAGCCGAGCGACACCCCGAAGCCCCAGAGCACCGTCCCGATCACGACCAGCCACAGCGGGCCGCCGAGGATGAACAGCACCAGCCCGACCGCGCCCATCCCGGCGGTGATGCGGATGGCGGCGACGCGGCCGATCCTGTCCACGACCGGGCCGCCGACCACGCGGCCGACCGTCATGGCGACGACGAAGAAGCCGAACACCACGGCGCCCACCGAGTTCTCCTGACCGTGGCCGTCGACGACCGCCAGCGAGATCCAGTCGTTCGCCGAGCCCTCGCCGAACGCCATCCCGAGCATCACGACGCCGATCAGGATGAGGCGCCAGTCCGCCCACACCGCCAGCGTCGCGCGCATGCGCTCGCCGAACGGGATCTTCTCGGTCGGGCCCGCGTCGTCTCCCAGGTCCGCTTCCCGCGGGATGAACCGCACGGCCACCACCGCGATCACGACGACCACGACGGCGATCCCGACCAGGTGCCACACCACCGGCACACCGAGCGCCGCGGCAGCCGCGCCGACGCCGGCGCCGAGCACCGTGCCGAGGCTGAAGCACGCGTGCATCAGCGGCAGCAGGGTCTTGCCGATCTCGCGCTCGACCGCGGTGGCCTCCACGTTCATCATCACGTCGACCATGCCGTTGCCGAAGCCGAGCAGGATGAGGCCGATCGCGACCGACGGGATCGAGTGGAACAGCGTCGCTCCGGTGCCGATGAGCAGCACGCCGACGGCGACGATGCCCAGCCCGGCCACCATCCCGCGATGCGGACCGAACCGCACGAGCAGCGGCGACGCCACCGTCAGGCCGAGGATGGCGCCGACCGACATCCCGAGGATGAGCAGGCCGACGGCCGCCGGGTCCTTGCCGAGCCCGAGGTCGTCGCGGATTCCCGGGATGCGGGCCACCCAGGTGGCGAGCGCGAGGCCGGAGAGGATGAAGATGACGAAGACCGCGTTGCGCCAGGCGGTGAGCTCCCTGTGGGAGCGCGTGGTGGTCGGGGTCGGCTGTGACATCGGCGTCTTCCTGGGTGTTTCGGTGGCTCGAATCGTTTCGATCGAAACGATTCGACTAAGCTATCACATGTGAATGAACCCAGCACAGCCCCCGCGGGCTCCCGGCCCACCCTGGCCGCGGTCGCCCGCCTGGCAGGCGTGTCCAACTCGACCGCGTCCCTGGCCTTCTCCGGCACGGGCCCGGTCTCCGAGGCTACACGCGAGCGCGTGCTCGCCGCGGCGAAGCGCCTCAACTACGCCGGACCCGACCCGAGGGCGCGCTCGCTGCGCCGCGGCCGGTCCGGCATCGTGGGCGTCGTGATGGAGGAGCGGGTGCGCGACGCGTTCCGCGACCCGATCAAGATCGCCCTGCTCGACGGCATCACGGAGGAGATCGCCGGCATCGACGCCGGCCTGCTCATCCTCACCGACGCCGGGGAGGCGGCCAAGCGCATCGAGGACGCCCCGATGGACGCGGTGGTGCTGGTCGGCTGCAGCCCACGGCTCGACGAGTCGGTCGCAATGCTCCGGCAGCGCGGCATCCCGCTCGTGGCGATCGAGGGCGACCCGGCCGACGGCGTCCCCACCATCGGCCAGGACAACCGCGAGGCGACCCGCACCGCCGCCCAGCACCTCTACGACCTCGGCCACCGCGACGTCGCGATCGTCACCCTGTCGCTGACCCGCGACCGGGCCCGCGGCGCCCTGACGCCGGAGCGCCTGGCCGCCGCGAGCTCCACCACAGCACTGGACCGGCTGCGCGGCGCCCGCGACGTCTTCCCCGACGCCGGTGGCTGGGTGACGCGGGGCTCGTTCGTCGAGGAGGGCCGCGCGGCCGGGCGCGCACTGCTCGCCGACGCCCGCTCGCGGCCCACCGCGATCATCGCGCAGAGCGACCTTCTCGCGGCCGGCGTCATCCGCGCCGCCGAGGAGCTCGGCCTGGAGGTGCCGGGGGATGTCAGTGTCGTCGGCTTCGACGGAGTGCGCGTCGACGGCCTCTGGCCCTACGACCTCACGACCCTGGTGCAGCCGGCCGTCGACAAGGGCCGTGCGGCCGGGCGGGCGGTGGTCGAGATGCTGGAGGGCGAGGAGCCGCATCCCGCCGTCTTCACCAGCGTCTTCCACCAGGGCAACACCACCGCCGCGCCGCGGGCGCACTGACCGCGGGTGCCGTGAGTCGCCGGATGCACGGGTCGTAGGCTGGCGGCATGGATCTCGAAGCGCTCTACCGCGACCTGCACGCCCACCCCGAGCTCGCCTTCACCGAGCACCGCACAGCCGGCATCGTCGCCGAGCGGCTGAGAGACCTCGGCCTCGACGTCCACACCGGCATCGCGACGACAGGCGTCGTCGGCGTGCTCCGCAACGGAGAGGGCCCGACGGTGCTGCTGCGGGCCGACATGGACGCGCTCCCGGTCCGCGAGCAGACCGGACTGCCGTGGGCCTCGACCGAGACGGTGACCGACGAGGCGGGCAACACCGTGCCGCTCATGCACGCGTGCGGGCACGACATCCACATCACCTGCCTCCTCGGCGCCGTCGAGGCGCTGCAGGCGTCGCAGGACGAGTGGTCGGGAACCCTCGTCGCACTCTTCCAGCCGGCGGAGGAGCACGGCGGCGGAGCGCAGGTCATGGTCGACGACGGCCTGTACGAGAAGGTGCCGGTGCCGGATGTGGTGCTCGGCCAGCACGTGCTCCCGGCCCCGGCCGGGATGGTCGGCGCGCATCCGGGTGCGGCCATGGCGGCGGTCGACACCATGGAGGTCACCCTCCACGGCCGCGGAGGCCACGGTTCGCGTCCCGAGACGACCATCGACCCGGTCGTCATGGCTGCGGCGACCGTCATGCGGTTGCAGGGCGTCGTGTCGCGCGAAATCGCGCCCCACGACACGGCCGTCGTCACGGTCGGCAGCCTGCACGCCGGCACCAAGAACAACATCATCGCGGCGGAGGCGACGCTCGGCATCAGCGTGCGGAGCTTCAACGAGGAGGTGCGGCAGCGCGTGCTCGACGGCGTGCACCGCGTCATCGCGGCGGAGTCGCAGGCCTCCGGTGCGCCGAAGGAGCCGGACCTGGAGTGGGGCGAGCGCTACCCGGTCACCGTCAACGACCCCGAGTCGACCGCGCGGGTCAACGCCGCGTTCGCCGCGGAGTTCGGCGAGGACAAGGTGCTGCACCCCGGCGCGCTGTCCGGCAGCGAGGACGTCGGCAACCTGGCGACCGCGGCAGGCGCGCCGCTCGTCTACTGGATGCTCGGCGGCGCCGACCCGGAGACCGTGCTGCGGGCGCTGGCCGCGGGGACGGCGGACACCGATATCCCGTCGAACCATTCGCCGTTCTTCGCGCCGATCCCGCAGCCCACGATCGACACCGGCGTGCGTGCGCTCGTGGTCGCCGCCCGGGAGTGGCTGGCGTAACCCGCGCATCCATGGGTCAGACGGTCGCGCCCGCACGCATCCAGACCGTCCCGCGGGCGCGCAGTCCCAGGGTGAGGGCGCGGGCGCCGAGGTAGCCGAGCGCGAAGGCGGCGGTCAGGGCGGCGAGGCCGGCCGCGTCTTGGCCGCCCCACGTCGCTGCCGCCGCCGCGAGCGGCACGAAGACGGCGACGTTCACCAGTCCCGTCAGCGCGAGGTAGCGCGCGTCGCCGGCGCCGATGAGCACCCCGTCGAGCACGAAGACGTAACCGCCCAAGGGGGCGCCGAGGCCGACGATCGCCAGCGAGAGCGGCAGCAGCGCGGCCACGGAGGCGTCGCTCGTGAACAACCCCGCCGCGAACGGGCTCAGCGCGATGGTGACCACACCGAGCACGGCCCCCGCGCCGATGCCCCACTGGATGCAGCGCCTCAGCACCGCGCGGACCGTCCCGAGGTCGCCCGACCCGAGCCCTTTGCCGATGAGTGCCTGCGCGGCGATCGCCAGGGCGTCCAGGGCGAACGCGAGGGTCGCGAACACGGTCATCGTCACCTGGAAGGCGGCCAGCTCGTCCGGGCCGAGCTGCGTCGCCGCGAACACCGCGAGCAGCATGGCGGCGCGGAGGCTCGCGGTCCGCAGGAGCAGCCAGCCGCCGGCGCGGGCGGTGCGCCCGATGCCGGCGTGGTGGGGAAGGAGCGGCGCGCCGACCCGGCGCGCGTGCCGGGCGACGATCACGACGTAGACGAGCACCATGCCCCACTGGGCCGCGACCGTCCCGAGGGCCGACCCGGCGATCCCGAGGCCGGCGACGTAGATGAAGAGGTAGTTGAGCACGATGTTCACGGCGAACCCGGCGACGGCCACGGCCAGCGGCGTGCGGGTGTCCTGCAGACCGCGCAGGAGGCCCGTCGCCGCGTAGACGAGCAGCATCGCCGGGAGCCCGAGCATCGACAGGCTCAGGTAGACCGAGGCCTGCTCGGTCACGCCGGCGGATGCGCCGAACAGGGAGACGAGGAAGGGCGAGGCCGCCCATCCCGCAATCGCCAGCACGACGCCGAGGGCCAGCGCGAGCCAGCAGCCGTCCACCCCGGCGGCGACGGCTCCGCGTTCGTCGCCGGCGCCGAGCCGCCGTGCGACGGCCGGAGTCGTGCTGTAGGCGAGGAAGACCATGAGCCCGACGATCGTCTGCAGCACCGCGCTCGCGATCCCGAGGCCGGCCAGCGGCTCGACGCCGAGATGGCCGACCATCGCTGAGTCGGCGAGCAGGAAGATCGGCTCGGCGACGAGCGCGCCGAGGGCGGGCACCGCCAAACGCAGGATCTCCCGATCGACGGGACGGCGCAGGATGGTGCTCACGACCCTCAACGCTACCCGGGCACGCGAGTGTCGCCGCCTCGATGTCGGAGGTCGTTCCTACAGTGGACGCATGAGCCACCTCATGCCGGAACCTCTCGCCACCTGGAGCTGGCGGCTGGAGCGTGTGCGAAACGGTCGCACGGTGCTCACCCGGTCCCAGGCTGCGACGGCCCGCACCGACCTCGCCAACGACCGGGCGGCGCATCCCGAGTCGTACGTCGGTTACGAGGAGGAGTACGCGACGGCGCTCGACGAGCTCGAGGTGCTGTCGCGGCAGGCCAACCGACACGACGACCTGCTCTCGGTCCTGGCCGCCGACCGGCGCAAGGCCGAGCGCGAGTCGGGGGTGGCCACGGTGAGCGATGCGCGTTCCGGGGCGCGACCGCGGGTGTCGCTCGCGGCGGAGCACGACCGCGTACCGGCCGGACTGCCCGCGCCGCTGGACCAGTGGGTGCACCGCCTCATCCGCTACCGCGCCGGGGTGAAGATCATCACGCCGATCGAGGCGGCGCGCGCCGAGATCCACCTGCGCAACGAGGCCGATCTGCAGCCGAAGGTCTACCGCTCGGGGGTGGCGGGCGCCTACTACGCCCGCGTCGTCCGCGAGCTGGGCGAGATCGCTACCGCGGAGCGTCCGGGGCGCCGTGACATCGAAGCGCTCACCCGCGGGCTCAGCGACATCCCCGCCTGAGTCGGCAGCCGCCGGGAGGCGGCGGGCCACTACGATCGACCCAGGCGCCCGGAAGTACACGGCGTCTGGAATCGAACGGGGGCGTGCGGTGAGTCCGAACGAGGCGGCCGAACTGTTGGGGGTGTCGCCGACCGCGAGCGCCGACGAGGTGCAGCGTGCCTACGCCTCCCGGCTCGGCGAGACCGGAGGCGAGCAGCAGCGCATCGATGCGCTCACCGCGGCCCGGGATGCGCTGCTCGCGGCGTCGCCGTGGCGGCCGCCCGCGGGTCCGCAACCGTATCCGCCGCAGCACCCCGCTGCTGCCGCCGCGTACCCGCCGCAGCAGCCCGCGGCTGCCGCCGCGTACCCGCCGCAGCAGCCCGCGGCTGCCGCCGCGTACCCGCCGCAGCAGCCCTACCCTCCGATGCAGCAGCCCACCGCCTACGCACCCGGCTACCCCGCCTACCAGCCCACCGCCCCGCAGCCGCAGCCTGGACCCGGCGGCTGGTACGCGCCACCGCCTCCCCCGAACCGCCGCAAGCCCATGTCGACCGGGGCCGTCGTCGGCATCACCCTTGGCAGCATCGCGGCCGGGCTGGTCGTCCTCTTGGTGGCCGTGTTCGCCATCGCGTCGATCGGCGCGAGCGCGGCGCGCGTCGCCGAGGCCGGGAGTTCGGCGCGACCCACTCCGTACCAGTCGCCCGATGACAACCCGTCCGACGGGCCCTCCGACCAGCCGCCCGCCGTCGAGGACTACGACGTCGACGGCGTCCACGTGCACTACGTCGACGGTTGGACGTTCGAGCTGACCGCAGCCCAGACCTGCGACGCGGCGACGGTGACCGCCGGGTTCGCCGACACCCCCGACGGCGACACCCTCGACGAGTGGAGCACGACGGTCGACCTCACGGCGGGCGTTCCGGTCACATTCACGATCCCGGACAGCGCATCCACCTACGGTTATGCGGGCATCGACTCCGTGCAGTGCGGTCAGGCCTGACTCACAAAACACAGTTTTCACAAATTACTGAAACGGGCGTAACATGCCGCCCATGAATGCAGTGATCGACGTCTCCGGTCTGGAGAAGCATTTCGGACGGGTCCGCGCCCTCGATGGGCTCGACCTCACCGTGACCCAAGGCGACGTGCACGGCTTCCTCGGACCGAACGGCGCCGGGAAGTCCACCACCATCCGCGTGCTGCTGGGCCTCGCCAAGTCCGACGGCGGCCGGGCGACCGTGTTCGGCAGCGACCCGTGGCGGGATGCGGTGGAGCTGCACCGACGACTCGCCTACGTGCCGGGGGACGTGAGCCTCTGGCCCAACCTCTCCGGCGGCGAGGCGATCGACCTGCTGTCCCGCCTGCGCGGCGGCACCGCCGACCGGGCCGCGTACGCCGCCCGGCGCAAGCGCCTGATCGACGTCTTCCAGCTCGACCCGACCAAGAAGGGGCGCGCCTACTCCAAAGGCAACCGGCAGAAGGTGGCGCTGGTCGCTGCCTTCGCCACCCCGGCCGACCTCTACATCCTCGACGAGCCGACCAGTGGGCTCGATCCGCTGATGGAGACCGTCTTCGCGTCCGAGGTGCACCGGGTCGCGTCCGAGGGGGCGACCGTGCTGCTGTCCAGTCACATCCTCTCGGAGGTCGAGCAGCTGTGCGACCGTGTGAGCATCATCCGGGCGGGCAGGACGGTCGAGACGGGCACCCTGGAGGAGCTGCGCCATCTCACCCGCACCGAGGTCTCCTTCGCCGACGGCGACCACGACGCTGCGGCTCTCGCCGGCATCCCGGGCGCCCATGATCTGCGGGCGCAGGACGGCCGCGTGCGCTTCACGGCGGACAGCGACTCTCTCCCGCCCATGCTCGCCGCCCTTGCGCAGCTCCGCGTGCGCGGGCTGACCGTCGCGCCTCCCTCGCTCGAGGAGCTCTTCCTCCGCCACTACGGCGACGACCTGGCGAGCTCCGAAGCTGCGGCGGCCGGCGCGGCCCCTGCTAAGGCGGCGAAGGCGCGATGAGCACCGCGACGGCACGACTCGAACCCTCGCACGCGCACGAGGCCTCCCGGGGCGCGGGGCCCGCTGCGACCTTCCGTGCGCTGCTGCGCCAGCGCCTGCGCCGCGACCGCTGGCAGCTGCTCATCTGGGTGCTGGTCATCGCGGTGCTCGCTCTCTTCTCGGCCAGGAGCATCGAGCAGACCTTCGGCAGCGTCGCGGCGCGCACGCAGCTGATCCGGCTCGCGATCGCCGACCCCACTGTGCTCGTGCTCCGCGGCCTGCCCCAGGGCACCAGCCTGGCCTCGGTCACCTTCTTCGAGATCTTCGCGTTCATCGCGCTGCTGGCCGGTCTGATGAACACGTTCCTCGCCGTGCGGCACTCCCGCGCGGAGGAGGAGTCGGGGCGGGCCGAGCTGGTCGCCTCCACCCAGGCCGGCCGGGTGCTGCCGACGACGGCGACGGTCGTGCACGCGGTGCTGGCGGATGTGGCCGTCGCGGTGCTGACGGCGCTCGGCTTCGCTGCGGCCGGACTCCCGCTATACGGGTCGTTCGTCGCCGGCGCCGCGGTGGGCGGCGCCGGACTCGCCTTCTTCGCCGTGGGACTGCTGCTCGCGCAGCTGATGAGCACATCGCGCGGGGCCAATGGCTTCGCCTCCGCCGTGGTCGTGCTCGCCTTCGCGCTCCGGGGCATCGGCGACGCGACCGGGACCCCGTTCGGCGACGGCACGCACGTGCGCTCGGCGTGGCCCACGTGGCTCAGCCCGATCGGGTGGGGCGAGCAGTTCGCCCCGTACACAGCGAACGACTGGCGGCCGCTCCTCCTGATGCTCGGTTTCGCGGCCGCCCTGGTGGCCGGCGTCTACGGTCTTCAGGCCGTGCGCGACACCGGCGCGGGTGTGATCCCGGAGCGGGCGGGCCGGGTGTCCGCTTCGCCGCTGCTGAGCGGGGCGTTCGGGCTGGCGTGGCGGCTGCAGTGGCCGATCGTGGTCGGCTGGACTGTCGGCGGGGCACTCACAGGACTGCTCGCGGGTGCACTCGGCAGCCTGGTCGGCAGCTCGATCGCGAACGACCCGAGCCTCGCCGGCATCCGGCAGGAGATCGGCAAGATCGGGGCGGGCGGCTCCGGCCCGCTGACGCAGTTGTTCATCTCGGCGATCTTCTCGATCGTTGGCGTGCTCGCGGCCGCCTGCGCCGTCCAGGCCGTGATCCGGTTGCGCCAGGAGGAGGCGTCGGGCAGCGCGGAGACGCTCATGTCGACGCCGCTCGGTCGCATCCGCTGGCTGATGTCGTTCGTCGCCGTCGGCGTGCTCGCGATCGTGGCGGTGCTGCTGGCGGCGGCCCTGGCATCCGGCCTGTCGGCGGTCGCGTCGGGGCAGCCGGCGTCGACGGTCGGAGACTCGTTCGCGGCCGCAGCCGCGCAGCTCCCGGTCGCGCTCGTCTACCTCGGGGTACTGACGCTGGTGTTCGTCCTGCTGCCGTCGTGGACCATCCCGGTCTCCTGGTCCGTTCTCGGCCTCGGCGCGTTCATCGGCCTCTTCGGCGGCCTGATCGACCTGCCGGACGGCGTCCGGCACCTGTCGCCGTTCGCGGATGCGCCGGTCGTGGTCGGCGACGTCGATTGGACCGGTGGATACTGGATGTTCGGCATCACCGTCGTCGCCCTCGCGGTCGCTGCGGCCCTGATCCGCCGGCGCGACTTCGCAATCGGATAGAGAGTAATCGGATAGAGAGACGGTGCCCATGGCCACAGACGAGGCGGCGCTCGCCGAGGTGATGGAGCACTCCGCCGCGGTCCTGACGGCGGCCGGCTTCCCCAAGATGCCGGCCCGCGTCATGATGGCGCTCACGGTGACCGAGTCGCCCGGGCTGACCGCCGCCGAGCTGGCCGAGCGGCTGGAGGTGAGCGCCGCGGCGATCTCCGGGGCGGTGCGCTACCTGCAGACGCTGGGGATCATCCGTCGCCTCTCGCAGACCGGGAGCCGGCGCGACCGGTACGAGCTGCCCAGCGACTGGTACGCGCTCATGGTGCGCAACAGCCCGATCTACGGCACCCTGGCCGACCAGGCTGAGGCCGGCCTCGCCGCGGTCGGCGATCCGGAGTCTCCCGCGACCGAGCGGCTGCGCGACATGGCCGGCTTCTACCGCTTCCTGCAGCGCCGGCTCCCCACCCTCATCGCCGAGTGGGAGCAGGTCCGCACCGCCCGCTCCTAGCCCCGCCCCGCCGTCGAGTCCTCAAAGACTGCACGCGACACGCCGGCCCACCGTGCAGTCTTTGCGGACTCGACGGTGGGGGGAGGGTCAGAAGACGTATTCGAGGAGGTCGAGGCCGACCGCGCGCATGCCCTCGATGACGGCGAGGCGCTCCGGGAGGCTGGTGTCGTCGAAGTAGGTCGACACGGCGTACGTCACGCCGGCGCGGGGGCCGCGCAGCACGCCGACCTCGCTGCGTACGCCGGCGTCGGTGCCGGTCTTGTTGACCAGCAGGATGCCGTGCTCCGGGTGCCGATGCGAGTGCGGGTCGAGCCCGAACGCGCTGGAGACGAGCGAGAAGTCGCTGTTCAGCGAGAGCCACGAGATCACCCGCTGGCTGGTCGCCGGGTTGACGATCTCACCTCGGGCGAGCGCCGAGAACAGCCAGGTCAGCTCATTGGCGCTGCCGACGGAGAGCTGGGGCGCGTCGTCCGGCCCGCGGTGGTCGCGCACGAGGTCGAGCAGAGCGGTGCGCGTCAGCCCGAGCGACTCGGTGCGGGCGCTGACCGCCTCCAGCCCGACGCGGCGGAGCAGCACGTTGGTGGCGAGATTGTCGCTGGACGCGCCGACGAGGGCGGCGAGGTCGGCGACCGGCAGGGACGGCACGTGGAGGTGCTGCCAGATGCCCGACTCTCCCGCCACGTCGCGAGGGTCGCGATCGAGGTGGGCCAGCGGGCTCAGCTCGCCCGACTGCAGGCGCGCGGCGACCTCGACGAGGAGCAGCACCTTCCCGATGCTCGCCGTCGGCATGACGATGTGGTCGTCGACGGAGAAGAGCACGGCGCCGGTCGAGAGGTCGGTCGCCCGGGCGGAGACCTGGACGCCCCCGACGGCCAGCCGGCCGAGCGCGTCGAACCCGCGGCTGAACGACTCGGCGGCTCCCGGGGCCCTGTGCCTGCCGCGTCGGGCGCTCGCCTGACGGGCTCGGCGTTCGGACTCTTGAGCCTGCATCGTCACGGTGTCGCTGGGTCTTTCTTCCGGTTCGGGCCTACGGTGCTGCGGCGCCCCTCCCCGGCCCCGCGGGTCGCCCCCACCGCGATTCCCGCGGCGACGACAGGGACGATGTTACCCCGTAGTCGGGGGACACGGACCGTCGCTGTCCGTAAAACAGCGCGGGCTCACCAGATGGTGACGCGCTCCTCCGGGTCGAGCCACAGCCGGTCGCCCGAGGACACTCCGAACGTCTCGTAGAACGCGTCGATGTTGCGCACGATCTGGTTGCAGCGGAACTCGTTCGGCGAGTGCGGGTCGATCGCGAGCAGGCGGATGACCTCAGCGTCCCGGCCCTTCTGCTGCCACGCCTGCGCCCACGACAGGAAGAAGCGCTCCGCCCCGGTGAGACCGTCGATCACCGGAGGCTCCTGGCCGCCGAGCGAGAGCAGGTAGGCCTTCCACGCGATGCCGAGGCCGCCGAGATCGCCGATGTTCTCGCCGATGGTCAGGGCGCCGTTGACGTGGTGGTCGGGGACCTGCGCGGGGGCCAGCGCGTTGTACTGCTCGATCAGGCTGGCCGTGCGCTTCTCGAACGCCGCACGGTCGGCCTCCGTCCACCAGTCCTCCAGGCGGCCGTCGCCGTCGAACTTGGAGCCCTGGTCGTCGAAGCCGTGGCCGATCTCGTGGCCGATCACCGCGCCGATGGCGCCGTAGTTGGCCGCCGCGTCCCGGTCGGCGTCGAAGAACGGGAACTGCAGGATGGCCGCCGGGAAGACGATCTCGTTGAACCCGGGGTTGTAGTACGCGTTGATCGTCTGCGGCGTCATGAACCACTCGTCGCGGTCGATCGGCTTGCCGATCTTGCCGAGCTCCCGATTGAACTCGAACAGCGCCGCCGCGCGGACGTTGCCGATCAGGTCGGTCCGGTCGATCTCAAGGCTGGAGTAGTCGCGCCACTTCGCCGGGTAGCCGATCTTCGGGGTGAACTTCTCGAGCTTGTCGAGCGCGCGCTTGCGGGTCTCCTCGCCCATCCAGTCGAGGGTGCGGATGCTCTGGCGGTAGGCCTCGATCAGGTTGGCGACCAGTTCGTCCATCTGCTGCTTGGCGGCGGGCGGGAAGTGCTTCTCCACGTAGATGCGGCCCACGGCCTCGCCCATGGCGCCCTCGACGAGGGAGACGCCGCGCTTCCAGCGGGCGCGCATCTCCGGCGTGCCGGTGAGGGTGCGGCCGTAGAAGTCGAAGTTGGCCTCGACGAAGTCGCCGGAGAGGTACGGCGCCGCGCCGTGCACGACCTGCCACGACAGCCAGTCGCGCCACGACTCCAGGCGGTCCTCGGTGAGCATCTCGGCGAGGCCGGCCGTGAACGACGGCTGACGCAGGACGACCTCGGCGAGGGCGTCCTGCGGTGCGCCGAGCGCCTGCGCCCAGACGTCGAGGTCGGGAGCGCTGCCCGCCGCCCCGCCCGAGAAGACGCCCTTGGCGTCGGCCCAGCTGTACAGGTTGTAGGTCTTCTCCGAGTCGCGCGAGGCGACGTTGTCCCAGTGCTTGGACGCGATCGCGGTCTCCAGGTCGAAGACGCGCTGGGCGCGGGCCGGGGCGTCGTCGAACCCGGCGAGCTCGAACATCCGCTGGATGTGCGCCACGAATGCCTCGCGCACCGGCGCGAAGCGCTCCTCGCGGAAGTAGGACTCGTCCGGAAGCGAGATGCCCGCCTGCTCCAGGAAGACCAGGTAGCGCTCCGGATCGCCCGGGTCGTTGTCGACGAACAGCTGGTAGAAGCCGCCGAGGCCGCGGCGCTCCAGCTTGCCGACCGTCTCGAGCAGACTCGGGATGCTGTCGACGCCGTCGGCGAAGGTCAGCTCGTCGCGGATCGCCTCGACGCCGAGGGAGTCGATGCGCTCCTCGTCCATGAAGCTCGTGTAGAGGTCGCCGAACTTGCGCTCCTCCGTTCCCTCGTCGGCCTGCTGCGCCTGCTCGATGATCTCGTGCACGGCTTTCTCCGACTCCTCGGCGAGCACCATGAACGAGCCCCAGCGCGCCTTGTCGGCCGGGATCTCCGTGCGCTCGAGCCACTTGCCGTTGACGTGGCGGAAGAGGTCGTCCTGCGGACGGACGGCGGGGTCGAGTTCGTCGGTGCGGATGCCGGAGTCGAGCGTCATGCGCCCAGCCTACGGGTCAGGCCGCAGCGCGGGCCAGCGACGCGAGCCGGAGGTATGAGATGGCGAACAACCCGCCGAGGGCGAGCTCCGCCAGGATCGAGACCGTACCGGAGAGGCTGCCGAATCCGGCGAACGAGAAGCCGATGTTGACGAGCGCGAGCAGGCCGTAGACGGCGGCGAGCACTCCGCTCAGCAGCGGCCGGTTGGTCATCCGCCACCACGGCCGCGCGGCGCGCACCGGCTCGCCGGGCCCGCGGAACATCCGGCTGACCAGATACCAGGCCAGCACCTGCAGCACCGTGAGCACGATCGAGCCCGCCTCCGAGTGGAGCGCGTCGAGGAGCAGGGTGAGCAGCCCGCTCACGGCCACGAGCACAGCGATCACGACCGCCTTCTGGCCGGTGGTTGTGAAGCGCATGGTGGTTCCCCCTGGGTGGTTCGGCATCCAGAATGTCAGACCATCGCGTGGCACGGCTGGAGGCTCGCCCTGCTCCGTATGCTTGCCCGGTGACCTTCGTCCCCGCTCATGAGCAGACGCCGCCGGCCGGGTGGTACGGCGACCCCTCCGACCCGACCGCGCTGCGCTGGTGGAGCGGTGCGGGCTGGACCGAGTACACCGCGCCGCGCCCGCCCGATCAGCCTGTGCAGCCGGTGCGCCCGCCGCGTCCTCCGCGCAAGTGGATCGGCCGGTTCGGCGGCTGGATCATCGTCGGCTGCAGCGCGTTCATCTGGCTGTGGCTGTTCGGGTCCAGCCTGCTGCTCGGCGCCATCGCCCCGCACGCGAAGGACGACGCCCCCGCCGTGCTCTCGCCCTACCTGCTGGTCACGGGCGCCGCCACGGCCGCAGCCGCCATCCTGTACACGATGGCCTACCGGCTTCGCCCGGAGGACAGGCTGAGCGCGTCGCGGCTGGTCATCATCGCCGGGGTCGGGGGACTTGCCGCGACCCTGGTCGCAGGCCCCATCAACAGCATCATCGACGTGCTGAGCGGCGGGACCGCGGCTCACCCGTCGGGCGTGGCGCTCGTCTGCGCGGGCGTCGTGGAGGAACTCGTGAAGATCTCCGCCGCGGTGGTCCTGGCGTGGCGGCTGCCGGTGAAGGATGCGCGCATCGGCCTCTTCGTCGGAGGCGCGGTCGGGCTCGGGTTCAGCGTCATCGAGAACCTCGGCTACCTGCAGGAGGCGTTCGCCCGTGGCCAGGAGAACGGGATGGGCTTCGGCGTCTTCCTGGTGACCACGATCGGGCGGCAGCTCACGGGGCCGTTCCTGCATCCCGTGTTCTCGGCGCTGCTCGGCGCGGCGGTCTTCGGTGCGGCCAGGGCGGGCCGGTTCCGGCTGACCTGGAGTGTGGTGCTCGCCTACCTCGCCGTCGCGACCGCGCACGGCGTCTTCAACGGTGCCGCCTGGCTGGCCCAGGTGCTCCCGTGGCCGGAGGCGGTGCGCGGTCTGCTGCTGCTGCTGTTCGACCTCGTGTTCGTGGTCGCGAGCGGGCTCACCTGGTGGGCCATCGCACGGCGTATCCGGAGGACGACCGAGGCGCGCAGGGCCGCGGACGACCTCAGCGCATGAGCGTCCTGGCGAGCGCGACGTACTCGCGCGCGTTCGCGTCCGGCAGGTAGGCCTTCGCGATCGCGTTGCCGATCGCCGGGAGCGCCACCGGGTCGGGATACGCCAGGTAGATCGTTTCGTAGGTGGGGTTGAACTTGCTCTTGAAGGCGAACAGCGACGCGAACCCGTAGGCCGGCTCGAGCGTCTTGGCGAGGAAGGCCAGCAGCCGGTCCATCGCCGTCCGCTCGGTCGGCTCCTCGGCCTCGTCGGCCGGCTTGGTGGCGAGCGGCGCGCCGGAGAGGCTCAGCACCTCCACGCCGTCCTCGCGCATGCGCTGGGCGGCGGAGGCGATGACGAACTCCATGATCCCGGGCATCGAGCCGTCGGCCCGCCGCATGAAGTCGATGGTGTAGCCGACCACGCGACCGTCGCGCCAGCTCGGCAGCCAGCTGGTGACCGCCTGCAGCTCGCCGTCGCGCCCGAACGCGAGGTAGAGGCGCACGTCGCGGTCCTTCAGCTCGGCCAGGCCGCCGAGCGTGAAGCCCATCTCGGGCAGCTCCTTCTCGGAGACCCACTGCTCGCTGACCGAGGTGATCTGGGTCTGGATGAGCGGCGACAGGTCGTCCCACGTCGTCCAGAGCGTCGTGATCTGCTCCTTGATGCCGCGGTTGTGGGCCTGCCGCACCTTCTGCCAGGGCTTGCCGACCAGGTCGAAGCTCTGCGGGTGCATCAGGGTCTCCTCGCCGACCGACATGGTCGGCCAGCCGAGGGCGTCGAAGACGGGCAGGTATGCGCCGTGGATGCTGTAGAAAGCGGGCGTCCAGCTGTTCACGTCGCAGAACTGGACGAACTCGGCGATGGTCCGCTCGGCGCGGTCCGGCGGGCACACCGGATCGGAGAGCGTGACGGCGATGCCGCCGATCACCCGGTACGCGATCGCCGACTCCCCGTCGGAGGAGAACCAGTACACGTTGCCGGGCCAGGTGCCCATGAAGCCGAACGTCCCGCCGCCGCCCTCGCGCAGCAGCGCGCGGAAGTGCTCCTCGTCGGCGATGGTGCGTCCGGTGAAGGTCGCCCGGTAGAGCTGCAGGGTGGCGAAGACGAACACCGTCCAGAACACCGGGCCCACCCAGTGGTAGAGCAGCACGACGATCGGCGTCGTCGGCACGATCGGGGTTCCGAGCAGCGACAGGAAGCCGGCCGGCACGAAGCGGCGCAGCGTTGAGGCGAAGATGTCGGCGACCGTCGCATCGGGAACGAACTCGACCAGCGACGCGAGGGCCGCGACGAGGTAGGCCAGCGCGAGCAGCCCGAAGCTGCAGACCACGATGATGACGAAGCGCGCGACAGCCTCACGCGGCGCGCGGATCTGGAACTGCCGCCGGGTGGCGATGAGCAGCGCGATGGACGCGAGTGGCACGACCATCGCCGCGAGCAGCCAGACCAGCACCTCGATCGCCGGGGTGAGCGCCTTCGCGCTCTCCACCTCCAGCTCGACATCGCCGCCGATCGCCGTGAGCGGCAGCAGCAGCATCGCCGCGTTCACGACGATCCCGAGCAGCAGCGCGAAGCGACGTCCCCGGCGCAGGCCGATCGCGGTCAGGATGAGGAGCGCGAGCGGCAGGATCGACAGCAGCAGCGGACCCGGCCCCTGCACGGCCACCATCAGCAGCTCCGTGCGGCAGGTGCTCGTGTACGAGACGTCGCAGCGGGCCATCACGCTCGCCGCATCCACCGCCGGCCGCTCGAACAGCGTCGCCACGAACGACAGCGGGCCGAAGCCGTCGGGCGGCAGCAGCGCCAGCAGCGGCCCGAACGCCGTGATCGCCACGATCGCGGCGACCAGGTTGCGGGTCTCGGCGTGCGAGCTGCGGTGCAGCCTCCGGATGCCTCCGCGGCGCAGGAGTGCGCCGAGCGCGAGCCCGAGCAGCGCCGCGATGAGCCGGTACACGTTGTTCTGGTCGCCGTTGTAGAGCACGAAGACGAGGACGACCGCGAAGGTCAGCAGCCGGATGCGCCGCCGCCACAGCGCGCTCGCGAACGCGCTCGCCGTGATCAGGGTCCCGACGATCCCGATGGTCGGATCGAGGGTGGTGTCGAACTCGGTGACCGTCGCCCAGAGCTCGCCGACGCTCAGCGCGGCCCACTGCAGCAGCACCCCGAGCAGGACGGCGCCGACGCCGGTGACAAGGAACGCGAGCACGGTCCTCGCCGTGCCGAGCAACCGCTCCGCCGCGGCCATGACGGTGAGCGCCAGCAGCACCGTCGCGATCAGCTGGAGGGCGTCCTCCGGCACGAACAGGGCGGTGAACGGCGTCCACCACTGACCGGAGCGGATCGTCGTGGAGATGCCCGCCGCCCACAGCTGCGCCTGGCCGGCCGTCGTCGCAGGCAGGTACAGAGTGCCCGCGGCGACCGAGGTGAGCAGTGCGACGACCGCGAGCGCGATGCTCGCCGGTGCGATGCGGGCGTAGCGGAGCAGCGCGCGGCCGAAGCCGTCACCGCGCTCGTGGGGCGGCGGGGGAGAGGTGGGTGGCGAGCCGGGAGCGGGCCTGGTGCTCGCGGTGTCTGCGGTGCTCATGCCGGCCTCCGTCGCCTGAAGCGCTCCGCCTCAGATCTCCCGCAGACGCTCCGCCAGGTAGCGGTCGAGGCCCTCGAGCGGGATGCGTTCCTGCTGCATCGTGTCGCGGTCGCGGACCGTCACGGCGTCGTCCTCGAGCGAGTCGAAGTCGACGGTGACCGCGAGCGGCGTGCCGATCTCGTCCTGGCGCCGGTAGCGACGGCCGATCGCGCCGGAGTCGTCGAAGTCGACGTTGCGGCGCTTGCGGAGCCGGTCGGCGAGGCCGCGCGCCAGAGGCGACAGGGCCTCGTTGCGCGACAGCGGGAGCACGGCGACCTTGACCGGCGCGAGGCGCGGGTCGAGGCGCAGCACCGTGCGCTTGTCGGTGCCGCCCTTGGCGTTCGGCACCTGCTCCTCGTCGTAGGCGTCGACCAGGAACGCCATCAGCGCGCGGGTCAGGCCGAAGGAGGGCTCGATCACGAACGGGACGTAGCGCTCGTTCTTGTTCTGGTCGAAGTAGCTCAGGTCTTTGCCCGAGTGCTCGATGTGCGTCTTCAGGTCGAAGTCGGTGCGGTTCGCGACGCCCATCAGCTCGCCCCACTCGCTGCCGACGAAATCGAAGCGGTACTCGATGTCGATGGTGCGCTTGGAGTAGTGCGCCAGCGAGCCCTTCGGGTGCTCGAACCGGCGGATGTTCTCCGGCTTGATGCCGAGCTCGGTGAACCACTCCCAGGCGAGGTCGATCCAGGTGTCGAACCACTCCTCGTCGGTGCCGGGCTCGACGAAGTACTCGATCTCCATCTGCTCGAACTCGCGCGTGCGGAAGATGAAGTTGCCCGGCGTGATCTCGTTGCGGAACGCCTTGCCGATCTGGCCGATGCCGAACGGCGGCTTCTTGCGGGCGGCCTGCAGCACGTGGGCGAAGTCGGTGAAGATGCCCTGCGCGGTCTCCGGGCGCATGTAGTGGAGGCCGGACTCGTCGTCGACGACGCCGAGGTAGGTCTTCATGAGCCCCGAGAACTGGCGGATCGGCGTCCACTGGCCCACCTTGTCCGGGTGGTCGGGGTCGGCGATGTCGTCGAGCCCGTTCGCCGGCGGGTGGCCGTGCTCGGCAGCGTACGCCTCGAACAGGTGGTCGGCGCGGTAGCGCTTGTGGGTGATGAGCGACTCGGTCAGCGGGTCGCTGAAGACCTGCACGTGACCGGAGGCCTCCCACACGGCGGTGGGCAGGATGATGGCGGAGTCGAGGCCGACCATGTCGCCGCGGCCGCGCACGAACGCGTTCCACCACTCCCGCTTGATGTTCTCCTTCAGCTCGACGCCGAGGGGACCGTAATCCCACGCCGACCGGGTGCCGCCGTAGATCTCGCCGGAGGGGAAGACGAATCCGCGGTGCTGGGCGAGCGTGATGACGGAATCCAGTCTCGACGGTGCTGCCATGGTGCTCCCTGTGCGGTGCGGGTGTGTGGGGACGCGTCCATCCTACTGAGGATGCGGGCGGCTCACCGGATCGGGAGGGTGACGGCCACTTTCGCGAGCGCCCGCTCGACCGCGGCGAGGTCCTTCGCGTCCGGGCAGCTGCCCATCAGATACGTGACGACCTCGGGCCTGCCGTACGCCCGGGCCCAGACCTCGACGCCGGCGCGCGTGCCCGTGCCGCGCACCAGCATCCCGTCCGCCACGGCCTTCGGCATGCGGCCGGCGGTGCCGGGGCGGGTGACGCGGAGCGGGTGCTGCTCGGCAGACGCGCGCATGGCCGGCCACTCCGCTCCCCACAGCGTGCCCATGAGGGCATCGGTGCTCGCCCGGTCGTCGTCGGGCACGATGAGCTCGTAGCCGGCGTGGGCCTCCGCGAGCTGCAGTGTGCAGCCGGTCGAGGCGGAGGAGTAGCCCCAGCGGCCCTCGCTCCGGGCACCGAGCGAGGGGTCGGGCGACCAGTCCGCCGTCGCAGCGAGCGATTCGCTCCACATCGGGCGGTCGGAGGCGCCGAGGCCCATCGCGCCGCGCCAGGTGAGCAGGTCGGGCCTTCCGGAAGCGCCCGCCGCGGTCGCGCAGCCGCCCAGCGCGACGGAGAGGGTGGACACGACGAGAACCGCTGCGGCAGCCCGCCGGCGGCGCGCGGCCCGGATCTGGCGCGTGGGGTGGTCGGTCACGGGCGGGTCGTCCTCTCGAGATGTCGGTCATCTTGAGGACGTAGTGCGTACCCCGTCTATGACGGCGTGTCGCGCCGCCGGGTCAGCTCTGAGCGCGGTACTCCTGCTCGAGGATCGCGTACACGGCGGTGTCCGACCACTCGCCCTTGAAGATCTCGGTCTCGCGCAGCAGCGCCTCCTGCCGCATCCCGAGCCGCTCGCACAGCCGGGCTGAGGCGTCGTTGCGGGCGTCGAGCTGGGCGAACACGCGGTGGGCGCCGAGGGTCTCGAAGCACAGCTGCAGCACGCGCTGGGCCGCCTCGGTCGCGTAGCCTCTGCCGTGCACGGCGGGGTGGAACACCCAGCCCATCTCGAACTTGCCCCAGGTGGCGTTCTTCAGGAACAGGCTGATGTCGCCGATCACGCGGCCGGGGCCGCCGGACGGGTCGGCGAGCTCGACGGCGAAGACGATGCCGTCGCCGTTCTCGGCGAGCCGGTTCATGGCGATGCGCTTGCGCAGGTGCTCGGCCGACTCGTCGTGGTCGTGCACCTCCCAGTAGAGGTACCGGACGACGTCCTTCAGCTTCTGGTAGGCGTGCACGTCCTCCAGGTCGCCGGTGTTGAGCGGGCGCAGCAGCAGCCGCTCGGTGTGCAGCTGCTCGGCGGCGTACGGCAGGCCGGCGGCTCCGTGCGGCGGGATGGCGGTGGTCGTGGTGGCTTCGTCGCTCACGGTCGCTCCTTACGGGGTCGGGTTCAGGATGCCGCGGACTCGTCGTCCACGGCGGTCAGGCGCGGACGGCCGGCGGCCTCGGCGTCGACGTCCACGCCGAACAGCGCCGCGGCGCCCTCGATGAAGGCCCGTGCGTCGCCCTGTCGGGCGAGCTCCCGCGCCCGGACCGACGGCGTGTGCAGCAGAACGCCCGCGAGGTGGCGCAGGGCGGCCTCGGTCTCCTCGCTCGCGTCGCCGCGGCCGCGGGCGCGCTCGATCTCGGCGTCGAGCACGTCGAACACGTGCTTGCGCAGCGCGACGAGGGCAGGCGTGACGGCCTGCTCCGCGGTCTGGGCCCGGTACTCCGCCGCCGCGGCGTCGACGATGCTGCGCGCGTCGTCGGCGGCCTGCAGCTCTTTCAGGGGCGCGTGGATGCTGATGGTCTCGAGGTCCAGCAGCTCGACGCCGAGCAGCTCCGCGACGGCGGGGTCGACGTTGCGGGGGAGGCCAAGGTCGATGACCAGGCGGCGCTCGGCGGCGCCGGGGAGGGCGACGGCCTCGGCCAGCAGCGGCTCGGTCAGCACGTAGTCGGTGACGGCGGAGCAGGTGACGACGAGGTCGCTCTCGGCGAGCGCGGCCAGCAGGCCGGCGTGCTCGACCGGGGCGATGTCGTGCGACCGCGCGAACTTCGCGGCCCGGCCGGAGGGGGAGTAGACGCGCACGTCGGTCACGCCGCGGTCGCGGAGGGCCGCGAGGCTCGCGCCCGCGTACTTGCCGGTGCCGACCAGCAGCACCCGCGTCCGGGCCCAGTCGCTGACCCGGCTCTCGGCCAGGTCGAGCGCGAGGCGCACCATGGAGCGGCCGGCGGTCATGATCCCCGTGCGGTTCTTGACGCCGCGCGAGGTGCGGGAGGCGACCTGGAAGAGGCGCTCCAGCTCGCTCGTGACCGAGCCCGTGGCCCGGGCGGACTCCAGGGAGCGGCGCACCTGGCCCGCGATCTCGCCCTCGCCGACGACGACGGACTCGAGCCCGCTGCTGACGGCGAAGAGGTGCTCGGCGACGGCGTGGTCGCAGTAGACGGCGCTGGCCTCGCGGAGCACGGCGGGGTCGATCCCGGAGGCCGAGCTCACGGCGTCGATGACGGCCTCCGCCGACACCGCGCGAGCCGCGGGCAGGGGCTCGTCGATGTCGAGGTAGGCCTCGAAGCGGTTGCAGGTGGCAAGGACCACCGAGCCGGAGACGATGTCGCTGTGCTCTGCGAGTGCGGCGGTGATGGCCGGAGCGTGACGCTCGAGCCGTTCCAGGAGGTCGAAGTCCGCCGTACGGTGACTCGACGAGAAGCACAGAAGCACGACCGAAAGCCTACGCTTGCGTTCGATCGACTTCGAATCGGCCCACAGCTTCCGTTCAGCCCCCAGGTTCCCACCAGACACGGCACTGGCAGAATCGTGTGGTGACCTCCCTCGGACCCGAACATCCCCTCTCCTCCGGCCGCACCGCGTCCAGCCGCCTCGTGCGGGCCTACCAGGGCGAGCGCCAGGAGGTGACCCCGGTCTGGTTCATGCGCCAGGCCGGCCGCTCCCTGCCCGAGTACCGCGAGCTGCGCGTCGGCACGCGCATGCTCGACGCGTGCCTCGACCCCGCGATGGCGAGCGAGATCACACTGCAGCCCGTCCGCCGCCACAAGGTGGATGCGGGCATCTTCTTCAGCGACATCGTCGTGCCCCTGAAGCTCGCCGGCGTGGCGGTGGAGATCGTCCCCGGCAAAGGCCCGGTGTTCGAGCAGCCCGTGCGCACGGCGGCCGACGTCGACCGGCTGACCGCCATCGACCCGGCGTCGCTCGGCGACGAGGTGTTCGCGCCCATCCAGGAGGCCGTGCGCCTGACGATCGCCGAGCTGGGGGAGACCCCGCTCATCGGCTTCGCCGGCGCACCGTTCACCCTGGCCGCGTACCTGGTGGAGGGCGGCCCGTCGAAGGACCACATCCGTGCGCGCACCCTGATGCACGCCGACCCGGAGGCGTGGGCGCGCCTCATGGCCTGGACGGCCGACATCTCCGGCGCCTTCCTTCGCGCCCAGGTGCTCTCCGGCGCCAGTGCGGCGCAGCTGTTCGACTCGTGGGCCGGCTCCCTCTCGCTGCACGACTACACGACCCACGTCGCGCCGGCCTCCGCCCGTGCGTTGTCGCACGTGCGCGACCTGGCGTACGAGGTCCCGCAGCCTGCGTCGGCGGGCGCGGAGCCGCCGATCGACGAGCTGGTGCGCAACGTGCCGCTCGTCCACTTCGGCGTCGGGACCGGCGAGCTGCTGAAGGCGATGCACGAGGTGGGCGCGGACACGGTCGGCGTCGACTACCGCATCCCGCTCGACGAGGCGAGCCGTCGCCTCGGCCACGTCGTGCCGGTGCAGGGCAACGTCGACCCCGCGATGCTCGACGCTCCGTGGGCGGTGCTGGAGGCGCACGTCCGCGACGTGCTCGACCGCGGCCGTGAGGCGCCCGCCCATGTGCTCAACCTGGGGCACGGCGTGCCGCCGGAGACCGACCCGACCGTGCTCACCCGCGTGGTCGAGCTCGTCCACGGGTGGCGACCGGAATGAGCGACCTGCCGGACGACGCGCAGGGCGGACACGCCGACGACCTCGGCGACGAGATCCGCCACGCCGTCGAGGCGCCGCCGACCCGGATCGTCGTGATCGGCGGCGGGATGGCCGGCCTGGTCGTCGCCCGCGAGTGCGCGCGTCCCGGTTTCGCCGTCACCCTGCTGGAGGGGTCGGACCGCGTCGGCGGCAGCGTCGCACCGCTGGAGATCGGCGGGATGACGCTCGACGCCGGCGCCGAGAGCTTCGCCACCCGGGGCGGTCACGTCGCAGAGCTGCTCGACGACCTGGGCCTCGGCGGCGACGTCGTGCAGCCGAACCCGTCCGGCGCGTGGGTGCGGCACGGCTCGCGGTCGGTCCCGCTGCCCAAGGCCGGGCTGCTCGGCATCCCGAGCTCTCCGCTCGCCCGCGACGTCGTGGACGCGATCGGCTGGTCGGGTGCGCTGCGCGCGTACCTCGACCGCCTGACGCCCGTGCTGAAGATCGGCACGGAGCGCCGCCTCGGCACCCTCGTGCGCAAGCGCATGGGCCGGAAGGTGCTCGACCTGCTCGTGGCGCCGGTCGCGACCGGCGTGTACTCGGCCTCACCGGACGAACTGGATGTGGACGTCGTCGCGCCCGGCCTCAACGCAGCCCTGACCCGGCTCGGCTCGCTCTCCGGCGCGGTCGGCGAACTGCGGTCGGCGTCGAAGGCCGGCAGCGCGGTCGGGGGCATCCGCGGAGGGATGTGGCGGCTCCCGCAGGCGCTCGCCGCGGATATCGAGGCGCGAGGCGGCGTGCTGCGCACCGGCGCGCCGGTCGCTGCGGTCGAGCCGTGGTCGCCGCCGACGGCCGAGGAGGCGGCGCAGGTCGTCGTCGACTCGATCCTCGCGGAGGAGCCCGACGCGGAGGAGCTCGACGCGGAGGAGCAGGAGCAGGAGGCCCGCTGGGTGGTCCGTCTCGCCGACGGCGAGGAGCTCGCCGCCGACGCGGTCGTGCTCGCGTCGCCGGCCGATGCGTCCCTCGAGCTGCTGGCCTCCGCCGACCCCGCGCTCGCGGCGCTCGCCGGGCTCGACTGGCCGGCCGCCTCCAGCGTCGAGCTCGTCACCCTCGTGGTGGCCGACGAGCGACTGGACACGACTCCCGTGGGCACGGGCGTGCTGGTGGCCGACCTGCCCGGATCCGACGTGAAGGCCAAGGCGATGACGCACTCCAGCGCCAAGTGGGCGTGGGTGGCGGAGGCGGCGGGCGACGGCACACACGTGGTCCGGCTCTCCTACGGCCGGGCCGGCCGTCCGGCGGACACCCTCGGGCTGGGCGACGACGAACTCAAGGCGCAGGCCGTCGCCGACGTGGCGCGGCTGCTCAATATTCCGTTCCCGGAATCCTCCGTGACCGCATTCGCGCGGACCCCCTGGACGAACGCCCTGCCTTATGCGACAGTGGGGCAGCGGGAACGCATCCAGCGGGTCCGCTCCGAGGTCGACGGCGTCGAGGGTCTCGAGGTCACCGGGTCCTGGCTCACCGGCACGGGCCTCGCCTCCGTGATCCCGGATGCGCGCCGCACGGCCGAACGTGTGCGAGGTCTGCGCTGGAAGGGTCTGACAGATGCCCTCCGTGCGGAGACCGGCACAGCAGACGACTGAACAGACTCGAGAGAGGGACACGGTATGCGGGGCAAACTCCTCTTCGTCGCCGGAGCGGCGGTGGGCTTCGTGCTCGGCGCGCGCGCCGGACGCGAACGCTACGACCAGCTCAAGGAGGCCGCCACCCGCGCGTGGCAGTCCCCGGCCGTGCAGAAGCAGGTACACGCGGTCGAGGACTTCGTGGCGGAGAAGGCGGGCGAGTTCCCCGACACCGTCTACATCACCGTGAAGCGCGCGATCGTCCGTGCGAACCAGCGCCGCCGGGAGGCCCGCGCCCCCTATCCGCCGTCCCCGGCCGCCGAGGCCGCGATCCGTCAGGCCGAACGCCCCGGCGACACGTCGTCCTGACGGGGGTACTCTACGGAAACGATGAGGGGAGACGCCGATGACCGACCGTGAACAGCCGGCCGCCGCCGGAGCACGCGCCCGTTCGCTCGGAGCACTGGTCTCCGACCTCCCACGTCTCGTCGTCGAGCTCCTCAAGGCCGAGCTCAACCACCTGAAGGCCGAGTTCGCCGAGAAGGCGAAGTATGCCGGGGTCGGCATAGGACTTTTCGCCTTCGCCGCGTTCCTCCTCTTCTTCGCCTTCGGCACCCTCGTCGCGGCGGCGATCCTCGGGATCGCGGTGGCGCTGCCCGCGTGGGCGGCCGCGCTGATCGTCTTCGGCGCGCTCGTCGTGATCGCGGTCGTGCTGGCGCTGATCGGCGCCCGGTCGTTCAAGAAGATGGACGGCGTGGCGCCGTCGCAGACCATCGCGAGCATCAAGCAGGACGCCGACGCGCTGAAGGGACTGGGGAAGTATGACAACTGACCGCAGCGACGTCGATCGCGCCCGCGCCGAGCTGGCGGCGACGATCGACGCCATCGAGTACAAGCTCAACGTCCCGAAGCGCACCGCTGAGCGCCTCCAGCGGCTCCGGAAGGAGAACCCTGCCGCCCTCGTCGGCCTCTCGGTCGGCGTGGCGGTGGCGGTCGGGGGGATCGTGTGGGGCGTCGTCCGGCTCGTCCGCCGGTGAGCAGCCGCCCTTTTTTGGCCTTCTCAGCTTTCAGAGGGAGACTGTGGGTATGAGTACCCCGGCTGCCGTTCCGGCAGAGTCGTCCGCCCCCGAGACCCCCGACGAGAACCCGACCGGCTTCACGCTCTGGGCCGTGCTCCGCCGTGACCCCGCCCGCCCCGACGACCTCGACGGCACCGACGTGCCGAAGGCCGTCTCCGAGTTGGAGGGAGTCATCGCCGACATCGAGCTGCAGGGTGTGACCACCCGCGGCCTGTACGACGTGTCCGGCCTCCGCGCCGACGCCGACGTGATGATCTGGCTGCACGGTCCCGAAGCCGAGACGCTGCAGTGGGGCCTGCGCCAGCTGCGCCGCACCCGGCTGCTGAAGGCGCTCCTCCCCACCTGGAACGCGATGGGCGTCCACCGCGACGCCGAGTTCAACAAGGCGCACGTCCCCGGCTTCCTGCGCGGCGTCGAGCCGAAGGGCTGGCTCACCGTCTACCCCTTCGTCCGCAGCTACGAGTGGTACCTGCTGCCCGACGACGAGCGCTCGAAGATGCTCGCCGATCACGGCAGGAAGGGCGCCGCGTTCCGCTCCGTCATCGCCAACACGGTCGCGTCGTTCGCGCTCGGCGACTACGAGTGGCTGCTCCCGATGGAGGCCGACGAGCTCACCGACCTGGTCGACATGATGCGCGAGCTGCGCTACACCGAGGCGCGCCGCCACGTGCGCGAGGAGGTGCCGTTCTTCACGGGCCGGCGCATCCAGCCCGCCGAGGTCGTGGAGGTCCTCCAGTGACCGACGCCACGACCACCCCGCGCGTCCTGGGGGCGACGCCCGCCGCCGCCGACGGGCCCGAGCACGTCACCGAGCCGGTCGCGTACGACGCGATCCTGCTCGCAGGCTTCGGCGGGCCCGAGGGGCAGGACGACGTCATCCCGTTCCTGCGCAACGTCACCCGCGGCCGCGGCATCCCCGAGGAGCGGCTGGAGGAGGTGGCGCACCACTACCGCCACTTCGGCGGCGTCAGCCCCATCAACGATCAGAACCGCGAGCTCAAGGCGGCGCTCGAGGCGGAGCTCGCCTCGCGCGGCATCGACCTCCCTGTGCTGTGGGGCAACCGCAACTGGGACCCGTACCTCGCCGACGCGCTGCGCGAGGCCGACGAGCGCGGCTTCACCAAGCTGATCGCCATCGCGACGAGCGCCTACTCCTCGTACTCCAGCTGCCGCCAGTACCGCGAGGACTATGCGGCGGCGCTCGAGTCGACCGGCCTCCTCGGCCGCATCGAGATCGACAAGGTGCGCCAGTTCTTCGACCACCCCGGCTTCGTCGAGCCGTTCATCGAGGGCGTGAAGAACGCCATCGACGAGCTGACGCAGAAGCTCCCCGGCCTCGACCCGGCGACCGAGGTGCGCATCCTCTTCTCGACGCACTCCATCCCGTCGAGCGACGCCGCGAAGTCCGGTCCGGCCGAGCGCGGGTTCGGCGAGGGCGGGGCGTACGCCGCGCAGCACCTGGCCGTCGCCGAGGTCGTCTCGCACGCCGCGACCGGGGGAACGGTCGAGTGGGATCTGGTCTACCAGTCCCGTTCGGGCCCGCCGTCGATGCCGTGGCTCGAGCCCGACATCAACGACCGCATCGCGGAGCTGCCCGCGCTCGGCGTGAAGGCCGTCGTCATCGTGCCGCTCGGCTTCATGAGCGACCACATGGAGGTGCTCTGGGACCTCGACAACGAGGCGATGGAGACCAGCGACGAGAACGGCCTGGTCGCCGTCCGCGTCCCGACCCCCGGCACCCACGCGACCTTCGTGAAGGGGCTCGTCGACCTGGTGCTGGAGCGCCGCGACGGCGTCCCCGTCGACCAGCGCCCGGCGGTCACCTCGATCGGCCCCTGGTACGACGTCTGCCGCCCGGGATGCTGCGAGAACGTCCGCCTCGGCTTCAAGCCGGCCGCGGCAGGGCTCGCACCGTGACCGGGACCGTGACGAGGGTCGACGGCGCCGCGGAGCGCCGCGACGGCGTGCTCCGGATCGGGACGCGCGGCAGCGCGCTCGCCGTCGCCCAGACGACGGCGGTCGCCGAGTCGATCGCGCGCGCCACCGGGGTCGACGTCGAACTCGTCACGGTGACCACCCACGGCGACGTCTCGCGGGAGTCCCTCGCCCAGCTGGGCGGCACCGGGGTCTTCGCGACCGCCCTGCGCGACGCGCTGCTCGCGGGCGAGGTCGACCTCGTCGTGCACTCCCTCAAGGACCTCCCGACCGCGCCGGCCGACGGTCTCGTGATCGGCGCCGTCCCGAAGCGCGCGGACGCCCGCGACACCCTCGTCGCGCGCGACGGCCTGACGCTCGAGACGCTGCCCGAGGGTGCGAAGGTCGGCACCGGCTCGCCGCGCCGCGTGGCGCAGCTGAAGGCGCAGCGGCCCGACCTCGAGGTCGTCGACCTGCGCGGCAACGTCGACACCCGGCTCGGCAAGGTCGCCGACGGCGAACTGGATGCCGTGGTACTGGCCGCCGCGGGTCTCGGCCGCCTCGGCCGGATCGACGCGGTCACCGACTTCTTCCCGCTCTCCCTCATCCCGACCGCGCCGGGCCAGGGCGCTCTGGCGCTCGAGGTGCGCGCGGGCGACGAGAAGGGGCGCGGGCCGATCGCCCGGGCGCTCTCCGCCGTCGACCACGTCACCACCCACGCCTCCGTGATCGCCGAGCGCGACGTGCTCGCCGGTCTCGAGGCGGGCTGCGCCGCCCCGATCGGCGCGACCGCGCTGGTCGACGACGGCCTGCTCTTCCTCACCGCGACCGTGTACCGTCCCGACGGTACGGAGCGGCTCACGGCATCCCACGCCGCCACCCCGGACTCGCTCGGCTCGGCCCACCTGGAGGAGGCCGCGCACGACGTCGGCGCCCGCGTGGTGGCCGAGCTTCTCGCGGCCGGCGCCGCCGACCTGGCGCCACTGGGGGAGTCCCGATGACGAACACGGCCCCGACTCCGAAGCCCCTCGCCGGCTGGCGCGTTCTCGTGCCGCGCGGCGGCCCCTGGGGCGACTCTGTCGCGGCCGACCTGCGGTCGAAGGGCGCGTCGCCGATCGTCGCCGCGATGATCAACTTCGCCCCGACCGCCGACGCCCCCGCGCTTGAGGCCGCGCTCAGCCGGCTCGCGAACGGCGACTTCGACTGGATGACCGTCACCAGCGCGACCACGGTGGATGTGCTCAGCGCTCAGCGCGCCGTCGTTCCGCCCACGACCCGGGTCGCCGCGGTCGGCGAGACCACCGCGGCCGCACTCGCCGCCGCGGGCTACCACGTCGACCTCGTCCCGTCGGAGGACAACTCCGCCCGCGGCCTCCTGGCCGAGTGGGAGGCCGCGACGCAGGGCGCATTCCCGCTGCGCATCCTCACCCTCCGCTCCGAGATCGCGAAGCCGCTCCTGACCGAGGGGCTGCGGCGCATCGGGCACGACGTCGAGTCGGTCGTCGCGTACCGCACGGTCGGCGTGCCGGTGCCCGAGACCGTCGTGCAGGACGTCCGCAACGGGCTGGTGCAGGCGATCCTCGTCACCAGCGGCTCGGTCGCCGAGCAGGTGCAGCAGCAGCTGGGCCCGGTCCCCGAGTCGACGCTCATCGCCGCGATCGGACCGCAGACGGCCCGCGACGCCCGCGCCTTCGGCCTGCGGGTCGACGTGATCGCCGCCGAGCGCACCGCCGCCTCCCTCATCGACTCGGTCGCGCAGGTCGCCCTCTCCCGCGCCGCCGCCCAGGCCGACAACTCCTGAGTTCTTCGACCTTTTCGCGCTCCGAAAACGCGAACAACTCCGGAGCCGCTGGCTGGGAGGGCGTTCAGCGAGGTCGGCGTAGGCTCGGGTGAGTGAGTGAACTGCATCCCGTCATCCGCCCCCGACGGCTGCGGCAATCGCCGGCGATGCGCCGGCTGACCGCCGAGACCCGCCTCCACCCCGCAGAGCTGATCCTCCCGCTGTTCGTGCGCGAGGGCGCGACCGAGCCCGTCCCGATCGGGTCGATGCCGGGCGTCTCGCAGCACAGCCTCGACTCCCTGAAGCGCGTCGTGAACGATGCCGCGGAGGCCGGCGTCGGCGGGCTCATGCTTTTCGGCGTCCCCGAGACGCGGGATGCGGTCGGGTCGGCCGCGACCGACCCCGACGGCATCCTCAACGTCGCCACCCGGGTGCTGGCCGACGAGGTCGGCGACGCGCTCGTCGTGCAGACCGACCTGTGCCTCGACGAGTTCACCGACCACGGCCACTGCGGCGTCCTGGACGACCGGGGCCACGTCGACAACGACGCCACCCTCCTCCGCTACCGCGACATGGCGGTCGCGCAGGCCGACGCGGGCTCGCAGCTGCTCGGACTGAGCGGGATGATGGACGGCCAGGTCGCCGCGGTCCGCGAGGCGCTCGACGACGCCGGGCACACCGACGTCGTCATCCTCGCCTACGCCGCCAAGTACGCCTCCGGCTTCTACGGCCCGTTCCGCGAGGCCGTCGACTCGCAGCTCTCCGGCGACCGCCGCGCCTACCAGCAGGACCCGGCGAACCGCCGCGAGGGCCTGCGCGAGGCGCGCCTCGACCTTGAGGAGGGCGCCGACATCCTCATGGTGAAGCCGGCCCTCAGCTACCTCGACGTGCTCAGCGACGTCGCCGCGATCAGCGACGTCCCGGTGTGGGCGTACCAGGTCTCCGGCGAGTACGCGATGGTGGAGGCGGCGGCGGCCAACGGCTGGATCGACCGCAACAGGATCATCGAGGAGACCCTGGTCGGCGCCAAGCGCGCAGGGGCCGACGCGATCATGACCTACTGGGCGACCGAGGTGGCGGGGTGGCTGCGATGACCGACGCGAATGTGGAGCAGTTCGAGCGCGCGCAGCGCGTCATCCCGGGCGGCGTGAACTCGCCCGTCCGCGCCTTCCGCTCGGTCGGCGGCACGCCGCGCTTCCTCGTCTCGGCCCGCGGCCCGTATGTGACCGATGCGGAGGGACGCGAGTACGTCGACCTCGTCGCGTCGTGGGGGCCGGCCATCCTCGGCCACGCCCATCCCGCCGTGGTGGACGCCGTGCAGCAGGCGGCCGCGCGCGGCCTGTCCTTCGGCGCCTCGACCCCCGCGGAGACCGAGCTCGCCGAGGCCGTGATCGGCCGGGTACCCTTCGTCGAGAAGCTGCGCCTGGTGTCGACCGGCACCGAGGCGACCATGAGCGCGATCCGCCTGGCGCGCGGGTTCACCGGCCGGCCGCTGCTGATCAAGTTCGCCGGCCACTACCACGGCCACTCCGACAGCCTGCTCGCCGAGGCCGGCTCCGGCCTCGCGACCCTGGCGCTTCCCGGCTCGGCCGGCGTCACCGAGGCGACGGCCGCGCAGACCATCGTGCTGCCGTACAACGATCTGGACGCCGTGCGCGCGGTCTTCGAGGCGCAGGGCCCGGACATCGCCGCCGTCATCACCGAGGCCGCGGCCGCGAACATGGGCGTCGTCCCGCCGGACGAGGGCTTCAATGCCGCGCTCGCCGACCTGGCGCACGAGTTCGGCGCGCTGCTCATCCTGGACGAGGTGCTCACCGGCTTCCGCGTGAGCGAGGCGGGCTACTGGGGACTCGACCGCGGCTACACGCCCGACCTGGTCACCTTCGGCAAGGTCATCGGCGGAGGGATGCCGCTGGCGGCCCTCGGCGGCCGCGCCGACCTGATGGACTTCCTGGCCCCGGCCGGCCCCGTCTACCAGGCGGGCACCCTGTCCGGGAACCCGGTCGCCGTCGCCGCGGGACTGGCGACCCTCGCGCTCGCCGACGAGGCCGTCTACGACCGGCTGGACGCGGTGGCGGAGACGGTGTCGACCGCGGTCGCCGACGCCCTGGCCGCGGAGGGCGTCGCCCATCGCGTGCAGCGCGCGGGCAACCTGTTCAGCTTCGTCTTCGGCGACTACCCGGCGGCGCCGCGCACGTACGCCGAGGTGCAGCGTCAGGAGGCGTACCGCTACCGGGCGTTCTTCCACGCCATGCTCGACGCCGGCGTCTCGCTGCCGCCCAGCGTCTTCGAGGCCTGGTTCGTCACCGCCGCCCACGACGGGCCCGCCGTCGACCGCATCCTCGCCGCTCTCCCGGCCGCGGCCCGCGCCGCCGCCTCCGCCACCCCCTGACCCATCCGCGCCGAGTTGCACGTTGTGGCGGCTATTCCGCCCGAATAGCCGCCACAACGTGCAACTCGAGGGCGCGCGTCACGCGTCGGGGGCGGCGGGCTCCCGGGAGAGGGACTCGACGTAGGTGTACGTCGCGGATGCGGGCCAGCCGTCGGCGTCGAGTAGCGCGTAGACGTCGAACTCCAGCATCCCGCCGCCGCCGGCTGCACGGCGCAGGGTGCGCGGCGGCGCGTCCGACGCGGCGCGCACGGTCACCGTCTGCGGTTCCGTGCCGGAACGCAGAAGGCGGGCGCGGAAGGTGGTGGTCCGGGTCATCCCACCACTCTCCCACGCCCGCCCCGGGGCAGGGACCTGCGTCCCTAGGCTTGGCCGTGCGACTCGCGCGACCGCCGCGACAGCGAGTCGATGATGACCGCGAGCAGCAGCACCGCACCGGTGATCATGAACCGGTACGACGAGTCCAGGTTGAGCAGCGTCAGGCCGTTCGAGATCGACTGGATGACCAGGATGCCGAGCAGCGCCGACCACGCCGAGCCGCGTCCACCGAAGAGGCTGGTGCCGCCGATGACCGCCGCGGCGATGGCGTTCAGGTTGGTGTCGGTGCCGCCCGACCCCGCGCCGACCGAAGCGAGCCGCGCCGCGGCCAGCAGGCCGCCGACAGCCGCGAACGTCGAGCAGAGGATGAACACGCTGATGAACACCCGGTTGACGCGGATACCGGCGCGGCGTGCCGCCTCCACCGATCCGCCGACCGCGAAGACCGACCGGCCCCAGCGGGTGCGGGTGAGGAGGAAGTTCATCACGATCACGAGCACCACGAAGAACAGGAACATCGCCCCGGTCCCGCGGTCGGTCGAGAGGTACCAGACGCTGATGCAGAGCCCGACCAGCAGCAGGATCGCCTTCACCAGGACGACCGTCATCGACCCCTCCGACAGGCCCGCCTTGCGGCGCCGCACGTTCCGGCGGAAGTCGGACCAGAACATCGCTGCGGCCGCGATCACCGCGAGCGCGTACGCGGCCCACGGCGGCAGGAACCACTGCTGCGCGAACTGCACGATCCACGAGTCGTACGGGATGTTGATCGAGCTGTTCGCCCCGAGGATCCACAGCTGCAGGCCGAGGAAGCCGAGCAGACCGGCCAGTGTGATCACGAAGCTCGGCACGCCGAACCGGGTGAACAGGAAGCCGTACAGCAGGCCGATCGCCGACCCCGCGAGGATGGCGACGATCACCGTGAGCCACAGGGGCCAGTGCAGCTGCGTGAAGCCGACGCCGAGGATGGCGGCCGCGACACCGCTGACCGAGCCGACCGACAGGTCGATCTGTCCGAGCAGCAGCACCAGCACGATGCCGATCGAGATCGTCCCGATCGCCGCGCACTGCAGCGTCAGGTTGACCAGGTTGTTGGCGCTGAGGAAGTTCGGGTTGAGGATCTGGAACACGACCCAGATGACCGCGAGCCCGATCACGACGGGCAGCGATCCGAGGTCGCCGACGCGCACGCGGCGACCGAAGGTGCGCACGGCGCCGAGGAGGCCCTCGTCGCGGATCAGCCGCTCGTCCTGAAGGTCGGCGGCGATCTGGGTGGGCGTCTCGCCGTCGATCAGCTCCGCACCCGTTGGCTGGTCTGCCTTGGTCATGCTTCCGGGCTCCGTTCCGGGGTCTCTTCGGCTTCCATGAGCCGTTCGGCACGGCGCACGACCACGTTGTCCGTCGCGCCGGTGATGGCGGAGATGATCTCCTCGTAGCTGACCTCCGGCACGCGGAAGTCGCCGTTGTTGCGGCCGAGGCGCAGCACCGCGACCCTGTCTGCGACGGCCTGCACGTCGGCCATGTTGTGGCTGATCAGGATGACGCCGAGGCCGCGCTCGCGCAGCCGCTCGATGAGGTTGAGCACCTCGGCGGTCTGTGCGACGCCGAGGGCCGCGGTCGGCTCGTCGAGGATCACCACGCGCGGGTCGCCGATCAGCGAGCGGGCGATCGCGACCGTCTGCCGCTGGCCTCCGGAGAGCGAGGCGACCGCGATCCGGACCGAGGGGATGCGCGCCGAGAGCTGGCGCAGCAGGGTCCAGGAGCGCTGCTCCATCTCCTCCTCGTCCAGTGTCCCGTGCGTGATCTCCCGGCCGAGGAAGAGGTTGGAGACGACGTCGAGGTTGTCGCACAGGGCGAGGTCCTGGAAGACGGTGGCGATGCCGAGCTCGCGCGAGGCGGCGGGCGTCGGGATGCTGACCTCCTGACCGTCGAACTCGATCGTCCCGACGTCCTGCGGGTGGACGCCGGCGAGGATCTTGACGAGCGTCGACTTGCCGGCGCCGTTGTCGCCGACGAGGGCGACCACCTCACCGGGGTAGACGTCGAGGTGGATGTCGGTGAGCGCTTGGACGGCGCCGAATCCCTTCGAGATCCCCCGAAGGGAGAGGACGGGCCTGCGGCTGGACCGCTCCTCGTCCACGATGGCGGATTCCATGGTCACGGCGTTCTCCTTCGAGCTGTGCTCAGCATGCTTCCTGTTCTCAGGCTAGAGCGGAACCACCCGGCCCGGGGTGCGCTTTTCCGTTGCGGACGCGCATCCCGGGCCGGGGTTCCTATCGGGTTCTTACTTGATGCCGTACTTGTCGCACGCCGCCTTGTAGTCCGCGGTGCAGATCTTCGAGGCGGAGTCGGGGCCGTAGAAGTTGTCCTTGACGACCGTCGACTCGATGTTGTCGGTGGTCACCGAGACCGGCTTCAGCAGGATCGAGGCGATCTTGGCACCGCCCGCGGTCTCCACCTCCGTGGTCTGCTCGGACGGCTTCTGGCCCTTGGTGAGCGCGATGGCGAGGGTCGCCGCCTGCTCGGCCTCCGGCTTCAGCGCCTTGTACACGGTCATGTACTGGTCGCCGATCAGGATGCGCTGGATGCCCGCGAGCTCGGCGTCCTGTCCGGTGACGGGCGGGAGCGGGTTCACGTTGGCCGCCTTCATGGCCGCGATCGCGCCACCGCCGGTGCCGTCGTTCGCCGCGTAGACGCCCTTGATCTGGTCCTTGAACTGCGAGACCTGGCCGGACACCCAGTCCTGAGCCTTTGCGGGGTCCCATCCGGGGGTGTCGAACTCGGCCAGCACCTTGTAGCCGCTGGAGTCGATGACGCTGTGCGCGCCCTTCTTGAACAGCGTGGCGTTGTTGTCCGTCGGCGAGCCGTTGACCATCAGGATGCCTGCACCTGCGGGCACGCCGTCCTTCTTCAGCTTGTCGACGAGCGCCGTGGCCTGCAGCTGACCGACCTTCTCGTTGTCGAACGAGATGTAGTAGTTCAGGTCCTTGCTGTTGATCAGGCGGTCGTAGGAGATGACCGGCACATTCTTCGCCTTGGCCTCGCCGACGATGGATGCCGCCGCCTCGCCGTCGAACGGGTCGAGGACGAGGACCTTGACGCCCTGGGTGAGCATCGACTCCGCCTGCTGCTGCTGCTTGCTGGCGTCGCCGTCGGCGTTCGCGTAGAGGACCTTGCAGCCGGAGCAGAGCTCCTTGATCTTCGCCTCGAAGAACGGCTTGTCCGCCGACTCGTATCGTGCTGTGACCGAGTCGGGCAGGAGGAGACCGATCTGGGCGTTGGCGGCGTCGTCGGTGCTTCCCCCACCCGAGCCGTTTCCGGAACCGTTCGAACACGCTGTGAGGGTGACGGCTGTGAGCAGGATTGCGGCCGACGCGATGACCGCTCTCTTGGTGGCGATCTTCATTGAAAAACCTCCGATTCGGGTCCGCCTTCGTTGGCGGCTGCGTTGAGTGTGCCAGCCGAGGGATTTGGCGTCAAGACTTGAATTCAACACTTTCGATAACGGTTCGAGACGCTTTCGGGGGACACGGTGAGAGCGGTTTCAATACGAGACGCCGGACGACGTGATCGAAACGCAGTCCACGGCGTACGCGACGGCGCCAAGAGCGGCCGCGCGGATGCCCAGCTGACCCTGGACGATGTCCGGCATCAGGTCGGGGTTGACGATGATCGAGCGCTCGACGGCGTGCCGCATCGGACCGAGCAGGATCTCGCCCGCGCGGGCCAGCTCGCCGCCGACCACGACCCGCTCCGGGTCGATCAGGTTGCAGAGGTTGGCGGTCGCGACGCCGATGTGCCGGCCGGCGTCGCCGATCGCGCGGATGCACCGGGCGTCGCCCGCCATCGCCTGCAGCACGACGTCGCCGAGCTTCAGGCTGCCGAGGTGGTCGCGCAGCTCGTCCAGGATGGCGGGGCCGCCGGCAAGCGCCTCCAGGCAGCCGCGGTTCCCGCAGCGGCAGAGCGGGCCGTTCTCGCGGATCGTGGTGTGGCCGAACTCGCCGGCGACGCCGTGGTTGCCGCGGAACAATTGGCCGTTGAGCAGCAGCCCCGCGCCGATCCCGTCGCCGATGTCGAGCGTGATCGTGTTGCGCTTGCCGCGTCCGGCCCCGAAGCGGGACTCGCCGAGGGCGCCGAGGTTGGCGGAGTTGTCGACGAACACCGGGCGTTTGATCCGCCGTTCCATCGACTCCGCGATGACCACGCCGTCCCAGCCGCGCATGATGCCGCTGCGGGCGATCGTCCCCGTCGCCCTGTCGATCGGCGCGGGCACGGCGATGCCGACCGCGAGGAGGTCGTCGCGGGACGCATCCACCGACTCGAGCATGTCGTTCAGCAGCAGCGAGACCTTGTCGAGTTCGTTGTCGGCCCGGTGGTCGCGCGCCAGCGGCATGTGGTTCTCGGCCACCACGGTGTGGGCGACGTCGGCGAGCGCCACCCGCAGGTGCCTGGTCGAGAAGTGGACGCCGACGACGAGACCGAGGGCGTGCGCGAGCGTGACGTGCTGGGCGCGCCGGCCCGAGCGGATGCTCTGCGTGGTGTGCAGCACGCCGGAGGTCGACAGCTCCTTGACGATGTTGGAAACGGTCGCCGGGGAGAGCCCCGTCGCGCCCGCCAGTTCGACCTGGGTCAGGCCGCCGTGCTTCTTGATGGCGTCGACGATTCGGGCTCGGTTGGCTTCACGAAGTGAAGTCTGCGAGCCCGGAGTACGTCGCTGCGTTGCCACGACGAGAAGGATACATGCCGGGCATCGGTGCCGCGCTTCGTGTGAAAGTAATCCGTTTGTGAGCTTCGCACGGCCCTCCCGCGCCACCGGCTTGGCAGGATAGACCTATGGCCGACCTGCACGTTCACCCTGACCGTCTTGAGATCCACCTCACGCGGGCCGAGAAGGTGCTGGCCATGAAGCGGGAGGATCTGGTGGTGCCGCGCGACAGCATCCGGTCCGTCGCCATCACGGAGGATCCGTGGATCTGGATCCGCGGCATCCGGGCCCCCGGCGCAGCCGTGCCGCTCACACTCTCGCTCGGCACCTGGAAGTTCCACGGCGGTAAGGACTTCCTGCTCATCAAGGGCAAGCAGCGGGCCGCCGTCGTGATCGACCTGGACGGCGAGGAGTACTCCCGCATCATCGTGTCGACCCCGCACGCCGCCCGGCTGGTGGAGGCGCTGCGGGTCGACGGCAGCGAGCTCGCGGCCGACGGCGGCGTCATCGACTGACGCCCGCCCGCCTCACGTGTTCTCGGCGATCACGAGCAGGATGAGCGCCGCCAGCGGCAGTGTGCCCTGCAGCAGAGCCGCGCGCCAGTACCGGCGGCCGGTCGTGATGAGCACGAGCGACGCGAGCACCATGCACGTGCCGCAGAAGAAGATGAGGCCGAAGCCGACCTGGCGCAGCGTCGTCCAGTAGAGGGCGAGGCCGACCACAGCGCCGCCCGCGAGGAACAGGTTGTAGAACCCCTGGTTGTACGCCATGGGCTGCACGGTGTCCGCGTCTTTCTGGCTCCGGAGTCCGAACCGCCGCCACACGCCCGGCGCCGGCCAGAGCACGCTCTCCATCGCGAAGAACACCAGATGCACGATCGCCGCCGCCGCGAGCAGGACGCTGCCGATGATGGCCATGCCGGGAGGATACGCTGCCGTGCATGGAGACGCTGCAGACGACGTGCGTCATCGCCGGGGGCGGCCCTGCGGGCATGATGCTCGGGCTGATCCTGGCCCGCAACGGAGTGGACGTGGTGGTGCTCGAGAAGCACGCCGACTCCTTCCGGGACTTCCGCGGGGACACCATCCATCCGTCCACCATCGGCGTGCTGGGCGAGCTGGGTCTGCGGGAGCGGTTCCTCGGCCTGCCGCACACGAGCGTGCCGCGCCTGGATGTCGTGGTGAACGGCAACCGCGTGCACGCGATCGACTTCGGGAGGCTGCGGCCGCCGGACGACTTCCTCGTGCTCGCGCCGCAGTGGGACTTCCTGAATTTCCTCGCAGCGGAGGCGGCGGCCTATCCGAACTTCCGGCTGCTGATGAGCACCGATGCGACCGGGCTGATCTGGGACGGCGATGTGGTGCGCGGCCTGCGCGCGAACGGGCCGGACGGCCCTCTCGAGGTACGGGCACGCCTCGTCGTCTCGGCCGACGGGCGCGGCTCCGAGCGCCGCGGGCAGGCCGGCCTCCGTCCCCGCGCCTTCGGGGTGCCGATCGACGTGCTCTGGTTCCGCCTCCCCAGCCCTAAGAACCAGCCCGCCCACACCCTCGCGTACATCGGGGGCGGCGGGATGGTGGTCACGATCGAGCGCGACGACTACCTCCAGGTGGGGCTCGTCATCGCGAAGGGCGGCTTCGGCCGGTTGCAGGAGGGCGGGCTCGGCGCCTTCCGGGACGCGGTGGAGCAGGCGGCCCCTCATCTGAGGGCGGTGCTCGAGACGGTGACCGACTGGGACCAGGTCAAGCTGCTCAGCGTTCAGATCGACCGGCTGCCGCGCTGGTACCGGCGCGGCTACCTGGCGATCGGTGATGCCGCGCATGCTATGTCGCCCGCGTTCGGCGTCGGCGTCAACTACGCGATCCAGGATGCCGTCGCGGCCGCCAACGCGCTCGCGGGTCCGCTTCAGGACGACGACGCGCTCGCGGGCACGATCGACCTTCGGCTGCTGGATGCGATCCAGCGCAGGCGCGTGCCTCCGGTGGCCGCGATGCAGCGCATCCAGCTCGCGGCGCACCGGTTCATCTCGCGTCCGGAGGGCGTGCGGCTGCTTCCCGATCCGCTCCCGGCGCCGCTGCGGCTGGCGCTCGACGGGGTGACGCCGGCGATGCAGGCGGTCAGTTCGCGTCTGATCGGGCGCGGGCTCCGGCCGGAGTCGGTCGCCGTGGAGCTGCGCTAGCTCTCGCCGTTGGCGATGCCGATCAGCAGCAGCACGAGGCCGATCAGCGGCAGGATGCCCTGGATGAATGCCGGCCGCAGGTAGCCGCGCCCGGTCGTCGTCAGCACGACCGCCGCTCCGATCATGCAGGCGGTGGTGAAGATGATGAGCGCGAGTCCGGCGATGTGCTGGCCGACCCCGTACAGGATCAGACCGATGATGGCGCCGATGGCGAGGAAGAGGTTGTAGAACCCCTGGTTGTACGCCATCGGACGGGTCGTGTCCGCCGCCTCCTGGCTGGCGACGCCGAAGCGCTTCCAGACCGTCGGGCGCGTCCAGGCAACGCTCTCCATGAAGAAGATCGCGATATGGAGCGCGGCGGCGAGGGTGACCACGACGGTGGCGAGGACGATCATTGCGCCAGCATACCGAGGCGTCTGCCCCGGGGCGGTCAGGCGCGGACGTCAGGCGCGGGCCGTCAGGCGCGGACCTTCAGGCGCGGACGTCGACCACCGTGCGGCCGCGTAGCCGCCCGGCGAGGATGTCGTCTGCGGCGGGGATCGCGTCCGCCAACGGGATGAACCGGGTCATCGCCGCGAGCGCCTCCTCGTCGAGGTCGGCGGCGAGCCGGCGCCACGCGGTCTCGCGCAGCGCCGCCGGAGCCTCCACCGAGTTGATGCCGACGAGGGTGACCGCGCGCAGGATGAACGGCATGACGGTGGCTGGCAGGTCCGGGCCCTGGGCGAGCCCGCACGCGGCGACAGTGCCGCCGTAACGGGTCTGCGCGAGCACGTTCGCCAGCGTCTGGCTGCCGACCGAGTCGACCGCGCCCGCCCAGCGCTGCGACTGGAGCGGCTTCCCCGGCGCCTCGAGCGCGGACCTGTCGATGATCGAGGTCGCGCCGAGGTCGCGCAGGTAGTCGCCCTGCTCCTGCACGCGCCCGGTGGACGCCGTGACCGGGTAACCCAGTTTCGCCAGCAGGGCGACGGCGACGGACCCGACACCGCCTGCGGCGCCCGTGACCAGGACGCTGCTGCCCGAGTCGGCGACCTCCTGCGGGTCGACGCCGTTGCGTTCGAGCGCGAGGACGGCGAGCATCGCGGTGAAGCCGGCGGTGCCGATCGCCGCCGCCTGCTCGGAGGTGAGCTGGTCGGGCACGCGGACCAGCGCGTCGCCGTCGACGCGCGCCCGCTCGGCGAGGCCGCCGTGGTGGCTCTCGCCGATCCCGGAGCCGTTCAGCACCACCCGGTCTCCCGGCCGCCAGCGCGGGTCGTCGGAGTGCTGCACGGTGCCGACCAGGTCGATGCCGGGGATGAGCGGCGAGGTCCGCGCGACGCCGGGGCGCCCGGCGATGGCGAGCCCGTCCTTGAAGTTGAGGTCGGAGAACTCCACCGCGACCGTCACGTCGCCGGGCATCAGGATGTCGTCGCCGACGCGCCGGACTTCGGCGCTGTGGGCGGTGATCCGGCCCCCGTCGAGCTGCTGTTCGATCACGATCGCCCGGAAGTCGCTCATGCGTTCACCCTACGCCGCGGGGTTCCGTCGGTCGGGGGCCGCCTCCGGTGGCTCAGTTGAGCGGTTGGGTGCCGAGCGGGAGCGCCCCGCCGGCGTACAGCTCGAGGGCCGTCTCGCGGAGCGCCGTGAGCGCCACCCGCTGCGTCCACGGCCCGTAGGACACGCGGGCGACGCCGAGTTCCTGGAGGCGCGCGGGGGTGAGGGATCCCGGGACCGCGATGACGCTGAGGCGGCGCGCGCCGAGGCCGCCGACCAGGCGCTCCACCGTGTGCTCGTCGAGCTTCCCGGGGACGAACACGCAGGTCGCCCCTTCGTCGAGGAATGCGCGGCCGCGGCGGATCGCCTCCTCGGCCTTCTCCTCGTCCGTGGGGAGCGAATCCCGCAGGTAGACGTCGGTGCGGGCGTTGAGCGCGAACGGAACGCCCTCGCTCTCGGCGGCGCGCACCGCCGCGCGGACCGCGCCGACCGCCTCTTCGAAGGGCCGCATCCGGTCTTCGAGGTTGGCTCCGACGGCGCCGACGCCGATCGCGCGGCGGATCGTCTCGCCCGCGTCGCCGTAGCCGCTTTCGAGGTCGGCGCTCACCGGGAGGTCGGTGGTGGCGACGATGCGGCCGATCATGTCGAGCATGAGGTCGAGCGGGATGTTCTCGCCGTCCTCGTAACCGAGCGTCGCGGCGATCGAGTGGCTGGCGGTTGCCAGCGCGCGGGTGTCGGGGAGGTCCGCGACCGTGCGCGCGCTGATCGCGTCCCACACGTTGATCACCTGGAGGAGCTCTGGGGCGTCGTGGAGCCGGCGCAGCTCGGTGCCGCGGTCCTGGATGCTGGTCATGCGCCCACCTTACGACCGGGCCGCGGCCCTCTAGTATGGCGGCATGTCCCGCACGGGGGAGCCGCTGGAGGTGCCGAAGAGTCGTTCGGCTCTCGGTCGGCGTGTGTCGGCGAGCAGCGTCATCGACTACGCGTTCTTCGTGTTCGGGGGCGTGGCCGCTGTCTGGCTGGCGTGGCTGGTGCTGACGGCGAGCTTCGACTGGGGCTGGTTCCTCGTCCTCTTCTTCGTGCTGTTCTGGGCCGTGCTGGCGTATCTCGTGCTGCCGCGGCTGCACAGGATCCTGACCGAGATCTACGTCCCCGACTACTTCATCGGGCGGGCCCGCACCAGCGACGGTCTGCTCGGCGACCCCATCAACCTGGCCTTGGTGGGGTCGGAGGCGCAGCTCGACGACGCGATGCGAGCGGCGGGGTGGACGCGCGCCGACGACGTGACGCTGCGATCCAGCTGGCGGATCATCGCCTCGACCGTGTTGCGTCGCAGCTACGACGAGGCGCCGGTCAGTCCGTTGTTCCTGTTCGGCCGGCAGCAGGATGTGGCGTACCAGCAGGAGGTCAAGGGCAACCCCGCGAAGCGCCACCACGTGCGCTTCTGGCGCTGCCCGGACGGCTGGCTGCTCCCCGGCGGCCACCGTGTGGAGTGGCTGGCCGCCGGAACCTTCGACCGCTCCGTGGGGTTCTCGCTGTTCACCCTCCAGATCACCCACAAGATCGACGCGGACACCGACATCGAGCGCGATCACATCGTGTCCACCCTGCTCGGCGCGGACGTCGGCGTGGAGGTGTCGGTCATCCGCGACTTCTCGACCGGCTACCACGCCCGCAACGGCGGCGGAGACAGCATCGTCACCGATGGCGACCTCCCTGTCCTCGACCTGAGCGCGGTCCTGGTCGACCCGGAGGCGGCGAGGGTGGCGGCGGACGCCGACGCGCGCCGGCTGGCCCGCGCCGAGCGGCGGCCTGTGCCGACCGTGCTCGGAGCCCTGCTGATGATGCTCCGTGTGGGCGCCGGTGCCCTGTTCATCGCCCTCAACCTCCTGGACTGGAAGGCTTTCGTCGCCTCGGAGCTGAACACCGGTGCCTTGAAACCGGGCCAGGAGGACTCGGCGAACCTGGTGCTGGGCATCGCGATGGGCGTCTTCGGTGCCGGCCTCGTGCTCTACTTCCTGCTCGCCCTCCTTGTGCTCTTCGGCAGCAACCGGGCCCGCATCGCGGCCATGTCGTTCAGCTCGGTGATCATCGTGACCGCCGCCATCGACTCCTTCAACGGCGGCCCCGAAGTCTCGCTCCGGAACAACCTGCTGGGCGTCGCCCTCGACATCCTTGTGGTGCTCGCCCTCTCGTCGAAGCGCTCCCGCCTGTGGGCCCGCCGCCCGCGGGGGAGTGCGCCCGCCCTCCCCCCAAGCGCCGAGCCGGTCGGCGAGGCAGGTGCCGGGTCCCGCGCAGCATCGGCCGCACCGCCTGCGCGCCCGACCGCCCCGTAGGCGGTGGAGGGCGCGGCCCTGGTCTCGTCCTGGTGGAGGCGGCCTCACATGAGCGGCTTCTTTCCGTCTGCGCCGCCCGCCTTCAGCGCGGACTCCTCGGCGTCGAGGAAGGCGAGCACCGACCGCACCGCCGGCTCCTGGTACCGCCCTTCGGCCCGCGCCTCGAGCACCGCTTGCCGCTCCGCGACGATCATCGTCCTGCGCAGTCTGCGGTACTCCAGCGGCAGGTCGGCGCTCTCATCCGCGGACGGGTTCTCCAGCGCGTCGGACAGGAACAGAGCGTTGATCCGCAACCGCTCGATGACCCGCTCGTCCTCGTCGCCGGTGACCTGCGACTCGAGATGTTCAAGGCCGGCTGACTGCGCCTCGGCGAGGAGCCGCTGCATCTCGCTGGCTTCCTGCGCGAAGTCGGGTGGCGGCAGCTTGAGCCTGCGGATGATCCATGGCAACGCAAGCCCCTCGAGCAGCGTGGCGACGACGACGACGAAGGCGAGGAATTGCAGGAACTCCCGATGCGGCGTCTGCGTCGGCAGCAGGAATACGGCAGCGAGGGTCACCACGCCGCGGATCCCGGCGAAGGACACCGCGATCCCGGTCGGCCACGACCAGCCGCGCTCTCTCAGCCGCCGGGGACCGTAACGGTAGAGGGCCGTCGTGCCCACCATCCAGACGAACCGCGCGAGGAAGATGGCGAGAAGGACGACGACGCTGATGCCGATGGTCTGAGGGACGGTGATGCCGGACGTGAACGCCGCGGTGAGGATCGACCGCAGCTCCAGCCCGATGAACAGGAAGACCGCGTTCTCGAGCAGGAAGCTGATGGTCCGCCAGTTGATCGTCTCCGCGATCCGTGCTTCCGCAGTCTGGATCGTCGGTGAGCGGTAACCCAGGTAGAGGCCGGCCACCACCACTGCGAGCACTCCGGAACCGTGAAGCAACTGCGACGGGATGAACGCCAGGTACGGCGTGATGAGCGCGAGCGACGTGTCGAGGACGGGCGACCGCAACTGCTTGCGGATGACCGCGAGGACGAGCCCGACGATGAGACCGATGCCCACTCCAACGACCACCGCGAGGACGAAGTCGCCGCCGATCGCCCACGGGTTCACGATGCTGACGATGGCGGCGATGCTGGCGTTCAAGGCGACCAGTGCTGTCGCATCGTTGAGCAGGCTCTCGCCTTCGAGCACCGTCACGAGTCGTCGTGGTAGCTTGACCCGCCCTGCCACCGCTTGAACGGCGACCGTGTCGGTCGGGGCCACCACCGCTCCGAAGGCGAAGGCCGCCGCCAGCGTGATCGCCGGCACGACCAGGAAGGTCGCGAAGCCCACCACGAAGACGGTGAACGCCACAAGCCCGACCGACAGCAGCAGGATGCCGTCGCGCCTGGCGCGCACATCGACGATCGATGTCTGGATCGCTGCGGCGAAGAGGAGCGGCGGCAGCAGGCCGAAGAGGACGACCTCCGGCTCGAGCGCGACGACGGGCACCCCCGGCACGAAGGACGCGGCAGCACCGACCACGACGAGCACGACGGGAGCCGACCACCCCACCCGGCGCGACAGCCCGGTGACGGTGACCGTGACGAGAACGAACGACACGATCCAGACGATGGTGGTGACCGGATCCATGCTGTCCATGATGGCGAGAACGCGGAACGGCCGCCAAGATTTCCCGGACTCTGTGGAGAGACGGTCCCGCCCGCGGGCTGTGGGCACTTCTCGGTGGCCAGGAGCCGCCGCGACAGGGGCGCCGCTTCTCAGGCGGCGTGCAGCTCGCAGGCGGTCGCGTCGCAGCCTTCGCAGACCACCAACTGCTCCCGGCACGCGAGGTCGACGCAGTTGCGCATCCGGTTCGTCGGAGTGCCGCACACCGTGCACCGGCCGAGCACTGCCGCGCCATCGCTGAAGGTGAGCGAGCCGCGCCCGTCGAAGACGTAGAGCGCGCCGTCCCACAGGCCGTCGTCGCCGTACTGCTCGCCATAGCGGGCGATACCGCCGTCGAGCTGGTAGACCTCGCGGAATCCGCGCGCCACCATCAGAGAGGACAGGACTTCGCACCGGATCCCGCCGGTGCAGTACGTCACGACCGGACGCTCCTTGAGATGGTCGTAGGCGCCGCTGTCGAGCGCGGTCACGAATTCGCGGGTGTTCGAGACATCGGGGACGACGGCATCCCGGAACCGCCCGATCTCCGCCTCGAAACGGTTCCGCCCGTCGAAGAACACCAGGTCCTCGCGCTCCGACGCGAGTTCGTTCACCTGCTCCGGATTCAGTCGCACGCCTCCGCCGACCACCCCGTTCTGGTCCACCCGTAGCTCCCCGGGCGCGCCGAACGAGACGATCTCGTCGCGAACCTTCACGGAGAGCCGCGGGAAGTCGAGACTGGCGTTGTCCGCATCGAGTCCGGAACCGCTGCTCCATTTGACGTCGAGCCCGCGGAACGGCCCGTACTCCTTCGTGACGCGGAGGTAGCGCTTCAGCGCATCGAGCTCGCCCCCGAGCGTTCCGTTGATTCCTTGCGTCGAGAGGAGGATGCGTCCCCTGAGATTCAGCCTCTCGCACAGCTCCCGCTGCCACAGCCGAACCGCGTCCGGGTCGGGCAGCGGGACGAACGCGTAGTACAGCAGGACTTTCGGGACGGGCACCGCCCCATGCTATGCAGCCTAGGCCTGGGGCGTCGAACGTAGGATCGTGGAGGCTGTGAGCCTGCGAAGGCTCGTTCGCCTGCCGTTCAGACTGGTGCGACAGGGTGAGTGGAATCCCGGGGTGCGTCCCCGCAAGAAAGGCGGCTCGTTGCGAACCCTCGTCATCATCCCGACGTATAACGAGCGCGAGAACGTCGGCGCGATCGTCGGGCGGGTGCGGGCGTCTGTCCCCGACGCAGAGATCCTGGTCGTCGACGACGGTTCCCCCGACGGCACGGGCGAGCTGGCCGATGCGCTCGCCGCCACCGACGCGAATGTGCACGTGCTCCACCGCTCCGGCAAGGAGGGCCTGGGAGCGGCGTACCGCGCCGGAATGCAGTGGGCGCTGGATGCCGGCTTCGGCGCCATCGTCGAGATGGATGCGGACGGCTCGCACCGACCGGAGGAGCTGCCGAGACTGCTCGAAGCCCTTCGGCAGGACGATGACCAGGAAGGTGCGGACGTCGTGCTCGGCTCCCGGTGGGTCGAGGGCGGCGGCGTCGTGAACTGGCCCGCCGGTCGCAGGTTGATCTCGCGTGGAGGGAGCGCCTACTCCCGCCTTGCCCTCGGCCTCCCGGTGAAGGACGTGACCGGTGGCTACCGTGCGTTCACCGCTGACGCGCTCCGCCGGCTCCGCTTCGAGCGGACCGAGAGCCAGGGCTACTGCTTCCAGATCGACATGACGCGTCGCGCGTACGACGCGGGGTTGCGCATCGTCGAGGTGCCCATCACGTTCGTGGAACGCGAGCGCGGCGCGTCGAAGATGGGCGGCGGAATCGTCGTGGAGGCGATGCTGCGGGTCACTGTCTGGGGCCTGACCGGGCTGCCGCACCGATTCCGCCGGCGGCCGGCACCGACGACTGCGGAGACGGCGCGTCGGGCGTAGCGTTGCGGCATGGCCAACGATCCCCTTGAGCGTTTCAAGACTGTTCCGAGCTTCACCGTGACGAGCGACGACGTCGCCGACGGCCGTCCTCTCTCCCGCGAGCAGTGGGGTGCAGGCGGGGGAGGCGGCGATGCCTCGCCGCAGCTCTCGTGGAGCGGCTTCCCCGCCGAGACGAAGAGCTTCGCGGTCACGATCCACGACCCCGACGCACCGACGGGCTCGGGCTTCTGGCACTGGGCCGTCTACAACATCCCGGCTTCGGTCACCGAGCTTCCGTCGAACGCCGGGGCCGAGGGCGGCGCCGGCCTGCCGGCGGGCGCGGCGATGCTCTCCAACGAGATGCGCTCGAAGAGCTTCACGGGCGCGGGCCCCCCGCCTGGTACGGGAACCCACCACTACAACATCGTCGTGCATGCTCTCGACGTCGAGCACCTCGACCTCGATCCGGAGTCGACCCCCGCGGTGCTCGGTTTCAACGCGCACTTCCACGTGCTCGCACGAGCGGTGATCACCCCGGTGGCGACGGCCGGCGACATCTGACCGGACGGCGCCGGGGCTCAGTGCTTCACGCCGGTGAAGGCGAGTACTCCTCCCAAGCCGATCATCATGACCCCGCCGGTCGCGCCCAGCCGTTCGACCCGCTTCGGTGACCGGGCGAACCACTGGCGCGCGGTGCCCGCGGCGAGCGCCCACACACTGTCGAACATCAACGCGAGGATCAGGAAGACGACGCCCAGCTCGAACAGCTGCAACGGGATCGCCCCTCCTCGATAGTCGACGAACTGTGGAAGCACGGCGACGAAGAAGACGAGCGACTTCGGGTTCGTGAGGCCGACGACGAAGCCTTCGCCCAGGATGCGCCAGCGTGACCGGCGGGGCGGTGTCGCCTCGTGCGTCACCGCGGTGTGCCGTCGGTGCCGGATTGCCTGGATCCCCAGGTAGACCAGGTAGGCGGCCCCGGCGAACTTGATGATCGTGAAGAGCACGAGCGACTGGGCCACGATCGCCCCGATGCCCAAGGCGACGGCGATCACGAGGGGGAGCATCCCGAGCGCGTTGCCGAGCACGCTGAGCAGCCCGCCGAGCCGGCCGAGCGCCAGCGAGCGCCCGATGACGAACAGGACGCTCGGCCCCGGGATCACGATGAGAGCGATCGACGCGAGTGCGAAGGCGAGCAGCGACGGGCCGGGAACCATGTGCCGAGCGTAGGGGAGGTAGGTTCGTTACGTGAAGCTCCACAACGTTCGTGTGCACAGCAGCGAAGAGAACCTCGCCCGGGAGGACCAGCTCGCGTGGAAGATCGCGGAGGTCGCGGCCGACCCGGTGGAGGTGGACCAGGAGGTCACCGAGATGGTGATCAACCGGGTCATCGACAATGCGGCGGTCGCCGCAGCATCTCTGACCCGGCGTCCGGTCGTCTCGGCCAGGTCGCAGGCGCTCGCCCACCCGATCCCGGTCCGCCAGCTGGAGGAGCTCACCGAGTCCGTCGGGCACCCGCAGGACGGCTCCACCGTGTTCGGCGAACCGGCCTCGGTCCGGGTCTCGCCGGAGTGGGCGGCGTGGGCCAACGGGGTGGCGGTGCGCGAACTCGACTACCACGACACCTTCCTCGCCGCCGAGTATTCGCACCCGGGTGACAACATCCCGCCGGTGATCGCGGTGGCGCAGCACGCGGCCCGCGCCTACGGCCTGACGGGCCGAGACCTCGTGCGCGGCATCGCCACGGGCTACGAGATCCAGATCGACCTCGCCAAGGCGATCAGCCTGCACCGTCACAAGATCGACCACGTCGCCCACCTCGGACCTTCCGCCGCCGCCGGCATCGGGACGCTGCTCGGCCTTCCGCCGGAGACGATCTACCAGGCGATCGGTCAAGCCCTGCACACCACGACGGCGACCCGTCAGTCGCGCAAGGGCGAGATCTCGAGCTGGAAGGCGCACGCGCCGGCGTTCGCCGGCAAGATGGCGGTCGAGGCGATCGACCGGGCCCTCCGCGGCGAGACCAGCCCGACGCCCATCTACGAGGGTGAGGACGGCGTCATCGCCTGGCTGCTGGATGGCCCCGACGCCTCGTACGATGTGCCGCTGCCCGGGCGCGGAGAGGCGAAGCGCGCCATCCTCGACTCGTACACCAAGGAGCACTCTGCCGAGTACCAGGCGCAAGCATGGATCGACCTGGCACGGAAGCTCCACCGCGAGCACCCGGAGGTGGCCGACGCGTCGCGCGTGGAGAGCATCGTCATCCACACCTCCCACCACACCCACTACGTGATCGGCTCGGGCGCGAACGACCCGCAGAAGTACGACCCGACGGCGTCGCGCGAGACGCTCGACCACAGCATCCCCTACATCTTCACCGTTGCGCTGCAGGACGGCGGCTGGCACCACGTGGAGTCGTACCTCCCGTCTCGCGCCGCGCGCCCGGACACGGTGGCACTCTGGGGCAAGGTGACCACGACCGAGGACCCCGAGTGGACGCGTCGGTACCACTCCACCAACCCTGCGGAGAAGGCGTTCGGCGGTCGCGTCGTGATCACGATGGCGGACGGACGCGTGTTCGAGGACGAGATCGCGGTGGCCGACGCGCATCCGTTGGGTGTGCGGCCCTTCGCACGAGCGGATTACGTCTCCAAGTTCCGCACCCTCGCCGCCGACGTGCTCGACGACGACGAGATCGAGCGCTTCCTCGGGCTGGCCGAGCGGCTCCCGGAGCTGACTGCCGCGGAGCTCGGCGGCCTCACCATCACCGCGCGAGCGGGCATCCTGGCGTCCGTGCCCGCACCGAAGGGACTGTTCTAGATGCTCTATTCGTCTGTTCCCGCACACGATAAGCGCGCAGCGTTCCGTTCGCGTCTCGCCTCGGGCGAGCTCATCCGGATGCCCGGCGCCTTCAACCCGCTCAGCGCCCGCCTGATCGAGCGCAAGGGTTTCGAGGGCGTCTACATCTCCGGCGCGGTGCTCTCGGCTGAGCTCGGCCTTCCCGACATCGGCCTCACCACCCAGACGGAGGTGGCGTCGCGTTCCGCCCAGATCGCCCGGATGACCGACCTCCCGGCGCTCGTCGACGCCGACACCGGGTTCGGCGAGCCGATGAACGTCGCGCGCACGGTGCAGGCCTTGGAGGACGCGGGAGTCGCCGGGCTGCACATCGAGGACCAGGTCAACCCGAAGCGCTGCGGCCACCTCGACGGTAAGCAGGTGGTGGACCAGGACACCGCGCTCAAGCGCATCCGGGCCGCCGTCGACGCCAGGCGCGACGACAACCTGCTCATCATGGCGCGCACCGACATCCGTGCGGTCGATGGTCTCGCGGCCGCCATCGACCGTGCGAAGGCCCTGGTGGATGCCGGAGCGGACGCCATCTTCCCGGAGGCGATGGCCGACCTCGCCGAGTTCGAGGCCGTTCGCTCTGCCATCGACGTCCCGGTGCTCGCCAACATGACCGAGTTCGGGAAGAGCGACCTCTTCACGGTCGAGCAGCTGCGCGACGTCGGCGTCAACATCGTCATCTGGCCCGTGTCGCTCCTCCGACTTGCGATGGGTGCCGCCGAACGCGGCCTCGATCAACTTCTCTCGGAGGGAACGTTGGAGCCGATGCTGGGCGCCATGCAGCATCGCGCTGACCTGTACGACCTGATTGACTACGAGGGCTACAACGCCTTCGACACCTCGGTGTACAACTTCGAGGTGCGCCGCTAGTACCCGTCTCACGTGACGCCGCCGATCGGCGGTGCACCGTTCGCAGCGAAGGAGCTCGCATGACCGACCCGGAGATCCACAAGGGACTGGCGGGCGTCGTCGTCGACACGACGACCATCTCGTCGGTGAACCCGCAGACCAACTCGCTGCTGTACCGCGGCTACCCGGTCCAGGAGCTGGCCGCGCACTGCTCGTTCGAGGAGGTCGCGTACCTGCTGTGGCACGGGGAGCTGCCGACGGACGACGAGCTCGTCGCGTTCGAATCGCTCGAGCGCTCCCTTCGCCGGCTGGACGACCGCACCCGCCGGGTGCTCGACGACATCCCCGCATCGGCGCACCCGATGGACGCACTGCGCACCGCGGTCAGCCAGCTCGGCGCGCTGGATGCGACGCTCGAGCAGGCGGACGGGGTGCTCGACCGTGACCTCAACGAAGGTCGTGCGCTCTACCTCCTCGCGCAGCTGCCGACGATCGTCGCGTACATCCAGCGTCGCCGCCGGGGCCTCGAGCCCGTCGAGCCGCGTGACGACCTCGACTACTCGCGGAACTTCCTGTGGGTCACGTTCGGCGAGGTTCCGGACGACGTGGTCGTCGACGCCTTCCGGGTCTCCCTGATCCTCTACGCGGAGCACTCGTTCAATGCCTCCACGTTCACCGCGCGAGTGATCGCCTCCACGCTCTCCGACGTCTACTCGGCGATCACCGGAGCGATCGGCGCGTTGAAGGGGCCACTGCACGGTGGGGCGAATGAGGCGGTCATGCACGCCTTCGACGAGATCCGGACGGCGGATCGGGCGGCCGATTGGCTGGACGAAGCGCTCGCCGAGAAGCGGAAGATCATGGGCTTCGGCCATCGCGTCTACAAGAACGGCGACTCCCGGGTGCCGACCATGCGCGCGGCGCTCGTGACGTTGATCGACCACTACGACCGGCAGGACATGCTCGACCTCTACGACGCACTCGAGAGCGCCATGGGCGAGCGCAAGAACATCAAGCCGAATCTCGACTATCCGTCGGGGCCCGCCTACAACCTGATGGGCTTCGACACCGAGACCTTCACGCCGCTGTTCGCAGCCGCTCGCGTCACAGGGTGGACCGCTCACGTGTTCGAGCAGTACGCGGCGAACTCCCTCATCAGGCCGCTCTCCCAGTACACCGGACCCGAGGAGCGCCACCTGGAGCGGTGACGCTGTCCACGGGGTGCGGCTCAGCGGTGGAGCAGCAGCGCATCGCCCTGTCCGCCGCCACCGCACAGGGCGACCGCCGCCCGACCGGAGCCGCGGCGGGCCAGTTCGTGGGCCGCGTGGCCGGCCAACCGGGCGCCGGACGCGCCGATCGGGTGTCCGAGGGCGATCGCACCGCCGTGGATGTTGACGTTCTCCCCATCCAGCCCCAGGTCTGCCATCGACTGGAGGGCGACCGCAGCGAAGGCCTCGTTGATCTCGATCAGGTCGAGCTCGGAGACGCCCCATCCCGCGCGGCGAAGAGCGGCGTCGATCGCGCGCGACGGCTGCGAGTGCAGCGAGTTGTCCGGGCCTGCGACCTGGCCGCTTGCGCCGACCATGGCGAGCCACGGCAGCCCGAGGCGTTCGGCGTTCGAGAGGCTCGTCAGCACGAGGGCTGCCGCGCCGTCGCTGAGCGGCGACGAGTTTCCCGCCGTCAACGTGCCGCCATCTGCGAAGCTCGGACGTAGTCCGGCGAGCGCCTCCGGCGTCGAGTCCGGCCGCACTCCCTCGTCCGTCGACACGACGATCGGGTCGCCCTTGCGCTGCGGGATGGTCACCGGGGCGATCTCGTCCTCGAAGACTCCACTGGCCGCTGCGGCGCCGGCACGCTGATGCGATCGGGCCGCGAACTCGTCTTGAGCCTGCCGCGTCAGCCCGAGCTTCTCCGTGTACCGCTCGGTGGAGGCGCCCATCGAGATCCCGTCGAACGCGTCGGTCAGCCCGTCGTGGGCGGCCGAGTCGAGCGCCTGGATGGACCCGTAGGTCCAGCCCATCCTCGATCCCGGCAGCACATGGGGCGCGTTCGTCATCGACTCCTGCCCGCCGGCGACCACGACCGTCGCCTCGCCCGTCCGGATGAGCCGTGCGGCGTCGATCACCGCCGCCAGCCCTGACAGGCAGACCTTGTTGATCGTCGTGGCGGGCACGTTCCAGCCGATGCCTGCTCCGATCGCCGTCTGTCGCGCGGGATTCTGACCGGCGCCCGCCTGGAGCACCTGGCCGAAGATGACCGTGTCGACCGCTTCGGCACCGATCCCCGACTTCTCGAGCGCCTTCCTGACGGCGACCGTCCCGAGTTGCACCGCGCTGAAGGACGCCAGCGCCCCTTTGATCTTCCCCAACGGGGTGCGCGCGGCGGACAGGATGACGACGTCGTCGGTACTCATGGGCTACTCCTTCGTGCCTGGTCCCTCCATTCTCACACCCGTCACCCGGGTAGGCTTGGGGCTCGTGACCGCACGCGTTTTGATCAAGGACCTGGCTGCTCTTCCCGACGGCCCCGTGAGCGTCGCCGGATGGGTCGAGACCGTCCGCGACCAGAAGAAGGTGCAGTTCGTCGTGCTGCGCGACGAGTCGGGAGCCGTTCAGCTGGTGAACCCGCGCACCGTCGGCGAGGACGGCGTCGTGGTCGCCGACGAGCCCGCCGTCACGATCTCCGGTCTCTCGCAGGGCACGTTCGTGCGCGCCTCCGGCGAGCTCAAGCATGACGAGCGAGTGAAACTCGGCGGCATCGAGATCCGTCTCACCTCGCTCGAGGTCGAGACCGCCGCCATCCCGGAGACCCCGATCGCCGCCGACAGCGGCATCGACAAGCGCATGGACTGGCGCTTCCTCGACCTGCGCGAACCGCGACACAACCTGATCTTCCGCGTGCAGACGACCTTCGAGCATGCGCTGCGGCAGTACTGGGTCGACAACGGCTTCGTCGAGATCCACACCCCCAAGCTGATGGCCTCGGCGTCCGAGTCGCGCGCCGAGCTGTTCGAGCTGCCGTACTTCGAGACCACCGCCTACCTGGCCCAGAGCCCGCAGATCTTCAAGCAGATGGCGCAGGCCGCCGGCTTCGGCCGCGTGTTCGAGATCGGCCCGGCGTTCCGCGCCGACCCGAGCTTCACGAGCCGTCACGCCACGGAGTTCACCAGCGTCGACACCGAGATCAGCTGGATCGACAGCCACGAAGACGTGATGAAGGTGCACGAGGAGCTCCTGGTGGCGGGGTTCACAGCGGTCAAGGAGAAGCACGGGGAGGAGATCGAACGCCTCTTCCGCGTCGAGGTCACCGTGCCGTCGACGCCCTTCCCGCGCATCCCTCTCGCCGAAGCCAAGCGCATCGTCGCCGAGCGCGGCTACGAGGTCCCGCGCGAGGACGACGACATGGACCCGGAGGGCGAGCGCCAGATCTCCGCCTACGTGAAGGAGCAGTACGGACACGAGTTCGTGTTCCTGACCGACTACGCGGCGAGCATCCGGCCGTACTACCACATGCGTCATCCCGAGGACCCGTCGATCACTCGCAGCTACGACCTCATCTTCAACGGGGTCGAGATCTCGACCGGCGCTCAGCGCGAGCACCGTGTCGACATCCTCGAGAAGCAGGCCGCAGAGAAGGGTCTGTCGGTGGAGGAGCTCGAGGATGTACTCGCGTTCTTCCGGTACGGCATCCCGCCGCACGGCGGCTTCGGGATGGGCCTCGCCCGCGTGCTGATGCTCATGCTGCACCTCTCGAACCTCCGCGAGACGACCTACCTCTTCCGCGGCCCGACCCGCCTGACCCCGTAACGCCCGAGCTGGCGACGGGCAACGCCGTCCAGCTCTCCCCGGCGACGAGGATGTGACCGAGGAACCGGAGCCCGAGGGTGGCTGCGGCCTGATCGAGCCGTCGGGTGAGCATGATGTCGGCCACGGATGCGTCCAGCACACCGGACGGATGGTTGTGCGCCACGGCGAACGATCGTCCTCCGCGGGTGAGTACCGCCTGCAGGACGTCGGCGGGCTGAACACTGGTCTCGTCGACACCGCCGTCGCGCATGAGCACGAGCTCGATCGGGCGAGCCGCGCGGTCCGCGACGACGATGAGGAAGCGCTCGGAGTCGCGGTGCAGCAGCTCGGGTCGGACGACCTCTGCGATGGTCTTGTGGTCGACCAGCCGCGTCCACGCCGAGGACGCTCCTGCCCGTCGCCAGATCTCGGTGATCGCGACGAGCCGCCCGGCCGTCGCCGGACCGACGCCGGGCAGTCGCTCGAGGCGGGCGAAGTCCATCGTCGCGAGGCCGGGGAACCCTCCGGTGCGGCGAAGGACGGAGCGGGCCAGTGCGAGCACGCTGCGGCCGGTCTGGCCCGAGCCGAGCACCAGTGCGAGCACTTCGTCGTCGGTGAGCGAACCGATGCCGAGGCGCCGCATCCGCTCACGTGGGCGGTCGTGGGTGGGGATGTCTGCAAGCGCTTCTCCCTGCTCTTCCTGGTCGGCCATGCATCGACGCTATGAACTCTCGAAGGCGTCGAGTCGGCCGGGCGGCAATCTGTGGACAACTGCTCACAGCGCCGACCCTGTGGACGGTTCCGTTGTCCACAGCCGCGCGGGCGCTCAGTGAATTCAAGGGAAGCTCCTCCGTAGACTGGAGCAGTGGTAGCGAGCCAAGTCCACCTCGTCCGTCATGGCGAGGTGTTCAATCCCGACGGCATCCTGTACGGCAGGCTGCCGGGCTTCGGCCTCTCCAAACTCGGGCACAGGATGGCGCAGGCCGCCGCCGACGAACTGCAGCAGCGGTCCCGGCCGGTCGGCGCGCTCCGCGTCTCGCCACTCCAGCGCACCCGCGAGTCCGCGGCGCCGATCGCTGCGGCCTTCGGCCTCGAACCGGTGATCGACGACGGCATCATCGAGCCGACCAACCGGTTCGAAGGCACCAAGATGAAGCTCGCCGTGCGCAAGCCCGCCTACTGGCCGTACCTCGTGAACCCGCTCCGCCCGAGCTGGGGCGAGGCGTACACGAGCATCGAGCGCCGGATGCTCGCCGCGGTGGAGCAGGCCTTCGACTCGGTCGAGTCGGGTGACGTCGTGCTGGTGAGCCACCAGCTCCCGATCTGGGTCACGCACCTCTCGGTCGCGGGCGAGCGTTTCCCGCACGACCCGCGCAAGCGGCGCTGCGCCCTCTCGAGCATCACCACCTTCGAGCGCGTGAGCGCCGAAGAAGAGGGTGCGGACGCCACCGAGAAGCGGCAGCGACTGGTCGAGGTCGGCTACGTCGAGCCGGCCGCGAGCCTCCAGGTCGCCGCCACGGACGTGGGTGCCGTGTGACCGCCGCATCCCGCCTCCGCGCCCGCCTGCTGCTGCCCATCGCCGCAGTCGCGGCCGCCACGACTCTGGTGCTGGCCGGCTGCACAGCCGACGACAGCCTCGCCAAGCAGTACCGTTCCGGAAACGGACAGAACTACATCGCGGGCGACGGCACGGTCAGCGAGTACGCCGACGCCAACCGTGGCGAGCCGGTGTCCTTCACCGGCACGCTGCAAGACGGAACGAAGGTCTCCTCGTCCGACTACGCGGGCAAGGTCCTGGTCGTCAACTTCTGGTACGCGGGCTGCCCACCCTGCCGGGTCGAGGCGCCCGACCTCGAGTCGCTGAGCCAGAAGTACGCCGCGCAAGGCGTCGACTTCCTCGGCGTCAACCTCTACGACTCGGCGCAGACCGCCGAGAGCTTCGAGAAGGACAAGGGCGTGACCTACCCCTCTGTCCTCGATCGAGACACCGGGTCGGTGCTGCTGGCCTTCAGCAAGACGGTCCCGCCCAAGGCGACGCCGACCACCCTCGTGGTGGACAAGAAGGGCCGGGTCGCCGCGCGCATCCTCGGCGCCATCCCGGGCAAGAGCATCCTCGACACCCTCATCTCCGACGCCGTGGCCGAGCACTGACGTGGGCGGCGTCGGTCAGATCGTCTTCAGCGGTCAGCTCCTGCTGGCTCTGCCGGTCGCGCTGCTCGCCGGCCTCGTGTCGTTCGCGTCGCCGTGCGTGCTTCCGCTCGTTCCCGGATACCTCGCGTACGTCGGAGGGATCAGCGACCCGGGGGCGAAGCGCGACCGGTCACGAGTGCTCACCGGCGTCGCGCTGTTCATCCTCGGCTTCGCTGTGGTCTTCATCGCGTACGGCGCCGCCTTCGGAGCTCTCGGGTTCTGGCTGGTGCGGTGGCAGGAGGTCGTCATCCGGGTGCTCGGCGCGCTCGTGATCGTGATGGGGCTCGTCTTCATCGGGCAGTTCTCGTTCCTGCAGCGCACCATCAAGCCGTCGTGGCGTCCGGCCACCGGGCTCATCGGCGCGCCACTGCTGGGCATCGTCTTCGGGCTGGGATGGACGCCGTGCATCGGCCCGACCCTCGCCGCGATCAGCGCGCTCAGCGTAGGAAGCGGTTCGCCCTGGCGCGGAGCGCTCCTCGGCCTGTTCTACTGCATCGGTCTCGGCATCCCGTTCCTGCTCGTGGCCCTCGGCTTCGACTGGGTGGCGGGGTCCGTCGCCTTCCTCAAGCGGCACATCCGTGCCATCAACATCATCGGCGGCGTGCTGCTGGTGGTCATCGGCGTGCTGATGGTCACCGGTCTGTGGAGCGAGCTGATGTCGCAGTTCCTGGCGGTGATCCAAGGTTTTGAGCCGGCCCTCTGATCACATCGACGTCGTCCCTCCGCGGGAGGACCCTGACGTCGTGCAGCCGAGACTGGGTCCCGTCGGCTGGCTGCGCTGGTTCTGGCGGCAGCTGACGAGCATGCGCACGGCGCTGTTCCTCCTGCTGTTGCTGGCGATCGCGGCCGTGCCCGGTTCCCTCGTCCCGCAGCGCAGTTCCGACCCGAACGGCGTGACGAAGTACTTCACCGACAACCCGCAGCTGGCGCCGGTGCTGGACAAGCTCCAGGCCTTCGACGTCTACACGTCGGTGTGGTTCTCGGCGATCTACCTGCTGCTGTTCGCCTCGCTCATCGGGTGCATCATCCCGCGCACCAAGCACCACTTCGACGCGATGCGCGCGAAGCCGCCGAAGACGCCGGTGCGACTGACGCGCATGGCCGGCTACCAGGCGCGCACCCTGCCGGCGGCTCTCCGAGCCGACGCACCGGACCCGATCCTGTCCGCGCGGGAGGTGCTGAAGGCGAACCACTACCGGGTGGCGCTTTATCAGGACGCGCGGTCCACGTCGGTCTCGGCGGAGCGCGGGTACCTGCGCGAGACCGGCAACCTGGTGTTCCACATCGCGCTGCTGGGGGTGCTGCTCGCCATCGGCGTCGGTGGCGGCTTCGGGTACACCGGCCAGAAGATCGTGGTCGAGGGCCAGAGCTTCGTGAACAGCCTTCCCTCTTACAACTCGTTCAATCCCGGGCGGTTCTTCAGCGACGCGTCCCTTGCGCCGTTCTCGATCGCGGTCGACAAACTCGATGTGCGGTACGAGACCAAGAATCGGGATGCGATCGGAACGCCTCTGGACTACACCGCCCACGTGAAGACCACGGGCCCTGGGGACACGACCTCCGACACGACGATCAAGGTGAACGACCCGCTCGCGATCGGCGGCACCAACGTCTACCTCCTCGGAAACGGGTACGCGCCGACCATCACGGTCAAGAACACGGCGGGCAAGGTCGTCTTCAACGACTCGGTCCCATTCATCCCGCAGGCCGACCCGAACCTCACCTCGCTCGGGTTCGTCAAGATCCCGGACGGGCTGAAGGAGCAGGTCGGCATGATCGGCTTCTTCTACCCGACGGTCACCGAGAGCGAGACGGCGAAGGGGGCGCTCGCCTCCAAGTTCCCCGGGCTCGAGGATCCGGTGCTGAGTCTCAACGTGTACGCGGGCGACCTCGGCGTCGACGACGGCGTCCCGCAATCCGTCTACAGCCTCAACACCGACACGCTGGAACAGCTGGCCGGACCACCGACCAAGACCAAGGCCCTCGAGCTGAAGCCGGGCCAGACGGTCGAGCTCCCGAACAAGCTCGGGACCATCACGCTCGACGGGGTGAAGCGATTCGCCACCCTCGAAGTGCACCATGACCCCGCGCAGGTGTGGGTGCTCGTCTTCGCCGTGCTGATCCTCGCGGGCCTGCTGACGTCGCTGTTCGTGCCACGGCGCCGGCTGTGGATCAAGGCCATCGAGAACGAGGACGGTTCCCTCGCCCTCGAATACGCCGGGCTCGCCCGCGGCGACGACCCGAACCTCCTGGCCGCGGTGACCGCGGTGGCGGATCAGCATTCTCATGCCCTGACCGGGCGCCCGACGATTTAGGCTGGCATCGTGACCGAAACCCTCGCTCAACTCTCGACCGTGTTCTTGTACGCGGCGATGGGACTCTACGCAGCGGCGTTCATCGCCTTCGCGCTCGACCTCGCCCGGCGGGGGGCGAGGGCGACGGCGGTCGAGGCGGCAGTGGTGCCGAGCGCGGTCGCCCGGCGGGCCGAGGCGTCCACACCGGTGGGGGCGCCCACGACCGCGATCATCGGCGTGGGCCCTGGGGATTCGTCCCCGCCGTCGTCGGCGCTCGGCCGACTGTCATCCCGGATCAGCTCCAAGGTCGAGGACGACCTCGTGAACGGGTCCGCGAACTCGGCGTCGATGAGGTGGGCCTTCGCGCTGACCATCGTCGGCTTCGCCTTCCACCTCGTCGCCGTCGTGCTGCGCGGCATCGCCGCGGCGCGAGTCCCGTGGGCGAACATGTGGGAGTTCTCGATGACGGGGACCCTGGTGATCATCGGGGTGTTCCTTGTCGCCAACCTCAAGTGGCAGATCAAGTACATCGGCACCTTCGTGCTCGGGCTGGTCCTCGTGCTCCAGGGCATCGCGCTGTTGCGGTACTACGTGCCGGTGGTGCCATTGCAGCCGGCGCTCCAGTCGTACTGGCTCGTCATCCACATCATCGTGGCCGTGCTGGGCACGGCGTTCTTCGCTCTCGGGTTCGCCCTGTCGGGCCTGCAGCTGCTGCAGTACCGACGCGAGCGGCAGGTCGCGGAGTCGCGGCCTCAGCAGTTCCGGTTCCTCGCGACCCTTCCGAACTCGGTGGTGCTGGAGAACCTGGCGTACCGGATCAACATCGTCGGCTTCATCGCCTGGACCTTCACGCTGATCGCCGGCGCGATCTGGGCCGAGAAGGCGTGGGGCCGGTACTGGGGCTGGGACACCAAGGAGGTGTGGACCTTCATCATCTGGGTGATCTACGCCGGGTACATCCATGCGCGTGCCACGCGCGGCTGGCGCGGATCCCGTTCCGCGTGGCTCGCGATCATCGGATTCGCCGCGGTGCTGTTCAACTTCGGCATCGTCAACGTGTTCTTCCACGGACTTCACGCCTACTCGGGTCTGTGATCGACCGGTCCCGATCACGATCGAACCCCCTCCGGAAGCCGCCGGCTTCTGGAGGGGGTTCTGTCGTTTCAGGACGGGGTGGCGGTGAAGATCCGCGGAATCTCGCGGAAGTCAAGCGCGACACGCCCGGGATGCGGGCCGAATTTGCGACGTCCCGGAGGCCTGCGTAAAGTACTTACTTGTCACCCCAAAGGTGCGGGAGAGCGGAAGAGCTCCCCGGCCTCAAGCGGGACCAAATCCAAAGCCTAGCGGCAAACCTGAACTTGAATTAGTTCGCTTGCTGCGCTTAGGATTAACACCCACTCACTGAGCAGGTCTAACCGGTCTGGATCGTGTGAATCGGTTGTGCCCACCACATATCGGGCCAACGAGGAACACGAAACGCCGACTTGACAAACTGACTGAGAGTGGTAAGGTAGAGAAGTTGCCTCGCAGAGACAGCCGGAAGGTTGAAAGGCGAGAGCGTCCGATCCTTGAGAACTCAACAGCGTGCACAATGTCAAATGCCAAACAACCTCGGCATTGACCTTCTAGACACAGTCTAGTGGTTGATGCGAGATTCCTTTGGATTAGAAACAGAATGTCAGTAGATATTCGAAACTAGTCAAGACAAACTCGCAGTACGAGGGCATATTTCCTGCCCGAGTCTGCACTATGTTTCCAGTCGCTTGCGACTTGGAGCTAAACATTTTACGGAGAGTTTGATCCTGGCTCAGGACGAACGCTGGCGGCGTGCTTAACACATGCAAGTCGAACGATGAACCTGGAGCTTGCTCTAGGGAATTAGTGGCGAACGGGTGAGTAACACGTGAGTAACCTGCCCTTGACTCTGGGATAACCTCCGGAAACGGAAGCTAATACCGGATATGACGCACGGAGGCATCTCCTGTGCGTGGAAAGAACTTCGGTCAAGGATGGACTCGCGGCCTATCAGGTAGTTGGTGAGGTAACGGCCCACCAAGCCTACGACGGGTAGCCGGCCTGAGAGGGTGACCGGCCACACTGGGACTGAGACACGGCCCAGACTCCTACGGGAGGCAGCAGTGGGGAATATTGCACAATGGGCGCAAGCCTGATGCAGCAACGCCGCGTGAGGGATGACGGCCTTCGGGTTGTAAACCTCTTTTAGTAGGGAAGAAGCGAAAGTGACGGTACCTGCAGAAAAAGCACCGGCTAACTACGTGCCAGCAGCCGCGGTAATACGTAGGGTGCGAGCGTTGTCCGGAATTATTGGGCGTAAAGAGCTCGTAGGCGGTCTGTCGCGTCTGCTGTGAAAACCCGAGGCTCAACCTCGGGCCTGCAGTGGGTACGGGCAGACTAGAGTGCGGTAGGGGAGAATGGAATTCCTGGTGTAGCGGTGGAATGCGCAGATATCAGGAGGAACACCGATGGCGAAGGCAGTTCTCTGGGCCGTAACTGACGCTGAGGAGCGAAAGCGTGGGGAGCGAACAGGATTAGATACCCTGGTAGTCCACGCCGTAAACGTTGGGCGCTAGATGTGGGGACCATTCCACGGTTTCCGTGTCGCAGCTAACGCATTAAGCGCCCCGCCTGGGGAGTACGGCCGCAAGGCTAAAACTCAAAGGAATTGACGGGGGCCCGCACAAGCGGCGGAGCATGCGGATTAATTCGATGCAACGCGAAGAACCTTACCAAGGCTTGACATACACGAGAACGCCCTAGAAATAGGGAACTCTTTGGACACTCGTGAACAGGTGGTGCATGGTTGTCGTCAGCTCGTGTCGTGAGATGTTGGGTTAAGTCCCGCAACGAGCGCAACCCTCGTTCTATGTTGCCAGCGCGTAATGGCGGGAACTCATAGGAGACTGCCGGGGTCAACTCGGAGGAAGGTGGGGATGACGTCAAATCATCATGCCCCTTATGTCTTGGGCTTCACGCATGCTACAATGGCCGGTACAAAGGGCTGCAATACCGTAAGGTGGAGCGAATCCCAAAAAGCCGGTCTCAGTTCGGATTGAGGTCTGCAACTCGACCTCATGAAGTCGGAGTCGCTAGTAATCGCAGATCAGCAACGCTGCGGTGAATACGTTCCCGGGCCTTGTACACACCGCCCGTCAAGTCATGAAAGTCGGTAACACCCGAAGCCGGTGGCCCAACCCTTGTGGAGGGAGCCGTCGAAGGTGGGATCGGTGATTAGGACTAAGTCGTAACAAGGTAGCCGTACCGGAAGGTGCGGCTGGATCACCTCCTTTCTAAGGAGCATCTGGCACCCTCGGGTGTCCAGGCGCCGGATCTGAGCGAACGTCTCAGCCGGTTAGCTCATGGGTGGAACATTGACATTGGTGCGGAGCCGAACGGCTCGAACCCAGTACGCCTCTTGCAGGTAGGAACGGTTCGGACCCGGAAGCCCTGCACATGCACGCTGTTGGGTCCTGAGGGACCGGACCTCATCCGAACGGATGAGAACCGAATCCTCTGGACCTTTTCTGGTCGGCCATAACTGGGCCGGCGGAGAAGGTACCGCCCGTACTTTGAGAACTACACAGTGGACGCGAGCATCTTAGATTCGAACCTTCGGGTTCGGATCACAGATCAAAGCAGTACTTCATGTACTGACTTATAGATCATTGGTCAATCTCCTCATCTTCGGATGAGGCGATCGATTCTAAAACTCATGTGATTTCAAGTTTCTAAGAGCAAACGGTGGATGCCTTGGCATCTGGAGCCGAAGAAGGACGTAGTAATCTGCGATAAGCCTCGGGGAGCTGATAAACGAGCTTTGATCCGAGGATCTCCGAATGGGGAAACCCCGCTGGGCCCTTTATGGTGACCCAGTGACTCCCGCCTGAATATATAGGGCGGGTAGAGGGAACGTGGGGAAGTGAAACATCTCAGTACCCACAGGAAGAGAAAGCAAAAGCGATTCCGTTAGTAGTGGCGAGCGAAACCGGAAGAGGCTAAACCGATCATGTGTGATAGCCGGCAGGCGTTGCATGGTCGGGGTTGCGGGACTTTTCAGCAGCTTCTGCCGAACTGCAAGCGTTACAAAGGATGATAGGTGAATGGCATTGAAAGGCCAGCCACAGCGGGTGCCAGCCCCGTAACCGAAATTGTCCAATGGCGCGAGAAGTATCCCAAGTAGCACGGGGCCCGAGAAATCCCGTGTGAATCTGTCAGGACCACCTGATAAGCCTAAATACTCCCAGATGACCGATAGCGGACAAGTACCGTGAGGGAAAGGTGAAAAGTACCCCGGGAGGGGAGTGAAATAGTACCTGAAACCGTTTGCTTACAAACCGTTGGAGCCTCCTTGTAGGGGTGACAGCGTGCCTTTTGAAGAATGAGCCTGCGAGTTAGCGATATGTGGCGAGGTTAACCCGTGAGGGGTAGCCGTAGCGAAAGCGAGTCTGAATAGGGCGATTCAGTCGCATGTCCTAGACCCGAAGCGAAGTGATCTATCCATGGCCAGGTTGAAGCGACGGTAAGACGTCGTGGAGGACCGAACCCACTTAGGTTGAAAACTGAGGGGATGAGCTGTGGATAGGGGTGAAAGGCCAATCAAACTTCGTGATAGCTGGTTCTCTCCGAAATGCATTTAGGTGCAGCGTTGCGTGTTTCTTGCCGGAGGTAGAGCTACTGGATGGCCGATGGGCCCCAAAAGGTTACTGACGTCAGCCAAACTCCGAATGCCGGTAAGTGAGAGCGCAGCAGTGAGACGGTGGGGGATAAGCTTCATCGTCGAGAGGGAAACAACCCAGACCACCAACTAAGGTCCCTAAGCGCGTGCTAAGTGGGAAAGGATGTGGAGTTGCACAGACAACCAGGAGGTTGGCTTAGAAGCAGCCACCCTTGAAAGAGTGCGTAATAGCTCACTGGTCAAGTGATTCCGCGCCGACAATGTAACGGGGCTCAAGCACGCCACCGAAGTTGTGGCATTGACACTATTGGTAGGCCTTCGTGGTCCAGCCGTGTTGATGGGTAGGAGAGCGTCGTGTGGCGAGTGAAGCGGCGGTGTAAACCAGCCGTGGACGCCACACGAGTGAGAATGCAGGCATGAGTAGCGAAAGACGGGTGAGAAACCCGTCCTCCGAAAGACCAAGGGTTCCAGGGCCAGGCTAATCCGCCCTGGGTAAGTCGGGACCTAAGGCGAGGCCGACAGGCGTAGTCGATGGACAACGGGTTGATATTCCCGTACCGGCGAAGAACCGCCCAAGCTAATCCAGTGGTGCTAAGAGTCCTAATCCTGGACACGGATCCCTTCGGGGTGAAGGTCCGGGCCTAACGCTCGACCCCATGCTGGTGCGGCTAGCGTATTAACAGGTGTGACGCAGGAAGGTAGCCCAGCCGGGCGATGGTTGTCCCGGTGTAAGTGTGTAAGCCGAGAGATAGGCAAATCCGTCTCTCATATAGGCCCAGGCACGATGCGTAGTCTTCATTGACGAAATGGGTGATCCTATGCTGCCGAGAAAAGCATCGACGCGAGGTTCCAGCCGCCCGTACCCCAAACCGACTCAGGTGGTCAGGTAGAGAATACCAAGGAGATCGAGAGAATCGTGGTTAAGGAACTCGGCAAAATGCCCCCGTAACTTCGGGAGAAGGGGGGCCTGAGGCGTGAACGGACTTGCTCCGGGAGCGTTTGAAGGCCGCAGAGACCAGTGGGAAGCGACTGTTTACTAAAAACACAGGTCCGTGCGAAGTCGCAAGACGATGTATACGGACTGACGCCTGCCCGGTGCTGGAAGGTTAAGAGGAAGGGTTAGCTTCGGCGAAGCTCAGAATTTAAGCCCCAGTAAACGGCGGTGGTAACTATAACCATCCTAAGGTAGCGAAATTCCTTGTCGGGTAAGTTCCGACCTGCACGAATGGCGTAACGACTTCCCAGCTGTCTCAACCGCGAACTCGGCGAAATTGCACTACGAGTAAAGATGCTCGTTACGCGCAGCAGGACGGAAAGACCCCGTGACCTTTACTACAGCTTGGTATTGGTGTTCGGTGTGGCTTGTGTAGGATAGGTGGGAGACTTTGAAGCCGGCACGCCAGTGTCGGTGGAGTCATTGTTGAAATACCACTCTGGTCACTCTGGATATCTAACTTAGAACCGTAATCCGGTTCAGGGACAGTGCCTGGTGGGTAGTTTAACTGGGGCGGTTGCCTCCCAAAAAGTAACGGAGGCGCCCAAAGGTTCCCTCAACCTGGTTGGCAATCAGGTGTCGAGTGTAAGTGCACAAGGGAGCTTGACTGTGAGACTGACAAGTCGAGCAGGGACGAAAGTCGGGACTAGTGATCCGGCAGTGGCTTGTGGAAGCGCTGTCGCTCAACGGATAAAAGGTACCTCGGGGATAACAGGCTGATCTTGCCCAAGAGTCCATATCGACGGCATGGTTTGGCACCTCGATGTCGGCTCGTCGCATCCTGGGGCTGGAGTAGGTCCCAAGGGTTGGGCTGTTCGCCCATTAAAGCGGTACGCGAGCTGGGTTTAGAACGTCGTGAGACAGTTCGGTCCCTATCCGCTGCGCGCGTAGGAAATTTGAGAGGATCTGACCCTAGTACGAGAGGACCGGGTTGGACGAACCTCTGGTGTGCCAGTTGTTCTGCCAAGAGCACCGCTGGTTAGCTACGTTCGGGATGGATAACCGCTGAAAGCATCTAAGCGGGAAGCCGGCCTCAAGATGAGATTTCCATGCCTTCGGGCGAGAGGCTCCCAGCTAGACTACTGGGTTGATAGGCCGGATGTGGAAGTGGGGACTAAAGACCCATGGAGCTGACCGGTACTAATAAGCCGATAACTTGATAATCACCACTCTCATAAACGTTGTAAGGCAGCTATGAGGGGCCCAAGATTGTTCGCGTCCACTATGTGGTTCTCGATGTACGGTCGAGAACTGATTCGAGCTAACGCTCGACGTTCACTTTGATACATCAATAGTGTTTCGGCGGCCATAGCGAGAGGGAAACGCCCGGTTACATTCCGAACCCGGAAGCTAAGACTCTCTGCGCCGATGGTACTGCAGGGGGGACCCTGTGGGAGAGTAGGACACCGCCGGACTTCTTTGTGAGATGGCCACCCAGTGATGGGTGGCCATTTCGCGTTAACGGGGTCGTACAGTTCCGAGACAATGGCGGCGATCGACCCCGCCGATTTCGACAGGAGAAGCCGTGAGCGAGACACCGGCAGACGACAACACCCGTAACGACCGCAGCGGTCGCGGTTCGCAGTCGAACCGTCCCGAGCGCGGCGATGGTCGCCGTCCGTCCAGCGGCTCCTCCGCCGGGCGGTCGCGGGCGGCCGGCGCTTCCAGGGATCGCTCATCCGGCGCCGGCGGCGCGTCGTGGCGCGGTGGGCGCCCGTCCGGATCCGGCGACGGCGAAAACCGCCGAGGCGGAGGGTCGAGCTCGGATCGCGGATACCGTGGCCGCGACCAGCAAGGCGCGAGCCGTGGCCGCGACGGCCAGCGCGACGGCGGATACCGCGGCCGTGACGGCAAGTCCGGCGGTTACGACCGCCGCGAAGGTCAGGGCGGCGGCTATCGAGGCAACGACGACCAGCGCGACGGCGGCTACCGGAGCCGCGACGGCCAGCGCGACGGCGGCTACCGTGGGCGTCCCGGTCAGGGCGGCGGTGCCTCTCGAGGACGTGACGGTGTCGGATATCGCAGCCGTGACGGTCAGGAGGCGGGCGGCTACCGCGGCCGCGACGGTCAGAGCGGTGGATACCGCGGTCGCGACGAGCAGCGTGGCGGCTACCGTGGGCGCGACGGCCAGGGTGCGGCGCCCCGCCGCGACGGAGAGGGAAGACCTCAGCGCGCTGGCGGCGCGCGCGACGGCCGGCCGCCTCAGGTCGACCGCAAGCCGTGGTCGGCCGGATCGCGGGCCGGTGGTCCGCGACGCGACGACAAGCTCTGGACCCGCGAGGGACGTCCCGCGCGCGGCGACCGCGACGCTCGCGACCAGAACAACCGGAGCGACGAGGAATACCGCCTGTCGCGGGAACTGCAGTCGGTTCGTCCCCGCCACGACGACCCTGTCATCCCGGACGACGTGCAGGCGCGAGATCTTCCGAACGAAGCGCGCGTCGAGCTCAAGACGCTGAGCAAGGACAACTCGGACTGGGTGGCCAAGCACCTCGTGATGGCCGGCCGGCTGATCGAGTCGGACCCGGCCGCGGCGCACAGTCATGCGCTGTCCGCTGCCCGGCGTGCGGGAAGGGTGGCCGTGGTGCGCGAGACGCTGGCGATCACCGCGTACGCGACCGGCGACTTCGCGCTCGCCCTCCGCGAGCTGCGCACGTATCGCCGCATCTCCGGTTCCAACGACCAGCTGCCGCTGATGGTCGACAGCGAGCGCGGTGTGGGCCGACCTGACCGGGCGCTCGAGCTGGGTCGCTCGGTCGACCGGGCGACCCTCCCCGCCGACGTCCAGGTGTCGCTCGCGATCGCCATGTCGGGTGCCCGTCTCGACCTTGGGCAGCCCGAGGCCGCGCTCGCGGAGCTCGAGATCCCGCAGCTCGACCCCGACCGTGCGTTCAGCTACAGTGCGGACCTCTTCCACGCGTACGCCGAGGTGCTCGAGGAGCTGGGCCGAGACACTGATGCCGAACGCTGGCGCGAACGGGCGACCAGGGCGGAGGAGGCCCTGGTCGAGGCCGGACTGATGGACGAGCACGAGACCGTCGACATCGTCGAAGAGGAGCTCGACCTCGACGGGACGGTCGACGAAACCGTGGAGGAGGGTGCGGATGCCTCCACACCCGACGAGGAGGATGAGCCGAACGATGGCACTGTTCCGACGGAGCACTGAGATGCGCACTCCGCTCGACGGCGTCGACCTGGTCCTCGCGGACCTCGACGGCGTCGTCTACAAAGGTCCCGACGCCATCCCTCACGCCATCGACAGCCTCAACGGCGTCGCTGCAACCGTGCGAGTCGGTTACATCACGAACAACGCGTCGCGCACGGATGCGGCCGTCGCCGGTCATCTCAGCGACCTCGGGCTGCGCGTCCAGCCGTCCGATGTCGTCACCTCGCCGCAGGCGGCCGTGAGGCTGCTGGGCCAGCACGTCCCCGCCGGCTCGGCCGTCCTGGTCGTCGGCGGCGACGGGCTCGTGGACGAGGTGCAGAAGGGCGGCTTCACGGTGACCCGCTCCGCAGAGGACGATCCCGCAGCGGTGATCCAGGGCTTCGCGCCGGAGGTCGGCTGGGAGCAGCTGGCCGAAGCCGCGTTCGCGCTCCAGGGGCGCACCGACACCGAACGGCCGTGGATCGCGACCAACACCGACTGGACCATCCCCGTCAAGCGAGGCATAGCGCCGGGCAACGGGACGCTCGTCTCGGCCGTGCACACCGCGGTCGGGCGCCTGCCGATCGTCGCAGGCAAGCCCGAGCGGGCCATCTTCGACGAGGCGGTTGCGCGCTTCGGTGCGCACAAGCCGCTGTTCATCGGCGACCGACTCGACACCGACGTGTTGGGCGCGAACCGCGCGGGCATCGACTCGGTGCTGGTGCTGACCGGCATCGACCGGGCCAAGCAGCTGCTCGCCGCGGACGCCGACTCGCGGCCCACCTACGTCCTGGAGGACCTGCGCGGGCTCAACGAGCCGTACCCCGAGGTGCGGACCGCGCGGAACGGCGCCGTCACCATTCGGGACGCGACCGTCGCAATCGAAGGCAACGACGTGCGCATCCTCTCGGAGGGCTCGAACGAGGTCGACCTGCTGCGCGCGGCATGCGCCGCGATCTGGGGCTCCGGACGACCGATCTACGCGCTCGAGGTTCCCGAGCGCCTCTACAGCTGACGCCTCCGGCGCACTTCCCTCAGAGCGCCCTCGACCGCTCGACGAGGCGGTAGCACCGACGCACCCGATCGAGCCACCAGGCCGTGCGGTCCTCGTCGGCGCCGAGCGCGTCCAATCGGGCCGACGACACGGTCGGGCGCGCCACCGGAATGGCGCCGTCGTGCGGGAGGAGAGGCTCATCGGCCACGTCCTGCACGAACATCGCGACGGTGCCCAGGCCGCAGTCGAACTCGAGCTCGGGGAGGGCGGCGGCGAGGTGAGCCCCCATCGCGATGCCTACGGAGGTGTCGATCGCGCTCGATACGACGGCCGGCAGGCCGGCCGCGGCGACGATGCGGCTCGCGGAGTGGACCCCACCGAGCGGCTGCGCCTTCACCACGAGGACGTCGGCCGCGCCGGCCCGGGCGACGGCGAGCGGGTCGGCCGCCTTGCGGACGCTCTCGTCGGCGGCGACCGGGATCCCCATGTAGCGGATGCGGCGGCGCAGCTCGGCCAGCTCGTCGACCGTCGCGCACGGCTGCTCGACGTACTCGAGGTCGAAGGGAGCGAGCGCGTGGACGGCGTGCTCGGCCTCGTCGAGGTTCCACAGGGCGTTGGCGTCGACGCGGATGCGCCCTTCAGGTCCGAGTGCGTCGCGGACCGCGTGAACGCGTGCCACGTCGTCGGCCAGGGTCTGTCCCGGCTCGGCGACCTTGACCTTCGCGGTGCGCGCGCCGGGATACCGGGCGAGGATCGAGGCGACCTGCTCCGCCTCGACAGCCGGGATCGTGGCGTTCACCGGGATGCGGTCGCGGAGGGGCGGCAGCGTCGCCCGCCAGCCGAAGTCGATAGCAGCGTGCAGCCAGGCCGCGGCTTCCGTGTCGTCGTACTCGACGAACGGCGAGAACTCGGTCCAGCCCTCCGGGCCCTCGAAGAGCACGGCTTCGCGCACCGTGATCCCGCGGAAGCGCGTGGTCATGGGCAGCGACACGACCCGCGAAGTTGATAACAGGTCGGCGAGCTCGGGCAACATTCCACAAGTTTTGCACGCAGGGGTCCGGGCGGAACCCCGAACCGTAGTCTGGATCCATGCAAGCGGACGTCTCAGAACTCTTCGACCCCGGCGCCTGGCGGGAGGTGCCCGGCTTCGGCGGGCTGACCGACATCACCTACCACCACGACCTCAGCGGGCGTATCGCGCGGGTGGCGTTCAACCGGCCCGAGGTGCGCAACGCCTTCCGGCCCCACACGGTCGACGAGCTGTACGCAACGCTCGAGCACGCGCGCACCAACCCGGCGATCGGTGTCGTCCTCCTCACGGGCAACGGGCCGAGCCCGAAAGACGGTGGGTGGGCCTTCTGCTCGGGCGGCGACCAGCGCATCCGCGGGCGCGACGGCTACAAGTATGCGGAGGGTGAGACGGCGTCGAGCATCGATGCGGCACGGGGCGGCCGGCTGCACATCCTCGAGGTCCAGCGTCTCATCCGCTTCATGCCCAAGGTCGTGATCGCCGTCGTTCCGGGGTGGGCGGCGGGCGGCGGCCACTCGCTGCATGTCGTCTGCGACCTGACGATCGCGAGCGAGGAGCACGGCCGGTTCAAGCAGACGGATGCCGACGTCGGTTCGTTCGACGCCGGGTACGGGTCTGCGTACTTCGCTCGCCAGGTGGGGCAGAAGTTCGGCCGGGAGGTGTTCTTCCTCGCGCGGGAGTACTCGGCTCAGCGTGCGTATGAGATGGGTGCGGTGAACGCGGTCGTGCCGCATGCCGAGCTCGAGACGGTCGCTCTGGAGTGGGCGAACGAGATCCTGACGAAGTCGCCGACGGCGATCAGGATGCTGAAGTACGCCTTCAACGCCGTCGACGACGGACTGGTCGGGCAGCAGCTGTTCGCCGGAGAGGCGACACGGCTCGCGTACGGTACGGACGAGGCGGTCGAGGGGCGCGACGCCTTCCTCCAGAAGCGGGAGCCGGACTGGTCGCCGTTCCCGTGGCAGTACTGAGGGGCGAGCCGGTGACGCGCGCGGTGCGAGTAGTCGACTCATCGCGGCCGGAGGAGGTCTTCGCCGCGATCGCGGATGCGCTCGGCGGAGGCGGACCGGCCGTAGTGCCGCGAGCGGGCAAGGGCGTCGCCGCCGACTGGCCGGAGGCGGAGGACCGGGTGGCGCAGAACGTGGCACTCGTGATCGAGACCTCCGGATCGACGGGGGTGCCCAAGCGCGTGGCGTTGTCGGCGGACGCGCTCCTCGCCAGTGCGGCGGCCTCGGCGGGCGCGCTGGGCGGACAGGGACAGTGGGTGCTGGCGCTGCCGGCACACTACGTCGCCGGGGCCCAGGTGCTCGTGCGGTCCCTGGCCGCGGAGACGGAGCCCATCTTCTACGGTGCCGGGCACTTCGACGCCGAGGGGTACGCGGAGGTGGCCGAGACGATGCGGCATGACCTCCGGTACACGTCGCTGGTTCCCGTGCAGTTGTCACGCCTGGTGGAGGCGGTCGAGGCAGGGTCGCGCCGCGTCGGGTCGGCGCTGCGACGGTTCGACGGCATCCTGGTCGGAGGGCAGGCCCTCGCGCCGGCGCTGCGGGAGCGCGCGCTCCAGCTCGGTGCGCGAATCGTGACCACCTACGGTTCCAGCGAGACGGCGGGGGGATGCGTCTACGACGGGGTCCCGATCGGGACGACGGTCGTTCGCGAGAACGGCGGGCAACTGGAGATCAGCGGGCCGTCGCTGGCGGAGGGATACATCGGAGACGCGGAACGGACGGCCGCCGCCTTCGTGGAGCACGACGGAGCGCGGTGGTACCGCACGGGGGATGTCGGACGCGTGGATGAGCGCGGTCGGGTGACCGTGCTCGGGCGGTCGGACAACGTGATCATCTCGGGCGGCGAGAAGGTGCTGCTCGACGCGGTGGAGCGGGCGGTGCAGGAGCTGACCGGGTTCGAGCACGCGGTCGTCGTGGCGGTCGACGACGCCGAGTGGGGACAGGTTCCCATCGTCGTCCTGGAGGGGGCCGCGCCCGAGAGCCTGGCCGCGGTCCGCGAGCATGTCGCCGGGCGCGTCGGCCGCGCGGGAGCACCCGCGCGCATCGTCGGGCTTGAGAAGGTACCGCGCTTGGCCAGCGGTAAGCCCGATCGGATCGCGCTTGCGGACACTGCGGCGGCCGCTGCGAGCGGGGCGGCATAGCCGATGTTGTTACGATTCGCACTGTGATGAGTCAGAACAAGCCACGCATGGAGCGGATGGCGCCGCCGACGTCGCGCGGGCCGCGAGGTGGGAAGAGTGGACGGCCCGGAGCCGCTGCAGCCCCGGCCAAGCCCGCGACGACCGCCGACTGGATCGCCGGCGCGCGGCTTCGGACCCTTCCGCTGGCCGTCGCGCCCGTTCTCATCGGTGTCGGCGCGGCCAAGGTCGCGGAGGGACCCGGCGTGTGGCATCCCGTGCGCTCACTGCTCTGCCTTGCCGTGGCCGTGCTGCTGCAGATCGGCGTGAACTACGCGAACGACTACTCGGACGGCATCCGCGGCACCGACCGCTTCCGGGTCGGGCCCGGACGCCTGACGGGGTCCGGCAAGGCCGCGCCGCGCACGGTGCTGACCGTCGCGCTCGTCTTCTTCGGGCTGGCGGCCGTCGCCGGCCTGATCCTGGTGCTGCTCACGCAGTACTGGTGGGTGCTCCTGGTCGGCGCCGCGGCGATCGCGGCGGCCTGGTTCTACACCGGGGGCAAGCGACCCTACGGGTACTACGGCCTCGGCGAGGTGTTCGTTTTCGTCTTCTTCGGCCTCGTCGCCACGGCGGGCACGACCTACATGCTCGCGGGCCTGGTCAACCAGGAGGCGTGGTACGGCGCCGTCATCGCGGGCCTCATCGCCTGTGCGGTCCTGATGGTGAACAACATCCGCGACATCGAGCCGGACCGCCAGGCGCGCAAGCGGACGCTCGCGGTCCTGCTCGGCAACATCGCGTCCCGCATCGCGTTCTGCGTTCTGCTCCTTGTGCCGTTCGGCATCCTCGCCGTGATCGCGCTGCTCTACCCGTTCGCGTGGTTCGGGATGTTCGCGCTGCTGGCGGCGCTGCCGGCATGCGTGATCACGCTGTTCGCCAAGACGCCGCGGGAGCTCGTCACCGCTCTCCAGCTGACCAGCATCACCGGGTTGCTCGTCGGGATCGCGCTCGGGGCGGCCTACGCCTTCTGAGCGGAGGTCAGGCGGCCGGACCGCTTGAGTTCGAACGGTGGGCGTCGGTGTTGTGGGCGTCGGTACTGCCGGCGTCGGTGCCGTCCGTAGCCGCTTCGTCGACGGCGGCGTCCTCCACGTCGTCATCCTCCGAGCGGACCGGCTTGTCGCGGTGGCGCACCGCGTACAGGTCGGAGGACACGGCGTTCCGCGGGCGGCTCAGGAAGATGTACGACAGGCACAGGCCGATGAGCGCCGCGGCGATGACCGCGAGCCACCAGACGACGCCCACGAGAAGCAGGATCGCCAGGGGCACCGCGAACACCAGGAGGCGCAGCACGGTGTAGGTGATCCAAGAGGGAATCCGCTTCACCCTCCCAGCTTAGAGACCGTCTCTGAGAGTTACGATTGACCCATGGTTCGCCTCTGGATAGCCCTCGGCGTCGCAGCCGTGGTGTTCTACATCTATTCGGTGGCAGACTGCGCCCTGTTCGACCGGTCCCGAGTGCGCGGCCTTCCGAAGCCCGTGTGGCTGCTCATCATCATCCTGTTCCCGATCATCGGCGGGATCCTCTGGTTCCTGATCGGACGGGGACGCCGCCGCGCCGACAACGTCCGGCGAGTCACGGCACCCGATGACGACCCCGAGTTCCTCGGCAAGCTCCGCATGGACCGCGACCAGGAGGAGCGCATCCGGCAGCTCGAGAAAGAACTCGCCGAGCTCGACGAGAACGGCCCGGACAACGACCAGACCGGCCGCCGGGATGGCTGACCGCCCGCACGCGGGCGACGCCACCGAGCCGGGTACCACCACCGGAACGGGCACCGCCGCGCGCGAAACGGACGCGCCCGAAACGGACGCGCCCGAACGCCAGCGCACCGGAAACCCGGCCACCGACTTCTCCCTCGCACTGCTCACCGGATTCGTCCGCAACGGCGTACGGGACATCGTCGTCAGCCCGGGCTCCCGCTCGCAGGCGCTCGCGCTCGTCGCGGCCGAGCTCGAGCGGTCCGGTTCCGCGCGCCTGCATGTGCGGATCGACGAGCGCTCAGGCGGGTTCCTCGCCCTCGGCCTCGCGCGCGAGACCGGAGCGCCCGCCGTGGTCATCACGACAAGCGGCACCGCTACCGCCAATCTGCACCCGGCCGTCCTGGAGGCGCACGAGGCGGGCATCCCGCTCATCGTCGTCACCGGAGACCGGCCAGAAGAATTGCGGGGCATCCGGTCCAACCAGACCACCCAACAGGACGGTCTGTACGCCGACGCCGTCCGGTGGTCCGACGACGTCGATGCGCCCGATGGCGCCCCGGCCGAGGACGAGCAGGCGGCCGCGCTCGCCGCGACCGCCGTCCGTGCCGCCGTCGGAGCGGAGACCGCCGATCCCGGTCCCGTCCACCTCAATGTCGCGTTCCGCGAGCCCCTGTCCGTCGCGGTCCCGCCGCTGCCGGAGACGATGCGCGGCGAGCTGCCCGAGACGGCGCCGCCCGCCGCGCTCGACCGTGCGACCGAGGTCGTCGAGGCCGGCCCGCCGACGGTCGTCGTCGCCGGTGCGGACGCGGGGCCGGCCGCCGAGCATTTCGCTCGTGACGCCGGGCTCCCGCTGCTCGCCGAAGTCTCCAGCGGCGCGCACTTCGGGCCGAACCTCGTCGTCTCGTACCGCGAACTGCTGCGCGACGAAGGCTTCGGCGGGATCGTGCGACGCGCGGTCGTGTTCGGGCACCCGACGCTCAGCCGCGAGGTCCCCGCGCTGCTCACCCGCTCCGACGTCGAGGTGATCGTCGTCGCGCCCACCGGGCGACAGGCGTACAACCCGGCGCATCGCGCACGCATCGTCGGAGCGGTGGAGGCCGACCCGGCGACCGACCTCCGGTCCCCGGAGGTCCGCGGCTGGGTCGGACGCTGGGTGTTCGCCAGTCGGCGCATCGCCGAGCAGGCCGAGCGCGACGCCAACCCAGCCGCCGTCGCCCCGGACGTCGACAAGGCCCGCTCCTACGAGCCGGCCGACGCCCTGGCCTTCGCCGCCGCCGAGCTCGCCGCCATCCGGGCGCCCATCACGCGCGCCCTGCTCGCGGAGGCCGTGTGGCGGTACACCTGGCCGCACGACCGGCTGGTGCTCGGCGCGTCCAGGCTGATCCGCGATGTCGACCGGATCGTGCCGGGCAAGAAGATCAGCGTCCACGCCAACCGCGGCCTCGCCGGCATCGACGGCACCATCGCGACGGCGACCGGGATCGCGCTCGCCAGCCAGGCGTCCGCCGAGGCGGCAGGCACCCCCAGCGGCGTGACGCGCGTGCTCCTCGGCGACCTCGCCCTGCTGCACGACGCCGGCTCGCTGCTGCTCGGTGCGGGGGAGCGGCGGCCCCATCTTCAGGTCGTCGTCGGCAACGACCGCGGCGGCACCATCTTCGACGGCCTGGAGGTCGCAGCCACGGCGGCATCCGAGGCGTTCGACCGCGTCCTCTACACCCCGCACTCCGTCGACTTCGCGGCGCTCGCCGCCGCGTACGGCTGGCACTACTCCGTCGCGCGCACCAAGGGGGAACTCGACCAGGCGCTCTCCGCGCCGCCTGCGGGTGTCAGCATCCTGGAGGTCCCGCTCGACCGTTGAGCGGGACGCACCGCATCCCACCCACCGTCCAACCAGGGAGGAAGCACATGGCGGACACGACCCTTCCCGGGCCGATCCAGCGATTCGTGGACACCACCAACCGGGGAGACTCCGCGGCCTTCGTCGAGACGTTCACCGACGACGCCTACCTCAACGACTGGGGCCGCGAGTTCCACGGCCACGACGGCGTGCGATCGTGGGACCGCACGGACAACATCGGCAAGAACTCCCACTTCGAGCCGGTCGACGTCCGTCCCGGCGACGAACCGGACACCTACGTGGTCACGCTGACGGTGTCGGGCGACGGCTACAACGGCACCGGCCCGATGACCTTCGCGCTGCGGGACGTCCGCATCGCCAGTCTGCGGATCAGCCCGAACTGAGCCCGCACGGTTGGGGGCTCCGCACGACCGAGCACGGCGATCCTGCGGCCATGCTTGGAGGGATCGGACAACGAATGCTCCGATCGTGCGGAGGATCACTAACATGACGGCGTGCACATGATCTTCCGGACGATGCTCCACGCGATCATCTCCCGTTTCGGCCCGCGGCTCGGCCGCTGGGATGTGGCGCGCACACGGTTCCGGGTACTGCCGACCGACCTCGACATCCTGAAGCACATGAACAACGGCGTGTATCTGTCCATCGCCGACATCGGCCGCTTCGACCTGCTGCAGCGGAACGGGGTGTGGGCGATCTTCAAGCGCCGCGGGTGGTACCCGGTGGTCGCCTCGGAGACGATCTCCTTCCGCAAGTCGCTGGAGCTCTGGCAGCCCTTCATCGTCGAGTCCCGCATCCTCGGCTTCGACGAGAAGGCGGTCTACGTCGAGCAGCGTTTCACGGTCGACGGCGAGATCTACACGCAGGCGTTCATCCGCGGGCGGTTCCTGAAGCGCGGCGGCGGCATCGTCACGATCGAGGAGCTTCTGGACGCGGTGGGCCCGTCGCCGACGGATGTCGCCGTTCCCGAGTGGCTGCTCGAGTGGGGCGCCGACGCCGCGCTCCCGTCCACCCGCGCCGAGGCGCCGAGCGTCTGGAGCGAGTAGCCGTCGCCCTCGCTCAGGCGGGCCCGAAGGCGAACACGCGATCCGGGTCCCACTGCTCCCGGGCGGCCGCGAGGCGCTCGAAGACGGCCGGCGGCCAGACCCGTTCGAAGGCGGCGCGATCGGCCAGGTCTCCGGCGAAGTTCACGTTGGTGACCGCCGAGATCCGGTCGCTCAGCGCCTCCGCGATGGCCTTCGCCCGGGCCGGAGCGGCCTCTGCGAAGGTCGACGGGTCGCCGGAGAGCAGGCTGAGCGTGTAGCCGCTGTCGCGACCGCCGACGGCCGTGCCGTCCGCCGTGTCCCGTGCCGTCGCGCCGCCGAGCTGGCGGATCTCCACCGCGAGGAACGGCGAGCCGGAGCCCGGGCCGGCGAGTTCGAGGATCACATCGCCCGCGTCCTGGTCGAACGTGTCGAGCATGAAACCGCGGATCCAGGTCGGCCCGCCCTCCTCCGGGTCGTTGTGGATGCTGGCGACGGCCGTCGCCGGCATCTCGGCCACGAAATCGAGGTACAGAGGAGCGGCTGCACGGATCGGCGCGAACAGCCGCTCGCCCTCTGCCGGGTCTCCGGGGTAGGCGAAGCGGACGCTGAGCACGGTGCGGCCGCGCAGCGGCGGGGGCGGTCCGTCGACGTCAGGAACCGCGAGGAGCACCACGGAGGTCGTCGCCTCATCGGGCAGCCCGGCGGACCAGTCGATCCAGGCTCGCAGCGCGGGCTCGATCGCCGGTCCCTCGAAGAAGACGCTGCCGCCGTAGAGGGATCTCAGGGGCACGAGTTCCAGCGTCATCTCGGTGACGACGGCCAGGCCGCCCTTGCCTCCGCGGAGCGCCCAGAACAGGTCGGGGTTCGTCTCGGCGTCGGCCGTGACGATCTCGCCGTCGGCGGTGACCACCCGGAACCCGCGGATCCAGTCGGCCGTGAAGCCGTACGTCCGCGCGAGCGGGCCGACGCCGCCGCCGAGGCTGTAGCCGACCGCTCCGACGCTCGTCGACGAGCCGGTGATCGGTGCGAGGCCGTGCTCGGCCGCGGCCACGATGACCGGCGCCCAGCGGAGGCCCGCGCCGATCCTGGCAACACGGCTGTCGGGGTCGATGGTCAGCCCGTCGATTCCCCGCGTCGACAGGATCATGCCGCCGACGATCGGCGCTTCAGCGCCGTGGCCGGTGCACTGCACCCGCACCGGGATGCCGGCCTCGCGGGCGAAGCGGACGGCCGCCGCGACGTCGCTCTCGGAGGCGACGGCGACGACGACGTCGGGGTCGTGGCGGATCGCCGGGTTGAAGCAGGCGACCTCTGCGGCGAGCCCCGCATCGCCGCGCACGTAGACGGTTCCTGTGACGGCGTCGCGCAGGCGCGCGACGGCCTCGGTGTCGAGTTCGATTCCCATGGCGGAAATGTAGGGGAGACCGCCGACATGCGGGTAGCCCCCAGGCATGAACGTCAGGTGCGTGACGTAGCATGCCTGCATGACCGCCGTGCTGCCCTCCCGCGCCTCCGGCGCCGGGGCGGCGAGCACCGCGCCCGACGCGGAGACCGTGTACCGGCCCGCGGTCCCGATCGACCTCGCCGGCACGCTGGCTCCGCTCGGCAGGGGCCCGTACGACCCGACCACCACGTGGGACATCGGCGGCCTGTGGCGCACGTGGCGCACCCCGGAGGGCGCGGCGACCATCCGCATCCGTCGCGCGCCCGCCGAGGGCGGCATCGCCGCTGCCGCGTGGGGTCCCGGCGCCGGCTGGGCGATCGCGCAGGTGCCCGAGCTGCTCGGGCGCGACGACGACTGGTCCGGGCTCGACGCGGGCCGCCATCCACTGCTGCGCGACAGCCTCCACCGCAACCCCGGACTCCGCCTGGCGAAGACGGGACGGATGCTGGAGGCGCTGCTCCCCGCCATCATCGAGCAGCGCGTGACGAGTCTCGAGGCGTACCGGTCGTGGTCCCGCCTGCTGCGCTGGTACGGCGAACCGGCGCCCGGCCCCGCTCCCGAGGGCATGCGCGTGAGCCCGACGCTCGAGCAGTGGCGCGGCATCCCGTCGTGGGAGTGGCACCGCGCCGGCGTCGACCCGCGGCGTGCGCGGGCGGTGCAGGCCGTGCTGGCCGTCGCGACGTCGCTCGAGCGTGCCGTCGAGCACTCGGCGGGCCTCGCGGCGGCGGAGACCGCGCTCCAGACGATCCCCGGGGTCGGACTGTGGACCGCCGCCGAGACGCTGCAGCGTTCGCACGCGCATCCCGACCTCGTGAGCGTCGGCGACTACCACCTCGCGCATCAGGTCGGCGAAGCGCTCATCGGCCGGCGCGTGGACGACGACGGGATGCTGGAGCTCCTCGAGCCGTGGGCCGGCCACCGGCAGCGCGTCGTGCGGCTGATCTTCGCGAGCGGTTTCCGCTTCCAGCGTCGCGGGCCGCGGGTGACGTTGCAGGACCACCGCTGGCACTGAGCCGTCGATGGGCACTGAGCCGTCGATGGGGCGGTGAGCCGCGGGTGATTGCCCTCACCGCGGTTATGGGATAGCGTGGCGGCGCCAAAAGAGCAATGGCCCAGCGGCCGTTCGCATCCATCAGCGTCAAAAAGGAGACCCGTCGTGAGTGATTCCAACCTGCCCCCGAGCTACCCCGCCTCGTCGTCCCCGGCCCCCGCCGCGAGCGGCCCGGTGACGCCTCCTCAGCAGGTGAACATCGCCTTCTGGCTCTACATCGTCGGAGCGGCGCTGAGCCTCATCTCGCTGATCGTGTCCCTGGTCACCATCGGCTCGCTCAAGGACACGCTGCAGCGCCAGCTCGCCGCACAGGGCCAGCAGCTGTCCGACAGCGCGCTGAACGCCACGCTGGCGGTGTCCGTGACGATCGCCATCGTCTTCGGCATCCTCTACATCGCCGCCTACGTGCTCTTCGCGGTGTTCATGCGCCGCGGAGCGAACTGGGCGCGCATCGTGCTGCTCGTCGTGACGGTGCTGTCGCTCTTCGGCATCCTGGACGGCTTCGGCCTCGGTGCCGCCCGCCTCGTGGTCGGGGTCATCGCCACCGTGCTCATCTTCCTGAAGCCGGCCAACGAGTACTTCCGCGAGGTCAAGGCGCGCAAGCTGCCCCGCGCCTGATCCGGTCTCAGCCCTCGGCGGCCGCCGTCCGTGCGGCGGCGGCCTCCGAGCGCAGATCGCGGTCGAGCTCGCGGCACAGCATCCGGTAGTGCTCCGTCATCGAGGGTCCGTACGCGGCCGGCTCGGGAGGCTGCTTGTGGTCGTGGGCCGCGACCAGCCGGTCGAGGTAGTAGTCCCACCGGGGTCCCTCGTCCGCCTCCTCGACCAGCGAGCGCAGCCGTCGGCCCACCGTCACTGTGGTGTGGCCGCTCGCCTCGGTCAGGTGCACGAACATCCGGTGGGAACCGCCCGCCGGCCCGACGTCGGCGTGCAGCCGATGGGGCGGGGAGCACTCCAGGATCGAGACGTCCTCCCAGTTCGCGTCGTCCCGGTCGGCGGTCATCCGGAACCGGACGGCACCGGTCGAGCCCGTCCCGGTGTACTCGCCCAGCCATGAGCTGAGCCGCGGCGACCGGCTGAAGTACGTCCACACCTCCTCGATGGGCGCCTTGAACATCCGGTCGAGGACGAGGTAGACCCCGTCGTCCTTGCGGACCAGTCTTCCTGACGGCTGCGGCATCATGGTGACCTCCGTCGGCTCAGCCTCTGGTGATCCACACCTTAGTCACGCCCGCCCGGAATCGGCAGTAGGCCTCTGCGAGTGCTCTCAGCCCTCGAGCACGGCCATGGCGGCGTTGTGCCCTCCGAGGCCGCTGACAGCGCCGCCGCGCCGCGCGCCGGAGCCGCAGAGCAGGATGCGCGGGTGCGCGGTCGCGACTCCCCACCTTTGCGCCGGCGTGTCTAGCGCGTCGCCGTCTTCGGCGAACGGCCAGGAGAGCGGGCCGTGGAAGATGTTGCCGCCCGGCATGTTGAGCGCCTGCTCCAGGTCGCGCGTCGTCTTGGTCTCGATGCACGGGTTGCCGTCGCCGTCGGTCAGCAGCAGGTCCTCCACCGGCTCCGCCAGCACCGAGTTCAGGGAGGCGAGCACCGCATCCTGGAGGCGCCGGCGCGTCTCGTCGTTGTTCTCGTCGGTGAGCCAGCGGTCGGGGGTGTGCAAGCCGAAGACGGTGATGGTCTGGGCCCCCGATTCGGCGAGCTCGGGGTCGAGGATGCTCGGGTCGGCGAGCGTGTGGCAGTAGATCTCGCACGGCAGCAGTTCGGGCATGACGCCGCGGCTCATCCCCGCGTAGGCCTCTTCGAGCTGCGTGTAGGTCTCGTTGATGTGGAAGGTGCCGCCGAACGCGGCCTTCGGGTCGATGCTCTCGTCGCGCAGGCGGGGCAGCCGCTTCAGGAGCAGGTTCACCTTGACCTGTGCTCCCTCCGCCTTCTCGCGCGGTGGCTCCGGGGTCTCGCCGAGCAGGCGGTCGAGCACCTCCGGGGCGACGTTGGCGAGCACGTGCGCTCCCTCGACCCGCCGCTCGTGACCGTTGCGGCGGTACTCCACGGTGCCGTCGGGGTCGATGCGGGTCACCTCGGCGCCGGTGACGATGCGGGCGCCGGCCTCGCGGGCGACGCGCGCGAGCTCTCCGGTGACCGCGCCCATGCCGCCGACGGGGACATCCCACTCGCCGGTGCCCTGTCCGATCACGTGGTACAGGAAGCAGCGGTTCTGGGCGAGCCCCGGGTCGGAGACGCTCGCGAACGTGCCGATCAGCGCGTCTGTGGCGACCACGCCGCGGACGAGGTCGTTCTCGACGCGCGACTCGATGAACTCGCCGATCGGGCGCTCGACGATCGCGTCCCACAGCTCGTCGTCGGCGACCAGCGATTTCGCCTCCGAGCGGGTGAGGAGCGGTTCGGTCACGGTCGGCCAGAGGGCACGGGCGAGCTCGCCGGTGCTTCGGTAGACCGAGTCGAACCCGTCGGCGTCGGCCGCCGCGCCGATGCGGGCGAAGGAGGCCGCGGTGGCCGTCGCGTCGGTGTTGTCGACGAGCAGTCCGGCGCCGGCGGGGTCGCCCGGGACGGGGGTGTAGGAGGAGTAGCGGCGGCGTGCGAGCCGGATGTCGAGACCGAGCTCGTCGATGATGCGCTGCGGGAGCAGGCTGACGAGGTACGAGTAGCGGGACAGCCGGGCCTCGACGCCGGGGAACGCCTGGGCGCTGACGGCCGCGCCTCCCACGTCGTCGAGCCGTTCGAGCAGGATGACCGACTTCCCTGCGCGCGCCAGGTACGCGGCGGCGGTGAGGCCGTTGTGTCCCCCTCCCACGATGACGACGTCGTGAGTTGCGGCGGAGGACGAGGCGGCGCGGTCGGTCATGTCTCGACTCTAGCCGGGGAGTTATCCACAATCTCAGGTCGTGCCGGTGGCCGCCCGGCCTCGGGTAATAGTGTCGTTCCATGGTCGACAACACCAAGGACGGCGCCGAGGTGCGCCCGGCGCAGATCGCTCACGAGGCGGTCGAGCTGGTGCAGCGCTGGCTGGCCGAGAGCGCGCAGAGCGGCGACGGAGACGCGCCGAAGGAAGACCCCGCGGCGCGGAGGCTGGCGGGCGTGCTCAGCGACCCCGGCGGCCTCGACTTCGCGGTCGGGTTCGTCGACGGAGTCGCACGTCCGCAAGACCTGTTCGTCGCCGGGTACAACCTGCAGCGGCTCGCGCGCCGCATCCCGCGTTTCCTGCCCTGGTATCAGCGCATCGCCATCTGGCTCGGCGGCGTGTTCGGCCCGGTGCTTCCGTGGGTGGTGATCCCCATCGCACGACTGGTGCTGCGGCGCATGGTCGGTCACCTGGTCGTCGATGCGACGCCCGAGAAGCTCGGCCCCGCGATCGAGCGCCTGCGCCGGTCCGATGACCCTGAGGGGCACGGTGCCCGGCTCAACCTCAACCTGCTCGGCGAGGCCGTGCTCGGCGAGAAGGAGGCGCTGCGCCGCCTCGAGGGCACGCGTGCGCTGCTCGCCCGCGACGACGTGGACTACGTGTCGATCAAGGTCTCGTCGATCGCGTCGCAGCTGTCGATGTGGGCGTTCGACGAGACGGTCGATCGCGTGGTGGAGCGGCTCACGCCGCTGTACGAGCTGGCGGCGGCGTCGCCTACCCCTAAGTTCATCAACCTCGACATGGAGGAGTACCGCGACCTCGACCTCACGATGGCGGTCTTCATGCGCATCCTGGAACAGCCGCGGCTGCTGAACCTCGAGGCGGGGATCGTCCTGCAGGCGTACCTTCCGGATGCGCTCGACGCGCTGCAGACGCTCACTGAGTGGGCGACGCAGAGGCGCATCCAGGGCGGTGCGGCGATCAAGATCCGGGTGGTGAAGGGCGCCAACCTCGCGATGGAGCGGGTGGATGCGACCATCCACGACTGGCCGCTCGCCACCTACGGCAGCAAGCAGGCGACCGACGCCAACTACAAGCGAGTGCTCGACTGGGCGCTGACGCCCGAGCACACCGACGCCGTCAAGATCGGCGTCGCCGGACACAACCTGTTCGACATCGCGTTCGCCTGGCTGCTCGCCTCGCGCCGCGGTGTCACCGACCGCATCGACTTCGAGATGCTGCTCGGCATGGCGACCCGACAGGCGGAGGCGGTCAAGGGCACCGTCGGGCAGCTGCTCCTGTACACGCCGGTCGTCGATCCGCGCGAGTTCGACGTCGCGATCTCGTACCTCATCCGGCGCCTGGAGGAGAACGCGAGCCACGAGAACTTCATGTCGGCGGTGTTCCGGCTCGACAGCGACCCTGAGCTGTTCGAGCGCGAGCGGGAGCGGTTCCTGGCGTCCGTGGCCGAGTTCGAGGCCGACTCCGGGCCGCGCGGGGCCGCTCCGCTGCCCAACCGTCAGCAGGACCGCACGCGCGAGTGGGAGGAGGCGTCGGCGCCCGCATTCACCCGGCCGCCTGCGCCGGCCGCCGTCCCGGCCGAGGAGGATCAGGGCCTGACGAGCGTCGTGCTCGGGCTCACCCGCGGTTCGGGCGGCATCGATCTGATGCCGGAGGCGGCACCCGGGCCGGCGGCGGCCGCGCCGGCGATCGCAGCGCAGGAGGAGGGGTTCCGCAACGCGCCCGACACCGACCCGTCGCGTGCGGCGAACCGGCTCTGGGGCCGGCGCATCCTCGCGAGGTCGCAGGGCTCGGCCCTCGGCGTCGAGACCATCGCTGCGTCGGTCATCACCGATGCCGAGCGCCTCGACGAGATCATCACCGGAGTCGCCCAGGCCGGCGCCGCCTGGGGAGCCCGGACCGGTCACGACCGAGCCGCGGTGCTCGACCGGGCCGGTCATGCGCTGGAGGCCAACCGCGACCGACTCATCGAGGTGATGGCGGCGGAGACCGGCAAGACCATCGCAGAGGCCGACCCCGAGGTGAGCGAGGCCGTCGACTTCGCCCACTACTACGCGACGCGTGCCCGCGAGCTCGACGTGGTGCAGGGTGCTCGCTTCGTGCCCTCCGCCCTCACGGTCGTCGCGCCGCCGTGGAACTTCCCGGTCGCGATCCCGGCCGGTTCGGTGCTGGCTGCGCTCGCCGCGGGAAGCGGCGTCGTGATCAAGCCGGCGCCGCAGGCACGGCGCTCGGCGGCGGTCATGGTGGAGTCGCTGTGGGAGGCGGGGATCCCGCGCGACCTGCTCGCGCTCGTCGACGTCGCGGAGAACGAGCTCGGACAGCAGCTGATCTCCGATCCGCGGGTCGACCGGGTCATCCTCACCGGTTCGTACGAGACGGCGAAGCTGTTCCGCTCCTGGCGACCCGACCTTCCCCTGCTCGCCGAGACCAGCGGCAAGAACGCGATCATCGTCACACCGAGCGCCGACTACGACCTGGCCGTCTCGGACATCGTGAAGAGCGCGTTCGGGCACGCAGGCCAGAAGTGCTCCGCGGCGAGCCTCGTCATCCTGGTCGGGTCGGTGGCGAAGTCCGAGCGGTTCCGCAATCAGCTTCTGGACGCCGTGGCGAGTCTCCGGGTCGGCTACCCGTGGGATCCGACCAGTCAGATGGGTCCCCTGATCGAGCCCGCCTCGGGCAAGCTGCTGCATGCTCTGACGACCCTCGGCGCCGACGAGGAGTGGCTCGTGCAGCCGAAGCCCCTCGACGACACGGGGCGGCTCTGGTCTCCCGGCGTGCGCACGGGAGTCCAGCCCGGCTCCTACTTCCACCTCACCGAGTTCTTCGGGCCGGTGCTCGGCATCATGACGGCGCGCGACCTGGAGGAGGCCATCCGCTTCCAGAACGCCGTCGAGTACGGCCTCACCGCGGGCCTGCACTCGCTCGACTCGGACGAGCTCGCGCTGTGGCTCGACACCGTCGAGGCGGGCAACCTCTACGTCAATCGAGGGATCACCGGGGCGATCGTCCGCCGTCAGCCGTTCGGTGGTTGGAAGCGCTCCTCGGTCGGAGCCGGGACCAAGGCGGGCGGTCCCAACTACCTGCTCGGACTCGGCTCGTGGGAGCCTGAGGCCGGGCACTCCAGCTCGAGCCTCCATCTGCGCGGCCTCGAGCAGCGCGTGTCCGACCTCATCGAGTCCGGACAGTCGTCGATGGACTACCCGTCCTTCGACCTCGTGCGCCGGTCCGCACTGAGCGATGCGATCGCGGTCGCCACCGAGTACCACCGCGTGACCGACGTCTCCGGGCTCGGCGTCGAGCGCAATCTGTTCCGTTACCGCCCGGTCCCCGTCGCCATCCGGCTCTCCGAGGGTAGCTCGCTGCCGGAGCTCCTCCGGGTGATGGCCGCCGGCACCGTCGCGCGCTCGCCGTTCACGGTGAGCACCCCGGTGAAGCTGCCGCGCGCCATGCAGGCGCTGCTCCGCGAGCGGGAGGTCGAGGTGACGGTCGAGTCCGACGCCCACTGGCTCTCGCGCGTGCGCGCCAGGAGGATCGCGGCGCATCGCATCCGCCTCATCGGCGGCGACCCGGCGGCGCTCGCGGCCGCACTCGGCGGGAGCCCCGACGTGGCGATCCACCACGGGCCGGTCACGCCCTCGGGGCGGGTCGAGGTGCTGACCTTCGTGCGCGAGCAGGCCATCTCGATCACCAACCACCGGTTCGGCAACCCGACGAAGCTCTCCGACGGCGTCATCTGACGCCGCCGAGCCGCCCCGCGCCGATCCCGGCACGCGTACTGTGAGACCCATGACGACCTCCATCCCCTCGCTTCCGCTCACCGGCGGGGGCAGCATCCCGCAGCTCGGCCTGGGCACGTGGCCCCTCGATGACGCCGAGGTGCAGCGAGCCGTCGTGGCGGCCGCGGAGGCGGGATACCGGCACGTGGACACCGCGGTGAAGTACGGCAACGAGACCGGCGTCGGGCGCGGACTCGCCGCGAGCGGGGTGCCGCGCGAGGAGTGGTTCGTCACCACCAAGCTGGACGGCACCTACCAGGGCGACGAGCGGGCGGTCGGCGGCCTCGATGACAGCCTGGCGCGACTCGGGCTCGACTACGTCGACCTGCTGCTCATCCACTGGCCGCTCCCGCAGCGCGACCAGTACGTGTCCACCTGGGAGACGTTCATCCGCCTCCGCGAGGCGGGCAAGGCGCGCGCGATCGGCGTCTCGAACTTCAAGCCGGCCCACATCGACCGGCTGATCGCCGAGACCGGGGTCGTTCCCGCGGTCAACCAGGTCCAGCTGAGCCCGGCGATCCCGCGACGGGCCCAGCGCGAGTACGACGCAGAGCACGGCATCGTCACCGAGTCGTGGAGCCCCATCGGCGCCGGGAGCGACCTACTGGCGCAGCCGGAGGTCGTCCGGGTCGCCGACAAGCACGGCCGCACGCCCGCGCAGGTCGTGCTGCGCTGGCACGTGCAGAACGGCCTGGTCGCCATCCCGAAGTCGCGCGACCCCGAGCGGATGGCGCAGAACCTCGCCGTGTTCGACTTCGCGCTCGACGCCGACGACCTCGCCGCGTTCGACACACTCGACCAGGGACCGGACGCGGGCGTCGACTCCGACCGCAGCGGGCACTGACCCGCAGAACGCTCAGCCGACCTCGACCGACCGCCGGCTGAGCCCGTCAGTCGTGGCGCAGGGGCAGCCTCACCGTCACCGTGAGGCCCGACGGTTTCGCGTTCGCAAGGATCACCCGGCCGCCGGCCGCACCGGCCAGCGCCGCGACGATGGCGAGCCCCAGCCCGCCACCGGACCGTCCGGTCGTGCGCGCGCCGTCCGCGCGCGTGAAACGGTCGAGGGCGACCGGGATGAACTCCTCCGGCATGCCAGGGCCGGTGTCGCGGACGGTGAGCACGACCTCCTGGCCGCCCTCGCCGCCCTCGCCCTCGCGGTCCGCCAGGGCGAGGGTGGCCGTGACCGTGTCCTCCGGGTGGCTCTCGGGTGAGGTGCGGATCGCGGTGATCGCGTTGCCGAGCAGGTTGTCCAGGATGCGGCCGAAGTCGGTCGGCGACAGCGCGACGCGCGAGCCCGCGTCGGGGCGTCGGCGCGGGTCGTAGTCGAAATCCACCGAGATGCCGGTCGCCTCGTCGTCGCTGCTCACCAGCAGCCGCGCGCGGTCGATGGCGTCGGTGAGCTCGTCGACGAGCGTGCGCCAGTCGATGCGTCCGCTCGACGGGCCGGCCTCGATGCGGGACAGCTCGAGGAGGTTGTTGGCCAGCTGGGCGAGGCGGATCGCGGTCGAGTGCGACGAGCGGATGTCGTGCAGCAGCGCCTCCGGATCTCCCGCGTCCAGCTCGGCCAGCTCCAGCTGTCCGCGCAGCACCGCCAGCGGCGTCCGCAGCTCGTGGCTGGCATCCGACACCATCTGGCGCTCGCGGTCCGCCGAGGCGCGCAAACGCAGGATGAGGTCGTTGAGGGTCGTCGCGAGCTCCGAGAGCTCGTCCTGGGCCGGCCCGACCGGCAGCAGGCCCGCCTCGTCCGGTGTCGACGCCGCGATGCGGTCCGCCTGCTCGCGCATCCGGCTCACCGGCCGCAGCGCTGTGCGGGTCAGTAGCCACGACGCGCCGCCGAACGCGAAGATCAGCACGCCGGCCCCCGCGAGCAGGGCCGCGGTCAGCCGGTCGAGCAGCAGGGCGGTGGTCTCCTCGTTGCGGGCCGCGACCACGTGCATGGTCCCGTTCGGGGTCTCGACGTCACGGGTGAGCACCACGTAGTGCTCGTCGCCGACCTGGACATCGCGCACGCCGGGTCCGCGGTCGACGAGCGACGGCATCCGGTCCTCGAGCCCCTCCGGCATGGTCGACGCGAGGATGGCGCCCTGATCGTCGACGATCGCCAGCTCCTGCCCGCCGCCGGGAAGGTCGAACGGTCCGGTCGGCTTGGTCGCGAGCGACTGCGCCGGTGCGGCGACGTCGTTGCTGAGGAGCGTGAGGGTGGCGTTGTGCAGGATCGACGAGACGCCGATGCGGATGATGACGACGGCGACGAGGGCGAACAGGGCCGCGACGATCAGGCTGCCGATCGTGATGCGCGCCGTGATCGACAGACGCCGCAGCGCGTTCACGGGGCGGATGCGGTGTCGGGGGTGCTCTGCGCCGTCTCGTCGGCCGTGCCCGACCGCTTGGCGTCTGCGGCGTTGCGGGCGTCGAGCCGGTAGCCGCGCCCGCGCTCGGTGACGATCGACAGGCCGGCGCCGGCGGCGTCCAGCTTCTTGCGCAGGTAGGAGACGTACTGGTCGATGACGTTGGTGCCGATGTTCTCGGTGGTGCCCCAGACTGACTCGAGGATGTCGGAGCGGGACAGCGTCTTGTCCGGGTTGGTCGCGAACAGCCGCAGCAGCGTGAACTCCCGGCGGCTGAGCGGCATCTCGTGCCCGGCGACGAGCGCCTGGTGCTCGTGCGAGTCGATCGTGAGACGGCCGACGGTCACCTGGGGGCGCATCCCGGTGGGCTCCCGGCGCAGCAGCGCGCGGACGCGCGCGGCCAGCTCGGCGAACGCGAACGGCTTCGTGAGGTAATCGTCGGCACCGGAGTCGAGGCCGTGCACGCGGTCCTCGATCGCGTCCCGCGCGGTCAGCAGCAGGATCGGCATCGGGTTGGCGGCCTCGCGGATGTGCCGGCACAGCTCGAACCCGCTCATCCCGGGCAGCATCACGTCGATCGCGGCCGCCGAGTAGGCGTCGCTGCGGAGCGCGATGAGCGCATCCACGCCGTTCGTGACCAGCGTCACGTCGTATCCCTCGGCTGCGAGCCCTCGCTCGACGAGGCCCCCCATGTCCGGATCGTCTTCGACAACCAGCAGCTTCATGCGCCCATCGTGCCACTGTTGGCCGTGCCGGCGCTCGGACCGGGCCCTCGCGCGCCCAGGGATCGCTGAACGTTCTCGCAGGAGAGGGTCAGCCTTCTTCGACGACGCGCTTCAGCGACTCCAGCACTGCGGCCCAGTTGCCGCTCAACCGCTCCGCCTCCGCATCGTCGGCGCAGCCGTCCTGGGTGATGGTGACGAGGGTTCCGTCGCCCTCCTCGGCGAGCAGGTACGAGACGGTCTGGTAGCTCGCCGGCTCGTCCGGCTTCCCGCTGAGCGGGCTGTAGTAGCTCGTGACGAGGCGGTCGCCCGGCACGATCTCGAGGATGGTCCCCTTGTCCTCGTACGGCCGGCCGTCCCACTCGCCTCGGTAGAGGATGGGGCTCCCCTCCCGCCAGTCCGTCTCGACGCGACTGCCGAACAGGTAGCGGCTGATCGTCTCGGGATCGGTCAGGGCGTGCCAGAGGCGCTCGCGGGACGCGTCGACGCGGAGTTCGGCTCGTGCTGTCGTGGTCATGCGGCCAGTCTCGCCGGTGCCGTGGGTGCGGTCTTGAAGATTCGCGACGCTCAGCTGCCGCGGGTGATGAGGCGCGAGAGCACGATGGCGCTGCGTGTGTGGTCGACATTCGGCGCCAGGCGCACCTTCTCGAGCGCCGCCTCCAGGCTCGGGATGTCGCGCGAGCGGATGTGGACGATCGCGTCGGCGCTGCCCGTGACGGTTCCGGCGTCGACGACCTCCGGCACGGCCGACAGGATGCGCAGCAGCTCCTCCGGCGAGACGGTGCCGCGGCAGAACAACTCCACGTACGCCTCGGTGCTCATGCCGTCGATCGCCGGGTCGACCTGGATGGTGAACCCGCGGATCACGCCGTCGGCGACGAGCCGGTCGACGCGGCGCTTCACCGCGGACGCCGACAGGCCGACCACCGAGCCGATGTCGCCGTAGCCGGCGCGCGCGTTCTGGCGGAGCAGGTCGAGGATGCTGCGATCGAGGTTGTCCACGCTGCGAGCTTACGGTGGATCGTTGCGTCGAAGCGAGACAACCGGCCGAATCGTGCGCGGTTTTGCACAAACCTGGCGTCTGGCGAGGTTGTCCACAGATTCGCGATCGTCGTTCACCTCGCGCCGGCCCGGTGGGAGCATGGTCCGCATGAGCCAAACCGACGTGCGTCAACCACGCGACGACGAGAGCAGTCACGGCTTCTTCGGTCAGCCGCGGGCGCTCGCCAACATCTTCGGCGTCGAGATGTGGGAGCGGTTCTCGTTCTACGGCATGCAGGGCATCCTGCTCATCTACCTCTATTACTCGGTGGAGCAGGGCGGCCTGGGCATCGACCAGCCGACGGCCGCCGGCATCGTGGGGGCGTACGGCGGCGCCGTCTACCTCTCGACGATCCTCGGCGCGTGGCTGGCCGACCGGCTGTTCGGCTCGGAGAGGGTGCTGTTCTGGAGCGCGGTCGTCATCATGGCGGGCCACATCTCGCTCGCGCTCATCCCGGGCGTCGGCGGCGTGCTGGTCGGCCTGCTGCTGGTCGCGCTCGGCAGCGGCGGGTTGAAGGCGAACGCGACCCGCATCGTCGGCACGCTGTACTCGGAGAAGGACCCGCGTCGCGACGCCGGCTTCTCCCTCTTCTATCTCGGCATCAACCTGGGCGGGCTGTTCGGGCCGCTGCTCACCGGTCTGCTGCAGTCGACCCTCGGATTCCACTGGGGGTTCGCGCTGGCCGCCGTCGGCATGGCGATCGGCCTCATCCAGTACTCGCTCGGGCGCAAGCGGCTGCCCGATGAGGCGCGGCACGTTCCGCACCCGCTGGAGCGCTCGCGGTATCCACTGGTGATCGGCATCGGAATCGCCGGAGTGGTGGTCATCCTCGCACTGGTGCTGACGAACGTCATCAACGCATTCAACCTCGCGCTGTGGGTGATCGGCGTCACCATCGTCGCCGCCATCGTGTACTTCGTCGTGATGTTCTCGTCGCGGCTGGTCAACGGGGTGGAGCGGAGTCGGCTGGTGGCGTTCATCCCGCTGTTCATCACTAACGCGGCGTTCTGGTCGCTGTACCAGCAGCAGTTCACCGTGGTGACGATCTACTCCGACGAGCGCCTGAACCGCAACCTGTTCGGCTGGGAGTTCCCGGTCTCGTGGGTTCAGTCGATCAACCCGATCTTCATCATCGTGCTGTCGGGCGCCTTCGCGGCGATCTGGACGAAGTGGGGTGAGAAGCAGCCCTCGACGCCGATCAAGTTCGCAGCCGGCACGGTGCTGATGGGGCTGGCGTTCTTCTTGTTCCTGATCTGGGCCGGTGGCGGCCGCAACAGCACGCCGCTGCTCGGGGTCGTCGGCATCCTGTTCGTGTTCACGGTCGCCGAGCTCCTGATCTCCCCGCCCGGTCTGTCGGCGGCGACCAAGCTCGCGCCGGGTCCGTTCCAGGCACAGATGGTGGCGCTGTACTTCCTGTCGGTCGCGCTCGGCACCGCGATGGCCGGGCAGCTGGCGAAGCTGTACACGCCCGAGACCGAGGCGGTGTACTTCAGCGTCATCGGCGGGGTCGCGGTCGTCATCGGGCTGCTGCTGGCACTCATCAGCCCGTGGGTGCTGCGGATGATGCGCGGCGTGCGCTGAGATACTGGGCCGATGGCAGAGATTCTCGCGGTGTGCCGGGTCGAGCAGTTGCTGAAGGACGCGGGCGGCATCGGCGTCACGGCGATCGACAAGCGTCCGGTGGAGCGGCGGCTCCACGTGCGTCCGCTCGGGCTGTACGGCGACGTCCAGGCCGACCGCAAGCACCACGGCGGCGCAACGAAGGCGCTCTACGCGTACGCCGACGAAGATGCGGCGTTCTGGGCGGCGGAACTGGGTCGCGACATCCCGCCCGGCCTGTTCGGCGAGAATCTGCGCACCTCGGGGCTCGATGTGAACGGCGCCGAGATCGGCGAGCGGTGGGCCATCGGCGACGAACTCGTGGTCGAGGTGACCTGCCCGCGGACGCCGTGCGCGACGTTCCAGCGGAGGATGCGGGAGCCGCAGTGGGTGAAGCGGTTCGCCGCTGAGGGCCGGACGGGCGCATACCTCTCGGTCGTGAAGTCGGGCGGCGTGGGGGCCGGGGACGAGGTCCGCGTCCTGTCGCGTCCCGGCCACGGCGTCACGGTCGAGTCGTTCTTCACCGGGGCCGACGCAGCGCAGGCCGACGCGCTCGAAGCGGCGGAACGGGAGGGGGCGCTGCGGCTCGCGCCGGAGATCCACGAGGTGATCGCGAAGATCCGCAAACGTCGATTACTTGTTCTTGACAAGTGAACTTGCAAAGAGCAAGCTAAGCGTATTCGAACCGCTCGACTACGGGAGCAGACCATGTCACTCAACATCTTCGTCAACTTCACGACCGACGACCTGGACCGCTCGAAGGCCTTCTACGAGGCCCTCGGCTACAGCATCAACCCGATGTTCACCGACGACAACGCGGCCTGCGTCGTCCTCAGCGACACCATCTACTTCATGGTGCAGACGCGCGAGTTCTACGCGACCTTCACCGACAAGCAGATCATCGACCCGCACACCCAGGCCGGCGCCTCCGTCGCGCTGAGCCAGGACTCGCGCGAGGCCGTCGACGCCATCGTCGCCCGCGGCCTCGAGGCCGGCGGCTCCGAGCCGCGGCCGGCGCAGGACTACGGCTTCATGTACTCGCGCGACCTGGAGGACCCGGACGGCAACCTCCTCTCCTTCCTCTTCATGGAGCCCGCCGCCGTCGAGAAGGGGCCGGAGGCGTTCATGACCGAGCAGGGGGCCGGCGCTCAGGCGACGGCCTGACCCGGATGGCGACGCGCACTCCCCGCGGCTTCGGTCAGTACGGCGGACTGGCCCGCGCCGTCGAGAAGGTCGGCGAGCGGTGGGCCCTGCTCATCGTCCGAGACCTTCTCGGCGGCGCGCGCCGATACAGCGACCTCAAGACGGGGCTGCCGCGCATCCCGACCAACATCCTCAGTGACCGGCTGAAGGAGCTGCAGGCGGCGGGCGTCATCCGCCGCGTACCGGCGGTGCGCGGCGGCTACGAGCTCACCCCGCTCGGGCGCGCGCTCGAGCCCGTCGTGCTGGAGCTGGAGCGCTGGGGCTGGGCGGCCTCGGCCGAGCCCGCCGAGGGGGAGGTGCTCACGGCCGACGCCCTGGGGGTGACGCTCCGCGCGGCCTTCCGCGGGCACGAAGCCGAGCGGCTGCCGCCCACCGAGTACGTCGTCCACGCCGGCGGCACCTCCGTCAGCGCGCTGGTCGTCGGCCGGGCGCTGGATGTGATGGACATCGGCGCGGACGCTCTTCCCCAGCCGCAGCGCCGGCTCGACATCGGTGCGCCGGAGGACGTCGTCGAGTTCCAGATCCCGCTGGAGAGCCTCGCCGACCTGCTCGGCGCAGGCGAGCCGGCGGTCGTCGTGCTGGCCGGGAGGCACGAGCTGGTCGACCGCTTCCGCCGAACGTTCCACATCGAGCCGCTGCCCGGCGTCGAGTCCTCGCCTGCAGCCCATGCGGCCTGAGAGGTCCCGCTTATCGTCGAGCGGCCATTGAGCAGTACGATCACTCAATGGAACTGCGTCAACTGCAGCACTTCGTCGCCGTCGCCGAGGAGCGCCACTTCACCCGCGCCGCCGAGCTGCTGCGCATCTCCCAGTCCGGGCTGTCGGCCTCCATCCGCTCGCTCGAGCAGGAGCTGGGCACCTCGCTCTTCGTCCGCAGCACGCGCCGGGTCGAGCTGACCGCCGCGGGCCAGGCACTGCTCGCCGACTCGGTGCGCACGCTCGCCAGCGCGGCGGCCGCGCGCGACGCCGTCGCCGCCGTGCGCGGCCTGCTGCGCGGGCGCCTGACGATCGGCGCGGAGCCGTGCCTCGGCTCGGTGGACCTTCCGGCCGAGCTGGCGTCCTTCCGCACCGCGAATCCCGGAGTGGAGGTGCGGCTGCGCTACTCGGGTTCCGAAGAGCTGGTGGACGATGTGGCGGGCGGGCGCATCGACGTCGCGCTGGTGGTCGACACCGGGCACACGCCGCCCGGCGTCCGGCTGCGCCGGCTGAGCACGCAGGAGATGCTCGTGCTCTGCCATCCCGAGCACCGCTTCGCGAGCAGGGAGAGCATCCCGCTGGAGAGCCTGCGCGGCGAGCCGCTGGTCGGCTTCCAGGAGGGCTGGGGCGCGCAGGCGCTGGCGCGGCGGGCGTTCGCGGCCGCCGGGTTCGACTACCGGGCGGCGATGGAGGTCAACGACGTCCATCCGCTCCTGGACCTGGTCGGCTACAACCTCGGTGTCGCGGTCGTTCCCACGAGCTTCGCGCGCAAGCGGCCGGACGCGCTCCGGGCCGTGCCGCTGCAGGGCGCTCCGGACTGGACCGTCGCCGTCGCGGTCTCCGACCAGCCCAGTCCGGCCGCCTCCGCGTTCCTCGCGCAGCTGCGCCCCCAGGCCAAGAGCTCCTGAGTTCTTCGACCGAATCGCCGGGAAACGGGCGAAGAACTCAGGAGCTGATGGCTGGGGGCGGCCGGGTCAGGCGGCGTTGAGGGCGGCGAGCTCCTCCGCGGTGAGTTCGACGTCGACGGCGGTCACCGAGTCGCGGATCGTCTCCGGACGCGACGAGCCGGGGATCGGGATCACGTGCGGGCTCTGCGCGAGGTGCCAGGCCAGCGCCACCACCTGCGGGCTGATCCCGCGGGCGTCGGCGACGTCCTTGAACGGCTCGAACCGGCTGCCGAGATCGCCCGCCGAGGTGATGCCGCCGAGCGGGCTCCACGGCAGGAACGCGATGCCGAGCTCGTCGGCGAGGCGCAGCTCCGGCTCGCTGGAGCGGAACGCCGGCGAGAACTGGTTCTGCACCGACACCAGGCGGCCGCCGAGCACGTCGTTCGCCTCCCGGATCTGGTCGGGGTTCGCGTTGGAGATCCCGGCCATCCGGATGACGCCCTCGTCGAGCAGGTCGCGGATCGCGCCGACCGACTCCGCGTACGGCACCTCCGGGTCGGGTCGATGGAACTGGTAGAGGCCGATCGCGTCACCGCCGAGCCGGCGCAGCGACGCCTTCGCGGCCTCCTTCAGGTACTCGGGACGGCCGTTCAGGGTCCACGAGCCGTCGCCCGGCCGCAGGTGGCCGCCCTTCGTCGCCACGAGCACCGCCGATGCGTCGCCGTCCCAGGTGCGCAGCGCCTCCGCGATGAGCTCCTCGTTGTGGCCGACCTCGTCGGCGTGCAGGTGGTACGCGTCCGCCGTGTCGATGAACGTGACGCCCTCGTCCAGGGCGGCGTGGATGGTCTTGATCGAGCGCTCCCGGTCGGGGCGCCCCTCGATCGACATCGGCATCCCGCCGAGTCCGATCGCCGAGACCTCGATGTCGCCGATGGTGCGTGTCCTCATGCGTGTCCTTTCGCGTTCCGTGTGCCCGGGGTCACCAGGCGTAGTCCTCGGGGGCCGGCTTGTGGCCAGGGAAGATCTCGTCGAGCCGGGCGAGCGCCGCCTCGTCGAGGTGGATGTCGAGAGCGCGCAGGCCGCCCTCCAGCTGCTCGTGCGTGCGCGGCCCGATGATCGGTCCGGTCACGCCCGGGCGGGTCAGCAGCCAGGCGAGCGCGAGGTCGCCCGGCTCGTGACCGAGCTCGTCGGCGAACGCCTCGTACGCCTCGATCGCATCGCGGTGCTTCTCCAGGGTCTCCGCAGCGCGACCCTCCAGGCGGCGCTTGCCCTCGTTCTGCTTCCGGATGACGCCGCCGAGCAGGCCGCCCTGCAGCGGCGACCAGGCGATCACGCCGACGCCGTTCGCCTGGGCGGCGGGCAGCACCTCCAGCTCGACCTGGCGGGTGAGCAGGTTGTAGATGGACTGCTCGCTGACCAGCCCGAGCAGGTTGCGCCTGCGGGCCTCCGCCTGCGCGGTGGCGATGTGCCAGCCGGCGAAGTTGCTGGAGCCGGCGTAAAGGATCTTGCCCTGCGCGATCGCGGTCTCGATGCCCTGCCAGATCTCGTCCCAGGGGGTGTCCCGGTCGATGTGGTGGAACTGGTAGACGTCGATGTAGTCGGTCTGCAGCCGCTTCAGGCTCGCGTCGAGTGCGCGCCTGATGTTGAGCGCCGAGAGCCTGCCCTCGTTCGGCCAGTCGCCCATGTCGCCGTACAGCTTGGTCGCGAGCACGGTGCGCTCGCGGCGCCCGTCGCCCTGCGCGAACCAGTTGCCGACGATCGTCTCGGTCGCGCCGCGGCCGCGGTGCTGTCCGTAGACGTTCGCCGTGTCGAAGTAGTTGACGCCGGCCTCGTGCGCCGCGTCCATGATCCGGTGGGAATCCTCTTCGCTCGTCTGCGGCCCGAAGTTCATGGTGCCGAGGACGATGCGCGAGACCTTCAGGCCGGACCGGCCCAGATGTGTGTACTCCATGCTCGTCACTCTCCGCCGTGATCCGGCGGAAGTCCAACAGGGGATGTGGATGGGATTACGCGGAGCCGACGATGAATCGCCTCAGCTTCCTGGGGCGCGGCGGCGGGACTAGCATCCCACCATGCGCGAGGTCATCGAGGGGCTGTACCGGGTGGAGGCGGCGCGGGCCGGGAACGCCTATCTGTTCGAGGGCGGCGACCGGTCGGTGCTCGTCGACAGCGGCCTGGCGTCGGGCGCGGCGAAGGTGGTCGCGGAGTTGTCCGGGGCGCGCATCCCGCGGCTGACGGACGTGGTGCTCACGCACTACGACCCCGACCACGTGGGCGCGGCGGCCGCCGTTCAGCGCGCGACCGGCGCGACCGTGTGGCTGGGTGCTGCGGACGCGCGGATCCTGCGCGGCGAGGTGCCCCCGCCGACGCGGACGCGCCGCGCCATGATGCGGGTCGGCTGGCTGGGACGGGCCGACCTGCCGCAGCTGACGGAGCTCCCGGACGACGCGGAGACCGAGGTGGTCCCTGGGGTCGTCGCGGTGCCGGCGCCGGGTCACACGCCCGGGCACCACCTGGTGCGCTGGCGCGGGGTCGCGTTCATCGGCGACGCCGCCCGGCTCTCGCACGGGCGTCTCGTGCACTTCCCGGGCTTCCTCATCTCCGACCGAGCGCAGGCCGACGCGACGCTGACCGCGATCGCCGCATCGCGTCCACGTCTGGTGCTGCCCGGCCACGGGGCGCCGGGGCGGCTCGAATAGCGGTCAGGCGGTACGTCGGCCGAGCGCACGCTGGCTACGATCGCGCTCATGTCCGAGGAGTCGCCGCCCGTTCGCGTCGTGAGCGTGACCCACCTGCGTCGGTGCCCGTACCGGGTGCGGGAGCAGCTCGGCAACGACGAGAGGTGCGCGGCCACGCGCCGCGGAGCGTCGAGCCGGGTGCAGGCGGACCGGGTTCGCGTGCTGCCCGAACGGCCGGAAGACGACCGGTAGCCTCCCTCAGCCGCGGAGCGCGGCCTCCAGCTCCGGGTCGGTCGGCTCGACCAGGTGGCGGCCGTCGGGGAAGACGATCACCGGGATGTTGGTGCGGCCGCTGATCTCGCGCGCCCGGTCCGCCTCGTCGGGGCGGGCCACGAGGTCGATGTACTCGTAGTCGGCGCCGAGGCGGTCGAGGAGGGACTTTGAGCGGATGCAGTCGCGGCACCAGTCGGCGCCGAACACGGTGACGCGGTCGAACGTGGGGGTCGGGGAGGTCATCCCTCCAGGCTAGGCGTCGCCGGCTGGGAGTCCGGTGGTGCCGTCGACGACCAGGTCGGCGCGGGAGCGCGACGCCTCGATGAGCACCGCGTTCGCGCCGTCGACGTCCCTGGCCCAGGCGGCCGCGGCCTCCGGTGTGCGGCCGTGGCGGGTGTGCCGGTCGACGAGGCGGCGCATCCGCTCCTCCTCCGGCGTCGCCACGAACCAGGACTCGGCGAGGAGCGGCGGGATGCGCGTCCACGGGTCGGCGTCGACGAGCAGGTAGTTGCCCTCCACGACGACCAGGCGCGTCCCCGGCTCGACCGCGATGGATCCGGCGACGGGCTCGTCGACGGTGCGCTCGAACGCGGGGGCGTACACCGGGTTCGCCGTCTCGGCGAGCACCCGCTGCAGCAGCGCAGCGAAGCCCCAGCCGTCGAACGTGTCGATCGCGCCCTTGCGGTCGTGGCGGCCGAGTGCGTCGAGGGTGGCGTTCGCGAGGTGGAAGCCGTCCATCGGCAGGTGCACGGCGGTGCCCGCGTCCGCGAGCTCGTTCACGCGGTGCGCCACCGAGCGCGCCAGCGTCGTCTTGCCCGAGCCAGGGCTCCCGGCGACGCCGACGATCGCGCGACCGCCCTCCGGGATGAGCGCGAGGGCGCGCTCGGCGAGCGGGGTCAGGCCGGGGGAGGAGGTCACGCCTCCCATTGTCCCTGCCGCGCGAACCCGCTGATCGCCTCCGCCATGATCCGCATCGACTCCGGGCCGCCGTGGCCCTCGCCCTCGACGACGACGAGCCGGCTGGCGGGCCAGCGCCGGTGCAGCAGCCACGGCGTGATCACCGGCCCGCTGACGTCGTGGCGGCCGTGGATGAGGACGGCGGGGATGTGGGCCAGCTCGTCCACCCGGTTCAGGATGGCGCGCTCGCCGGGGAGGAAGGCGAGGTTCGCCCAGTAGTGCGTCACGAGGGTGGCGAAGACCTCGCGCTCCACGGGGTCGTCGAACATCGGGCCGGGCACGAAGTTCGGGTCGAGGGAGACGTGGGTCGTCTCCCAGGCCTCCCACGCCTCGGCGGCGCGCGTGCGCTCCTCGGGTGTGCCGGTGGCGAGGACGCGCGCGTACGCCTCCACGACCCGCTCGCCAGGGCGGCGCTGGGATGCGCGCTCCAGGGCCTCCCACGCCTCGGGGAACACGCGGCCCATCGTCTCGGTGATCCAGTCCACCTCGTCGCGGCCGGTGGTCGTCACCGCGCCGAGCACGATGCCGGCCACCCGCTCCGGATGCTCCAACGCGTACGCCAGCGCGAGCGTCGAGCCCCACGAGCCGCCGGTGACGAGCCAGCGGTCGATGCCCAGCTCCTCCCGGACGAGCTCGATGTCGGCGATCAGGCCGTCTGTCGTGTTGGCGGGCAACCGGTCAAGGGCGTCCACGACGAGCGGGGTGCTGCGCCCGCAGCCGCGCTGGTCGATGCCGACGATGCGGAAGACCTCGGGGTCGTAGCGCTTGCGGTAGTTGCCCGTCTTCAGACCCGAGCCGGGGCCGCCGTGCAGCCAGAGCGCGGGAAGGCCATCCGGTGCGCCGCTGGTCTCCCAGTAGATGCGGTCGCCGTCGGGGTTCCGCACGAAGCCGTGCGCGTAGGGCGGGGTCACGGGGAACATCCCGGAACCGTATCGCACGGCGGTCAGGACGTGCGGGTCGCGGTCACTTCGGTCTCCTCCAGCTCCTCGCGCACGGTCTCCCGCGGCGCGAGGGTGACACGCGGCCGGAGACCGGTGAAGCGGACGCGCATCCCGCGGTACTTCACGAGGTAGAACACGCCGACGAGGGCCGCGGCGAACCCGCTCGCCGCTCCCACGCCCAGCGCCCAGCGCGGGCCGAAGGCGTCGGCCACCCAGCCGACGATCGGCGCGCCGATCGGGGTGCCGCCCATGAAGATCGCCATGTAGATGGCCATGACGCGGCCTCGCAGCTTCGGGTCCGTGGTCAGCTGCACGGTCCCGTTCGCCGTGGTCATCAGCGTCTGCGACGAGACCCCGATGACGATCAGCGCGATCGCGAACAGCCAGTACGTCGGCATCACGGCCGCCAGCGCGCAGCCGAAGCCGAAGAACGCGGCGCCCGCGAACAGCAGCGAGATGCGCGGCCGGTCGCGGCGTGCTGAGAGCAGCGCGCCGATCACGGAGCCGATCGCCATGATCGACGACAGGATGCCGTACTCGCCGGCGCCCTGATGGAAGACGCTCACCGACATGGTCGAGATGAAGATCGGGAAGTTGAGGCCGAACGTCCCGATCAGGAAGACCATGATCAGGATGACGAGGATGTCGGGACGCCGCCTCACGTAGCGGAAGCCGTCCACCAGGCTGCCGCGGGAGCGCTTCGCCCGCTCGGTGCGGTACAGCTTCTCGCGCCGCAGCAGTGAGAGGGAGATCAGCACGGCGCCGAAGGTCGCCGCGTTGATGAGGAACACCCAGCCTGCGCCCACGGCCGCCGTGAGCAGTCCAGCGACCGCCGGGCCGATCAGGCGGGCCGCGTTGAAGGAGGCGGAGTTGAGGGCGACGGCATTCGACAGGTTGGGCCCGGCGACGAGCTCGGAGACGAAGGTCTGCCGTGCCGGTGCGTCGAAGGCGGCCACGATGCCGAGCAGCAGGGCGAACAGGTAGACCTGCCAGAGCTGCACGGCGCCGGTGACGGTCAGGATGCCGAGCCCCAGACCGAGCGCCCCCATCGCGCCCTGCGTGGCCATCAGGAGCTTGCGGCGGTCCAGGTGGTCGGCCGCCCATCCCGTGACCGGCAGCAGGATCAGCTGCGGAGCGAACTGCAGCGCCATGACCAGGCCGACCGCGGACGCGTTGTTGTGGGTGAGCTGGGTCAGGACGATCCAGTCCTGGGCGGTGCGCTGCATCCACGTGCCGACGTTGGAGACGATCGCGCCCGCGGCCCAGATGCGGTAGTTGACGCCGGCGAGGGAGCGGAACATGGAACTCACGAGTCGGCGAGCTCCCGCATGATCCGTGCGGCCTCGGCGAGCGTGGCGCGCTCCTCGGCCGTGAGCGTGCGCAGGCGCTGGTGCAGCCAGGCGTCGCGCCGCCTGCGCGTCTCGGCGACCAGCTCCAGCCCGCGCTCGGTGGGCACCACGACGACCTTGCGGCCGTCGGCGTCGTCGGCCGTGCGTGCGACGTAGCCGGCCTCCTCCAGCCGGTTGACCGTGCGGTTCATCGACGGCGGCTTGACCCGCTCGAACTCGCTGAGGCCGCCGATGGTCGCGGACCCCTCACGGGCGAGGAAGCCGAGGATGGCGGTCTGCGCGTCGCTGAGCTCGTGGTCCTCCTTCTCGGCGCGCAGGCGCCGGGAGAGGCGCGCCACAGCGATGCGCAGCGCGCCGCTGAGGTCATGGGTCGACAGTCGTGCAGTCATACATAGTTAGCCTAACAAATTAGCCTTGCTAACTAAACCCCCTTCGCTCAGCGCGTACGCCAGAATGAGCCCGTGCAGACTCAGCAGGGCCGGACCTTCGACGACGAGAACGGCACCCGCATCTACTTCGATGTGTACGCGCCCACCCCGGACGGCACAAGGCCGGCGGCCGTCGTGCAGCTCGCGCACGGGGTGGGGGAGCACGCCGGGCGCTACCGGCCGCTCGCCGAGCACCTCGCGGCGAACGGCTACGCCGTCTACGCGGACGACCACCTCGGGCACGGCCGCACCGGCCTCGAGCAGTGGAACGGCGACGCGACGAAGCTCGGGAGGCTCGGGCCGGGAGGGCTGCGCGCCGCCGTGCGCGACGTCCACGCCTTCACGGCGCTCATCCGCGACGAGAACCCCGACCTGCCGCTCGTCTACGTCGGCCACAGCTGGGGCTCGCTGATCGGCCAGATGCTGCTCAACCACCACAGCGAGGACTACGACGCCGCGGTCCTCTCGGGCACGGCCTACCGCGTCCTCGGCTCCATGAACGGCGGCGACCTCAACAAGCGTCACGCCCACCTGGGCACGACCGGCGCCGAGTGGCTCAGCCGCGACACCGCGGTGGCGCAGGCCTTCATGGACGACCCGCTGACCACGCTCACGCCGCTGCAGAAGCTGTTCGGGATGGCGGACGCCGCGCGCCTGCTCGGGCGCCCGGCCCGTGACCTCCCGAACGACCTGCCGCTGCTCATCCAGGTCGGCTCGGAGGACCCGCTCGGGGGCCCCGCGAGCGCCCGCAAGCTGGAGCACTCGTACCGGACGCGGTCGAAGCTGAGCGACGTGACCACCATCGTCTACGACGGAGCGCGTCACGAGATCTTCAACGAGACCAACCGCGAGGAGGTCTTCGCCGACCTCACGGCCTGGCTCGCAGAGCGCTTCCCCGCCCGCGACTGACGGTCGCCGGCTCTGCGACTGCGGCCTCCCGGAACGACTGCGGGTGCGCGAGCGGGCGCAAATGTTCCGGGAGGCCGCAGTCGCCGTGGCGGAAGCTGTCTAGCGCGGCCGGGTCGGGGCGCGGACACTGGGGTCGGGAGGATCGTCATGGACATCACCATCCTGCTCGGGCTGTCGCGCTTCGCGCCGATCGACAACCCGGCCACCGTCGGCGGGAACGCGAACCTGCTCACCGGCCTCATCTTCATCGTCGGCCTCATCCTCGTCATCCTGCTCATCGGGTTCGGGGTGACCCTCGCGCACCGGCCCGACAAGATGATCGACGAGTTCGGCGACGACAAGGGGAGCCCGCCTCCGCACTGAGCACCGCGCCCGCCGGCGGACGTAGGGTGGGCGTATGCATGGTGAGTACAAGGTCCCCGGTGGCAAGCTCGTCGTCGTCGACCTCGAGGTGGTCGACGGCCGGATCGCGGACTTCCAGCTCGCGGGCGACTTCTTCCTCGAGCCGGACACGGCGCTCGAGGCGATCAACAGCGCCGTGAACGGTCTGCCCGCCGAGGCGGACGCCAAGACGATCGCCGCGGCCGTCAAGGACGCGCTGCCGGAAGGCGCCAGCCTGCTCGGCTTCTCGCCTGAGGCGGTCGCCGTGACCGTGCGCCGGGCGCTGGCGAAGGCGACCAGCTGGCGCGACTACGACTGGCAGATCGTGCACGCGAAGGCCGTCTCCCCGCAGATGCACCTGGCCCTCGACGAGGTGCTCGCGACCGAGGTGGGGGAGGGACGCCGCGGGCCGACCCTGCGCATCTGGGAGTGGGACGAGCCGGCCGTGGTGATCGGCAGCTTCCAGTCGGTCAAGAACGAGGTCGACCCGGAGAACGCCGCCAAGTACGGCATCCAGGTCGTCCGCCGCATCTCCGGCGGCGGCGCCATGTTCATGGAGGCCGGATCGGTCGTCACCTACTCGATCTACGCGCCGGCCGACCTCGTGCAGGGCATGAGCTTCGCCGACAGCTACGCGTTCCTCGACGAGTGGGCGATCGTGGCGCTCAAGTCGCTGGGCATCGACGCCGTCTACCAGCCCCTCAACGACATCACGAGCCCGTCGGGCAAGATCGGCGGGGCCGCTCAGAAGCGGCTGGGCTCCGGCGCCGTGCTGCACCACGTCACCATGAGCTACGACATGGACGGCCAGAAGATGACCGAGGTGCTCCGCATCGGCCGCGAGAAGATCAGCGACAAGGGCATCACCAGCGCGGCAAAGCGCGTGGACCCGTTGCGCAGCCAGACCGGCCTCAGCCGCGCAGAGATCATCGAGCAGATGAAGCTCACCTTCAAGAACCTGTACGGCGCGACGGAGGGCGACCTCACCGACGCCGAGTACGCGGCCGCCGAGAAGCTGGTCGCCGAGAAGTTCGACACCGAGGAGTGGCTCTACCGGGTGCCCTGAGGGGCAGTTCGCCAGCGGCACTCAGCCACTCCACAGGCCCTCCGGTACCCTGGAGGGCGTGAATTGGTGGGTCGTGGGGATCGTGGCGGCGTTCATCGCCGCCATCGTCGTGGCGGTGAAGCTCGGCTGGATCGACCTCTCCAACAAGGCGCAGCGCGGCTCGGGCACGATGAGCGGGGCGATCGGCGGCTCGTTCGACGAGATCTTCGCACCAGCCCGTCACGAGGCGCAGCAGGAGATGGACCGCCAGTCCCTCCTCCCGGCGCCCGCTCCGTTGCCCGGCGACCGCGGCGACGAGGGCTGGCAGGGCGGCAAGATCACGCTCGACCTCGGCGGCGAGGGCAACGGCCGGCGCGTCGAGGGCCGGGCGCCGAGCGAGGACGGGCGCGCTACCGCTTCTGCAGCCCCGCGTAGTCGGGGTGCTCGCTGAGCCAGCTCCGCACGTAGGGGCAGGAGGCGATCACCCGCCGGTCCGAGTGGTCGCGCACGTCGTCGAGCGCTGTCTGCACGAGGGTCGACGCCATGCCCTTCTCGCGCTTCGCCTCGTCGACCTCGGTGTGGGTGAAGACGATGGCGTCGTCGCGCAGGTCGTACTCCGCGATGCCGATCACCTCGCCGTCCTGGAGGAGGGCGTAGCGGGACTGGTCCGGCTGGTTCTCGACGCTCAGGCTCATGCCGCAACGCTACCCCGGATGCCGGTCGCGTCAGGTCGAGGGGTAGACGCACGTCTCTACTGGTGAGGGCGTCGTCGCTCTCGCCGAGAGGAGCCCGCCCATGCCCACCGTCATGACCGTCCACGAATCGCCCGACGACTGGATCAGGATGGAGCCCGTCGTCCGCGCCCTGCACGCGTCGGCTCTGCTCCGGCCCGTCCGCGGCACGGGGGCCGAGCCGCGAGACGACGTGGAGTCGCTGGTCGAGGCGCTGCGCCCGGATGCGGTGCTGGTGGAGTCGGCGTCGCCGCGTGCGCTCGCCGCCGCGCGCGCGGCTTCCCGGCTCGGCCTGCCCGTCGCCCACCTCTCGGCCGGTCGGCGCGCGGGCGACCGGGCGGACGGCGTCGCGGAGGAGCCCGGCCGCCGGGAGCTCGACCGGCTCTCGCGGCTCCACCTGGCGCCGACGGAGCACGCCGCGAGGGTGCTGCTCGCCGCTTCCGTGCCGGAGCACAGGATCGTCGTGACCGGCGACCCGCTGATCGACACCGTGCTCTCCCACCCGCGTGTCCCGTCGCCCGCCGGAGCCCAGCCGATCGTGCTCGTGGTCGCGCACCGGCCGCAGCACGCCGGTGCGCCGGTGCGCCGGCTGGGAGCTGCGGTCCGCATCCTCGCGGCCCGCTTCCCCGGCCACGCGTTCGTCCTCTCGGCGGACCCGGACCTCGCCGTGCACGCCGGGCTCGGGTCGGAGCTCGGGCGCGCTGCGAACATCCACTCGCTCGCGCAGCCGCGGTTCGAGGTGCTTCTGGAGCTGATCGGGCGCTCGGCGCTGGTGCTGACCGACTGCACCCGGATCGAGGAGGTCGCGCCCAGCTGCGACGTGCCTGTCCTGGTCCTCGGCGACACCACGGCGCGGCCTGAGGGGGTGCTCGCCGGCACGTCCGCGGTCATGGGCACCCGGGTGGAGCGGATGGTCGAGGAGGCGTCCGGCCTGCTGGCGGATCCGGTGCGGCACGCGTCCATGGCCGGCGCGCCGAGCCCCTTCGGCGACGGGCGCGCCGCCGAGCGCGTCGTCGCGGCCCTGGCCGAGCTGCTCGGCTGCGGGACGCGGCTGCCGGACTTCGTGACGCCGCTCCGGCGGGAACCGGTAGCGGCTCGGTAGTCGCGCGGATCAGGCGGGGCGGGCATGAGAAAGAGCCTGAGGTCATCCACCAGCCGAGGAGTGAGAATGACCGCCAGCGCCACCCGCCCCACCGATCTGGAGCTCCTGGACCGCGTGCGCGCGGGAGATCGGGCCGCGCTCGGCGACCTGTGGACGCGCTACCAGGGCTGGGCGCACCACGTCGCCCGCCGCACCACGTCGCGTTTCGACGCGGACGACATCGTGCAGGAGGCGTTCGCCAAAGTCCTCGCCTCGCTTCGGAACGGCAAAGGCCCGACCGAGGGCTTCGCCCACTACCTCCGGACGGCCATCCGCACCGTCGCCGCCACCTGGGGCGCCCGCGAGGGCAGGGCCACCCTGGTGCCGCTGCCGGAGGACAGCGCGGTGGGCAGCTACCGGTTCGAGTTGAACGACCTCGGCGACCTCGAGCGCCCGTTCCGGAGCCTGCCGGAGCGCTGGCAGAAGGTGCTCGTTCTGACCGTGCTGCAGCAGCTGCCGCTCACGACGGTGTCCCAGCAGCTCGGGGTGACCGTGGGCGGCGCGACGGCGCTGGCCGCCCGCGCGAGGGCAGGGCTGCGGCTGGCGCTCGCCGCCTGAGTGTCCGCCCCGGAGGGCGCGCGCTCAGGCCGCGCCCTCCGGGCGAGCGGTCTCCGGCTGCTCCCGGAACCACACCGCCAACTCCGTCCGCGAACGCAGTCCCAGCTTCACGAGGGCGTTCTGCACGTGCGTCTCGACCGTGCGGATGGAGACGAACAGCCGCCGGGCGATCGAGCGGTTGGTCTCGCCGTCGGCGACGAGCGACGCGACCTCGGTCTCCCGTGGCGTCAGGATCGAGCGGGCGGCGAGGGGCACGGCGGTGCGGGTGCGCGTCTCGACGATCCCATGGAGCGCGAAGCCGATGCTCTCGTCCTCGGTCAGGGCGGCGCCGTAGTCGAACGCCCGGCCGAACGCCGCGTCGCCGAGCCTGCGGCGCAGCGCCCGCTCGGTGGAGGCGGAGTCGCGGAAGTACGGCGGATAGTTCGCCCGGACGGCCCCCGCGTCGCGCCACCGCGCGGGCAGCCGCGCCGAGCAGGGTCGCCCCGCGCGCAGCCTCCGCCCGCTCACGTGCCACGTCGGCGAGCAGCTCCAGCGCCTGGGCGACGCCGAGGCCGTTGCCGAGGCCGCGCTTGAGCACCAGTGCGTCGCGCGCGTCGAGCTCGCACGCGTCGTAGTCGCCGGCCGCGGCGGCGGCCGTCGCCCGGGCGGTCCGCAGGAACGACCGTTCATAGCGGTCGCCCGCCACGAGCGCCCGCTCCGTGATCGCGGCCTCCACCCCCGCGGCCTCCTCGTTCTCGCCCAGTGCCCGGAGCCGGGCGGCCAGGCGCTGAGGTGTGTTGATCCGGCCGAAGCGGTAGGCCTCCTCGCCGAGGTCGTCCATCAGCGCGCGGAGGATCGCCACCGCCACCGCGTCGTCCGGTTCGAGCGTCTCCTCAGCGCTCCTCACGGCGATGTCGGCCTCGCGGGCCGCGCCCGGATCGCCGGCCGCGACCGTGGCAGCCCGCGCGAGGAGAGCCTGCGACAGCTCAAGGCGGGCGAGACCCGGTTTGACGGTCTGGCTGTAGACCGCCGCCCGGAGGGACCGGCCGAGGGTCTCCCAGAGCGGGGACGGCGTCCCCGACTCGAGCGCACGGCCGAGCCACCGCGCCAGTTCGTCCGTGCTTCCGTGGATGGTCCAGGCCTGACGCCAGGCCGTCACCGCCGTCTCGACCGCCCGGTCAGCGTCGCCGAGCCCGGCCGCCATGGCCACCGCGCGGCGGAGGTTGGGGAGGTCGCCCCCGAGGCGGAGCATGATCTCGCGCTGCCGCGCCGAGAACCAGCCGTCCTCTGCGTCGTGCAGCCGCGCGATCATGCAGCCGACGAAGTGCCGACGCGTGTCGTCGGGATGCTGCTGATGCTCGGCGCCGAACTCGCGGAGCGCGGGCAGCAGTTCGTAGCGCACGGTCTCGCCCACCCGGCGGCGATGCACCACCGACCGCCGGATCAGCTGCTTCACCGCTGCGGTCGCCTCGCGGGGGTCCGGCGCGGCGAGGGCGGCCACAGCCTCGCCCAGGTCCAGGTCCCAGCCGGGTGCCAGCACCGACAGGTCGCACCACACCCTCCGCTCCACCGGCCCGCAGCGGGCCCAGCTGTCCTCGACGGCGGCCCTCAGCGAACGGGATGCGGAATCCGCGGGCTCGAGCGCGGCGAGCTGGTCGTCGATGCGGCGCGCGAGCGTCCCCGCATCCATGAACTGCAGCTGGGCTGCGGCCAGCTCGATCGCGAGCGGGACGCCGGAGGTCGCCTCGCAGATCCGGACCACCTCGGGGAGAGTGGCGCCGTCGACCGAGAAGTGCGCGTCCCCGGACGCGGCGCGCTCGGCGAAGAGACGCACGGCATCGCTCGCCGCCGTCAGCCCGCGGTCGGCGAACGGGCCGATCGCGACGAGGGTCTGCGCCGTCGAGCTCAGCGGCTCCCGGGTGGTGGCGAGGACCTTGACGCCCGGGCAGGCGGCGAGCAGCGCATCCACCGCCGCGGAGGTCTCCCCGACCACCTCGTCGACGTCGTCGAGCAGCAGCAGCGCGTCCGCCCCGGAGAGCGCGGCGACCACGGCGGAGAGAGGATCGGTGCCGGCGTCGACCTTGAGCTCGGACGCGATCGTCGCCGCGACGTCGTCGCCGCGGCCCCGCGCGTCCACGTACCAGATGCCGTGCACCGAGCGGGCCAGGCCCTCCGCCGCCGCGATCGCCACCCTGCTCTTGCCCACCCCGGCCGCACCGGTGACCGTGACCAGACGTGCGGACGACAGCAGCAGCCGGCGGATGAGCGACACCTCCTCGCGGCGACCCACCAGCACGTCGAAGCGCACGGGGAGACCGTGGGATGCGCCCCCGCCGTGTCCGACCGTCCCGCTCATTCCTCCGCCTGTCGCATCACGAAAGCAGGAGCCCCCGCGTCTCTTCTAGTGGAAGCTCTTCGGGCGAGAGCTTCCCTCCCATTGGGGTGGAGGGCCGCGACCGCGTTTCGGGTTTCGCGCAGGCGGGCCCTCCACCTCGTCCCCCGAGCGCCGGCCCGGGTGCGGGCGGGGCGCCGGCCCTGGTCGTCGTCAGGTTGTTTCAGGCCGGCACCCCTTTTGTGTTGCGCTGCGATGCTCGCAGTGCGCGCCGGTCAGCGAAAGACAGCCGCTACAGATGCGGCCGGCACCAGCCGTCGTCGCGCGACCACTCCAGTTCGATCCCCGACCGCAGCCGGACGCGCACGAGGTCTTCCACGATGTCGACGCCTTCGACGTCCGGGTGGCTGAGGGCGTTCCTCCACCACTCCTGCTCAGGACCCCTCCGCGGCTCCGGGGGCGTCGCGTCGTCTTCTGTCACCACGCAGCACCTCTTCCCCCAGCCGTCGAGAGCTCAGTCTCCGGCTCAGCTTGTCGTCCGGGAGGCCGCGCTGGCTAGGCAGCCGTCGGCGAGTGTGTCAGCGCTGTTCCGGGCCTCGGAACCGGTACGTCGCCTCGCGCGGCCAGTCCTCGGCAGTCACGAGCTCGTAGACCAGCACCCTGCCCGGGTCCTCGGGGTCGGGAAGCCGCACGCGCGACGGCGGCAAGGGGGTGACCAGCGGGAGCTCGACGGTGCGGTCCTCCGCGCCTGGATCGGTGTGCACGAGATATGCGGTGAACACTCCCATGCCGGAATCCATGCGTTCACATTAGTGAGGCCCGGTCACATCGGCACGTCCATCCGCCGCTTTTCCCGTCATCCACGACGGAGCGCTCAAGTGTCTAGCCAACGGCGGCCGACAGCCCCCACCCTTGTCGCAGCACTGCGTGGAGGGGGATTCGATGTCGTCAACGGGCGGGCACACAGGGGGACGCGCCGGGAGGTTCCCGGCCTGGGCGATCGTGGTCCTCGCGGTCCTCGGCGCGGTCGTCCTGGCCGGGGCGGGCGTGCTGGGCGGGCTGACCCTGCGCAACGCGACCTCGGCGTCCGGCAGCGGGCTGTCGGGGTCGGTGTCGGCCGACTCCCGCTCGGTGTGCGACGCGGAGAAGGTCGCAGAGGATGTGCTGCCGTCGATCGTCACCATCGGCGTCCATGCAGGCGACGGCTCCGGCGGGACGGGCAGTGGCGAGATCATCACCGCCGACGGCTACATCCTGACCAACAACCACGTGATCGCCCCCGCCGCGGACGGTGCCGAGGTCGTGGTGCTCTACAACGACGGCAGCACGCACCCGGCTAAGCTCGTCGGTCGCTCGCCGCGGGCCGACATCGCCGTCATCAAGGTCGAGGGATCGGGCCTCCCGGTGATCCGGCAGGGCGACTCCACCGAGCTCAAGGTCGGGCAGCCGGTCGTGGCCCTCGGCGCACCGCTCGGGCTCTCCAGCACGGTGACGACCGGCGTGGTGAGTGCGCTCGGGCGGACGGTGCCGGTGCAGAGCGACAGCGACCGCAACGCCGTGCTCGCCGACGCCATCCAGACCGACGCGTCCATCAATCCCGGCAACTCGGGCGGGGCGCTCGTGGACTGCGACGGCCGGCTGGTCGGCGTCAACTCGGCCATCGCGACCGTTCCGGGGGCCTCGGGGGCCGCGAGCAGCGGAAGCGTCGGCATCGGATTCGCGGTTCCGCAGGCGGTCGCAATGCCCATCGCGCAGCAGATCATCCGGACGGGCAAGGTCGTCTACCCGACCTTCGGGCTCTCGGTGAGCCCCGTCGTGCCCGGTCAGAACGGTGAGGGCGAGCCCGGGCTGTACGTCCAGGCGGTGGTGCCGGGCGGTCCGGCCGAGCAGGCGGGGCTGCAGGCCGGCGACATCATCACGAAGGTCGACGGCCGGCCGGTGGCGAGCGTGGACGACCTGACGGCGAAGCAGCTCACCAGCAAGCCGGGTGACACGGTCAGGATCACCTACGTGCGCGACGGCAAGACCGACAGGACGACGGTCACGCTGGGGAACGGCTGATCAGGCGGAACGGTTCACGGCCTCCACCGCCGCCTTGAAGCGGTCGATGATGCGGTACGTGTCGCCGGAGCCGACCTCCTCGATGCGCACCGTGTCGTAGACGCGGAAGTCGAGGGCGCGGAGTTCCCCGAGCCGTTCGGCCCGCTCGTTGAGCAGCGCCGACCTCAGGGGAGAGGACGGGTCGCGCGGGATGAGGGGGGTGACGAGCTCGCCGCGCCAGCCGTCGGTGGTCGCGCTGACGAGCCCGATCGCGCGTTCGCGGGGATTCCAGGTGGCCCTCATCTCGTCCTCTCGATCGTCGGATGTGGCGGCCGCCTCTGCGGCGGCGGTGCGGGAGGGAGTGACCCGGCGGCTGGATGTGGACGAGCCGGCCGGGCCACTCGGGAGACAACTAGAGATAAGGAGTTGCTCCGGGGAAACGCGAAACCCGAAAATGCGTTCCTACTGAGATAGACGAGGCTCGGCCCCCGCTATGACGCGGAGCAGCGCCGCCACTGCGCGGAGATCTGCTCCGGCGTCAGGGCGGTGCTGTAGACGGCGGCGTGGGTGAGCGTCCCGCCGAAGACCCAGTTGGTCGGCTCCAGCGGGCCCCAGTTGAACATGCTCTCGTAGCCGATGCGCCAGTACCCGGAGAACTGCTGCGCCCGCGTCACCGACGGATCGTGAGCGACCAGGGCGCCGTCGACGTACAGCTTCATGCCGTCGGCCGACAGGGTCGCCGTGGCCTGGTGCCAGGAGTCGTCGAGGTAGCTCTGCGGCGACGAGATGACGTGGACGGTGCCCGGCCAGACGCCGAACGCCATCCGGCCGTCGTCGGTCAGGAAGAGATGCCGGTCGAAGCTGGGCGAGTCCCCCTCCATGGCCGAGCTGAAGCCGATCAGGCGGCCGCCGCCGACGGCGGTCTTGAAGCGGATCTGGATGGTGAACTCGTCTGTCGACGGACGGAGGGTCGAGTCGGCCAGGGTCCAGCCCGGCTGACCCGGCGAGCCCGCATAGCGGCCGACGGCGCCGTGGATGAGGTCGACCGCCGAGGCGGAGCCAGCCGGGTCGTCGAGCCGGTACCCGAGCACCGTCTGATCGGCGGGCACGAGACGGATCGCCGCCTCGCACGCGTCTTCTCGAGGTTCCGGCGGCGCGGGCGTGGCGGACGGCGACGGTCCCGGCGTCTCCGGGGCGGCCGGCGGCTCCGGCTCGGCGGGGGGCGTGGCGGTGGGCGAGGAAGCCTCGACCGCCGGGAGCGTCGGGACCGCAGGGGCAGGGGCAGGGGAGGCCTCCGCCGTCGGTGCCGGAACCGGCGACGACGGAGTGGTGACGCTGCCCTGCTGGTTCTCCTCATCGGCAGGCGCCTCCTGGGCGACCGGGGCCTCGGGGGTGCCGGAGCCGTGCCGCTTCTCCGCGGGCCGGTCCGCCGTCTTCGAGACCGGCTCGCTCGTGGTCTGCCCGCCCGCGATGCTCGACTGGGGCGCGGCCATGACGGCGCCGGTCGTCAGCACCGCGGCGGCGACGACCGCGGCGACGGCGGCGGCGCCCGAGCTCGAGGCGGAGGCCCCGGCGCTGAGCAGGGTGCGCAGGCGGCCGGCTCCGCGCACGGCGTGGACGACGCCCGACGGGCCTGCGCTCACTGCGTGCGCGGCCGGGGCATGGGCGGCGTGCGTGCCGGACAGCGTCGCGGCGACGGCGCTGCCGGAGCGCTCGCTCGTCCACGCCGAGTAGGCGACGGCTCCGGCGATCCCGAGGAACAGCGGCAGGATGCCCATGGCGAGCCGCGACCCCACCCGGCCGGCCTCCTCGGCCGCGTCGGCACAGGAGGGGCACGCGTCGAGATGCTCCTCGACCTTCGCGCGGTCGGTGCGGGAGAGCTTGCCCCGCACGTGCGAGCCGAGCTTGGAGAGCACCCATGCGTGCTCCGGCTCCTCGTCGGAGACCTCGGCGAGGTGCGCATTGATCCACGACTGCCGGAGGCCCTCGCGGGCACGGACGGCGAGGGCCGAGACCGCGTTGGGTGTGAGGCCGAGCAGCGGCGCGACCTCGCGCGGGGCCATGTCCTCGACCTCGGTGTACCAGAGCACCTCCTGCCAGCTGTCGGGCAGCGCGTAGAAGGCCTTCGCCATCGTCTCGCGCTCCATGCGCTCGAGCGCCGTGACCTCGCTGTAGGTCCAGTCCTCGATGACGTCGGCGTCTTCGATGTTTGGCGTGCTCTTGCGGCGCGACCAGTCGATGGCCACGTTGCGGATGGTGGTCGCGAGGTAGGAGCGGAAGCCGGTCTTCGGTCCGTTGCCCTTCTCGACCGCCTTGAGGATGCGGGCGAAGGCCTCGGAGGCGAGGTCGTCGGCCTCGAACCGGCTGGTGACGGAGGCCGCCATGGCGCGGCCGGCGTGCCAATGGCGCTTGAACAGGACCCCGTAGGCGGGGCCGTCCCCCTCGCGTGCGAGCGCGAGGAGTTCGGCGTCGGAGAGGTCGTCGAGTCGACAGTTCATAAGGTTTCGGGTCCTTACGGCAGTGCGGGCGTTTTAACTACGTGGACGAACGCGATCGCGGATCATGACGCGTTCCGGAGAAAAAACGACGCACGGGATCGTGTGCGACCACGATCCCGTCCCGAACATGCCGACGAAGACCGTCGGACTACCTACGCACTGCGTAGTCCTTGCGCTGCGCCCCGCCGGGGCTGGTCAGCGCGTGCGCCGCCTGCCTCAGGCGGCGCGGCCCGGCGCCAGGCGCCGCGTGGCCAGGTCCCAGAGCCCGGCCATGAGCACGGCGCCCGCGACGCCGTTCAGCACGCCGCCCACGACGTCGGTGCCGTAGTGCACGCCGACGTACAGCCGCGACCACGCGACCGCCACGACGAGGAGGCCGCCGATCACGAGCACGAGAGCCCGCGCGGTGGTCGTGCGGCACACCGCTGCGAGCGCGGCGACCAGAGCGGTCGCGAAGACGACGTGGCCGCTCGGATAGCTCAGCGTGGCGGGGGAGACGTGCAGCAGGTGGGTCAGGTCGCCCGTCGACGGCCGCGGCTGCGCCACGACGTACTTGACGACGAGGGTGGTGAGCCACGCGGCGCCGGTGACGACGCAGACCCCGAGCGCCCTGCGCCAGCCCGCCAGCGGCAGGAGCACGACGAACACGACCACCAGGATGACGGCGACCACCACGGGGTGGTCCAGCCGGTCGAGCAGGAGGGCCGCCGTGTCGAGCAGCGGGGAGTTGACCCGGTTGACCGCGGCGTCGAGGCCGGCGAAGCGGAGCGCCGGCAGTGCCTTCGCCGCGAACCCGAGGGCGATCGTCAGTGCGAAGAGCACGACGGTCCAGATGATCCAGTGGACGGGTCGGCTGAGTGCCCAGGCTCGGTCACGACGGGTCTGCATCCTCCGAGAGTACGGAACACCGGGCCCGTCAGCCTGGAGATGAACCCGTTTCGGGTGTGAGGATGCTCAGCCCAGCGCCGGGGCGAGCGCGCGGGCGACGGCCACCGCGCGCGTCTTCACCTGCTCCTCCGTGGCGTTCGCGCCCTGTTCCGCCCACTCGCGGACCGCGATGCGGACGGCGCCGACGCACGCGACGACGAGCAGTTCCGCCTGGGCGTCGGGGTCGATGCCCAGAGCCGCCGCGGCCTCCGCCGAGGCGGGGTCGCGCTCGGCGACGAACGCGGCGACGACCTCGACGAGGCCGGCGCGCAACTCCTCGAGCCGGCCCGCCTTGCGCCGGATCAGACCAGGATGCCGCGCGGCGATGAGCATGCGCGCCTCGCGCATCCTCTGGTCGCCTCCCGTCTCCTCGTGGGGGAACAGCGCGGCGACGACGGCGCCGACGACGCTGCCCTCATACGCCTCGGCCAGGCGCCGGGCGAACCACTCCGGGTCGCCCCAGGCGCGTCGGACGTCGAAGAGCGCGTCCTCCTTGGTGTCGAAGTAGTTGAAGAAGGTGCGGTGCGAGACCGGGATGCGGGCGCAGATCTCATCGACGGTCACCTCGTCGAGGTCGCGCTCGAGGGCGAGCTCCAGCGCGGCGCGTTCGAGGTCGGCTCTGACCTGCGCCTTCTTGCGGTCGCGGAGGCTTTCAGAGGGGGAGAGAAAAGTTTGCATGATCGGAAATTTTGCAGCGACGCACTCTGTTAGTTGACTATGGTCACCTAATTATATATGGTTGATCATCGTCAACCAATTGCGCGAAGGATCCATATGTCCACCACTCTCACCAGAGACGAAGCACCCGCGGCGATGTCGCATCGCCAGGTGCTCGAATCCCTCTCCGGGCTCCTGCTCGGCATGTTCGTCTCGATCCTCGCGGGCACGGTCGTCTCGACCTCGATGCCGCGGATCATCTCCGAACTGCACGGCGACCAGACCGCCTACACCTGGGTTGTGACGAGCACGCTGCTCGCCACCACCGTCTCCACCCCGATCTGGGGCAAGCTCGCCGACCTGCTCAACCGCAAGCTGCTCATCCAGCTCGCGCTCGTGCTCTTCGTCCTCGGCTCGGCGCTCGCCGGGTTCTCGCAGGACACCAACATGCTCATCGGCTTCCGCGTGGTCCAGGGCCTCGGCGCCGGAGGGCTCACGGCGCTGAGCCAGATCATCATGGCCGACATCATCAGCCCGCGCGAGCGAGGCCGCTACATGGGCCTCTTCGGCGGCATCATGGCGGTCGGAACCGTCGGCGGGCCGCTCATCGGCGGCCTGCTCACCGACTCCATCGGCTGGCGCTGGAACTTCTTCGTCGGCGTGCCTGTCGCGATCATCGCGATCATCCTGCTCCAGTTCACCCTGAAGCTGCCGAAGCGCCCCGCACGCACGGTGCGCATCGACTACCTCGGCGCGGTCCTGCTGGCCGGCGGCGTCTCGCTGCTGCTCATCTGGGTGTCGCTCGCGGGCAAGGACTTCGACTGGTGGAGCGCGCAGACGTTCTGGATGGTCGGCATCGCCGTCGCGCTGCTGATCGGCATGGTCATCACCGAGCTCGTGGTGAAGGAGCCGATCATCCCGCTCGGGATGTTCAAGAACCGCACCTTCACGCTCGCGGTGATCGCCTCCATCTCGGTGGGCGTCGCGATGTTCGGCACGTCGGTCTACCTCGGCCAGTACATGCAGCTGGCGCGTGGGGCGACCCCGACCGAGTCGGGTCTGCTGACGCTGCCGATGATCTTCGGGCTGCTGCTGTCGTCGATGGTGGTCGGTAACCTGATCAGCCGGTTCGGCCGGTGGAAGGGCTACATGATCGCCGGCTCGGTGCTGCTGGCCGTCGGTCTGTACCTGATGAGCACGATCGAGTTCGACACGAACTACGTCCTCGTCTCCGTCTACATGCTGATCCTCGGCGCGGGCGTCGGCATGGTCATGCAGAACCTCGTGCTGATCGTGCAGAACACGGTCCAGCCCGAGCAGCTCGGCGCGGCCAGCTCCAACGTCGCCTTCTTCCGCAGCCTCGGCGGCACCATCGGCGTCTCCGTGATGGGAAGCGTGCTCGGCACGACCGTCGTGAACTCGATGGGCGACCGCAAGGGCGACCTGCTCACCGCCGCGGCCAAGTACGGCGCGAAGGGGATCGAGGCGCTCAAGTCGCTGCAGAGCGGCCAGCTGCCCCAGGTGAACCACCTGCCGGCCGGCATCCGCACCATCGTCGAGTCGGTGTACGGCCAGGCGGTCGCGGACATCTTCCTGATCGCCGTTCCGCTCGCGATCGTCAGCATCATCGCGATCGCCTTCCTGCCGAACGTGAAGCTCGGCACGAAGACCGCGATCGAGCGGATGAAGGAGAAGGAGGCGGGCGAGGGCCGGCTGGAGGCCGCGGAGGAGAACGCGGTCGAGGTCGCCGAGGCCTTGATCGGCGCGCCCGCGACCGGCTCGGTCGCCGCGATCCGGGCGGGCGGCGACGCCACCGCCCCTGAGAACGGCCGCTAGCCGATCGCGTTATGATCGCGGCCATGGACAACACGGGACGGGTGGCGGCGGCCGACGCCGCCACCCTTCCGCCCGCGGGTGCGGGCACCGACGCGGCCATCGCCGAGGTGGAGGAGCAGTTCACCCGGCTGTTCAACCAGGTCGGCACCTCGATGCGGGAGCGCGCGTCGCGCATCCACCCCGACCTGCAGCCGGTCGGCTACAAGCTGCTCAGCACGATCGTGCGCAGCGGCCCCATCCACGCCGGTGCGCTCGCGGCGATGCTGTACACGGACAAGAGCGTGATCAGCCGGCAGGTGAAGATCCTCGAAGACATGGGCTTCGTCGAGCGGAAGGCCGATCCGGCCGACCGGCGCGCGAGCTTCCTTGCGGCGACGCCGGAGGCGATCGAGCGGGTGAACGAGGTGCGCGCGGCCGACCAGGCCAACCTGTACCGCAGCCTGCGGCGCTGGGGCGAGGACGACGTCCGGCGGCTCGCCGAGCTCCTGGAGCGGCTGAACGAGGTCGCCAGGTAGCCGGCCTCAGGGTGGCGATTCAGCGGGACGCTGGTACCCTTCCTCGGGTATGCAGCCCGCATCCGCCCCCCTCCGCCCCCGCGGCCGCCGCTCGGCAGGCCGTCGTGCCGCCGTGCCGACGCAGCGGGTGCGCATCCGGCTGCCGAGGCGCCCTCGGCGGCCGTTGCTGCCGCTGCATCACCGGGTCGGCGTGACGCTCGCGGTCATCGGCCTGGTGTGCGGCTTCTCGATCGTGCCGACGGACGAAGCGCTCGCCTCGACGCTGCTGGTCGCCCCGTCCACGACGGTCGCGCCCGCCGAGGTCTCCCCGCCGGACCAGCACCTGCTGGTGGACGCGACGATCGCCGCGCCGGTCGTGAGCCGGGAGAACATCGGGGCGACGGACGGGATCCAGTCTCTCGCCCGGATCGGGACGAACGAGTCCTGGGCGAAGCTCGTGCTGAAGTTCGGCGGCTGGCCGCAGACCGACGCGAACGTGACCGTGATGCTGCGCTGGATGCGGCAGGAGAACGGCCCGCCCGACTGGTGGAACCGCAACAACCCGCTGAACAACGGCTACGGATCCGGCGGCGGAGCCGGCCTCGGCAGCTACCCCGACCTCATCACGGCTGCGGAGTACTGCGCCAAGAACCTGCAGCGCGGCTACCCCGGCATCGTCGCCGGCCTGCAGGCGGGCACCTCCGCCGACACCACCGCCGCGGCCATCTGGGCGAGCCCGTGGGCCACGAGCCACTATGGCAACGGCACGCACTGGAGCACGCGTCCGGTCGAGATCGTGCAGGCCCCGGCCTCCGCCTGGGGCTTCTGACCCCCTCCGAGTTGCACGTCGTGGCGGCTATTTCCGCCCTTTTTTCGCCACAAGGTGCAACTCGGCGGCCGGGTCAGGACTTGGTTAGCCAGGTTTGGAGGCGGGGGAGGGGGAAGGTGGTGATGATGCGGTCGGCGGGGACGCCGTTGGCGGCGGCGCGCGCGGCACCGTAGGCGAGGAAGTCGAGCTGGCCGGGGGCGTGCGCGTCGGTGTCGATCGAGAAGAAGCATCCGGCGTCGAGGGCGCGCTGGATGAGGTCGTCCGGCGGGTCCTGCCGCTCCGGCCGCGAGTTGATCTCGACCGCGACCTGGTTCTCGACGCACGCGGCGAACACGGCGTTCGCGTCGAACTCGGACGGCGGCCGGGTGCCGCGTGACCCCTGCACCAGACGGCCGGTGCAGTGCCCGAGCACGTTGGTGCGCGGGTCGCGGATGCCGCCGAGCATCCGCTTGGTCATCGTGCGGCGGTCGGAGCGGAGCTTCGAGTGGACGCTGCCCACGACGACGTCGAGCCGGTCGAGCAGCTCCGGCGTCTGGTCGAGCGTTCCGTCCTCCAGGATGTCGACCTCGATGCCCGTGAGCAGGGTCAGCTCGCCGGTGTCGAGGCCCGCGATGACGTCCAGCTGCTCCTCCAGCCGCTCGGCGCTGAGGCCGCTCGCCACCGTGAGGGTGGGGGAGTGGTCGGTGATCGCCTGGTACTCGCGGCCGAGCGTGGCGGCCGCTGCGGCCATCACCTCGATCGGGACCGTGCCGTCCGACCACTCGGTGTGGCTGTGCAGGTCGCCGCGCAGCAGGGCGAGCAGCTCCGTGCCGCCGGTGTCGAGCGGCGCGGCGTTGCGCTCGCGGAGATCGGCGAGGTAGCTCGGGACCTCGCCGTCGACGGCCTGCGCGATCACCTGGAAGGTGCGGTCGCCGATCCCCTTGGTCCGCTTGAGGCGCCCGTCGGCGACGCGGGCGACGAGCTCCTCCTGGCCGAGGCCGTCGATGGTGGCGGCGGCGCGGCGGAAGGCCTGCACCTTGAAACTCGGAGCGAGCTCCCGCTCCAGCCAGAAGGCGATCTCGTTCAGGGCGTCGACGGCATCCATGCGCCCCATGCTCCCACCGTGTCGGTGGTGCCCGGTACCGTCCTGGGCATGGGGCGGATCATCTTCGACACGGCGGCGACCATCAACGGATTCATCGCGGACGAGCACGACTCGCTCGCCTGGCTCTTCGCGGTGGAGGGAGGCGAGGAGCCGGCCGAGGGGCTGGTCCCGGCGAACGCGTCGGTGATGGTGGAGGGGCGCACGACCTACGAGTGGGTGCTGCGCGAGACCGGCATCCTGGAGCAGCCGGAGAAATGGCGGGAGTTCCATGGCGACCGGCCGACGTTCGTCTTCACCCACCGGGAGCTGCCGGCGCCGGAGGGCGCGGACATCCGGTTCGTGTCGGGCTCGGTTGCGGACAGCCTTCCGGCGATTCGCGAGGCGGCGGGCGACGGCGACATCTGGGTGGTCGGCGGCGGCGATCTGGCGGGTCAGTTCCTCGATGCCGACGCGCTCGACGAGCTGGCGATCTCCCTCGCGCCCGTGGCGCTCACAGCGGGCGCACCGCTCTTCCCGCGGCGGGTCGAGTCCGACCGGCTCCGGCTCGAGGAGGCGTCGGCGGTCGGCCAGTTCGCCCGGCTGCGGTACAGCGTCCGCCCCGCAGCGTCCTCCTCCTGAGATAGCGTGGTCAGCGCCCGAGGGAGGGAATCGACATGACGGCAGCGGCCGACAGCCACGACCTGATCCGCGTCGAGGGGGCGCGCGAGAACAACCTGAAGAATGTGAGCGTCGAGCTTCCGAAGCGGCGGCTCACCGTGTTCACCGGAGTCTCCGGGTCGGGCAAGAGCTCGCTCGTGTTCAGCACCATCGCCGCCGAGTCGCAGCGCATGATCAACGAGACCTACAGCGCGTTCGTGCAGGGGTTCATGCCCTCGCTGGCGCGTCCCGACGTCGACGTGCTGGAGGGGCTGACCACCGCCATCATCGTCGACCAGGAGCGGATGGGCGCCAACGCGCGCTCCACCGTCGGCACGGTCACCGACGCGAACGCGATGCTGCGCATCCTGTTCAGCCGCCTGGGGCAGCCGCACATCGGCTCGCCGCGGGCCTTCTCGTTCAACATCCCGTCGGTCACCGGGGCCGGCGCGATCACGGTCGGGGGCAAGACGGAGAAGCGGGAGTTCTCCCAGCTGGGCGGCATGTGCCCGCGCTGCGAGGGCATGGGCACGGTGAGCGACATCGACCTGGGCCAGCTGTTCGACGACAGCAAGTCGCTGACCGAGGGGGCCATCACCATCCCGGGCTACACCGCCGACGGCTGGTCCGTGCGGATGTTCTCGGAGTCCGGCTTCCTGCCTGCAGACAAGCCGATCCGGGAGTTCTCCGAGACCGAGCGACACGACTTCCTCTACCGCGAGCCGGTGAAGGTGAAGATCAACGGCATCAATCTCACCTACGAGGGCCTGGTGCCCAAGGTGCAGAAGTCGATGCTCTCGAAGGACGTCGACGCGATGCAGCCGCACATCCGCGCCTTCGTCGAGCGGGCCGTCACCTTCACGGCCTGCCCGGAGTGCGGCGGCACCCGGCTCAGCGAGGCCGCGCGCTCGTCGAAGATCGGCGGCGTGAGCATCGCCGACGCCTGCGCGATGCAGATCACCGACCTCTCCGACTGGATGCGGTCGCTCGACGAGCCGTCCGTGGCGCCGCTGCTGCGCAACCTGCAGCACCTGCTCGATTCGTTCGTCGAGATCGGGCTCGGCTACCTGTCGCTCGACCGGCCCTCCGGCACGCTCTCGGGCGGGGAGGCCCAGCGCACCAAGATGATCCGCCACCTCGGGTCGTCGCTCACCGACATCACCTACGTGTTCGACGAGCCGACGGTCGGGCTGCACCCGCACGACATCCAGCGGATGAACGGCCTGCTGCAGCAGCTGCGCGACAAGGGGAACACCGTGCTGGTCGTCGAGCACAAGCCGGAGGCGATCGCGATCGCCGACTACGTGGTCGACCTCGGGCCGCGGGCGGGCGCCGGCGGAGGAGAGGTCGTCTTCCAGGGCACGGTCGACGGGCTGCGCGCGAGCGGCACCCTCACCGGGCGGCACCTCGACGACCGCGCGCGGGTGAAGAACGCGGTGCGGACGCCGACCGGCGCCCTCGAGGTGCGCGGCGCCGACGAGCACAACCTGCAGGGGGTGGACGTCGACATCCCGCTCGGCGTGCTGGTGGTGGTCACCGGGGTGGCCGGGTCGGGCAAGAGCTCGCTCATCCACGGCTCCGTCGCACCGCGCGAGGGCGTCGTCGCCGTCGACCAGGCCGCGATCCGCGGGTCGCGGCGTAGCAACCCGGCGACGTACACCGGGATGCTGGAGCCGATCCGCAAGGCGTTCGCGAAGGTCAACGGCGTCAAACCGGCCCTGTTCAGCGCGAACTCCGAGGGCGCCTGCCCGAACTGCAACGGCGCGGGCGTCATCTACACCGACCTCGGTGTGATGGCCGGCGTCTCGACCGTGTGCGAGGTCTGCGAGGGCCGCCGCTTCGACGACTCCGTGCTCGAGTACACGCTCGGCGGCCGCGACATCAGCCAGGTGCTGGCCATGCCGGTCTCCGAGGCGGTCGAGTTCTTCGCCGCCGGGGAGGCGAAGCAGCCCGCCGCGCACGCCATCCTGGAGCGGCTGTCGGATGTCGGGCTCGGCTACCTGACGATCGGCCAGCCGCTCACCACGCTGTCCGGCGGCGAGCGGCAGCGGCTCAAGCTGGCGACGCACATGGGCGAGAAGGGCGGTGTCTACGTGCTCGACGAGCCGACGACCGGCCTGCACCTCGCCGACGTCGAGCAGCTGCTCGGCCTGCTCGACCGCCTGGTCGACTCCGGCAAGTCCGTGATCGTCATCGAGCACCACCAGGCCGTGATGGCCCACGCCGACTGGATCATCGACCTGGGCCCCGGAGCCGGCCACGACGGCGGCCGCATCGTCTTCGAGGGCACGCCCGCCGACCTCGTCGCCGCCCGCTCCACCCTCACCGGCGAGCACCTCGCTCGTTACGTCGGCGCCTGAGCTCCCGCAACCGTCGAGTCCACCAAAACTGAACGGCCCAGCGGCGTGTCGCGTGAAGTCTTCGCGGAGTCGATGGCTGAGTTACGGATCGTTGCGCGACGGGAGGAGCACGCGCACGAGGCTGGGTAGCGTCGGAGGGTGAGCACGCCCATCCAGAACCTCGGCCGCGAGAACCGGCTGTACGCGCCGCCGCCCGAGTTCGCCGCGCAGGCGAACGTGGATGCGTCGGTGTACGCCGAGGCGGCCGCCGACCCGGTCGCGTTCTGGGAGCGGCAGGCGGCGCGGCTCGACTGGGCCGAGCCGTGGCACACCGCGCACACCTGGGAGCCGGCGACCGTCGGGGCGGACGGCGAGCTCAGCATCCCGCGCGCCGAGTGGTTCGCGGGCGGAAGGCTGAACGCCGCCGTGAACTGCGTCGACCGGCACGTCGCGGCGGGCCGCGGCCACCGGGTGGCGCTGCACTTCGAGGGCGAGCCGGGCGACCGCGAGACGATCACCTTCGCGGACCTCCAGCGGCGGGTGGCGCGGGCTGCGAACGCGCTCACGGCGCTCGGGATCGGGAAGGGCGACCGTGTCGTCGTGTACCTCCCCGTCATCCCGGAGACCGTCGTCATCACCCTCGCGATCGCGCGCGTCGGCGCCATCCACTCGCTCGTCTTCGGCGGCTTCTCGGCGGAGGCGCTGCGCTTCCGCGTCGAGGACACCGGAGCGAAGCTGCTGGTCACCTCCGACGGGCAGTTCCGTCGCGGCGCCGCCGTGCCGGTGAAGGCGAACGCGGATGCCGCCGTCGCGGGCGACAACGCCATCGAGCACGTGCTGGTGGTGCGGCGCACCGGCGAGCTGACCCCCGACATCCCGTGGACGCCCGGCCGCGACGTCTGGTGGCACGACGTGGTGGACACCGCGTCCAGCGTCCACGAGCCCGAGTTCTTCGACGCCGAGACCCCGCTGTTCATCATCTACACCTCGGGCACGACCGGCCGGCCGAAGGGCGTCGTGCACACCACCGGCGGTTACCTGACGCAGGCGTCGTGGAGCCACTGGGCGCTGTTCGACGCGAAGGACGACGACGTCTACTGGTGCACTGCCGACCTCGCCTGGGTGACCGCGCACACCTACGTGCTCTACGGCCCGCTCTCGAACGGCGCCACCTCCGTCATCTACGAGGGGACCCCGAACACCCCGCACACCGGGCGGCACTTCGAGATCATCGAGCGCTACGGGGTGACGACGTACTACACCGCGCCGACCCTGATCCGGACGCTGATGACGTGGTTCCCGGAGGGTGTGGGAGACGGGTGGGACTTGTCCAGCATCCGCCTGCTCGGCACCGTCGGCGAGGCGATCAACCCGGAGGCCTGGGTCTGGTTCCGCGAGCAGCTGGGCGCCGGACGCGCGCCGGTGGTCGACACCTGGTGGCAGTCGGAGTCGGGCGCCGCCATCGTCGCGCCGCTGCCCGGCGTGACCGCGCTGAAGCCGGGCTCAGCGACCAACGCCATCCCGGGAGTGACGGTGCGGGTGGTCGACGAGCGCGGCGACGATGTGGCGCGCGGGTCCGGCGGCTCCATCGTGATCGACGGGACGTGGCCGGCCATGTCGCGCACGGTGTGGGGCGACCCGGAGCGCTACCGCGACTCGTACTGGCGGCCGTTCGCCGACCGCGGCTACTTCCTCGCCGGCGACGGCGCGGCTGTGGACGAGGACGGCTACCTCTGGCTGCTCGGCCGGCTCGACGACGTGATCAACGTCTCGGGCCACCGCCTCTCCACGATCGAGATCGAGTCGGCGCTCGTCGCGCATCCCCGTGTCTCCGAGGCGGCCGTGGTCGGCGTGGGCGACGCGACGACCGGGCAGGCGGTGGCGGCGTTCGTCGTGCCGTCGGGCGTGGCGCCGGGGGAGGCGGAGCTGCGCGAGCAGGTCACCCGCGAGATCGGCGCGATCGCGAAGCCGCGGCACGTCGTGGTGGTGGGCGACCTCCCGAAGACGCGCTCGGGCAAGATCATGCGCCGCCTGCTGGTCGACCTCTTCGACGGCCGTCCGCTGGGCGACACGACCTCCCTGCAGGACGAGACCGTCCCGCACGCCATCGCCGCGACGCTCGAGACCCGCTCGCGCTGACCCGCCGGTCGTCACGAATCGTCGCCCGTTCGTCACGAATCGTCGCCGTTCGCCACGAATCGGGCCCGTTCGTCACGAGGCGCGGCGGGTCAGCGGCGGAGGTCGGCGATCGTCAGGGCGGCGTCGATGAGCCCGAGGTGCGAGAGCGCCTGCGGGAAGTTGCCCCAGAAGGTGCCGTCCTCGTCCATCATCTCGGCGTAGAGCCCGACGTCGTTGGCGCGGGCGACCAGGTCGTCCATCAGCTCCGCGGCGGCCGGGATGTCGCCGATGCAGGCGAGCGCCGACGCCAGCCAGAACGAGCACGCCACGAACGGACGCTCGCCCTCGGCTTCCGCGCCCGTGAAGCGGTAGAGCAGCGAACCACGGCCGAGCTCGCGCCGCAGCGCTTCGATCGTCGACCGCATGCGCTCGCCGCGGTCGAACCCGCTGGGCGCGTGCAGCAGCACCGACGCGTCCAGCTCGTCCTCCCCCGCCACCATGGTGTAGGCGCCCAGGCGCTCCGACCAGCAGTGCTCCTCCACCCAGTCGTGGATGAGGTCCGCCTCCCGCCGCCAGCGCTCCGGGTTGCCGTCGGCCTGGCCAAGGGCGGCGAGCTGCTGTGCGGCCTGGAGCGCCTGCCAGCATCCCATCTTCGACGAGGTGTGGTGGCGGAGCTCGGTGAGCTCCCACATCCCGGAGTCCGGCTGCCGCCAGACGTCGCACACGTGGTCGGCGACGTCCGACACCAGGCGCCTTGTGGGTACGTCGAGCACGTTGCCGGCCGACGCGTAGGCGAGCGCGACACTGAGCAGGTCGCCGTAGACGCCGAGTTGCAGCTGATCGGCGGCGCGGTTGCCTGTCACCACCGGCCCGATGCCGCGCCAGCCGGGCACGTCGTGCGCCTGCGGCTCGGCCGACGACGCCTCCCGCAGCCCGTAGAGGATGCGCAGGCCCCCGGGGTCGCCCTTCACCGCCCGCAGCAGCCAGGAGACCGCGGCGTGCGTCTCCTCGCGCAGCCCGAACCGCGCGAGGGAGCGCAGCGTGTACGCGGTGTCGCGCACCCAGGCGAAGCGGTAGTCCCAGTTCTTGCCGCCGCGCGGAGTCTCCGGGAGCGAGGTCGTCGCGGCTGCGGCGATCGCTCCGGTCGGCGCGTAGAGCAGGAGCTTGAGCGCGAGTGCGCTGCGCTGGACGGCGTCCGCCCAGGGGCCGTCGTACGAGAAGGTGCGCGACCAGAGCTCCCAATTGCCCACGGTCCGGTCGATGCCGATGTCGACGTTGTGAGGCTGCGGGAGGTGAAGCGGCTCGTCGTCGGTCGCGACCACCGTGAGGGTGCGCCTGCTGCCCTCGACGACCCGGATGCGGCCGCCGAACCGAGGCGCGTCGGCGTCCTCCTCCGCGTCCGCGAGGCCGGTGACGCCAATGTTGACGGTCCCGATGCGCAGGATGCGGCTGCCGTCGACGTGCTCGGCCCACGGGCTCGAGGTCCCGAGCATCGAGCCCGGCTCGACCGACCAGTCCATGACCACGGTGCCGGAGACGCCCTCGATGCGCCGGGCGAACTCCAGCCACGGCAGCCGGCCGGCCACGCCGGTGACGAGCGCATCCGTGACCCGGACGGCGCCGTTCGCGGTGGTGAAGGTGGTCTCGAGGACGTTCGTGCCCGGCAGGTAGTGCCGGCGCGTGGTGAAGTCGGCGACCGGACGCAGCACCATCCGCCCGCCCCGGTCCAGGTCGAGCAGCGCGGCGAACACCGGAGGGGAGTCGAGACTGGGCACCGGCAGCCAGTCCACGGTGCCGGAGCGGTCGATCAGGGCGACCGTGCGCCCGTCGCCCAGTGCGGCGTGATCCTCGATGGCGGCGCTCTCCGCGCTCTGCGTCTCGCTCGTCGTCATACCCTCTGCTGAAGGCCGGCCGCCGCGATGACCGCCTCGCGGAACACCGGGGTCAGTTGCGCCGCTGTCGGTCGCGCGGCGGGGTCGCTCGAGGTCATGGCGTGGAGGATGCGCGTCCACTCGTCGGGGAGCCCGTCCGGAACCGGCGGCTCGTGCTCGAGGCGGGCCATCGCGGACTCGACCGCGGCGCCCGGGAAGGCCACGGTTCGGGTGAAGCACTCCAGCAGCACCAGCCCGAGCGAGTAGATGTCGCTGGCGGAGGTCGCCGGCTGCCGCATCGCCTGCTCAGGGGAGAGGTAGGCGGCCGTGCCGGTCGTCTTGCCCTCGTCCGGCTGCGACGGCACCGAGGCGATGCCGCTCGCGATGCCGAAGTCGGTCAGCCGTGCCCTGGCACGGAACGTGGTGGTGCCGTAGGAGACCAGCATGATGTTCGACGGCTTGATGTCGCGGTGCACGACCCCGTTCGCGTGCACGTACTCCAGCGCTTCGGAGATGTCGTAGGCGATCTCGGCGATCTCCTCCAGCGACAGCTCCCGCTGCGCGAGGGTGGCCGCGAGGTCGGTGCCGGAGACGAGCTCCACGATGAGGAAGGGCCGCGGGTCCTTGGGCGAGGTGTAGTCGATCCCGGCGTCGATCAGCGACACGATCCCGTGATGGCTGAGCCTCGCGAGGGCCGCCTGCTCTGTCCGGTACTGCGCCATCTCCTCCTCGCCGCCGGAGCGGTAGAGCTTGATCGCGACCTCGCGGCCGAGCAGCTCGTCGGTCGCGCGGAAGATGCTCGCCTCGCCGCCGCGGCCGATCACGTGCTGCGGCCGGTAGCGACCGAGCAGCGCCGGGATGGTGGACTCGGGCATCAGCCGTTCCGCGACCGCAGCAGGGCGAAGGCGGACTCGCCGAGGATGACGCGCTCGCCGTCGCCGAGCGCGAGTCCGGGGTCGCTGGAGAGCTCCAGCTCCCACTCGCCGCCCGGGGCGTCCGGCAGGACGAACTCGACGCCGTTGCCCGCGGCGTTCAGCATGAGCAGGAACGAGTCCGCGCCCTCGTGCCGCAGCTCGAACGCGATGGAGCGCGCCTCCGGGTCGGACCAGTCCTCGTCGGCGAAGGGCTCGCCGTCGGCGCGGACGATGCACACGACGTCGGGGCCGCCGACGTCCGGCGCGTGCCGGTACCACTCCGGGCGCAGGGCCGGCTCGTTGCGCCGCAGACGGATGAGCTTCGACGTGAACTCGTGCAGCTCCCAGTCGGCGTTCTGCCAGTCGAACCAGGAGATCTCGTTGTCCTGGCAGTAGGCGTTGTTGTTGCCCTGCTGGGTGCGGCCGATCTCGTCACCGCCGAGGATCATCGGCACGCCGGCGGAGAGCAGCACCGTGGCGAGGAAGTTCTTGCGCTGCCGGGTGCGGAAGGCGTTGATCCCCTCGTCGTCGGTAGGGCCCTCGACGCCGTAGTTGCTGGAGCGGTTGTCGGACTCCCCGTCGCGGTTGTCCTCGCCGTTCGCCTCGTTGTGCTTCTCGTTGTAGCTGGTGAGGTCGGCCAGGGTGAAGCCGTCGTGCGCGGTGACGAAGTTGACGCTCGACAGCGGAGCGCGCCGGGAGTCCTCGTAGATGTCGGGGCTGCCGAGCACGCGCTGCGACAGCGTCGATAGCACCCCGGGCTCGCCGCGCCAGAAGTCGCGCACGTCGTCGCGGAACTTGCCGTTCCACTCGGACCAGTCCGCCGGGAACCCGCCCAGCTGGTAGCCGGCGACATCCCACGGCTCTGCGATCATCTTCACCTGCGCGAGCATCGGGTCCTGCTGGATCAGGGTCAGGAACGCGCTGTGCAGGCTGGCGTCGCCGCCCTGCCGGGTCAGCGTGGTCGCCAGGTCGAACCGGAAGCCGTCGATGTGGAAGTCCTCGACCCAGTAGCGCAGCGAGTCCATGATGACCTGCAGCGCGGCGGGGTGGCTGACGTTCCAGCTGTTGCCGGTGCCGGTGGTGTCGAAGTAGTGGGCGGCGTCGCCTTCCACCAGTCGGTAGTACGACGGGTTGTCGATGCCCTTGAAGCTGTAGGTGGGGCCGAGATCGTTGCCCTCGGCGGTGTGGTTGTAGACCACGTCGAGGATGACCTCGATGCCGGCGGCGTGGAGCGCCTTCACCATGCCCTTGAACTCGTCGACCTGGTGTCCGGTGTCGCCGGTGGCGGCGTACTCGTTGTGCGGCGCGAAAAACCCGATCGAGTTGTAGCCCCAGTAGTTGCGGAGCCCCTTCTCAAGGAGGTGCGCATCCTGGACGAACTGGTGGATGGGCAGCAGCTCGACCGCGGTCACGCCGAGGTTCTTGAGGTACTCGATGGCCGCGGGGTGTGCGAGGCCCGCGTAGGTGCCGCGGAACTCCTCCGGCACCCACTCCATGAGCTTCGTGAAGCCCTTCACGTGGAGCTCGTAGATGATCGTCTCGCTCAGCGGCGTGCGCGGGCGCTCGTGGTCGCCCCAGTCGAACTCGCGGCGGTCGATGACGACGCCGAGCGCGACGTGGCGGGCGCCGTTCGTGTCGCTGCGTCGCTTGGGGCGGCCGAGCTGGTGGCCGAAGACGGCCTGCGTGTTGTCCCAGGAGCCTGTGACGGCGCGCGCTTGCGGCGGCAGCAGCACCTTCGCCGGCGAGAAGCGGAGCCCGTTCGCGGGATCCCACGGGCCGTCGACCCGCAGACCGTAGCGGACGCCGGGGACGAGGCCGGGCACGAAGCCGTGGAAGACATGGCCGGTGCGCTCCGGTAGGGCCGTCTGCGTCTCGCGGCCGCGGTGGTCGAACATGCTGACGATCACGCGGTCGGCGTGCTCGCTGTAGACGGCGACGTTGGCGCCGCCCTCCTTCAGGGTCAGCCCGAGCGGGTACGGCGACGAGGCGGTCATCGGTCCGCTCCCTCGGTGGCGGGGCTGCGACGCGGGCAGCGGAGCGAGGGACAGGGCAGGGACACGGTGTCTCCGATCGGCGGTAGACCGCCACGATACCTGTGATCCGCCGCGCCCCTCCAGGCATTGACACGGAGGGGCGCGGCCGTTAGGCGCGGGTCACAATAGCGAGATCCGCGCCTCTATCCACTCGACAACCTCATCGTGTTCGATGCCGCCGTCCGCCACTTTCCGGATGAACGTATCGCCCTCCGCAACGGGCCCACTCGCGAGATGGAGGCCATTGAGCGCCAGGAAGGTCTTGGCGACGATCCACGCGAGTCGTTTGTTGCCGTCCGCGAGCGGATGATTCCGGTTCACGGCGATCAAGAGTGCCGCTGCCTTACTGACGTCGCCCGGATACATTTCCTGGCCGAAGACGGGCAGCGGTGATGCGAGCGCCGAGAGCAGCAGGTTCCGGTCACGAAGGTGAAAACCGAGCTGTCGGATCAAACCCAGCACATCGCGGGGCTCGAGGTATTCGGTCACTGGGAGAGAGCGTCGAGCAGCGCCGCGTCCTCTTCGAGGATGCGGTCCATGATCGCTCGAGTGCGCGCGCTCTTGTCGAGCTGAGCAGCCCGCTCTTCGAGTGCGAGCTTCACGACCTCTGTCTTGGTGCGGTGCTCCTGCTGCGCAAGCGCCTCGAGCAGCTCCTCATGAGCAGCGTCCAACCGCAGGTTCATCGCCATTTCCAGCCTCCTAGTACCAGGTGGTACCTGACTGTACCATGTGGCACCTAGTCTCGGCTCACCCGCACCGCTTCGCCGAACGCCGCGACCGCGCCCGCCGGCGCCTCGCCGAGTCCGGTGCCCGACAGACTCGCCTCGACGAGCAGGTCTCCGCGGCGGAAGCGGAAGACGCCCTCGGCGTAGGCGACGTCCGTCGCCGGGACGTCGGCGGGGATCGTCCGACGTACGGCGGTCAGCGTGCGGTACCACTCCAGCATCCGGGCGCCCTCGGGGCGGTCGAGTTCCGACCAGTCGAGCTTCGAGCGTTGGAAGGTCTCCGGGTCCTGAGGGTCGGGCACGACCGCCGGGTCCCAGCCCATCCGGGCGAACTCGGCGATGCGACCCTCCGCCGTCGCCTTGCCGAGCTCCGGCTCCGGGTGCGAGGTGAAGAACTGCCACGGCGTCGAGGCCGCCCACTCCTCGCCCATGAACAGCATCGGGGTGAACGGGCCGAGGAGGGTCAGCGCGGCAGCGACGGCGAGCCGGCCGGGGTCGAGCGTGGCGGTCAGGCGGTCGCCGACCGCGCGGTTGCCGATCTGATCGTGGTCCTGGCTGAAGACGACGAGGCGGGTGAACGGGATGTCGGGGTCGAGCGGCCGGCCGTGGAACCGCTCGCGGAAGCTCGACCAGGTGCCGTCGTGGAAGAACCCGCGCCGGAACACCTTCACCAGGGCGTCCGGGTCGGCGAAGTCGGCGTAGTAGCCGGTGTCCTCGCCGGTCAGGTTGGCGTGGATGCTGTGGTGCACGTCGTCGTCCCACTGCGCGTGCAGCCCGTAGCCGTGGTGCGAACGGGCGCGGATCAGCTTCGGGTCGTTCAGGTCGCTCTCCGCGATCAGCGTGCGCGGGCGCCCGGTCTCGCCGGCCAGCTCGTCGGCGAGCACGGCGAGGGCCTCGAGCAGGTGCGTGGCGCCGTGGTCCTGGAGGGCGTGCACGGCGTCCAGCCGCAGGCCGTCGACGTGCTGCTCGCGCAGCCAGTACTCCGCGTTGTCGAGGATGTAGCGGCGCACCTCGTCGGAGAGCGGCCCGTCGAGGTTCACGTTGACGCCCCACGTGCTCGCGCCCTGCCCGAGGTACGGGCCGAACTTCGGCAGGTAGTTGCCGCTGGGGCCGAGGTGGTTGTAGACGACGTCCTGGATCACGGCCAGCCCGCGGGCGTGGCAGGCCTCCACGAACCGCTGGTACGCGGCCGGACCGCCGTACTGCTCCTGCACGGCGTACCAGAGCACGCCGTCGTAGCCCCAGTTGTGCGTGCCGTTGAACGCGTTGACGGGCAGCACCTCGACGGCCTCGACCCCCAGCTTCACCAGGTGGTCGAGCCGGCCGATGGCCGAGTCGAGCGTGCCCTCCGGGGTGAAGGTGCCGATGTGGAGCTCGTAGATGAGCGCGCCGGTGAGGTCGCGTCCCTCCCAGGCGCCGTCCGTCCACGCGTGCTCCTGCGGGTCGAACTCGCGGCTCAGCTCGTGCACGCCGGCCGGCTGGCGGAGCGAGCGAGGGTCGGGGAACGGCCCGTCGCCGTCCACGACGTAGCCGTAGTCGAGCGGCGCGTCGGGCAGCGCAGGGGACTCGGCGAGCTCCCACCAGCCGCCGGCGGGGGCGGAGTCGGAGGCCGGGACCGGCGTCAGCGGGAAGGTGCCGAGGTCGCCGAGCACCACATCCACGCTCCTGGCGTTCGGCGCCCAGACGCCGAACCGGCGGTCGCGCGCCCTCATCGGACGACCGCCAGCAGCGCGACCGGGTACCGCTCGAAAACGGACGCCAGGCGCACGCGACCGTGGAACTCGCGGCCCGTCAGCTCGTCGCGCATCGGTTCCTCCCCGAGGTCGACCGTGGTGTCGGCCCAGCCACCGGTCGCGGACAGCCCGACGGGCAGGCGGGTGGCCAGCGCGATCGCGCCGCCACGGTCGAAGCCGACCAGGTGCCCGGCGCGCGAGCCCTCCGCGTAGACCGCTCGATAGCCGGTGAAGAGCTCGGGCCGGTCGCGGCGCAGGCGCAGCGCCTTCGCGGTGACCAGCACCTTGGCGGCGCCGGAGGAGTCGATGTCGGGGAGCCATCCCTCGTCGATGTGGGCGAGCAGCCCGGCCGACACGTCGAACTCGACCGGGCGCCGGTTGTCCGGGTCGACCAGCGACCGCTCCCAGCGCTCGGAGCCCTGGTAGACGTCCGGGATCCCGGGGGCGGCGAGCTGCAGCAGCTTCGCGCCGAGCCCGTTGCTCGCGCCGGGTCCGTCGATCACGGCGGACAGCGCCTCCACCTCGGCCCGCACCCGGTCGTCGTCGAAGGCGGCGTCGACGGCGGCGGCCATGCGCGCCTCGAACTCCTCGTCCGGATCGGTCCACGTGGTCGAGGCGCCGGCCTCCCGCGCCGCCTTGATGGCGTAGTCCTGCAGCCGCTCGCGCGACGCGGGCCAGGCGCCGACGATCGACTGCCAGAGCAGGTTCTCGAGCGAGCCGTCGCCGAAGCCGACGCGCTCGCGCACCGTGCGCAGGAACCGCTCCCAGCGGCCGGGAAGCTCGGCGAGCACGTGGATGCGCGCTCGCGTGTCCTCCCCGCGCTTGGTGTCGTGGGTCGAGAGCACGGTCATCGACTCGGGCAGGCGGCGCTGCCGGTCGACCTGCCTGCGGTGGAACTCCTCCGGCGAGATCGCGAACTCGGACGGGTCGCCGCCGACCTCGGTCAGCGACACCAGGCGGGTGAAGCGGTAGAAGGAGTTGTCCTCTACGCCCTTGGCCATCACGGCGCCGGTCGTCTGCTCGAACCGGTCGCCGAGGCGGTCGGTGATGCGGGCGATGACCTCCACGAGGTCGGGCCGGGACTCGGCGGCCGCCAGGCGCGCCTCCTCCAGGTACTCCGCGCCGTAGGGGAGGTAGCTGCGGTACACCGGGAACCACGCGGCGAGCTCGGCGACGGCGTCGGCCGTCTCCTCGTCGGTTCCCTCGCCCAGCTCGCGCACGACCCGCAGCACCTCGGAGCGGAGGATGCCGTCGGCGACGGCCCGCTTCCGGCGGTGGGTCAGCTCGGCCCAGTCCTGGCTCTCCTCGCGCTCGTCGATCTCGCCGGCGAACGCGGTCAGCGGGCCCTCGCCGGACGCGTCGACGAATACGCGGTCCACGACAGCAAGCGCGTCGTACCCGGTCGTGCCCTGAACGGGCCAGTCGGGCATCCGCTCGTCGCCTTCGATGATCTTCTCGACCCAGATCGGCGCGTCGCCGGCGAGGGCGCGCAGCCGCTCCAGGTACTGCGCGGGGTCGCGCAGGCCGTCCGGATGGTCGACGCGCAGCCCGTCCACCAGGCCCTCGTGCAGCCAGCGGCCGATCTCGCGATGGGTGTCGTCGAAGACCTGCTGGTCCTCGACGCGCAGGCCGGCGAGGGTGGTCACTGCGAAGAAGCGCCGGTAGTTGAGCTCGGCGTCGGCGCGGCGCCACGACATGAGCTCGTAGTGCTGGCGCGCATGCACCTCGCGTGGCGTGCCGCCGTCGGTGCCCGGCGCGAGCGGGAACCGGTGGTCGTAGTAGCGCAGTTCGCCGTCCTCGACGCGGAGGGCGTCCTCCTCGTCCGGGCCGTCGCCGAGGACCGGCAGCCGCAGCCGGCCGTGGCCGAACTCCCAGTCGATGTCGAAGTACGAGGCGAAGCGCGACCCCTGGCCGTTCTGCAGCACATCCCACCACCAGGCGTTCACGGCCGGGGTGGCGACGCCCATGTGGTTGGGGACGATGTCGACGAGCACCTTGAGGCCGCGCGCGTGGGCGGCGTCGGAGAACTCGCGCAGCGCCTCCGGGCCGCCGCGCGACTCGTCAACCCTGCTGTGGTCGACGACGTCGTAGCCGTGCATGGAGCCGGGCTCGGCCTCCAGGAGGGGCGACAGGTAGACCCAGTCCGCGCCGAGGCGCTGGAGGTGGTCGAGCACCTGCGCGGCGTCGCGGAGGGTGAAGGCGGGCGAGATCTGGAGGCGGTAGGTGCTCACCGTCTCATTGTCCGGGAGGCGATCGTGCGCGTGTAGGCCTTGAAATCGCGCGCCGCGGCCATTACTGGTCCGGCGTCCGGCACCGGGTTGACTTATCGGCCGGATGGTACGGGGTAGACGCGCTCCGGACGCGGTGGGAGCGTCGAGACCAACCGGACCACGAAAGGGGACGTCATGGGACTCGACGACAAGATCGAGAACGCGGGCGAGAAGCTCGGGGGCAACGCCAAGGAGGCCACCGGCAAGGCGACCGGCGACGAGCGCCTGGAGGCCGAAGGCAAGGGCGACCAGATCAAGGCCGACGTGAAGCAGGCCGGCGAGAAGATCAAGGACGCCTTCAAGCACTGACCCGCGGGATCGAAGCCGCCCCCGCCCGGACCGCCGGGCGGGGGCTTCTTCGTGCGGGGACGATTCCGCGGACGGGCTTCACCGCCCGTTCATCGGAGATTCGTCTATCGTTCACCGGTCGCGCGGAGTAACTTCCCGGTCATGGGAGACCGAGCGGACCGCGCGAGGGCGTGGCGGGGGGTGTGGATCGGCGGCGCGCTGACCGCCCTCGCCCTCGTCGCCACCGTCGCACTCTGCATCGCGATCCCGACGCAGGGGGAGAACCCGCGTGCCTGGGGCGTCATCGTCTGCGGGCTCGTCACGGTGGAGGTCTGCGCGCAGCTGACCGCGCGCAACCGCCGCCTGCTGCGGCACTACCGGGGCGAGGATCTGGTGCCCGGGGGTGCGCGGCGCGGTGCGGGTGGGCGCGTGTCCGCCCGGCTGCACCACTCGGCTGCGGGCGCTCAGGTGCGCGCGAAGGCCGCCCGGTAGCGCGTCGGGGGCACCCCGACCTCCGCGTCGAAGTGGTGGCGGAGCAACGTCGCGCTGCCGAAACCGCACCGGCGGGCGACCTCGTCGATGGGCAGGTCGGTGGTCTCGAGCAGTAGGCGTGCGTGCAGGATGCGCTGCGTGGTCAGCCACTGCATCGGCGGCACCCCGGTCTCGGCGACGAACCGGCGGGAGAAGCTGCGGGTCGACATGTGCACGCGTTCGGCCAGGCTGCCGACCGTGTGCGTCTCGTCCAACCGGTCGGCGAGCTGGTCGAGCAGCTCGCTGAAGGTGTCGTCCTCGCAGTCGCTCACCGGCTTGTCGATGTACTGCCGCTGGCCGCCGTCGCGCTGCGGCGGGACGACCATGTTGCGCGCGATCGTGTTCGCGACCGCGCTGCCGAGTTCGCGGCGGACCAGGTGGAGGCTGGCGTCGATGCCGGCGGAGGTCCCCGCGCTCGTGATGATGCGGCCGTCGTCGACGAAGAGCACGTCGGGGTCGACGCGGGCCTCCGGGAAGCGGCGCTGCAGCTCCTCGGCGTAACGCCAGTGCGTCGTGACGTCGCGGCCGTCGAGCAGGCCGGCGGCGCCGAGGGCGAAGGCGCCGGAGCAGACGCTGAGCAGGATGGCGCCGCGGTCGTGGGCGCGGCGGAGCGCATCCAGGAACTCGGGCGGGTACTCGTCGCGGATCGTCGCGGCTGGGACGGCGATGAGGTCGGCGTCCTCCATCGCCTCCAGTCCGTAGGGTGCCGTGAGGGCGACCCCGATGGGGCTGTGGATGGGGGTCTGCGGGTCGATCGCGCAGACGCGGAAGTCGAACGGCTCGAGGCCCGCGTAGCTGCGGTCGAGCCCGAAGACCTCGCAGACGACGCCGAACTCGAACATGGCGAAGTCGTCGATCAGGGGGACCGCGACGGATCGGATCATGCACGCCAGTGTACTGGCCGAATGTTTGCGAAGGTAGACCGAAAGCCATCTCGTGTCCGAATCTTTACGTCCGTAACGTGAAGGTCATGGCAAACACGACGTGGACACAGGGCATCGACCACGGCTGGGTGGCTCACCCGGCCCGCACGAACGGCGGACGTCCGGTCGCCAAACGGCGCTTCCTCCTCAGCGAGTGGCTGCCGTCGGCGATCCTCGCCCGCGGCGGATCCGTCACCCGCGAGACCGACCGCGCGCTGAGCGACCTACGCGCCGCGCAGTCCGCCCGCGAGACCGGTCGCTGACCGAGGTTCCTCCCCACAGATTCGTGCCGAATGTGCGCTATGGCACCGCCATAACGCACATTCGGCACGAATCTCCGGGTCAATGAGTGGCGGAGGCGGGGGTCGGCGCAGCGACGGAGGCGCGGCGGATGAGGGCGGCGTCGAAGACGACCGACTCGTCGTCGACGCGCTCGCCGCGGATGCGCTGAAGCGCGAGCCGCGCGGCGGCGGCGCCGAGCTCGTAGATCGGCTGCTCGACGACGGTCAGCGGCGGCGTGGTGATGCTGGTCCAGTCCGCGTTGTCGAAGGCGATCAGTGAGACGTCCTCGGGGATGCGCAGCCCGAGCGTCCTAACCGTCTGAAACACCGTCATGGCGATGAGGCTGTCCGACGCGATGATCGCTGTCGCCGGGGTGTCGCCCTCCAGCAGCTCGCGGGTCACCACATCCACGCCGCGCCGCCTGGCGTCGAGCCGGATGCCGCGCTCCGGCGACGGGATGCCTGCGTCGGTGAGCGCCTCCATCACGCCGTCGACGCGGTCGGCCACGCTGGACATGGTGATGGTCCCGCCGGGGGAGTAGGCGGGCTCCGGGTAGGGCTGCGTCGAGATGAAGGCGATGCGGCGGTGCCCTTCCGCGAGCAGTTCGGCGGTCGCGCGGGCGGCGGCAGTGCGGTTGTCGACCGTGACCGAGTCGTAGCGGTGGCCGTCCGCGCGGCGGTCCAGCAGCACGAGGGGGCGGCCGGCGGCGGCGACGTCCGTCAGGTGCGAGACGTGGGCGGAGGATGCGGGCGCGACGATGAGCGCATCCACCTGCTTGTCGAGGAGGACGTCGACGGCGGCTTCCTCCGCCTCCACATCCTCGTCCGAGTTGGTGAGGATGACGTCGTAGCCCGCCGCGCTCGCCACGTCGGAGATGCCCCGCATGGCGTGGGCGAAGAACGGGTTCTCGATGTCGCCGACCACGACGCCGATGGTGTTCGAGCGGCCCGTGTTCATCGAGCGGGCCAGCGCATTCGGGCGGTAGTTGAGCTCCTCCGCGGCGGCGAGCACGCGCGAGCGCACCGCGTCGCTCACCTGGCCGTAGTCGCCGAGGGCGCGCGCGGCCGTCGCCTTGGAGACCTTGGCCGCGCGGGCGATGTCGGCGACCGTGACGGCGCGCCGCGATGCGGGGCGTGGGGACATCGGTGAGCCCTTCCTTTTCCGCACCTCGCCTGTTGACGAATCCCGGAGAGGTGTTGTAGCGTCCCAGAAAACCAACTGAGACCGGTCTCAGCGTAATCGCCAGAGACCGGTCTCAGCAACCAAGAGATCGACGAGGATCGCACGTCCCGTTTCTCGCCGACCCGCCCCCACACGATTGGACCCCGCAGTGAAACGACGCACCCTCCTCCGGCCGGCAGCACTGCTGGCCGCCGCGGCCTCCGCCGCACTGGTCCTCGCGGCCTGCAGCGCAGGCGGCGCCTCCGGCTCGGCCACCAAGGACAACCCGTACGGGCTCATCGAGGCCGGCACCGTCCGCGTGGCGAGCCTGGGCGACTCCAAGCCCTACACCTTCACCGACGCGAGCGGCACCTTCACAGGCTTCGACGTCGAGCTGTTCACCGATGTCGCCAAGCGCGCGGGCATCGGCAAGCCGGTGTTCACGGGCCAGGACTTCTCCGGCCTCCTCGCCGCGGTCGCCAACCACCAGTTCGACGTCGGCGTCGCCGCCATCGGCATCACCGCCGAGCGCAAGAAGACGGTCGACTTCTCGGACGGCTACCTCGCCGGCTACCTGACCGTCCTCACCACCAAGGCGAGCGGGATCGACGACGCCAAGGGCCTCGACGGCAAGCGCCTCGGCGTCGTGCAGGGCACCCTCCAGGAGGCGTACGCGGTCAAGAACTTCCCGAAGGCGAACCTCGTCCGCTTCCCGGACAACAACGCCGCCGTCTCCGCCCTCAACAGCGGCTCGGTCGACGCGCACTTCCTCGACTACGAAGCCGCGAAGAGCTACGTGACGCAGTACCCGGCGCTCAAGGACGCCGAGGACATCCCGTCGTTCGACGCCCCCGCCGGCTTCGCCATCGCGAAGGGCAACCCCGCCCTCAAGAACGCCCTGAACAAGGGCCTGCACGAGGCGATGGAGGACGGCACCTGGAAGAAGCTCTACCAGAAGTGGTTCCCGGGCTCGCCGATGCCGAAGCAGTACCTGCCGAAGGCGGAGCAGTCCTCGACGCCCACCCCCTCGAAGTAGGAGACCCGCAGGGAGATCCCCATGGACTGGCTCACCACCATCACGCACACCTTCTTCGACATCCCGTCGATGCTGCAGGTCTTCCCGCAGCTGCTGGGCGTCGGACTCGTCAACACGCTGATCATCTCGATCGCGGCGACCGTCATCGGCGTCGTGCTCGGCATGGTGGTCGCCGTCATGGGGATCTCCACCTCCCGCTGGCTGCGCATCCCCGCCCGCATCTATACGGACGTGTTCCGCGGCCTGCCGGCGATCCTCACCATCCTGCTGATCGGGCAGGGCTTCGCACGGTTCTCGCAGTCGATCTTCGGGCCCTCGCCGTACCCGCTCGGCATCCTGGCCCTGTCCCTGATCGCGGCCGCGTACATCGGCGAGATCTTCCGGGCCGGCATCCAGAGCGTCGACCGCGGGCAGCTGGAGGCGTGCCGCGCGCTCGGCCTCAGCTACGCCAAGGCGATGGCGCTTGTCGTGGTGCCGCAGGGCATCCGCCGCGTGCTGCCGGCGCTGGTCAACCAGTTCATCGCGATCGTGAAGGACTCCAGCCTGGTGTACTTCCTCGGGCTGCTGGTCGGCGAGCGGGAGCTGTTCCGTGTCGGCCAGGACGCCGCGGTGCTCACGGGCAACCTGTCGCCGCTGGTGCTGGCCGGTCTGTTCTACCTGGTCATCACTGTCCCGCTGACCCACCTGGTCAACTACTTCGACAACCGTTTCCGCACCGGACGCCGGAAGCCGGCGCCGCCGGAGAGCGGCCTGGACGAGCTGGACGAGGTCCAGCCTCCCGCGCCGATCACCCTCGGGAGCAACACATGACGTACACCTCGCCCCTCCCCGCCCAGCAGACGCCCGACTTCCGCGGCTCCGCTCTCGACCTCGTCGACCTGACGATGGCGTACGGCGACATCGACGTGCTCCGCGGTGTGTCGATCTCGGTCGCGCCGGGCACCACGACGTGCGTGATCGGGCCGTCCGGCTCCGGCAAGTCGACGATGCTCCGCGGCGTGAACCGGCTGCACGAGCCCAAGGGCGGCGACGTCCGGCTCGACGGCGAGAGCATCCTCGGCACGAAGCCCGACGTGCTCCGCCGCCGCATCGGCCTGGTCTTCCAGCACTTCAACCTGTTCCCGGACCACAGCGCGCTCCAGAACGTCATGCTGGCGCTGCGCAGCGTCAAGCGGATGCCGAAGGCCGAAGCGAAGCGGATCGCCGAGGAGCGCCTCATCGAGGTGGGGCTCGGCGAGCGGATGGACCACCGCCCGCGCGACCTCTCCGGCGGCCAGCAGCAGCGCGTCGCGATCGCCCGCGCCCTCGCGATGGAGCCCGAGGTGATGCTCTTCGACGAGGTCACCAGCGCGCTCGACCCCGAGCTGGTGAAGGGCGTGCTCAACCTCATGGCAGACCTGGGCCGTCGCGGCATGACGATGGTCGTCGTCACCCACGAGATGAACTTCGCCCGCAAGGTGGCCGACCAGGTCGTCTTCATGGACGAGGGCCGGGTCGTGGAGGCCGGGCGGCCGGACGACCTGTTCGACCGGCCGCAGAGCCCGCGCCTGCAGCGCTTCCTGTCGGAGGTGCTGTGAGCGACGAGCGCCCGATCCGCGTCGGCCTGATCGGGTACGGCGTGGCCGGGCGGGTGTTCCACGCGCCGTTCCTCGCGGCGGACCCCGCGTTCGAGCTGGCGGCGGTCGTCACCTCGCAGTCCGACCGGCTGGCCGCCGACCATCCGGGCGCGAGAGCGGTGGGCGATGTGGATGCGCTGCTCGCCCATCCCGGACTCGACCTGGTGGTCGTCGCCTCGCCCACCCCGCTGCACGTCGCGCACGCCGCGGCGGCGATCGACGCGGGGGTCGCGACGGTGGTCGACAAGCCGTTCGCGCCGGACGTCGCGTCCGGCCGAGCCCTGGCGGAGCGGGCCCGAGCCGCAGGCGTGCCGTTCACGGTCTTCCAGAACCGGCGCTGGGACGGCGACTTCCTGACGCTGCAGCAGCTCGTCGCCGACGGCTCGCTCGGCGACGTCCGGCGGTTCGAGTCGCGGTTCGAGTGGTGGAAGCCCTCGGTCGACGACTCCTGGAAGTCGACGACCGGCGCGGAGGAGGGAGGCGGCATCCTGTTCGACCTGGGCGCCCACCTCATCGACCAGGCGCTGCTGCTGTTCGGCCCGGCGAGCGTGAGCCACGCCGAGGTGCGCAACCGCCGCGGCGGGGGCGCGGACGATGACGCGCTGGTCGTCCTGGAGCACGCCTCCGGCACGACGAGCCAGCTCTGGATGAGCGCCGTCGCGCCTATCGTCGGCCCGCGCTTCCGCGCGCTCGGCTCGAAGGGCGGGTACGTCTCGTGGGGCCTCGACCCGCAGGAGGGGCAGCTCCTGGGCGGCATGCTCCCGGGCGATGTGCGCCTCGGCCGCGCCGAGCATCCCGCGCGGGTCGGGACCGACGCCCACCCCGGCGAGCTCCCGCTCGCCCCCGGCGACTACGCCGGCTTCTACCGGCAGCTCGCCGCCGCACTGCGCGGCCGGGCGCCACTGCCGGTCGACCCGGCCGGGCCGCTCGCCGTGCTCGACCTGATCGGGTCGGCCCGGGCGTACGCCGCGGCCCACTGAACGAACAAGGAAAGAAGGAAGCACCACCATGTCCCACTCCCGACCCACCCACGTCGTCGTCCTCGGCGGCGGCATCCTCGGCGCCTCCACCACCGCACAGCTGGCCCGCCAGGGCGTGGAGGTGACGCTCGTGACCGCGGGCGCGCTCGCCGACGGCGCCTCCGGCCGCTCCATCGCGTGGCTGAACTCGTCCGGCGACCGCAGCGCGGCGTACCACTACCTGCGGCTGGTGGCGCTGGACCGCTACCGCACCTGGCGCGAGCAGCACCCGCGCAGCCGCGACTACCTGCGCTTCGACGGCGCGCTGAAGTGGGCCGCCGAGGGCGAGAGCTTCCGCCGCACGTTCGAGTTCGAGCGCGCCAACGGCTACGACAGCGTCTGGGTCGACCGTGCCGACGTCGCCCGGATCGCACCGGACGTCGACGCCTCCGCCGTTGCGGAGGAGGGCGCCATCTTCAACGCGGGGGAGGGCTGGGTCAGCCTTCCGGACCTCATCGCCGACCTGATCGCCGAGGCGACCGCCGCGGGCGCGAAGGTCGTCGAGCACGCGGGCGAGGCGACGGTGGATGTGCAGGGCGGCGTGGCCGTCGGCGTCGTGCTGGGCGACGGCACGCGCCTGCCGGCCGACGCCGTCGTGCTGGCGACCGGCCCGTCGGTGCCCGCGCAGCTCGCGCGTCTCGGCGTCACCGTCCCCGACGCGACGCCCGCCGCGTTCGTCGTGTTCACCAAGCCGGTGGACGTCGAGCACCGGACGGTGCTCAACACCCCGCGGGTCGCGGTGCGGCCGACGCCCGACGGCCGGCTCGTCCTCGACGCCGACTGGGCGGAGCAGTCGGTGCAGATCGCCGACGACGGCACCATCACGGTCCCGGAGGCGTCGGTGCAGGGTCTGCTCGACGAGGCCTCGAAGGTCATCGCGGGCAATCCGCGGCTGGAGGCCGACCGCATCGGCGCCGGCCTGAAGCCGATTCCCGGCGACGGCGACCCGGTCGCCGGTCCCGTGCCGTCCATCGAGGGCCTCTACGCCCTGTTCACCCACTCGGGCGCGACGCTCGGGCTCGCGCTCGGCGAGCTGGCAGCTGAGGAGATCGCCACCGGCACGCCGTCGCCGGTGCTGGAGGCCTTCCGCCTCGAGCGCTTCGACGCCGAGGGTGTGGCCGACGCCGTGCCGACGGGGGCGTGGGCCCCGGTCGCCGAGCAGTAGGCAGGCCGAGCCGGCCGTCTCGTCCCCGCCCGTCTCCTAAGCTCGGCGCGTGGAGAGTATCGAGGCGGCCGGTTTCCTGTTCGACATGGACGGCACGCTCGTCGACTCCACCCCCGTCGTGGAGGCCGTATGGACGTCGTTCGGCCACCGGCACGGCATCGACCCGGCGACGCTCCTGGCGTACGCGCACGGACGGCAGGCCGTCGACACGATCGCGCACTTCCTGCCCGAGCTGGGCGAGGCCGAGCGCGGGGAGCTCGTCGCCGCCCTCGTGGCCGAGGAGGTGACGAGGACCGACGGCATCGTGCAGATCCCCGGGGCCGTCGGGCTGCTGGAGGGGCTCATCGCCGACGGGGCTCCAGTGGCCGTCGTGACGAGTGCGCCCCGGGAACTCGCGGTCGCGCGGCTGCGCGCGGCCGGCGTCCCGGTGCCCGAGGTGCTGGTGGCGGCGGAGGACGTGACGAAGGGCAAGCCCGACCCCGAGGGGTACCGGCGCGCGGCCGAGCTTCTCGGCGTCCCGGTCGGGGAGTGCGTCGTGTTCGAGGACGCGGAGGCCGGACTCGCCGCTGCCGTCGCCTCCGGCGCTCGAGCGGTGGTCGTGGGCGGCCACGCGTCGCCCACGACCGACGGGCTGGCGCGGCTCGCGGACTACACCGGGTTCCGGGCGCTGCTGCGCTGACCGGGACGCGGGTGCGGCCGGGTCAGGAGACCAGGCGCGCGAGGTTGTCGAGCTCGTTGGCGCGGCCGGCGAGCAGGCGCTCGGTCCAGACCTCGTCGTGGAGCTCCTCCACCTGCATCACGACGCGGGTGCCGTCTCCGGCCGGCTCGAGGTCGACCACCGTGAGCTGCTCGTACGGCTCGTGATCCGGCACGAAGTCGATCACCGACCGGTAGGCGATGCGGTCGGGCCGGCGGAGCTCGGTGAAGACCTTCCTGGCCTGCGTGCTCAGCGGCAGGCCGTTCTGCTCCAGGAAGGCGACCTGCGCAGGATCCTCGGCGGTCATCGTGTAGACGAGCTCGCCGTCGGGGCGAAGGTCGATGCGGTCGACGTCGGTGCTGAAGCCGTCGGGCGCCCACCAGCGGGAGATGCCGTCGGCGGTGGTCCAGAGCTCCCACACGGTCTCGGGCGGGGCGGGGATGGTGCGATCGATGGTCTTCATGGTTCTGTCCTCTCGTTCGGTTCGTTCGGTTTGCATCCGGTACGAGTGGGACGATATATTCGTCACGACGAATGTGTCAAGAGGGAGTCGCCATGGATGTTCAGCAGGCGCTGGCCACGATCGGGGAGCCGACGCGGTTCCGCATCCTGAGTCTGCTCGCCGCCGGACCGCGGACGGTCGGGGAGGTGGCCGCCGCGATCGGCGCACTGCAACCGCAGACCACCAAGCACCTGCAGCTGCTCGAGACCGTCGGGGTCGTCAGTATCGAACGGCTGGGACGCCGCCGTCTCGCCCGGGTGGACAGGAACGCCCTGCGCGAGCTCGCCGACTGGCTGGGTGGTCTGGCGACAGCCACCTCCCACGACGACGCACTGCAGCAATACGCGGCGGCGGTGCGGTCGGCCGGAGCCGCGGCCGACATCGTGCTCGAGCGCACGCTCACCGCGCCCCCGGACGCGGTCTGGCGGGCCTGGACGGACGCGCGGGAGGCGGCGCGCTGGTGGGCTCCCCGGCACTTCGAGGTCGTCTGTTGCGCGGTGTCGCCGCAGCCGGGCGCGCCGGTCGAGCTGGTGCTGCGGGAGGCCGACGGCGCCGAGTACGCCTCCGCCGGGACGGTGCGCTCGGCGGAACCCGGCCGCCGGATTGTCTTCGACCTGTCGCCCGTCGACGCGAACGGGCGCGCGTACTTCGAGGTGGTCGTGGATGCCGCGCTCGAGCCCTCCGGCGGCGGCACGGCACTGCGCGCGCACATCACCGCGGAGGGGGCGGATGCCGATACGGCGCCGATGCTCGCGGGCCTCGAACCCGGCTGGAGCCAGCAGCTCGACCGGCTGGAGGAAGTGCTCGGCTAGTCGGGGGCGCGCAGCGTCGGCGGCGCCGCCGTCCCGCCGCCGCAGATCGTCGACCTCACCCAGGCCTCCGCGTCGGCGGGCGCCAGTTCGCCCGAGCGGATCAGCCGCACGAAGTCGATCGCCTCGTCGGTGAGCCGGCCGTCGGCGCTGTCGGGCGCATCCCGGCCCACGTGGATGGACAGCCAGCGCGCGAGTCGCGGGCCGATCCGCACCGCGACGGAGACGATCCCGGCGAAGTGCCTGGCCTGGCCCTCCGTGCCGTCGTCGACGTGACGGCGGAAGCCGCGGCCGCGGATGCGGTTGCTCCCGCCGCGCCCGGCGTCCAGCGGCCACAGCGGACCGCGCCGCACGCCGGCGGCCTCGCGTCCGAGCTCGCGGAGGAACCTCCCCGGGGAGTCGGTGCGCGCGGCGACCCGTGCGCAGGTCTCGGCGAGCTGCGCGCAGCCGTCCGCCGTCATCCCTTCGCCTTCGTGGCCAGGGCCTCTGCGCCCGCCTGCCACCAGACGCCCGCCGCAGGTCCCCCGTTGCAGCTGCCGTCGCTGACCCCGGGATGCTTCACCCAGAGCAGGGCGTCGAGTTTTCCGCCGTCGCCCTCCGTCACGCGCGGGGACTCGCCGAGGGCAGCGCCGGGCGGGTTGCACCACGTTCCGGTCCAGCCGTTGCCGTTGCGCGAGACGTCGATGACGTAGTGCTTCCAGCCGATCTTCGACGAGAGCTTCCCGGCGTAGTCGCGCTCGCGCTGCGTCGTGTCGAAGTTTGAGACGTTGGTGAAGAACCCGTGGGCGCGCTGCACGTCGGCGCGCTCCAACCAGGCGGCCTGGTCGGTGGCGGAGAGCCAGCGCGCGTTGCCCCCGTCGAGGTAGGTGGCGATCCCGGCGGATTCGAGCAGGTCGACGGAGGAGCGCAGCAGCGGCAGCCGCACCTCGGCAGAGCCCGCGCACTTGGACGACGACAGCATCGCGAGGGAGTCGGGCTCCAGCAGCACGACGGCGCCGCTGCCCTTCAGAGTGGATGCGATGGTGCGCATCCACGGCAGGTACTGGTCGGCGCTCAGGCCGCCCTTCGAGTAGCCGCCGCAGTCCCGGTTCGGGATGCCGTAGGACACGAACACGGGCGTCGCGCCCTGCGCGCGGGCGTCGGCGATGTCGTTGCGGAGCTCGGTGACGAGCCGGTCGCCCTGGAACCACTCGCCCAGCCAGACCGCCGTCGGCACGCCGGCGATGCGCGCGGCGAGCGCGGCCCCCGCGGTGTCGCCCTGCTGCTGAAGCCGCTTCTGCGCGGCGGCGGCCTCGGTGTTCGGGTCGAGGTAGAGGCGAGGCGACGCGAAGGCGGGCGGCAGCGGCGTGGCGGACGGGACGGGCGTGGCCGTGGGCGTCGGAGGCCCCGCCGCGGGCTGCGCGTTCAGGCTCGCCTGGCGGGCGAGTCCGAGCCCGATCCCGACAACGGCGAGCACGGCGACGACTGCGATGAGCGCCAAGACGACGGGTCTGCGCATCCGTTCCCTCCCGGAGTGCCTCGGAAGGGCCACCCTAACAGCGTCGTGTTACGCCCCCGTGTCGCCCGGATTGGGGTACAGATTTATGTCCTCCAAATGGCCCACAGACCTGTCTTTCTGGCTATGCTCGCCGATGTCACACCCGAGTTACTGCCTGAGCCCCGAGGAAACCGACCCGACATCGGACCGCGGGAGACCCGAACCGCGAAGGACGTATCGTGCACACCACCTCCTACAACCACGCCCACGACAAGGCCCAACTGCTCGCCCGCCGCCACGAGCGCGACCTGCACTGGGCGAAGGAGCGCCGCCGCCAGCAGGAGCGCGAGGCCGCCGAGGCCCGGGCGCTGCTCGCGGTCTCCCCGCTGCGACTCGCGCGCGCGACGCTCTGGACGGCGGGCCTGACGCTCGTCGCGATCGGCGGCGCCTGGGCGGCGGCCCTCGCCCTGTTCGGACCGGCCTGGTCGGCCGTCGCCGACGGGGTCGCCGTGGTCCTGGCGCTCGGCGTGCTGCTGGGCGCGGCCGTCGCGCTCGGCCGCATCCGCTCACGCCGCGCCGCGGCCCAGGCGGTGCTGCACGCGCGCGAGGTGCGCCTGTCGCACACGCAGTACCACATCCACGAGAGCGTCCACTCGTTCATCGACGCGCGGGTGGATGTCGTCAACACGCGCGACGTCGTCCCGGCCTGACCCTGTGGGCGGCGGGGCCGCCGTGCCACGATGGGGTGTGCGCAGGCGGCCCGGCCGGATTCGCGCCGGTATCGCCGGCGCGGTCGCCGTGCTGCTCGCGACCGTCCTGCTCTCCGGATGCTCGCAGGTCGTCCGCGGCGAGGAGGACCTGCTCGCCCGCCCGTACACCGGTCGCTTCTACGACGACCTGCCGAAGGCCGCCGGCACGCCAGGGACCGTCGTCCGCTCGGAGCTGGTGCCCGGGCAGCCCGGCGGGTCGACGGCGTGGCGCATCCTCTACCGGACCACCGACCTCCACGGCATCCCGGTGCTCAACAGCGGGATGCTGGTGGTGCCCGACGGCAAGGTTCCGGAGGGAGGTCGCGCGATCGTCTCGTGGGGGCACCCGACGACCGGGAGCGCCGAGAAGTGCGCGCCATCGCGGTCCGTCGACCCCTACGTGTGGATGGAGGGGCTGACCGACCTGCTCAAGCAGGGCTACGCCGTCGTCTCCAGCGACTACACCGGGATGGGCGTCCCCGGCCCGGACTCCTACCTCGTGGGGGCGACGGAGGGTCGGAACGTGCTCGACGCCGCTCGGGCAGCGCGGGACTTCCTCGGCTCGGTCGTGAGCGACCGCGTGCTGCTGTGGGGTCACTCGCAGGGCGGGCAGGCCGCGCTGTTCGCCGCCCAGCTGTGGAAGGAATACGCGCCGGAGCTCGACGTGCGCGCGGTCGCCGTCGCGGCTCCAGCGACCGACCTGGCGCCGCTGCTGCGCGCCGACATCGGGGATGTCTCCGGGGTGAGCATCGCCGCCTACGCCTTCGCGGCGTACTCGAGCGTGTACGAGGTGCCGGTCGACACCATCCTGACGCCCGCGGCGGCGGCGGCCCTTCCCGCGATGAACGGGTTCTGCCTGCTGACCCAGAACAGTGCGCTGCACGACGTGGCGAAGCCCCTGGTCGGCGGGTTCCTCTCGGCGGACCCCGAGACCACCGAGCCGTGGGCGGGGTTGCTCGCCGCCAACACGCCGGGCGGGACGGCGCTGCCGATGCCGCTGCTGGTGGCGCAGGGGCTGAACGACAAGCTCGTCCGCCCCGACTCGACGACCGCGTTCGTCGAGGGCGAGCAGCGTCTCGGCACCGACGTCCGGTACCTCCGGGTCCCCGGCGCGACCCACGGCTCGATCGCGGGCAAGGCCCTTCCGGACGTCCTGTCCTTCTTCGCCGCCCGCACCTAGCCATCGCCTCCTGAGTTCTTCGAGCGGATCGCCGCGCTCCGCTCGAAGAACTCAGGAGCTGATGGCGTGGGTGTTTCTATAATCGAACGCGTGGCATCGAACGACGAAGGTGGCGGGTCCGCCCCGCCCCTGCAGACGCTGTCCCGTGGCATCCGGATGCTGGAGCTGCTAGCGGATGCGAGCGAGCCGCTCACCATCCCGGTGATCGCCTCCCGGCTCGGGCTGCACCGGTCGATCGCGTACCGCATCCTGCGCACGCTCGAGGACCACGGCCTCGTGGTGCGGGACGCGGCGGGCGCGGTCGAACTCGGCCCGCGGATGGCGACGCTGGCCCGAGCGGTGTCCCGCGACCTGCAGTCGGCCGCGCTGCCGCAGCTTACCGCCGTCGCCAACGAGCTGACGATGACGGCGTTCGTCGCCGTGCTCGACCGCCACGACGTCGTCACCCTCGTGACGGTGGAGCCGTCGCACGCGCACGCGCACGTCGCCCAGCGGCCGGGCACGCGGCACCCGCTGGCGTCCGGTGCGCCCGGGATCGCCATCCAATCGGTGCTGACCGAGGAGCAGTGGCGGGAGCTGCCGGGCGAGCATCCGCGGAAGGAGGCGGAGTCGGCGCGCACGCGCGGCTACGCCACCAGCCACGACGAGGTGATCGCGGGCCTCGCCTCCATCGCCGTGCCCCTGCGGGCGCACGGCCAGCCGCCCGCCGCACTCGCCGTCGTCTACGTCTCGACCGCGCTCGACGCGCCCACCATCGCCTCCCGCCTGACCGAGGCCGCCGCCGCCATCGAGTCCGACCTCCGCTGACCCGCCCGCGCCCCTCCCGTCCGCCCACCATCGAGTACGCGAAGACTGCACGCCCGCACGGCGTGTCGCGTGCAGTCTTCGCGGACTCGACGGAGGGTTCCAACGTTGTAACATGAGGCGAGGGGAAGGGAGGTCGCATGGCGGCGACGCTTCACGACGTGAGCCGGCTCGCCGGCGTGTCGATCAAGACCGTGTCCAACGTCATCAACGACTACCCGTACGTCCGCGACAGCACGCGGCAGCGCGTCCTCGCCGCGATCGCCGAGCTCGACTACACGCCCAACCTCTCCGCGCGCAGCCTTCGCTCGGGCCGCACGAACGTCATCAGCCTGATCATCCCGGAGTTGCGCAACGTCTACTTCGCCGAGCTCGCCGACTCCGTCATGCGGGCCGCGAGCGAGCGGGGCCTCTCCGTGCTGATCGAGCAGTTCGGCAACGACCGCGAGAGCGAGCTGTCGGTGCTGCGCAACCGCAGCGGCCGCATGGTCGACGGCATCCTGTACAGCGTGCTCGGTCTGGATGAGGCCGACCGGCAGGCCATCGCCGAGGTCACCACCCCGATGGTGCTGCTCGGTGAGCGCATCTTCAACGGCCCGAAGGATCACGTGACCATGCAGAACGTCGAGGGCTCCCGCGCCGCGACGGAGCTGCTGCTCGACGGCGGTCGCCGTCGCGTCGTCGCGCTGGGCGCCCACCCTGGCGAGGCGATCGGCTCGGCCGGCCTGCGCCTCGCCGGCTACCGCGAGGCGCTGGAGGCCGCGGGCGCGGACTACGACGAGCGTTTCGTCATCCCCGCGGGCACCTGGCACCGCGCCGACGGTGCGCGCGCCATGCGTGCCTTCCTGGAGACCGGGCTGCCGTTCGACGGCGTCGTCGCCTTCAACGACACGCTGGCGCTCGGTGCGCTGCGCGTGCTGCAGGAGGCCGGCCACCGCGTCCCGGACGACGTCGCCCTCGTCGGCTTCGACGACATCGACGAGACGCACTACTCGATGCCGACGCTCTCCACCATCGACCCCGGACGCGACGAGATCGCCCGCCGCGCCGTGCAGCTGCTGCTGCGCCGCATCGCGGACCCCGAGCCGTTCGAGCCAGAGGAGATCGCGGTACCGTTCCGGGTCATCGAACGGGAGTCGACCCCCGCGCGCCTCCCCGCCCTGCAGCCCGAGGGCTGACCACCCCCTTCGCGCTCGCGCGCTCGCGCGGCGATCGATGGGACGCAACACGCCGCTATCCCGTCCGGATAGCGGCGTGTTGCGTCCCATGGATGCCGGGGGCGAGCAGGAAGGGGCGACGGCGGCCCGATCGCCGTCGCCCCGGTCGGGGGAAGTGCCGGACCTACTGGATGCCCTCCCGCAGCAGTCGCCACTGCTGCGTCGGCGTCCCGTCGGCGGTCCGCTGCTGCGCGAACGCGCCGTCGGCCGTGGACGACCCGGCGATCTCGAGCGGCTTGCCGCTGTTCGCGTTGGTCAGGGTCCACCAGCCGCCGGAGGTCGCGGGCGCCCACACCTGCGTGGCGTTGCCCGTCGGCCCCCACTGGCCGGCGCGCACGCCGTCCGCGGTCTGGGCGCCGGGGATCTCGAGCAGCTTGCCGCTGTTCACGTTGAACAGCTGGAGGCCGTTCGATACCGGGTGCACGTTCCAGATCTGGCAGGCGTTGCCGGTGTCGCCCCACTGGCCCGCCCCCGCGCCGTCGGCGAGTGAGGCGCCAGCGATCTCGAGGTACTTGCCGCTGTTGCGGTTCGTGATCCGGAACTGCGGATCGAGCGCCGTTCCCGGCTGGTAGAGCTGGATGGCGTCCAGCTCCGCGTACGAGGTGCCCTTCGTGAAGGCGATCGTGTTCGTGCCGGCGTTCAGCGCGACCGTCTTCTGCGCCCAGCCGTAGCGGCCCCAGTTGACGGTCGCCGGGTAGCTCAGGCTCGACGAGGTGCCGCCGTTGACGCTGACGTTGTGGGTGGACGCGGCTCCCGTGCCGTTGTCGTACCGCACGTTCATCGTGTACGTGCCCGCCGTCGGGACGTGCACGGTGAAGGTGACGGAGCTGGTCGAGAGGTTGATGTTGCCGACCTTGCTTCCGTTCGACGCGTCCGGGTCGGTGACCAGCGACGTGTCGGAGGTGCGTGCCGCCTTCTCTGCCTCGTACTGCTGCGCGTCGAGCGGGATCGAGCCGACGCGGATGTCGTTGTACGTGGTGGTGAGGTTCTCGACGTTCGTCGCCTGGTAGAGGGTGCGTCCGTCCACCGAGTAGTCGATGCTCTGCGCGAACCCGCTGAACGTGCCGCCCTCGGCGTCGGGACCGTCGTAGGTGACGGCCATCGGCAGCCGCTCCCACGGTCCGTCGCCGAGGTTGTAGTTGACGTAGAAGTTTTGCCCGCCGTCGATCGTGCCCGTGGCATCCAGCGACCACTTGGAGGCCACGACGACCATGCCCTTCGGCCCACCGGTCGGCACCCACTTCACGTATGGCGACGAGCCGATCCCGCGTCCGTTCGCGAGGGTGATCGGCGTGCCGATGCTGGTCGTCGGCGACCAGTTGAGGCCGTCCGGCGAGGTCTTGAAGTAGACCGGTGCCGTGTTCTTGCTCTGCGACGGCCGGTTCACCACTTCGAAGGTCGCGAGGTAACGGCCGTCCGGGAGCTTGGTCACGGTGATCATCCCGGGTCGGTCGGACTGGCTGTTCGGCGCAGACACGTTCGACTCCGCACCCCAGGTGGCCCCGCCGTCGGTGGAGCGGCGGTAGGAGACCGCCTGCAGTACGCCGTTCGCCTTCTGCCGCTCGTCGGAGAAGTAGGCGACCAGGCCGCCCTGCCCGTCGATGGCGAGCGACGGCTCCCACACGGTTGTCGTCGTGGAGGTCGGGCTGGGGTCGTAGGTGGCGGGGCCGCCGGTGTCGATCGTGCTCAGGTACGACCAGCTGGTGCCGTGGTCGGTGCTCTTGTAGACGACCAGCCGGCTGCTCGAGCGGTCCTGAGGCATGATCATCCCGGCGAGCAGGATAGTGCCGGCGGCGAGCCCGCCGGTGGCCTGCGAGACCTCGAACAGGAAAGGCTGGGAGGTGCGGGTCAGAGTGGGGAACGTCGCGCTCGGCACGACGTCGGTGACGTGGGTCCAGCTACTCCCGTCGTCGGTGCTGCGGTAGATCGGGTACACCTGCACGCCGTTGACCAGCACGAGCTGGTCGTAGGTGACGAGCTGGGTCCCGTTGGCCGAGCCGTTGTTCTTGAGGACGATGTTCTTGGCGTAGGTCGTGCCCGCCGCGCGTCCCCCCTCGGGGTTGAAGGAGGTGCCTGCCGCGGGGGAGTAGACGAGCGAGCCGTTGCCCGTCGTGACGGCCGAGGCGGGCGCCGCGGTCAGCGTGGCCGCGACGATCGCGCCGGCTGCGGCGACGGCGGCCGCGACGGTCCTGAGTCGCCGCCTCGGCGACGGACCCGACGTGGTGCGTGATGGGAGCATTGCGTTTCCTCTCTCACTTGAACCCGTCCGCGGGCGCGGTCGGGTCGTCACGACGTCGGGCCCGTCGTCACGTTCTGTCAGCCCAGCAGGATCTCCGTCCAGGAGATCGCCGGCAGCTCGACGTGCAGCAGCGAGCCCTCGCGGCGCACCGCCAGCTCGCGCGGAGCCACCCGGTCCGGGTTCTCGCGGGTGTTGGCGGCATCCGGGTCGGGGTCGCTCAGGGCGGATGCGGTCACCGTCAGCGACGCCGCGTCCGCGCCGAGCGCGGCCAGGTCGACCACGAGCTCGGTCGGCTCGTCGATCGAGCGGTTCACCGCGTAGAGGGCGTAGCGTCCGGCCGCCTCGTCGTGCGTGGCGACCGCGTCCACCAGCGGCACCGCGCCGAAGCGCTCGGTGTCGTAGCTGCCGGAGGTGACGTCGACGGCGAGGGCGGTGCCGCGGCCGTGTGCCGAGGTGGCGGCGAACGGGAAGAACGTGGTCTGCTTCCACGCCGGTCCGCCCGGCTCGGTCATGATCGGGGCGATGACGTTCACCAGCTGGGCGAGGGAGGCGCTGGTCACGCGGTCCGCGTGCTTCAGCAGGGTGATGAGCAGGCTGCCGAAGACGACCGCGTCCGAGACGGTGTACGTGTCCTCCAGCAGGCGCGGGGCGACCGGCCAGTTGTCGGTGCCGGTGATGCGGTCCACCGTCTCGAAGCGGGTGTTGTACCAGATGTTCCACTCGTCGAAGGAGATGTTGATCGTCTTCGAGCTGCCGCGCACGGCCTTCACGCTGTCGGCGGTGGCGACGACGCTGCGGATGAAGTAGTCCATGTCGACTCCCGAGGCGAGGAAGCTGCCGAGGTCGCCCTTGTTCTCGTAGTAGGCGTGGCACGAGATGAACTCGACGTCGTCGTAGGTGTGGCTGAGCGTCACCCGCTCCCACTCGCCGAAGGTCGGCATCGACGAACTGGAGGAGCCGCAGACCACCAGCTGCAGGTCGGGATCGTACATCTTCATCGCCTGCGCGGTCTTCGCCGCGAGCCGGCCGTACTCCTCCGCCGAGCTGTGGCCGAGCTGCCACGGGCCGTCCATCTCGTTGCCCAGGCACCACATCCGCACGTCGAACGGCTCGGTGCGGCCGTTGGCGATGCGCTGGTCGGAGAACGCGGAGCCGCCGCGGTGGTTCGTGTACTCGAGCAGGTCGAGGGCCTCCGAGACGCCGCGCGTGCCCAGGTTGACGGCCAGCATGAGCTCGCTGCCCACCTTGTCGAGCCAGGTCTGGAACTCGTGCAGCCCCACCTCGTTGGTCTCGGTCGAGTGCCAGGCGAGGTCGAGGCGCTTCGGGCGCTGCTCGCGCGGGCCGACCGAGTCCTCCCAGCGGAAGCCGGAGACGAAGTTGCCGCCGGGGTAGCGCACGGTGGTGACGCCGAGCTCCTTCACCAGCTCGATCACGTCGGTGCGGAACCCGTCCGCGTCGGCCGCGGGGTGGCCGGGCTCGTAGATCCCGTCGTACACCGCGCGGCCGAGGTGCTCGATGAACGAACCGTACAGGCGCGGGTCGACGGCGCCGATGGCGGCGGAGGGCTGGAGGGCGATGCGGGCGTGATGCATGGACTTCTTTCGTCAGTCGGTGGTGATTCGGGCGAGTCGGTCGGCGTGGAGTCGGTAGCGCTCGGCGACGGGGTTGGGCACGCGCAGCAGCCCGTCGGGCGATTCGATGAGGTCGTGGAGCCCCATCGTGAGCAGGTGGTCGGCGCGGGGGCGGTCGCTGTGCCGCCACGTCCACTCGTACATGTCGAACAGCGGCCACCAGACGTAGCCGACGACGGGAGCACCCTCGGCCCGCATGGCGTCGACGAGCGCGAGGGACTCGTCCAGCCAGTGGATGCGCTCCTCGACCGTGCCCGTGACGCACGTCTCGGTGACCATGACCGGCGCGCCGTACCGTGCGGCGAAGCGCTCGAGCGCCTCACGCAGGCCCTCGGCGCCGCGGTCGACGCTCGGGCGCGGATCGGCGAAGCCGCCGCCGTGACGGACGCCGGCCTCGAACAGCTCGGTGGAGTGGCGCGGGTAGTAGTTGACGCCCATCACATCCGGCCGCACGGCATGTGCGCGGAACCAGTCGAGCTCGGCGTCGGTCACGGCGGGCGCGAGCCGGTCGCGGAGCGGATGGGCGTCGTCCACCCGGCCGGTGACCAGGTCTTCGACCAGGTGCACCTGGTGGCGCAGGCGCTCGGCCTCCGCTCGGTGCTCCGGGGCGACGTCGTCGCCGATGAAGCTCATCGCGGCGTCCACGTGCACGAAGGTGGCGCGGTCGCCGATGCGGGCGGAGAGCGCCTCCTGGCTGAGCACGAAGCCGCGGGCCAGGTTGGCTGCGATCGCGGCGAAACCCTCGGCGCCCGTCCGGTACGGCGGCCAGTAGCCGTACTCGCCCGAGAACAGTGCGTGGATGACCGGCTCGTTGACCGGCGTGTAGTCGACGACCCGGTCGCCGTAGCGCTCGCCGAAGCGGTCGGCGAACTCGGCGACGTGCCGCGGGTAGTCGGGGGAGGCGAACTGGTCGTCCAGCCACAGCGGCGTGCCGTAGTGCAGCAGGTCGACGATCGGGCGCAGGCCCGCTGCGAGGAGCGCGTCGACGGCGCGGTCGGTCCAGTCCCAGTCCCAGCGGCCGGGCGAGGGCGCGACGCGGTGCCAGGGGACGCCCCAGCGCAGCACCTCGGCTCCGACCCCTGCGGCGAGGGCGAAGTCCTCGCGGTACCGCTCGTAGTGCTCGGTCAGCTCGTACTCGTCGATCGCGCGCTCGCCCGGCCGCTCCTGCGGCACGAAGGTGTCCTCGATCCCGAGTCCGAGGTGCAGGCGGCCGTCCTCGAACCAGCGCGGCGCCGTCACTTCAGCCCCGTGGTCGCGACACTCTCGATGAAGCGTCGCTGGATGATCAGGAACATCACCGCGAGCGGCAGCACGGCGATCAGCGACCCGGCCATCATCGTGCCGTAGGGGATGATCCCGCTCGGCCCGGTGAGCAGCGTCAGGCCCGAGGTGATCGTGCCCATCTCCGGCGAGGTCGTGAAGACGAGCGGCCAGAGCAGGTCGTTCCAGTTGTTGACGAAGGTGAAGATGGCGAGCGTGAGCAGGGCGGGCACCGCGTTCGGCAGCACGATGCTGCGGAAGATGCGGAACTCGCCCGCGCCGTCGATCCTGGCCGCGTTGTCGAGGTCGCGTGGCAGCGAGATGAAGAACTGGCGGAGGAAGAAGACGCCGAAGGCGTCGGCGGCACGCGGGATGATGAGGCCCGCGAACGTGTTCACCCAGCCGAGCTGCGCGACCAGCTGGTAGACCGGGATGAGCGTCGCCTGGAACGGGATCATCAGGCTCGCGACGATCACGATCAGCACGACGCGGTTGCCGCGGAAGTCGATCCGGGCGAGGGCGTAGGCGGCGAGCGAGTCGAACACCAGGGCGAGCACGGTGACGCCGCCGGCGAAGACGAGGCTGTTGAGGAAGAGCCGGCCGAACGGGAGGTCGCTGAAGATCTTCGCGAAGTTGTCCAGCGTCCAGGTGCCGGGCAGAAGCGTCGGCGGGTAGGCGTTGATCTCGGCCGCCGGCTTGAAGGCCGTGAGGACGATGACGACGACCGGGAGCAGCACGACGGCGGTGATGACGAGCGCGGCGGCGAACAGCAGCCAGCGCTCGGCGCGGCGTCCGAGCCGGCGGCGGCGCGGCGCGGTGGGCCGCCGGATCGCGGCGGGGGCGGCGGTAGTCGTCATGCGATGTCCTTCTCGCGGCGTCCGAAGAAGCGGAACTGGATGAGGCTGAGGATGAGCGTCGCCGCCAGCAGCACGTACGAGAGCGCGGTGGCGAGGCCCAGGTCGAGCTTCTTGAAGCCCTCCTGGTAGATCTCCATGACCACGGTCTGGGTGGAGCGGTAGGGGCCGCCTCCGGTCATCACGTAGATCTGGTCGAAGGCCTGCAGTGCGGCGATCATGGCGAACACGACGACGAACGCCAGCGTGTTGCTCAGCTGCGGCAGGGTGACGCTGACGAACCGGCGCCACGCTCCAGCGCCGTCGATCTTGGCCGCCTCGTAGAGCGACTCGGGGATCTCCTGCAGGCCCGCGATGAAAATCACCATGTAGAAGCCGAAGTTCTTCCAGATCGCGACCAGCACGACGGTCGGCATGGCGAGCGCGGGATCCTGCAGCACATTGCCGAGCTGCACGCCGACGCTGCGCAGCCAGAAGTTGAGGAGGCCGACCTGCGGGTCGAGCAGGTACGTCCACGCGAAGGCGGCGACCGCCAGCGAGACGATGAACGGCAGGAAGAGGGCCGTGCGGAAGAAGCCGCGGCCGAGCAGTCGCCGGTTGGTCAGCAGGAGCGCCAGCAGCAGCGCCGCGATCAGGGCCGTCGGGGTGAAGAGCACGGTGTACAGCGCGGTGTTGCCGAGCGTGGCGAACACCCGCGGGTCGGTGAAGACCTGGATGTAGTTGTCGAGACCGACCCACTCCTCCAGCCCGAAGCCGCTCGCGTTCGTGAACGAGAGCCGCAGGGCCGAGAGCATCGGCCAGCCGACGAAGGCGATCAGGACGACCAGGGCCGGGAGCATGAACAGCAGGGCGAGCGGGCCGCGGCGGGTGCCGGAGCGCGGCCGTCCGCCGAGCGGCGCCGGCGGCCGGTATGGCCTGCGGGAGGTGCGGGAACGAGTGAGAGTGGTCATAGTCGCTTTCGGGAGACGGGTGGGCCGCCGAGGGGGACGGCGGCCCACCCGCGTTTCACTTGCCGAGGGCCTGCTGCACCTGCGAGGAGGCGGACTTCAGAAGGGCTGCGGGGTCGCCCCCGGTGAGCGCCTTCTGGGTCGCCTCGTCGACCGCCGACAGCACGTCGGTGCTGTTGGCCACGCCGGGGAGCAGCGGGCGGGCGTCGCCGACGAGGTCGGTGAGGGACGCGACGACGGGGTTGGAGGACACGGCCGACGACGGGATGTCCGTGCGCAGGGGCGGCCAGCCGGAGCCGAGCGACCACTTGGTGGCGACCTCCTTGCTGAAGAAGTAGGCGAAGAACTTCTCGGCCGCCGCCTTCTTGGCGGAGTCGGCCTGCGCGGTGACCGCGGCGGAGATGCCGATGGCCGACGCCGCCTTGCCCTTGGGGCCTGCGGGGATGCCGGCGATGCCGTAGTCGATCTTGTTCTCGGTGGCGACGCCGGCCATCCACGGACCGCCGATCTCCATCGCGGCCTTGCCGGAGGAGAACAGCTTGTCGGAGGCGACGCCGTCCAGGCCCGTGGGGGAGATCTTGTCCTGCGTGACGGCCTTCGCCCAGTAGCTCAGGGTGTCGGCGTTGGCGGACGAGTCGAGCACCGACTTCGAGCCGTCGACGATCGCGCCGCCGCCGCCGTAGAAGAGGCTCGCCCAGACGCCGTTGCCGACGGTCGCGTGGTCGGGGAGGGCGAGACCGTACTGCTCGGGGGTGCCGTCGCCGTTCTCGTCGACGGTGAGCTTCTTGGAGTCGGCGACCCACTCGTCCCAGGTCTTCGGGAACTCGGTGATGCCCGCCTTCTGGAACAGCGTCTTGTTGTAGATGACCGACAGCGGCACGAAGCCGGTCGGAACGCCGTAGTAGGAGCCGTCGACCTTCTCCATCTCGACGGCCGCGGGGCGCAGCGACGCATCCTTCACGGCGCTGCCGGCGTAGAAGTCGTCGAGCTTGGCGAAGGCACCCTTGGAGGCGTAGACGGGAAGAGTCTCTGCCGGCATCGCGACGATGTCCGGGCCCTTCTTGGCCGACAGGGCGGGCAGGAGGGTGTCGCCGATGACCGCCCACGTCTTGGTGGTCGTCTTGATCGTGATGTCCTTCTGCGACTTGTTGAAGTCGTCGACGATCTTGTCGAGGACCTTGCCGTCGGCCTCGGTGTAGCCGTGCCAGAAGGTGAGGGTGACGGGACCGGCGCTGTCGCCGCCGGGGGAGCTGGAGCAGCCGGCGAGCGCGAGAGAAGCGCCGGCGGCGACGGCGAGCGTCGCGAGCAGTTTCTTCATTGAATGCCTCTCGTGGGACCGACCGCCTCAGCGTCGATCGATCGGGTTTCTACAACGATGTACTCCAACGTTGTAAACGCGAGTATACGAACCCCTCCGCACCTCGTCAAGCCGCCCGCGCGCAGCCCCCGTCCACCGTCGAGTACACCAAGACTTCACGCCTGCGCGGCGTGTCGCGTGCAGTCTTCGCGGACTCGACGGCGGAGGGAGTCAGGCGGCGAGGAAGGCGAGGTGCAGGGCGGTCTGCGACAGGGTGGAGAGGCGGGGGAACGGCGCGAGGTTCCGCCAGCCGCCGGTCCAGGTGAGGGCGCTCGCGACCTCCCACACCGTGCCGCCGGGATGCGCGGCGACCTCCCGCGAGCGGCGCAGGTGGTGCTCGGCCAGGGCAGCGCACCGGTCGGCCAGGCCGGAGAAGGGATGCTCGTGCCCGGGCAGCGCCAGGCCGCCGAGCCCCGCGACCCGGTCGAGGGACGCCAGGTAGTCCGCGATCGGGTTCGTGGCGGTCGGGCCGCCGAGGCCGAGACCGGAGTTCACGGTCGGGAGCACGTGGTCGCCGGTGAATACGAGGCCCGCGTCCTCGTCGCGAAGGCATAGGCTGCCGGGGGTGTGGCCGGGCGTCCACAGCACCCGCAGGCGGCGGCCCGGGACATCGAGCAGGTCGCCGTCGGCGAGCACGTCGTCGGGCCGCGCCAGGTCGGGGGCGGCCGGCGCCGTGGCCACCGCCGCCAGTTCTGCGCGCCGCTCGGCCGGTACGCCCCACCCCTCGAGGTCGGGCGCCGGGAGCCCGTGCCGGATCGCCGTCAGAGCCTCCGCCTCCCGCGCGTGCATGAGCACCGGCGCGCCGGTCGCCTCCCGCAGCGCAGCGGCTCCGCCCGCGTGGTCGGCGTGCAGGTGCGTCAGCACGATGCCGGACACGTCGGAGGGCCGCCTCCCGAGCGCCTCCACCGCCGCGATGACCGTCCGGACGCCCTCCCACCCCGGCGAGCCAGGGTCGACGACGAGCACGCCGCCGCGGTCGTCCTCCACGAGGTACGCCAGGCTGTACGGCAGCCCGCCGCCGTGCATCGGGACGCGCACCGCGTGCACGCCACCGGCGACGGTCTCGGAAGCGGTCACCACGCCAGGCTAGCCGCGCCGCGAGATGAGACTCGTCGTCGGAATTCCGGTCGAGCGGCGACGAGACGTCACCACTCGACGGCGGTCGGCACTACCCGGCGAGCTCGCGGGTCGCGAGGATCGGGCGGAAGAACGCGGCCAGCTCGTCCGTCGCCGTGAGCGGCAGCACGTCGGCGACGTACTGGTCGGGCCGCACCACCACGATGGCGCCGTCGCGGTGGATGCCGCGGGCGGCGAAGATGTCGTCGGCAGGGTCGGCGGCGTACACCTTCTCGTAGTCGATCAGCCCGAACGGGCCGACCCGCGGGAGGAACAGCTCCGGCACGACGCCGAGGTCGACCGCGGTGTGCGCCTGCTGGTAGACCACCTTCACGTCGAACCAGGCGTCCGGGTCGGCGCTCGCAGGAGTCGCGGCGAGCGAGGAGGCGGGCGAGTCCGACATCCACTCGGCCAGGCGCGCGACCGCGGACGGCTCGCCTGCACGGGCCGCATCGGCGAAGACGTAGATGCGCCAGCGGCCGTCGGCGCGGGCGTGGTGGCCGAGGTGCACCGGGTTGCCGTCGCAGACCCGCGTCACCGGCGCCGACTTGAAGCGCTTGCCGATCGGGAAGCCGGACGCCAGCTCCTGGTGCACGGGCTCGCCGACGATCAGCGACGGCGCGTACTGGGTCATGAAGCCGGCGGGGAACTCCGCGGTCGCGACGTAGAAGTCCTCCAGCTCCGACGGGCTCTCGAACTCCTCCGGCTTCTTCGCCATCAGCGTCGACCATTCCTTGTCGAAGTCGATCAGGTTCTTCGCCACCACCTGGCGCTCGGCCGAGTAGGTGGCCAGCAGCGATTCCGGCGAGCGGCCGTCGAGCACATGCCCGAGCTTCCAGCCGATGTTGAAGCCGTCCTGCATGGAGACGTTCATGCCCTGCCCGGCCTTCGCGCTGTGCGTATGGCAGGCGTCGCCGGTGATGAACACCCGCGGCGTGCGCATCCCGAGCTCGTGGGGGAGCACGTCGTCGAAGCGGTCGGTGAGGCGGTGACCGACCTCGTAGACGCTGTGCCAGGCGACGTTGCGCACGTCGAGCGTGTACGGGTGCAGGATCTCGTTGGCCTTCGCGATGATCTGCTCGATCGAGGTCGAACGCACGGCACCCTTGTCGTCCGGGGCGACCTCGCCGAGGTCGACGTACATCCGGAACAGGTAGCCGCCCTCGCGCGGGATCAGCAGGATGTTGCCCGCCTCCGACTGGATCGAGCACTTCGTGCGGATGTCGGGGAAGTCCGTGACGGCCAGCGCGTCCATCACACCCCACGCGTGGTTGGCCTGGTCGCCGGCCAGGTGGCAGCCGATCGCCTCGCGCACCTTGCTGCGCGCGCCGTCGGCGCCGACGACGTACTTGGCGTGCACCACGCGCAGCGCGCCCTCGCCCGGCCCGGCGGTGCGGCGGAGGGTGACGGCGACGGGATGCTCGCCCTCGCCCACCTCGAGCCCCAAGAACTCGTAGCCGTAGTCGGGCGTCATCCGCGACGGGGAGTCCGCCATCACCTCGGCGAAGTAGTCGAGCACCCGTGCCTGGTTGACGATGAGATGCGGGAACTCGCTGACGCCGGTGGGGTCGTCCACCGGGCGCGCGGTGCGCACGATGCGGGTCGGGTCGGCCGGGTCGGGCTTCCAGAACGCCATCTCGGTGATGCGGTACGCCTCGGCGATGATCCGCTCGGCGAAGCCGAACGCCTGGAACGTCTCCACGCTGCGCGCCTGGATGCCGTCCGCCTGCCCGATGGCGAGCCGCCCGGGCCGGCGCTCGACGATGCGGGTGACCACGTTCGGGAACTGGGCGAGCTGCGCCGCGGCGATCATGCCGGCGGGGCCGGTGCCGACGATGAGCACATCCACTTCGTCGGGGAGCTCGGCGGCCCGGTCGATCCCGGTTCCCGCGGGCTCCTGGATGCGCGGGTCGCCGGAGACGTAGCCGTGGTGGTGGAACTGCACGGGAACCTCACTTCGTCGTAAGTAGTTCACTATGCGAACGCCGCGTTCGCATATCGCTCACTCAGCGTAGCGCAACCGGTCCGATCCGTCGCCCCCGTAGCTTTCCGCAACAGAAGGCGCGCGCGGCGGGCCGGTACCGCACCATAGGGGGATGCCGCAGTTCAGCACAGCCCAGGTCCACGCGGGAGAGGCCCGCGACGCCGCTCACGGCGCCCGGGTGACCCCGATCTACCTCACCGCGGGCTTCGAGTTCGACAGCTTCGCCCACGCAGAGGGCCGCTTCGGCGGCGAGGAGCCCGGCTACACCTACAGCCGCTCCGGCAACCCGACGACCGCCGCGCTGGAGCGCCGCGTCGCAGCGCTGGAGGGCGGCCGCGACGCCATCGCCGTCGGCAGCGGGCAGGCGGCTCTGACCGTGGCGCTGCTCGCGCTCGTGCAGTCCGGCGACCACGTGCTCTCGGCACAGAGCGTCTACTCCGGCACCCGCGGGCTGTTCGAGAACGGGCTGCGGAGGCTGGGGATCGACATCGAGTTCGTCGACGACCCGACCGACCTGGCCGAGTGGCGGCGCCGGCTGCGGCCGAACACGCGGGCCCTGTTCGGCGAGTCCATCGCCAACCCCGGCAACGACGTCCTCGACATCGCCGGGATCGCCGCGGTCGCCCGCGAGAAGGGCATCCCGCTCATCGTCGACAACACGCTCGCGACGCCGTACCTGCTCCGGCCGGGCGACTTCGGGGCCGACATCGTCGTGCACTCCGCGAGCAAGTACCTCGGCGGCCACGGCTCGACCCTCGGCGGTGTCGTCGTCGACCAGGGCAGCTACGGCTGGGCCGCGTCCCCGTTCGCCCACCTGACCGGCCCCGACGAGTGGCTGGAGGGCGCCAGCTACGTCGACGCCCATGGCGCCGGCGCCTACACCGCGTTCGCCCGGTCGGTCGTCGCCTCGCTCTTCGGACCCGTGCTCTCGCCGCTCAACGCCTTCCTCATCCAGCAGGGCATCGAGACGCTTTCGCTGCGCGTGCAGCGCCAGTCGGACAGCGCGCTCGCCGTGGCCCGCTGGCTAGATGTAGTGCCCAGGGACGTTGTTTGATCTGGTTGTCGTGACATGGCGAGAACCTCCGGTCAGAGTGGAGCTGCTTAGA
>NZ_JAROCB010000004.1 GCF_030433675.1 Leifsonia virtsii
CGCCGGGTCGTCACGGTCCTGCACGAGCTGGCCCACATGTGGTCCGGCGACCCCGTCCACCCCGGCGCCGTCCGCTGCGCCCGCGGCGGCTGCCCCGTCACCCGAGCCGGCACCCGCCGTCGAGCCGCAGGCCGCCGCGCCGGTCGGCCCCGTCACGACGCAGCAGGTGAAGGACGCCTGGCCGCAGATCCTCGAGGCCGTGCAGCGCGCGAAGCGCAGCGCATGGATGGTCGTCTTCACCGCGCAGGTCCGCTCGCTCAACGGCGACGTGCTCACCCTGTCGTTCCCGAGCGACAATGACGTGCAGAGCTTCCGCCAGCCCGAGGCCGGGGGAGCGCTCGGCACCAGCGAGTACCTCCGTCAGGCGATCGTCGACGTGCTCGGCATCCGCGTGAAGTTCATCGCCCGTGCCGACTCCGCTCCGGGCGGCGGCGGTTCGCCGCGTCCGTCCGGCGGCGCCCCGACCGCGCCGACCGCCGAGACCTGGCCGGGTGCGGAGCCGTCCGCCCCGGCAGCCTCCGACGGCGGCACGTCCGCCCCGGCCGCCACCGGCCCGACCGGCGGCACGCCCACGCGGTCGAGCGCGGCGCCCGCCGCGACCTCGGGTGCGACGCCGAGCGCGTCCACCGTCGCCGGCGGCGTGGTCACCGAGTGGGCGACCGTCGCCATCCCGTCGGCACCGGCCGCCGACGCTTCCGTCGCCGCCGTCTCGACCACGGCGGCCGTCGTGACGCTCGAGCGCCCGGCTGCGCCCGCGGTCCCCGCCGTCGCGGACGCGCCGCCGGCCGCGCCGGACGTGGACGAGCCGCCGTTCGACGACGTCCCGCCTCCGGAGAGCGAGCCGCCCTACGAGCCGCCGGTCCCGGAGGAGCCCGCGGGCGACTGGTCGGCTGCGCCCTCGGACGACGCCGCGTCCCGTCCGGCACCGCCGGCCCCGGCCGCCCCGCGTCCCTCGGACGAGTCCACCCGCTCGGCGCGCCCCTCGTCGGCTCCGGCCGCCGGGTCGCGCACCCCGACCTTCCAGCAGCCGCAGCGCTACGGCGAGGCCGTGGTCCGCGAGATCCTCGGTGCCACCTTCCTCGAGGAGCAGCCCGCGCCTCCGACCCCGGGGATGAGGTAGCCGGTGTACGAAGGCATCGTCCAGGAGCTGATCGACGAGCTCGGGCGCCTTCCGGGCATCGGCCCGAAGTCGGCGCAGCGCATCGCGTTCCACATCCTGCAGACCGAGACGTTCGACGTGACCCGGCTCGCCGAGGTGCTGCTCGAGGTGCGAGACAAGGTCCGATTCTGCGAGATCTGCGGCAACGTCTCCGAGGAGGCGACCTGCTCCATCTGCCGCGACCCGCGCCGCAATCCCGCGCTGATCTGCGTCGTGGAGGAGGCGAAGGACGTCGTCGCGATCGAGCGCACCCGCGAGTTCCGCGGCCTCTACCACGTGCTCGGCGGTGCGATCAGCCCGATCGACGGCGTCGGCCCCGACGACCTGCGCATCCGCCAGCTGATGCAGCGGCTCGCCGACGGCACCGTCCAGGAGGTCATCATCGCGACCGACCCGAACCTGGAGGGCGAGGCGACGGCCACGTACCTGAGCCGGCTGCTGGTAACGCTCGACATCCGCGTCACGCGCCTCGCCTCCGGCCTCCCCGTCGGCGGCGACCTCGAGTACGCCGACGAGGTCACGCTGGGCCGCGCCTTCGAGGGCCGACGCCAGGTCTCCTGACCCGTCCCCGCTGCCACGCCGCGCGCCCGTTGTCCACAAGGGCCGTCACATAAGGGAACCGTCATATCCCGGCCGGTAGGATGGGAAGCCCGTGAGTTCAGGAGTGTCCGTGGCCCTCATCGTCCAGAAGTTCGGCGGTTCGTCCGTCGCGACAGCTGAGAGCATCAAGCGCGTCGCGAAGCGCATCGTCGAGACGCGGAAGGCCGGCAACGAGGTCGTCGTGGCCGTCTCCGCCATGGGCGACACGACTGACGAGCTGATCGACCTGGCGCACGAGGTCACCCCGATCCCCGCGCCGCGCGAGCTCGACATGCTGCTGACGGCGGGGGAGCGCATCTCCATGGCCCTGCTCGCCATGGCGATCAAAAGCATGGGCTACGACGCCCGGTCGTTCACCGGCAGCCAGGCCGGCATGATCACCGACGCGCAGCACGGCTCCGCCCGTATCGTCGACGTGACCCCCGGCCGCATCCAGGACGCCCTGACCGAGGGCGCCATCGCGATCGTCGCCGGCTTCCAGGGCTTCAGCCGCGAGTCCCGCGACATCACGACCCTCGGGCGCGGCGGGTCCGACACGACGGCCGTGGCCCTCGCGGCCGCACTGGGCGCCGAGGTCTGCGAGATCTACACCGACGTCGACGGCGTGTTCACCTCCGACCCGCGCCAGGTGCCGCTCGCGCGCAAGATCGACCGCATCACCAGCGAGGAGATGCTGGAGCTGGCGGCGGCGGGCGCGAAGGTGCTGCACATCCGGGCCGTGGAGTACGCGCGCCGCCACAACGTGACGCTGCACGTGCGCTCGTCGTTCTCGAACAAAGAGGGCACACTCGTCCTCAACGAAGCCGCGGCCGCCGAGGCCGCCAAGAAGGATGGAACCGTGGAAGAGCCCATCATCTCCGGCGTGGCCACCGACCTGAGCGAGGCCAAGATCACCGTCGTCGGCGTGCCCGACGTGCCGGGCAAGGCTGCGCAGATCTTCAAGATCGTCGCGAAGGCCAACGCCAACGTCGACATGATCGTGCAGAACGTGTCCGCCGCGGCCACCAGCCTCACCGACATCTCGTTCACCCTGCCCAAGTCGGAGGGCCAGCGCGTGCTCACGGCGCTCACCGCCGAGAGGGACGAGGTGGGCTACCAGTCGCTGCAGTACGACGACCAGATCGGCAAGCTGGCGCTGGTCGGCGCCGGGATGCGCACCAACTCCGGCGTCTCGGCGAAGCTCTTCGAGGCCCTCTACGACGCGGGGATCAACATCGAGATGATCTCCACCAGTGAGATCCGCATCTCGGTCGTGACGCGCGCCGACACGGTGGCGGAGGCCGCCCGCGTCGTCCACACCGCCTTCGGCCTCGACGGCGACGAGAAGGCCGTCGTCTACGCCGGCACCGGCCGCTGAGCCGACACCTCCACGAGGGAATGCGTGCCCGCAGGCGGCGGTTCACCTCACAAACGACCCGAAGGGGCTGACATGAGCGAGTTCACCGATTTCGACAGCAACGGCGTCCGCGTGGCCGTCGTCGGCGCGACAGGCCAGGTCGGCGCCGTCATGCGCCGACTGCTGGAGGAGCGCGCCTTCCCGGTGAAGAGCATCCGCTTCTTCGCCTCCTCGCGCTCCGCCGGCACGACGCTGCCGTTCAAGGGGCAGCAGATCACGGTGGAGGACGTCGCGACCGCCGACGTCTCCGGCATCGACATCGCCCTGTTCTCGGCCGGCGCGACCGGCTCGAAGGCGCACGCGCCCCGCTTCGCCGAGGCCGGCGCCATCGTCATCGACAACTCGAGCGGATGGCGCATGGACCCGGATGTGCCGCTGGTCGTCTCCGAGGTCAACCCCGACGACATCGCCCAGGCGCGCAAGGGCATCATCGCCAACCCGAACTGCACCACCATGGCGGCCATGCCCGTCCTGAAGCCGCTCCACGAGGAGGCGGGCCTCACCCGCCTCGTCGTCAGCACGTACCAGGCGGTCTCCGGCTCCGGCCTCGCCGGCGCCGAGGAGCTGGCCGAGCAGGCCCGCGCGGCGGTCGCCGACGAGCATCTCCTCGACCTGGTGCACGACGGCTCGGCCGTGACCATGCCCGACCCGGTGAAGTACGTCCGTCCGATCGCGTTCGATGTCATCCCGCTCGCCGGCTCCATCGTCGACGACGGCCTGAACGAGACCGACGAGGAGAAGAAGCTGCGCAACGAGTCGCGCAAGATCCTCGGCGTGCCCGACCTGCTGGTGAGCGGCACCTGCGTCCGCGTCCCGGTGTTCACCGGCCACTCGCTGTCGATCAACGCCGAGTTCGACCGCCCGATCAGCCCGGAGCGCGTCGCCGAGCTGCTGGCAGACGCCCCCGGCGTGCAGCTCACCGACGTCCCGACGCCGCTGCAGGCGGCCGGGAACGACCCGAGCTACGTGGGCCGCATCCGCGCCGACGAGGGCGCCCCCGCGGGCCGCGGCATCGCTCTGTTCGTCAGCAACGACAACCTCCGCAAGGGGGCGGCGCTGAACGCCGTGCAGATCGCCGAGCTGGTCGCCGAGCGGCTCTCGAACCCCGTCACGGCGTAGCCCGCTCGCGCTGAGTTGTCTCGATGTCGAGAGATATCGGGAGCATCAGGCGGTGCTCCGGCGCTCGCATCATAGGATTGACGGGTGAGCAATTCTCCCATCGACGTCGTCCTCATCGGCGGCGGCATCATGAGTGCCACGCTGGGGGCCATGATCCAGCGTGTGCAGCCCGACTGGAGCATCCGGATCTACGAGCGCCTGGGCGAAGTGGCCCAGGAGTCGTCCAACCCCTGGAACAACGCGGGCACCGGCCACGCCGCCCTGTGCGAGCTCAACTACATGCCTGAGGCGTCCGACGGCACCGTCGACCCGGCCAAGGCGATCAGCATCAACGAGCAGTTCCAGCTGAGCCGGCAGTTCTGGTCGAGCCTGGTCGCCGCGGGCGATCTGCCCGAGCCGAACACCTTCATCAACTCGACTCCGCACATGACGTTCGTGCGCGGCCGCGACAACGTCCGCTACCTCCGCAAGCGCTACGAGGCGCTCAAGGACGAGCCACTGTTCGCCGGCATGGAGTACTCGGAAGACCCCGCGGTGATCGGCGAGTGGACGCCGCTGCTGACGAAGAGGCGCAACTCCAAGCAGCGCATCGCTGCGACGCGTCAGACCTCCGGCACCGACGTCGACTTCGGCGCCCTGACGCGCGCGCTGATCGACAACCTGGTCGAGAACGGCGCGACGCTCGCGCTCAACCACTCCGTCCGCAGCATCAAGCGCACCAAGGACGGCCTCTGGCGGCTGAAGGTGCGGCACGAGGTCGGCCACACCACGCACGTCGCCACCGCACGGTTCGTCTTCGTGGGCGCGGGCGGAGGCGCGCTGCACCTGCTGCAGAAGTCGGGCATCCCCGATATCGACGGGTTCGGCGGCTTCCCGATCTCGGGTCAGTTCCTGCGCACGACGGACCCCAAGCTCGTCGCCCAGCACCAGGCCAAGGTCTACGGCAAGGCCGCCGTCGGCGCTCCGCCGATGTCCGTGCCGCACCTCGACACGCGCGTCGTCGACGGCCAGGCCTCGCTGCTGTTCGGCCCGTACGCCGGCTTCAGCCCGAAGTTCTTGAAGACGGGCTCGTGGTTCGACCTTCCCGGCTCGATCCGGCCCAAGAACATCGGCCCGATGCTCGCGGTCGCGCGCGACAACTTCGACCTCATCAAGTACCTCGTCGGCGAGCTGCTCGCCAACCGCGACAAGAAGCTGCGGGCGCTGCAGGAGTTCATGCCGACCGCGAAGAGCGAGGACTGGGAGCTCATCACCGCCGGCCAGCGCGTCCAGGTGATGAAGAAGGACGCCAAGAAGGGCGGCGTGCTGCAGTTCGGCACCGAGGTGGTCGCGGCCGAGGACGGCTCGATCGCCGGCCTGCTCGGCGCCTCGCCGGGGGCCTCCACGGCCGTCCCGATCATGGTCGACCTGCTGAAGCGCTGCTTCCCGGACCGGTTCTCCGGCTGGCTGCCGACGCTGAAGGAGCTGATCCCGACCGTCGGTACGACGCTGAACGACCGGCCGGAGGAGGCCGAGCGCGTCCTCGCGGCCACGGCGGAGACCCTGCACCTGCAGCACTGATCGCTTTACACCGGCGTGGACGGCCTGCTATGGTCGTCCACGCTATGAAGTGAGAACCTCCTGACGTCCCGCGCCTGAGGCGCCGTCGATGTGAGTGAGGACCCACAGGTCTAGCGCTGCCCGGTCAGGCACCTGGGCGCTCCGGCGCCGCTCACGACGGAGATCGCCCGGCGGGAACCTGCTCCTTGTGGAGCGCCCGGAAAGGCGGTTCCCATGCCAACCATCACCCTCGCACCCCTGCGCGCCGACGGCGTCTCCGTCGTCTACGGCGATCGCCGGGTGCTCACCGACGTCTCGCTGACCGTCGCGCCGGGACACCGGCTCGGCCTGATCGGCGAGAACGGTGCGGGCAAGTCCATGCTGCTGCGCGTGCTCGCCGGGGCGGAGACCCCGGACTCCGGGACGCTGTCCCGCCCGCCGCGGACGGGTTTCCTCTGGCAGGAGGTCCGGTTCGAGCCCGGCGACACGCTCGCGGCGCTCATCGAGCACGCGCTCGGCGAGGTCCGCGGGATCGAGCGCGAGCTCGAGGCGGCGGCGACGGCGCTCGGCTCGGGCGACCCTGCGGCCGACGCCCGCTACGACACCGCACTGGCGGCCGCCGAGCGGGCCGAGATCTGGAGCATCGACGCGCGCCGCGACGAGCTGCTCGACGGGCTCGGGGTCGGCGGCATCCCGCTGGCCCGGCGTCTCGGCGAGGTCTCCGGCGGCCAGCGCAGCAGGTTCGCCCTCGCCGCGCTGCTGCTCGGGCGTCCGGACGCCCTACTGCTCGACGAGCCGACCAACCACCTGGACGACGAAGCGGCGGCGTTCCTGGAGCGGCAGCTGCGGTCGTGGCCCGGGCCGGTCGTCTTCGCCAGCCACGATCGCGCCTTCCTGGACGCGGTGGCGACAGGCCTGCTCGACCTCGACCCCGCACGGTCGGGGACGACGGTGTTGGGCGGCGGCTACAGCGACTATCTGTCCGAGAAGGCGGCAGAGCGCTCCCGGTGGGAGAAGCAGTACGCCGACGAGCAGGCGGAGCTCAAGGAGCTGAAGCATGCGGTCGACGTGACCGCGCGCTCGATCGCCTGGTCGGGGAAGGTGCGCGACAACGACAAGTTCGTGAAGTCGTACAAGGGCAACACGCTCGACCGTCAGATCAGCCGCCGTGTCCGGAATGCGGAGGGGAGACTCGACGACCTGCGCGACGCGCAGGTGGGGAAGCCGCCCGCTCCGCTGACCTTCGCCGGGATCCCTTCGGGCTTCCAGGTGCTGGGCGACGGCTCCGGCCTGCTGGTGCAGGCGCGGGAGGTGCGCATCCCCGGGCGCCTGCGGCTCGACGAGCTGAGCGTGGCTCCCGACGCGCGGATCCTCGTCACCGGTGCGAACGGCGCGGGCAAGTCCACGCTCCTGTCGGTGCTGGCCGGCCGGCTCGAGCCGACCGCCGGGACCGTGCAGCGCAGGCGCGGGCTCCGTGTGGCGCTGCTGGAGCAGGATGTGCGCTTCGCCGATCCCTCGGCGTCGCCCCGCCGCATCTACGCGGCGACGATGGGAGAGAGGCGGGCCGAGACCGTCCCGTTGACCTCGCTCGGGCTGATCGCGCCGCGGGACGCCGACCGGCCGGTCGGCGCGCTCTCGGTCGGGCAGCAGCGCCGGCTGGCGCTCGCGCTGATCGTGGCGCGACCGCCGCATCTGTTCCTCCTCGACGAGCCGACGAACCACCTGTCGCTCGCGCTCGCGACCGAGCTGGAGGAGGCGCTCGGCGCGTATCCCGGCGCGGTCGTTGTCGCGAGCCACGACCGGTGGCTGCGGTCCCGCTGGAGCGGAGGGGGCGTGCACCTTGCTTAAGCTTCGAACATATGTTCGAATGGAGCCATGCGTTGGAGTACTCAGGAGTTGTCGGTCGACGAGCCGTCGGCCCTGCCCGGGCTCGCGCGGCTGAACAACCTGGTGCGCTCGGTGCGCACGCCCGACTTCGCCGGCATCACGTTCCACGAGGTGCTGGCGAAGTCGGCGCTCAACCGCATCCCGGGCGGGGGAGGGCCGATGCCGTTCGGCTGGACCATCAACCCGTACCGCGGCTGCTCGCACGCCTGCGTCTACTGCTTCGCGCGGCCGACGCACACCTACCTCGACCTCGACTCGGGCAAAGACTTCGACAACGAGATCATCGTCAAGGTCAACGTCGCAGAGGTGCTGCGCAAAGAGCTGTCGAAGCCGAGCTGGGGGCATCATCCGGTCGCCCTCGGCACCAACACCGACCCGTATCAGCGGGCGGAGGGGCGGTACGCACTGATGCCCGGCATCATCGATGCGCTGGCAGACTCGGGCACGCCGTTCAGCATCCTGACCAAGGGCTCGCTCCTGCGGCGCGATCTCGACCGGCTGGCGGAGGCCAACAAGCGCGTGCCGGTCGACCTCGCGATGTCCATCGCGGTCTACGACGACGAACTGCAGCAGTCGGTCGAACCGGGCACGCCCACGACCAAGGCCCGGCTCGCGACGGTCACCGCGGTGCGTGAGCACGGTCTCGACTGCGGCGTCTTCCTGATGCCGATCATCCCGTATCTGACCGACACGCGAGCGCACCTCGACGAAGCGCTGCGACAGGCGAAAGAGGCCGGCGCCACCTCGGTGCTCTACTCGGCGCTGCATCTGAAGCCCGGGGTCAAGGAGTGGTTCTACCTCTGGCTCGGCGAGCAGCACCCGGAGCTGCTGCCGCAGTACCGCGCGATGTACGGTCGCGGCACCTACGCGCCCAAGGAGTACCGGGCGTGGCTGGCGGCGCGCATCAAGCCGTTGATCCGGGCGCACGGGCTGGAGCGCGGGCGCGAAGACCCACTCACGGGCGGGGTGCGGTCGAGCGCTCTCGGGATGCTGCGGGACGACGAGGGGGAGCGGCAGGTCGTCGGATCCGCCGTCCGGGCGGCAGGGCCGAACCCCGAGGCGCCGGATGCCGCTTCGCTCGTCAGCGCGTCGTTGACGGGATTGGGGGTGCAGCCGACGTTGTTCTGAGCGTCGGCGGAATCCTCAGAGCATCGGGGTACGTCGCCGGGGTACACAGGGGGAGCGACGGATGCCATAATCCCGGGAGGACCGAGGCGCGCTCGGTCCGGGAAGGGACGCTCGTCGTGTCGCTCGGTCTGCCCAGCCATCTGGCACGACCCGCGAATTCGCGCGCCATCGCGTCGGCCGCCCGCTGGGCCGGCCTGGTCTGCCTGGGCGGCGCGGTCGTGAACGTCGCGACGTCGAGCTTCGGCAGCCACAACGTGACCTCCTGGCTCACGCTGCTGTTCCTCATCCCGATGGTCGTGCTGCTGCTCATGCTCGCCCGCGGGCGCACCGTCGTCCTGACGCTGGCCTACCTCCTCGTCGGCGCCGTCTGCACCTACTTCTACGTCGTCGCGCTGCTCACCGGAACGCCGTCCTACCGCGACACCAACCTGTTCGTGATCGCCTTGCCGGTCGTGGCGATGACCCTGGTCGGCGGCACGGGGACGGGGTCGCTGGTCGGCATCCTGTGGGCGACGCTCGGCTTCGCGCTCGCCGAGGCCGCAGTCATCGTCGCGGCGGCGACGGCGGAGCGCACGTACATCCCGGACGCCATCTCGCTCGGCGCGTACCTGCTGCTCGTGGGCGTCCTCGCCTTCGACGGGCTGACCCGCGGAACGCGCTCGCGCGCGCAGACCGCCCTCCACCGAGCGGTCAGGGACGCCCGGCTCGTCGACATCCGCCGTGAGCTGACCGCCGCATCCACCGCCGAGCTCCACGACACCGTGCTGAGCGAACTCGTCGCCGTCTCGGCGGCGCGACCCGGCCCCCTCGACCCGCGCCTCGCCGGCCGGATCGAGGCCGACCTGCGTGGACTCGCCGTCGGCGTCCCGGGCGACGACGGCCCCGGTTCGCCCGAGCCCGCCAGCGCTGATGAGGGGACGGCCGCGTCCGCTGCCGACCCCTGGTACGACAGCGACCTGCACCAGGCGATCGAGGCCGCGCGGGACGAAGGACTGACGGTCGACGTGTCGGGTGACCGCTCGGCGTTCACCGGCCTCGACGAGGACGTGCGCCGGGCGGTCGGGCTCGCGGTCCGCCAGTGCCTGGTCAACGTGATGCGTCACTCGGGGAGCCCTGTCGCCGAGGTGGCGCTGTCCGCCGGCGGCGGGTCCGTGTCCGTGATGGTGGTGGACAGCGGGAGCGGCTTCCCCGTCACGGGGCCGGCGGCCGACCGGCTCGGCCTTCGCCAGTCGGTGCAGGACCGGATCGCCCGCGTCGGGGGAACGGTCGACATCTACTCCAGCACCGACATCGGCACGACGGTGATCCTCACCGTCCCGTCGGCGTCGGAGCATGCGGCGGGCGGAGGCCCGGCCGCATGAGCGCCCTCACCCCGCGCACCATCGTGGATGCGCGCTCCGTCCCCCTCGAGCGCACACCGCAGCGACTCGACCCGCTCGGTGCGCAGTCCGCCTGGCTGCTCGTGCCGCTCCTCGGCGGCCTGGCGGTGGTCTACGCGGCGTACTCGACCTTCCTTCACCGGGACCAGCTCCGGGACCCGGCCGTCGCCGGTGTCGCCATCGCCGTCCTCGCGGTCGCCGTGCTGGTCGCGTCCGTCCGCTCGCACCCGGGCTTCGCCCCCTTCGGCCGCTGGTCGCACTTCTGCGTGATCGCCGTCGCGGTCACGGCGGCCTGCCTGTTCGACTCGGCCGTGTGGGGTCACAACGAGCGGATCCAGGACGACTGGGGTCAGATCGCCGTCGCTCTGCTCCTGGTCGTCATGCCGTTCTACCGTCCGGTCGGCGAGGTCGCCGGCTCCGCCGTCGTGTCGGCCCTGGTGCTCGGCGGGCTCGCCGCCGCCCAGCACTCCCTCGTCATCGCGAACGATCCGCTCGTGTACGCCACGGTCGCCGCGACACCGGTGCTCGCCCTCGCGGCCGGCGGCGCGGGCTACGCCTGGACCATCACCGGCGAGACGCTGCGCTGGCGCGAGGTCGCCCGCGACGGCCAGGAACGGCTCGACGGTGAGCTGCGCCAGGCCGCCGCCCGGATGATCGCGCAGGAGCGGATGACCGCGCTCAACGCGGAGGCGGTCCCGTTCCTGACCGGGCTGCTGCAGCGCGGCCAGGTGACCGAGGACGACGTGGAGGACGCGCGCAACATCGCCGACCGTCTCCGCGGCCTGTCGGTGCAGGCCGTCGGGAAGACGTGGCTCGCCGACACGCTCGATCTCGCTCTCGGCGCGCGGCTCGGCGGGCCCCCGGCACGGCAGGAGGCACCGCGGGTGGACGACCCCGACCGGCTGGAGCGCGTGCTGACCACCGACCAGCGCGCGATCGTCGGAGCCCTCCTCTCGACCGTCGCCGGCCTGCCCGGGCTCGATCCCGGCCGCCTGACCGTCTCGGCGACGGATCCCGAGCGCCCCACCTTCCTCCTGCGCGCCCGCGTCGAGGAGCCGCGCGGCGAGGTCCGCCGCGCGCTGCTCCCGTTCGTGAGCGCCCTGAACTCGGTCGCGATGGATGCGACGATGCGCCAGAGCGGCGCCGAGCTCACCATCCGGTTCGCCTCACCGGGCGCCGGTCTCCCGTACCCTGGAGCGAGACGACGATGACAGCAACACCTTCCGACCCACCGCCCGCCGCAGCAGGCTCAGCCTCCGCGGCCGGCGCGCGCACCGCAGAGCCGCCGATCCGGCTGGCGATCCTCGACGACCACGAGATCCTCCTCGACAGCCTGTCGACCTGGATCGAGAAGAACGCGCCGGAGTTCGACCTGGTCCTCCGGGCGGGCAGCTGGCTGGAGCTCGTGCACAGCGACGCGTTCCCGACCGACCTGGTCATCATGGACCTGCAGCTGAAGGAGTCCGTCTCCATCGGCGCCCGCGTGCGCACGTGCCGGGCCGCCGGCGCGAAGGTGGTCGTACTGAGCGCCGTGGACACGCCGGAGGACCGGGATGCCGCGCTCGCCGCGGGCGCCGTCGCCTACGTCACCAAGTCGCAGCCGATGGCAGAGCTCCTCGGGGCCGCGCTGTCGGCCGCCGGGCGCGGCCCCGGCCGCAGCCGGTCCGCGCCGCCGGCCTGGCGGCCGAAGCCGCTCATCCCCGAGTCGTCCCGGCCGCGTCTGAGCGACGGCGAGCGGCAGGCGCTCGTGCTGTACGCCGACGGCCGCACCACGTCCGAGGTGGCCCGCGCGATGAACGTCCAGTACGAGACCGCGAAGACCTACCTCCGCCGCGTCCGCGAGAAGTACGGCAAGGCAGGGCGTCCGACCAGTTCGCGGGCCGACCTCATCCGCCGCGCCGCGGAGGACGGCTACCTCACGTGAGCGGCTGACGCGCGCGTCCAGCTCGCCCGCATAGGATCGATGCGTGGCGAAACTGTATTTCCGGTACGGCGCGATGAACAGCGGCAAGAGCACGGCGATGCTCCAGGCCGCGTACAACTACGAGGAGCGCGGCCATCGCGTCCTCCTCGCGAAGCCGTCGATCGACACCAAGGGCGACCTGGGCATCCTGTCCCGGCTCGGCGTCACCCGCGAGGTCGACTTCCTCATCGCACCCGAGACCGACGCGTACGGCTCGTTCCAGCGCCACCGTGAGCGCACCATGAAGCGCTCCGGGCGCGATGTGAGCGCCCTGCTGGTCGACGAGGCGCAGTTCCTGACCGAGGCGCAGGTCGACGACCTGCTGCGGATCGCGCTGCTCGACGACGTGCCCGTGCTCGCCTACGGCATCCGCACCGACTTCCAGACGGTCGCCTTCCCGGGCAGCCGCCGTCTGCTGGAGGTCGCGCACAGCCTGGAGGAGCTCAAGACGATCTGCCGCTGCGGCCGGAAGGCGATCTTCAACGCCCGCAAGATCGACGGCGTCTTCGTCTTCGACGGCGACCAGGTGGCCATCGACGGCGCCTCGGTCTCCTACGAGTCGCTCTGCGGCAACTGCTACCTTCAGGAGAGCCGCGGCGTGCTCAACAACGGCCGCAGGCACTGGCCGGTGGATGCCGCCTCGGCGTACGTCGACGAGCCGGACCCCGACTTCACCTGACGAGCGCGTCCCCCTCCATGAGACCAGAAGCCGTCCCCGCGGGCGACGGCTGCGACCCAAGGATCTGACCCGATGAGAATCTCCGTGATCGGCTGCGGCTACCTCGGCGCCGTGCACGCGGCGTCGATGGCCCACCTCGGCCACGAGGTCGTCGGCATCGACATCGACGAGGCGAAGATCGCCTCGCTCTCCGCCGGCCGTCCGCCGTTCTTCGAGCCCGGCCTGCCCGAGGTGCTCGAGTCCGCCACCGCGACGGGCCGCCTCCGGTTCACCACCGACTTCTCGGCGGCGGCGGACGCGGACGTGCACTTCGTCGCCGTCGGCACACCGCAGGTCGCCGACGGGGACGCCGCCGACATGCGCTTCGTCGACGCCGCGTTCGGCGCGCTCGTGGAGCACGTGAAGCAGGGCGACCTCATCGTCGGCAAGAGCACCGTCCCGGTGGGGACCGCGGCGCGGCTCGCCGCCCTGATCGCCGAGCGGCAGCCCGGCGCGACGCTGGCCTGGAACCCCGAGTTCCTGCGCGAGGGCTTCGCCGTGAAGGACACGATCAGCCCCGACCGTCTGGTGTACGGCGTCCCCGAGGGCGAGGCGGGGGAGCGGGCTGCCCGCCTGCTCGACGAGGTGTACGCGTCGGCCGTGGCGGCCGGGACGCCCGTGATCGTGACCGACTACGCCACCGCGGAGCTCGTGAAGGTCTCCGCCAACGCCTTCCTGGCCACCAAGATCTCCTTCATCAACGCCATGGCGGAGATCGCGGAGGTCACCGGGGCCGATGTCACCAAGCTGGCGGATGCGATCGGGCATGACGCCCGCATCGGCCGCCGCTTCCTCAACGCCGGTGTCGGCTTCGGCGGCGGGTGCCTGCCGAAGGACATCCGGGCGTTCAGCGCGCGGGCGCGTGAGCTCGGCCGCGGCGAGTCGGTGCGCTTCCTGGAGGAGGTCGACAGCATCAACCTGCGACGCCGCACGCGTGTCGTCGAGCTGGTGCGCGAGGCGGCCGGCGGTCTCGCGGGCGTGCGGGTGGGCGTGCTGGGCCTCGCCTTCAAGCCGCACTCCGACGACATCCGGGACTCGCCGGCGCTCGAGATCGCGATGCGGCTGGCCGAGGCCGGCGCAATCGTGCGCGCGACCGACCCGGAGGCGGCGGAGAACGCTCGCAGGCGAGCGCCGCAGGTCGACGTAGTGGACTCGACGGAAGAAGCCGTGCGCGACGCCGACGTGGTCGTGCTCATCACGGAGTGGCCCGAGTTCACCGGTCTCGACCCGGAGGAGGTCGGCCGGCTGGTGGCGCATCGCACGGTGATCGACGGCCGCAACGCGCTGGATCCTGCGGCCTGGCGGGTCGCCGGCTGGTCGTACCGCGGCCTCGGCCGCTGACGCGGGCCGGGACTCGCCCCATTTGGGGGCCGCCAAAAAAGTGAGGATTTGTTAGATTTGTCGCATGGCGACAGGTCTTACCGAGCCGGACGCACCGCCGCGACCCGCGGACACGGTGCCGCCGACCGCGCCGCGGCGCCGACCCCTCCGCCACCCGGCGACCGTCTCCATCCTGATCCGGCTCGGCGTCGTCCTCCTCTTCGCGATCGTGTGGATCGGCGTCCGCGGCTACCTGGCGCAGCGCGCGCTGACCGACGCCATCCCCGCCGCCGAGCAGGTCAAGACCGCGATCGGCTCCGGTGACCTGCCCGCCGCCGAGCGTGCCGCCGCCGCGCTGAGCGAGCGGACCCACCAGGCGGCCGGCCTCACCTCCGACCCGGTCTGGCTCACCGCCGAGGCGGTGCCGTGGATCGGGCCCAACCTGACCGCGGTGCGCACGGCGGCCGCGGCCTCCGACGACGTCGCCTCCCGTGTCGTCCGGCCCCTCGTGGCGGCGGGCGAGGGCGTCGACCTGCGCGCGCTCGTGATCAAGGACGGCCGGGTCGACCTCGCCCCGATCGTGGCGGCTCAGCCGGCGGTCGCCAAGGCCAGGTCGGCGTTCACCTCCGCGAGAGCGAGCGTCGCTGCGATCCGGACCGGCGGCCTGGTGGCGCCGGTCGCGGCCGGCGTCTCGCAGCTGCACGACGTGCTCGACCACGCGGCCCCGCAGATCGACGCGATCGGCAACGCGGTCAAGCTCCTGCCCTCGATGCTCGGAGCGGACGGCCCGCGCGAATACCTGCTCGCGGCCCAGAACCCCGCTGAGCTGCGGGCAACGGGCGGCCTGATCGGTGCCGTGGCGCTCGTCCACGCCGACAACGGCGCGGTGACGCTGGTGCGGCAGGAGGCGGGGACGTCGATCGGGCCGTGGGGCGCCTCCGTCGCCGACGTGCCCAGCACCACGGAGGGCCTGTACGGTCCTCTCGTCGGCCGCTACCTCCAGGACGCCAACCTGACACCCCACTTCCCGCTGGCCGCGAGCACCGCCGCCGCGATGTGGACGAAGTCCTACGGCGGCACGGTGGACGGCGTGGTCGCCGTCGACCCTGTCGTGCTCAGCGGGCTGTTGAAGTCCACCGGTCCGGTCACGCTCCCCACCGGAGACACCCTCACCTCGTCCAATGCCGTCAAGCTGCTGCTGAGCGACGTGTACCAGCGTTTCTCCAAGCCCGCCGAGCAGGATGCGTTCTTCGCCTCGGCAGCGTCCGCGGTGTTCTCGCGGCTCTCGTCCGGGAACGTCGATGCGAAGAAGCTCGTGAGCGCGCTCGCCGCCGCAGGCGAGTCTCGACGCGTGCTCGTCTGGAGCGCGCATCCGGGCGACGAGAAGGTGCTGGGGCAGACGACCCTCGCGGGCGGCCTGCCGCGCTCCGACCTCTCGAGCGCCGGGATCGGCGTCTACTACAACGACGCCACCGGCGCGAAGATGGACTACTACCTCGGCACCTCCGTGGCCGCGGGCGCTGCGATCTGCCGGGCTGACGGCAAACCGTCGACGGTGGTGCGGGTGACGCTGACCAACCGCGCGCCGGCGGATGCGGCCACCTCGCTGCCGGAGTATGTCACGGGCGGCGGCACGTACGGGGTGCCGCCGGGCTCCATCCGCACCCGTGTGGCGGTCTACGGGCCCTCCGGCGGTCTGCTCGCGGCGACGCAGAGCGATGGCGCGAACTACTCCACCGTGTCGGGGGTCGACGAAGGCCGCCCGGTGAGCTTGTTCACCGTCGAGCTGGCGCCTGGTCAGTCGCGGACCGTCTCTGTGCAGTTCCTGAACGAGCAGCAGTCGTCCGCCGACCTGACGGTCGTGACGACCCCGACGCTTCCGGGCGACGGTTCCACCCCCGATGTGGGGGCAGAGAAGACGGTCGAGCCCATTGTCGTTCAGTGCTCGGGCATCGTAAAGTGAAGATTACTCATCTAACCCGACCGTGAGCCGGGCCCCACAACAGAAAGGCGGGCCGATGTTCAAGAAGATCCTGGCGGCAGTCGCCGTGACCGCGGGGCTGCTGCTTGCGGCACCCGCGGCGGCGAACGCCGTCGACTACACCGACGGCGCCCAGTGCAAGTTCGACGTCAGCGTCGTCGACTCGGGCAGCAGCGCGACACTCATCTGCATCCCCGGCACCTGGTCGCCGGGCGAGGCGATCACCTGGACGGTGACCGGACAGGACGGCTCCAGCTTCAAGCTGGCCTCCTTCACCACCGCCAGCAGCAGCCTCCAGTTCACCAAGCACGCCAACGCCGACGGCAGCGACGTGCTCTCCGTGACGCTGCCGGCGAGCGCATCCGGCCAGTACAGCGTGGTCGGCGTCGGCCAGACCAGCGGGCACGAGTGCCCGACCACCCTGACCGTCCTGCCGGCCGACCAGGCCAGCACGGTGGTCGACCCGGGCAGTGGCGGACTCGCGCACACCGGCTCCGTCGTCGCCACCTGGGCGGCCTGGGCCGGCGGTTCGCTCGTGGTCCTCGGCCTGATCGCCCTCGCGATCGTGGCCTGGATCCGGAAGCTCAAGACCACGGTCTGAGCAGCCTCCAGCACGACCCCGATTCCCGGCCGGTTCCGAACCGGCCGGGAATCGCCGTGTCGGGCCGTGCGTTGCACCCGGAGTGACCTCTCGCAGCATCCCCCTCAACGTCCTCGACCTCGCCAGCCGCCCCGCGGGCGGGACCAACGCCGAAGCCGTCGCCGGCACCGTGCGCCTCGCACAGGCCGCGGAGCGCCTCGGCTACGACCGGTTCTGGGTCGCTGAGCACCACGGGATGCCGGCCATCGCGTCCAGCGCCCCCGCCGTCCTCATCGCCGGGGTCGCCGCGGCGACCGAGCGCATCCGGGTCGGCAGCGGCGGAGTGATGCTGCCCAACCACGCGCCGCTCGTGGTCGCGGAGCAGTTCGGCACCCTGCGCGCCCTCTACGGCGACCGCATCGACCTCGGCATCGGCCGCGCGCCGGGCACCGACGGCGCCACCGCGGCAGCGCTCCGCCGCAGCCAGGAAGGCCTGGGCGTCGACGACTTCCCGCAGCAACTGCTCGACCTGTTCGGCTTCTTCTACGGCGGGATGAGCGACGCCAACCCCCTGCGCGGCATCACGGCCGTGCCCGGCCTCGGCGACGCCCCGCAGGTCTGGCTGCTCGGCTCCAGCGGCTACAGCGCCCAGGTCGCGGCGGCGCTCGGGCTGCCGTTCGCGTTCGCCCACCACTTCGCCGGCGAGAACACCGAGGCCGCGCTCGACCTCTACCGGTCGAAGTTCGAGCCCAGCGACACCCTGGCAGAGCCGCACACCATGATCGCCGTCAACGTCATCTCCGACGAGGACCCGGAGACCGTCCGCGCCCTCTCCCTGCCCGGCCAGCTGTCCTTCCTCCGCATGCGCCGGGGGCTCAAGCCCGAGCCCGTGAGCATCGAAGAGGCGCTGGCGTACGAGTTCAGCCCGCTGGAGGAGGAGTTCATCGCCAGCCGGAACGCCCGCCAGGCCGTGGGCACGCCCGACGAGGTGAAGACCCGGCTCGACTCCCTGCTCGCCTCCACCGGGACCGACGAACTCATGGTCTCCTCCGGAGCAGCCACCGTCGACGGCCGCATCCGCTCGCTGGAGATCGTCCGGGAGCTGTACCCCGCCGCATGACGGACCGTGACGGCCGCCCGCGCGGTCGGAGACGGCTCCGGGTACCGTTGGGCGAAATCCCGATCCCCAGCCGGAAGGCGGTTCCCACATGTCGCATCCACTCAACGTGGTCGGAGTGAGCGGAAGCCCCACCCATCCCTCCCGCACGACGGTCCTGGTCGACGAGGTCACGCGCGCGTACGCGGAGGCCACCGGCGGCGTCGCCCGCACCATCCAGCTCGCGCCGCTGCTCCCGGAACTCGGGGCAGGACCGTTCCGCAACAGCCTCAGCCCGGCCGTCACCGAGGCCCTGGAGGCGGTGGAGGCGGCGGACATCCTGGTGGTCGGCTCACCGGCCTACCGGGCCACCTACACCGGCCTGTTCAAACTCTTCTTCGACCACATCGGGCAGTACGCGCTCATCGACAAGCCGATCGTGCTCACCGCGACCGGGGGAAGCGACCGGCACGCCCTGCTGGTGGAGCATCAGATGCGGCCGCTGTTCGGCTTCTTCCAGTCCCTCACCCTGCCGCTCGGCATCTACGCCGCCGAAAGCGACTTCGCCGACTACGAGATACGGTCGGACGACCTGCGCGAGCGCATCGCCACGGCGGTGTCACGGACGCTGCCGCTGATCCGGTCGCGGGTGGACCCGGGGGTGGGGGTGGGGGTTGTGGAGTTCGCTCGGCCGGATGCGTTTTAGGTATCCGCCGGCCGCTTCTCCACGGGCGTCGCGAGGTGCGCCCCACCCGCTACCCCAAACGCGGCTCCTCGCTTCGCTCGGGGCCGCGCTTGGGGCCCCTCGCGGGCGGGGACCCCATTAGTCACCGCGAGTAATGCAAAAGAAGAGGTTGGCCCCGGCTCGCTCAGCGAGCCGGGGCCAACCTCTTCTTTTGCATTACGTCGGGGTGACAGGATTTGAACCTGCGGCCTCTTCGTCCCGAACGAAGCGCGCTACCAAGCTGCGCCACACCCCGAAGGCCTCATCCAGGATACACGAGCGGGAGAGTGTTCATGACCACAGGGACAGTCAGGATGCCGCGGTCAGCGTCACCAGGGTCGCCTCCGGACGGCAGGCGAACCGCACCGGCGCGTAGATCGAGGTGCCCAGCCCGGCGGACACGTTCAGGTAGGCCGAACGGAACGCGTGCCGCCACACGCTCAACCCCTTCACCTGCGCGCGCGGGATGTCGCAGTTGGTGACGAGCGCCCCGAACCCGGGCACGCACACCTGGCCGCCGTGGGTGTGGCCCGCGAAGATCATCTCCGCACCGTAGGTCACGAACGCATCCAGCACACGCCGGTAGGGGGAGTGGGTGACGCCGATCGTCACGGCCTGGCGCTCGGTCCGCGGACCCTCGTCCGGCCAGGCGTTGTCGTCGGAGAACGGGTCGTCCTCGCGCAGCTCGTCCAGGGCTCCCGGGATGGACTCCACGCGGTCGAAGCGGATGTGCGGGTCGTCGACCCCGAAGAACTCCAGGTGCGTTCCGCGCAGCTCCAGGCCCGCGGCGCGGTTGTCGAGGTCGATCCAGCCGAGGTCGCGGAAGAACGCGGTCAGCGACGCCGTGTCGAGCCGCGGAGCGGTCGAGGTGCGCTTCTTGGACGGGCCGAGGAAGTACTTGAGCGGGTTCTTGAACTGCGGCCCGAAATAGTCGTTCGACCCGTGCACGAAGACGCCGGGGATGCCGGCGAAGCCCTGATATGCCGCACGCACGCCCTCGAGACCCTGGGCGTGGCCCAGCACGTCCCCCGTCTCGACGATCAGGTCGGGCTTCAGGCGGGCGAGCGAGCGGATCCACTCCTGCTTGTCGCTCTGCCAGGGCGCCATGTGCAGGTCGGACAGGTGCAGCACCCGGATCGGATCTGCGCCCGGCGGCAGGACAGGCGCGCTCACTTCACGGAGCGTGTACGCGCGGCGCTCGATCAGCGACCCGTAGGCGAACGCGGCGGCGCCCGCCCCGGCGATGAGAGCCAGGGCGGACGCCGCCGGACGAAATGCTCCGCGAGCCACTAGCCGCCCGCACCCGGGGTCGGCGAGGGGTTCGGCGCGCTGAGGGTCAGGGTCACCTGCGAACCGGTCTTGACCGGCGTGTTCGCGGCCGGATCCTGGGCCTGCACGATCGCGGTGGGACTGTTGCCGCCCACGGTCTTCACCTTGAATCCGGCAGCCGTGAGGGCGGCCTGGGCGTCGCCTGCCTTCTGGCCGACAACGTTCGGCATGGCCACCATCGAGCCGTTGCTCGTGAAGATCGTCACCACGGTGCCCTTGCTCACCTGCGTGCCCGCGGCCGGGTCGGTCGCCGACACGGTGCCCGCGGGGGCGACGGAGTCCTGCTGCGGGCCGTCGGCGGAGTCGAGGCCGAGTCCGGTCAGGATGGACTTCGCCTCGTCCGGGGTCTTGCCGGTGAGGTCGGGGATGGCGACCTGGATGCCCTTCGTCAGCTTGGACGGCGGCTCCGGGAAGTCGTCTCCGCCGTACTTGCCGACGGCGGCCGACATCATGGTGCGCATCACCGCGGTGCGGGCGCTCGCCGGGGACGTGCCGTGCGTGGGGTAGACCTTGCGGAAGTCGACGTGGTCCTTGATGTTGCCGACCCAGTATGCCCCGGCGACCTTGGTCGTGGCGGCGACGAGCCACAGCTGGTCGTTGTACTCGGTGGTGCCCGTCTTGCCGAGCATGTCCTTGCCTGTCCGGTTCATGCCGGAGGCGGTTCCGCCGCCCTGGAGCGGGCCTTTGAGTGCCTTCGCCATTGTGTTGGCTACGGCGGGGTCGACGGACTGCGTGCACGACGTCGTCGGTGCCTGGACCGCCTTGCCTGCGGCGTCCACGATCTTGTCGATCGCGATCGGCGTGCAGGTCTTTCCGTTGTTCGCAATGCCCGCGAAGGCGGTCGCCATGGTCAGCGGAGCGATGTAGTTCGTGCCGAGCACCGACGACGGGTTGGTGTCGAGCGGCTCACCCTTGGCCGTGTGCACCCCGAACGCCTCGGCGTCCTTCTTGATCTCGCACAGGTCGAGCTGGCTCGCCATGCTCACGAACGCGGTGTTGATGGACTGGGTGGTCGCGCTCTGCGCGTTCCGGATGCCCTCTTCACCGGGCGAGTCATTCGTCGGACGGTACGTGCCGCTCCAGTCGCCGTCGCACGAGTTCTTGAACTTCGTGTAGGTGCGGATGTTGGCGTTGACCGACTCGTTGAGAGAATGACCCTCCTTGAACCACTCGGCCAGGGTGAAGACTTTGTACGTCGATCCGACCTGGAAGCCGCCGGAGCCGCCGTACTTCTGATCGGTGGCGAGGTTGATCGAGGAGTAGTCCGTGCTGCTGTTGAGCACCTCCTCGTCCTGGCTGTACTTCTTGTTCTGCGCCATGTAGAGCACCCGGCCGGTGTCAGGCTGGACGCCGGTCAGCACACCGCCGATGTCGGCCTTGGCGTATGACGACGGAACGTACGACTGGATGGTCTCCTCCGCGACCTTCTGCAGGTCGAGGTCGAGGGTGGTGTAGATCTTGTACCCGCCACGGTTGAAGGTGGAGGTGCGAGCGTCCTCGTCGGCGCCGAAGGTCGGGTCGTTGAGAATGATCTTCTGCACGTAGTCGCAGAAGTACGCGGCGCCGCCGGCGGTCTGGCAGCCGCGCTCGGACGGGGTGATCACCGGCTGGATCGGCGTCTTGACGGCCTCGTCGTACTGCGCCTTGGTGAGCTTCTTGTACTGGTACATCTTCTGCAGGATGTAGTCGCGTCGCTCTTTGTTCTTCGCGTACCCGTTGGCCGCACCGTTGGTCTTGGACTCGGGGTTGTCGATCTTCAGGCTGGTCGGCTCGTTCACGATCGCGATCAGGCTGGCCGCCTGCGCCGGGGTCAGCGCCGCAGCGGTGGTGTTGTAGTAGTACTTGGCCGCGGCCTCGATGCCGTACACCGAGCCGCCGAAGCCGGCGATGTTGAGGTAGCCGACGAGGATCTGGTCCTTCGTGTACTTCTTCTCGATCCCGATCGAGTACTTCATCTCCTTGAGCTTGCGGTCGGGGGAGACACCGGTCGAGTCATCGACGCACTGCTGGTACTTGGCCTTCTGCTCCTTGGTCTTGACCGGCAGGGCCTCGCACTTCTGCAGCAGCACGTTCTTCACATACTGCTGGGTGATCGAGGAGCCGCCCTGGACGCCGCCGCCGGCGACCGTCGAGAGCACACCGCGGACTGTGCCCTGGATGTCGACGCCGCCGTGGCTGTAGAAGCGCGGGTCCTCGCCGGCGATCGCGGCGTCCTTGCCGGCCTGGGAGATCTGGTTGAACGCGACCGGGAGCCGGTTCTGCGAGTAGAAGGTCGCCAGCGGCACATCCTGGTCGCCGTTCTTGGCGTAGATCGTGGTCGGCTGGGCGAGCTGATCGACGTTGAGGTACTCGGGGAGGCCCTCGAAGACGCCGATGCTGTTGTTGGCGGCGATGCCGGTCACCGCGATCGCGGGAGTGACGGCGGCGGTGACCAGAAGACCGGCCACGACACTCATGCCGATGAAGGCAACGGTGGCGCCGAGCACACCTCTAGCCTGTGGTTTTTGCGCAGACATAGGATCAGAGTAGGTGATGAACCTGCGAAATCCCCCGAATCAAGGAGCACGATGCCGCGCTGGGAGTACCTGACCACCCCGCTGATGATCCACAACACCGCCGCGATCCTGAACAACTGGGGCTCCGACGGCTGGGAGCTGGTGCAGATCGTGACGGGTCCGGAGGGCGGCCTGGTCGCCTATCTCAAGCGCCCGGTGCAGGACGGGGATCAGGACTGATGGCGGACATCGACGCCCGACTCGCAGAGCTCGGGATCACGCTGCCGGAGGTCGTCCCTCCAGTCGCCGCGTACACACCGGCCGTGCTCGACGGCTCCCACGTCTACACCTCCGGCCAGCTGCCGATGGTCGCGGGCGCGCTGCCCGCCACCGGCAAGGTCGGCGAGGCCGACGGCCTCGTGCCGCCGGCGGACGCCAAGGATTACGCGCGCATCTGCGCGCTCAACGCCCTCGCCGCGGCGAAGAGCGTGCTCGGCTCGCTCGACCGCGTCACCCGGGTCGTCAAGGTCGTCGGCTTCGTCGCCTCCGACCCCGCGTTCACCGGGCAGCCGGGCGTCGTCAACGGCGCCTCGGAGGTGCTCGGCGAGATCTTCGGCGACGCCGGCGTGCACGCCCGCTCGGCGGTCGGGGTCGCTGTGCTGCCGCTCGACTCGCCCGTCGAGGTGGAGCTCGTCCTCGCCGTCGACTGACCGCGGGAACGACGAAGGGGCGGCGCCACCTGGCGCCGCCCCTTCGTCGTTCTTCCGGCCCGCGGGCTAGGACAGTTTGGCCTGGATCGAGCTCATCACCGCGGTGTCCGCCAGGGTGGTCGTGTCGCCGACCTCGCGGCCCTCCGCCACATCCCGCAGCAGGCGCCGCATGATCTTGCCGGACCGGGTCTTCGGAAGCTCAGAGACGATGAAGATATCCCGCGGGCGCGCGATGGCGCCGATCTGCTGCGCGACGTGCTTGCGCAGCTCGGCGGCAACATCCAGCGCCTCCGCCTGCTCCAGCTGGTTCTGCTTGATGATCACGAAGGCGACGACGGCCTGACCGGTCGTCTCGTCGGCGGCGCCCACCACCGCGGCCTCGGCCGTGAAGGGGTGCGCGACCAGCGCCGACTCGATCTCCGCCGTGGAGAGCCGGTGGCCGGAGACGTTCATCACGTCGTCGACGCGGCCCATCAGCCAGATCTCGCCGTCGGAGTCGTACCGGGCCCCATCGCCGGCGAAGTACTTGTCGCCGAACTTCGACCAGTAGGTCTCCGTGAAGCGCTCCGGGTCGCCCCAGATGCCGCGCAGCATGCTCGGCCACGGCTCGGTGACCACGAGGAGGCCACCCTGGTCCTTGCCGACCGGCGTCCCGGCCTCGTCGAGGATGTCGATCGAGATACCGGGCAGCGGCACCTGTGCGCTGCCCGGCTTCAGCGTGGTGACGCCGGGAAGGGCCGACACCATGATCGCTCCGGTCTCGGTCTGCCACCAGGTGTCGACGATCGGAGTCCTGTCGCCGCCGATGACGTCGCGGTACCACATCCACGCCTCGGGGTTGATGGGTTCGCCCACCGAGCCGAGCACGCGCAGGCTCGAGAGGTCGAACCGCTGCGGGTGCTGCCGCCCGAGCTTCATGAACGAGCGGATGGCCGTGGGAGCCGTGTAGAAGATCGAGACCTTGTACTTCTCGATCAGCTCCCACCAGCGACCGGGATGCGGCGTCTCCGGCGTGCCCTCGTACAGCACCTGGGTCGCGCCGTTGGCGAGGGGACCGTAGACGACGTAGGTGTGACCGGTGATCCAGCCGACGTCGGCGCTGCACCAGTACACGTCCGACTCGGGGTGCAGGTCGAAGACATTCTTGTGGGTGAACGCGGCCTGTGTGAGGTAGCCGCCGGTGGTGTGCAGGATGCCCTTGGGCTTCCCCGTGGTCCCCGAGGTGTAGAGGATGAACAGCGGCTGCTCCGCCGGGAAGGCCTTCGCGACGTGATCGGCGTCGACCAGGGCGAGCTCGTCGTGCCACCACAGGTCGCGGCCCTCGGTCCAGGCGACCTCGTTCTCCCCGCGCTTGACCACCAGCACGTGCTCCACGGTGGTGGCCTCGCCGGTGAGGGCGGCGTCCACCGCGTCCTTCAGGGGGAACACCCGGCCCTTGCGCCAGCCGCCGTCGGCGGTGATCACGAGCTTCGCCTCGGCGTCGTCGATCCGGGAGCGCAGGCTCTCCGCGCTGAAACCGCCGAAGACCACGGAGTGGACGGCCCCGATGCGCGCGACCGCGAGCATCGCGACGACCGCCTCCGGGATCATCGGCAGGTAGATCGCGACGCGGTCGCCCGCTCGGATGCCGAGGCTGGTCAGGAGGTTGGCCGCCTTCTTGACCTCTGCGGTCAGCTCGGCGTAGGTGATGGTCCGGGTGTCTCCCGGCTCGCCCTCCCAGTGGATCGCGACGCGGTCGCCGTCGCCGGCGAGGACGTGACGGTCGAGGCAGTTGTACGCCACGTTGAGCTCGCCGTCGTCGAACCACTTCGCGAATGGCGGGTTGCTCCAGTCCAGGGTGCGCGTGAACGGCGTGTGCCAGTGGAGCAGCTCGCGGGACTGGTCGGCCCAGAAGCCGAGGCGGTCCTCGGCCGCGCGCTCGTACAGTTCGGCCTGGGCGACGGCGTTCGCGGCGAACTCGTCGCTCGGCGGGAACCGGCGGGCTTCGTGGAGCAGGTTGTCGATTGTGTTGCTCATGGGGAGTCTTTTCGCTCCTTTGCGATGCGGTCGATACGAGTCGTGGCGCGACAATCCCTGACTCTACAACCTGGCGGAACCGCAGCCCCAGGAGACTTGCGTTTGCATTGATTCTGCGTAAACTGGACCCCGGCCGAATGAAAATTCGTGCGTGCGGCGCAATCGATTCCCCCCAATCCTGCGCCGCAGTGGCCGCACCTGTTCCCCCCAATAGGTGCGGCCCCCCTTTTTTAACCGGTGGCTCGATGTCATCCACAGGGTGACCCTTCGGTCTGTTGTCCACAGATCCGGGTCCGCGACCGCCGGCGGTCGCGGGTCTCCGTAGCGTCGGCGTATGGTCGACACCCCCACAGCATCTCCTGCGGAGCCAGGACACTGGCAGACGTTCGGGCCCCTCGCCCCCTACCTGCTCCGGCCGGGGGTGACCGATGTCTTCCTGACCGGCACGGGCGAGCTCTGGACCGACGACGCCCGAGAGGGCCTACGGCTCGAAACGAGTTGGCGGGCCGACCGGAGGACCGCGCGCGAGCTGGCCGTCCGCCTGATCGCAGCGGGCGGACGGCACATCGACGAGGCGACCCCGTTCGTCGATGTGCGGCTTCGCGGTGGTGTGCGCGTCCACGCGGTGCTCCCGCCGGTGTCGACCGGGGGAGCGCTGCTGTCGATCCGGGTCCCGACAGCGGCCCAGCCGGGTCTCGCCGACCTCGTGGCCTCCGGCGCGATGCAGGAACGCGAGCGTCGCGTCCTGCTGGACGCGGTCCGCACCCGCACCAACCTCCTCATCACGGGAGCGGGCGGCACGGGGAAGACGACGCTGCTCGCCGCGCTGCTGGGCCATGCGCCGCCGGGGGAGCGCATCGTCGTGATCGAAGACGTCGCCGAGCTCCGCATCCCGCACCCGCACGTGGTCGGGCTCGAGACGCGGCAGCCCAATCTGGAGGGCGCGGGCGGTGTCGATCTGCGCCGGCTCGTGCGCGAGGCCCTCCGGATGCGACCCGATCGTCTGGTGCTGGGTGAGTGCCGGGGAGCCGAGGTGCAGGATCTGCTCGGCGCGCTGAACACGGGTCACGACGGTGGCGCCGGCACGCTGCACGCGAACTCGCTGGGCGACGTGCCCGCTCGGCTGGAGGCGCTCGGCGCGCTGGCGGGGATGAGCGAGCACGCGCTCGCCCGCCAGGCCGTCAGCGCGATCGGGCTGGTGGTGCATCTGGTCCGGACCGACGGGATTCGCAGGGTCGCGGGCTTTGGGCGGCTGCGGCTGGATGCGTCCGGCCGTCTCGCGGTGGTGGAGGCGTGAGGCGGCCGGCGCGCGGGGCGCGGTGGCGGCCGCGCAGGCGTCGTCCGCCGGGTGCCGAGGCGGATCGGGTCGCGGCGCTGGCCGAGTCGCTCGCCGTCATGCTCGACGCGGGACTTTCGCCGCGTACTGCCTGGTCCGCCGCGGCCGACCATGGCGTGCACCCCGTCGCCGTGAGCGTGCTCGCTGGTCTGCAACAGGACGGGGATTCGTGCGCCGCGGCCCTCGCGCGGGCTGCGACGACGGATGACGTCCGCAGCATCGCGACCGTGTGGAGCGTCGCCGAGGTCTCCGGCGCGCCCCTCGGACACGCGCTCCGCACGATCGCCGAAACGCTCAGGGATGCGGCGGAGGCGGAGCGGGAGGCCGACGTCGCCCTGAGCGGTCCCCGCGCGACCGCGCGCCTGGTGTCGTGGCTTCCAGCCGTTGGTGCCCTCCTGGCCGTCGCCGTCGGCGCGGACCTCGCCGGGACGGCCGTGTCGCCGGCAGGGGCGGTGACGCTCGGAGGCGGCGCACTGCTCATGCTGGCCGGACGATGGTGGATGCGGGGGCTCGTGCGCCGCGCGACCGCCCGGAGGCCGCATCCGGGCCTCGCCGAGGAGCTGATCGCCATCGCCCTGTCGGGAGGCGCGTCGGCGGAGGCCGGACGTCGGCTGGCGACGGAGGCCGCGGCGGGGTGCGGGCTTGCGCCTCCGGACGACGACGGTGCGCGGGTGACCCTGCGGCTCGCCGCCGCGACCGGTGTGCCCGCGGTGGAGCTCCTGACCGCCTCCGCGCGGCAGCGTCGCCGGTCGGCGCGGGCGGAGGCCCGCTCGGCCGCTGCCGCGCTCGGGGTGCGCCTGATGGTCCCGCTCGGAGTGTGTGTTCTCCCGAGCTTCGTCCTGCTCGCCGTGGTGCCGCTGCTGCTGTCCCTGTTGTCGTCCACAGCCGAGGGGTGGAGATGAGTTCCCCACAGATCTCGGCGCCGCCGACATCGGCTGGCCCGCCGCCGGAAGCATGGAACCACCGCACCCGACCTGGAGGAGGAACCGATGGAGTGCACATGGAGAAGGCGAGCACAGAGAAGGCGAGCACAGAGAAGGCGAGCACAGAGAAGGCGAGCACATACGAGCTGGCGAACCTTGGCGTCCCGCTTACGGGAGGAGCGCGGTGCTGCGACGGCCGAGTACGCGATCACGATCCTCGCCGCCGTCGGCTTCGCGGGCCTGCTCGTCGCCCTGCTGAAGGGCGACGAGGTCAAGAGCCTGTTGAGCGACTTGGTGCACCGTGCGCTCGCCGGAGGCTGACGTGCGAGGGGAGCGGGGGAGCGTGACGGCGGAGTTCGCGATCGCGACGCCGGTGGTGCTGGCCTGCGTCGCGCTGTGCGTCGCCGTCGTGGTCGGCGCGGCCGCGCACGCCGGCCTCGCGGCCTCCGCCGCCTCGGCCGCCCGTCTGGCGGCCCGGGGCGACGACCCCGGCGGTGCCGAGCTGCCGGCGGGAACGGCCGTTTCGGTCGAACCGCACGGGAGCACAACGTGCGTCAAGCTCATCGCGCCCGAGGGGGCGCTCAGCATCATCGGCGTCCGGATCAGCGCGCGGGCGTGCGCCCTCGACGAGGGGAGCGACGAATGACACGACGAGGAACGGCTCCGTGGGCGCGACGAATCCGGCGGCTGGTTCGGAGCGAGCGGGGCACGGGGTCGGTGCTCGCGCTGGCCTCCGTCGGGGTCGTCGTAGCCGTGGCAGCCGGGGCGATCACCGCGGTCGGAGCGTTTGCGGCGCGAGCACGCGCCGCCGCGGCCGCCGACCTGGCGGCGCTTGCCGGGGCCGACGCGGCGAGCGGACGCTCGCCCGGCATCCCGTGCGATCTGGCCGAGACGGTGGCCCGGTCCAACGGCGCTGCGCTGTCCTCCTGCGCTCAGGAGGGATCGGTGGTCACCGTGGCCGTCACGGTCCCGTATCTCGCGCTTTCGGCGTCCGCGACCGCGCGCGCCGGGCCGCCGCCCGGTCTCGGCGAGGCCACGCCGGCCGGGACCGCACCCGCTGCAGGCGGGATCAGTCGAACACGGTCTCCACGTAGCGGTATGCGACCGCGGTCGGAAGGCGTCCGCGACCGTCGTCCGACGCGAACTCGACCTCCGAACCCGCGGCGCGCACGTAGAGATAGTGCTTCGCGCCCGCAGAGGCCGAGATCTCGAGACGGGGACGGGCGTCTCCGGAGTCGAGGAAGCCGGTCGAGATGGTCTTGCCCTCGAGGGGGCCGTCGATCAGTTTGGCTGTGTACGTCGTCGTCGTTGCCATGTCCTCATTGTCCTCTCGGCATCGTGCCGCGCATAGGGTCTGCGGGCCTTGTGCAGGCTGCGCCCACGGCGAACGGGCTCGACACGATTAGGCAGACGAACGGCGAAGGTGTGTATGGTTTGCCTGTCGGCCGCACGGACCGCGCGGGTCGTGAACCGTCGCAGCAGGGGGAGCGCCGCGTTCGTCCCAACGGGCGAGACCGTCAGCTGTGGACGACACAGTGTGTGCATATTAAGAGGAGTCACGTGCCTGACACGAAGAAGCTCGTCATCGTCGAGTCACCCAACAAGGTGAAGTCGATCGCGCAGTATCTGGGCGACGGCTACGAGGTCATGGCCTCGGTCGGGCACATCCGCGACCTCATCGAGCCGAAGAACCTGCCGCCCGAGCTGAAGAAGGGCTCCCTCGGCAAGTTCTCCGTCGACGTCGAGAACGAGTTCGAGCCCTACTACGTGGTGTCCGACCAGAAGAAGAAGACGGTCGCCGACCTCAAGCGCGCGCTGAAGAACGCGGACGAACTCCTGCTCGCCACGGATGAGGACCGCGAGGGCGAGGCCATCGCCTGGCACCTCGTCGAGGTGCTGAAGCCGAAGATCCCCGTGAAGCGGATGGTCTTCCACGAGATCACCCGCGAGGCCATCGAGAAGGCCCGCGACAACACCCGCGAGATCGACACCGCTCTGGTCGACGCTCAGGAGACCCGGCGCATCCTCGACCGCCTCTACGGCTACGAGGTCTCGCCCGTGCTCTGGCGCAAGGTCGGCCCCGGCCTCTCGGCCGGCCGGGTCCAGTCCGCCGCCACCCGACTCGTCGTCGACCGGGAGCGCGAACGGCTCGCCTTCGTCCCCGCGTCGTACTGGGGCCTCACGGCCCAGCTGGCGCCCGAGGACGCGAGCACGTTCGAGGCGCGGCTCGCGCGCATCGACGGCGACCGCGTCGCCACCGGCCGCGACTTCGACGACCACGGCCGCCTCACCTCCGGCGCGCGCACGCTCGACGAGGCGTCGGCGACCGCGCTCGCGGCGGCCGTTCGCCAGCCGAGCACGGCGGTCGCCGTGTCCAAGCTCGACACGAAGCCGTACTCGCGTCGTCCGGCGGCGCCGTTCACCACCTCCACGCTCCAGCAGGAGGCCGCCCGCAAGCTGCGCTTCTCCGCACGGCAGACGATGAGCGTCGCCCAGTCGCTCTACGAGAACGGCTACATCACCTATATGCGAACCGACTCCTCGTCGCTCTCGCAGCAGGCGACCAACGCCGCCCGGGCGCAGGCGGCGAAGCTGTACGGCCCGGAGACCGTCCCGGAGAAGCCGCGCACGTACGCCTCCAAGAGCAAGAACGCGCAGGAGGCGCACGAGGCGATCCGTCCCTCCGGCGAGACCTTCCGCACGCCGGCGGAGCTCGAGCGCTCGCTTCGCGGGCCGGAGTTCCGCCTCTACGACCTGATCTGGAAGCGCACCGTCGCCTCGCAGATGGCGGACGCGAAGGGCCAGACGGCCTCCGTGACCGTCGAGGCGCGGGTCGGCGAGGGGCCGCTCGACGGCACGGTCGCCGAGTTCACCGCGAGCGGCACCGTCATCACGTTCCGCGGCTTCCTCAACGCCTACGAGGAGGGCAAGGATGAGGAGCGCAACGCGTCCGACTCCGCCGAGGCGAAGCTTCCGCCGCTGACGGAGGGCCAGGCGCTCGAGGTGCGCGACATCGCAGCGGACGGCCACGAGACCACCCCGCCGCCCCGCTACACCGAGGCGAGCCTCGTCAAGACGCTGGAGGAGCTCGGGATCGGGCGCCCCTCGACGTTCGCGAGCATCATCTCCACGATCATCGACCGCGGCTACGTCACGCAGCGCGGTCAGGCGCTGGTGCCGAGCTGGGTGGCGTTCTCCGTCGTCCGGCTGCTGGAGGACTACTTCGCCGACCTGGTGCAGTACGACTTCACCGCCGAGATGGAGGACGACCTCGACCGCATCGCCGACGGCGAGGCGGAGCGCGTGGACTGGCTGAACAGCTTCTACTTCGGGAGCGACAAGCACAAGGGCCTGCGCCGGGTCATCGACAACCTCGGCGAGATCGACGCCCGCAGCATCAACTCCATCACGATCGACGAGGGTGTCACCCTCCGCATCGGCAAGTACGGCCCCTACCTCGAGGTCGCCGACACCGAGGCCGGTCCGGATGCGCCGCCGCGGCGCGTGAACATCCCGCCGGACCTCGCCCCCGACGAGCTCACACCCGCCAAGGCGCGCGAGCTGATCGAGGCCCCGGTGCAGACGGACCGCGTCCTCGGCACCAACCCGGAGAACGGCAAGGTCGTGCTCGCGAAGGACGGCCGGTTCGGGCCGTACGTCACCGAGGCCGACCCGGAGGAGGAGCCGAGCGTCGACTCCGCCACCGGTGAGGTGGTGGAGCCGGCGAAGAAGACCAAGAAGGCCGCGGCGGCGAAGCCCCGCACCGCCTCCCTGTTCAAGTCGATGGACCTCGCGACGCTCGACCTCGAGACGGCCCTCAAGCTGCTCGACCTCCCGCGCGTCGTCGGCGCCGACCCGGAGAGCGGAGACGAGATCCAGGCGCAGAACGGGCGCTACGGGCCGTACCTGAAGAAGGGGACGGACACCCGCTCCCTTCCGAGCGAGGACGACATCTTCGACATCGACCTGGCCGGAGCGCTGGAGCTGTTCGCTCAGCCCAAGTACGGCAACCGCCGGGCGTCCAGCGCGCTCAAGGAGTTCGACGCCGATCCGGTCAGCGGCAAGCCGATCCGGATCAAGGACGGCCGCTTCGGCGCGTACGTCACCGATGGCGAGACCAACGCGACCATCCCGCGCGGCGAGACCGTCGACGAGGTCGACTTCGACCGTGCCGTGCAGCTGCTCGCCGACAAGCGCGCGAAGGGTCCGGCCAAGAAGCCCGCCCGCCGCACGACCACGGCCAAGGCGAGCACGGCGAAGACCACCACCGCGAAGAAGGCGGCGACGGCCAAGGCAACGACGGCGAAGAAGACCACGACGAAGGCCGCCGCGAAGAAGACCGCAGAGTGACCGCCGGCCTCTTCATCACGCTGGAGGGCGGAGACGGCGTCGGAAAGTCGACGCAGGCCGCACTCCTCGAGGAGTGGCTGGTCGCCCAGGGGCGGACCGTCGTCCGCACCCGGGAGCCCGGCGGGACGAAATTCGGGGTGGAGGTGCGCGAGATCGTCCTCCACCACCGCGGCGACATCGCGCCCCGCGCCGAAGCCCTCCTCTACGCGGCCGACCGCGCCCACCACGTGGCCACGCTGGTGCGCCCAGCGCTGGAGCGCGGCGACATCGTGCTCCAGGACCGCTACATCGACTCGTCCGTCGCCTACCAGGGCGCAGGGCGGGTGCTCGACGCGCAGCAGATCCGCGACCTGTCGCTGTGGGCCGCAGAGGGCCTGCTGCCCGACCTCACCATCCTGCTCGACCTCGACGAGGACGCCGCCCGAGCCCGCCTCGACAGCGCGCGCACCCGCTACGACCGGCTGGAGGCGGAGCGCTCCGACTTCCACGCCCGGGTCCGGGAGGCCTACCTCCGGCTCGCCGCAGCCGAGCCGGAGCGGTTCCTGGTGGTCGACGCCGCACGTCCCGTCGATGACATCGCAGCCGAGATCCGCGAGCGCCTCAGCGGACGGGTCTGACGCATTCGGCCCCGGCGCATCCGGTCCGGACGCACGCGTTTCTCCCCAGCCGCCGTGTTCTCCACAGCCGTCCGCGGGTGTCCGCGGTGACGGCTAGCCTGGAACGCATGACGGTGTGGGACGAGCTCACGGGGCAGGACGAGGCGATCGAGGTCGTCCGCGCCGCCGCGGAGGGGTCCGGCGCCGCCTCCGGCGGCCCCGCCAACCGTGGCATGACGCACTCCTGGCTCATCACGGGGCCGCCCGGCTCCGGCCGCTCGAACCTCGCGTACGCGTTCGCAACCGCGCTGCTCAGCCCCGGAACGCCGGAGGGCGACCTCGCCACCCGCCGCCAGGTCGACGCGCGCACGCATCCCGACCTCGCCGTGCTCAGCACCGAACGGGTCATCATCTCCATCGACGAGGTGCGGTCACTGGTCGCCAGCTCGCAATTCTCGCCGTCCGTCGGCCGCTACCGGGTCATGGTCATCGAGGACGCCGACCGCATGACCGAGCGCACCTCCAACGTGCTGCTCAAAGCGCTGGAGGAGCCGCCGGAGCGCACGGTGTGGATCCTGTGCGCGCCGAGCGAGGCCGACCTGCTCCCGACCATCCGCTCCCGGGTCCGCACCGTGCGCCTCCGGGTGCCGAGCGTCGACGATGTCGCCGAGCTCATCCAGCGCCGCGACGGGGTGGACGCCGAAGCCGCTGAGCGCGCCGCGCGCCACGCCCAGAGCCACATCGGCATGGCGCACCGCCTCGCCACCAACGAGGAGGCACGACGCCGCCGCGAGCAGACGCTGCAGCTCGCCCTCGGCATCCGCTCGGTCTCCGACGCCGTGCTCGCCGCCGCGACCCTGCTCGAGATCGCGGGCGCCGACGCGAAGGCCATCACCGAGGAGCGCGACGCAGAAGAACGCGAGCACGCCCTCCGCTCGCTCGGCGTCGAGCCGGGAGGCACCATCCCTCCCGCGCTGCGCGGCCAGCTGCGGCAGCTGGAAGAGGACCAGAAGCGCCGGGCGACGCGCAGCCTCCGCGACGGCATCGACCGCATCCTGGTCGACCTGCTCTCGCTCCACCGCGACGTCATGATGCTCCAGCTGGGCACCGACAGCGAGCTGGTCAACCGGGAGCTCCGCGCCGAGCTCGACGCTCTCAGCACCCACACGACTCCGGCCGCTACGCTCGCCGCGATGGACGCCGTGGCGACCGCGCGGGAGCGCATCGACGGCAACGTCGCCCCGGCCCTCGCCCTCGAGGCCATGCTGACCACGATCCTGCGCGGCACGACCGCACGAAAGGGGAGCGACCTGTGATCACCCGACCCGGCCCCTCGGCGCCCCGCCGGCGCAGCGCGCTCACCGCCGTCGTGGCGCTCGCCGCGGTGCTGGCGCTGACCCTGAGCGGGTGCGTCACGTGGTTCCTCCCGGCGAAGACGTCCGGCACCTCCACCCCGTCGCCCGAGAAGGTCGCCGCGGCGCTGCAGCCCTACTACGGCCAGGTGCTGAAGTGGACCGGCTGCGGCAACGGGATGCAGTGCACGACCGCCAAGGCGCCGCTCGACTGGAACGCCCCGGCGAAGGGCGAGATCGAGCTCGCCCTCATCCGCCAGCCGGCGAAGGGCACGAAGCAGGGCTCGCTGCTGACCAACCCCGGCGGCCCGGGCGCGTCCGGGTACGACTTCGTGAAGGACTCCGTCGACTTCGTCGCCGACAAGACGCTTCAGGACCACTTCGACATCGTCGGCTTCGACCCCCGCGGCGTCGGCCGCTCCACCGCGGTGAAGTGCTACGACGCCAAGCAGATGGACGACTACCTCTACGGCATCACGCCGGGTCAGCGCGGCTCCGACGAGTGGATCGCGGCCAACACGAAGGTCGCGAAGGACTTCGGCGACGCCTGCAAGAAGAACACCGGCGCGCCGCTGCCCCGCGTCGACACGGTGTCCGCCGCGCGCGACCTCGACCTGCTGCGGGCGACCCTGGGAGACAAGAAGCTGAACTACCTCGGCTACTCGTACGGCACCTACCTCGGCGCGGTCTACGCCGGGCTCTACCCGGGCAAGACGGGAAGACTCGTGCTCGACGGCGCCCTGGATCCGGCCGCCACCAACTTCGACGTCACCGAGGTGCAGGCCAAGGGCTTCGAGAGCGCCCTGCGGGCCTATCTCGCCGACTGCCTGACCCGCAAGGACTGCCCCTTCACCGGCACCGTCGACGAGGCGATGACCACGGTCGGGCAGCTGCTGGCGGCAGTGGAGAAGAGCCCCATCCAGAATTCCGACGGCCGGGAGCTCGGCGCGAACACGCTCGTGACGGCCATCATCACGCCGCTGTACGACGCCACCGCGTGGTCGTACCTCGACAAGCTGTTCGAGTCGGTGATGAAGGGGAGCGCGTCCGTCGCCTTCACGCTCGCCGACACCTACAACAACCGCGACTCCGACGGCACGTACTCCGACAACTCCACCGAGGCGTTCGTCGCGATCAACTGCCTCGACTACACGTACGACGCCGACCCGGCCGTGATGCGGCAGCAGGCGGCCGAGTTGGCGAAGGCCGCGCCCGTCATCGGCCCGTACATGGCGTACGGCGACATCGGCTGCGCGCACTGGCCGTACAAGGCGACGGGAGACCGTGGCCCCATCGCGGCCGACGGCTCCGCGCCCATCCTCGTCGTCGGCACGACGAACGACCCGGCGACCCCGTACGTGTGGGCGAAGAACCTCGCTTCCGAGCTTCAGAACGGCCACCTGCTCACCTACAAGGGCGAGGGGCACACCGCGTACAACAAGTCGAATTCCTGCGTGAACGACACGGTGGACTCCTACCTCGTCTCAGGAACGGTGCCCGAGAAGGGCAAGACTTGCTGAGCGACGCCGAAACGCCAAGGTGAGTGGTGCAATTTTGCAGCGAGTGAAATAATCGTGGATGTGTCTGCCGCCCCCGATGCCCTGGTGAGCGAGCCGGGCCTCCGCGAGCGCAAGCGCATCGCGACCCGCCGCGCCATCCAGCTCGCCGCCGTCGAGCTGGCGAGCGAACGCGGGTTCGACCGCGTCACGATCGACGAGATCAGCCACGTCGCCAACGTCTCGCCGCGCACGTTCTTCAACTACTTCCCGTCGAAGGAGTCGGCCATCATCGGCGAGCTGCCGGAGCTGCCCGACGAGGAGACCATCGAGCAGTTCGTGGCTGCCGGCCCGGAGCAGCCCATCCTGGATGGGATCAGCACCCTGCTCATCGCGGCGATCGACCTCGGCGACACGTCCGACCCGGATGCCGACGAGCGGACCTCCGGGCCGGAGAGCGTCCACCGCCTCCACGAGCTCCGCCGCGCCCTGCTCAAGGACAACCCGGAGCTCTTCGCCCTACGGATGGCGAGCATGCACAAGTTCGAGGATGCGCTGAGCGGGGTGGTCCAGCGCCGCCTGGCCCATGACGACCCGGAGCTCGCCGCCGACCAGGAGGCGCTGCACCAGCGGGCGCGGCTGGTGACCTACGTCGCGTTCGCGGGCATGCGCCACGCCTGGTCCTGCTGGGCGGACCACGGCGGCGTCGAACCGCTCTCCGACCGCCTCCGCAGCTCGTTCGAGCAGCTCTCCACCCTCGGAACCCAGGTGCGCTGACCGCAGTCCGCGCCTGGTCGTCAGTACCCCGCCGGATCGGGTAAGCTATCTGACTGTGCGTCGGGCGTCAGCCCGGCCCACGCCGCCCTAGCTCAGTCGGCAGAGCATCTCACTCGTAATGAGAAGGTCAAGGGTTCGATTCCCTTGGGCGGCTCCATCCCCTCCTCTCTCGCCTGAATCCCCGATTCTGCTGCGCTGCCGCCTCGCGCGGAGTACGCTGTGCGCAAATTGAGAATTAATCAGGTCTTCCGGGGGCTGTGATGGATGCAACGAAGGGGTCCCGCCGGACGCGCGCGCTCGGCCTGCTCACCGCGACGCTGAGTGCGCTGCTGCTGATCGGAGGGGGCGTCGGGCTGGGCGTCCCCGCGTCCGCCGACACGATGCCGCCGGACCCGAACAATCCCGCCACGCCGCCCACCGTCGGAGCGACGGCGCTGCCGACGACGCAGATCGACGGGGTGGCGTGGGCGCAGGTGGTCGTCGGCGACACCGTCTACGTGACGGGCAAGTTCACGACCGCCCGACCGGCCGGCTCTCCCGCCGGGTCGAACACGACCCCGCGCAGCAACCTGCTCGCGTACAACATCACGACCGGCGCGCTGACCCCGTTCAACGTGCCGCTGAACGCCCAGGGGCTCGCGATCGCGGCGAGCCCGGACGGCTCCCGCATCTACGTCGGCGGCGACTTCACCTCCGCGGGCGGCGCCTCCTACTACCGCATCGTCGCGATCAGCACCGCGACGGGTCAGCCGATCGCGTCGTTCCGCCCGATCATGGAGAGCCAGGTGCGGGCCCTCGCCGTCACGAACACGGCGGTCTACGCGGGTGGGACGTTCTCCAGCGTCAACGGTGTCAGCCGCGGCTACATCGCCAAGATCGACCCGACCAACGGCGCTCTCGTCAGCTCCTGGGGCGCCTCCGCCGACTACGTCGTCGACGCGCTCGCCGTCAGCCCGGACGGCGCACGCGTGTACGCCGGGGGCCGCTTCAAGAACGTGAACGGCGAACCGCACTACGGGCTCGCGATGCTGACGGGATCGACCGGGAGCACGCTCCCGTTCCCGGCCAACAACGTGGTCCGCGACGCCGGCACGCAAGCAGGCATCACAGCGCTCGCCGCGACCTCCGACCGCATCTACGGCTCGGGATACGTCTACGGCTCCGGCGGCAACCTGGAGGGGAGCTTCTCCGCCGACGCGGTCACGGGCGCCCTGATCTGGCTGGAGGACTGCCACGGCGACACCTACTCGATCGCGCCGCTCGGCAACGCGCTCTACGTCGCCGGGCATCCGCACATGTGCAGCAACGTCGGCGGCTTCCCGGAGACCAACCCGCGCACCTTCCACCACACGATCGCGTTCTCGAAGGCGAGGACGGGCACGCTGACCAACGACGGCAACCGCTCCTACGCGAACTTCAGCGGCCAGCCCGCGCCGACGCTGCAGACCTGGTTCCCGAACTACACGGTCGGAACCTACACCGGGCAGTACCAGGCGGTGTGGAGCCTGGCGGGCGACAGTCGGTACCTGGTCGCGGGCGGCGAGTTCCCGACCGTCAACGGCACGGCGCAGTACGGGCTGACGCGGTACGCGTTCGACTCGGTCGTGCGCAGCACCACGGGGCCGAACAACAACACGGCGCTGACCCCGAACGCGACGTCGCCGTCCGCCGGCCAGGCCAAGATCACCTGGACCGCGACGTACGACCAGGACAACGCCGCGCTCACCTACGCGCTCTCGCGCGACGGCGACACGGCGCATCCCGTCTATCAGGTCACGCGCTCGACGAACTTCTGGAGCCTGCCCGGGATGTCGTTCACCGAGAACGGGCTGGCCGGCGGCAGCGCGCACACCTACACGCTGACGGTCACCGATCCCGACGGGAACCGGATCGCGCGCACGGGCAACCGGGTGGTGATCGCCGGGGGAGGGACGAACCAGCCTCCGACCGCGTCGTTCACGGTCGGCGCCAACGGCCTCGCCGTCTCGGTGGACGGCCGCGCCTCCAGCGACCCGGACGGCACGATCTCCTCCTACGCGTGGTCGTTCGGCGACGGCGGCACCGCGAGCGGAGCGACTGCCGCCCACACGTACGCCGCGGCCGGCACGTACACGATCACGCTGACCGTGACGGACAACGCGGGAGCGACCGCGTCGACGACGCGTCAGGCGACCGTCGCGGCGAACACCGGGTCGACGATCGCCCGGGACGGCTTCGAGCGCACGGTGACCGGGGGCTGGGGCACCGCGGACGTCGGAGGGGCGTGGACGGGCGCGGGCACCGCATCCTCGTACTCGGTCGCGTCGGGCGCCGGTCGCATCAACGACCCGGCGGGATCGACGAAGACAGAGACCCTCGGCGGCGTCTCGTCGAGCCGGACGGACTCCACCGTGTCGTTCACGACGGACCTCGCGCCGAGCGGAGGCGGCGTCTTCGTGTCGGCGATCGGCCGCCAGGTCGGCTCCGCGGTGTACGAGGGGCGGGTGTGGCTGAGCGCGAGCGGCGCAGTGCAGATCCAGCTGCTCGCGAACGGGGCGGCCCTCCAGACGTCGACGGTCAGCGGGCTCACCTACACGCCGGGACAGCAGCTGACCGTGCGGATGCAGGCGGTCGGCTCCTCGCCGACGGTCGTGAGCGCGAAAGTCTGGTCCGCTGCTCAGGCGCAGCCTGCCTCGTGGCAGGTGTCGGCCACGGACTCCACGGCCGGGCTGCAGGCCGCGGGCAGCGTCGGTCTGCGCGCGTACCTGTCTGCCACCGCGACGGCGACGCCCGTGACGGTGTCCTTCGACAACTACCTGGTGACCGCCGTGCCGTGACGCGGCCGGCCCCCTGGCGGGGTCGGGGCCGCGGTGGTTGGCTGCGGGCATGGCGGATGAGCTGAAGCGCGGCGACCGGGTCGAGTGGTCCTCCCATGGGGTGGATGTGCCAGGCGAGGTCGAGAAGAAGATCACCGAGGACACTGAGGCGGCAGGCAGGACCGTCCGCGCCTCGGAGGACGACCCGCAGTACCTGGTGAAGAGCGAGAAGAGCGGCAAGGAGGCCGTGCACAAGCCGGAGGCGCTGCACAAGAAGGGCTGACGGGAGTTCCCGCGTTCAGGAAGCCCGGGTAACATACCCGGATGCACGAATCGGATCAGCCGGACACCGGCGTGCCCGCACGCCCCCCGCGGCGACCGCTCGCCGGCATCATGACCGCGGTGCGCTCGCACCCGAAGACCTGGATGGCCGCAGGTGCGGCCGTCGTCTTCCTGCTCCTCGCCTCCGGTTCCGTCGCGCTCGGCGCGACCGTCGGAGCGCCCGCCGCCGCGGCCGGCCCCGTCTCACCCACCGCGATGCCGACCCGCACGGCCACCCCGACCCCGACCCCGACGGTCGACCCCGGACGGCCGGTGCCCGCCAACCAGGGCGCGGCGACGCGCGTCCGCACCTGCTCCGTCGCCGGTCTCGCGGGCGACGGCCGGCTCGGCACGCTCGAGGCGCAGGTCGTGAATGCGAAGACCGGTCAGGTGCTGTTCGACCGCAACGGCGGGAAGCCGGCGCCGACCGCGTCGGTCCTCAAGACGCTGACCTCCGCCGCCGCGCTCGCCACTCTCGGCCCCGACTACCGAGTGTCGACCACCGTCGTCGCGGGGAGCACCCCCGGCCAGGTCGTGATCGTGGGCGGCGGCGATGTGACCCTCTCGCGCCTGCCCGACGGCCAGGCGTCGTTCTACACCGGAGCGCCCAAGATCCAGGACCTCGCGAACCAGGTGAAGCAGGCAATGGGCGGACAGCCGATCACCTCCATCGTGGTGGACTCGTCCCTCTTCGGCGCGCCGTTCTGGCAGCCCAGCTGGGACGAGCACGAGGAGCGTGTCGTCGAGGGCTCGACGCCGTACATGACCTCGCTCATGGTCGACGGCGACCGCGACGACCCCACCGCGGTCGAGTCCCCGCGGAGCACGGATCCCGTCTCGCGCGCCGTGCAGTACTTCCAGCAGTACCTCGGCACCAACGTCGGCGTCAGCCAGGGCGTCGCCCCGGCGGGCGCTCGCCAGCTCGGCGTCGTGCAGTCGCAGCCGGTGACCACCCTGATCGACCAGGCGATGCGCGTCTCGGACAACACGATCATGGAGGAGCTGGCACGCCTCGTCGCCATCAAGAACGGCGCGGGCAACACCTTCGACGCCCTGAATGCGGGCGTGCTCGCCGGGCTGAAGGGCTACGGGATCGACACCTCCGGCATCCACATCGCCGACGGCTCCGGCCTCAGCGACGACAACGCGGTTCCGCCGTCGTACCTGACGCAGCTGTTCATCAAGGTGCTGAACCGGCAGAACGGCCTCGGCGTGGTCTACGACGGGTTGCCCGTCGCGGGCAAGTCGGGCACGCTCGGCCCGGGCTACAACCGGTTCACCGGGGCCAGCTCCGCCGCCCGCGGGTCGGTGTTCGCGAAGACCGGCTGGATCGACCACGGCTACACGCTCTCCGGCATCGTCAACGCGGCCGACGGCACGCCGCTCACCTTCGCGGTGTTCGCCCTCGGCAACGTCAGCGACAACGCCAAACAGGCGATCGACACTCTCGTCACCGGCTTCTACAAGTGCGGTGACAATCTCACCAACGGCTGACCTGAGGAGGCGGCACATGGGCAGGGCGCTCTTCATCGTGGACGTGCAGAACGACTTCACGGAGGGCGGTGCGCTCGGTGTCGCCGGCGGCGCCGCCGTCGCGGAGGGCGTGACGGCCTGGCTGCGCGACCACGCGGACGACTACGACCTGATCGTGGCGAGCCGGGACTGGCACGACGGCCACAACGACAACGGGGGCCACTTCGCCAACGACTCCGAGCCGGACTTCGTCGAGAGCTGGCCGGTTCACTGCGTGGCAGGAACCCCGGGGGCCGACTACCACCCGGCGCTCGACACGACGCGGGTGACGCATCACGTCCACAAGGGCCAGGGGGTCCCCGCGTACTCGCTCTTCGAGGGCCGGACGGAGGCGGGGGAGACGGTGCACGAGCTGCTGGACGAGCGCGGCATCCACGAGGTCGACGTCGTCGGCATCGCGACCGACTACTGCGTGCGGGCATCGGCGCTGGATGCGCTGGGTCACGGTCAGCACGTGCGCGTGCTGACCGGGCTGGTCGCCGGGGTGGCGCCGACCTCGTCGGAGGCCGCGCTGGCCGAGCTGGCGCATGCCGGTGCGGAGCTCGTGGACTGAGGGCGCCATCCGCGCTACCCTGATTGCTAGCCCATCTAGTAATCAGGAGGCGTAGTGTCTAACGGACAGGCGGACGAGCCCGGAACGACCAGGCAGCCGGCCCGCTGGCTGCGGATCGTGGTGCCCACCGCCCTCGTGCTGATCTGGCTTGCGCTCGCCGGTCTCGGCGGCCCGACGTTCGGCAAGCTCTCCGGCGTCTCCAGCAACGACCAGGCCACCTTCCTGCCCGCCAGCGCCGAGTCGACCGAGGTGCAGGACTGGCAGAAGCGGTTCACCGACTCCGGTGCCATCCCCGCGATCGTCGTCGTGGAGGCCGACGGGACGATCCAGAAGAGCGAGCTCGCCACGACCTACGCCGAGCTGGGGCGGAAGCTCGGCGAGGTGGACGGTGTGCAGGCGCCGCCCGAGGGCCAGTCGACCAGCGTGGCCGGACCGATCCCGTCCGCGGACGGGAAGGCGGTGGAGTACATCGTCCCCGTCGAGCAGTCCGACGAGCTGAAGACTGTCGTCGCCGACCTGCGCTCGGTCGCCGACGAGGGAGTGCCCGAGGGCGCGAAGGCGTGGGTGACCGGTCCGGCCGGCCTCACCGCCGACCTCGTCGCCGCCTTCGGGGGCATCGACGGCATCCTGCTCCTCGTCGCGGTCGCGGCCGTGTTCGTCATCCTGCTGCTGGTCTACCGGGCGCTGCTGCTTCCCTTCCTCGTGCTGTTCACCTCGATCTTCGCGCTGTGTGCGGCGATCCTCGTCGTCTACCTGTTCGCGCTCTGGGGCTGGATCAAGCTCTCGGGGCAGAGCCAGGGCATCCTCTCGATCCTCGTCATCGGCGCCGCCACCGACTACTCTCTGCTGCTGGTCGCCCGGTACCGGGAAGCCCTGGAGCGCGACGAGTCGCGCTGGGTCGCCATCCTCCGGGCCTGGAAGGCGGCGTTCGAGCCGATCGTCGCCTCGGGCGCCACGGTCATCCTGGCGCTCCTGTGCCTGCTGTTCTCGGACCTCAACTCCAACAAGAGCCTCGGGCCCATCGCCGCGATCGGCATCGTGTTCTCCCTGTTCGCGGCCCTCACCCTGCTGCCCGCTCTGCTCGCGATCTTCGGGCGGGCGTCGTTCTGGCCGTTCCGGCCCGTCGTGGGCGGCCGCCGGCACACGCACGAGGAGGGTGCGACGCTCACCGGGCTGGAGGGCGTCAGCGGTCTCTGGCGCCGCGTCGGCGGCCTGATCGCCCGTCGCCCGCGGGTGACCTGGATCGTGTCGTTCGTGCTGCTCGCGGCCTGCGCGCTCGGCCTCACGCAGCTGAAGGCGAACGGCGTCCAGCAGACCGACGTCGTGCTCTCCCAGTCGGACGCGGTCGACGGCCAGGCCGTCGTGGCGAAGCACTTCGACGCGGGCTCCGGCTCGCCCGTGCTCATCGTAGCCCCGCAGTCGGATGGCGACGCCGTGCTGGCCGCGGCCGAGAAGACGGACGGCATCGCCTCCGCCACCTTCTACACCGGCGAAGGCCGGCCGCAGCCGGGCGTGCAGCCGGAACCGGTGGCGAAGGACGGCCACGTGCTGATCCAGGCGACGCTCGCGTCGGAGCCCGACTCGGCCGAGGCGGAGGCGGTCGTGAAGAAGCTGCGCACGTCCCTGTCCGACGACGGCTCGGTGCTCGTCGGCGGGGTGACGGCGATCGCGCTCGACACCAACGAGACGGCGCAGAGCGACCTGCTGAAGATCATCCCGATCGTGCTCGGGGTCATCCTGCTCATCCTGATGCTGCTGCTCCGGTCGATCGTCGCGCCGGTGCTGCTGATCGGCAGCGTGGTGCTCTCGTACGCGGCCGCGCTCGGGGTCTCGGCGCTCGTCTTCAACAACGTGTTCCGGTTCCCCGGCGCGGACGCGGCGGTGCCGCTCTTCGGTTTCGTCTTCCTGGTCGCGCTCGGCGTGGACTACAACATCTTCCTGATGACGCGTGTGCGGGAGGAGTCGCTGCACCTCGGGACCCGGCCGGGCATCCTGCGCGGGCTCGGCCTGACCGGCAGCGTCATCACCTCGGCCGGCGTCGTGCTGGCGGCGACGTTCGCGGCTCTCGCGGTCATCCCGATCCTGTTCCTGGTGCAGATCGCGTTCATCGTGGCGTTCGGCGTGCTCCTCGACACGGTCGTGGTGCGGTCGCTGCTCGTGCCCGCCGTGTCGTACGACATCGGCCGGGCGATCTGGTGGCCGTCGAAGCTGTGGCACAAGAAGGACCACGAGGCGAGGGCGGAGCTGTCGTCCTGAGCCCCGCCGAGTTGCCCGCCGGTCGCCCGTGAACGAGAGTGGGGGGATGGCGCACCTGCACGTCGACCGGCACCCCGGAGATGACCCCGTCCTCCTCGTCCACGGCTTCGCGTCGACGGGAGCCCTCACCTGGGATGCGACGGGATGGGTGGCCGCGCTCGCCGAGGCCGGGCGCGGTGCGATCGTCCCCGACCTGCGCGGGCACGGCCGGAGCGACGCACCGCACGACGCGAGCGCCTACTCGCCCGACCTGCTCGCCCAGGACCTGCTGACGGTGCTCGACGAGCAGGGCGCCGACCGCGTCGACGTGATCGGGTACTCCATGGGCAGCTGGGTCTCGCTCGCGCTCGTCGGGCTCGCGCCGCACCGCGTCCGGCGCCTCGTCGTCGGCGGGATCGGAACGGTGGAGCAGTTCGGCCGCTGGGGTGTCGCGCCCGTGCAGGCGGCCCTCCGCGGCGAGCCGGCCGCCCTCGACGCCGGCAGTCCGCTCGCACCGCTGCTCGCGTCCCTCCGCCAGGCGCCCGGGGTGGACCGCGAGGCGCTCGCCGCGTGCGCGGCCGGGATGGCGACGCACCCCCTGCCTCTGGCGAGCACGGTCCCCACGCTGCTGGTCGCGGGCGACGCCGACCCGGTCGCCGAGGATGCGGCGGAGGCCGCCCGGCTGCTCGGCGCGCGGCTGGTGGAGCTGCCGAAGCGCAACCACGTCACGGCGCTCAGCGCCCGCGGCTTCAAGGCCGCCGCGTTGCCCTTCCTCGCAGACGACGGCCCTGCATAGTCCAGGCCCGGCGTCGTACGATGTGCGAGGACCGAAGGAGGGCCGCATGGTCGACAAGCTCGACGCCGAGCTGATCGCGTTGCTGGCCGCCGAGCCCCGCCTGGGCGTCTTCGAGGCGTCCCGCCGGCTGGGCGTCGCTCGCGGGACGGTGCAGGCCCGGCTCGACCGGCTGCAGCGCTCGGGGGTGGTGCAGGACTTCGCGCCGACCGTCGACCCGGAGCTGCTGGGCTACCCGGTCACGGCCTTCGTCACGGCGGAGCTCGCCACGGGGGAGGATGGCACAGGGGAGGACGGCGCGGGCGTCGTCGACCGCCTGCGCGGCATCCCCGAGGTGCTGGAGGCGCACACGATCACCGGCGCGGGCGACCTGCTGATCCGGGCCGTCGCGCGGAGCAACGCCGACCTGAAGCGCGTGATCGGGCGTATCGTCGGCGCTCCGGGGATCGTGCGCACCTCGACCGTGATCGCGCTGGCGACCGCGATCCCGTACCGCACCGTCCCGCTCGTGCAGGCGACGGTCGCGACCGACGACGCAACAGAGGAGGAGAACGGGTGATGGATGAGAAGGCGCTGCTGGAGCGCGTGCCCGACGGACTGTACATCGGTGGCGAGTGGACGGCCGGGTCGGCCGGGACGTTCCCGGTGTTCGACCCGGCGACCGGGGACCGCATCAAGGAGATCGCCGACGCCTCCCCGGAGGACGGCCTCCGGGCCCTGGACGCCGCGGTCGCCGCGGCCGACGACTGGGCGGCCACACCGGCCCGGCAGCGCGGCGAGATCCTCCGCCGCGCGTTCGACCTGCTGCAGGAGCGGCGCGACGAGTTCGCGCTGCTGATGACGCTGGAGATGGGCAAGCCCCTCGCCGAGGCCAGCGGCGAGGTGACCTACGGCGGCGAGTTCCTGCGCTGGTTCTCCGAGGAGGCGGTGCGCATCACCGGGCGCTACGGTGCCAACCCGGAGGGCACGGGGCGGATGATCGTGTCGCAGCATCCCGTCGGCCCCTGCTTCCTCATCACGCCCTGGAACTTCCCGCTGGCGATGGCGACGCGGAAGATCGCGCCGGCGCTCGCCGCGGGCTGCACGGTGGTCATCAAGCCGGCCGAGCTGACGCCGCTGACCACGCTGTACTTCGCGAAGCTGCTCGAGGACGCCGGCCTCCCGGGCGGCGTGCTCAACGTCGTCACGACGACGACCTCCGGGAAGGTCTCCGCGCCGATCATCGCCGACTCGCGGCTGCGCAAGCTGTCGTTCACCGGCTCCACCGAGGTCGGCAGGAAGCTGCTGCAGCAGGCGTCCGAGAACGTGCTGCGCACCTCGATGGAGCTGGGCGGCAACGCCCCGTTCGTGGTGTTCGACGATGCCGACCTCGACAAAGCGGTGGACGGCGCGATGCTGGCCAAGTTCCGCAACATCGGGGAGGCGTGCACCGCCGCCAACCGCTTCATCGTGCACGAGGCCGTGGCCGACGAGTTCGCCCGCCGCGTGACCGAGCGCGTGAAGGGTCTGAAGGTCGGCCGCGGCACAGAGGAGGGCGTGACCATCGGCCCGCTCATCAACGAGGACGCGATCGGCAAGGCCTCCGAGCTGCTGCAGGACGCGGTCACGCGCGGCGCGTCGGTGCTCACCGGGGGCTCCCGGGTGGAGGGGACGGGCACGTTCTTCGAGCCGACCGTCGTCACCGACGTGCGCCCGGGGAGCGAGATCCTCCGGCAGGAGATATTCGGGCCGGTGCTCTCGATCATCCGGTTCTCGGACGAGGACGAGGCGGTCCGGCTCGCCAACGACACCGAGTACGGCCTGGTCTCCTACGTCTTCACGAAGGACCTCGCGCGCGGCCAGCGCATGATCGAGCGGCTGGAGACCGGGATGATGGGGCTCAACGTCGGCGTCGTCTCCAATGCGGCCGCCCCCTTCGGCGGTGTGAAGCAGTCGGGGCTCGGACGCGAGGGCGGCTTCGAGGGCATCCACGAGTACCTGAACACCAAGTACACACTCACGCCCAACCCGTTCGGAGCCTGACATGAGCCGTGCAGAAGCCGTCATCGTCGACGTCGTCCGCACCCCCTCGGGGCGCGGGAAGCCCGACGGCGAGCTGTCCGACATCCACCCCGCCGACCTGCTCGCCGGAGTGCTCATCGAGCTGGTGAACCGCACCGGCATCGACCCGGCGGTGGTCGACGACGTGATCGGCGGATGCGTCACGCAGTCGGGCGAGCAGGCAGGCAACATCACGCGCACGGCGCTGCTCAGCGCGGGCTTCCCGGAGAGCGTGCCCGCGGTGACGGTCGACCGGCAGTGCGGCTCCAGCCAGCAGGCGGCCGCGTTCGCCGCTCAGGGCGTCATCTCGGGCGCCTACGACGTCGTGATCGCCTGCGGCGTGGAGTCGATGAGCCGCGTCCCGATGGGCTCCAACGTGCAGGGCGCGTCCCTCGGCGGGGAGCTGCTGCGGCAGCGTTACCCGGAGGGGCTGGTGAACCAGGGCGTCGCCGCGGAGCTGATCGCCGACCGGTGGGGCTTCGGCCGCGCTCAGCTCGACGACTACGCGGCCGAGTCGCACGGGCGCGCCGCCTGGGCCGCGGCGAACGGGGCGTTCGAGGGGGAGCTGGTCGGCGTCCCCACCCCCGACTCGGGCAGCGTCGTGGCGGACGAGACGATCCGCCCCGGGACCACCGCGGAGGCCCTCGCGGGCCTGAAGCCGGTATTCCGCACCGACCGGCTCGCGGAGCGGTTCCCCCAGCTGGAGTGGCGCATCACCGCGGGCAACTCGTCGCCGCTCACCGACGGCGCCTCGGCTGCGCTCATCATGAGCGCGGATGCTGCCAAGCGGCTGGGCCTGCGGCCGCGGGCGCGCTTCCACTCCTTCGCCGTCGCCGGCAGCGACCCGCTGTTCATGCTGACCGGCATCCTCCCGGCGACGCGCAAGCTGCTGGAGCGCAGCGGCGTCGGGCTCGACGAGATCGACGCCTACGAGGTCAACGAGGCGTTCGCTCCCGTGCCGCTGCTCTGGCGGCAGGAGTTCGGCGCCGACCCGTCCAAGCTCAATCCGCGCGGCGGCGCGATCGCCCTCGGCCACGCTCTCGGCTCGTCCGGCACACGGCTGCTGGCGACGCTGCTCAACGAGGTCGAGGCGCGCGGCGGCCGCTACGGCCTGCAGACCATGTGCGAGGGCGGAGGCACCGCCAACGCCACCCTCATCGAAGTGCTGCGCTGACCGCGCGGGCACCCCATCCACTCTCGAACAGAAGGAGAACCATGCGACTCGACGGATGCTCGGCGATCGTCACCGGCGGGGCGAGCGGACTCGGCAACGCCACCGCGCGGGCCCTCATCGACGGCGGAGCGCACGTCGTCATTCTCGACCTCCCCAGCTCGGAGGGCGAGAAGGCGGCGACCGCCCTCGGCCCGAACGCCCGGTTCGTCGCCGCCGACGTCACGGACGAGGCGCAGGTGCAGGCCGCCGTCGACACCGCGTCAGGGCTGGCGCCGCTGCGTGTCGTCGTCAACTGCGCGGGCATCGCCACGGCGGAGAAGGTGCTCGGGCGCGACGGGCTCATCCCGCTCGACCACTTCGAGCGCGTCATCCGGGTGAACCTGATCGGCACCTTCAACGTCGTGCGGCTCGCCGCCGCGGCGATCGCGCAGACCGAGCCGGTGGGGGAGGAGCGCGGCGTGATCGTGAACACCGCGTCGGTCGCGGCCTTCGACGGGCAGATCGGGCAGCCGGCCTACTCGGCGTCGAAGGGCGGGGTCGCGGCCATGACGTTGCCGCTCGCACGCGAGTTCGCCCGGTCGCTCATCCGCGTGATGACGATCGCGCCGGGCATCTTCGAGACGCCGATGATGGCGGGCCTGCCGCAGGCGGCGCAGGACTCGCTGGCCGCGCAGGTGCCGCATCCCTCGCGCCTCGGCAAGCCGGCCGAGTACGCCGCCCTGGTGCGCGCGATCGTCGACAACCCCATGCTCAACGGCGAGACCATCCGCCTCGACGGCGCCATCCGCATGCAGCCCAAGTAGCCCCCAGCTGATGGCGTTGGGGCCGGGTCAGGCGCCGGAGTGGGCCTCGAGGAAGGCGTAGACGTCGGCGTCGTCGACCCCCGGGAACGATCCCGACGGCAGCGGCGACAGGATGTGCGCGTGCAGCCGTGCGCTCGGCCACGCCTTGCCCGCCCAGCGCCCGGAGAGGTCCGCCGGCGGCCGCTTGCAGCACGACTCGTCGGGGCAGCGCGACTCGGCCCGCACCGTCGTCTCGCGACCGCGGAACCACTTGGCCTCGTCGAAGGGCACGCCGACGCTGATCGAGAAGCCGCCCTCCGCGGTCGTGCCGGTCTGCGTGGCGCACCAGTACGTGCCGGCCGGGGTGTCGGTGTACTGGTACAGCTCGGTGGTGCGGTTGGTGTGGGTGAACGCGCTGCGGGCGCCCCACTTGCGGCAGACGATCTGCCCCTCGATGGATCCCGTCACATCCGTCGGCAGCGGCAGCCCGTCGTTCTCGTACCCCTTGTAGAGCGCGCCGTCGTCGCCCACCCGGAGGAAGTGCAGCGTCATGTCGAGGTGGCTCGTCGCCAGGTTGGTGAGCCGCAGCGCCGCCGCCTCGTGGGTGACGCCGAACGCGTCGCGGAAGTCCTCGACGGCGAGGTCCTTGTCCTTCTTCGCCTGCTGCAGGAAGCCGACCGCGGCCTCCCGGGGCATCAGGCAGCACGCGGCGAAGTAGTTGATCTCCAGCCGCTGCCGCAGGAAGTCGGCGTACGACTCCGGGCGGGTGTGCCCGAGCAGCCGGTGCGCCATCGCCTGCAGGGCCATCGAGCGCAGGCCGTGGCCGCCCGGGATGGACGCGGGCGGCAGGTAGATCCGGCCGTTCTCCAGGTCGGTGACCGAGCGCGCAGAACGCGGCAGGTCGTTGACGTAGATGAGCTCGAAGCCGAGACGTTCCGCCATCACGCTCACCTCGCGGTGGGTGAGCGCGCCGCGCACATGCCCGGACGCCGTCACCTGCTGCTCCGCGAGCTCCTCGATCTCCGGGATGTAGTTGTTCTGCGCCCGCATCCGCTCGCGCAGCTCGGTGTTGGCGCGCCGGGCCTCCTCGGGCGTCGCGATCGCCTCGCTGGCGCGGCGGCCGAGCTCCCGGTGCAGCCCGACGAGGGCGCGCAGGGTCTCGGTCGGTGTGCCCTTCGTCGGCTTCACCGCCGGAAGTCCCAGCGACGCGTAGAGCGTGCCGCGCTGCGCCCGGGCGAGCTCGATCTCCAGGGCGGCGCGCTCGTCCGGCGGCTCGGACGACAGCAGGTCGGCGGTCGGCACGCCCAGGGCGGACGCGAGCGCGCTGAGCAGGGAGACCCGCGGCTCGCGCTTGCCGTTCTCGATGAGCGAGAGCTGGCTCGCGGCGATGCCTGCGGCGGACCCCAGTTCGTCGAGAGTCATGCCCCGGCCGACCCGGAAGTGACGGATGCGATGGCCCAGGGTGGCGACATCGATGTCGCCCGTACCGACGGTGCTCATGGCTTCACGTTAGCGAAAGAATCCCGATTCTTACAAGGAATTCGGCGGTTCAGGCGCCCTGAACATCCCCGATCCTGGATGCATAGCCGATTCTTTCACTGCAAAGGACCCGATATGAGCATCGCCGAGCTTCCGCTGACCGACACCGTTCCCGCCGGCGGCCTCGACGCCGTCCGCGCCTGGGTCGACGACATCGCCGCCCTCACGCAGCCCGACGAGGTCGTCTGGTGCGACGGCTCGCTCGGCGAGGCCGACCGCCTGACCAAGCAGCTCGTCGCCGAGGGCAAGCTCATCCGCCTCAACCCGGAGTGGCGCCCGAACAGCTTCCTCGCCCGCACCGACCCGGGCGACGTCGCGCGCGTGGAGGACCGCACGTTCATCTGCTCGGAGGACGAGTCGGACGCCGGCCCCACCAACAACTGGCGCGCGCCCGACGCGATGCGGGCCGAGCTCCGGGAGGTCTTCGCCGGCAGCATGCGCGGGCGGACCATGTACGTCGTCCCGTTCTCGATGGGACCGGTCGGCGGCCCGATCTCGCAGGTCGGCATCCAGCTCACCGACTCCGCCTACGTCGCCGTCAGCCTCGGGATGATGACCCGCGTCACGGACATCGTGCTCGACCTGATCGACGCGGGGCAGCCGTGGGTGCCGACCGTGCACAGCGTCGGCTTCCCGCTGGTCGATGCGGACGGGGTCGCCCGCGAGGACGTGCCCTGGCCGTGCAACCCGACCAAGTACATCGTGCAGTTCCCGGAGACGCGCGAGGTGTGGTCGTACGGGTCGGGGTACGGCGGGAACGCCATCCTCGCCAAGAAGTGCTTCGCGCTGCGCATCGCCTCGGTGATGGCGCGCGACGAGGGCTGGCTGGCCGAGCACATGCTGATCATCAAGGTGACCTCGCCGGAGGGGCGCGTGTTCCACTTCGCCGCGGCGTTCCCCTCCGCCTGCGGGAAGACCAACCTCGCGATGCTGGAGCCGAGCATCCCCGGCTGGACGGTCGAGACCATCGGCGACGACATCGCCTGGCTGCGGCAGGGTCCGGACGGCCGGCTGCGGGCGATCAACCCGGAGGCCGGTTTCTTCGGCGTCGCGCCGGGCACGGGCCTCAGCACGAACCGCACGGCGGTGCAGACGCTGTGGGGCAACACGATCTTCACCAACGTGGCACTGCGCGACGACGGCGACGTCTGGTGGGAGGGCCTGACCGACGAGCCGCCCGCCCACCTGGTCGACTGGGAGGGGAACGACTGGACGCCGGAGAGCGGCCGCCCCGCCGCGCATCCGAACTCGCGGTTCACGGTCAGCGCCGCGCAGTGCCCGTCCATCGCCGACGACTGGGACGCGTTCGACGGCGTACCGATCGACGCCATCCTGTTCGGCGGACGCCGGGCGACCAACGTCCCGCTGGTGGCGCAGGCCCGCGACTGGAAGCACGGCGTGTTCATCGGAGCGACCGTCTCCTCGGAGAAGACCGCCGCCGCCGAAGGCGTCGTGGGCGAGCTGCGCCGGGACCCGTTCGCGATGCTGCCGTTCTGCGGCTACAACATGGCCGACCACTGGGCGCACTGGCTGAAGGTCGGCGAGCAGCTGGGCGACAAGGCGCCGGCGATCTTCCAGGTGAACTGGTTCCGCAAGGGCGACGACGGGCGATTCCTCTGGCCGGGCTTCAGCGAGAACGCGCGCGTCATCGAGTGGATCGCGCGCCGCGTCGAGGGGTCCGCCGGCAGCGTCGGGACGCCGATCGGCCGCCTCCCGGTCGTGGAGGAGCTCGATCTCGCGGGTCTCGACCTGCCGGAGGAGGACGTCGAGGCGCTCTTCGAGGTCGACTCCGCGAGCTGGCAGGCCGAGTGCGATCTGACCGAGCAGTTCTTCGACCGTTTCGGCTCCCGCGTCCCGGCCGCCCTCCGCGCCGAGCTCGCCTCCCTCCGCTACCACCTCCGCGCCTGACCCCCACCCTTCTCTCTCTCCCCCCCTGTCGCTTCCTCACTTAATCCGCCGACACACCGCTGCGGGCCGGAATAAGTGAGGAAGCGATAGTGAGGGGAGGGGAGAGGGGTCAGACCAGGAGCTGGTGCTTGGCGAGGTCGCGGTAGAGCGGGGTGGATTCGACGAGCTCGGAATGGGTGCCGGTGCCGACGACGCGGCCGTGGTCGAGCACGACGATCTGGTCGGAGTCCACGACCGTCGACAGGCGGTGCGCGATGACCAGCAGTGTGCGATCCTCGGCGACGGCGTCGATCGCCTCCCGCATCAGCTGCTCGTTGCGACCGTCCAGGCTGGAGGTCGACTCGTCGAGCAGCAGCACCGGCGGCGCCGCGAGCAGCGCGCGGGCGATCGCCAGGCGCTGACGCTCGCCGCCGGAGAGCATGATGCCGTCCTCGCCGACCGGCGCGTCCAGCCCGAGCTCGCTGCGCTCCAGCACCTCCGTGAGGTTCACGGCGTGCAGCACGTCGGTACACTGCGCGTCGGTGGCGTCCGGCGTCGCCAGCGTCAGGTTGTCGCGCAGCGATCCTGCGAGCACGGGCGCATCCTGCTCGACGTAGCCGATCTGCGACCGCAGGGCGACCCGGTCGAGCGACCGCACGTCCATCCCGCCGAACCGCACCTCGCCGGCCTGCGGGTCGTAGAACCGCTCGACCAGCGCCAGGATGGTGGACTTGCCTGCGCCGGACGGCCCGACCAGGGCCGTGCGCTTGCCGCGCGGCACCCGGAAGCTGACCCCGTGGAGCACGCCGCCGTGCGCGAGCGGACCCTCGCCCCCGCCGGTGCCTGCGGCGGCCTCCGCCTCGGCGACCACGTCGGCGCCGGTGAGCGCCTCGAACGCGAGTCGCTCAGGCGTCGGGTCCGCGCTCGCCGTGGCCGCAACGGCGGGCGCCTCCTCCTTCGCCGTCTCCGGGTAGGCGAACCGCACGTCCACGAACTCGATCGCCGGGGCGTCCGGCGCGAGCGACTCGTTCGCAGCCCCCACCGTCAGGGCGAGCGGCGCGATCTCGCGGTCGCGCTGATCCTCGGTCGGCAGGTCGAGGATCTCCTGGATGCGGCCGAGCGCGCCGAGCGCCGAGTTGACGGCCGCGATCGCGCCGAACGCCTGGCCGAGCGGCAGGATCATCATGAACAGGAAGAGGATGAACGACACGAGGCTCGCGATGGTGATCGCGCCGCTCGCAACCCGGAACCCGCCGACGCCGAGCACAACGAGGAACGACACCTGCATCGCGATGCCGGCAACCGGGACGACGAGCGCCGAGATCTTGGCGACGCGGATGCCCATCCTCCAGGCTCCCGTCGCGTCCTCGTCGACCGCGGCGATCTCGCGCTCGGTGGCGTTGGCGGCGCGGATGGTGCGCACCGAGCTGATGGCGCGCTCCACCGCCGCGGCCAGGTCGCCGACCTTGGTCTGCGCCTTCTGGCTCGCGACCCGGATGCGGCCGGACAGCAGCACCACCGTGACGACCGAGATCGCGACGACGAGCACGGTCAGCCCGAGCAGCACCGGGTCGATGATGAGCATCGCGATGAGGGCGCCGATGAACGTCAGCGCCCCGCCGATCGCCTCCACCAGCCCCTGGGTGAGCACCGCGCGCAGCAGCGTCGTGTCGGAGCCGACGCGGGACACCAGGTCACCGGTGCGTCGGGTGTCGAACTCGCTGATCGGCAGGCGCAGCATCCGGCCGACCAGCTTGCGGCGCGACGACAGCACGACGCCCTCGCCGGTGCGCTGCAGCAGGTAGTGCTGGTAGCCGGAGATCAGCCCGGAGATCACGACGAGCGCGACAAGGCCCCACACCAGTCCGCCGAGCGGCTGCTGCGCTCCGACCGCGGAGATCACCTGGCTCACCAGCAGCGGCTGCGCGAGGCTCGCGGCGGCGCCGAGGATGCTGAGCACCACCACGAAGGCGAGCACGCGCTTGTGCTCGAGCAGGTAGGGCAGCAGCTGCGAGAAGCGGGCGCGGGGGCCGGCGTCGTCGGCGGGGCGTCCGAAGCCGCGGCGGCGGCGCGGTGCGGCAGTGGTGGACGTGCTGGACATGGGGGTGCGTTCCGTTCCGGGAGAGGGTGTTCGTGCGGGGCGTCGGGCGGCGCTCCGCTAGCTTCGACCGTACTTCTTGTGGACTGCCTGTTTGCTGACACCGAGGGCCAGGGCGATGAGCTGCCAGGTCGCGTCGGCGTTCCTGGCGCGACGGACGGCGACGGCCTCCACCCGGTCGAGCTCGCGGTGCATGCGGGCGATGGCGCGGAGGGCGACGATCGGGTCGTCCGAGTCGGCGTCGCCGGCGAGGGTGTGGAGGGTCGAGCTGTCCATGCGGTCAACCGTAGTTGACGTCATGGCATTCGTCAACCTGGATTGACGACGCACCCCCGGCGGATGTCACCGGTCGCGGCTACAGTGCTGAACTATGCCGACGCCCGTCATCGCCGCCCGCGACCTGGTCAAGAAGTACAAAGACTTCCCCGCCGTCGACGGCATCAGCTTCGAGGTCGAGCCGGGGGAGTCGTTCGGGCTGCTCGGCCCTAACGGCGCAGGCAAGTCGACCACGATGCGGATGATCGGGGCGGTCTCGACCCGCACGGGAGGCGACCTCAGCATCCTGGGGCTCGATCCCGACCGCTACGGTCCGGAGATCCGCAGCCGCCTCGGTGTCGTGCCGCAGTCCGACAACCTCGACACCGAGCTCCGGGTGCGGGACAACCTCATCGTCTACGGCCGTTACTTCGGTCTGCCCGCGGCCCGCGTCCGCGCGCGCGCCGACGAGCTGCTCGCCTTCGCGCAGCTGGAGGACAAGGCGAAGGCGAAGGTCGACGACCTCTCCGGCGGCATGAAGCGCCGTCTGACGATCGCCCGGGCACTCATCAACGACCCGCGCATCCTGCTGCTCGACGAGCCGACGACCGGCCTCGACCCGCAGGCGCGCCACATCCTCTGGGACCGGCTGTTCCGTCTGAAGGAGCAGGGCACGACCCTCGTGCTGACGACCCACTACATGGATGAGGCCGAGCAGCTGTGCGACCGCCTGGTCGTCGTCGACAAGGGCGCCATCATGGCGGAGGGGTCGCCGGCCGCGCTGATCCGGCGGTACTCCACCCGCGAGGTTCTGGAGGTGCGCTTCGGCTCCGACCGCAACGCGGAGGTCGCGGGGCAGCTCGAGGGCATCGGCGAACGCGTCGAGGTGCTGCCCGACCGCATCCTGGTCTACAGCGACGACGGCGAGGCCGAGCTGGCGCGGATCACCCAGCGCGGGCTCCACCCGCTCACCAGCCTGGTGCGCCGCTCCAGCCTCGAGGACGTCTTCCTCCGGCTGACCGGACGGAGCCTGATCGAATGACCGTCGAGACGCACGAGATGCACGAGGCGCTCGCCGGGGCGCTCCGGCCCCGCCGGTTCGGCGCCTGGTATGTGGCGGAGCACCGCTTCCGCGTGATGCGCTCGTACCTGCAGACGGTGCTCGTCACGGGGTTCGGCAATCCACTGCTCTACCTGCTCGCGATGGGCTTCGGCCTGGGGAGCCTGGTCAGCGCCAACCTCGGCCCGCACGCGGTCGACGGGGTGAGCTACCTCGTGTTCGTCGCGCCCGCGCTGCTCTGCACCGCCGCCGTGACGGTGGCGAGCGAGGAGTTCACCTACCCGGTCATGCTCGGGTTCAAGTGGAACCCCACGTTCTTCGGCATCAACGCGTCGCCGATCTCGCCCGGTCAGATCATCGACGGGGTGGTGATCGCGGTCGTCGCGCGGCTGCTCGGAACGTCGGTGGTCTACTTCGCGTTCATGCTGCTGTTCGGCGCCGTGCCGAGTCCGTGGGGGTGGCTGAGCATCCTCGTCGGGACGCTCGGCGGCCTGGCTTTCGGCGCCCCGATCATGGCGTACGTCGCCACCCTGGAGCAGGACACCGGGCAGATCGCGATGCTCATGCGCTTCGTGCTGCTGCCGATGACGCTGTTCTCGGGCACCTTCTTCCCGCTCGCGAGCATGCCGTCCTACCTGCAGTGGATCGGCTGGATCTCGCCGCTGTGGCACTCCACCGAGCTCTCGCGCGTCTTCACCTACGGGATGAGCGAACCGCCCTGGCTGTCGGTCGTGCACGTGCTCTACCTGGCCGTGCTCTTCGTCGTGTTCTGGCAGTGGTCGCGGCGCATCGCGGGGAAGCGGCTGAACAAGTGACCGCCACCGACGAGCTCCTGACCGCGGAGATGCCGCGCTCCCGGCCGCTGCGCGCCCTCTACGCCGGCAACGCGCGCTCGGTGATGCACCGAGGCTGGTCGGCGACCCGGAGCACCAACTGGCTGGTGATCGTCTCCGGCTTCTTCGAGCCGATCTTCTACCTGCTGTCGCTCGGCTTCGGCTTCGGCAACCTGGTCGGCGACGTGCAGACCGCCTCCGGTCAGACCGTGCCTTACGCCGCCTTCGTGGCCCCCGCGCTGCTCGCGACGGCCGCGATGAACGGGGCCGTCTACGACTCGACGTGGAACGTCTTCTTCAAGATGCACTTCGCGAAGCTGTACGAGGGGATGCTGGCCACCTCGCTCGGTCCGCTCGACGTCGCCCTCGGCGAGATCCTGCTGGCCCTGCTCCGCGGTGCGCTCTACGCGCTCGGCTTCATGCTGGTGATGCAGGCGCTGGGGCTCAACCTGTCGTGGTGGGCGCTGCTCGCCCTGCCTGCCGTGCTGCTGATCGCCTTCGGGTTCGCGAGCTTCGGGATGGGCATCACGAGCTACATGAAGACCTTCCAGCAGATGGACTGGATCAACTTCATCCTGCTGCCCATGTTCCTGCTGTCGGCCACGTTCTACCCCATCACCGTCTACCCGGAGCCCTTGCAGGTCGTCATCAAGGCGCTGCCGCTGTGGCAGGGCGTCGAGCTCGTCCGCGGCCTCACCACGGGCCAGGTCGATCTCGGGATGCTGTGGCACGTGCTGTACTTCGTCGTGATGATCGTGCTCGGCCTCATCCTGACCACCCGGCGGCTGCGCGCCCTGTTTCTCGACTGAGCAGGCGCCCCGCCGAGTGGTGACTCGTCGTCGCCATCGGGCGCGGATTGCGACATCATGTCACCACTCGGCGGTGCGGATCAGCTGACGTTGTCGGTGAAGTCCACGTCGCGGGTCTCCTTCGAGAGCAGGAGCGCGATCAGGGTGAGCACGCCCGCGAGCGACAGGTAGACGCCGACCCAGAAGGTGCTGCCGTGGCCGAGCGTCCAGAGCCAGACCGCGATGGTCGGGGCGACGGCCGCGCCGAGGACGCTGGACAGGTTGTAGGCGACGGCGGATCCGGTGTAGCGGACGTTCGTCGGGAACAGCTCGGGCAGCTCGGCGCCCATCGGGCCGAAGGTGAGGCCCATCAGGGTGAAGCCGATGATGAGCAGCGCCATGGTGCCGACCGTTCCGCCGGCGAACAGCGGCACGAACAGCAGGCCGAAGACGATGATGCCGATGGTCACCCAGATGAGCGTCTTCCGCCGGCCGAAGCGCTCGGCCAGGGGGCCGGCGACCAGGGTGAAGACGCCGAAGAACACCACGCCCACGATGAGCATGATCAGGAAGTCGTTGCGGCTGAAGCCGAGCCCGGGCACGAACGTCGCCGCCGAGAACGTCTTCCCCGCCTTCTCCGCGGCGGCCTGCGCCTGGGCGGGGGTCGCGGCGGTGGTGCCGTAGGTCAGGGTGAACGCGGTCATCAGGTAGAAGAGCACGTAGGTGGCGAGCATGATGAACGTGCCGAGCACGATCTGCCGCCAGCTGGTGCGGAAGACGCGCGCGAGCGGCAGCTTGGCGACCTCGCCCGTGTCGACCACCTTCTGGAAGGCCGGCGTCTCGACGAGCTTCAGACGCACGTACAGGCCGACGATGACGAGCACGGCGCTCAACAGGAACGGGATACGCCAGCCCCAGGCCGCGAAGGCCTCCGGCGCGATGGTCAGGCTCAGGATGAGGAAGAGCACGTTCGCGACGATGAAGCCGATCGGCGCGCCCAGCTGCGGGAAGGTGCCGTAGATGGCGCGCTTGCCCGCCGGGGCGTTCTCGGTCGCGAGCAGCGCCGCGCCGCTCCACTCGCCGCCGAGCCCGAGGCCCTGGCAGAAGCGCATGACGACCAGCAGGAACGGCGCCCAGAACTCCCAGCCCGGCACCTGCGCCGTGGGCAGGCAGCCGATCAGCACCGTGGCGATGCCCATCGTGAGGAGCGAGCCGACCAGGGTGCCCTTGCGACCGATCCGGTCACCGAAGTGGCCGAACAGGATCGAGCCGACCGGCCGCGCGATGAACGCGACGCCGAACACGGCGAAGGACGAGAGGAGGGCCGTGGTCGGGTCCTCGCTGGTGAAGAAGAGCGCGGGGAAGACCAGGACGGCGGCGGTCGCGTAGACGTAGAAGTCGTAGAACTCGATCGACGTGCCGATGAGGCTGGCGAGGATGACGCGTCCGCGGGTGTTCGCGCGGGCGGGGGTGATGACGGGGGCCGTCGTAGACATGCGTGTGGAGAGCTTCCGGAAGTAGCGAGAGAGGTCGCACGGCGTGCGCGGCGTCGGTCGGGCGGAAGCGCGCGGGGCGGAGAGGTCGGAAAGCGCTTGTGGCGCACCTTCTACCCTATGCGTGTGCGGGGAGGACGCCGAATCCGCGCGATCGGTAGCCTGGTGGCATGGAAACGCTCTTCGCCGTACTGCATGTCGTCACCGCCGTCTTCATCGTCGGTCCGATGGCCATCCTCCCCATGACGGCGATGCGCGCCGTCCGCGCGGGCGACGCCCGCCAGGTCGAGACGCTCGCCAAGTCGACGAACCTGCTGTCGCTGCTCTCGCTGCTCGTCGTGCTGTTCGGGTTCGGCGTGATGGGGCTGGCCGACAAGAAGTACGAGCTGAGCGTGACGACGCCGTGGATCCTGTGGTCGCTCATCCTGTACGTGGTCGCGCTCGCGCTGACGCTGTTCGTGGTGGTGCCGACCATGCGCCGGGCGGCCGAGGCGCTGCGCGACGGGACGGCGTCCCGCTACCCGGCGATCGCCGCGGGCTCGGGCGTCGCCAGCTTGCTCCTGCTGGCCGTCGTCGTGCTGATGGTCTGGAAGCCGTGAACTAGGGCGCCGTTCGGGTCTTGACCCGGGTGGCGCTTCGTTCTATCTTTTATTCAACAAACAGGTTGATCAAGTCAGGGGTTGAGTAATGGTGGATGACGGATCCCTCGACCGGGCCTTCGCGGCGCTGGCCGACCCTGTCAGGCGGGCGATCGTCGCCCGACTGAGCCGGGGTCCGGCGACCGTGAACGAGCTCGCCGAGCCGTTCGCCATCACCCTCCAGGCGGTGTCCAGGCACATCAGCGTGCTGGAGGCCGCCGGGCTCGTCTGGCGCACCCGCGAGGCCCAGCGCCGGCCCGTCCACCTGGACGCGGCCGCGCTCGAGCGGCTCACCTCCTGGATCGACCGCTACCGGCTCGAGGCCGAGGCGCGCTACCGGCGCCTCGACGACCTCCTCGCGGAGGGGCAGCAGCACACCAGCAAGGAGAGGACATCATGAGCAACGCCGTCACCATCGAGGCCGTCGAGGGCACCTCGTACGCCGACATCACCCGCGAGTTCGACGCGCCGGTCGAGGCCGTCTTCCGCGCCCACGCCGACCCGGAGCTGTACGCCCGGTGGGTCGGCCCGCGCCGGCTGGTCACGACCATCACGGACTGGGACTTCCGCACGGGCGGGCGCTACGCGTTCGAGCAGCGCGACGAGGACGGCTCGGTGTACGCCTTCCGCGGCGTCATCCACACCGTCGTGGAGAACGAGCTGATCATCCAGACGTTCGAGTTCGAGGGCGCTCCCGGCGAGGTCAGTCTCGACCGGCTCCGGTTCGAGTCGCTGCCCGGCGACCGCACGCGGCTGGTCGGCCGGTCGGTGATGACCTCACGAGAGGCCCTCGAGGGGATGATCGCCAGCGGCATGGAGTACGGCGTGCGCGAGGGCTACGAGAAGCTCGACGAGCTGCTCGCGGAGGCCTGAGCCATGACCCGCATCGTCGCTGACATCACGATGTCGCTCGACGGCTTCGTCACCGGCCCGAACGCGGGGCCCGGCAACGGGCTGGGCGACGGGGGAGAGCCCCTGCACCGCTGGGTGTTCGCCGGCGACCCGGAGGACGACCGCATCCTGAAGGAGGGCACGGAGCGCTCGGGCGCCGTGATCATGGGCCGTTCGCTCTTCGACGTGATCGATGCGCCGGACGGCTGGCGCGACGACCTCGGCTACGGCGCGCACGAGGCCGGCCGGCCGCCGTTCTTCGTCGTGACCGGCACGCCGCCCGCCGCGGTCCGGCTCTCCGGCCTCGACTGGACGTTCGTGACCACGGGCCTCGAGGACGCGATCGATCAGGCGCGCACGGCGGCCGAGGAGGCGTCCGCGGCGACCGGCCGCGACCTCGACGTGGTGCTGATGGGCGGGGGAGCGCTCGTGGGCTCCGCCGTCTCGGCGGGGCTGGTCGACACCCTCGGGCTGCACATCTCGCCGCTCATCCTCGGCGACGGCACCCCGCTGTTCGCGGACGCCGTGCGCCGCGAGCTGGTGCAGCGCTCCGTCGTCGTCACCCCGTACGCGACGCACGTGCTCTACGACGTGCGCTGACCCGCGGCCTGGTGGACGCGACACGCCGCCCGCCGAGAGCGGAGACGGCGTGTCGTGTCCACTAGAGCGCGAAGTCGGTGCGTGCCCGCAGCTCCCGGAGGGTGACGGCGGTGGCGAGGGCGGCGTGCGCGGCCTCCGCTCCCTTGTCCTCCTTCGAGCCGGGGAGGCCCGCACGGTCGATGCCCTGAGCCTCGTCGTCGAGCGTGAGCACGCCGAAGCCGACGGGCTTGCCGGTGTCGAGGGCGACGCGCGTCAGGCCGTCGGTCGCCGCGGCCGAGACGTACTCGAAGTGCGGGGTCCCGCCGCGGATGATGACGCCGAGCGCCACGACGGCGTCCGCGCCGGCCTCCAGGGCCGCCTTGCTCACGACGGGCAGCTCGAAGCTGCCGGGCACGCGCACGAGCGAGTACGACGCGCCGGCGTCGTCGAGCGTGCGCGTCGCGCCGGCGATGAGGCCGTCGGTGATCGTCTCGTGCCAGGTGCCCGCGACGATGACGACCTTGAGGCCGCTCCCGTCGATCCGCTCCTGCGTGCTTGGCGCTCCCGCACCGCTCATCGTGTCGTCCTTCCCGCCGCGAGGTCCGCGGCCGTCTCCTCCGCCGACACCGTGTCGATGTCGCCGATCGCGTGACCCATCCGGTCGCGCTTGGTCTCCAGGTAGCCCTCGTTGAAGGCGCCGACGCCGACGACGAGCGGTACGCGCTCCTCGACCTCGATGCCGTGCTCCTCCAGCTGGCGCACCTTCTCCGGGTTGTTGGTCAGCAGTCGCACCGACTCGACCCCGAGGTCCTGCAGGATGGCCGTCGCCGCCCCGTAGTCGCGCGCGTCGATCGGCAGGCCGAGGGCGAGGTTCGCGTCGAGCGTGTCCAGGCCCTCCTCCTGGAGCTTGTAGGCGCGCAGCTTGTTGATCAGGCCGATGCCGCGTCCCTCGTGCCCGCGCAGGTAGACGACGACGCCGCCCTCGCGCTGGATGGTGTCCATCGCGGCGTCGAGCTGCGGGCCGCACTCGCACTTGAGCGAGCCGAAGGCCTCACCGGTCAGGCACTCCGAGTGGACGCGGACCAGCGTGCCGTCGCGCTGCGGCGTCCCGGCGACGATGGCGACGTGGTCGGCTCCGGTCATCCGGTCGCGGTAGGCGCGCATCCGGAACGGTCCGTGCGTGGTCGGCACCGTGGTCTCCACCTCGAAGATCACGCGCGAGGTCTCCGGGATCGGCGTCACCGTCTCCAGCGGCTGGTCGCAGTGGAACTCCTGCAGGTAGTCGATGAGCGCCTCGATGGTGACGACGAGCACGCCCTCCCGCCGGCCCAGCTCGATCAGGCCGGGCAGGCGCATCATCTCGCCGTCGTCCGCCACGATCTCGGCGATGGCGCCGACCGGCGTCATGCCGGCGAGCTTGAGCAGGTCGACCGCGGCCTCGGTGTGGCCGTCGCGCTCGCGCACGCCGCCCTCGACCGCTCGCAGCGGCAGGATGTGGCCGGGCCGGTGCAGGCTCGACGGCGTCGAGTCGAGGTTCGCCAGCACGCGGAGGGTGTGCGCGCGGTCGGCGGCGCTGATGCCGGTCGAGAGGCGGTCGGCCGCATCCACGCTCACGGTGTAGTTCGTGCCGCGCGAGTCCTCGTTGTGCGCGACCATGACGGGCAGCTCGAGGCGGTCGGCGATCTCGTTGGTCATCGGGGCGCAGATGAAGCCGGAGGAGTTCTTCACCGTCCAGGCGATCCACTCCTGGCTGGCGAGCTCCGCCGCCAGCACGACGTCGCCTTCGTTCTCGCGGCTCTCGTTGTCGACGACGATGACGGGACGGCCGGCGCGCAGCTCCGCCAGCGCTTCGGGGATGGTGGCCAGACTCATGACGCACTCCGTTCGGTCAGCCGGGGTTCGAGCGCGAGCATGCGCTCCACGTGACGGGCCAGGATGTCCGTCTCGATGTTGACGCGGTCGCCCGCGGTGAGGGCGCCGAGGGTGGTCGCGGCGAGCGTCTCGGGGATGAGGGACACCTCGAACCAGCCGTCCTCCAGGCCACCGCCGACGTCGCTCACGGTGAGCGAGACGCCGTCGATCGCGATGGAGCCCTTCCGGGCGACGAGCGGCGCGTGCTCCGGGTCGAGGCTGAAGCGCAGCACCCGCCACGCGCTGCCGTCCGCGACCGACAGCACGGTCGCCGTGCCGTCGATGTGGCCCTGGACGATGTGGCCGCCCAGGCGGTCGCCCACCTGCGCCGCCCGCTCCAGGTTGACCCGGCGTCCCGGCCGGACGCCGTCGAGGGTGCTCATGGCGAGGGTCTCGGCCATCACGTCCGCGGTGAACGTCTCGGCGTCCTTGTCGATCACGGTGAGGCAGACGCCGCTGACCGAGATGGAGTCGCCGTGGTGCGCGTCGCTGACGGCGAGCGGTCCGCGGACGGTGACGCGCGCCGCGTCGGCGGTGCGGTCGACGGCGGTGACTTCGCCCAGCTCTTCGATGATTCCGGTGAACACGGTGGTCAGACCTCCTCGGTCTCGGGGAAGATGTCGGCGCCGGCCACGTCGGCCGGGTCGGTGTCGGCGGCGCGGGGTGCTCCGGCGGGGACGGGGACGGCCCGGATGAGCAGGTCGCCGCCGAGCCGTTCGACGTCGACGATGCGCAGCCTCCTCTGGTCGCCGATGGTCTCGACGCCGATGTCGCCGAGCGCGAGGCGCGGGCCGCCGAGCAGCGTCGGCGCCAGGTAGACGGCGTACTCGTCGACCAGGCCCGCCGCGACGAACGCGCTGGCGAGGGTCGGTCCGCCCTCGACGTAGGCTCGCCGGAACCCGCGCTGGTGCAGATCGGCCATCACCGCGTGCAGGTCGTGCGTGCCCTCGAAGATCACCGGGTTGGGGTGGCGGAAGACGGCGGCGTCGTTCGGGATGGCGCGGGTGCCGATGACGACGGGCGTCGGCTGGGTGGCCAGCAGTTCGCCGGCGTCTCCGCGGGCCGTCAGGCTGGGGTCGTCGGCGAGCACGGTGCCGGTGCCGACGACGATCGCGTCGGACGCCTCGCGCTGCTCGTGCACGCGCTGGCGCGCGGCGGCGCCGGTGATCCACCTGCTCGTGCCGTCGGCGGCCGCCGCTCGGCCGTCGAGGCTGCTCGCCCACTTCACGACGATGTACGGCCGCCCGAGTCGTGCGGCGGTGAGCCAGTCGCCGAGGAACCGCTCGACCTCGTCGCGCAGCACGCCGTCGACGACCTCGACGCCGGCCTCGCGCAGGCGCTCGGCGCCTCCGCCGGAGTGGTGCCCGGGGTCGTCCGTGGCGTAGACGACGCGGGAGACGCCGGCCTCGATGAGGGCGACGGAGCACGGGCCGGTGTGGCCCCAGTGGTTGCAGGGTTCGAGGGTGACGACGGCGGTGGCGCCGCGCGCAGCGCCCTCCGGCAGCTTGCCGAGCGCGTCGACCTCGGCGTGCGGCGTTCCGACGCCGCGGTGCCAGCCCTCGGCCAGCACGTTCCCCTCGGCGTCGAGGAGGACGCAGCCGACCCGCGGGTTCACGCCCGTGGCGGGACCGTTCGCCGCCAACTGCAGCGCCGTGCGCATGGGGGCTTCCCACGTCATCCGGTTGCCATCCTGTCTCTCACTCGAGACGTGTCGCCGGGGTCGCGCGGGCGTCGGCCCACGCGGACCGCCCACCGTGCTTCCTCCCATCCGGACTGAGCGGCAGGCTCTCGCCTGACGCATTACCGTCGGTGCCGGAATTCCACCGGCTCAGCAGGACGCTCTCGCGTCCCGCTCGCGGACTGTCACCGCCGGTTCGGACTCTCACCGACCCCGGAGCACGTATTTCGTTGTCGAGTGTAGATCAACGCGGGGCGTCCCGGTCTATTCCCGTCACGGGAGCGTCACGGGAGCGCCACCGCGGCGCGGCGGCCAAGCGGTCAGTTTCAGGAGGCGCTCAGGAAAACGATTCATACGATATAGATATGTACTACCCGAAATTGATACATAACAGACACACCCGACGCGTCGTGATCGGCGCAGGCGCCGGTGCGGGGCTGGCGCTCGGACTGGTCGCCACGACCCTGGCCGCGGCCGCGACGGTGAGCACCCCGCCGGACGCCCCCGCTCCGGTCTCGATGACGGTCGGCGCACCCTACGACGACCTCTCTTCCACGGTCTGCGACGGGACCAACGCGATCGCCGTGTCCAAGATCCAGTCGACCGACGGCTTCGTGAAGGACCTCTACGCCCTGCCGGGCGACACCGTCGAGCTGGTGGGTGTCGCGAAGGCGTGCCAGTGGCAGGCGGCCCCGACCGATGTGCTGGAGTGGGGGTTCACCACGCGGGAGTTCCGCTGGACGAAGACCCTCACCGACGGGCTGTTCTCCGACCTCGGAACCCAGACGGTCATCCAGCAGGGGCGCAGCGGCGTCCCGACGACCTCCAGCATCCTGCAGACCGTCGGCCTTCCGGACGACGGGGCGCGACTCACCTTCGGCAACATCTCGCCGGTGACCTCCCCGAACAACCAGGACACTGTCTCGACGGCCACCACGGTCTTCCTGCACGTGATCGACCCGCGTCTCCAGCTCAAGAAGGAGGTGTGCGTCACTGTCACCGGCTGCGACCCCGCGGACGACGCGAGCTGGGTGGAGAAGACCCAGGCCACTCCCGGCGCATCCGTGCAGTGGCGGCTGACGGCCACCAACCTCGGCAACGTCCCGCTGACGAACGTGCGGGTGGCCAGCGACGTGCTGTCCGGCGGCACCGGCACGAACAACGGCTGTGTGGGCCACACCGTCACGGCCGACCTGCCGGTCGGGGGCTCGGCGTCCATCGTCTGCGTCCTCGATGGCGCAGCGGCGGCGGGCGATGGCCCGATCACGAACACCGCAGAGCTGACCAGCGGCTTCGTGGACCCGAGCCCGGGCGGTCGCCTGCTCGCCCGGTTCCCTGACGGCGTGACGTCGGGCACCGCGGATGCGGCTGTGACCGTGCCGGTCGCCTCGACGACGCCTCCGGTCGACCCCGGGACGGGCGGAGACGGCGGAGACGGCTCCGGCGGTCAGGGCGGCGACGGCGGTGCGGGCGGCACGGGCGGCTCCGGCTCCGGCTCGGGCGGCTCCGGCGGATCGTCGGCCGGCTCCGGCTCCGGCTCCGGCTCGTACGGCACCGGCCCCGGGTCGCGCTCGGCGAAGCCGGCCGGCCAGGACTCCGCGACGGGCTCCCTCGCCAGCACCGGTCTCGATGCGGCCCCTGCCGTCCTGGCGGCCCTCGCCCTGGCGGCGCTCGGTGGACTCCTGGTGCTGCTGCGGCGCAGGCCCGCGCGCGGCTGACGCCCCGGCGGCGGTGGTCGGGGCCGGCTCAGGCCGCCTCGGCCGCCGTCGCCTCCTGCGCGCTCTGCACGAGCGCCCGGGCGGTTCCCTCGTCGACGATGAGGTCGGTGATGAGGCCGGCCGCGAGGGCCCCGCGCAGGCTGTGGACCTTCGACGGGCCCGACACGATGCACACCCGGCGCGGGACCCGCTTGATGAGGTCGATGTCCGGTCCGCTCGCCCGCTCGTTCAGCGGGATGCCGTGGTGGCTGCCGTCCTCGCGGAAGAACACGGTCGCCACGTCGCCGACGACGCCGGAGGCGTCGAGCGAGGCGTAGTCGGCCTGGTCGAGGTAGCCGCCGGCGTAGACGTGCGAGCGCACCTCCGAGAAGGGGGAGCCGAGGCCGAACAGGGCGACGTCCATCCGCTCCTGGATGTCGAGGATGCGCCGCGTGCTCCGCTCCCGCCACATCGCGACCTTGGTCTGCGGGTCGTCGAAGAGCGCGGGCACCGGGAACTCCTGGATCGTGCCGGAGTAGGTGTCGCCGAACCGGCGCAGGATCTCCGACGCGTAGAGCACACCCGTCGTGTACGTGTTCCCCGCGCCGTTCAACTGCACGAACTCGACGTTGTGCAGCTCCTTCGGGATGAGGTGCCTGCTGAGGGCGCTCATCGTCGAGCCCCAGGCGACCCCCACCGTCTGGTTGGAGTCGATGAAGCGGTCGAGAATCCGTGCAGCGGAGATGGCGACGCGCTCCAGCCGGTCGACGTCGCTGATGGCGCTCGGCATCGGGACGATGTGCGCCGCGATGCCGTACCGCTCGTGGATCGACTGCTGGATGCGGGTCGCACCTTCGTGCGGCTCGGCGATCTGGATGGTCACGAGCCCCGACGAGCGGGCGTAGCTCAGCAGCCGGGAGACGCTGGAGCGCGACGTGTGCATCTCATGCGCGATCGCCTCCATCGTCAGGTCCTGCATGTAGTACAGGTGGCCCGCCTTGAGGGCGTCGCGGACCTTGTCGGGCAGGTGCTCGGTGTCGGGCTGGGGCATTCGGGGCCTCTTCTCCTCCGGCGGCCGTTCCTCCTCGGGCGAACGAGCGTGCACGTATGTGCATCGAGCTTGATCGAAGTTGTGCCGCCACGAAGACTATAGCTCGCAGCAACACCCGCACGCAGCAGAACCAGGAGAGAACCGTGACGACGAAGTCGAGCACACGCAACGAGGTCCAGCGCCTCATCGAGCGACCGCGAGCACAGGTGCTCGTCGTCGGCGGCGGCATCAACGGCCTCGGCACCTTCCGCGACCTCGCCCTGCAGGGCGTCGATGTCGTCCTCGTCGAGCGCAACGACTTCGTGTCCGGCGCCTCCGCGGCCTCCAGCCACATGATCCATGGCGGTATCCGCTACCTGGAGAACGGCGAGTTCCGGCTGGTCAAGGAGTCGGTCACCGAGCGCAACGGCCTGCTGAAGATCGCGCCGCACTACGTGAAGCCGCTCGAGACCACCATCCCGATCTTCTCCACCTTCTCGGGGATCCTCGCCGCCCCGCTCCGCTTCCTCACCCACAAGCAGGGCAAGCCGAAGGAGCGCGGCGCGTTCCTGATCAAGACCGGCCTGACCATCTACGACTCCTTCTCGCGCGCCGGCGGCACGGTGCCTCGGCACAGCTTCCACGGCCGCAAGAAGTCGCTCGAGATCCTCCCGGAGCTGAACCCGGGCCTCAAGTACACGGCGACGTACTTCGACGCGTCGGTGCACGATCCCGAGCGGCTCGCCCTCGACGTGCTCGCCGACGGTCTCGCCGCCGGTCCGCACGCCCGCGCCGTCAACTATGTGGAGGCCGTCGGCACCCGCGACGGCGGCGTGCTGGTGCGCGACCGCGAGAGCGGCGAGGAGTTCGTGATCACCGCCGACGTCGTCGTCAACGCCTCCGGCCCGTGGACGGACCTCACCAACGAGGCGCTCGGCCAGGCCACCCGCTACATGGGCGGCACCAAGGGCTCCCACATCGTGCTCGACAACCCTGAGCTGCTCGAAGCCTGCAAGGGCCGCGAGATGTTCTTCGAGAACAACGACGGCCGCATCGTGCTCATCTACCCGCTCAAGGGCCGGGTCATGGTCGGCACGACCGACATCGACGCCGACATGAGCGAGCGCGCGGTGATCACCGAGGACGAGATCGACTACTTCATCGAACTGGTCGCGCACGTTTTCCCAACGATCCCGGTCACCCGTGAGCAGATCGTCTACACCTTCTCCGGCGTGCGTCCGCTGCCGCACCACGACGACACCGCCCCCGGCTTCGTGTCCCGCGACTACCGCATCGTGCCCGGCACGATCGCGGGGCTCGGCGACACCACGGTCCTCAGCCTCGTCGGCGGCAAGTGGACGACGTTCCGCGCTCTCAGCGAGCACCTCGCGAACGAGACCCTCAAGGCCCTCGGCGCGACGCGCACCGTCCAGACCCTCGGCCTGCCGATCGGCGGAGGGGCCGGTTTCCCGACCACGCCGCAGGCGGAGCGCGACTGGGTCGCCCGCTACGGCGCCGACGTGGGCACGGAGCGCGCCACCACGCTGCTGCACCGCTACGGCACGAAGGCGAGCTTCGTCATCGACGCGATCGCGGGATGGGACGGCGACGACGCCCCGCTCGCCGCGGCCCCGACGTACTCCCGTGCCGAGATCGACCACCTGGTCCGGAGTGAGCACGTCGTGCACCTGTCCGACGTCTTCCTCCGGCGCACCAGCCTCGCCTTCACCGGCGCCATCACCCCGGCGCTGGTGCACGAGATCGGCGAAATCGCGGCAAACGCGCTCGGATGGTCGCCAAACCGGCGCACCGAGGAGGAAGATTCGTTCGTAGCGGACCTTGCCGACGCCCACCGGGTGCAGCTGAAGTCGGGGGACGGGAGCGAAGCCGCGGCTGTTCGATAAATGCACGAACGTGCATGACACGGTTCTTGTCAAGGCGAGCGCGACCGCAATAGCGTTCAGATGCCCACCCTGACAAGAGCCACACCAGATCGCACAACAGGGTGCGGGTCAACTGAACAACTGGAAGGTCAACGTGGACAATATCGGTGTAGATTTCCTGTCCGAGGTGGTGGGAACGGCGTTGCTGCTCCTGCTCGGTACCGGTGTCGTGGCGAACGTCGCCCTGATCAGGAACAAGGGCTTCAACGGCGGGTTCCTGATGGTCAACTTCGGTTGGGGCATCGGTGTGTTCGCCGGTGTCGTGGTCGCCTACAACTCGGGTGCTCACCTCAACCCGGCCGTGACGCTGGGTCTCGTCGCGAACGGGGCCAAGACGTTCGGTTCGGCCGCCGCGCACACTCTCGTGCCGGTGAACTTCGCCACGGTGGTGCTGTACATCCTCGCCCAGCTGATCGGTGCGATGATCGGCGCCGTTCTCACCTGGCTCGCCTACAAGCAGCACTTCGACGAGGAGCCGGACCCGGCCAACAAGCTGGGCGTCTTCTCGACCGGTCCTGCCATCCGCAGCTACGGCTGGAACCTGGTCACCGAGATCATCGGCACCTTCGTGCTGGTGTTCGTGGTCATCGCCTTCGGCCACCAGCCGGGCACGGCCGCCGGCCTCGCCGCCTTGGGCGCACTGCCCGTCGCCCTCCTGGTGATCGGCATCGGCGCCAGCCTCGGTGGTCCGACCGGGTACGCCATCAACCCAGCCCGTGACCTCGGTCCGCGCATCGTGCACGCCATCCTGCCGATCAAGGGCAAGGGCTCCAGCGACTGGGCGTACTCGTGGGTCCCGGTGGTCGGGCCGATCATCGGCGGTCTGCTCGCCGGTTGGCTCGCCCTTCTGCTGCTTCCGATCCTGAAGTGACACGGGGCCGGCGGGGACACCCCGCCGGCCTCCTCCGTTCCACCCCCAAAGAACAAAGGAGTTACCTATGGCCGACTACGTCGTCGCCATCGACCAGGGCACGACCAGCACCCGGGCGATCATCTTCGACAAGTCCGGATCGATCGTGTCGACCGGACAGCTCGAGCACGAGCAGATCTTCCCGAAGGCCGGCTGGGTCGAGCACAACCCGGTGGAGATCTGGAACAACACGCGCGAGGTCATCGGCCAGGCCCTGTCGAAGGCCGACCTGACCCGTCACGACATCGCGGCCGTCGGCATCACCAACCAGCGCGAGACCGCGGTGGTCTGGGACAAGAACACCGGCGAGCCCGTCTACAACGCCATCGTCTGGCAGGACACCCGCACGCAGCCGATCGTGGACCGCCTGGCGGCTGACGGCGGCACCGAGCGCTTCAAGCAGATCGTCGGCCTTCCGCTGGCGACCTACTTCTCGGGCACCAAGATCGTCTGGATCCTGGAGAACGTGGAGGGCGCCCGCGAGCGTGCCGAGGCCGGCGACCTGCTGTTCGGCACCACGGACACCTGGGTGCTGTGGAACCTGACCGGCGGCCCGGACGGCGGCGTGCACGCCACCGACGTGACCAACGCCTCCCGCACCCTGTTCATGGACCTGGAGACGCTGAGCTGGCGCGACGACATCCTCGAGGTGTTCGGCGTGCCGAAGTCGATGCTCCCGGAGATCAAGAGCTCCTCCGAGGTCTACGGCGAGGTCGAGTCATCCAGCCTGCTCCGCGAGGTGCCCGTGGCGGGCATCCTCGGCGACCAGCAGGCCGCGACGTTCGGCCAGGCGGCGTTCGATCCGGGCGAGTCGAAGAACACCTACGGCACGGGCAACTTCCTCATCTTCAACACCGGTGAGGAGATCGTCCACTCGAAGAACGGCCTGCTGACGACGCTGGGCTACAAGCTCGGCGACGAGGCTCCGCACTACGCGCTGGAGGGCTCCATCGCGGTCACCGGCTCGCTGGTGCAGTGGCTTCGCGACAACCTGGGGATCATCTCCAGCGCCCCGGAGATCGAGGAGCTGGCGAAGACCGTCGAGGACAACGGCGGTGCCTACTTCGTGCCGGCGTTCTCGGGCCTGTTCGCGCCGTACTGGCGGGCGGACGCGCGCGGCGCGCTCGTCGGCCTCACCCGGTACGTCAACAAGGGCCACATCGCCCGTGCGGTGCTGGAGGCCACGGCCTTCCAGACCCGCGAGGTGCTCGACGCGGTCAACGCCGACTCCGGTGTGGACCTGACCGAGCTGAAGGTCGACGGCGGCATGATCGCCAACAACCTGCTGATGCAGTTCCAGGCGGACATCATCGGCGTGCCGGTCGTACGTCCGGTGGTCGCCGAGACGACCGCCCTCGGCGCGGCCTACGCCGCGGGCCTCGCGGTGGGCTTCTGGGAGAACCTGGACGACCTCCGCAAGAACTGGCAGGAGGACCGCCGCTGGGAGCCGAAGATGGAGGAGGCCGAGCGCGAGCGCCAGCTGCGGCTCTGGAAGAAGGCCGTCACGAAGACCTTCGACTGGGTCGACGACGACGTCCGCAACGCCTGATCCATCCTTCACGACGGAACGCCGTCCGGCTCGCGCCGGGCGGCGTTCCGCTTTCCCCGTCGCCTATCCTTCGGGCCTCCTCATCGAGTGGAAAGCGTCCGCGCAGCCCGGTCCTCTACCGTCGGGCGTATGAGGCATTCCGCACGCACGTACTCGGTTCGGCACGGCCGGCTCCCGGTGCGCACGGCGCGGGGGCCGGTCGCGCGGCTGATCGCCTCGGTGCTCGCCGTCGCGGCGGTCTCGGCGACCGCGGTGACCGCCTACGCGGTGGAGGACACCGTGTCCTCGTTCAAGCCGTCCATCCACCTGGTGTCGGCGTCGGGCAAGTCCGTCGCCGCGCCCCCGAGCGTCGGCGCCGAGTCCGGTGCGGTGAACATCCTCCTCGCGGGCACGGACACCCGCACCGGCCAGGGCGGCCAGTTCTCGACCGCGGACGAGCTCGCCGGCAGCTCCGGCGCCGGGAACAACGACGTCACGATGGTGCTGCACCTCTCCGCCGACCACACGCATGCGAGCGTCATCAGCATCCCGCGCGACCTCATGGTGCCCGTGCCGTCCTGCCCGACCGCGAGCGGCGGCTCGACCCCGGCGCAGTCGGACGCGCAGTTCAACACCACGCTCTCCACCGGCGGGCTCTCCTGCGTGGTGCTGACGGCGGAGGCGCTCACCGGGCTGAGCATCCCGTACGCGGCCGAGATCAGCTTCGACGGCGTGATCGCGATGTCGAACGCGATCGGGGGAGTGACGGTGTGCCTGGCGACGCCGGTCACCGACCCCTACGTCGGGCTCGACCTCCCGGCCGGGCAGCAGACGCTCGTCGGTCAGCAGGCACTGGCGTTCGTGCGCAGCCGCCACGGGATCGGCGACGGCAGCGACCTGGGCCGGATCAGCAACCAGCAGCTGTTCCTGTCGGCGCTGCTCCGGAAGGCGACGAGCGCGGGCACACTGGGCAACCCGTTCACGCTCTACTCGCTGGCGAAGGCGGCGACCTCGAACATCCAGCTCTCGGACACGCTCGCGTCGCCCACGACGCTGGTGTCGATCGCGCTGGCGCTCAAGAGCGTCCCGCTGAGCGACTTCGTCTTCCTGCAGTACCCGGCGATGACCGACCCGGACAACCCGAACCGGGTGGTGCCCGAGCCCGACGGGGTCGCGGCGCTGAAACAGGCGCTGGCCGCCGATGTGCCCGTGGTGCTCACGGGCCACACGGGGGACGGGACGGTGTCGGCGACCGCGACGCCCACGCCGACGCCCACACCGTCGACGGCGGCCACGGCTCCGGCGGCCGGGTCCACCCCGGTCCCGACGCCGTCCTCCACCGACGTGAGCCTGCCCTCGGACGTGACCGGCCAGACCGCCGACGAGCAGACCTGCACGAAGGGGAACTGACTGACTAGCGCTCGCGCAGCCCCGGCGTCATCTCCAGGCCGGCGAACGCCTGCCGGGCGAACCGCGCGACGGCGCGGCGCAGGGTCTCGACCTCCTGCGGGTCCCAGCCGAGGGTGACCTCGTCGACCTGCGCCTGGGCGACCTCCATGATGCGCTCGCCGAGCTCGCGGCCGTCGCGGGTGAGCGCGACCAGCACGCTGCGCTCGTCCCGTGGCGACGGCACGCGCTCGACCAGACCGATCTCCTCCAAGCGGCGCACGATCTTGGAGATGTTCGCCTTGCCCGTTCCGAGGGTCGCCGCCAGGTCGGTGGGCCGCAGCGCACCGCGGTAGGCGAGCTGGTTGACGACGACGAACATCGGGATGTCGTCGACCGGGAAGCCGATCTTCTCCATCACGCGCTCGCGCACATCCCGGCTGTCCGCCCAGTGCACGATCGACGCGATCGACAGACGGAGGTCGAACGGGTCCTGCTCGATGACCGGCGAGAGGTCGGGGTCGTCCGACACGCTGCCACCTCCTCTGTTCGGCGTGCTGCCCAGTATCCCAGCCGCGTGGGGCCGGAGTCGCGCGGGGCTCAGCGTTCGCGCACGACGGTCACCGGCCCGAGCAGGCCGTGCGGCCGCACCTGCGTCTGGTGGCCGCCCTCGCGGCCGAGCAGCAGCAGGCCCATGTCCGGGATGCGGTCGTAGTATCCGCGCGCGATCAGCCGGTTGTTCAGGGAGCTGGCGACCCGGACCGTGACCGTGTTGCGCCCGGTCCTCGCCATGTCGGTGATGTCGACGACAGGACGCGAGGTGTCGAAGCCGCGCGCCTCGCCGCCGTTGACGCTCGCGACGCCGAGGCCTCCCGCGGTGGAGCCGAGGTCGAGCAGCAGGCGCTCGCCGGGCTCCGCGGCGCGCTCGAGCTCGAACTCGGCGCGGTACTCCGCGACGCCGGAGACCTCCGGGCCGACGCCCGGGAGCTCCGTCCACGGTCGCAGCCCGGAACCGTCGACCGGGAGCGTCGTGACCGCGGTCGTCGGACGCACCTCCCTGGTCTCGTAGCCGAGGCCGCGGTCCTCGACGATCAGCTCGTCCGGTCCGGCGTCCCAGCTCTCGACGGCGATGCTCCAGCCCTCGAGCCGCTGCACGGTCTCGCGCTGGGCCGGGCGCGATCCGGCGGGCGTCTGGGAGCGGTCGACGGTGAGGAGGGCGATCTCGCCGGGGGCGAGCGCGACCGACACGACGGTGCGGTCGCCGTCGAGCCGTACCCCGCGGTGCTCGGCGACCGCGCCGCTCCACGGGTCGACCCGGTACGGAGTGCCGGCGCCGGGGAGGGCGACCTCCACGACCGTGTCCTCTCCTGTCTCGTACAGGAAGTGGTAGAGGTACACGTGCAGCAGGTCGCCGTCCTCGCGCAGCGAGCCGAGCACGAAGCGGTTCTCGGCGACGAACTCGGCGCGGCCGACGACGCCGAGCCCGCGCAGGGCGGACACGGTCTCGGCCGGGTCGTCGATCTCGGCGACGGTCGGCTGCGCGTGCAGCGCCGCCATCGTCTCGGCGAGCTCGGTGTCGCGGCCGTCCAGCCCGGGCGTCCGGGATGTCGCGCGGGCGTTCAGGATGTGCTCCCCGGTCAGCAGCAGCTTCAGCTCGCGGGCGCCGTTCACGATCAGCACGCGGAGTCCGGCCCTCGCCTGGTCGAGCAGCAGCCGGGCGACGTCCGGGTTCAGGGCCTCCTGATAGACGATCAGGGCCTGGTAGCCAGGGCCGTCCGGTTGCACGAGGCCGTCCGCGAAGGCGACGTCGTCGCGCAGCAGCAGGCTGCCGTCGAAGAACTCGTAGCTCCACCCGGCGTCCTGCATTCCGAGGTCCTGCCACCAGTGGTTCTCGCGGTTACGCATCCACATCGTGCCGTAGGCGACCTCGTCGGGGATCCGGCGGCCGTCGGGGTCGAGGAAGTACATCCCCGACATGTTGTCGACGAAATGGTCGGTGCGCAGGATGCCGACGTCGATGCGGGGCCGGCCCTGCCGCAGCAGGTACTGCACGCGCCCGAGCGCGGCGTTCCACTGCGGGTAGAACTCACTCGCCGGCTGGCGGAGGTCGAACCGCTCGGAGAACGCCGGCCACATGCCCTCGTGCCCGGGCCACTCGGTCGCACCCTCCGCGCCCGCGGTGCTGGCCCAGCCGTGCAGCACGGTCTTGGTGATGCCGGCCGCGAGCTGTGTCGCGATGATCTGGTCGTAGAACCGGTGGTCGAGCATGTGGTTGCGCGTCGTGGCGCCGGTCTCCGACGAGTACTGCTTGCCGAAGAGGTGCGCGGGCCCGGCGAGCAGCCGGTAGGCGTCGATCTGCGAACCGAACTCCAGCGACTCCGTCTCGATGCCGTCCACCTCCGGCCCCGGCCGGGTCAGCTCGAAGGGCAGGCCGTAGCTGATCTCCGAGCGCAGCAGGATGCCGTTCTCGTGCAGGAACGCGGCGAACGGCCGCAGCATGTTCTCGATGTAGAGGTCGGTGAGCGTCTCGACATAGTCGTGCCGGACCTTCTCGACGGTGGGCCGCTGCGCCTCGGTCGGCTGGTTGCGGTACGTCGTGGCGGAGGCCATCAGCAGCACGCTGCGGGTGAGGAACGGCAGCCACGGGGCGATGTCGTAGCCGCGGCGCTCGCGGAACTCCCGCGCGACCGACGCACCCCAGAACAGGCCGCCGTCGCCCCAGGTGGTGAGCTCGAGCGAGTCCATGTACATCTGCGCGCGCGGGTTGCGGGCGATCAGCGCGCGCAGCTCCGGCGTCAGGACGGTGGACCGCCAGTAGTCGATGACCGCGTCGACGCCGGCGCGGTCCAGGTAGTTGACCGTGTAGTTGACGCCCACCGACGGGGAGGCCGTCTGGCCGGTGCCGTGCGACCAGAACACGAAGAGCCGCCAGGCGCGGTCGTCGCCGGCGTCGGGGCTCCAGTCGAGGGTGCCGTCGACGACCCGGGAGGTCAGGTCGAGCACGGCGTCCGCGTCGAGCACCGGCGCAGCGCCGTCACCGCCGTCGGACACGACGGGGGCGGCGACGGCGGCGACGAACTCCTGCGTCCTCGGCGGGACGCGGTGGCCGGGGAGCAGGCTCTCGGCGCGCTCCTCGTCGAGCACGATGCGCGGAAGGGCGCCGGTGCGGCCCGTCCCCGCCCGCACGTCCTCCGTCACGACGTTCAGCTCCCGGGCCGCGGCCGGGTGGTCCGGGTCGATCGTCGGCAGGTTGGCGTTGGACCAGTTCGTGCCCGACGTGAAGCTCACCGACATCCCGCGCGCGGTCGTCTCCTCGACCACGATCTGCGAGTCGTGCACCCACTCCTCGGAGCCCCAGCCGTAGCGGGCGTGGTCGATGGCCTGCTCGTCCATCGCGAGGAACTCCATCCCGCCGAAGCCGAGCCGGTGGGCGGCGTCGATCTCGAACCGCAGGGTGCGGTCGGTGTGCAGGCCTTCGGCCAGCCACCAGCGCAATTCGGGGCGGTACTCGATGGGCGGATCCTGCAGCGCGGCGCGGTGGCGCTCCAGCGGGCGGGAGGTCTCTGGCTCGGTCACGATCGGTTCTCCTTCGAACGACGGTGTCGTGAGCGTACCACTTATTGTCTATAGGACACTACTTCAGGAGAGCAGCTCCGGAAGCTCGGCGAGGGAGCGGATGGTGAGCACCCCCGCCGCGAGGGCATCGTGCTCGTCGTCGGAGGAGGGGACGGCGTCCCGGCGGTTCAGCCACACGCCGGTCAGGCCGGCGCGTGCGGCGCCGATCGCGTCGGTGCGCAGCCGATCGCCGACGTAGGCCGCCTCCGCGGGGCTCACGCCGAAGGCGTCGCAGGCGAACCGGAAGATCGCCTCGTCGGGCTTCGGGATGCCGACCTCGCCCGAGGCGACGACGTGCTCGACGCGCGCGTCGAGACCCACGGCGTGCACCTTCCGGCTCTGGAACGCCAGGTCGCCGTTCGTGATCAGGCCGAAGCGCACCCCGGGAATTCGCCGCTCCAGCTCGTCGAGCGCGGGCAGCGCGTCGTCGTGCAGCGTCCAGGCCGCGACATAGTGCTCGAAGTAGTCGGCGAACCACGCGCTCGCCTGCCCGTCGTCGAGGACCACTCCATGACGCGCGGCGAAATCGCGCGCCCTGGCCTGGCGCTGCCCCTCGAAGTCGAGTCGCCCAGCGAGGTAGGAGTGGTAGTGCTCCTCCTCGAGGTCGTGCCAGAGGGTCGTCAGCTCCTCCGCCTCGAGCGCGCCGTACGGAGCGCCCAGAGTGTCGGCGTAGCGCAGGATGCCCGACTCCACGGCCGCGCGATGCGCGAACAGGGTGTCGTCCAGGTCGAACAGGACGACGCGCGGCGCGGTCACGCCTCCGCCTGCACGAACGTGACGTCCGGCCAGTCGCCTGCGGGCGCCCGCGGGTCGTCCGGCAGCAGCACGCCGCGCCACTCGTCGAGGCGCTCACCGCGCTGCACCGCTCCGCCCGGCACCACGCCCTCCCACCGGAAACCGGCGCGGCGCGCGACCGCAGCGCTCGCCGCGTTGCCGGTGAGGGCGCGCCACAGGATCCGCCGCAGGGCCAGCCCGTCGGGCCCGGGGGCGAAGCCGTACGCCAGCACCAGTGCGGTGGCCTCCGACATCACCCCGCGGCCTCGCGCCTCCGGAGCCAGCCAGTAGCCGATCTCGCCCTGGTGCTGGTGGATGTCGCCGAGGCTGACCATGCCGACCAGCTCGCCGTCGACACGCACGCTCCACGTGCAGACCCGGTCGCTGGCCCACCCGTCGGGCACCACGCTGGTGACGAACCCGACCGCGTGCTCGCGCCGGTACGGCGACGGCACGGTGGTCCATCGCGCGATCTCCGGGTCGCTGCAGAGCTCGGCGATCTGGTCGACGTCGGACTCCGCGGGCTGGTCGAGCGTCACCCGCGCGCCCGACAGGACGACCGGATACGGCATCAGCGCGCCTTGCGCAGGAAGCCGACGCGCTCGTACGCCTTCGCCAGCGTCGCCTCCGCCACCTCGCTCGCGCGTTCGGCGTTGACGGCGAGGATGCGGTCGAGCTCGCCCGGATCGGCCAGGAGGTCGAGCGCGCGCTGCCGCACGGGCGTGAACTCGCCGACCACGACCTCGACCAGGCCCTTCTTGAAGTCGCCGTAGCCCTTGCCCTCGTACTCCAGCTCGATGGACTCGATGGAGCGGCCGGTCAGCGCCGAGTAGATGCTGAGCAGGTTCGAGATGCCGGGCTTGCCCTCGCGGTCGAACGACACGACGCCGTCGGTGTCGGTCACTGCGCGCATGATCTTCTTGCGGGTGACGTCGGGCTCGTCGAGCATCCAGATGATGCCGGAGCCGGACTCCGCGGACTTCGACATCTTCGACTCCGGGTTCTGGAGGTCGTAGATGCGGGCGCTCTCCTTGAGGATCATCGCCTGCGGCACCACGAACGTCTCGCCGAAGCGGCTGTTGAAACGCTCGGCGAGGTCGCGGGTGAGCTCGACGTGCTGGCGCTGGTCGTCGCCGACCGGGACCACCGTCGTGTCGTAGAGCAGGATGTCGGCGGCCATCAGCACCGGGTAGGCGAACAGTCCGACCGAGGTCGCGTCGGCGCCCTGCTTCTGCGACTTGTCCTTGAACTGCGTCATGCGCGACGCCTCGCCGAAGCCGGTGATGGTGTTGAGCACCCAGGCGAGCTGGGCGTGCGCGGGCACGTGCGACTGCACGTAGAGGGTGGACGCGGACGGGTCGATGCCGGCCGCGATGTACTGGGCCGCCGTGCGGCGCGTCTTCTCGCGCAGCTCGGCAGGATCCTGCTGCACCGTGATGGCGTGCAGGTCGACCACCGAGAAGAACGCGTCGTGCGTGCTCTGCAGCTCCTTCCACTGCAGCAGCGCGCCGATGTAGTTGCCGAGGTGCAGGGAGTCGGCGGAGGGCTGCATGCCGGAGTAGAGGCGGGGGAGTTCGGTCATGGTTCTGCTTTCGAAAATCTGTGGATGGAGTGCGGGCTGTGCGGTCAGACGGCGTAGTCGACGACCACGGGCGTGTGGTCCGACCATCGCTCGTCGTACGCGGCCGCGCGGTCCACCGCGACGTCCTGCACCCGCGCCGCGAGCGCGGGGGTGGCCAGCTGGTAGTCGATGCGCCAGCCGGTGTCGTTGTCGAACGCCTTGCCGCGCCACGACCACCACGTGTACGGGCCCTCGACCTCGCCCGCGTGGCGGCGGACGACATCCACCCACCCGAGCCCGGCGCCGTCGTTGTAGGACGGGTCGCCCTCCGCGCCGAGGATGCGGTCGAAGTAGGCGCGCTCCTCCGGCAGGAAGCCGGCGCGCTTCACGTTGCCCTTCCAGTTGCGGATGTCGAGCGTGCGGTGGCCGACGTTCAGGTCGCCCATCACGACGGCGAGCTCGTTGTGCTTCTGCAGCTCCGGGAGCCGCGCCTCCATCGCATCGAGGAACTTGTACTTCTCGACCTGCTTGTCGGTGCCCGCTTCGCCCGAGTGAACGTACGCGCTCACCACGGTGACGACGGTGTCGCCCACCTCGTAGTCGGCCTCCAGCCAGCGGCCGGCGCTGTCGAACTCGGTCGGGCCGAGCTCGACGCGGTGGATGGCCGCGCGGTGGCGGCTGGCGATGGCGACGCCGGCCCGGCCTTTCGCGCTGGCGGGGTCGTGCACGATGTCCCACTCGTCGCCGAGCAGCCCCTGCAGGTCTTCGCTGGAGGCGCGCACCTCCTGGATCGCCAGGATGTCGACGTCGCGCCCGTCGAGCCATGCCCCCATGCCCTTGCGGAAGGCGGCGCGGATGCCGTTGGCGTTGATCGTGGCGATGCGCAGGCGACTCGAGGGCATGCCTCCAGCCTAGCGTCGGCTGCCGACAGCGGTTCCGGGCTCCTGCACGCCGTCCAGCAGGTCGTCGAGCCGGTGGGCGGCGCGCTCCACCCGCCGCTGCGCGGGCAGGCGGGCGAACCACCGGGCCGCCGCCAGATCCTCCTGCGCGTGCTTCAGCTCGGCCTGGGCGACCAGCACGCGCGCCTGGTGCTCGGCCGCCGCCCGTTCCGCCGCGGCCTGCTCCGGCGTGACGGCGCGCGGCGAGATGCCGTGGTCGAACATCCCGACCGCGATCCACGACGCCGAGAGCAGGATGACCCGCGAGATCAGGTTGAACCACAGCAGCAGGCCGATGAAGACGGCGAAGGTGGCCAGCAGCGGGTTCTTCTGGTTGGCGAACAGGAGGCCGCTCAGCACGCTCAGCCCGGCGAGCACGAGCGACCCGAGAAGCACCCCGAAGAACAGGTTGCGCCACGGGATGGCGACGCGCGACATCACGCGGAACATCGCGCCGAGGGTGACGATGTTGAGCACGACGGAGACGACGAGGCCGGAGAAGCGGGCGACGGCGTTGGTCCAGAACGAGTCGGAGCTCAGCCCGATCAGGTCGAGGAGGAAGGTCAGCGTCTGCGTGCTCACGATGCTGACCAGGGCGGACGCGATGAACAGCACGCCGAAGATCAGCGCGAGCCCGAGGTCGCGGATCTTCTGCAGCACGTAGTTGGTGGTGTCGCGGCTGAGCCCGAACACCGCCCGGACCGCCTGGCGGGTGTAGTAGAGCCAGCCGATCGCGGTCCAGATGAGGCCGACGGCGGCGACGATGCCCGTCCAGCCGAACGAGGTCGCCGTCTGCAGCTGCTCCGCCGGGATGACGCCGGGCGTGGTCGGGGTCGACACGAGGCCGGGCACGGCGCGGTTCAGCAGCTTGACGATCGCGTCGAACACCTCCTCGTTGCCCGCCAGCCACACGCTGGAGATGGAGAAGCCGACCCAGACGGCCGCGAAGATCGCGAACAGCGACTGGTAGCCCATGCCGGCCGCCCGCAGGTTGCCGTCCGAGTGCGAGTAGTTGATGTACACGCGGTACGGGCGGAGCCCCTCCACCCACTTGGCCAGGTGGGAGACGCGCGCCACCGGCTTCTCCAGGCGGCGGCGCAGCGGATCGGCGTGCTCCAGCAGCCGCTCCTTCAGCGACTCCTCCGGCTCGACCGTCCCTTCGGCGCGCTGCACCGCGGGGTCCGGCTCCAGCGGAGCGCGCCTGGTCTTCTTGGCCACGCCGTCAGGATAGCGAGGGAGGGGCGCACGGGGAGACGCAGACGGCCCGCCCTGCCGGGGGCAGGACGGGCCGTCGGGCGTGCGGCGCGATCAGCGGCGACCGCGCATGATCGCCTGCTTGACCTCGGCGATCGCCTGCGTGACCTGGATGCCGCGGGGGCACGCGTCCGTGCAATTGAAGGTCGTGCGGCAGCGCCAGACGCCCTCCTTGTCGTTGAGGATGTCGAGGCGGACCTGCGAATTGTCGTCGCGCGAGTCGAAGATGAAGCGGTGCGCGTTCACGATCGCGGCCGGGCCGAAGTACTGGCCGTCGGTCCAGAACACCGGGCAGGACGACGTGCACGCGGCGCACAGGATGCACTTGGTGGTGTCGTCGAAGCGGGCGCGGTCGGCGACCGACTGCACGCGCTCCTTGCCCTTCTCGGGCTTGGAGTTGGCGACCAGGAACGGCTGCACCTCGCGGTACGACTCGAAGAACGGCTCCATGTCGACGATGAGGTCCTTCTCGAGCGGCAGGCCCTTGATCGCCTCGACGTAGATCGGCTTCGAGATGTCGAGGTCCTTGATCAGCGTCTTGCAGGCGAGCCGGTTGCGGCCGTTGATGCGCATGGCGTCCGAGCCGCAGATGCCATGGGCGCACGAGCGGCGGAAGGTCAGCGAGCCGTCCTGCTCCCACTTGATCTTGTGCAGCGCGTCGAGGATGCGGTCGGTCGGGAACAGCTCGACGTCGAAGTCCTGCCAGCGCGGCTCCGAGTCCACATCCGGGTCGAAGCGGCGGATGATCAGGGTCACGGTGAACGACTCGACCGGCGCCTCGGGGGCCGGGGGAGTCTCGAGCACGGCGTTCGACATCAGTACTTCCTCTCCATCGGCTGGTAGCGGGTCACGACGACGGGCTTCCAGTCGAGCGTGATGTGGTCTGCCGCGTCCGACGAGTGCGGGTCGCCGGTGAGGTAGGCCATGGTGTGCTTCATGTAGTTCTCGTCGTCGCGCTTCGGGAAGTCGTCGCGCATGTGGCCGCCGCGGGATTCCTTGCGGTTGCGGGCGGAGTAGACGACGACCTCCGCGAGGTCGAGCAGGAAGCCGAGCTCGACGGCCTCCAGCAGGTCGGTGTTGAAGCGCTTGCCCTTGTCCTGCACCTGGACGTTGCGGTAGCGCTCGCGCAGCTCGTGGATGGTCTCGGTGACCTTGGCGAGGGACTCGTCGGTGCGGAACACCTGGGCGTTCCGGTCCATCTCGTCCTGCAGCTCCTTGCGGATCGCCGCGATGCGCTCGGTGCCGGTGGAGGTGCGCAGGCTCTCGATCATGCCGCGGACGGCGGCGGCCGGGTCCTCCGGCAGCGGCACGTACTCGGCGGTCTTGACGTACTCGACCGCGTTGTTGCCCGCGCGCTTGCCGAACACGTTGATGTCGAGCAGCGAGTTGGTGCCGAGGCGGTTGGAGCCGTGGACCGAGACGCAGGCGCACTCGCCCGCGGCGTAGAGGCCCGGGACGACGGTGGTGTTGTCGCGCAGCACCTCGGCGGCGGTGTTCGTCGGGATGCCGCCCATCGCGTAGTGCGCGGTCGGCATGACGGGCACCGGCTCGACGACCGGGTCGACCCCGAGATAGGTGCGGGCGAACTCGGTGATGTCCGGGAGCTTGGTCTCGAGCACCTCGGCGCCCAGGTGCGTGCAGTCGAGCAGCACGTAGTCCTTGTGCGGGCCGGCGCCGCGTCCCTCCGCGACCTCCTGGACCATGCAGCGGGCGACGATGTCGCGCGGCGCCAGGTCTTTGATGGTGGGGGCGTAGCGCTCCATGAACCGCTCGCCGGAGGCGTTGCGCAGGATCGCGCCCTCGCCGCGGGCGCCCTCGGTGAGGAGGATGCCGAGCCCGGCGAGGCCGGTCGGGTGGAACTGGAAGAACTCCATGTCCTCCAGTGGAAGGCCCTTGCGCCAGATGATGCCGACGCCGTCGCCCGTGAGGGTGTGGGCGTTGGAGGTGGTCTTGAAGATCTTGCCGAAGCCGCCGGTGGCGAAGATGATCGCCTTCGAGTGGAAGACGTGCAGCTCGCCGGTGGCCAGCTCGTACGCGACGACGCCGGCCGGCTGCGGGACGCCGTCCACCTCGTTCATGATCACGTCGAGCACGTAGAACTCGTTGAAGAAGTTGATGCCCAGCTTCACGCAGTTCTGGAACAGCGTCTGCAGGATCATGTGGCCGGTGCGGTCCGCCGCGTAGCACGCCCGGCGGACGGGCGCCTTGCCGTGGTCGCGGGTGTGGCCGCCGAACCGGCGCTGGTCGATCTTGCCCTCGGGCGTGCGGTTGAACGGCAGGCCCATATTCTCGAGGTCGATGACCGCGTCGATGGCCTCCTTCGCGAGGATCTCCGCCGCGTCCTGGTCGACCAGGTAGTCGCCGCCCTTGACGGTGTCGAAGGTGTGCCACTCCCAGCTGTCCTCCTCCACGTTGGCGAGCGCGGCGGCCATGCCGCCCTGCGCAGCGCCCGTGTGGGAGCGGGTGGGGTAGAGCTTCGAGATGACGGCGGTGCGGGCGTGGGGCCCGGCCTCGATGGCCGCGCGCATGCCTGCGCCGCCGGCGCCCACGATGACGATGTCGAACTCGTGGTAGTGGACGCCGTCGATGACGGTGGATTCAGTAGCTTCTGTTGTCACAGGTCTTCCGTTGTCGAAGGATCAGCGTGCCGGGCAGAAGGACGGCAGGTCGGAGGCCGCGGCGCCCGCGGGGCAGGGGTCGAACGTGAAGATCACGAGCGTGCCGAGCACGATCAGCACGACGACCGCGGCGAGCACGGCCCACTTCAGGATGCGGTTGACCGTCCGGTTGTAGGCGTAGTCGTTGATGAGCGTCCGCATGCCGTTGCCGCCGTGGATGAGCGCCAGCCACAGCATCAGCAGGTCCCAGACCTGCCAGAACGGCGTGGCGTACTTGCCGGCGACGAAGGCGAAGTCGATCTGCTTGACGCCGTCGCCGAGCACGAGGTTGATCAGCAGGTGGCCGAAGATGAGGATCACGAGCACGAAGCCGGAGGCTCGCATGTAGATCCAGCCCCACTTCTCCCAGTTCTTGCCGCGGGAGGAACGGGCGGCGGGGGTGCGCGGCGCCTCGATGGTGGTCACGTCAGTTCACCTCCGAGAAGATGTGCACCAGCTGCACGGGCACGAAGCCGGCCATGAGGATCACCCAGAGCGCGATGACGATCCAGAACATGACCTTCTGGTACTTGACGCCCTTGCTCCAGAAGTCGATCGCGATGATGCGCAGGCCGTTGAACGCGTGGAACACGATGGCCGCGACCAGGGCGATCTCGCCGAGGCCCATGATCGGGTTCTTGTAGGTGCCGATGACGGCGTTGTAGGCCTCGGGGCTCACGCGGACGAGTGAGGTGTCCAGGATGTGGACGAGAAGGAAGAAGAAGATGGCGACGCCGGTGATGCGGTGGAGGACCCACGACCACATCCCCTCGCGGCCACGGTACAGTGTGCCGCCCGGCCGGGTCTTGGCCGGCTGCAGCGTCCCTGCCGCTTGGTCTGACACGGACAACCCTCCCTGGTTGCTGATCGCTGATAGGGCGCGGTGAGCGCAGCGCCAGTCTATGCCGCGGGTGCCGATCACGCCTCTTAGGGTGGCCTTGGTTATCTCGATGTCGAGATAACCGGCCCTCGACGGGAGAGCGCGTGCGGCGTACCGTCCAGGCCATGACACAGGACGAGCCGATCATGGACGGCAGCTTGGACGCCGGCCACGACGAGAAGGTCGCCGGAGTGGTCGAGCAGGTGCGCGCCGACGCGCAGCTGCGCGACTCCGAGGAGGTCGCGCAGCTGCTGCGTCAGCGCCTCGACGAGACCGGGCTCCAGGTGTCCGACGACGAGTTCGCCCGCCACGTCGACGACATCCGGAACGGCACATCGGCCGCCGGCTGACGTCTCAGAGCCAGCCGCGGCGCTTGAAGATGGAGTAGAGCAGCCCGCTGAGGCCGACCATCGCCAGCACGGCGAGCGGATAGCCGAGCGGCCACTGCAGCTCCGGCATGTGCGTGAAGTTCATGCCGTAGACGCCCGCGATCAGGCTCGGCGCGAAGAGGATCGCCGCCCAGGAGGAGATCTTCTTCACCTCCTCGCCCTGGCGGTTGCTGGAGTGCGCCAGCCGGGTCATCTCCTCGTTCTGGCGCTCCGACACCAGGGTCGAGTTCACCGTCAGGATGTCGCGCAGCAGGTAGCGGAAGCCGTCGATGCGCTCGTTGACCTGGGTGAGGTGGTCGGCGACGTCGCGGAGGCGGCGCTCCAGCTCCTGCGTCACGCCGTACTTCGCCGTGCCGCGCTCGAGCGCCAGCATCACGGCCGAGAGCGGATGCGTCGCCCGCTGGAAGTCGATCACCTCGCGCGACAGCTCGTAGATGCGGCGGGACACCAGGGCGTCGCCGCCGAACACCTGCGTCTCGATCTCGTCGATGTCGTTGGCGAGGCCCGCGACCACAGGGCTGTACGCATCCACGACCGCGTCGATGATCGCGTACAGGATGGCCTGCGCGCCGAGCGCGAGCAGCTCCGGCTCGCCCTCCATCCGCTGGCGGACGTGGGAGAGGTCGGGCGACTCGCTGTGCCGGACGGTGATGACGAAGTTCGGCCCGACGAACAAGTGCAGCTCGCCGAAGTCGACCTCCTCGGGCACGTCGAGGTAGTTGGCCGCCTTCAGCACGACGAAGAGGACGGTGTCGTACCGCTCGAGCTTCGGCCGCTGGTGGGCGACGATGGCGTCCTCGATGGCGAGCGGGTGGAGGTTGAACTCCTCCGCGAGCGACATGAGCTCCTGCTCGGTCGGCCGGTACAGGCCGATCCACGCGACTCCGCCCGGAGTGCGGTCCAGCGCGCCGTACGTCTCGGCCAGGGTGGTCGGCGAGGCGACGCGGACGCCGTTCGCGTAGATCGCGCTGTCGACCATGCTGGTGCGCCGCCCGGACTGCTCCTCCACGGCCGTCTGCGACGCGACGGGAGAAGGAGGGTCGGTCCGGCGTGTGCGGCTGACGAAGGGCATTTGGATGCCGCGTCGGTTCAGGTTGGCCATGGGTCACCTCCGTCGTCACGAGGACGGGATAGAGCGGATACAGGGACCGGCCCGCTGGGGCCACCTAACTGTACGCGCGCGAACCCTCCGCGGGCTGTACGTCGCGGGCGGCCACGTCTGCGACGGCGTTCAGGATGACGCGCTCGTAGTGGCCGATCAACTGCCCGCAGAGCACCTCCCAGCTCCGGCCGAGCACGGCGCGGCGGCCGGCCTCGCCCATCCGCCTGCGCTCGGCGCCGTCGCGGACGAGCAGCGTGACGGCGGCGCGGAGGGCGCGGTCGTCGGAGGGCGGGAAGAGCAGGCCGTCGACGCCGTGCTCCACCAGGTCGATCGGGCCGCCCGCGCGCGGGGCGACGACGGGCAGGCCGGACGCGTGCGCCTCCTGCACCGTCTGGCCGAAGGTCTCCTCCGAGCCGGTGTGCACGAAGACGTCGAAGGCGGCGTAGGCGGCGGCGAGCTCCTCGCCCCCGCGGCGGCCCAGCCAGGTGACCGGCATCCCGCGCAGCTCCCGCGCCACCGCGTCGCGCGACGGACCGTCGCCGACGATCGCGAGCGAGACGCCGGTGAGGCCGCGGAGCGACCGCAGCCGCTCCACCTGCTTCTCGGGTGCGATGCGCCCCACGTAGCCGATGACCGTCTCGCCGTCGGGGGAGAGCTGCTCGCGGAGAGCGGCAGCCGCCGCCGTCCTCCTCTTGTTCGGGTGGTAGCGCTCGAGGTCGACGCCGCGCCCCCAGCGGTCGAGCCGGGTCACCCCGGCGGTGCGCAGGTCGTAGGCGCTCGCCGCGGAGGGCGCGAGAGTGAGGTCCGCCCCTTCGTGCACCCAGCGCACGTACTTCCAGGCGATGGCCGAGGTGACGCCGAGGCCGTTCCTCCGGGCGAAGCCCGCGACGTCGGTCTGGTAGATCGCGACGGAGGGCACGCCGAGGCGGTTCGCAGCGGCGATGGCCTGCGCACCTAGGAAGAAGGGGGAGGCGGCGTGCAGCACATCCGGCGCGAACGTGCTCAGGATGCGCTGCACTTGGGGGCTCGGCAGCCCCACCGGGAACTGCCGGTACGCGATCGAGGGGACCTGGTGGATGCGGAACCCGGCGTACTCCGCCGGAGCACCCGCGTCGGGGCAGATCACGATGGCCTCGTGGCCGTGCTCGGCCAGATGGTCGAGCACCCGGAGGACGCTCGTCGTGACCCCGTTGACCGTGGGGAGGAAGCTCTCGCTGACGACCGCTACCCGCATGGCCTCACGCTAGGAGCGCGGGGTGTCGTGGCCGTGAACTGCGGGTGTCCTGCACCGCTCGGTATCCTTTCGGCATGACTCAGCAGCGCAGGATCACCACCGGCAAGCCGATCGACCGCTTCTACAGCGTGATCCCGGCCGGCGGCATCGGTTCGCGCCTCTGGCCCCTGTCGCGGGCCGACGCGCCGAAGTTCCTGCACGACCTCACGGGCTCTGGCCAGACGCTGCTGCGCGACACCTGGGACCGGCTGGTCCCGCTGTCGGGCGAGCAGCGGATCATGGTGGTCACCGGCCGTGCCCACCGCGCCGCCGTCGAGACCCAGCTGCCGGCGCTCGCCGACCCGAACGTGGTCCTGGAGTCGGAGCCGCGGGACTCGACGGCCGCCATCGGACTGGCGGCGGCCATCCTGGAGCGCCGGGAGCCCGGCGTGATCATCGGCTCCTTCGCGGCCGACCACGTCATCCACAACATGCCTGCGTTCCAGGCGGCGGTCCGCGAGGCGGTCGCCGCGGCGGAGGCGGGGTACATCACCACCGTTGGCATCCGCCCGACCGAGCCCGCCGTGGGCTTCGGCTACATCCACTACGGGGATCGGCTGGAGCTGCCGGGGGCGCCGAGCGCGCTCACCGTCGACTCCTTCAAGGAGAAGCCCGACCTGGAGACGGCGGAGCGCTACCTGGAGAGCGGCTCGTACCTCTGGAACGCCAGCATGTTCATCACCCGGGCCGACCTGCTGCTGGAGGAGATCGGCCGCAACCGCCCGCGCCTCCTGGAGGGGCTGCTCGAGCTCGCGGAGGCCTGGGACGACCCGGCGACCCGTGGGCCCGCGGTGGACCGGATCTGGCCAGGACTCGAGAAGATCGCCATCGACTACACCGTCGCGGAGCCGGCGGCGGCGGCGGGCCGGCTCGCCGTCATCCCCGGCTACTTCGACTGGGACGACGTCGGCGACTTCGCCTCGCTGGCCAAGCTCAACTCCGGGGGGCGCAAGTCGGACCTCGCGATCCTCGGCGAGAACGCCCGCGTGCTCTCCGACGCCTCCAGCGGCATCGTCGTCAGCCAGAGCAAGCGCGTCATCAGCCTGATCGGCGTGCGGGACATCGTGGTGGTCGACACCCCCGACGCGCTCCTGGTCACCACCAGCGAGAACGCGCAGCGGGTGAAGTCGGTCGTGGACGCGCTGAAGCTCACCGGTTCGACCGACGTCCTCTAGGGCGGGAGGAGTCCTCCCAGAACGGGGGACAGCCCTGCTCAAATGAGCGCGTGCCAATCGCGTGAGCGTTTGTAACGCTTGCATGAAGAAGCCGGATATTCGAACGGAGCCGTTCGTCACATTCGGTAACGTGAACCGCACAAGCCTGCGAGCACCCGCACAGGCTTACGCATCTTGGAGGAACAACCTTGTCAATCACAGCCCGTAAGGCCGGTCTCCTCGGCCTGGCGGCGGTCGGCGTCATGTCGCTGCTCGCCGCTTGCTCGGCTGCCCCGTCGGACAGCTCGTCCGGTGGCGCCGCGAAGAGCGACTTCCTTCCCTGCATGGTCTCCGACTCCGGTGGATTCGACGACCACTCGTTCAACCAGCTCGGCTACGAGGGCCTGCAGCAGGCCGCCAAGTCGCTGAACGTGAAGTACAAGCAGGCGGAGTCGAAGAGCGAGAACGACTTCGCTCCGAACATCCAGAGCATGGTCGACGCCAACTGCAACCTCGTCGTCACGGTCGGCTTCCTCCTGAAGGACGCGACGGAGAAGGCCGCGAAGGCGAACCCTGACGTCGACTTCGCGATCATCGACGACAACGAGATCCAGGCGAAGAACGTCAAGCCGATCATCTTCGACACCGCCCAGGCGGCGTTCCTGGCCGGCTACGCGGCCGCCAGCTACTCGAAGACCGGCATCGTCGGCACCTTCGGCGGCATGCAGATCCCGACGGTCACCATCTTCATGGACGGCTTCGCCGACGGCGTGAAGTACTTCAACGACCAGAAGGGCAAGTCGGTCAAGGTCGTCGGCTGGGACGTCGACAAGCAGAACGGCCTCTTCACCGGCGGCTTCGACGCCAACGAGACCGCGAAGAACACGGCTCAGGGCATCATCGACCAGAACGCCGACGTGATCATGCCGGTCGGCGGCCCGATCTACCAGTCGGCCGCGCAGGCGATCAAGGACTCCGGCAAGCCGATCGCGATGATCGGTGTCGACGCCGACGTCTACCAGTCCGACCCCAGCGTGAAGGACCTGCTCCTCACCTCGGTCATGAAGGGCATGAAGCCGGCGACCAACGACGTCGTCACCCAGGCCGCGAAGGGCAAGTTCGACGCGACCCCGTACGTGGGCACGCTGAAGAACGACGGCGTGGGCATCGCGCCGTTCCACGACTTCGAGTCGAAGGTCGACTCGGGTCTGCAGGGTGAGCTCGACAAGATCAAGGCCGGCATCATCGACGGCTCGATCAAGGTCACCTCGCCCTCGTCGCCGAAGCAGTAACCAGCGACGAGAACGCTCGACGGGGAGGTCAGCCATGGCTGGCCTCCCCGTTGCGTTCACACCCTCACCCTTTGCTCATCTGCGCACACCACGACATCTGCGCAGCCAGGTAATGTGAACACGCGCGTCGAGGCCACCAGCCGATTCCGCGTGCCCTCTCCTGAAGGAAACCCACCCGAATGAAGCTCGAACTCCGCGGCATCACCAAACGGTTCGGTGCCCTGGTCGCGAACGACCACATCGACCTCACCGTCGAACCCGGCGAGATCCACTGTCTGCTCGGCGAGAACGGCGCAGGCAAGTCCACCCTGATGAACGTGCTCTACGGCTTCTACCAGGCCGACGAGGGCGAGATCCTGCTCGACGACGTCGTCCAGCGCTTCTCCGGCCCCGGCGACGCCATGAAGGCCGGCATCGGGATGGTGCACCAGCACTTCATGCTGATCCCCGTCTTCACCGTCGCCGAGAACGTCATGCTCGGCCACGAGCAGACCAAGTTCGGCGGACGTCTCGACCTCAACGCCGCCCGCGCGAAGGTGCGCGAGATCTCGGCCCGGTTCGGCTTCGATGTCGACCCGGACGCGCTGGTCGAAGACCTGCCGGTCGGCGTCCAGCAGCGCGTCGAGATCATCAAGGCGCTGTCGCAGAACGCCAAGGTGCTCGTCTTCGACGAGCCCACCGCCGTGCTGACGCCGCAGGAGACCGACGAGCTCATGGCGATCATGCGCCAGCTCAAGGAGCAGGGCACGGCCATCATCTTCATCACCCACAAGCTGCGCGAGGTGCGCGAGGTCGCCGACCGCATCACGGTCATCCGCCTCGGCAAGGTGATCGGCGAGGCCGAGCCCACCGCGACCAACGTCGAACTCGCGTCGATGATGGTCGGCCGGGCGGTGACGCTGGCCGTGGAGAAGGAGCCCGCGAAGCCGGGAGCCGCCGCGCTCGTCGTCAAGAACCTCTCGGTGATCGACCAGATCGGTCAGATCGTGGTCAACAACGTGAGCTTCGAGGTGCGCGCCGGTGAGATCCTCGCCATCGCGGGCGTCCAGGGCAACGGGCAGACCGAGCTGACGGAGGCCATCATCGGCCTGCAGCCGCGCATCCAGGGCGAGATCCTGCTCGACGGCACGCCGATCCAGGGCCACAGCGTCCGCAAGGTGCTGGACGCGGGCGTCGGGTTCGTGCCCGAGGACCGCAACGAGGACGGCCTGGTCGGCGAGTTCACCATCCAGGAGAACCTGATGCTCGACCGCTCGACGGGCGACCCGTTCGTCAAGGGCGGCAACATCCAGTTCTCCTACCTCAAGGACTTCGCGGAGGAGAAGGTGCGCGAGTTCGACGTGCGCACCCAGTCCATCGACACCAAGGTCGGGCGCCTCTCCGGCGGCAACGCGCAGAAGGTCGTGCTCGCCCGCGAGCTGAGCCGCGAGCTGCGGCTCTTCGTCGCCGCCCAGCCGACGCGCGGCCTCGACGTCGGGTCGATCGAATTCGTGCACAAGCGGATCGTCGCCACTCGCGACGCCGGAGTGCCGGTGATCGTTGTGTCGACCGAGCTCGACGAGGTCGCCGCGCTGGCCGACCGCATCGCCGTGATGTACCGCGGGGGGATCGTAGGAATCGTGCCGGGGAACACGTCTCGCGACGTGCTCGGCCTCATGATGGCCGGCGAGTCGCCGGAGCAGGCAGGAGCAGCAGCATGACCGGGACCCCCACGTCCGGCCAGCCCGTGGCGCCGGCGCAGCCGGCCCAGTCCGGGAGCCCCGCCCCCGCGTCCGGACACGACGACCAGTCGCGTTGGAACCAGGCGGTCCGCGAGATCATGGGCGGACCGGTGGTCATCTCGATCCTGGCCGTGCTGCTCGCGCTCATCGTCGGCGCCATCCTGATCGCGGTCACCGACCCCGACGTGCAGCGTGCGGCCGGCTACTTCTTCGCGCGGCCGGGCGACACCTTCGCGGCGATCTGGAACTCGGTGTCGAACGCGTACGTCTCGATGTTCCAGGGCGCGATCTACAACTTCCGCCGGCCCTCCTTCGCCGCGGGCATCCGCCCGCTCACCGAGACGCTGACCTTCGCCACCCCGCTGATCGTCAGCGGTCTCGGCGTCGCGCTGGCGTTCCGCGTCGGCCTGTTCAACATCGGCGGCCAGGGGCAGCTGCTCATCGCGGCCGCCGCGTCGGCCTGGGTGGGCTTCTCGTTCAACCTGCCGCCGGTGGTGCACCTGGTGCTGGCGGTCGTCGCCGGCATCGTGGGCGGCGCGATCTGGGCGGGCATCGTGGGCCTCCTCAAAGCGCGCACGGGCGCGCACGAGGTGATCGTCACGATCATGCTCAACTACATCGCGTTCTACCTGATCTCCTATATGCTCCGCACCCAGGGCCTCCTCCAGGCGCCGGGGTCGAACAACCCGAAGGCGCCGGCGGTGCACGACAACGCCGTCTTCCCGCCGCTGTTCGGCGCGCAGTACAACCTCACCTGGGCGTTCGTCGTCGTCATCGGCGCGACGGTCTTCGTGTGGTGGCTGATCAACCGCTCCAGCCTCGGCTTCCGGTTCCGGGCCGTCGGCGAGAACCCGAACGCCGCGCGCGTCGCGGGCATCGACGTCAAGAACGTCTACGTCTACGCGATGCTCATCGCCGGTGGCCTCGTCGGCATCGCCGGCGCCAGCCAGGCGCTCGGCGTCTTCCCGCAGGGCATCAGCTCCGGCGTGGACGCGGGCATCGGCTTCGACGCGATCACCGTCGCCCTGCTCGGCCGCTCCCGGCCGTGGGGTGTGTTCATCGCCGGACTGCTGTTCGGCGCCCTCAAGGCCGGCGGCTACACCATCCAGGCGGCGAACGACATCCCGATCGACATCGTCCTCATCCTGCAGTCCCTGATCGTGCTGTTCGTCGCGGCGCCTCCGCTGGTGCGGGCGATCTTCCGCCTGCCCACCCCGGGGAGCACGCCCCGGAGACCGCGTCCCATCGTCACGAAGGAGGTGGAGGCGAAGTGAGCACCACCGCCCCCGTCGTCCCCGACTCCTCGCCGATCGTCCTCGAGAAGGCCGAGATCCGCTCCTGGAAGGCGCCCATCGCCTTCGGCGTCTTCGTGCTGATCAGCATCATCCTGTTCTTCGGCTTCGCCCGGCACGGGGAGAGCACCTTCCGCCTGTCGGAGAAGTCCGACGCGATCGCCCTGCCGACCGTCACGGTGGACAGCTTCGTGACGACCGCGATCGTCACCATCCTGCTGATCGCCCTCACGGCGTGGAGCGCGTACCTCTCCTACCGTGCGCGTCGGACCCCGCTCTGGGTCGTCATCGTGTTCTCGCTGCTGTTCATGTTCGCGTTCCTCACGTGGGCCGACTCCGGCAGCCCGTACCCGGTGCCGGTCACCGGCCTGCTGCTCGGCACGATCAGCCTCGCCGTCCCTCTGGTCTTCGGTGCCCTCGGCGGCGTCGTGTCCGAGCGCGGCGGCGTGGTCAACGTCGCCATCGAGGGCCAGCTGCTCGCCGGGGCGTTCGTCTCCGCGATGACGGCCTCGCTCACCGGCAGCTGGGTGGTCGGCCTGATCGCCGCCATGGTCGCCGGCGTGCTGGTGTCGTTCCTGCTCGGCGCGTTCGGGATCAAGTACCTCGTCGACCAGGTGATCGTCGGCGTCGTGCTGAACGTCCTCGTCATCGGCCTCACCAGCTTCCTCTACTCGAAGCTGCTGGCCGGCAACCCGCAGCTGCTCAACCACCCGCCGCGCCTGCCGAGCTGGCCCATCCCGGTGCTCAGCGACATCCCGATCATCGGCAAAGTCCTGTTCGACCAGTCGATCATCGAGTACCTGATGTACCTCGCGGTCTTCCTGGTCTGGTTCGGGCTGTTCAAGACCCGCTGGGGCCTGCGCCTGCGCTCGGTCGGCGAGCACCCGGAGGCAGCGGACACGGTCGGCATCAACGTCAACAGCACCCGGTTCTGGAACGTGGCCCTCGCGGGCGCGATCGCCGGCCTCGGCGGCGCTTACTACACGCTCGGCTCCGTCGGCGCCTTCTCCAAGGAGATGACCGCAGGACAGGGCTTCATCGCCCTCGCGGCCGTCATCTTCGGCCGCTGGGACCCGATCCGCGCGACCCTCGCCGCGCTGCTGTTCGGTTTCGCGACCAACCTGCAGAACGTGCTCAGCACCATCGGATCGCCGGTGCCGAGCGAGTTCATGCTGATGCTGCCGTACGTCGTCACGATCCTCGCGGTCGCCGGCCTGGTGGGCCTCTCGCGCGCACCCGCCGCCGACGGGAAGCCGTACATCAAGTCATGAGCACGATCGACTGGGAGGCGCTGCGCTCCGCCGCCGACGAGGCGCGGACGCACGCGTACGTCCCCTACTCCAAGTTCCCGGTGGGCGCCGCGGCGCTGGTCGACGACGGCCGGATCGTCAGCGGCTGCAACGTCGAGAACGCCAGCTACGGCGTGACGCTGTGCGCCGAGTGCGGCCTGGTGTCGTCGCTCGCCATGACCGGGGGAGGCCGCCTGGTGGCGTTCACCTGTGTGAACGGCGACGGCGACATCCTGATGCCGTGCGGTCGCTGCCGCCAGCTGCTGTACGAGCACTCGGCCGAGGGGATGCTGCTGGAGACCGTCTCCGGCATCCGCACGATCGACGAGGTTCTGCCCGACGCGTTCGGGCCGCGCCAGCTCGCCGCCTACGCGGCCGAGCACGAGAACGACTGAACAGGAACACATCCGTGACCGACCTTGCAGGAGCGGTCGAGGCGTTCGACGCCGTCGACCTCATCAGGACCAAGCGCGACCGGGGCGAGCTCAGCACCGCCGAGATCGACTGGCTGGTGGACGCCTACACCCGCGGCTACGTGGGCGACGAGCAGATGTCCGCGATGACGATGGCGATCTTCCTCAACGGGATGACCCGCCGCGAGATCAAGGACCTGACACTGGCGATGATCGCGTCGGGCGAGCGGATGGACTTCTCAGGGCTCGGGAAGCCGACCGCCGACAAGCACTCCACCGGCGGCGTCGGCGACAAGATCACGCTGCCGCTCATGCCGCTGGTCGCGACCTTCGGCGTCGCCGTGCCGCAGCTCTCCGGTCGTGGGCTCGGCCACACCGGCGGGACGCTGGACAAGCTCGAGAGCATCCCGGGATGGCGCGCACACCTCAGCAACGAGGAGATGTTCGCCCAGCTGCAGAACGAGGGCGGCGTCATCTGCGCCGCCGGCTCCGGCCTCGCGCCCGCCGACGGCAAGCTGTACGCGCTCCGCGACATCACCGGCACGGTCGAGGCGATCCCGCTGATCGCCTCCTCGATCATGTCGAAGAAGATCGCGGAGGGCACCGGCGCGCTCGTGCTGGACGTGAAGTTCGGCTCCGGCGCCTTCCTCAAGGACATCGAGCGCTCGCGCGAACTGGCACGCACCATGGTGGAGCTCGGCCGCGACGCCGGCGTCGCCACCTCCGCGCTGCTGACCGACATGAACGTCCCGCTCGGCCTCACGATCGGAAACGCGAACGAGGTGCGCGAGTCGGTCGAGGTGCTCGCGGGAGGCGGACCGGCCGACATCGTCGAGCTGACGGTCGCCCTCGCCCGCGAGATGCTCGCCCTGGCCGGCCGGCCGGACGAGGACGTCGAGGCGGCGCTGAAGGACGGCCGCGCGATGGACAAGTGGCGCGAGGTCATCCGCGCGCAGGGTGGCGACCCGGATGCCGCGCTCCCGGTGGCGAAGGAGACGCACACGGTCGTGGCAGAGGAGGACGGCGTCCTGGTCGAGCAGCAGGCGCTGCCGTTCGGGATCGCCGCGTGGCGTCTCGGCGCCGGCCGCGCCCGCAAGCAGGACCCGGTGCAGCACGCCGCGGGCATCGACCTGCACGCGAAGCCGGGCGACGAGGTGAAGAAGGGGCAGCCCCTGTTCACCCTCGCTGCCGACGAGCCCGCCCGCTTCGAGCGCGCGCTGGAGGCGCTGGACGGCGCCTACCGGCTGGCGCCGCTGGGCACCCCGTTCGAGCGCGGCCCGCTGATCGCCGATCGCATCGCCTAGGGTTGAGGCCATGAGCGACGCCTGGAACGAGTACACGCTGGCCGACGGCACGGAGATCCGGCCGCTTCCGAAGGTCTCCCTGCACGACCACCTCGACGGGGGGCTCCGCCCCGCGACGGTGCTGGAGCTCGGCGAGGAGATCGGGCTCGAGCTCCCGGCCCGGGATGCCGCGGAACTCGGCCGCTGGTTCGCCGAGAAGTCGAACTCCGGCTCGCTCGTCGAGTACCTCAAGACCTTCGACCTCACGACCGCCGTGATGCAGACCCGCGAGGGCCTGCGCCGCGTAGCGCGCGAGTTCGTGCAGGACCTCGGCGAGGACGGCGTCGTCTACGGGGAGATCCGCTGGGCTCCCGAGCAGCACCTCGGCGGCGGCCTGTCGCTGGACGAGACGGTGGAGGCCGTGCAGGAGGGGGTCGAGGAGGGCATCGCCGACGTGCGTTCCGCCGGCGGCCGCATCCGCGTGGGCCAGCTCGTCACGGCGATGCGCCACAACGACCGCGGTCTGGAGATCGCCGAGCTCGCGGTGCGCCACCGCGACCGCGGGGTGGTCGGCTTCGACATCGCCGGCCCGGAGGCGGGTTTCCCGCCCTCCAACCACCGCGCGGCGTTCGACTACCTCGCGTCCGAGTTCTTCCCGGCCACCGTCCACGCGGGCGAGGCCGACGGACTGGAGAGCATCCGCAGCGCCCTGCTCGACGGCCGGGCGCTGCGCCTCGGCCACGGCGTGCGGCTCGCCGAGGACATCACCATCGAGCGGCAGGACGACGAGAACACGTACGTCACGCTCGGCACCCTCTCGCAGTGGGTGAAGGACCGCGAGATCGCACTCGAGACCAGCCCCACCTCCAACCTGCAGACCGGCGCGATCGCGGCCTGGGGCGACGACATCCTCGACCACCCGTTCGACCTGCTGTACCAGCTGGGCTTCCGGGTGACGGTGAACACGGACAACCGCCTGATGAGCGGCACGACCCTGACGCGCGAGCTGAGCATCCTTGCGGACGCCTTCGCGTACGACCGCACCGACCTCGAGATCTTCCAGCTGAACGCCGCGGCCGGCGCCTTCCTCCCGCTCGAGGAGCGTGAGGAGCTGGCCGAGATCATCACAGCAGGTTTCGAGGGTTCCTGACGGCTCGGGCGTTAGTCTGAAGTCATGCCACTGCCACCGCTGCCTGATTCGGCCGTCACCGTCGGCGCACACGCCGCCGACTGGCGACAGGCGGTGGAGCTGGCGGGGGAGGCCCTCGCGCGCTCCGGCGCCACCGAGCAGGGCTACGGCCAGCGGATGATCCAGGTGATCGAGGAGTTCGGCGCCTACATCGTGATCGCCCCCGGCCTTGCGCTGGCCCACGCACGACCGGGCCCCGACGTGAACTCCGACGGCCTCTCCGTCGTCACGCTCGACGAGCCCGTGGTCTTCGGCCACCCCCACAACGACCCGGTGTCCGTGGTGATCGGCCTGGCCGTCTCGACGCCGGAGGCGCACGTCACCAGCGTCGCCGAGCTGGCGAACGTGTTCAACGACCCCGAGTCGATCCCGGCCCTCGCTGCCGCGACCGACGTGGCCGACGTGCAGCGCATCCTGACGCTGACGGAGGAGGAGGCGCAGCGGTGAAGATCGTCGCCATCTGCGGCGTCGGGATGGGCACCTCCGGCATCCTGAAGGTCAACGCCGAGCGCGTGCTCGACCGGCTGGGCATCGACGCGGAGGTCACCGCGTCCGACATCGGCAGCATCGACCAGGCGGCCTCGAACGCCCAGATCGTGCTCACGTCGCCGGAGCTCGTCGAGCGCATCGGCAAGACGAACGCCGACGTGATCGTGGTGAACAACTACTTCGACCTCGAGGAGCTCGAGCAGAAGCTCGACGAGGCGCTCGGCTAGGTCAGTCGCACACGCGGCGACCGGTGCGGTCCGAGAACGCGGTCAGTGCGTCGAGGACCTCGGGGTTGATCCACGTGCGGTTGCGCTTCGCGGAGTTGCCGCGCTGCAGGATGCCGTACTCGACCAGCGTCTCCAGGCCGTTCACGACGGCGGGCCGGCTGGCGCCGGTCAGGCGCTCCGCCGTGACGGCGTTGAGCACCGGGTATTCCAGCGACAGGGAGGCCAGCTTGCGGCCGACGGCGCCCGCACGGATCGGAGCCAGCGACTCCTGCCAGGCCTGGCGGAGGCCGATGAGGTCGTCGGCGAGCTGGTCGGCGTTGGCGACGGCCGCCAGCGACGCATCGGCGAAGACGCGCACGATGGGCTCGGCGTCGCCGGAACGGTAGGCATCGAGCGCGTCGAAGTAGCGACCGATGTCGGTCAGCAGGCCCGCGGACACCGGCACCGCGAGGTGGCGCAGGATGTCGCCGTGCCGCAGCATCGAATGCGCGAGCGCCCGGCCGGTGCGGCCGTTCCCGTCGGGGAAGGGATGGATCGTCTCGAACTGCGCGTGCGCGATGGCCACCTGCGGCAGCACGGGCAGATCGACGCGCCGCATGAACAGGATGAGATCGTTCATGGCTGCGGCCACCCGCTCGTGGTGCGGGGGGGCGAAGGCGGCGGTCTGCGGGAGAGCCCCGCCGATCCAGACCTGCTCCTGCCGGTAGCCGCCGGTGAGCTCTGGGCTCGACTCGTCGAGCAGTGCGGTGTGCATCGCGATGATCGACGCGTTCGAGATCTCGTCCGCCAGTGCGAGCGCCGCCTCCATCGCGTGGACATTGCTGACGACGAGGCGGGCGTTGCCTTCCGCCCGCTCGCCGATGACGGCTTCGGCGATGGCTCGGGGGCCTGCCGTGAGCTGCTCGATCTGCGAGCTGGACGCGGACTCGGTGCGCAGCAGGATCGCGGAGAACGGTGCGATGAACTCGGAGCGTTCTCCATCGAAGCGGACCAGTTCGCGGGTGGCGTCGTCGCAGTCGGCGAGCAGCTCGCCGGAGAACGTGAAGTCGGCGGACGCGAGCGAGGCGGGGATGGCCGCCTGGTACGGCTCGCGTCGTCGCAACTGCATGCGCCGCGACGCGTATTCGACCTCCAGGCGCTGTGGAAGTCGCCGCGTCTCGTAGGTCAGCGCCGTCGACATGCTTTCACACCCCTTACTCTTATGAAAGGTTACCGCCATAACCTTTCATAAGGAAGGTGCTTATGAAAGCTTCAGTCGGGGAGCAGTGCATCCATGAGCCCGGGAAAGCGCGCGTCCAACTCGTCGCGCCTCAACTGGATCTCGTGGGTGCGGCCGCTGACGATCGTGCGGGTCACTCCCGCCTCGCGCAGCGTCTTGAAGTGGTGCGCCATGGTCGACTTCTGCACGTCGACGCCCCACTCGGTCATCGTCTTCGGGTGCGGCCGGCCGTCGGCGAGCGCGCGCACGATCTGCAGGCGGATGGGGTCGGCGACGGCGCGGAGCACGTCGACGAGCTGCACGTCGGCGATGTCGGGGGAGGGATAGTCGCTCATCGTCACCAATTGTTTGACAAACATCGAACAATCGCCGTACCTTAACGGTATGACGTTCGTCGAACAATCGTACCGCAGGACGCTTCCCGCTCTCCTGGTCCTCGCACTCGCCCTCTTCGTGGTCGGCACCAACGCGTTCGTCATCGCCGGGCTGCTCCCGCAGGTCGCCGCCGGGCTCGGCGCCACCGCGACGCAGGTCAGCTGGTCGATCACGAGCTACTCGCTCGTGGTCGCGGTGGCGGCGCCGGCGGTGTCCATCCTTCTCCCACGCGTGCCCCGCGCCACACTGATGGCCGCGGGCCTCGCCGTCTTCGCTCTCGGCACGGCGGCGTCCGCGCTCGCCCCCGACCTCGGCTGGTTCATCGCCGGCCGCACCTTCTCCGGGCTGGGCGGTGCCGCCCTCGTGCCGACCGCGACGGCGGCGGCCGCAAGCCTCGCCCGGCCCGGCAAGCGCGGGCAGGCGCTCGCGATCGTCGGCGCCGGGTTCACACTCGCCACGGCGGTCGGCTCTCCGCTCGGCACGGCGCTCGGCGGGATGGCCGGCTGGCGGTTCGCGCTGTGGTGCATCGTCGGAATCGCGGCGGTGCTGGTGGTCGCGATCCCGCTCGTCGTCCGCGGCGTCCCGGTCCCGCCGGCCGTGACCCTGCGCCGGCGCCTGGCTCCGCTCGGCGACCTGCGGATCGTCGCGCCGCTCGGCACCACCCTCCTGATGGTGGCCGGCTTCAACATCGTCTACATCTTCTCGGCGGCGGTGACCCACGCCTCCACCGGCGGCTCCGGCGCGCTGCTCGCCGTGCTGCTCCTCGCCTACGGGGTGGCGGGGGTCGCCGGCAACAGCGTCGCGGGACCGCTGACCGACCGCTTCGGCAGCCGGCCGGTGGCGGTCCTCGCGCTGGCCGGACAGGCGCTGACGCTGATCGTGCTGGCCTTCACGGAGGCGTCGTTCGTCGCGTCGGTCGTGGTGTTCGCGCTCTGGGGCGTCGCGGCGTTCGCGATCGCCATCCCGGTGCAGCACCGCCTCGTGCACGTCGAGCCGGAGAGCTCTGCGCTGGCCCTGTCCTGGTACTCGACCGCGATGTACGTCGGCATCGCCATCGCGCCGCCCATCGGAACGCTCGCGCTCGCGGCCGGAGGCCCGGTCGCGGTGCCACTGGCCGGCGCGCTAGTCACGGCTGCGGCGCTCGCCGTGTTCCTGGTCGGATACCTCGCGCGGGCGCCGCGCCCCGTGACGGCCTGAGCTACGCGGTCAGCAGCCGCATCGCCTCGGCGAGGGCGGCGACGCGGGCCGTCGCGGTCGCGCGGCGGTCCTCCACGCTGCCCTCGTCGCTGGACGCGTCGATGTAGATCTTGAGCTTCGGCTCCGTGCCGCTCGGGCGGACCATCACGCGAGAGCCGTCCTCGAGCAGGATCCGCAGCACATCGCTCGGCGGCAGACCGCCGAAGCCGTCGCGCAGGTCGTCGATCTGCGTGACGCGCACCTCGCCCAGATGGCTCGGCGGGGTCGCGCGCAGGGCCGCCATGATCTCGCCGATGCGCGAGAGGTCGGTCACGCGGAGGGAGATCTGGTCGCTGGCGAAGAAGCCGAAGCGCTCGGCGAACCGGTCCAGCTGCTGGGCGACGGTCACGCCGTCCGCGGCGAGGGCGTTGGCGAGGTCGAGGAACGCGACCGCGGCGGAGATGCCGTCCTTGTCGCGGACCGTGTCCGGGTTCACCAGGTAGCCGAGCGCCTCCTCGTAGCCGTAGATCAGGCCGGGCGCTCGCGAGACCCACTTGAACCCGGTCAGGGTGTCGGCGAAGTCGAGCTTGTACGCGCGGGCCACCGCGGAGAGGGCGGGCGAGGAGACGATGGAGCAGGCCAGCGTCCCGACCGGCCCTCGCTCGTCCGCGCGGGTGGACGCGAGCTCCGCGGCGCGCCAGCCGAGCAGGGCGCCGACCTCGTTGCCCGACAGCCGGCGGTAGCCGTCGCCGATCGACGGGTCGGGGATGGCGACGGCCAGCCGGTCGGCGTCCGGGTCGTTGGCGACGATCAGGTCGGCGCCGGCCGTCCGGGCGGTCTCGAACGACAGATCCATCGCGCCCGGCTCCTCCGGGTTGGGGAAGGCGACGGTCGGGAACGCGGGGTCCGGCTCGATCTGGGCGGTCACCGGGACCGGCTCGGAGAAGCCGGCGCGGGCGAAGACCTCGCGGGCCGTGCGCCAGCCGACGCCGTGCATCGCGGTGTAGACGAACGACACGGCGTCGCGAGGAGCGCTGGTGGAGGCGACGGCCACGGTCGCGTCGATGTACGCCTGCTCGACGTCGTCGGAGGCGACCTCGTAGCGGTCGGAGCGCGGCAGGTCGGCGACGCTGCCCTCCGCCACCTCCAGGATGTGCGCGGCGATCTCGGCGTCGACGGGCGAGACGATCTGCGACCCGTGGTTCTCGCCGCCGAGGTACACCTTGTACCCGTTGTCGTTGGGCGGGTTGTGGCTGGCGGTGACCATGACGCCCGCGCTCGCGTCCAGGTGCCGCAGGGCGAACGCGAGCACCGGGGTCGGGAGCAGGCGCGGCAGCAGCACGGCGCGGATGCCCGCGCCGGCCATGAGCTCGGCGGTGTCGCGGGCGAACACGTCGGAGTTCTTGCGGCCGTCGTAGCCGATCACGACGGAGGGCGTCGCGTCCTCCGCGTGCTCCAGCAGCCAGCGGGCGAACCCGGCGGCCGCCTGCGCGACGAGCACGCGGTTCATCCGGTTCGGGCCCGCGGCGATCGCGCCGCGCAGTCCCGCGGTGCCGAAGGCCAGGCGCTCGTCGAAACGCGAGTGCAGGTCGGCCACGGCCTCGGCAGAGCCCGCCTCGGCGGCGACGATCAGCGTCTGGAGCTCGTCCCGGGTCTCGGGATCGGGGTCCTGGGCGAGCCAGGCGCGTGCCTCGGCGAGCAGCTGCGGCGTGTCCTTCGCGCTCACAGCGACTCCACGATCTGGGCGAGCAGCGCGCTGATCACCGGCTCGGCGGCGCGGCCGGCGTCGATGACCTCCTGGTGGCTGAGCGGGGTCTTCTGGATGCCGGCGGCCAGGTTCGTGATGAGCGACATGCCCAGGATCTCCATGCCGGCCTGGCGAGCGGCGATCGCCTCCAGTGCGGTCGACATCCCGACGATGTGGCCGCCGACGGCCTTCGCCATCTGCACCTCGGCCGGGGTCTCGTAGTGGGGCCCGCGGAACTGCGTGTAGACGCCCTCGTCGAGCGACGGGTCGATCGTGCGGGCCAGGTCGCGCAGGCGCCGGGAGTACAGGTCGGTGAGGTCGATGAAGGTCGCGCCCTCGAGCGGGGAGTCGGCCGTCAGGTTGATGTGGTCGCTGATCAGGACGGGCGTGCCCGGCTTCCAGTGCTCCTTGATGCCGCCCGCGCCGTTGGTGAGCACCATCGTGGTCGCGCCGGCGGCCGCCGCGGTCCGCACGCTGTGGACGACGCGACGCACGCCGTGCCCCTCGTAGTAGTGCGTACGTGCGCCGATCACCAGCGCGTGCTTGCCGTTCGCGAGGCGGACCGAACGCAGCGTCCCGACGTGGCCTTCGAGCGCCGGCTTGCTGAAGCCGAGGATCTCGGTGGCGGGGACGGTCGCGACCGTTTCTCCGATCAGGTCGGCGGCCTTGCCCCAGCCGCTGCCGAGGGTGAGGGCGATGTCGTGGCGCTCGACCCCGGTCTTCTCCGCGAGCTGAGCGGCAGCCTCCCGAGCCACCTCGAACGGGTCGGCGGCAGGGTCGTCGAGCGGGTTGGTGATGGATTCCAGCATGAGCCAACTCTACTGACGGGCCACTGTCCACAGGGCAGGCGACGGGGTGCGCATCGGTGCAGCCCATACGGAAGAATGGGGGCATGGCCTATGAATTCGAGCGGAAGCAGCGCATCGCCGTCCTCGGCGGCGGCCCGGGCGGCTACGAGGCGGCCCTCGCGGGCGCCCAGCTCGGAGCGGATGTGACCATCGTCGAGCGCTCCGGCGTCGGCGGTTCGGCCGTCATCACCGACGTGGTGCCCTCGAAGAGCCTGATCGCCACCGCGGAGGCGACCAACTCGCTCGGCGAGGCGACCGACCTCGGCGTGCAGTTCTTCTCCCGCGGCGAGACCGGCAAGCCGGTGCGCCCGGAGATCGCGGTCAACCTCGCCGCCGTGAACAAGCGGCTGGTCGGGCTCGCCCGGCAGCAGTCGGAGGACATGCGCGCCGAGCTGGTGCGCTCCGGCGTCCGGATCGTGACCGGTGAGGGCAGGCTCGACGGGTCGAGCGCCGTCATCGTCTCCACCTCGAAGGGCGACACCGGCACCGACTTCGACCGGGTGGAGGCCGACACGATCGTCGTCGCCGTCGGCGCCAGCCCGCGCATGCTGCCCTCCGCCATCCCGGACGGGGAGCGCATCCTCACCTGGACCCAGCTCTACGACCTGCAGTCGGTGCCGTCGCACCTCATCGTCGTCGGCTCGGGCGTCACCGGCGCCGAGTTCGCCTCCGCGTACACCGCGCTCGGCTCCAAGGTGACCCTGATCTCGTCGCGCGACCAGGTGCTCCCGGGAGAGGACGCGGACGCGGCAGGCGTGATCGAGAACGTCTTCCGGCGCAACGGCATGCAGGTGCTCTCCAAGTCGCGCGCCGAGTCGGTGGTGCGCACGGAGGACGGCGTGGTCGCCACCCTCACCGACGGCCGCACGATCGAGGGCTCGCACTGCCTGATGGCGGTCGGCTCCGTGCCGAACACGGCCGGCATCGGGCTGGAGGAGGCCGGCGTCCAGCTGACCAGGAGCGGGCACATCCGGGTCAACCGCGTCGCGCGCACGTCCATCCCGAACATCTACGCCGCCGGCGACTGCTCCGACTCGCTCCCGCTGGCGTCCGTCGCCTCTATGCAGGGCCGTACCGCCGTGTTCCACGCCATGGGCGACGCGGTCACCCCGATCGAGCTGCGCAACGTCAGCTCCAACATCTTCACCCAGCCCGAGATCGCGACCGTCGGCTGGAGCCAGAAGCAGATCGAGGAGGGCATCGCGCAGGGCGACATCTACAAGCTGCCGCTGAAGTCCAACCCGCGCGCCAAGATGCTCGGCATCCGCGACGGCTTCGTCAAGCTGTTCGCTCGCACCGGCTCCGGCACGGTCATCGGCGGCGTCATCGTGGCGCCGCGCGCCTCCGAGCTCATCTTCCCGCTCGCGCTCGCCGTGGAGCAGCGGCTCACGGTCGACCAGGTCGCCCGCGCGTTCACCGTCTACCCGTCGCTCTCGGGGTCGATCACCGACGCCGCCCGGGCCATGCACATCGTGCTCTGACGAGGGGATCCGGGGAATGGAGGTCGCACTCGTCATCGGGGTGCTCGCGGTGCTCACCATCGCTGCGGCGACCACCATCGGTCCGAAGTTCGGGGTCGCGTCGCCGCTGATCCTCGTCGTGGTCGGCATCCTGGTCAGCCTGCTGCCGTTCGTGCCCGCCGTGACGATCGAGCCCGAGTGGATCATCGCGGGAGTGCTGCCGCCGCTGCTGTACTCAGCGTCCGTCTCGATGCCCGCCATGAACTTCCGGCGCGAGTTCGGGGCGATCGGCGGGCTCTCGGTGCTGCTGGTCGTGGTCAGCTCGGTCGTGCTCGGCCTGTTCTTCGCCTGGCTCATCCCGGGACTCGGCATCGGCTGGGGCATCGCGCTCGGCGCCATCGTCAGCCCCACGGACGCCGTCGCGACGGGCATCGTGAAACGGGCCGGCATCTCGCCGCGCGTCGTCGCGATCCTGGAGGGGGAGAGCCTCCTGAACGACGCGACGGCGCTGGTGCTGCTGCGGGCGGCTATCGCCGCGGCGGCGGTCGCGACGTTCAGGATCGGCGACGTGACCCTGTCGTTCGTCTACTCGGTGCTGGTCGCCGTGGTGTTCGGCGGGGTGGTCGGCTGGCTCAACCTGCGGGTGCGCTCGCGGGTGAAGGATGCGACCGTCAACACGGTGATCTCGTTCACCGTGCCGTTTCTCGCCTCGATCCCCGCGGAGGCGCTCGGGGCCTCCGGGCTGGTCGCCGCCGTCGTCGCAGGGCTCGTGACCGGCAGCAGGGCGCCGCGACTGCTGTCGCCGGAGCACCGGCTGTCGGATGCGCAGAACTGGCGGACCGTCGAGCTCATCCTCGAGGGCCTCATCTTCCTGACCATGGGGCTCGAGCTGTTCGGGATCCTGCAGAAGGTCCAAGAGGACCACTCCGGCGTACTCCCCGCCGTCGGCATCGCGGCCGGCGCGCTGGTCCTGACCATCCTCGTGCGTGCCGCGTTCGTGGCGCCGCTCCTCGCCCTCCTCGCGCGGCGGCACCGGCGCGGGCAGCGGATGCGGCCACGGCTGGAGCAGCTGCAGGTGCACCTCTCCGACCCGGAGTCCGTGCAGCGCGGGATCGCGCAACGTATCGCCCCGCCGGAGGGGCGGGCGCTCACCGCGGGCGCCGAGGCGGACCCCGCCGAACGGCTCCCCGCGGTCGAGGACGGCACAGACCAGGACCGCATCGCGGACGGGGTCGCCAACGGCATCTTCCTCCCGGACACGCGCGACGGCGGACAGCGCCCGATCTCTCCGAAGCAGGCCGAGCGGCGACGCCGCAGGCTCGCCCGGCGCGGCGTACCGACGGTGGAGAACCTCACCCGCTTCGGCACGCGCCTGCGCCGGCTCCTGGCCGACATCGACTACTTCACCGACGCGCCGCTCGGCTGGCGCGAGGGCACGATCGTGGTGTGGGCCGGGATGCGCGGCGCGGTCACCGTCGCCGCCGCGCAGTCCCTGCCGCAGGACGACACCCCGGGTCGTTCGGTGCTGGTGCTGATCGCGTTCCTCGTCGCCGCGGGCTCGCTGCTGCTGCAGGGCGGAACGCTCGGCTTGGTGCTGCGCCTGGTGAAGCCGGCATCCGCCGACCCGCAGGCCGAGCGCGACGAGCGCCGCCGCCTGCTCGAGCTACTCCACGAGGCGGGCGAGACCGTCCCGCTTCCGTCGACGACGGAGCGGACCCCGGAGGCGTTCGCCGCGCACAAGGCCGCGCGACTCGCCCGCATCCGGGCGCAGCGCGACGCCCTGCTCGACGCCCGCGACGACGGCACGTTCAGTGCGGACGTGCTGGCCGGAGCCCTGAGCAACCTCGACGCCGACGAGATCAGCATCGACCTCAAGGGCGACCCCACCGAAGCGACCGGCTGAGGTCGGAATACCGTCTATCCGAGGCGATACTCGTCGTTCTACCCTTGGGCCGGGCGGCCTGTCGGCCGGTCTCTCAGCGAGGAGGCGCGTGGTGTTCGAGGTCGCGACGCAGAAGATCGACATCACTCCGGCCGCGGGCTATCCGATGGCGGGCTACGGGGCGGATGCACCTCGGCTCGCCGTCGGGACGAATCGGCCCCTGTTCGCCCGCTGCACGATCATCTGGAACGACGGGACCCCATTCGCGCTCGTCACGGTCGACGTGCTCGGATTCCGCCAGGACACGCACGACCAGATCCGTTCGGGAGTGGTCGGCCTCGGCATCGCAACCGAGCGCTTCGTGCTCACCGCCACCCACACGCACAACGGCCCCGTACTGACAACGGGCTTGGACCCGTTCATCGCGTACGACCTGGAGAACCTGACGTCGGTGGGAACGTATACGACCTGGCTCGCGGCCACGGTCGTGACCCTGGTCGCACAGACGAAGACCGCACCACGGACGTCGTGCACCCTCGACTACGTCGTGCTGGACGAGGACTTCTCCTTCAACCGGGAGGGGCTGCCCTACGCCGAACGCGACGTCCCGTGCCTCGTGGCGCGCGCCGCCGACGGGACGCCGCGGGCCGTCCTGTTCGGCTACGGCGCGCACCCCGTGGCCGCAGGTGCCCAGACCACCTTCGACCCCGACTATCCCGGGCCTGCGATCGACGCCGTCGAGCGCGAGTGGGACGGCTGTTTCGCACAGTTCCTGACGGGGCCCGCAGGCGACCAGAATCCCGTCGCGACGGGCTCCTTCGACGATGTGGAGGGATTCGGAGGGGATCTCGGGGCGACGATCGTCGATTCCATCGGCGCTCCCGGACGAGAGCTCTCGGGCCCGGTGGCGGCGGCCATGCGGTACGTCGCTCTGCCCCTCGATGTGGCACTCACCCCGCTGAACGTCGCCGAGGTGAGAGCCGACTACGCGCGGCGCGCCGGCAACTCGGGAATCGTCGGCTACGCCCGGCGGCACGCGCTCCGGATGACGCAGCTCATCGACGCGACGCCGCTCACCGCTCTGGAGCGCACGGTGAGCCTGCCCGTCCAGAAGTGGACCATCGGCGGTGAGACGCCCCTGGAGATGCTCTTCAGCGGGGGCGAGGTCGTCTCCGGCTTCGCCGTGGTGATCCGCGGAGAGTACGGCGGTTCGGACCGTGTGTGGTTCCTCGCCTACTCGAATGACGTCCCGGCCTATATCCCCAGCGACGAGCTCCTCGCGTCGCCGACGTATGCGGGCGGTTTCGATGCGGACTTTCCCGGCATAGCGGGAGGTTCGATGGCGGTGTACGACCACTGGGCGCACTTCTCCCGCAGCACGCCTCTCAGTGACGGCGTGGAGCAGACCTATCTTGCCGCCCTCAGGGGGCTGCTCGACACGGTCTAGACGATGTTCAGCAGCAGGTGGCCCGACGAGACCGTCTCGCCCACCGAGGCGTTGATGCCGGAGACCGTGCCGTCCTTGTGGGCGGTGAGCGGCTGCTCCATCTTCATGGCCTCGAGCACGAGCACCAGGTCGCCCTTGACGACCGGGTCGCCGTCGGCGACCGCGACCTTGACGACGGTCGCCTGCATGGGTGCGGTGACCGAGTCGCCGGTGGCCGTGTCGACGGCGCTCGACGTGCCGCGCCTGCGCGGTGCGGGGGCTGCGGACGGCTCGCCGGCGCCGCCGCTCAGCAGCTTGGCGGGCAGCGAGACCTCGATCCGCTTGCCGCCGACCTCGACCACGACGTTGCTGCGGCGCTCCGCGGCCGGCTGCTCGCCCAGCTCGCCCGACCACGGCTCGATCTCGTTGACCCACTCGGTCTCGATCCAGCGGGTGTAGACGGAGAACGGTTCGCCGTCCTGCGGGGCGAACGCGGGGTCGCGCACGATGGCGCGGTGGAACGGGAGGACGGTCGGAAGCCCCGCGACCTCGAACTCGTCGAGCGCGCGGCGCGAGCGCTCCAGCGCCTCCTCACGGCTGGCGCCGGTGACGATCAGCTTCGCGAGCATGGAGTCGAACGAGCCGCTGATGACGTCGCCCGCCTGGATGCCGCTGTCGACACGGACGCCCGGCCCGCCCGGCGCCTTGAAGACGTGCACGGGACCGGGCGAGGGGATGAAGTTGCGGCCGGCGTCCTCGCCGTTGATGCGGAACTCGAACGAGTGGCCGCGCGGGGCGGGGTCGTCGTAGTCGAGCTCGCCGCCCTCGGCGAGCCGGAACTGCTCGCGCACCAGGTCGATGCCGGTGACCTCCTCCGAGACGCAGTGCTCGACCTGGAGGCGGGTGTTCACCTCGAGGAAGGAGACCGTGCCGTCCTTGCCGATGAGGAACTCGCAGGTGCCCGCTCCCTGGTAGCCGACCTCCTTGAGGATCGCCTTCGACGACGTGTACAGCTTCTCGGTCTGCTCCGGCGTCAGGAACGGCGCGGGCGCCTCCTCGACGAGCTTCTGGTGACGGCGCTGCAGCGAGCAGTCGCGCGTGGAGACGACGACGACGTTGCCGTACGCGTCGGCGAGGCACTGGGTCTCGACGTGGCGCGGCTGGTCCAGGTACTTCTCGACGAAGCACTCGCCGCGTCCGAACGCCGCGATCGCCTCACGGGTGGCCGACTCGAAGAGCTCCGCCACCTCCTCGCGGGCCCGGGCGACCTTGAGGCCGCGTCCGCCGCCGCCGAACGCCGCCTTGATCGCGACGGGCAGACCGTAGACGTCGACGAAGTCGAGCACCTCGGCCGCGTCGGCGACCGGGTTGAGGGTGCCCGGGGCGAGGGGAGCGCCGACCTTCTCGGCGACGTGCCGGGCCGAGACCTTGTCGCCAAGGCGCTCGATGGCGTCGGGGGACGGGCCGATCCAGGTCAGCCCCGCACCGATGACGGCGCGCGCGAAGTCCGCGTTCTCGGCCAGGAACCCGTAGCCGGGGTGCACGGCGTCCGCGCCGGACCGTCGCGCCACCGAGAGCAGCTTGTCGATGACGAGGTACGTCTCCGCGCTCGTGGTCCCGTCCAGCGCGTAGGCCTCGTCGGCGAGCCGGACGTGGAGGGCGTCGCGATCCTGGTCGGCGTACACGGCGACGGACGCGATTCCGCTGTCCTTCGCCGCACGGATGACACGGACGGCGATCTCGCCGCGGTTGGCGATCAAAACCTTGGTGATACGTGGCACAGTTCCCTAGCCTATTGCTCGATATCAGAGTGGATTTGGGCGAACCCGACAAAAATGGGACCCGCGAAGCTCATGCAGCCTACAACGCCCGGAAACGGTCCGCGGTTCAGTGGCCGCGATTCCAGAGCGAGGTCCACTCCACGCCGAGCTCGCGCACCAGCTCGCGCAGCGTCGAGAGCGAGAGCCCGACCACCGTGCTCGGGTCGCCCTCCACCGCCGTGATGAACGGCCCGCCGAGGCTGTCGATCGTGAACGCCCCGGCGACCTCCAGCGGCTCACCGCTCGCGACGTACGCGTCGATCTCGGTGTCCGTCACGTCGGCGAAGGTCACCGACGCTGTGGCCGTACGGCCGGCGGCGGCGTTCTCACGTCCCTCCCGGTGGTCGATCAGCCAGTGGCCCGAGTGCAGCACGCCGGTGCGGCCGCGCTGCTGCAGCCAGCGGTCCCGCGCGACCTCGGGGAGGTGCGGCTTGCCGTGGATGGCTCCGTCGATCTCGAAGGCGGAGTCGCCGCCCAGGATGAGGCCGTCGATCGGCTCCCCGTCGAGGGTGCCGCGCACCGCCTCCGCTTTGAGCCGGGCGAGCAGCTGCACCATGGCGCCTGCACTGAGCGGACCGTGCTCGGCCTCCGCCGCGGCGACGGCGGCCGGCTCGTCGACGTGCGACGGCACGACGATCGGCTCGATCCCCGCCGCACGCAGCAGGGCCAGCCGGGCGGGGGAGGTGGAGGCGAGGTAGAGGCGCATGGTCACCTGTGGGATGCTCGAAGGATGCCCCAGAAGGACGAGGTCGAGCTCGACATTACCAACGTCGCCCACGGAGGCGTGTTCGTCGCCCGCCACGAGGGACGGGTCGTCTTCGTGCCGGACACGATGCCGGGGGAGCGGGTGCGCGCCCGCATCGCGGACACCAGCCACGACCGGTTCTGGCGCGGCGAAGTGGTGGAGGTCGTCGAGGCGTCGCCCGAGCGGCAGCCGCACGTCTGGGCGGCGGCGTCCGTCGAGCGCGCGCCCGGTCGGCGCGCCGGCGGTGCCGAGTTCGGCCACATCCGCCTGGAGCACCAACGCGAGCTCAAGCGCCGGGTGATCGGGGACGCTCTGCAGCGCACCGCGAAGCTCGCTCCCGAGGCCATCGCCGCGGCGGGCGTCGGCGGCGGCCGTGTGGAGGTCGAGCCCGTCGACGACGAGACCCCGGACGGCACGGGATGGCGCACCCGCGTGCGCCTGCAAGTCGACGCGGACGGCCGCATCGGCCCGTTCGCCCCGCGGTCGCACACCGTGATCCCGGTCGAGGACCACCCGCTGGCGACCCCTCTCGTGCAGGAGACGGCGCCGTTCGGCCGGCTCTTCCCCGGTGCCGAGTCGGTGGACGTGGTGGCCACGGGCCTCGGCGCGTCGCACGTGCTCGTCAACGACCCGCCGGTCCGCTCCGGGCGGCGCAGCGTGCGTCCGCGCCGAAGCCCGGTCCCCATCCGCGAGCGTGTCGGCGATCGCGAGTTCCGCCTCGACGCCCGTGGGTTCTGGCAGGTGCACCGCGGCGCGGCGCAGACCCTGACGACCGCGGTGTCCTCCGCCGTGGACGAGGCTCTGTTCGACCCGCGCGCCGCGAACCTCGACCTCTACGGCGGCGTCGGGCTCCTCGCCGCGGCGCTCGGCGACCGCTTCGGCTCGACGCTGCGCATCACCTCGGTCGAGAGCAGCGAGACCGCCACCGACGACGCCGCGGAGAACCTCGCCGACTGGGTGGGCGCCGCCGCGGTCACCGACAGGGTGGAGCGCTTCGTCGCGCGGCTCGCGGCCGACGCGTCCGCGTCGGAGCGCGCCCGCCTGCGTGCGGCCACGGTCGTGCTCGACCCGCCGCGGTCCGGCGCCGGACGCGAGGTGGTGGACGCCATCTCGTCGCTCGACCCCGCGCAGGTCGTCTACGTAGCCTGCGACCCGGTCGCCCTCGCCCGCGATCTCGCCTTCTTCGCCGGTCACGGCTACGCGCTGCGCGGCATGCGGGCGTTCGACCTGTTCCCGAACACGCACCACGTCGAGGCGGTCGCCACGCTGACGCGCTGAGCGGTCCGCCCTCCTGAGAGCGTTCACCCCCTACGATGGTCAGCATGGTGCGGGTGGCAATCGTCGACGATCACGAGTCCGTGCGTCTGGGGCTGAAGGCGGCCTGTCAGGACGCGGGGTACGAGGTCGTCGTCACCGCGCCCACCGTCGACGACTTCGTCGCTCAGCTCGGCTCGCAGGAGTGCGACGTCGTCGTGCTCGACCTCTCGCTCGGCGACGGCTCCAAGGTGACCGACAACGTCAAGCGCGCCCAGGCGACAGGCGCGGCCGTGCTGGTGCACAGCATCGCCGACCGCGTCGCCAGCGTGCGCGAGGCGCTCGCCGCGGGAGCCGCGGGCGTCATCCCGAAGTCCTCGCCCACCACCACAGTCATCAGTGCGATCGCGACCGTCGCCCGGGGCGACGTGCTCAACAACCTGGAGTGGGCGACCGCGATCGACGCCGACAGCGACTTCGCGAAGGCCCAGCTCGGCCGCCGGGAGCGCGATGTGCTCCACCTCTATGCTTCCGGTCTCCCGCTGAAGGCCGTCGCCGCCCAGCTGGGCATCGCCAACTCGACCGCACGCGAGTATCTCGACCGCATCCGCGTCAAGTACGTGGAGGTGGGCCGTCCCGCCCCGACGAAGGTGGACCTCCTCCGCCGGGCGGTGGAGGACGGCATCCTCCCCGGGCTCGATCCCGAGACGGGCAATGAGCGCTCCTAGCGGGGTCCGCCCGGGGCTCCCGCTGGAGTCGGCGAAGCCCCGCAACCCCCTCAGCCGGGCGCGGATCGAGCGCATCGCCGATCGCACGGTCTCGGCCTTCGGCCTCGTCTTCGGGCTGCAGACCCTCCCCACGGTGCTCGGCCAGCTGAAGGACCTGCGCGAGCCGTGGGGGCTCGTGTGGCTGGTGATCGTGTTCGGCGGCCTCGCCCTCACCGTTCTGCTCGCGATCGTGCAGCGCGGCGTGAAGATCGCCATGGGCATCCTCGCCGTCGTGTACCTCGCCGCAATCGTCACGTGGCCTCTGCTGGTGGCGCACCCCAGCGCCTTCGGCTCCGACAAACCGTGGGTCTGGTTCCTCTGCTCGGTGTTCACGGCGTTCGCCGCGGTGGCCTACCCGCTCTGGCTCGCCATCGCCTACACCTTCGTCGCGCCGATCGCCTACGGCATCGTGCGCGCCCTCCCGGCGGGCGGCGGTGTCGGCTTCGAGCTGGCCGCGCTCGACACGATCTACGCCATCATCCTCGGCGGCGTCATCCTCGCCATCATCGCGATGATGCGGCAGGCGTCGAGCGCGGTGGACACGGCCCAGAGCCAGGCGCTCGCCCGCTACGCCACCGCGGTCCGGCAGCACGCCACCGAGGTCGAGCGCGTGCAGGTCGACGCCATCGTGCACGACAGCGTTCTCACGACGCTCCTGTCGGCCGCGTCGGCGCGCTCGCCCGAGCAGAAGGAGCTGGCCGCCGCGATGGCGGCCGACGCGATCGGGCACCTGCACGCGGCCGAGGCGGCGCCGCCGGAGGACCAGTCCCTCGTCGGACTCGACAGCCTCTCCGACCGGCTCGTCACGGCGGCCAACGCGTTCTCGTCGCCGTTCGAGGTGGAGGTGCGCGACGTGGAGGTGCACACCCTCCCCGTGAACGTGGCCGACGCCCTCTACTCGGCGGCCGTGCAGGCGATGGTGAACAGCATCCAGCACGCCGGAGGCGCGGAGGTGTCGCGCAGCGTCTCGATCCGCGGCGGGAGCCCGGCCGCGACGGTGCAGGTCGTCGTCCGCGACGACGGCCGCGGCTTCAGCGAGTCCGAGGTCCCGGCCGAGCGGCTCGGGCTGCGGATCAGCATCCGGGACCGGATCGCGAAGGTGGGCGGCTCCGCCGACATCGCGTCCACGCCGGGCGAGGGGACGACCGTGACCATCCTGTGGCCGGCGGCGCAGCAGGTGGCGCCCGCCGCGGCGGCGCTCCACGAGCCGGTCCCCTCCGGCCACCCGGAGGTGGCCGAGTGATCACCCTCAACCGCGTCCTCTTCCTGATCCTGGGCGCGCTGTTCTCGGCGTACCACCTGTTCCTCGCGCTCTCGTCGCTCTCGACGCCGCGCTCACCCGGGCCGGCCATCGTCGCGATGGTCCTGTACGGCGTCGCGACCGTGCTCAGCCTGTGGCCGACGAGCCCGACGAAGATGCCGCTCTGGCTGGCGGCGTTCGACCTCGCCGTCTGCGTCGTCATCCCGATCCTCGTCACCAGCCAGCTCGATCCGGCGAAGGACAACGGCTACGCCACCTGGTACGTCGCCGCGGTCGGCACGCTGATGACCATCTGCGCCGTTCGGCGGCAGCAGCTCGTCGCCTGGGCCGGGGTCGGCTTCCTCGCCGTGCAGACGGTGGTCTGGGCAGGCCTCGGCGCGCTCGCCGGTCTCGGCGTGATCGGCTCCGTGGTGTGGGTCGGCGTCGCGGTCGTGATCTCCGGTTCGCTGGCGAAGGCCGGGCGGGACGCCCTGCAGTTCGCGCGCGCGGAGCGCGAGGCGACCGAGTGGCAGGCGGCGCAGGAGGCGCACGTCATGGAGCGGCAGCTGCGGCTGCGGCAGACGTACCGCGTCGCCGCGCCCATGCTCGCGGAGATCGTGCGCCGCGGCGGGGACCTGACCGAGGCCGAGCGGCGCGAGTGCCGCTACCTGGAGGGCGCGATCCGCGACGAGATCCGTGGCAGGCGGCTGCTCAACGACGACGTGCGCCGTGAGGTGATGGATGCCCGCCGGCGCGGTGTCGTGGTCAGCCTGCTCGACGAGGGCGGCATCGACGACCTCGACCAGCGCGGGCTCGAGACCGTGCTCCGGCGGCTGGCCGAAGCGATCCGCGGCACGACGACGGACAAGCTGATCGTCCGCACCGTCCCGCGGTCCTCGAAGACGGCGGTCACCGTCGTCGGCCTGCGGATGTCGGACGACGGAGCGGCCAACGCCCTCGGCGCGGACACCGAGGACGACGAGGTCGACCTCTGGCTCGAGATCCCGCGTCCCGTCGCCTGACCCCGGCGGCGCCGCCCGACCGCGAGTGCTGCCCTGTGGAACGACTGCGGCGCGTCGCGTAGCCGCAGACGTTCCCGGAGGCCGCAGACGCTCTGGCCCCTTAACGAGGAGAAAGGGGCCGACACCCGAATTGTCGGCCCCTTTTCAAACCCCGAGTCAGGGCGACAACCCGAATATCGCCCTGACTCGCCCCCAAAGCACTCGCCCGCTTACCCTAGTCGGCGAGTGATTGGCGGTGTGACTCACGAGGAGAGACACCTAGCAATAACTATATTGACGGCACTCCCAGCAATTACATAGTCGTCATTTTGGAGGACAGCGGGGGACACAGCACGACCCCCGTTCGAGGCGCATCCAGACGATTCCGCGTGTCCCGCACGCGGGGGACACCCCGATCGGGGTACATCAGCCCGCGAAGCCGCGCCAGGCGCCCGGGCCGGGACGCAGTTCGGAGCGCAGCGCCCGCTGCGTCCGCGCCCAGCCGTCAGGACCGTGCTCGGCCCGTGCCTGCTTGTCGGCCTCCGCCTGCTCGGCCGCGGCGGCCGCGAGCACGGCCGTCACCGCGGCGACCTCCTCCGGCGTGACGCCGGGCGTGAGGAACCGGAGCTCCGACGGGTCGAGTGCGCCGGCACCCTCTGCGGAGTGCGCGCTCACAGCGGGATGTTCCCGTGCTTCTTGGGCGGGAGGGACGCGCGCTTGGTGCGCAGCGCCCGCAGCGCCTTGATCACCGACACGCGCGTCGCGGCCGGCTCGATCACGCCGTCCAGCTCGCCGCGCTCCGCCGCGAGGAACGGGCTCGCCACGTTGTACGTGTACTCGTTCGCGAGCTTCGTGCGGACGGCGGCGACGTCCTCGCCTGCCTCCTCCGCGCGCTTGATCTCGCCGCGGTACAGGATGTTGACCGCGCCCTGACCGCCCATCACGGCGATCTCCGCCGTCGGCCACGCGAGGTTGATGTCGGCGCCCAGCTGCTTCGAGCCCATGACGATGTAGGCGCCGCCGTAGGCCTTGCGCGTGATGATCGTGACGAGCGGCACGGTCGCCTCCGCGTACGCGTACAGCAGCTTCGCGCCGCGCCGGATGACGCCCGTCCACTCCTGGTCCGTGCCGGGCAGGTAGCCGGGCACGTCGACGAGGGTGAGGATCGGGATGCTGAACGAGTCGCAGAAGCGGACGAACCGGGAGGCCTTCTCGCCCGCGTCGATGTTGAGCGTGCCGGCCATCGAGCTCGGCTGGTTGGCGACGATACCGACCGAGCGGCCCTCGACGCGCGCGAAGCCGATGACGATGTTCGGCGCGAACAGCGGCTGGACCTCCAGGAACTCACCGTCATCGACGATGCCCTCGATGATCGTCTTCACGTCGTACGGCTGGTTCGGCGAGTCCGGGATGACCGTGTTGAGGCGTCGGTCGGCGTCCGTGATCTCCAGCTCCGGCTCCGCCTGGAAGGTGGGGAGCTCGGCCAGATTGTTCTGCGGCAGGTAGCTGAGCAGGGTGCGCGCGTAGTCGAGCGCGTCCTCCTCGTCGCTCGCCAGGTAGTGCGAGACGCCGGACACCTTGTTGTGGGTGAGCGCGCCGCCGAGCTCCTCGAAGCCGACGTCCTCGCCGGTGACGGTCTTGATCACGTCGGGGCCGGTGACGAACATGTGGCTCGACTTGTCGACCATGATCACGAAGTCGGTGAGGGCGGGGGAGTACACCGCGCCGCCGGCCGCCGGGCCCATGACGATGGATATCTGCGGGATGACGCCCGAGGCGGCGGTGTTGCGGCGGAAAATCTCGCCGTACTTGCCGAGCGCGACGACGCCCTCCTGGATGCGCGCGCCGCCGGAGTCGAGGATGCCGATCATCGGGACCCCGGTCTTGAGCGCGTGGTCCATCACCTTGATGATCTTCTCGCCGGCGACCTCGCCGAGCGAGCCGCCGAAGATCGTGAAGTCCTGGCTGAACACCGCGACGTTGCGGCCGTGGATGGTGCCGACGCCGGTGACGACCGCGTCGCCGTACGGACGCTTCGCCTCCATGCCGAAGGCGTGCGTGCGGTGGCGCACGAACTCGTCGAATTCGACGAAGGAGCCCTGGTCGAGGAGGAGGTCGATGCGCTCGCGCGCGGTCAGCTTGCCCTTGGCGTGCTGCTTCTCGATGGCCGCCTGCCCGCTCGCGGTCACGGCCTCGTGGAACCGTTCCTTCAGGTCGGCGAGCTTGCCGGCGGTGGTGGTCAGGTCGGGGAGCTGTTCGGTCTGACGGGGTTCGGTGTCGGTCACGCCGTTCACTCTACCGGCCAGTCGAATGGGCATGCCTTTGAGGAATTCCTACAAATCCACGCGCCTGCACTGGCGGAGAGGCCCAGTGCGGGAGACTGTGCGTGTGGAGTTCCGACGCAGCCGTGCCATCGTCCCCGTGCTCGAGGTCCTGCCCGAGGCGGGCTCGACCAACGACGTGCTGCGCGCGCGCGCGGGCGACCTGCCCGACCTGGCCGTGCTCGTCACGGGCAACCAGACCGGGGGCCGCGGCCGGCTGGGACGGGACTGGGTGACCCCGCCGGGGACGGCCCTCGCGATCTCCGTGCTGCTGAAGCCCGTGGGCCTCCCGCCGACGTCGTTCGGCTGGTTCCCGCTGCTGGCGGGGCTGGCCATGAGCCGCGCGCTCGGGCCGCTGGTGCCGGGCGGTGTCCAGGTGAAGTGGCCGAACGATGTGTTGATCGAGGGGGACAAGGTCTGCGGCATCCTGGCGGAGTTGCTGCCCGGGATGTCCGGCCTCGTCATCGGCGCGGGCGTGAACCTGGTGCAGACCCGGGAGCAGCTGCCGACGGCGACCTCGACCTCCCTCGCGCTCGCGGGCGCCGAGGTGGTCGACCCCGATGCGGTGCTGTCGGCCTACCTCATCCAGCTGTCGACGCTCTACCGCGACTTCCTGTCCGCGAGCGGCGACCCGAACCGCAGCGCGCTGCGCGACGAGGTGGTGGAGGCATGCCACACCATCGGGCGCCCGGTGCGCGTCCAGCTGCCGTCGGGGGACGACCTGCTCGGCACGGCGGTGGGCATCGACGACGACGGCCGGCTGATCGTGGAGTCGGATGCGGGCCGCACCGCGGTCGCAGCGGGCGACGTGACGCACCTGCGGTATTAATTGAGCATGACCAGCAGCATGGACGGGACCGCCGCGCAGCCCGCCCAGCCGCCCGAGCGCGTGATCGCCCGGCTGCGTTCGAACGCCCGCCGGCTGTTCTGGCCGAGCCTGGTGCTGATCGCGGCCGCCGGAGCCGTGGGCTACTTCGCGGGCCAGGTCGAGCAGGTCTGGGAGATCGTGCTGCTGTGGTCGGCCGCCGCCGCCGTCGTGCTGCTGTTGTTCCTGCTCCCGCTGGCCGCGTGGCTGAGCCGTCGCTACACGATCACCACGCGCCGGCTCATCATCCGGCATGGCTTCTTCGTGCGCGTGCGGCAGGAGCTGCTGCACAGCCGCGGCTACGACGTGCGCGTCCGCCGCACCTGGCTGCAGAGCGCGTTCCGCTCCGGCGACGTGCTCATCAACTCCGGTCTCGAGCACCCGGTGGTGCTGAAGGACGTGCCGAAGGCCGATCAGGTGCAGCGCGCGCTGAGCGAGCTGATGGACCACTCCCAGACCGTCGTCGCGGTCCGGCGGCAGCAGTCCGAGTCAGTCTCCGACGAGACGACCGTCTGGGGTGCGCGCTAGCGTCGACCCGGTCACGACGGGAACCTCGGCGCGAGCCGGACGAGCCGTGGTCGCCTTCGCCGGAGCTTTGCGGGCCGCGCGGTCGGGCGAGAACACCCACCAGCGGTAGAGCGCGAACCGCGCCAGCATCCCGATGGCGAGCCCCACGATGTTCGCCGAGATGTTGTCGGCGACAGGGTTCTGCATGCCGAGGAGGTAGTGCGACACCCACACGCAGACCAGCGGGATGCCCGTTCCGGTCGCGAGGCTGACCGCGAAGAACTCGATGCCCTCGCGTGCCGCGCTGTGCTGGCGCTGGCCGGAGAACGCCCAGTACCGGTTGCCGATCCAGTTGGTGAGGATGGCGATGACCGTCGCGATGATGGTCGAGTAGATCGTCGCGTGCGGGACACCCCGCAGCACGATCAGGAGCATCACGTTGAAGACGACGAGGTTCACGACGAAACCGACCGCCCCGACCGCGCCGAACTTGATCAGCTGCGGGAGGAGCCGCGCCTTTCGCGCCCCCGTCGGAGTTTCTCTCGTCATGCCCCCGCCTGAAGATAAGGAAAGATGGTCAGTGCGTTCGTCACAGTACGCGGAGCAGGTTTCGCATTCCTGTGAATCACCCCCGGCCAGCATGAAAAGTATCAGAGGAGCGAGTGGTCCATGGCTAGTCACAAGATCGGCGTGATCGGTGGAGGTCAGCTGGCCAGGATGATGATCCCCCCGGCGATCGAGCTGGGCGTGGAGATCCGCGTGCTCGAGGAGGCCGAGGGCATGAGCGCCGACATCGCGGCGACCGGCGTGGGCGACTACCGCGACCTGGACACCGTGCTGGCGTTCGCCGAGACGGTCGACGTGATCACGTTCGACCACGAGCACGTGCCCCAGGCGGTCCTGCGGGAGCTGGTCTCGCGCGGCGTCCCGGTGCACCCGGGGCCGGATGCCCTCCTCTATGCGCAGGACAAGCTGCAGATGCGCGCCAAGCTGACCGAGCTGGGACTCCCGGTGCCCGACTGGGCGCGGGTGGAGTCGGCCGACGAGCTGGGCGCCTTCCTCGCCGACCACGGCGGCCGCGCCGTCGTGAAGACCGCCCGGGGCGGCTACGACGGCAAAGGCGTCCGCGTGGTGTCCGACGCGAGCGGCGCGGACGACTGGTTCCTCGCGCTCGCCGAGGACGGCCGCGGCGGCGCGCTCCTGGTCGAGGAGCTGGTGCCGTTCCGGCGCGAGCTGGCGCAGCTCGTCGCCCGCCGGCCCTCCGGCGAGATCGCCGCGTGGCCGGTGGTGGAGACGGTGCAGCGCGACGGCGTCTGCGCCGAGGTGCTCGCGCCGGCGCCCGGTTCGGCCGGCCGCGTGGCCGAGGCCGCCGCGGACATCGCGCACCGCGTCGCCGAGGGGCTCGGCGTCACCGGCGTGCTCGCGGTCGAGCTGTTCGAGACCACCGACGGACGGGTCCTCATCAACGAGCTCGCCATGCGCCCGCACAACAGCGGCCACTGGTCGATCGAGGGCGCGGTGACGAGCCAGTTCGAGCAGCACCTGCGCGCCGTGCTCGACCTGCCGCTCGGCTCGACCGAGCCGCGGGCCGACTGGTCGGTGATGGTGAACATCCTGGGCGGCCCGAGCGAGGGGACGCTGCAGGACCGCTACCCGGCCGCGCTCGCCGCGCATCCCGAGGCGAAGTTCCACGGCTACGGCAAGGCGCCGCGCCCCGGCCGCAAGGTCGGTCACGTGACCGTCGTCGGCGGCGAGGACCTCGACGACGTCGTGTACCGCGCCCGCGCGGCCGCGGCCTACTTCGAGGGCTGAACTAGGAGCCCTTCGGCTTCGCGGTCGCCGGGGTGAGCGCCTGGCGCACGAGCTGGCGGATCTGCGTGTAGTCCGGGTTCTCCGGGTCGATCGTCGGCGGCACGAGCTCCAGCTGCTGCACGGGGAGCTTGCGGGTCTTCATCCCGAGGTCGACGAAGTAGCCGAGCATCGACTGCGGGATGTCGGTCTTCATCACCTGAGCGCCGGCGTGGGCGATGTCCTGGAACTTCGACACCACGTTGACCGGGTTCACCTGCTTGAGGATCGCGTCCTGCAGCTCGCGCTGGCGCGCCATGCGGTCGTAGTCGCTGGAACCGTGCCGGGCGCGGGCGTACCACTGGGCGTGGTAGCCGTCGAGGTGGCGCTTGCCGGGCTCGATCCACTCCACGACCCCGTTCAGGTTCTCGTCGCCGCCGATCGGGATGCGGTCCTTGACCGTGATGTCGACGCCGCCGAGGGCGTCCACCAGGTCCGCGAAGCCCTGCATGTCGATCAGCACGTAGTACTGGATGGTCAGGCCGGTCGCGCCCTCCAGCGCGTCTCGCATCGCCTCGATGCCGGGCTCGCTGCCGTTCTTCTTGGCGTTCGGGTACAGGTCGGGCTTGTAGAGCTCCACCTCGGTGTAGATCGAGTTCAGTTGGCAGACGTCGACGTCGCAGCGGTCGTTGTAGCCGTAGCCGTCCGGGTACAGCGCGTGAAGTGGGGACTTCGCCGGGAACGGGACGGGGTCGAGGTCGCGGGGGAGGCCGACGGTGACGGCCTGGCCGGTGTTCGCGTCGATGCTGACGATCGACATGCTGTCGGGGCGGAGGCCGTCGCGGTCGGGGCCGGCGTCGCCGCCGAGCAGCATGATGTTGTAGCGGCCGTTGACTGGAGGCTGCGACGGCCCGGCCGAGAAGATGTCGCCGAGGGCGCCGCGCGCCGAGCCGGCGACCATGGAGGCGTATCCGGCCGTCCCGGTGAGCCCGACGAGCACGAGCACGGAGAACGCGGCGATCCAGCCCCGGGAGTTGCGGCTGGTGCGCACGAGCCGGACCAGACGCAGGGTGTCGAGGGTCAGCACCACCCAGAGCACGGCGTACGCGATCAGCACGGTCTGCACCAGGGTCAGGCTCCCGGCCTGCGTGAACATCGTGTAGATGGACGACGGCGAGATCAGGTAGACAAGGAGCGTCACGATCCCCAGCAGCCAGAGCAGGAGCGTCGAGAGCACGCCGACGCGGCCCAGGATGCGGTTGCCCGCGAGCAGCTGTGCGGAGCCGGGCAGCAGCACGTTCATCGTGACCAGCCACCATCCGCGCTTCGTCATGGTGTGCGACGAGGTGGCGTCGGGGTGGCGCAGCGGCGTTGCGATGGTCATGGGATGCGGCTCACAGCTGGGCTTTGAGTGCCTGGTTCTTCTGCTCGACGCTCGCCTCGAGCTCCGCGGAGAACCGGGCGAGCGCCTCACTGAGGGCCGGGTCGGAGGTGGCGAGGATCTTGATGGCGAGCAGACCCGCGTTGCGCGCGCCGCCGATCGACACGGTCGCGACGGGCACGCCTGCCGGCATCTGCACGATGGAGAGCAGCGAGTCCAGGCCGTCGAGGCGGGCGAGCGGGACGGGCACGCCGACGACGGGGAGCGTCGTGACGGCGGCGAGCATCCCGGGCAGGTGCGCGGCCCCTCCGGCTCCGGCGATGACCACCCGGATGCCGCGGCCGGCGGCCTCCTTGCCGAAGCCGATCATCTTCTCGGGCGTCCGATGGGCCGAGACGACCTCGACCTCGTGGGCGACGCCGAACTCGGTGAGCACGCGCGACGCCTCCTGCATGACCGACCAGTCGGAGTCGGACCCCATGACGACGGAGACCAGCGGGGACGTGTTCTCGGGCATAGCGAACATGCTAGGTGGAGGCCGCCCGCGGGCCGCGCCGCCACGCGGGGCGTACCCAGCTGTCCCCTGAATAGGTCACAGGAACTGCCCAGCGCAAGCCCGTAGCGTCGCCCGCCTATGACGGGTACAGGTGGAAACGTGGGAGAGAAGACGAGACACGCCACGGGCGGCCGCTTGGCCGCGCTCGACGGTCTGCGCGGCATCGCCGCGGTGGTCGTCCTGCTGCACCATGCCATGTACACGAACGCCGACTTCCCCGGCGCCCCCGGAGGCGGGACCGCCCCGACCGGGTCGCCGATGTGGTGGATCAGCTACACGCCGCTGAAGCTGTTCACGGCGGGCGTCGAGTCGGTGATCGTGTTCTTCGTGCTCTCCGGGCTCGTGGTCACGCTTCCGGTCATCCGCAAGCGCGGCTTCGACTGGATCGCCTACTTCCCGCGCCGCGCGGTGCGGCTGCTGGTGCCGGTGATGGCCTCCGTGCTGCTCGCCGCGGTCTGGGTCATGGCGATCCCGCAGGTCTCCACCCAGCCCAAGGGCACCTGGTTGAGCAACTCCTCGACGCCGAACTTCGGCTGGGAGTACATCGTGAAGGCGTGGGACCTGCTCGGCGGCGACGGCCAGATCAACAACCCGCTGTGGTCGCTGCGCTGGGAGCTCGTCTTCTCGCTCGCGCTGCCGATCTTCGCCGTGCTCGCGCTCGCGGTGCGCAAGTGGTGGATCGGCGGACTGCTCGCGGCGTGCGCCCTCACCTACCTCGGCGTGCACGCCGGCTCCGGCGAGCTCCAGTACCTGCCGGCGTTCTTCGTCGGCGCGGTGCTGGCCGTCCGGCTCGACGCCGTGCGCAACGTCGCCGACCGCATCAACTCGCACTGGTACCGGCACCCGCTGTGGGCCGCCCTCACCATCGGCAGCCTCCTGCTCCTGATCGCCCCGTGGCTGGTCGGCCCGAACGTCGGCGACCTCACCGAGGTGGAGCCGATCCTGAAGGGGATGGTGCCGCTCGCCGCCGCGGGTCTGGTGGTGGTCGTGCTCGGCTGGAAGCCGCTGCGCGCCCTGTTCGAGACCCGACCGGTGCAGTTCTCCGGGACGATCTCATTCAGCCTGTACCTGGTGCACGTGCCGATCCTCATCTTCAGCACCTACCTCTTCGCCGACCAGCCCTGGTTCGTCGGCCCGTTCCTGTTCGGCATCCCGGTCGCCGTGCTCGTCGCGGTCGGCTTCACCTGGCTGATCGAGAAGCGCAGCCACCTGTGGTCGAAGTCGGTCGGCGCCTGGGCTTCGGAGCGCTACCGCACCTGGTTCGGGCGCGAGGAGGAGCAGACGGCGGAGGCCGGCCACGAGGACCGGACCCGGGAGGTCGCTCAGAGGTCGGCGTGAAGCTGCCAGACCCGCTCGGCCGAGTCGCGCCAGCTGAAGGCCTTCGCCCGATCTGACGCCAGCACTCCCAGTCGCGAGCGCAGCTCGTCGTCGGTGAGCACCCGGCCGATCGCGGCCGCCAGCCGCTCCGTGTACCCGGCGTCGTCGTCGGCCGTCTCGGGACGCTGCACGGCGATGCCCGCGCCGGCGGCGACCTCGATGAGCGCCGGGTCGTCGGAGTGGATGACGGGGAGACCGAACTTGAACGCCTCCACGATCGGCAGGCCGAAGCCCTCCGCCAGGCTCGGGTAGACGAAGAGGGTCGCGCGGGCGAGCGCCACCGCGAGGTCCGCGTCCTCCAGCCGGCCGAGGGGGAGGACCCTGTCCTCGGGGAGGCCCGCGGCGGCGGCCACCCCGGTGGCCGAGCGCTCGCCGACGCGGTCGGGCCCGGCGATCAGCAGTGGGATCTCCTGCGCCTCGGGCCGCGCCATGGCCCGAATGAGCGGCGCGAGCCCCTTGCGCGGCTCGACGGTGCCGAGGGTGAAGGCGTAGCGCTCGGGAAGGCCGAGGCGCTCCGCGCGCTCGTCGGCGTCCGCGGGAAGGCGCAACGTCGTGGCCGGCGCGCCGCCGATGACCCGGATGCGGTCGCCGAAGTCGATGAACTCTGCGAGCCGGTCGGCCACCGCGTGCGTCGGCACGACGACGGCGTCGGCGTGCTTGCGCGCCCGCTTCGCCATCGTCTTGGTCCAGAGCGTGGTGCCCGTGCCGAGCGACTCGGGGTGCGTCCAGGCCAGCGTGTCGTGGATGGTGACCGCGATCTGCTGGTGCTCGAGCCGGTCGTGCCTGCGCAGCGGGGCGAGCAGGGTGGGTGCGTGCAGCATCCCGGGGGCGCCGCCGACCGAGAGACCCGACTGCCACGCCAGGGAGAGCTCGCGCCGGGCGAGCGGCAGGCGGGTGAGGGTCGCGATGCCGGGGAGCCGCCTGCGCACGTGCTCGAGCTGCTCGTCCGAGACGCTGGAGAGGACCCCCTCGACCTCGCAGCCGCGCGGGGCGGTCGCGATCAGCTGCCGGGTCAGTTCCTCGGTGTACCGGCGCGCGCCGCCCGGCTCGTCGGAGACGAGCTCGTCCACGACGACGCGCAGGGTGATCATTCCGCGAAGAGCCCCTCCGCGGCCGCCGCCGCCAGGGCGTCCTGCCACGGCCGCATCGGGGCGAGGCCGGCACGCGTCCAGCCGTCGTGCCCCAGCACGGAGTAGGAGGGACGCGGCGCGGGCCGCACGAAGGTCGCGCTGTCGGTCGGCTTCACCCGCTCGGGATCGAGCCCCGCCTGGGCGAACACCGCTCGCGCGAAGCCGTACCAGGACGTCTCACCGGCGTTCGTGCCGTGATAGACGCCCGCGGGGGCGTCGGCGTCGAGCAGTGCGACGATCTGCGCGGCGAGGTCGCCCGTCCAGGTCGGCTGGCCCAGTTGGTCGTCGACGACGCTCACGGTCTCGTGGCTTCCGGCGAGCTTAACCATGGTCTTGGCGAAGTTCGCGCCGCCGGCGCCGTACAGCCAGGCGGTGCGCACGACGTACGTGCCGTCGGGATGCGCCGCGAGCGCGAGCTCCTCGCCCGCCGCCTTCGTGCGGCCGTAGGCGTTGATCGGGTCGCGCGGGGTGTCCTCGGCGTACGGCGTCGTCGCGTGGCCGTCGAAGACGTAGTCGGTCGACACCGTCACGAACCGGGCGCCGTGGCGGGCGGCCGCCACGGCGAGGTTCTCGGTGCCGAGAGCGTTGATCGCGTAGGCGTCGTCCTCGTGCGTCTCCGCGTCGTCCACCTTCGTGTAGGCGGAGGCGTTGATCACGGCATCGTGGCCGGCGACGGCGGCGAGCACCGCGTCCCGGTCGGTCACATCGAGGTCGGCCCGGGCCAGAGCGGTCACGTCGCGGCCGGCCAGGGCCTTCTGCAGATCCTGGCCGAGCATCCCCGCCGCACCGGCGATCAGGTAGCGGGTCATCAGTTGTCGAGCGCCGCGCGGGCCTTCAGCGGCTCCCACCAGGCGCGGTTGTCGCGGTACCACTGCACCACGTCGGCCAGACCCTGCTGGAACGGGACGAGCGGCTCGTAGCCGAGCTCCGACCGGATCTTGGAGATGTCGACGGAGTAGCGCAGGTCGTGCCCGAGACGGTCGGCGACGCGGTCGACGTACGACCAGTCCTTGCCGGTGGCGTCGAGCAGCAGCTGGGTGAGCTCCTTGTTGGTCAGCTCCGTGCCGCCGCCGATGTTGTAGATCTCGCCTGCGCGGCCGTTCACCAGCACCATGGCGATGCCGCGGGTGTGGTCGTCGACGTGCAGCCAGTCACGGATGTTGTTGCCCTCGCCGTACAGCGGCACGTGCTTGTCGTCGATCAGGTTCGTGACGAACAGCGGGATGACCTTCTCGGGGAAGTGGTACGGCCCGTAGTTGTTCGAGCAGCGCGTGATCGACAGGTTCAGGCCGTGCGTGCGGAAGTAGCTGCGCGCGAGCAGGTCGCTGCCGGCCTTCGACGCCGAGTAGGGGGAGTTCGGCTCGAGCGGGCGGTCCTCCGCCCAGGAGCCCTCGGCGATGGAGCCGTAGACCTCGTCGGTCGACACGTGGACGAAGCGCTTCAGGTCGTTGCGCAGCGCCGCGTCGAGCAGCTGCTGCGTGCCGAGCACGTTCGTCTCGGCGAAGATCGACGCGTCGCGCACGGAGCGGTCGACGTGCGACTCCGCCGCGAAGTGCACCACGGCGTCGACGCTGGGGAAGAGCTCGTCGAGCAGGCCGCCGTCGCGGATGTCGCCCTTGACGAACGAGTAGCGCGGCGAGTCGGCGACCGGGGCGAGGTTCGCCAGGTTGCCGGAGTAGGTCAGCGCGTCGAGCACGACGACCTCTGCGCCCTCGAGTCCGGGGTAGGCGTCCTGCAGGGTGCGGCGGACGAAGTTGGAGCCGATGAAACCGGCGCCACCAGTGACGAGAATCTTCATAGGGAGTCCAGGCTCTTTTCTGTCGGGAAACCGCCTGAGAGTCTACAGGTCGCCGCTTGGTAGACTCCCGTGGTGCAGATCCGCGAGCTCTCGATCCCCGACACCTATGAGATCACCCCTCGGCAGCACCCCGACGACCGGGGCCTGTTCTTCGAGTTCTACCGGTTCGACCGGCTTGAGGAGGCGGTCGGCCACCCGCTCGACCTGAAGCAGGGCAACACCTCGGTCTCCCGCCGTGGATCGGTGCGCGGCATCCACTTCGCCGATATCCCGCCGAGCCAGGCCAAGTACGTCACGGCCCCGCACGGGGCCGTGCTCGACTTCGTGATCGACATCCGGGTCGGCTCGCCCACGTACGGCCAGTGGGACTCGGTGCTGCTGGACGACAAGGACCGCCGGGCGATCTACGTCGCCGAGGGCGTGGGGCACTGCTTCGTGGCGCTCACCGACGACGCGACCGTCAGCTACCTCGTCACCGACGTCTACAACCCCACCCGCGAGCACGGCATCAACCCGCTCGACCGCGACATCGCCCTGGCGTTCCCGATCCCGGCGGAGGAGCTGCTGCTCTCCCCGAAGGACACCGACGCCCCGGGCCTCGCCGAGGCGGCCGAGAGCGGTCTGCTCCCCAGCTGGGACGCGGCGCGAGCCTTCTACGCGTCCCTCGACAACAAGTAAGGAACCGTTCCACACATGCGCGGAATCATCCTCGCCGGCGGATCCGGCACCCGGCTGTGGCCCATCACCAAGGGCATCTCGAAGCAGCTGATGCCGATCTACGACAAGCCGATGGTCTACTACCCGCTGTCCACGCTCATGATGGCCGGGATCAACGAGATCCTCATCATCACGACCCCGGAGTACAACGAGCAGTTCCGCGCACTCTTCGGCGACGGCTCGCAGCTTGGCATCCGGATCGAGTACGCGGTCCAGCCCTCTCCCGACGGTCTGGCGCAGGCGTTCATCATCGGCGAGGAGTTCATCGGCGACGAGTCGGTGGCGCTCGTGCTCGGCGACAACATCTTCCACGGCACGGGCCTCGGCTCGGCGCTGCGCAACCACACCGAGGTCGACGGCGCGGTCATCTTCGCGTACCAGGTCAGCGACCCGAAGGCGTACGGGGTCGTGGAGTTCGACGACGACTTCAAGGCGATCTCCATCGAGGAGAAGCCGGCCGAGCCGAAGAGCAAGTACGCCGTGCCCGGCCTCTACTTCTACGACAACTCGGTCGTGGAGATCGCCAAGACGATCGAGCCGAGCGCGCGCGGCGAGCTGGAGATCTCGACGGTGAACGAGCGCTACCTGCAGGCGGGCAAGCTGCAGGTGCAGGTGCTCGACCGCGGCACCGCGTGGCTCGACACCGGCACGTTCGAGTCGATGATGCAGGCCTCGGAGTACGTGCGCGTCATCGAGGACCGCCAGGGCTTCAAGGTCGGCTGCATCGAGGAGATCGCCTGGCGCGCCGGCTGGATCGACGACTCCGCGCTCGCCGAGCTTGCGGCTCCGCTGGTGAAGAGCGGCTACGGCCGCTACCTGCGCGGGCTGCTCGAGGGCTGACGTCCCCCGCGGGTCAGCAGCCAAGCTCGAACATCGAGGCCCACGCGAAGCGCCCAACGCAGCGGAGCGAGAACAGGGCCCGCATACTTCTTGCTGAGGTACCGGTACGCGCTGTCGTGGTGCGCCCGAACCATTCGCGACGACTCCGACGTCGTGGAGTGCGCCCCCGAGTGGATGATGCTGGTCGCCGGGACATAGAGGCGGTCCCATCCGCCCTTGGCGAGCCGGTATCCGAGGTCGACGTCCTCGAAGTACATGAAGTACCCCTCGTCGAACCCGCCGATCTCGTCGAATGCCGACCGCCGCACCATCAGACAGGACCCCGACAGCCAGTCCACCTGACGCATCTCCGAGGACTCTGTGCGGTGGGCGAGGTAGCGCCGACTCCAAGGGTTGCCCTTCCAGATCGGGTACAGCACGGCGTGCCCGATTCCGGTCCGGAGCGAAGGGAACGCGCGCGCGGACGGATACGGCGTACCGTCCTCGTTGAGCACCCGGGGACCGACCGCGCCTGCCTGCGGATGATCGATCAGCGCGCCTGCCAATTCAGAGACGGTGTCGTGGCCGAGCCGCACGTCCGGATTGGAGATGAGGACGAAGCGCACATCGGAGGGAAGGCTCCGGACCGCTGCATTGATCGCGCCGCCGTAGCCGCGGTTCTCTCCCAGAGGAAGGACACTCGCGTTCCGCGTCGCGGCGATCGCCGTGGTGTCGTCGATGTCGGCTGACGCGTTGTCTGCGATGAGGGTGCGGGGTGCCAGATCGCCCGACGCCACCGAGTCGAGGAACCCTGCCAGCTCGCCGCTGGAGTTGTAGCTGACCGTCACGACGGCGAGAGAGGAAGCGGAGAGAGTGGCTGGCATCGCCCTCCAGCATAGATCGGAAGGTCAGGCGATCGCTGCGGCCAGCTCACTCGCGATGCGCTCGGGGCTGGTGCGGGCGCGGATGCCCTCCATGACGGAGAGCGCCCGCAGCCAGCGCGGGCCGCCGAATTCGCTCTCCGCCCGCGCTAGCGCACTGAGGATCGTTTCTTCGTTCGTGTCGTCCAGAAGGTACGGATAATCGGCGCCGAGCCAGCGGACCGCCTCTTCCTGGTCACGCTGGATGAGCACCGGTGCCCCGCAGTGTGCCGCTGTGAACCCCTTGAGGAAGGGTTTGAAATGGTCGAGTGCGCGCTGCTGCCGGACGGCGTAGTGGAAGGAGTAGCGGCCGAGGCCGGACAGCCACGCATCGTCATGCCGTGAGGTGTCGATGGCGACCACATCGACTCGTTCCTCGATGCGCGGGGTGAGCACCGCGTTGACGCGTTCGCCGAAGTAGCCGGCTCGGAATCGGGAGGGCGGAGCCGGTGACGTGGGAAGCCGTGGATCGACGTGGTGGTCCACGAGGGCGACGCGCGTGGCGGGGAAGGCTCGGCTGTAGTGCTCGAAGGCCGTGTGAGAACTGGCGACGAGCACGTCAGCGAAACGGGCGGTCGTCCAGGGCGGGAGCTCGTCGACGGGGTCGAACAGCAGCCTATTGCCGGAGCGCACCAGAAGGTCCAACTGCTCCGGAGTCGCCATGTTGACTGCCCCCTTGGTCAGGAAGACGTCGCTGTTGCGCGCGGTGCTTCCGAGGGGTCGCACCGAGACGCGACGGCGTGGAAGGTGCTCGCGAGCGATGTCGGCGAGCTGGAATCCGCGCATCACCGTCGATCCGGCCTCTCTGAAGCGTTCCGCGTACAGAAAGACGAGCCGGCGCATGGGCCCATTTTAATGCACGCGTAGCAGGCAATTCAGGCATTCTGCGGGATGGTATCGTCGTCTGGATTGCTTACCCGAAGGAGTTGACGATGACCGGAAGTCGTGCTGTGTACACGGCTCTCCTGGGGGGATACGAAGAGCTGCTGGAGCAACCCGTCGCCAAGCGCACGGACATCCCCTTCATCTGCTTCACCGACGACCCCGACCTTCGCAGCGAGACGTGGCGTATCGTCCTCGTCGAGCCGATGCTCCCACTGGATCTGGTGCGCAGCCAGCGTGACTTCAAGATCCGGGGTCACCAGGCGCTCGAGCCGTTCACCGAGACCCTCTACATCGACAACTCCGTCCTGCTCAAGGTCCCGCCTGAGGAGATTCTGGACGAGTGGCTGCGCGATGCCGACTATGCGGTGTCGCTCCACAGTTACCGCGAGCGCGTCATCGACGAATTCGATGAGGTCGTCGCCCTCAACTACGACGATGCGGCCCGGGTCCAAGAGCAGCTGCTGCACTACGCCGACCTCTACCCGGAGCTCATCCATCAGCATCCTTACTGGAATGGGATGATCGCTCGCCGCATGACGCCTCAGGTGCAATCGGCGATGATGCGGTGGTTCGATCACGTCCTTCGATACTCCCGGCGCGATCAGCTCTCCGCCAACGTCGCCCTCGGGCTGTCGGGCATGCGGGTGAATGCGGTCGAGCTCGACAATTTCGCGTCAGAGCTCCACGCGTGGCCCGTCCAGGTCGCCCGCAAGATCCACCTCGGGAAGAACAACCGCCGGAATGCCGGTCCGATCCTCGCTGAGGTCGCCCGGCTCAAGCGCGAGGTGTCGGCGCTGTCCTCCGAGCTCGAAGCTTCGGCGGAGGCCCGGGAATCGCTCGCCGACGTGCAACGGGAGCTGGCGGAGACGCGGGAGGCCGCAGCTCGCGATCGCGCACGCATCGAAGGCGAGTTGCGTGCGCAGCTGCAGGACGTCCTGACGAGCACCTCCTGGAAGGCATCGGCGCCCATCCGCTGGGTGGCGGACTCCGCCCGCCGGGTGCGCGCGGGGAGGTCGGCACATTAGGGTCATCGTCACCGGGGGCGCAGGGTTCATCGGCTCCACGCTCGTCGCAGCGCTTCTGGAGCGGGGCGAAGATGTCGTCGTCGTCGACTCGTTCTCTCCGTACTACAATCCGGCCGCCAAGCGTGCCGCGCTGGCCGCGATGGCGGGTCCTCGGCTCTCGGTCGTCGAAGGAGACCTCAACGACCTGGAACTCGGCTCGGTCGTCCGCGGCGCCGACGCGATCGTTCATCTCGCCGGCCAGCCTGGCGTCCGCAAATCCTGGGGCGACGACTTCCTCACATACACACGGTCGAACGTGGACGCCACTCAGCGCCTCCTGGAGGCGGTGACGAAACATGCGGACGGAGCGCGCTTCCTCTACGCATCGTCGTCCTCTGTGTACGGGCAGGCCGAGACGTACCCGACGACCGAGGACATGCTCCCTCAGCCTGTGTCGCCCTATGGGGTGACGAAACTCGCGGGCGAGCATCTGACATCCCTGTACGCCGAGAGTTTCGGCGTCCGCGCGGCGGCCTTCCGGTTCTTCACGGTCTATGGCCCGAGGCAGCGCCCGGACATGGCGTTCACCCGCTTCCTCACCTCCGCCCGTGACGGGTCGCCGATCACCGTCTACGGCACCGGGGAGCAGATCCGAGACTTCACGTACGTAGGTGACATCGTCGCCGCGCTGCTCGCCGGAGTCGAGGCGGAAGGCGCTCTTCCACGAGTGATGAACCTCTCCGGCGGCTCGAGCGTCTCCGTCAACGAGGTGCTGGAGACCATCTCTGAGGTCACCGGGAGACCGCTCGACATCCGACGCCTCGACCCCGTCCGCGGCGACGTCTTCCGCACCGGTGGCGACAGCTCCCTGGCCCAGCGTGCGCTCGGGTGGACGCCGGTCGTGCCTCTGGCGGAGGGACTCGGTCGTCAGTGGGACTGGGTCGCGTCCTCCTGAGCCGGCCGAACCGGCTCGTCAGGACTGAAGCGAAGACTCGGCGCTGACGACGCGCGCACTCGCGTCCAGACGCACGATGCCGGATCCCACCTCATACGGCGCGATCTCGAACGTCGATGCGGGTGTCATCCTATCCAGCGACGCCCCGGTGACCTCTTCCAGGCTGCCCCGAACGGAGTACTGGCCCGCCCCGAGAGCATTCCGGTCGATTGCGAAGTCCACCTCATGCAGGCCGGGCTCGGCGGGGATCGTGGTCTGCAACATCTTCGTGTTGAGGCCGTAGACACCGAGGCCGGTCGCCGTCTCGATCGCGATACCCGCCGCGAGCGGCGCCTGGCCGGCGGTGAGACGATACCGGTAGCGGATGACGATGTCCGACGCCGGCTCCAGCAGCACTGATTGTGCCTTGTCGGCGGGCTCACGGGTGGTGTCCACGACGCCGTCGACGACCGGCAGCGCCACGATGCTGTCGATCGTCGCCGTCTTCGCCGCGGTCACATGGTGACTCGCGTCGTACTCGATACGCTCCTGCTCGAAACCGCGACGGAGGACCCGGAGACCCTCGGTCGGGCTTCCGTCGTGGATCAGTTCACCGTGGTTGAGAACGACCACCCGGTCGCACAGACGACCGACCTGCTCGGCCGAGTGGCTGACCAGGACGATCGTGCGACCCTCGCGCTGGAACTCCTCGATCTTGTCCATGCACTTGCGCTGGAACGGCTCGTCGCCCACGGCGAGGACTTCGTCGACCAGCAGCAGATCAGGGTCGACGTGGACCGCGACCGCGAAAGCGAGCCGCACGTACATGCCGGAGCTGTAGAACTTGACCTGGGTGTCGATGAAGTCCTCGATGCCGGAGAAGTCCACGATCGCATCGAAGTACTGATCGGTCTGCTTGCGGGTGAGGCCGAGGATGGCGGCGTTCAGATACACGTTCTCCCGCCCGGTGAGGTCGGGGTGGAAGCCTGCTCCGAGCTCGAGGAGGGCCGCCATGCGGCCGCGGCGCGCGACCGAGCCGGTCGTCGGCTCGATGATCCCACCGATCACCTTCAGAAGGGTGCTCTTGCCGGATCCGTTGTGGCCGACCAGGCCGACCGTGCTGCCCGTGTCGATCTCCAGGTCGATGTCCCGGAGCGCCCAGAAATCGTCGCGGTGCTTGCGCGAAGCGGAGAAGTTGAGGACACGTTCCTTGAGAGACTTCTCCTTGTGCATCACGAAGCGCTTGGAGACGTTCGACACCTGGATGAGAGGGGTTTCGGTCATGATCAGATCTCCTGTGCGAAGTTGCCCTGAAGGCGTGAGAACACTCGCTGCGAGATCCACAGCAGGATGGTGCTGATGACCAGCATGATGACCAGCCGGAGTGCGAGGTCGCTCGGCCAGACCTGGGCTGTGGCACCGGTGCCTTCCAAGCCGCCCGCCCAGAGCGCCTTCTGCATTCCGATGATGGCGATCGTCACGGGATTCGCGAGGTAGAGCTGCTCCAGCCAGTTGCCGTGGAGGGCCTGGTTGACGAACGTGAACGGGTAGACGATCGGGGACGCCCAGAAGAGGACCAGGAGTGCGATCTCCACGAAATGCTGCGTGTCCCGCAGATAGACGTTGATCGCAGACAGGACGAGACCCACTGCCGTCGCGAAGACGACCAACATGACGACGGAGAGGGGCGCGAGCAACAGGTTGACGCCGAACGGGAAGTGCGCGAGCACCACGATCGCGAGCAGGAGGACGACCAGCTGGACGAGGAAGTTGAACATGGCGCCGCCCACCGTGCTCAGCGGGAAGATCTCGCGGGGGAGGTAGACCTTCTTGACGAGGCCCCCATTTCCCAGGATCGAGCCCGTCGAACCCGAGACGATTTCGCTGAACAAGCCCCAGGTGGTGAGACCGGTGAAGACGAAGATGGCGAAGTCCGGCGTGTTCCGCGCGGCGCCCAGGATCTGCCCGATGGCGAAGTAGTAGATGAGGAGCTGGATCAGCGGCCGTGCGAGACTCCAGACGAGTCCGAGAGAGCTGTCTTTGTAGCGTGCCTTGATCTCGCGCTTGACGAGGAGCCACAGGAGTTCCCGGTGCGCCCACACATCGGCGAGCGATCGACCGCTTCCGCGGAAGAAGCCCTGCCGCTCGCTGACCGTCTGGAAGGGCTCCTGACTGATCGCGAGCGCGCGGGATCGGGCTTCGCTATTGCTCATACGGTGGGGTTCCGTCCTCCAGGGGAGACGCCCCGGTCGGGCGCGTCTGCGGGTGAAAACAGAAGGTCATTGTAGCCACAGCACTTGCGAGAACGGCTGAGCCCCCTCTGAAGGCCATCGGATATCCTCTGCCAGGAGGGCGGAAGCGGTGCCCGAAGTAAAGAGGGGGATCCGTGCTGTGAGTGTGCGCGTCAGGTCCAAGAAGATCGTCAAGCGGGCGCTCGAGCGGGCAGGAATCGACCCCGCCGCTTTGCGTGTCCGCCGCGAGCCGGAGGCGCCGGGACCGGCCTACGTGTATGCCAACGGTGTCTCGACCGAGTTACCCCTCTCGGCTGCGGAGCAGTGGCGACGCCGGAATGCGCCACCGCTCGTCGTCGCTCTGTTCGGCGAGCTGCGTCCGGAGCACGTCCTCTGGATGGTCGGCATCCGGGAGCGCTTTCCCGCGCACTTCCTGGTCGCCCCCGACGCCGCGGCCCAGGTGAGTGAGCTCGATCCGACCTTCTACACCCTGACCGGAGTCGTCGGACCCGCGGCGACTGCTCGTCTTGCGCCTGTGCTCCGCTGGGTGCAGCGGCTGTGGCGCCGGTGCGATCTCCTCCTCATCGACCTCGACGCCGACCCCGTGTCGGCGGAGCAGCTGCTGCAGCTCCAGTACGCATCGCGGACGTACGACCACGACGAGGAAGTCGGGGTGATCACGCCGGGTTACGTGGTCGACGACGTCGTCCAGCCGGGCTTCGACTTCGACCGGAGTCGTGAGCAGTTCGTCCCGACCGGCGCCCCGGAGGCGGATCATGGGCAGGATGTCATCCCGCGCTACCTCCTCACGGCACTTGCGCACGGCACGCTGATCCGGGCAGAGGCGGTGGACCATGTCCTGCTTCGTAGTGGCGACCTGGACCACTCGGCCGGCCTCGACGGCGACGTGTCACTCTTTGTCGCGCGGGGGTGGCAGCAGAACATCCGAACCCTCGGTTACCCCTCCATCCGCGTGCACCGGGGCGATCTGCCTGTCCCTGAGGTCACCCCGCTGCACCGCGAGTGGCTCCTCGAGCGACGGGTGACCGGTCGCGACGGCCGCCGACGGGTGATCTTCGTCCTCAATGCGACCTCTGTCTCCGGCGGTATCCGCGTCGTGTTCGAGGAGGCCGAGGGGCTCGCCGTCCGTGGATTCGACGTCGAGATCTGGGCATTGCAGGAGCATCCGGACTGGACCGACCTCGCCATCCCCGTGACCACGTTCCGTAACTACTTCGACCTCCTCATGGCTCTCCGCAAGGAAGAGGCGATCAAGGTCGCGACCTGGTGGGAGACCCAGCAGGTCGTCTGGCTCGCCAGCGTCGTAACAGGTGTGCCGGTCGCCTACTTCCAGGAGTTCGAGGCGTGGTTCTATCCGAGCCAGCGCCTCTCACGGGCCGCGGTCGCCGCGAGCGCACGCCACGAGTTCCACTCGCTGACCACGGGTTCCTACCAAGCCAGCGAGCTGAAATCCGTGGGGCTCGACCCGGCGATCATTCCCGTCGGCTACGACCCGCGGCTGTTCTTCCCCTCGACTCGCGTCGAGCGGAGGGACGACACTCTCCTCGCCGTCGGTCGGTCCTTCTTCCAGAAGAACTTCGCTCTGACCGCCGCAGCGTGGAGCCGACTCGGGGACCAGCGTCCCCGCATGCTCCTCTTCGGCTATGAGCCGGACATCCTGAAGGACGAGCGCGTCGATTACGTCGTTCGACCCTCGCACAGGCGCGTCAACGAGCTCTACAACGAAGCCACCCTGTTCGTCTCGACATCGCTGCACGAGGGCTTCGGGCTGCCGATCATCGAAGCGATGGCGGCCGGGTGCCCGGTGATCACGACCGACGCGCATGGAAACCGTGACTTCTGCGTGGACGGGGAGAATTGCATTCTCGTCCCACAGGGCGACCCGGCAGCACTCGCCGCCGCGATCGCCGGCCTCATCGACGACCCGAAGCGCAGGCAGCAGCTCAGCGAGGCCGGACTGGCCACGGCCGCGCGGTATGCGTGGCCGAACGTCCTCGACGAGCTGGCCGAGTACTACGCGCGGATTCTCTGAGTTCTCCCCGTCCAGCGGCGAACGCGCCGCCTGACCTTCGACGCGAGACGGCCGACGCGGGTGCGGGAGACGGCTGCCCGAAGGCCGCTCGCAGGCGCAGAAGCGATGGAGGGCAGGCCTTCGCCGTCGACGTTCGCGAGCAGAGTGGGCTCAGGCGCATCGCGCAGGGGCCCCACGATACGGTCGCGCAGCTGAGCAGTGGTCGCCGACCAGCGCCAGTCCTCCCGGATCCCGTCGATACGGGAACGCACCGCTTCGCGCGCCTCGACGTCGTCGCCGAGCCTTCGGATGGCCGCTTTGGTCGCATCCACATCTCCGATCGGCGTGACTGAGCCGAGCCCCTCGCGGGCGATGTAGTCCGCAAACCAGTCGCCCTCCGAGACGATGCTGGGAAGTCGTGCCCAGAAGTGGTCGAGGATGCGTGTGCGGAACGAGTAGTGCGTCTCCAGAGATGACTTGTGGGCGGACACCGCGAGGTCGGCATCGAGCAGGAAGTCGGCGCGCTCGTCGGCAGGGACCCATTCGTCGAGGAAGACGACCGCCGTTCCCAGGACACCGAGTTCCTTGGCCACGGTCCGCGCGCGCTCGACGGCTGGAGGACGGCCGATCGTGGAGTTCGGGTGCACGGTCCCGTAGAACACCAGTTTGTAACGCGGGTCTTCCTGGGCCAGCGCCGCGATCGCACGGATCGGCGTCTCCGCGTCGAACCAATCCCAGATCCCCCCAGCCCAGAGCACCACGATGTCGTCCTCACGGATGCCATGGCGGCCGCGGAGCCCGTGACGGTTCTGGACAGGATCCGACTCCTCCATCCCGAACGGCGCCAGCCCGATCAGATCGTCGGCAGAGCGGTGGTCGAGTGTGCTCGGGAGGATTCCGCCCGAGGCCATGATGTAGCCGAGCCAATAGTCCCGCTGGCGCTCATTCGAGGCCACGAAGTAGGAACCGGCCTGCGCGCAGAACCGGAAGTAGCGGAGGAGTTCGGAGAACTCGCGGTCCTTGCCCGCGGGATCGCGAACGCCGCTGATCACCTCCGCACCGACGGTTTCCACCGGGAGCGCGTTGTACAGGTCGAAGACCAGACGGACGTTCCGCTGCACCGCGATCCGGGCGACGTTCGTGTCGATGAACTGGCAGAACACGACATCGCTTCCCGCTACGAGCAATTCCAGCTCGTCCCGCGAGCGGTACTCCGTCACCACCACTCCGTCGGCCTCCAAGCCGATCGGCTCGCTCCCGGCGACGCCGAGGGCCAGCGTCACCGACATGGACGGTGCGAGGGCCTTTGCCACGGCCACTGCCCGCATCCCGGGGCCTGCCATCCGCTTGCCGACCACGTCCCCGGCGACGACCAGGAGACGGGGAACGCCGGGACGTGAAAGGGCAGTCTGTACCATGAAAACTTCGACTCTCTTACTCAGCCCGAGGACGATTACCTATGAGCACGACGTTCCGCTCCGCAGCGAAGGCCCTGGCTCGCGCACTTCCCGACGGAGTCAAGGAGCGGCTCCGCGGCCCGTTGGCGCAGCGCGCGTTCCAGCTTAATACGCAGGGCCTGGCCGTCGACGACGCAGTGCTCGCTCGGGTCTCCGCGCACCGCCGACCTGTCAGCATCGTGATCCCCAGCTACAACGACGAACCGCTGCTGCGAGCGTGCCTGAGCAGCATCGCGGACACCTGCTCGGAGTTCGACTACGAGATCATCGTGGTGGATGACTACTGTCAGCCGGCGAACACGGAACGCCTCCGCGCCGTCGAGTCGGAGTTCGACCGCGCCAGGATGGTTTTCAAGGAACGACGCCAGGGGTTCGCGGTCTCCGTGAACGTCGGGATGGCCCAGGCGAAGCACGACATCGTGCTGCTGAACTCCGACATCGTGGCGCAGCCGGGCTGGCTTGATGCCCTGCAGTTCGCTGCGTACGAGCGTGACCCGGCCATAGGTCTGGTGAGCCCGAAGCTGGTCTACCCGGACGGCCGCATCCAGTACGGCGGCACGTACTATGCGCGTGTGCTCGCACCGCAGTGGTTCGGCCATCTCTATGTCGGCAGCCCGGCCTCACGGCCACTGGCGAACGTGCCCGGGTACAACCGGTCCATCTCCGGTGCCTGCGTCTACATCCGTCGCGAAGCGTACGAGCGGCTGGGCGGGCTCGACGAGGGGTACTGGCTCGGCTTCGAGGACGTGGACTACGGCCTGCAGGCGTGGCGCGAGGGCATCCGCTGCTGGTACGAACCCCAGTCGCTCCTGATCCACCACGAGTCGGCCTCCCGTGGCTACAGCCAGGGAAAGCGGGAGCTGGCGTCGATGCGACGGTTCTGGGACCGTTGGCGCTCCTCCTTCCTCGAGCGCGAGGTGGCAGACGCGGTGCGCGTGGACTTCGTCATCAGCCCCGCGGCTGCTCCAGTCTGGCGGCGGTATGTTCTCGAGCTGGTGAGCGCGCTCGGTGCTGAAGGGCTCGCGGCCAGTGTTCACGAGCAGGAAGCGACCGGCCGTGACGAGAACCTCGTCGCCGAGCTCGCCGACGATCCGGCGCTTGTCGTGTGCGCGGACTGGGGCGCCGCTGAGACCGTCTGGCTCGCGACGCTCCACGCCGGGAAGCCCGTCTACCTCCTCCCCACGGTGGAGAGCGGCGATCACCCGCACGACCCGGCACTGCAGACGCGCATCGTGGCCGGTTACCGGCCGGAGTTCGAGTACATTGCGGCGAACCGTTGGGGTGCAGACCAGCTCCGCGCCGAAACGGCGTGGGAGGTCCGCCATCGCCTGGTGCCTGCCCTGAAGCCGCCGGAGGCGGGTGCCCAGGCGGCGGCGGCGGTGCCGCTGGTCGTGACGGTCGGGCTCGACGCCTCAGCACGGCTGGAGCTCGATCGAGCGGTGCACCAGCGGGATGCCCGGGTTCAGCACCTCGCCGACGCGCAAGCCGCGGATCTGTCCGAGCGCGTACGCGAATTACGGCCGTCCGTCGTCGTGACGTTCGAGGAGTTCCCCAACAGCCTCGTCCCGCTCTCGCTCATGGCGACGGGGGCGGCGTACGTCGGTCGCCCCAACCCGCGGACCTCCTGGGAAGTGCTGGACGGATACAACGCGCTGCTCGTGGACCCGGCGGACGGCGCGGCGCTCGGGCGTGCTCTCGACGACCTCCTCGGGGACGACGATGTGCGATCCGAGTTGGCGGCCAACGGCCGGCGCAGCGCCGAGCGGGCCGCCGCTCTGACCGGTGAGGAGCTGGCCGCGTCCCTGCGGAGCATCGCCAGGGTGTCCGTTTGACAGCGGGCTAGACTCTTCGGCGGACCGGCGTCGGTGGTCCCAGCGTAACGAGCGAGGTCGAGGGTATGAAGAAGCGCCGTGCCGGAGTCGTCTCCGTCATCCTGGTCAATTTCCGCGGAGCGGACGACACCATCGAGAGCGTCCGCGGCCTGCGCGAGCTCGACTGGCCCAGCGACGCGCTCGAGATCGTCGTCGTCGAGAACGGTTCCGGCGATGACAGCCTCGACAGACTTCGGTCTCTGGACGACATCGTGCTCATCGACTCCGGCGCCAATCTCGGCTTCACCGGAGGCTGCAATCTGGGGGTCGAGAAGTCGTCCGGCGAGTTCATCGCCTTCCTGAACAACGATGCGCGCCCCGACCCCCAGTGGATCCGCGCGGCCGTCGACACTTTCGCGACCGGACGCGACATCGGCGCAGTCGCCAGCAAGGTCCTCGATTGGGAGGGCGAGGAGGTGGACTTCGTCGACGGAGCGATCACCTGGTACGGCATGGGGTACAAGCCGCATGCCGGCGAGCGCGATCGCGGTTCCTGGGACCAGGAGAAGGACGTGCTCTTCGGCACCGGTGCTGCAATGTTCATCCGCGCCGAGGTGTTCGAAGAACTCGGTGGCTTCGACGACGACTACTTCATGTTCTATGACGACGTGGATCTGGGGTGGCGTCTCAATCTGCTCGGCTACCGTTTCCGCTTCCAGCCGGCGTCTCTGGCATTTCACAAGCATCACGCGTCCATGAACAAATTCGGCGCTTTCCGCGAGGAGTACCTGCTCGAACGGAACGCCCTCTACACGCTTTACAAGAACCTGGGCGACGAGCTCCTCGACGACACCTTCTCCGCCGCTCTGCTGCTCGCGGTCCGGCGTGCGGTCGCCCGAGGTCGGCTGGACTCCTCGGTGCTGGACCTTCGCAACCCCGGGGACGATGCCGACTCCGCCATGCCGGTGGCGAAATCCACCATGGCGGGGGTGTTCGCCATCGACCGTTTCGTCGAGCTGCTGCCGGAGATGACAGACAAGCGGCGAGAGATCCAGGCAGGCAGGGTGCGGAGCGACCGCGCGCTCATGAAGCTCTTCGGCAACCTGGACGAACCGGCCTACCCGATGCCGTCCTACCAGGAGGGGTACGACAAGATCGTCGGAAGCCTGGATGTGCTGGCGGGAACCGACCGTCGTCGGGTGCTCGTGATCACCGGCGACCCGGTGGGGCCGCGGATGGCCGGTCCCGCGATTCGCGCCTGGCACATCGCGGAGGAGCTCGCCGCCGAACATGAAGTACGCCTGGTCAGCCTCACCTCGGTGGCTGAGATGGACGCGCCCTTCGAGCTGGCGACCGCGAGTCATCATCGTCCCGGCACGATGACACCCCATGAGCGCTGGGCCGACGTCATCGTCTTCCAGGGCAATGCGCTCGCGCTCTTCCCCGCCCTGGCACAGTCCACCAAGATCCTTGTGGCCGACGTCTATGACCCGATGCATCTCGAGCAGCTGGAGCAAGGGCGCGGGCTGACTCTCCGGCAGTGGGACAGTCAGATCGGCGACGCGACGGGGACTCTGAACCAGCAGCTGGAACGCGGCGATTTCTTCCTCTGCGCGAGCGAGCGTCAGCGCCACTTCTGGCTCGGGCAGTTGGCCGCCCTCGGCCGTATCAACGCCTATACGTACTCCCGAGACACGGAACTCGACTCCCTGATCGCCATCGCTCCGTTCGGGATCCCGTCGGAGGATCCGGAGCAGGGGCGCCACGCCATTCGCGGGCAGGTTCCCGGCATCGGAGAGCGCGACAAGGTCATCGTGTGGGGCGGTGGCATCTACAACTGGTTCGACCCGCAGACGCTGATCCGCGCTGTGGGCAGACTCGCCGAGAGGCACGATGACGTCCGCCTGTTCTTCATGGGGGTCAAGCACCCGAACCCGGACGTTCCCGAGATGGAGGCGGTCTCCAAGGCCCGGGGGCTGGCGAAGGAGCTCGGGCTCGCCGGGCGGAACGTCTTCTTCAACGAGAGCTGGGTTCCGTACGAGCAACGGCAGGACTACCTGCTCGATGCCGACCTCGGCGTGTCGACGCATTTCCAGCACATCGAGACGACCTTCTCGTTCCGCACCCGGATCCTCGACTATCTTTGGGCGGGCCTGCCGATCGTGACGACGGAGGGTGACTCCTTCGGCGACCTGGTGGCCTCCGCGAACCTCGGAGCGGCCGTCCCCGAGCAGGACGTCGAAGCGCTCGAGGACGCCCTGGAGCTCATGCTCTACGACGACGACGCGCTCGCCGCGGCCCGGGCCGGAGTCGCACGAGTGCGTGAGCAGTTCCGGTGGAGCAGGACGCTTGCGCCTCTGATCGAGTTCTGCCGCGCCCCCGTCCCCGCCGCCGACCGGACGCCGGGGACGGTGTCCCGGCCCTCGCTCGGCCGCGTGAAGATCCAGACCCGCACCGGGCTCCGTCGAGACCTGGATCGTGCCGCCTACTACTTGCGCGAGGGCGGTCCGCGCGCGGTGCTCGAGCGCTACCAGGCGCGTCGCGACCGTGCGAAGAGAGATCGCAGCGGGATATGATCCGCGACACGTCGGTGACATCTGTGGCTTCTTTGCCCTAGCCGTCTAGGCTGGGGGAGCCATTCATGTCCACGGGCGAGGAGAGCCGGGATGACTCCGAGGAAGCTGCTCACGGGCGTGCTCGCTTTCGCCCTGCTCGTGAGCGCCGCCCTGGTGGGTACGCTCACGGCGCCGGAGCGCGCCGCGGCGCTCGACGGGTCGCAATTCAATCCCGCTGAGATCATCTCGGACGCCAACTTCTACGACCGCGCGGCGATGAGTCAGGCGGACATCCAATCCTTCCTCTCGTCGAAGGTCTCGTGCAGTAACAGCCGATGCCTTGCGACCGGACAGTTCCCGACCTCCAGCAAGCCCGCCGACGTGATCTGCTCGCCCTACTCCGGCGGAGGATCGGAGGGCGCGGCCGCCATCATCTTCAAGGTCCAGCAGGCCTGCGGGGTCAGCGCCAAAGTCATCCTGGTGACCCTGCAGAAGGAGCAGGGCCTGATCACCGACGGGGCGCCGGACTCGAACCAGATCTACAAAGCCATGGGTTACGCCTGCCCGGACACATCGGGCTGCGACACCGCCTACTACGGCTTCTTCAATCAGGTCTACAGCGCCGCTCGCCAACTCGTGCGATACGGGAACCCGCCCGGAACCTCCCAGTACTTCACCTGGTTCCCCGTCGGGGCACCCTCGGCCGTGCGGTACAGCCCCATTCCACCGGGGCCGAACGGCTGCGACGCCCCGGTGATCACCATCAAGAACAAGGCGACTGCCGCGCTGTACTACTACACGCCGTACCAGCCCAACCCCGCGGCGCTCGCCAATCTGTACGGCACCGGCGACACGTGCTCGAGCTATGGCAACCGTAACTTCTGGGTGTACTACAGCCAGTGGTTCGGCGACCCGGTCGGCGCAGGCAACCCGATCGGCAACGTGGAACTCGTGCAAGGGAGTCCCGGCAAGCTGCATGTCTCCGGATGGGCTCTCGACCCCGACACGGCGTCGCCGATCGCGGTGCACGTCTACGTCGGAGACGTCGGAACCCCGACGATGGCGGATCGTTCCCGGCCCGACGTCGGGGCCGTCTACCCGGCCCTCGGCGCGAACCACGGATTCGACGTCACCGTTCCGGTCACCCGGTCGGGCGCGCAACAGGTCTGCATCTACGCCATCAATGTCGGCGCCGGCGGGAACGTCGCTCTCGACTGCCGGACGGTCACGCTCTACGGCGGTTCCCCGTTCGGGTCGCTCGCCCCCGTCACTCTCGGCGGGGACGGCAGGGCGACCGTGACCGGGTGGGCGATCGATCCTGACCAGACCGCCCCGATCACCGTCCACGTGTACGTGGACGACGCGGGAGCGGCCTACACGGCCGACGTCTCACGTCCGGATGTCGCGACCGCCTACCCCGGATACGGTGACAAGCACGGCTTCAGCGTGACAACGTCGGTGCTCAGTCCTGGACCGCACACGGTCTGCGCCTACGCGATCAACACCGGCGCCGGCTCCAACGCTGCCCTCGGCTGCGCCGGCGTCGTACGCCCGGGCGCCATCGTCGACCAGGGCAGAGCGCCGATCGGCGCGCTCGAGTCGGTCAGTACGAGCGGTGCCAAGGTGTCCGTGACCGGCTGGGCGCTCGATCCGGACACGGCCGCTCCCATTCCGGTCCATGTCTACGTCGACGGCACGGGGACACCGTTCACGGCATCCGGCGACCGCGCCGACGTGGCGCGTCTGTATCCGGACTACGGTCCTGCTCACGGATACACGGCGACAGTGCCCAGTGCGATCGGCGTGCACCAGGTCTGCGTCTATGCCATCAACAACGGCGCGGGCGGGAACGCCCTGCTCGGCTGCCGGCAGGTGATCGTGCAGGGGACGGTCGTCGAGCAGTCCCGGGCGCCGTTCGGCAATCTCGAAAGCCTCACGGTCGCCGGCGACGGAACGATCACGGCCACCGGATGGGCGATCGATCCCGATACGGTCGCGTCCATTCCCGTTCACGTCTACGTCGATGCGACGGGGACCGCGTTCACCGCGGATCGGACACGTCAGGACGTCGGCCGGTTCTATCCCGACTACGGTGACTGGCACGGCTTCTCCGCCTCGGTCAAGGCGGCCGCTGGTACGCATACGGTCTGCGTGTACGGCATCAACAACGGAGCCGGAGGGAACGTCGTACTCGGGTGCCGGCAGGTGACGGTGACGGCGGTGATCCTCGAGCTGGGGCGCGTTCCCATCGGGAACCTCGACTCGGTGCAGGTCGCCTCCGGCGGCGTGCGCGTGACCGGCTGGGCGATCGATCCCGACACGGCGGCTCCGATCACCGTCCACGTCTACGTCGACGCCGTCGGTACCGCGTATACGGCCAACAAGCAGCGCACGGACGTTGGGGCCGTGTATCCTGCCTACGGCTCCTCGCACGGGATCGACCAGACGATCGCGGCGGCCCCGGGAAAGCACACCGTGTGCGTCTACGCCATCAACACGGGGCCAGGGGGCAACGCCTCTCTCGGCTGCCGCACGGTTACCGTCGGCTGAGCCCGACCGCACAGAAAGCCCTCCATGTCTCGTTTCCTGTCCGCTGTTGGTGGCCGCCAATGGCTCACTGGTCTCCTCGTATTCCTCGGGCTTGCCGCCGCTTCCGCGGCCTGGGCGGTTTCGACGCCACTCGGCGCGAGCCCGGACGAGCCGTCGCACATCATCAAGGCGGCATCCGTGGTCCGTGGCCAGTTCCTCGGTGATCCCACCGATCAGCCCGCCACTACGCGGGTCACGGTGCCCGGGGACCTGGCAAGCGCCCGCAACTGGCCGTGCTACGCGTTCCAGCCGAACAGCCCGGCGACCTGCCAGGCGCCCTTCACGACGGGGCCGGACCGCAAGGCCGAGACCTCTGCCGGACTCTACAACCCGACGTACTACCTTGCCGTCGGCTGGCCGAGCCTGCTCACCGACAATGCCAAGGCGACCGTGTTCGGCATGCGTGTCGTCAGCGGTGTCCTGTGCTCCGCCTTCCTCGCCATCGGGTTCGTCGCCCTCCGGCGGCTCGGCATCCCGTTCTTCGCCGGGCTCGTCACCTTCGCGGTCACCACGCCGATGGTGCTCTTCTTGAATGCCTCTGTGAACCCCAACGGCCTCGAGGTGGCATCGGGCGTCGCTCTGTTGTGCCTCTTCCTCGCGCTCGTTCGCGGCGAAGGGGTTCGAGGGCGCGGGTGGATGCTGTCCCTGCTGTTCGTGAGCGCTGCGGTCCTTGCCAACATGCGCGGGCTCTCTCCGCTCTGGGTCGCGGTGATCGGCCTCATCGCTCTGGTGGGCGCGCGGAAGGGTCGGCTGGGGGAGCTGTTCCGCGCCCGCGCCACCTGGGTCACACTGGTCGGGATCGTGCTCGCATGCGGATTCGCGCTGGCATGGATTCTGCGTACCAACACGCTCAATGCGATGGGCACGTATCCCGGAGCGGGCACCACGCCTCCCGCCTACGCGTTCGTGACCATGCTGCTCAACCGCACCATCGACCCCGGTTTCGTGGGGGTTTTCGGCTGGCTCGACACTTTCCCGCCGGGCTACGTCGTCGCGGTCTGGGGGGCTCTGGCCGGAGGGCTGGTGCTTGTGGCTCTCATCCTGGCGCGCGGCCGGCTGCTGGGAGCCTTCATCGTGGCTCTCGCCAGTCTCGCGCTCGTTCCCGCCGTTACCCAGGCCGGTTCGGTGATGCACTCCGGATACATCTGGCAGGGGCGTTACGCCCTTGTCGCCTATGCCTGCGTCGTGATCGTCGGCGGGCTGGTGATGGCGGAGCGCGCGGAGGGCCTCGTTTCGTCCGCCGGCATCTCGCGCAGAGGCGTGTGGACCATCACCGTCGTCGTCGCGAGCGCCCAGCTGCTCGCCCTCGCGTTCTCGATCAAGCGGTACTCGCGCGGGGCGGATGTCGAATGGCTGACCTTCGTGCGTCACCCCGGCTGGCTGCCGCCCGGCGGCGCCGTGATCTGGCTCCTTGCGCTGCTCATCGGCATCGCCTTCGTGGCGATGGCGTGGCGTTCGGCGACCGTGACGGACCGCGCGGCGGCCGTGGAACACGGCCATGAGCCGGTGACCGCCCGCGAGCCGGAACCGGTGGGGTGACGGAGCTTCCCGTGTCCTTCACGGTCGGAATCGCTCTCTGCACCTTCAACGGGGAGCGTTTCATCGAGCGTCAATTGGAGAGCATTCTCGCGCAGCGCCCTGCTCCCGATGAGGTGGTCGTGTCCGACGACGGCTCGATCGACAGCACGCTTGAGCGCGTCGAGGCGGTCGCAGCACGGGCACCCGTGCCGCTGACCGTGCTCAGGGGGTCCAAGCCGCTGGGGGTCACTGCGAACTTCGAACGCGCGGTGCGCGCAACCAGCAGTGATCTGATCGCACTGAGCGATCAGGACGACGTCTGGCACGAGGGTCGGCTGGCGCGGCTCGTCCGCGAGTTCGACGATCCTGCCGTGCTGCTCGTGCACACGGATGCCCGACTCGTGGACTCCGAGGGCGAGTCGCTCGGTCGTAGCCTGTTCGAATCGCTGGAGGTCACCCGAGAAGAGCTCGGTCGAGAGCAGGCCGGAGACGCGTACACCGTCTTTCTGCGACGCAATCTGGCCACAGGCGCCACGGTGATCCTTCGCAGGTCGCTCCTCGACGACGCACTTCCCTTCCCACCGGGATGGGTGCACGACGAATGGCTCGCCGCGGTCGCGGCTGCCCGTGGAGGAGTGAGGGTGCTGACGGAGGCGACCATCGACTACCGGCAGCACGGAGCAAATCAGATCGGCGTCGCGGCCCCGACTCTCGCGCGCAAGGTGAGGAGGGTTCTCGAACCCCGCGGGGAGCGGAACGTGATCCTCGCGAGCCGATTCGCCACGCTCGCCGATCGTCTGGACGGGCTCGACGGTATCGCGGAGGAGCGTCTCGCCTCGGCGCGAGAGAAGGCCGCCTTCGAAGCCGAGCGCGCGGCGATGCCGGCTTCCCGACTCCCGAGGGCCCGCCACGTCCTTAGGCTGGCACGCACGGGCGCCTACGAGCGGTTCGCGAGTCGCGGGCGAGCGGACATCCTCCGCGACCTCATCCAGCCTGCCTGAGGGTCTGCAGCCTGCCTGAGGGTCAGGCGCGGCTGCTTCTGCGGCGACGCACGGCGACGAGGAGCAGGAGCAGTCCACCGCCGAGGGCGCCCAAGCCGAGCGCGCTGACGGTGCTGACGTCCGATCCGCTGGCGGCCAGTTCTGCCTGACCGGCGCCGGAGGACGTGCTGCCGGCGGTCGTCGTCGACGCCACCCCCGGGTCGATCGTGAAGAGGACCGGTCCATCGGACTCCACATCCGGGTCGACCCCCTCACGGAACACCAGCGACCCGGACGGGAACCCTGTCGTAACGGTGGGAAGTGCGTAGGAGAACGAGACCGTGCCGTCGGCTGCGACGGTCTGCGGCGCGGTGACGCCGACCTGCCAGATGCGCGCCTGAACGCTCAGGCCAGGCGCGAAGTTGCTGCAGGAGATGTCGACAGTGTCGCCTCCCTTGTAGCGAGGAGCCGATGTGGTGCAGTATCCACCGCCCATCCACTGCAGCGAGCCGGCGGTGGCGCCTTCGTCTCCCATGGGGCCCGTCCACTGGAAGCCCCAGGAGTTGCCGCGGCGGGTGATGTCGAAGATGCAGGACAGGATCTGGTCGCCCGGCTGGACGACCTTCGGGAGGGTGCCGAAGCACTCATCGCTCGCGTTCGCCAGAGCTCCCGTGGCGCGCTTGATGGTCACGGGAGTGTTCCCGTCCCAGCTCTGGGTGAGACGGATCTGCGGCCGGAACAAACCCGGGTACGAGAGGAGCTGCGGGTCGATCGGAACGGTCGACCAGCCCGTCGCGGGCGGCGGCGCGGTGTACGCGAAGTCGTCACTCACGACCTGATAGTGCACCCCGAAAACCGGGAACGATGCGACCGTCGTGTCGGCACCGCTCACGGCGAAGGTGCCGGTGACGGTGAAGTCGAGGGTGCCGGAGCCTTCGGCGACCGTGGCCCTGGTGGAGCAGGCGAGGGAGCCGCCCGGAGCGATGGTCCCCGCGCACGAGTCTCCGGGACCGGCCGGTGCCAGAGCGGTCACCGTGTACGCCTCCGCGCTGTTGTTCTTGATCGTCAGATTGAAGGTGCTGTCACCGCTGTAGATGTCTGTCTCGTTAGCCGGGTCCAGCGGCACGTCCAGGTAGCCATGATTGGTGTACAGGTGCGCGACCGCCGAGACCTCGATGGTCGACGCCGCTGACGCCGGAGCGCTCACGATCAGACTCGACCCCAGCCCGGCGATCGCGACCGCTACGGCACCGATGAGTTTGCGCACATTTCCCCCTGAAGACCGACACGAACGTGAGAGATCCTACAGGGAAAGCGGGCGCCCGGTCTATTTCTCGAACGGAAGGTAGGTCGGTGTGGACGGGCTCGCCTGGATATCGAGCTGCAACGCGGATATGAGCATCTGAGTGCCGAGGATGAATGGGAGCGCGGCGAGCATCACCGTCGCGGCGGTCGCGACGACCGACGCGGCGATCTGGAAGCACACCCAGATCGCGACGCCCAGTCCGAAGATCGAGAGGATGAGTCCCAGTACCAGGAGGAGCGCTATGGGGGAGAACGACCAGAGCACGTAGCGATACCAGATGCGCCGCCAGAAACCCCGGGTCAGCAGGCTGAGCAACTCCGGTACCACGCGCCCGAGCCGGATGCTCGAGACCTCATTGCCGTACACGGCGGGAATCGGGACGTCCGTCGCCGGCACCTGCAAGATGTTGAGGTGGATGAGGAAGTCGTTCTCGAAGCTGTAGCGACGCGCCACGTTGTCGAGCGGGATTCGTCGAAGCACCTCTGTGCGGACCGCGGTATAGCCGTTCTGCGGGTCGAACAGGTGCCAGTACCCGCTCGCCAGCTTCGTCATGAACGACAGAGTGATGTTGCCGAAGATGCGGTAGCGAGGCATTCCGGCGAAGGACTCGGGGGAGAAGAACCGGTTCGCCTTGGCGAATCCGTACCCTTCGGTGGTCACCCGGTCGAGGAGGTCCGGGAGGTAGGCGGGGTCCATCTGGGCGTCGCCGGCCATGATGACGTTGATGTCGGAGCCGAGCTCCATCGCCGCGCGGTGACCGGTGATGATGGCGCCCCCGACGCCCTGGTTCACCTCGTGGCGGATGAGGGTGACGCGGTCGTCGCCGCTGGCGCGGACGACCTCGCTCGTGTTGTCGGGGCTGTGGTCATCGACGATGACGATGTGGTCCACGAACTCCGGCATCGTGTCGATCACTTGCGTGATCATCTTCTCTTCCTTGTAGGCAGGAACCACTGCGGCGATTCTGGCGCCGTTGTACATCTCAGTCCTCTCGAGCTGGTTTGCGAACCGCACGCGACCGTCCGGGATGGGCGAAGACCCAGTAGCGGTAGGCGAAGTAGTTCCAGACCGTTGTGACGACCGTCGCGACCACCTTGCCTCCGGCCCAACCGAGGGCGGTGTGGTCGAAAAGTGCGACGATGCCCGCAGTCGCGACCGTGTTGGCGGCGACCAGGAGAGTGTACTTGATCAGCGCGGGGCCGTGCGGTGCCGCCGAACCGAAAGAGAACACGCGCTGGATCGTGTAGGTGAAGAAAAAGCTGAGGAGGAACGAGATCGCCGCAGCGAGCCACGTCGGGAGCCCGAGTGCGACATGGAACAGCCACAGCAGTCCGAAGTCGACCAGGAACGCCACGCCTCCGGCGATCAGGTAGCGCACCGCCGAATGGTCGAGCAGAGCGAGGACGCCGGTTCGGCGTCCTCGCTCCGGGGTCCCTGCCGGACGGTCCTCCGTCACGCTCACGCCTGGGGAACCGCCTGGCGCGCCGAGATCACCTGGTCGATGACCCGGTGCGGCGGCAGGATCGTCTCGCGCTCGGCCGACGCGTCGGCGGTGCCGTCGACCAGCTTGAGGAAGCGGCCGAACTGCGTGGTCAACGGCTCCTGCGAACTCACGAGCTCAGGGATCTCGATCACCGTCTGCTGGCGGTAGCCACGACCTTCGTCGACGGAGTTCTCGGAGACGTGGTGGTACACCGTGACGTCGCGGCGGAGCAGGTCGACCTCGATCAGCCGCTCACGCTCGTAGATCGACAGCTGGCGGATCTTCCGCTGGCCCACGCGGCTGGCGGAGACATGCGCGATGGCACCGCCGGGGAAGTCGAGCAGGGTCTCCGCAACGTCCTCGGCGTCCTGCAGGGAATCCGGGTGGAAGTGCCCCAGGCGGGATTCGACGCTGTTGGGTGCCGTTCCGATGATCCCGATCGCCAGATCGACGTCATGGACGAGCAGATCCCAGGACACGCCCGTACGGATGCGCGGAGCGTACGGCGAGTGCCGGACCGCGGTGACGTGCACGGGCTCTCCGAGCAACTCACGTGCGGTCATCACGGCGGGGTTGTATCGCTCGAGAAGCCCGCACATGAACGGGAGGTCTCGTACGTTCGCCAGGTCGAGGATCTCCTCGGTGCGCAGCAGACTGTCGGCTACGGGCTTCTCGACCAGGAGGGCGGTGTCCTGACTCAGCACCTGCATCGCCAGGTCGTAGTGCGCCTCCGTAGCCGCAGCTACCACCACGCCGTCGATGTCGGAGAGGTCGGGGAGCTCCGGTCGCCATGTGGTGCCGAAGCGCTCGGCGACAGCGCGCCCGACGGATTCCCTCGGATCGATGAGGACCGCGAGCTCGGCATCCGCGGACTGGGCGATCACGCGAGCATGATGGCTGCCCATCGTGCCCGCGCCGACGAGCGCGATGCGTGCCGGGGCGCTCACGCGCCGGCCACCTTGGAGACGGCGGCGACGATGGCCGACAGGTCGTCGTCGCTCAGGGCGTTGTGGACGGGCAGGGAGATGACCTGTGCGGCCACCTGCTCCGCCACCGGAGCTTCGCGACGGAGGACGCGCGGGTGGTCACGGTATGCGTCGTAGTCCCAGAGCAGGCGCGGGTAGTAGACGCCCGCGCCGATGCCCTCTGCCGACAGCGCCTCGACGAACGCATCGCGGCTCACTCGGGCTTCCTCGGTGACACGGATCGTGTACTGGTGCCAGACGTGCGAGCGGCCGGGCAGCTCCTGCGGGACCACCACGCCGGGGACGTCGGAGAGGCCTTCGGACAACCGGGCGGCGTTGCGCTTGCGCGCGGCCACGATCGACTCGTACCGGGCGAGCTGGGGAAGGCCCAGAGCAGCTTGCAGGTCGGTGAGGCGATAGTTGTGCCCGGCCATCTCGTATACGTAGCGCGCACGCATACCCTGGTTGCGCATGACGCGCAGCTTGTCGGCGATCGCATCGTCGTTCGTGGTGATGATGCCGCCTTCGCCCGTGGTGAGGTTCTTGGTGGCGTAGAGCGAGAATGTGCCAAGGCCGTAGCTGCCGGCGGACCGCCCGTCGTACGTCGCGCCGTGCGACTGCGCGGCGTCCTCGAGGATTCGCAGACCGTTCTGCTCGGCCAAAGCGGAGATCGCGCCCATGTCGGCCATCTGCCCGTACAGATGCACTGGCAGGAGCACCTTCGTCTTCGGTCCGATCGCCGCGGCGAGTGATTCCGGGTCGACGTTGAAGTCGTCGAAGCGGATGTCGGCGAAGGTCGCGGTCGCGCCCGCCTCGAGGATGGCGTTGAGCGTCGCCACGAAGGTGAACGGCGATGTCACCACCTCATCGCCCGGCTGCAGGTCGAGCGCCTGGAGGGCCGCGACGAGCGCCGTCGTACCGTTGTTGACGGCGATCGCGTGGGGGACGCCGTGCATGCGAGCGAATTCGGCTTCGAGCTGAGCGACCTTCGGCCCTTGAGCGATGGAGCCGGAGCGGAGGACCTCCAGGACCTCGCGCTCCTCCTCCGGGCCGAACTTCACCGTCGTAATGGGAATCATTGAGCCTCGTGGGTATGTTTGCAGTGTGCTGAACGCAGTGTGCGCGCCCTTACCTTACCTCGTTACTCCGACCGGAAGGTGCCAGTCGTGACCCCCGGAGAGAACTCCATCCACCCCACGGCGATCGTCGGAGACGACGTCGTCCTGGGCGCCGGGAACACGGTCGGACCGTTCGCAGTCCTCACCGGGCCGCTGGAGATCGGCGACGGGAATTGGTTCGGTGCGGGGGTGGTGATCGGCGCCCCTCCGGAGGTGCGCAGCTGGCCGCATCCGCCCTCGGCCACCGAGAGGAGCAGCGGCAACGGGATCGTCATCGGCAATCGCAATGTGGTGCGCGAGTACGCCCAGATCCATCAGGGCTGGCACGACCGGACGGTGCTTGGCGACGACTGCTTCGTCATGAATCAGGTGTACATCGCGCACGACTGCACGATCGGGGACGGCGTCACTCTCGCCTCCAGCGTTCTGCTCGCTGGGCACGTCCGGCTGGGCGACGGCGCCAACCTGGGGCTCGGCGCGTCGGTGCACCAAAGGCGCGTCGTCGGTAACGGTGCGATGGTCGGGATGGGGTCCGTCGTCGTGGCCGACGTGCCGCCGTGGGCGAAGGCGTTCGGCAACCCTGCCCGCGTCCGCGGGGCGAACGCGATCGGGATGGAGCGTGCGGGAGTGGAGCCGGCGCTCGTGGAGCGGGTGACGGAGCTCTACGAGGGCCCCTTCAGCCGGGACGACCTTCTGGCGCTCGCCTCCACGGAGGTCGGCGTGGCGTTCAGCGACTGGGACGTCGCGACACGCTGAGCCCGCGCGGCGCGGGCTCAGCCGAAGATGTTCCAGCCCGAGCCGGCGACCACGGTCGTCGCGTACCCTGGCACGTTCGCGACAGCAGCGACGTTCGTACTCGGGTAGTAGAGCAGAGCGCCGTCGGTGCGGACCCCCAGGAGGTCGCCCGTCCGTCCTGTGCTCCTGTCGCCCGTCCCGGTGACCGAGCTGAAGATGTTCCAGCCGGATCCGATGACCGCGCCGGCCGAGAACAGCGGGCCGGAGCTCGCTCCCGTACCCGCCAGTATCCACAGGGTGCCGTCGGGTCGCGTCGCGATCACGTCGGGGCGTCCGTCGCCGTTCGAGTCGCCCGTCGAGACGATCGCCGAGTACACGTTCCATCCGGGCCCCACCGACACCGGTGCTCCGAGCCACGATGTCGATGACGGGGTCTGTCGGACGCCGGGATACAACACCGCGGTACCGTCCGCCCGGGTGGCGAGGACGTCGGGCATGCCGTCGCCGTTGAAGTCAGCGGCAGCAAGCATCGTGAAGTCCGTCCAGCCCGTCGTCCCGATCCGGATGCCGCTCGAATAGGTGGACGGTGTCGTCGGGTTCACGACGCCGGTGCTGGGGTACAACCACAGGCTGCCGTCGGTTCGGACGGCGAGCAGGTCCGGGCGTCCGTCCCCGGTGAAGTCGCCGGCGTTGAGAACTCTGGTGAAACCCGTCCAACCCCAGCCGATGCGGATGCCGGCCCGGTAGCTCTTGTTGACGCCACCCGTCGAGCCGTTGCCGGAGTAGAGATACAGATTGCCGTCGGTGGTGGTGGCCACGATGTCCGGCGCGCCGTCGCCGGTGACGTCACCGGCTCCGATGACGCGGTTGAAGACGCCCCAGCCCGAACCGACGGTCTGGGCCGACCCGAACGCCGGCTGGGTCAGCATCGCCCCGGCGGAGAACTTGAGAGCCCCGGACGAACTCCGGGTGAGGAGGTCGGGCCGACCGTCGCCGTTCGCGTCACCGGCCGCGATCAGCAGATCGCCTGCCACCACCCCGTTCGCACTCGCACGAGCCCCCGGCTGGTACCCGGAGGCGGACCCGCGGTAGTACCACACCGACCCGTCGAGGCGGATACCGAGGAGATCGTCCCAGCCATCCTTGTCCAGGTCGCCGATGCCGATGACCTGGGTGAAGATGTTCCACGAGGTGCCGATCTGCCTGCCCGCCTGGAAGCCGGTGCTCGAGCCGTCGACCTTGCCGGTCCCGGCGTACAGCCACAGCGTTCCGTCGGGCCTGCGGCCGAGGACGTCGGGGAGCCTGTCTCCGTTGACATCGCCCGCGGCGATGACGTCCGTGAACGCATCCCAGCCGGAGCTGAGCACGAGGGAGCTCCCGATCGAGATACCCCCGTCGCCCGTCGGTGAGATCGGGTAGACCAGGATCGTCCCGTTGGTCTTCCTCGCCAGCAGGTCGGGCACCCCGTCGCCGGTGATGTCGCCGGGCATCAGGAGGTCGTCGAAGACGCCCCACTGCGTGCCCACCTGCACCCCCGCGGCGTAGCCGACGGATCCGCCCGCCGCCCCCTGTCCCGCGTAGAACCAGAGAGTTCCGTCCGGCCGCCGCGCCAGGAGGTCGGGCTTGCCGTCCCCGTTGAGGTCGCCGGTCCCGATCACCGGCTGCGCGAGCGCGCGACCGGTGAAGGCGAACTGCTGGAGAGTGGCAAGGCTGCCGTTGAAGACGTCTTGGTCTCCGGGGAAGATTCCGGAACTGGCGTACTGCCACATGGTGTAGCTGTTCCACCCGCCCGGGAGAGTGCCTGGGCCGTTCGCGATGTTGCTGGGGTAGCGGGCGATGAACAGCGGATTGGTTCCGAACGCCGCGCTGTTGCCGGTGCACTGGGTCCACCAGCCCGTGGTCGAGTAGATGGCGGGGAGTCGCCCGGTCCGCTGGTAGATCGTGTTGGAGAAGTCGGCGATCCAGGACACCATCTGCCCCGGGTCGAGCCCGTAGCAGGTGTCGGTGTCGTCGGTCGCCGTGTACGGGTTGTACTCGATGTCGAGTAGAGGCGGCAGAGTCCGCCCGTCCTGCGTCCAACCTCCCCCGTTGTTCATGAAGAAGTTGGCTTGCACCGCGCCGGAACTCTTGTTCGGGACGGCGAAGTGGTAGGCGCCGCGGATCAGGCCGGCGTTGTACGCCCCGTTGTACTGACTGGGAAAGCGGCTGCTGGTGTAATCGATGCTCTCCGTCGCCTTGACATACGCGAACTTGGCTCCGTTCGCAGCGACCTGTGCCCAATCGACGTTCGTCTGCCAGCCCGAGACATCGAGCCCGGGGACCCCGGGCGGGGAGACACTCGGGGTGGCGACGAGCGATCGCGGCGCCACAGTCCGCGATGCTTGGTCGTAGGCCTCGATGGTGGAGCCCATCGAGTGATTCCCCGCACGCGTCTGCGTGGCCAGGTCCGGGTCGTCCCCGGTGATGGCCGGTGTCCCCGTCGGAGACGGAGAGGGTTTCGGAGACGCCGTCGGGGAGGGTGACGCGGGGTCGGCGACAGGGGTCGTCGCGCCCGGAGTGGGAGCGGGCGACGGAGAGTTCACGGCCGCGGGCCTCTCGGCGGCGCCGGCAGGGATCGCCCCGAGGCAGGCGAACGTAGTCGCGATCGCGACCGCGATCGCGAAGGGACTGACGATTCTGTTCTGCGGCACGGAGGCCTCCCGCTTCAGCTGCAGCGCGGCCACCTCGGGCCGGGATGAGGCCGCCGTCGCTCGTCTGATGTTATCTGCCGAGGGTCGACAGCTCGTTCCGCCACACCTGGCGATGTTCGCCGGGCGTCGCACCGGTTACGGCTTCAGCAACTGATACGGTGACGCCGAAACGAGGAGGTGGCCTGTGCCGAAGGGTGCGGCGGTGTCGACAGCGGTGCTGGTTGTCGTGGCGATGTTGTCCGTAACGGCGGGGTCCGTCCCTGCGGATGCGTCCGCCCCGGTCCGGGCCGTGAAGCAGGACGCAGGGCCGAGCGCCGATCCGCGTATCGCAGGGCACCCGCATCGTCGCACCTGCTCGACGCCGAGGCCTGACCACGCGGCCTGCTTCGCAGAAGTCGTGGAGGGTGTTGCGACGCCGATGGCCGGGCAACTCCCAGCGGGTTACTCACCGGCGCAGTTGCAGCAGGCTTACGCCCTTCCTGCCGCAGCGAGCCAGGGCGCAACGGTCGCGGTGATCGACGCCTACGATCTACCGACCGCCGAAACGGACCTCGCCGCCTACCGGTCCCGATTCGGCCTGCCGGCCTGTACCAGCGCCAGCGGCTGCTTCCGCAAGGTCGACCAGCGCGGAGGAACTTCCTATCCCTCGGTCGATCCCCAGCACTCATGGGGACCTGAGACGGCCATCGACATCGAGATGGTGAGCGCGGCCTGTCCCGCTTGCCGGATCCTGCTCGTGGAGGCCGAAGACGCTTCCGCGACGAACCTCGGCGCGGCCGCGAATACCGCGGTGCAGCTGGGTGCACGATACGTCTCGAACTCGTACGGCATCCTCGACGCGGGCTGGGATTTCAGTCCGTACGACGCTTACTACGACCACCCGGGCGTCGTGATCACGGCGGCGAGCGGCGACTCCGGATACGGGGCGCAGTTCCCGGCCAGCTCTCGTTTCGTCACAGCGGTCGGGGGGACCACGTTGTCCCCGGCCGCTACAGGGCGAGGCTGGACGGAGACCGCGTGGAGCGGCTCGGGGAGCGGGTGCAGCTCGTACAGCGTCAAGCCGACGTGGCAGACGGACACGGGGTGTGTCGGGAAGACCGTGGCCGACATCGCAGCGGTCGCGGACCCGGCCACCGGAGTCGCCGGCTACGGGCCGACGACGAGCGCTCCTTATTCCTCCGCCTGGCAGGTCTTCGGCGGCACGAGCGTCGCCGCCCCGCTTGTAGCAGCCATGTACGCCCTGGCGGGAACTCCGGCGGCCGGCACGTACCCGGCGGCGTACCCCTACGAGCATCCGGAAGCCCTGAACGATGTCGTACAGGGCAGCAATGGCACTGGATGCCCCGCGGCCTACCTCTGCACCGCCGCGCCGGGTTATGACGGACCGACCGGGCTCGGAACGCCGAATGGTGTGCGGGCGCTCGGAGGGCCGGCGGTGCCGGCCGCCGCCCCCGTGCAGAACGACTTCAACTCCGACAGCAAGAGCGACGTCCTCGCCCGGTCGACGAGTGGGGCGCTGTTCCTGTACCGAGGGGACGGCAGCGGCGGCTGGCTCTCGCCCCCGTCGAGCCAGGTCGGCAGCGGGTGGGGGACCATGACCGTGCTGTCGCCAGGCGATTTCGACGGCGACGGACGCAACGACGTCCTCGCGAGGGACGCTTCCGGCCTTCTGTGGCTGTACCCGGGCGATGGTGCGAGTGGATGGTTGCCGCGCCGCCAGGTCGGCTCCGGATGGGGCGGAATGCGGTCGATCGTCGCGGCACGCGATTTCTCCGGCGACGGCGCGATGGATGTCCTCGCGACCGACGCCGCCGGCACCCTCTGGCTGTACCCGGGTGACGGCCGTGGCGGCTGGCTGGCCCGGTCGGCCATCGGCTCGGGCTGGGGCGGCATGACGGCCATTGTCGGGATCGCCGATTTCGACGGCGACGGCAAGCCCGACCTGCTGGCCCGCGACGGTTCCGGACGGCTCTGGCTCTACGCCCACACGCCGTCCGGGTGGAAGCCGCCGGCCGTGGTCGGCACCGGGTGGAACGCGATCACGGCGATCGTGTCGCCGGGGGACGTCGACGGCGACGGGCACGACGATGTCCTCGGCCGCACCTCGACCGGTGCGCTAGTGCTCTACCCCGGCAACGGGCGGTCGGGATGGGGCACTCCTCGCCAGATCGGTTCGGGGTGGAACATCATGACCTGGATCGGCTGAGTCAGCTCGCGTCGCGATGCGGCAGCCGCAGCCGCCAGCTCATGCCCTGGGACGCCTTGACCGTGCAGATCACCAGCAGCATCCAGCCTGCCTCCACGAGGATCGAGCTCTCGAAGACGCTGGTCACCAGCAGGGCGACGAGCACCAGCGGCGCCCAGGCGTAGACGACGCTGCGGCGGTTGGAGGCGAGCAGCCAGGAGCGGCTGAACGCCAGCGCGATGAGGGCGACGAAGAGCAGCAGGCCGATCACGCCGACCTGCAGGTAGACGTCGAGGTAGGCGTTCAGGCCGTCCGCGTGGTAGACCCCGGTCGCATCCTGGATGGCGGTGAACGGGTACAGGTCGGTGGGCCAGGATCCCACCCAGCCCCAGCCGACCGTCTGCTGCACCGGGATGAGCTCCCAGATCTGGATCCACAGCTGGTAGCGGACCTGGAAGTCGGCCCGGGCGTTCAGCAGGTCGATCACGCGCGTCCGGTAGATGTACGCGGTCACCAGCACCGCGACCGTGAAGATCGCGAGCCCCCACTGGAAGTACGGCCGCTGGTTCGCCGGCACCTTGCGCAGCAGGTACAGCGCGAGGGTGGCGAGGCCGACCACGACCGAGACGGCCGCGATGACGGGGGAGTGCGCGAGCAGGATGCAGAGCACGGCGAGCGTGATCGAGTACGCGGCGATCGGGGGCCGCACCGACCGTGTCCGCAGCTCGACCAGGAAGGTGACGAACGCGATCAGCGCGACGATGCTCAGCTGGTTGCGGGTGCCGAACAGGCCCTGGATGGGGCCGCCGAGCGCGATGTTGCCCTGGATGCCGAGGAACTTGATCGGTGCGTCCAGCAGCAGGCCGCTGAGCACCTCGAGCGAGAGCGACAGGGTGAGCAGGAAGCGCAGGGCGTCGCCCACCACCCGGACGATCTGGATGGCGTCCCGCACCAGGGCGATGTACACCGCGAGGAAGGCGAAGATCAGCTGGTAAATCACCCCGGCCAGCGTCGCCCACTGGTACTGGCTCCAGAGCAGTGAGAGGGCGCACCACCCGACGAACAGCAGCGCCGAGACGGGAAGCAGCCCGTGCCACTCGATGAGCCGCCACTGCGCCGCGAACGACAGCGCGGCCAGGACGACGAGCACGCCGAGGGCGCCGATCAGCCCCGGCCACCCGATGAGGGCGCGGATCGCGTGGGTGGAGAACCCGACCACGACCGCGAGCAGCGCGAGGGTGGACGTGAAGCGGGCGGACCCCAGGAACTCGGTGACCGCGGGCGGCACCAGGGTCCGAGGGGGCGTTGCCATGCTGACAGCCTACGGGTCGGTCAGGGGGCCGTCTGCTTGGTCGCGACGCAGAGCGCGACGAGCAGCGCCCACCCGCCCTCGATGAGGATGCGGCTCTCGGCGAAGCTCTGCGCGATCAGGGCGGCCATGAGCAGCAGGGGGAGCAGGGCGATCGCCCGGTACGGCTGCACGTCGTTCACGCCCCTGCGCACGCGGTCGACGGCGAGGAACCAGGACCGGCCGAAGGTCGTCAGCACCACGAGGATGAACACCACGAGCCCGGCGATGCCCAGCTGCAGCCACACGTCGAGCCAGGCGTTGTGCGCCTGCAGGTACTCGACGCCGTTGCGGGTCGCCAGTCCGTCGAAGGGCTTCACCCACGGCGCCCAGTAGCTGACCCAGCCCCAGCCGAACGCCGGCCGCTGCTCGGCGAGCCCGGTGACGGCCTTCCAGATGTCGAGGCGGCCGGTCAGGTCCTCGCTCTTGCCGAAGAGGGCGGGGATGCGGGAGGCGAACACCGACACCAGCACGATCACGGCAGCGACGGCGGCGAGCCCGACGACGTAGACGGGCGTGCGGCTGTGCAGGCCGGCCCGGCGTGCCCACAGGGCGAAACCGAGTACGACCGCGGTGACGATCGCTGCGGCGATCACGGTCGCCGAGCGGGTGAGCGCGAGGGTCAGGGCGGCGACGACGAGCCATGAGAAAGCGGACCCGCGGCGCACCGTGCGGTCGGCGAGCTGGATGCCGAAGACGACGAGCGACAGCAGCGCGATCATCGCAAGCAGGTTGCTGTTGCCGACGATGCCCTGGATCGGGCCGCCGTGGAAGAGCAGGTCCCGGCTCCAGAAGAACGCCTGGGGGAGCTTGCCGCTCGGCACCGGCTGAGCGGGGGTCAGCGGGAGAACCGGCCGCCGGACGAACACGGCGACGACGAGCTCGAACAGCAGCGAGAGGCCGAGGATCCAGCGGAAGGCGTTCCCGAGCGCGCTGAGCAGGCCCGACCAGCCGAGGCGCAGGCCGAGGAAGAGGCCGCCGATGGTCGTCGCGAGCGTCGCGAGCACGCCGAGCGCGCTGGCGCCGGGGTAGGCGGACCAGGCGATGGAGACGATCGCCAGCGCCAGGAACAGCACGAGCGTCTTCGGGGTGCTGCGCCATCGGAACGACGGACGCGAGCGGACCACCAGCACGGCGCTCACAACGGCGAGCACGCCGGCCAGCGCGAAGTAGCCCGGCCAGCTGATCAGGTTGCGCCAGAAGTCCCCGGCGAAGAGCGTGAACAGGATGAACGCCGCCAGCACGGCCTCGCCCGTCCCCGTGGCGGTCCGCGCGGCGCGCACGCGGTCGTTCAGCACGGGGCTCGGGCTCGTCACCCCCGAAGGATAGCTCACCGGTTGGGCGTCGCCACGAACAGCGTGCCGGTGCCGGAGGCCACCTCGAGCGGGCCCTCGTCCGGTGTGACCAGCACCGACTCGCCGCGGTGCACGGTGAACGATCCCGTGCGGCCGCGCAGCTCCAGCGTCCCCTCGGTGCACAGCACGATCGCCGGACCGTCGAGCGGCAGTCCGGCCGACGCCGCTTCGCCGCCGACCTCGACGCGCGTGAGGCGGAAGTCGGGGACGTCGGGCCGGAACACCTCGACGCCGGGCGCGGGGTGCTCCGGTGCGAGTGGAGTCGCCTGGATCGGGGTGAAGTCGAGGACGGAGACGAGCTCCGGCACGTCGATGCGCTTACGGGTGAGCCCGCCGCGGAGCACGTTGTCGGAGGCCGCCATCAGCTCGATGCCGAGGCCGCGCAGGTAGGCGTGGATGTTGCCCGCAGGCAGGTAGAGTACCTGACCCGGTCGCAGGGTCGCGCGGTTGAGCAGCAGCGCGAGGACGATTCCGGGGTCGCCGGGGAACGCGGCGTGCAGCATCCGGACCGTGTCGGCGTCGCGGTCGTCCGGGAGCTTCTGCGCCGCGGCGACCACTTCGGTCACCAGCAGGTCGACCTCGGTGTCGTCGCCGAGGATCCACTCTGTCGCCCGGCGGAGCACCTCGCCCGGCTCGCCCTCCAGCGTGCGGGCGAAGCCCGACAGCACCGCTCCGCCCGGGGCGGCTGCGGCCAGGCGCAGCAGAGCGTCCCGGCTCTCGGCGGGATCGCGGAAGCCGCACAGCGCCTCGAACGGGTCGCTCAGCGCGAAGATCAGCTCCGGCTTGTGGAACGGGTCCTTGTAGTTGCGGTCGGGGGAGTCGGCGGCGAGCCCCGCCGCGTTCTCGCGCTCGAACCCGGCCCGCGCCTGCTCCGGCGACGGGTGCGCCTGCAGGGAGAGGGGACCGTCCGCGGCGAGCACCTTGAGCAGGTAGGGGAGGTCGTGCGTGGGCTGCCACGCGGCCAGGTCGGGGGCGCCGCCGGTCAGAGCGGGGTCGAGGACGCGCGCGGGCGAGCCGGGATGGGCGCCCAGCCACAGCTCCGCCTCCGGTCCGCCGCTCGGCTCGGTGCCGAGGAGTCCGGCGATCGCGGTGGTGGACCCCCAGGCGTAGTCGCGCGGGGTGTTGCCGATGGGCACAAACATGCGTCCTCATCCCTTTCGTTCCGTTGGACCAAACTACCAATCGCTTTTGCGCGGCAGCGCCGCATCCCTAGGCTGGCGGGGCCAGACCAACACTGTGGACGCACGGGAGCGCACATGCCCTTCGAGACCATCGCCGGCGACTTCTACGGCTTCGAGAACCTGCTGACCGATCGCGAGAAGGAGTTCATCGCGACTCTTCGCGCGCGGCTCGAGTCGGAGGTCAAGCCGATCGTCAACGAGTTCTGGGAGAAGGCGGAGTTCCCGCACCAGATCATCGACGTGCTGCACAGCAGCGGCGCCGTAGGCCTCGGGTTCGCGGAGACCGCACCGTTCGAGAACTCGGCCGTGTTCCGCGGCTGGGTCGCCCTCGAGCTCGCGCGCATCGACGCCTCCGTCAGCACCTACGTGGGAGTGCAGAACGGCCTCGCCCTCGGCGCCATCGGCGTCTGCGGGTCGGAGGAGCAGCGTGCGGAGTGGCTGCCGAAGCTGGCGAGCGGCGAGGTGCTCGGCGCCTTCGGCCTGACCGAGCCGACTTCCGGCTCCGACTCGGCGCAGGGCCTGAAGACCGTAGCGACACGCGACGGCGACAACTGGATCCTGAACGGCTCGAAGCGCTGGATCGGGAACGCGACCTTCAGCGACATCACCGTCATCTGGGCCAAGAGCGCGGAGGACGGCCAGGTGAAGGGCTTCATCGTCCCCACCTCCACGCCCGGCTACACGGCCACGAAGATCGAGGGCAAGCAGTCGCTGCGGATCGTCCAGAACGCCGACATCACGCTCGAGAACGTGGTGGTGCCGGAGGCGTTGCGGCTGCAGAACGCGAACAGCTTCAAGGACACGGCCCGCGTCCTCCGCCTCACCCGCGCAGAGGTCGCCTGGGCGGCCGTCGGCGTCGCGGTCGGCGCGTACGAGGCGGCGCTGCGCTACACGAACGAGCGCGTCCAGTTCGGCAAGCCGATCGCCGGCCACCAGCTGATCCAGGACCTGCTGGTGAAGTCGCTCGGCAACATCACCGCCTCCATCGGCCTGTGCACGCGCGTCTCCGAGATGCTGGACGCCGGTGAGCAGCGCGACGAGCACTCGGCGCTGGCGAAGGCGTTCGCGACCGCGAAGATGCGCGAGACCGTCGCCTGGTGCCGGGAGGCGCTCGGCGGCAACGGCATCGTGCTCGACTACGACGTCGCCCGCTTCTTCGCCGACGCCGAGGCGCTCTACTCCTATGAGGGCACGCGCGAGATGAACACGCTCATCGTCGGCCGGGCGATCACCGGCCAGGCGGCGTTCGTCTGACGTCCTCCGCCGCCCGCTAGGGTGGGAAGCTCCATCGAGCAGCAGGAGGACCGCCCGTGGCGTGGTTGGTGACCGGAGGAGCAGGCTACATCGGGGCGCACGTGGTGCGCGCGTTCCGGGAGCAGGGGATTGACGTCGTCGTCGTGGACGACCTGTCGAGCGGCCACGCGGAGTTCGTGCCGGCGGGGGTCCCGTTCTACCGCGGCACCATCCTCGACGGCGAGCTGCTGGCCACGATCTTCGCCGAGAACACGATCAGCGGCGTCGTGCACGTCGCCGGGTTCAAGTACGCGGGCGTCTCGGTTCAGCGGCCGCTGCACACGTACGAGCAGAACGTCACGGCGACCGCCGTGCTGCTCGCGGCGATGCAGGACGCCGGTGTCGACGCGATCGTGTTCAGCTCGTCGGCGGCCGTGTACGGCACGCCGGATGTCGACATCGTCACCGAGGCGACGGCGAAGAACCCGGAGTCCCCGTACGGCGAGTCGAAGCTCATAGGGGAGTGGCTGCTCCGCGACCAGGGCGTGGCGGCCGGACTCCGCCACACCTCCCTCCGCTACTTCAACGTCGTCGGCTCCGGCGACCCGGGTCTGCGCGATACCAGCCCGCACAACCTCTTCCCGCTCGTCTTCGACGCGCTCGTCGAGGGGCGGACCCCGCGTGTCAACGGCGACGACTACCCGACGCCCGACGGCACCTGCGTGCGCGACTACATCCACGTGGCCGACCTCGCGGTGTCGCACGTGGCGGCGGCGAAGCGGCTGGATGCGGGCGAACCGATCGAGCCCGTCTACAACCTGGGCAGCGGCGACGGCGTCTCGGTGGGTCAGATCATGTCGACCGTGGCCGAGGTGACCGGAATCGCCTTCACCCCAGAAGTGGGGCCTCGACGGCCCGGGGACCCGGCGAGGATCGTGGCATCGGGAGAGCTCGCAGCCCGCGATCTCGACTGGAAGATGCGTCACACGCTCGACGAGATGGTGCGCAGCGCCTGGGAAGCCCGCCAGGCGGCGTCCTGACACCCTCCCGACTCGCCCGTCCGACCCGGGCGTGTCGGGATTGTTGTCGTTCTCCGGCGCGTCGTGAACTCTCGACCTGCGGTCAAGGCTTTACGATTCGCGGCTTGACGTGAGCGAATGACAACGGTGTAATTAGAGCTACACGGGAATCTCGTGTTTCAGCAGTTGATGGGTGGGGAGACCGATATGCCAGTTCCTGAATATCGTTCTGGGGTACCCGACGACTGGTTCATCGACCCGGTCAAGCTCGGGGTTCCCGGCGTGCGGGCGGCGGAGGTCGACGACGACAACCCGCTGTCGTGGCAGACGGATGCGCTCTGCGCCCAGACGGACCCGGAGGCCTTCTTCCCGGAGAAGGGCGGGTCGACCCGCGACGCGAAGCGCATCTGCACCTCGTGCGAGGTGCGGGCTCAGTGCCTCGAGTACGCCCTCGCGAACGACGAGCGCTTCGGCATCTGGGGCGGCCTCTCCGAGCGCGAGCGCCGCAAGCTCCGCAAGCGCGCCGGCTGACGCGGGCTGAGCAGACCCGCAGCCCCCTCCCAGGATCCGCGCCGCGCCCGGCACAAAGACGGAAACGGCGCGCCCCCAACCTAGGCTGACTCCCGATGTATCCGAGAGTCACCGCCATCGTCGTCGCCCACAGCGGCGGCCCCCGCCTGCAGCGCACTCTCGACGCCCTCGCGGACCAGACCCGTCGACCGGACGCCGTGATCGCCGTCGACTGTGCGACAGCCGACGACGCCACCCGGCTGCTGTCCGAGGCGCAGCCCACCCAGCTGATCTCCGTCTCCGAGAAGCTGCCGTTCGGGCAGGCCGTCGCCACGGCCGTCCGTGTGCTGCCGACCGCGGCAGGTCCCGACCAGCTGCTGTGGCTGCTCGCGCACGACACCGCCCCGGAGCCGCAGGCGCTCGAGGCGCTGCTCGCCGCCCTCGAGGTTTCCCCGTCCGTCGCCGTCGTCGGACCGAAGCTGGTGGATGCGGAGGACCCGGCCTTCATCCGCGAGTTCGGCGAGGCGATGACGCCGTTCGGCGCCTCCGTGCCGCTGGTCGAGAACGAGCTCGACCAGGCTCAGCACGACGGCCTCAGCGACGTGCTCGCGGTCTCCAGTGCCGGGATGCTCGTCCGACAGGCGCTCTGGGAGCGGCTCGACGGCTTCGATCCGGCTCTCCCGACGGTGGACGACGGACTCGACTTCTGCACGCGCGCCCGGCTCGCCGGCTTCCGTGTGACCCTGGTCGCCCAGGCTCGCGTCGCGCTCGGCGGAGACGGCGTCGCCGGACCCAACCTGTCGACCAAGTGGACGGTGCGCCGCCGGCTCTCGGGGGAGAGACGCCGCGCGCAGCTGCACCGACGCATGGTCTACGCGCCCGGCTGGGCGGTGCCGCTGCACTGGCTGACCCTTGTGCCGCTGGCGATCCTCCGCGGCCTCGTCCGGCTGCTGCGCAAGGAGCCGGGCTCGATCGGCGGCGAACTGGGAGCGGCGTTCCGTGTCGCCTTCTCCGGCATGGCCGTCGGGAACGCCCGCCGGAGGCTCGCGTCCGCGCGGGAGGTCGGCTGGGCGGCGGTCGCACCGCTGCGCATCCCGTTCTCCGAGGTGCGGCGCGCCCGCGCGCTGAAACGCGAGGCCGCGCTCGTGCGGCAGCAGGGCGAGAAGCAGGACCTCGACTTCTTCGGCAGCGGCGGCGGCTGGGTGGTGCTCGCCGCCCTACTGATCGGCGTCGCGCTGTTCTTCCCGCTCGTCGGCTCCGGTGCACTGACAGGCGGCGGCCTCCTCCCGCTCGACTCGTCCGTCGGCCAGCTCTGGGCCGGCCTCGGCTACGGCTGGCGGGATGTCGGGCTCGGCTTCACCGGCGCGGCCGACCCCTTCTCGGCGGTGCTCGCCGTTCTCGGGACCGTCACCTTCTGGCAGCCGTCGCTGTCGCTCGTGCTCCTCTGGGTGCTCGCCGTGCCTCTCGCCGCCCTCGGCGCCTGGCTCGCGGCCGCCCGGCTGACCACCCGTGCCACGCTCCGCGCGTTCGGTGCTCTCGCGTACGCGCTGGCGCCGACGCTGCTGGTCGCGCTGCAGGGCGGTCGCCCCTCGGCGGTCCTCGCGCACATCCTGCTTCCCTGGCTGTTCTTCGCGGGGCTCGCGGCACGGCGCTCCTGGGCCGCCAGCGCCACCACGGCACTGCTCGCGGCCGCCACGGTCGCGTGCGCGCCCATCCTCATCCCCGCGCTCGTCATCGCCTGGATCGCCGCGATCGTCTTCGCCGGTCGCCGAGCGGCCCGGATCGTCCTCATCCCGCTTCCCGCGGTCGTGCTCTTCGCGCCGCAGGTGTGGCAGCAGGCGACGCGCGGCGCCTGGCTCTCGGTACTGGCGGATCCGGGCGTCCCGGTGGATGCGCGGCAGACCCCGGCCTGGCAGCTCGCGCTCGGCTTCCCCGACGGCGTGCTCGGCGGCTGGCACCAGCTCGCCACCAGCCTGGCTCTGCCGACCACCGCCGCCAACATCGTCGTGCCGATCCTGCTCGCGCCGCTCGGGGTGCTCGCCATCCTCGCGCTGTTCCTGCGCGGCACCGTCCGGGCGATCGTCGCGCTCCTGGTGGCGCTGACCGGGTTCCTGACGGCCGTGGCGGCGCTGCACCTGCAGCTCGCCGTCACCGGCGGGACCGATGTGCCGATCTGGCCGGGGAGCGCGCTCAGCCTGTACTGGATCGGCCTGGTCGGCGCGGCGGTGCTCGCGCTCTCCGCGCTCGGCCGCGCCGCGGTCTACCCCGCGTGGGCCGCGATCGTGACCCTCGCCGTCATCGCGGTGCCGGTCGGCATCGCCTCGCTGAACGGCACGTCCGCGGTGGCGGAGAGCGACGGCCGCACGATGCCGGCCGTTGTCACGGCGAAGGCGGCGACGCAGCCGCGCGTCGGGACGCTGCGCATCGTCCCGCAACCGGACGGCGGCATCCGCGCCGAGCTGGTCCGCGGCAGCGGCAGCACGCTGAACGGGCAGTCGACCCTGGCCGACACCGAGCGCAGCCTCACGCAGGGGCAGCGGGACCTCGCCCAGCTCGCCGGCAACCTGGCCTCGCGCAGCGGCTACGATGCGACCACGCAGCTGAAGAAGCTCGGCATCGACTTCGTCCTCCTCGCCCCGTCGGCGGCAGCCCTCGGCGACACCGACGCGTCCGCGGCGGAGGCCACCCGTGCGCGTGCCGCCGTCGCGATGGATGCGAACCCCGTCCTCAGCTCGGTCGGCGCCACCGCCAACGGCCGGCTGTGGGCTTTCGACAGCGGAACCTCCGAGGTCGCGGCCGCGGCGCGGATCCCGGCGGACGCGGGCGGCATCTGGCGCGTCATCGTGCTCATCGTCCAGGGCGTGGTGATCGGCGTGACGCTGCTCATCGCGATCCCCACCAGCCGGTCGGCCGACCGCGTCTCCGAACTGTCCGCGCGCCGCCCGCACCGCAGGAAGGACGACGAGCTCGCGGTCGAGCCCGACGACGAGCCCGACGAGCCGGACGTGGTCGCCGACGGCGTCGCCGCCGAGAGCATCGACGAGTACGAGGCCGAACCGGAGGACGAAGCGGCCGTCGAGTCCGCCGAGCTGCCCGAGCCGGCAGCCGAGCCTCTGCCGGAGCCGGCCCCGGAGACCTACCCGGATTCCGCGACCCACTTGGAGGCGGAGACCCACCCGGAGGCGGAGACGCAGGCGGAGCCCGAGACGTACACCGCTGCGGAGCAGCCTCCCGAGCCGACCGCCGAGCCGCACGACGACCGCCCCTTCGAGCCGGAGGCGGAGCGCGTGACCACCCCGCCCGCCCCCACGACGCTCGAAGACGGGCTGGAGGAGACCATCATCCGACCCCGACGCACCTTCGAGGGAGGCGACCGTGGCTGACCGCAGAGGCCTGGCCCGCATCGGCTTCCGCACCGCGGGAGGCCTCGTCGGGGTCGCCGTCGCCGTGGTCGCCGTCGCCGGCGCCACGCTGCTCCCGCTGCCCGACTTCGCGATCGGTGCGCCCTCGCAGACCGTGACGCCGGTCCCGGCCGACCAGCAGCGGGTCTGCCCCGGGCCGCTGCTCGAGCTCGCCGCCGACGCGGGAGCCGCGACGCGGCCGAGCGCCGTGGGGGAGCCGTCGTTCTCCACCGACGCGATCGGCGCCGACGTGCGCACGCGCTCGCTCAAGCCCGACGCCGACACCACGTCGCCGGATGAGGCGCCGCTGCTCGCCTCCGTGACCACGCCGCAGGGCGCCAAGACGCCGCCGCTCTTCGCCGGCGCGCAGAGCCAGAACGCGGCCACCCAGGACCTCGCCGGCCTCACCGCCGCGGCCTGCGCCGAGCCGAGCGCCGACACCTGGCTCGCCGCCGGGTCCACGTCCCTCGGCCAGACCAGTCTCGTGCTGCTGTCCAACCCGAGCGAGGTGGATGCGACCGTCGACCTGTCCATCTACACCGAGACCGGCGCGGTGAGCGCGCCCGGCGCCGCCAGCATCCTGGTACCCGCCGGGTCGCAGAAGGTCGTCCCGCTCGCCGGGCTCGCACCGTCGGCCGCCGCTCCCGTCGTCCGGGTGCGCACGACCGGAGGCGAGGTGGTCGCTTCGATGCAGCAGAGCTACGAGGTCGGCATCCAGCCGCGCGGAGCGGAGATCGCCGGCGCGACGGGCGCCCCGTCGCGTCAGCAGGTCATCCCCGGCGTCACTCTCGGCTCGATGGCCGCGATCGAGGCGGCCCAGTCCGCCGAGGGGGTCGGCGTCGATTACCCGGTCGTGCGGCTCCTCGTGCCCGGCGACACGGACGCGCAGGTCACCATCGGCGCGGTCGGGGAGGCCGGGACCGCCGCAGGCGACTCGTACGCCACCACGGTCAAAGCCGGGACGGTCGCCGAGGTCCCGCTGCAGCGCCTCAAAGACGGCAGCTACACGATCACCGTCAACTCCAGCGTCCCGGTGGTCGCGGCGGTGCGGACGTCGGTCATCGGGGCGAAGCTCCGCGACTTCGCGTGGTTCTCCTCGGCCCAGGCGCTGCAGAAGGACACGCTCGCGGTCATGCCGACCGGCGGCACCGCGGCGCTCCACATCGCCAACGCAGGGGATTCCGACCGCACGGTCTCGCTCGAGCCGCTCGCCGGCGGCGCCACGGTGACGCTCGCGGTCCCGGCCGAGGGCGGGGCGCACGTCCGGCTCCCGGCGGGAAGCTACCGCGTCACCGGGGCGGACGGCCTCCGCGGCAGCGTCAGCCTCACCGGCGACGGGATGACGAGCTCGTTCGCGCTCACGCCTCCCGGGCCGCTCGCGGCACCGATCACCGTCTACCCGAACTGACGGGGGCGGCCGTGGCCGCATCCCGGCCGCTGGTCAGAAGTGGCGGTAACGGTCGGGGGCGAGATCCCACGGGTCCTTGCCGAGCAGCTCGGCGACCGCGCGGAACACGCAGCCCTCGATGTACATGCGGCGGTGGCTCTCGTCGTCGCGGTGCAGCTTGGTGAGCCTCTGGATGGGAACCCGGTACAGCACGATGCGACGGTTCGACGCGTCGACGCGCCAACGGTCGACGCCGTCGCCGCCGGAGTTCCCGATCGGCGTGGCCGCGACCTCGAAGTGGACGTCGGCCAGCTCCTCCGGCCAGACGCCCTTCAGGTAGTCGGCGGTGGACGCGACGGTCATGTCGAAGAAGTCGATCCGGTTCTGCAGCATCGGCAGGTGCGGACCGGTCACCGGGCCGCGGGCGCCACGGCCGTGCCGGCTCCGCCAGCGGCTCGTCGCCGGGGTCTGGCGGCTGGTGCGGCGGTTGCGGGGCATGTCGCCATCCTACGTCCGCGGCGCTCGGGTATTCTGAGCCGGATGTTGAGCCGTCCCTGTTCCCGTGTCGCGTGTCCGCGCGACGCCGTCCAGACGCTCACGTACGTCTACGCGGACTCCATGGCGGTTCTCGGGCCGCTCAGCCTGAAGCACGAACCGCACGCCTACGACCTGTGCGCGATCCACGCGGAGCGGCTCTCTGCGCCGCAGGGCTGGCAGATCGTCCGACACGTGGGCGTCACGGAAGGCTGACGCGCCGCACCCGCGGCCGGTGACCCGCGCGATAGGTTAGGGGCATGAGCGCCGCCGACAACCGCCTGCAGTCCGTCGTGAAGACCTACGACATCCGGGGTCTGGTCGGGAGCGACCTCACCGAGGACGTCGTCGAGGCCATCGCGGCCGCCTTCGTCGACGAGGTGGAGGCGGCGGGGCGCGACGTCGTCGTCGGTCACGACATGCGCGACTCGTCGCCGTCGTTCGCCGCCGCGTTCGCACGCGGAGCCCAGGCCCGCGGCGCCGACGTCGTCTCGATCGGGCTGTGCTCGACCGACGAGTCGTACTTCGCCTCGGGCTACCTGCAGGCGCCTGCCGCCATGTTCACCGCCAGCCACAACCCGGCCACCTACAACGGCATCAAGCTGTCGCGTGCCGGCGCCCAGGGCCTCAGCATGGACACCGGGCTGCGCGCGGTGCGCGACCGCGCCGGCGCCTACCTGCGCGACGGCATCCCGGCGGTCGAGCGGCCCGGCGGCTTCCGCGAGGAGGACGTGCTGGAGCGCTACGCCGCCTACCTGCGCTCGCTCGTCGACCTGTCCGGCATCCGGCCCATCACGGTCGTCGTGGACGCGGGCAACGGGATGGGCGGCCTCACCGTCCCGGCGGTGCTCGGCGAGGCGGCCGGGCTGCCCGCGCTGCCGATCACCATCGTCCCGCTGTACTTCGAGCTCGACGGCACCTTCCCCAACCACGAGGCGAACCCGCTGGAGCCGAAGAACCTGGTCGACCTGCAGCGCGCGGTCGTGGAGCACGGCGCCGACCTCGGGCTGGCCTTCGATGGCGACGCCGACCGGTGCTTCGTGGTGGACGAGCGCGGCTCCGCTGTGACGCCGTCCGCGGTCGCGGCGATCGTGGCGCTCCGGGAGATCGCCCGCGCGCGAGCCGAGGATCCGGAGGCGGAGATCACCGTCATCCACAACCTGATCACCTCGAACATCGTCCCCGAGACGATCGAGGCGGCGGGAGCCGTGCCGCTGCGCACGCGCGTCGGGCACTCGCTCATCAAAGACGCGATGCGCAAGTCCGGCGCGGTCTTCGGCGGCGAGCACTCCGCGCACTACTACTTCCGCGACTTCTGGAGCGCCGACAACGGGATGCTGGCGGCCATGCACCTGCTCGCCGAATTCGGCGCGCAGGACCGCCCGCTGTCGGAGCTGTCGGCCCGCTTCACCCCGTACGCGATGTCGGGGGAGATCAACTCGACGGTCGACGACGTCCCCGCCGCGTTCACCCGGGTGGTGGAGGCGTTCCGCGGCCGGGCCGACTTCGACGAGCTCGACGGGCTGACCGTGACCGGCCAGGTCGCCCAGGACGACCCGTTCTGGTGGTTCTCGGTGCGGCCGTCGAACACGGAGCCGCTGCTGCGCCTGAACGTGGAGGCGGCCGACCAGCCCACGATGGCCCGCATCCGCGACGAGGTGCTCGCGCTCATCCGCGGCTGAGCCCTCGGCGACTGCGCCCTCCCGTAACGTCTGCGGCTGCGCGCGCACCCGCTCACGTTACGAACCGGCGCAGTCGCAGCGGGGCGTGAGAGGATAGGGGCCATGCCAAGCTCGACCGCCACGTCCCTCCCGTTCAAGGTCGCCGACCTCTCCCTCGCGGAGGCGGGGCGGCACCAGATCCGGCTCGCCGAGAACGAGATGCCCGGCCTGATGGCCCTCCGCGCCGAGTTCGGCGACAGCAAGCCGCTCGCCGGCGCGCGCATCGCCGGGTCGCTGCACATGACCGTGCAGACCGCGGTGCTCATCGAGACCCTGGTCGCACTCGGCGCACAGGTGCGCTGGGCCAGCTGCAACATCTTCTCCACGCAGGACGAAGCCGCCGCCGCCATCGCCGTCGGACCGGACGGCACCCCGGAGTCCCCCGAGGGCGTCCCGGTGTTCGCCTGGAAGGGCGAGACGCTGGAGGAGTACTGGTGGTGCACCCGGCAGATCTTCGACTGGTCGGCCGAGGCCGCCAAGGCGGGCGCCGAGTGGACCGGCCCGAACCTGATCCTCGACGACGGCGGCGACGCCACGCTGCTCGTCCACAAGGGACGCGAGTTCGAGCAGACAGGAGCGGTGCCGGACGACGCGGAGGGCGACAGCCACGAGTACCGCGTCATCCTGGCCGCCCTGCGCGAGTCGCTCGCCACGTCGAAGGACCGCTGGACGCGCATCGCCGCCGACATCCTCGGCGTTACGGAGGAGACCACCACGGGCGTCCACCGCCTGTACGAGCTGGCCAAGGCGGGCGAGCTGCTCTTCCCGGCGATCAACGTCAACGACTCGGTCACCAAGAGCAAGTTCGACAACAAGTACGGCATCCGCCACTCGCTGCCGGACGGCCTCAACCGTGCCACCGACGTGCTCATCGGCGGCAAAGTCGCGTTCGTCGCAGGCTACGGCGATGTGGGCAAGGGCGCGGCGGAGGCGCTCCGCGGCCAGGGCGCCCGCGTGATCGTCAGCGAGGTCGACCCGATCAACGCGCTGCAGGCGGCGATGGACGGCTACCAGGTGGCCAGGCTCGAATCGGTCATCGACCAGGTCGACATCCTGATCACCGGGACGGGCAACGTCAACGTCGTCACGCTCGAGCACCTCCTCGGCCTCAAGCACCTCGCGATCGTCGCGAACGTCGGCCACTTCGACAACGAGATCGACATGGCCTCGCTGGAGGCGCTGCCCGGCGCGGAGAAGGTGGAGATCAAGCCGCAGGTGCACGAGTGGCGCCTGCCGACGGGTCGGAGCATCCTCGTGCTCTCCGAGGGCCGCCTGATGAACCTGGGCAACGCCACCGGTCACCCCAGCTTCGTGATGAGCAACTCGTTCACCAACCAGGTGCTCGCCCAGCTCGAGCTCTACGTCTCGCCAGAGAAGTACCCGATCGGCGTCTACGTGCTCCCGAAGCACCTCGACGAGAAGGTCGCCCGCCTGCACCTCGACGCGCTCGGGGTGGAGTTGACCACCCTCACCGACGAGCAGGCGGCATACATCGGCGTACCCGTGGACGGCCCTTACAAGGTCGACCACTACCGCTACTGATGGTGCTCGAATTCGCCGACCGGGAACTGCCCGGCGGCATCGTCCTCCGGGTGCGGACGGAGCAGGACTCCGCCGCCCTCGCCGCGGCGTATCAGCGCAACCGCGGGCACCTCGCGCCGTGGGACCCCACCCGCACCGAGGACTTCTTCACCGAAGACGGCCAGCGCGCGCAGACTCGCGAGCTGCTCGCCCTCCGCGAGATGGACGCCGGCCTTCCGCTCGTCCTGGCCGACGGCGACGACATCGCGGGCGGGATGACGCTGAGCGGCATCGTGCGCGGTGCGTTCCAGTCGGCGACGGTGGGCTACTGGCTCGACCGCGCCCACACCGGCCGCGGGCTCGCCTCCGAGGCGCTCGCGGCCGTCATCGAGGCCGCGCGCGACCAGTACGGGCTGCACCGCATCCAGGCGGCGACGCTGCTGGCCAACCACGCCTCGCAGTCGGTGCTCACCCGCGCCGGGTTCGAGCGCATCGGCGTCGCGCCGAAGTACCTGCAGATCGCGGGGCGCTGGCAGGACCACGTGCTGTTCCAGCGCATCCTGCACGACTGAGCGTCAGTCCTCCGGAAGCTCCGCGTACGCGCGCACAGGGAAGGTGCCGAAGCCTTCGATCGCCGGCGGCGCGGCCGTGAACAGTGCGCCGTGCTCCGGCAGCCGCTCGAGCCGGGTCAGGTGCTCGACGACGTGGATGCCCGCCGCGAGCAGGATGCTGTGCGCCGGCCGGCTGCCGCCGGACTCGGTGTCGTCGATGTTCAGCGAGTCGATGCCGACGAGGGCCACCCCGGCGTCGGCCAGGGCGTGGGCGCCCTCCTCGGTCAGGTACGGCGCGCCGCCGGCGTAGGCGGGCGTTCCGAAGTGCACGTCCCAGCCGGTGTGCAGCAGGACCGCTTCGCCCTCCCGCGCACGGCCGGCGACGGCCGAGGCGGGGATGCCGCGCCCGGAGCCGCCGTCCACGTGCACGACCTCTGCGGGGAGGCCGACGAGGGTGTCGAGCTCGAGGCCGGCGAGGTCCGGGCCGTCGGCGTAGCGGTGGTAGGGGCTGTCGAGGTAGGTGCCGGTGTTGCCGATCATCGTGATGACATCCATCGCGAACTCGGTGCCGGGCGCGTACACCGAGCGCGACGCCTCCCGGGTCAGGTGCGGCTCGATGCTCGGAGCGGGGAGTCCGGGGTAGGTCACCAGCCCCGCGCGGATGCGGTGGCTGAGGTCGACGATGCGGCGGCGGGGTGTGGTCACGGGGTCTCCGATCGGTGACGGGAAGGGCGTGGCGGAGGGGTGCGGCGGGTCAGCGCTCGGGGAAGCCGTGCGGCAGCGCGTCGAGCACCGGTTCGAGCCGCTCCAGGCGGCCGCGCTCGAGCGCCAGTCCGCGGGCGTCGCGCTCGCGCCGCAGGATCGCGACGGCGACGAGGAAGGTCTCCGCGTCGACCGGGGGCAGGGGCGAGACGTACGCCGCCGCCTCGCGGGCGAGTTCCGTGCTGAGCCCGGCCCGGGCCGCGGGCGTGAGACCCGGCGCCTGCCGCACGAACTGCGCGATGCGCCGGGAGAGACGGTCGGGCAGGCGTGCCACGTCCGCGGTCTGCGCCCAGCCGGTCAGGTGCGGCGCCAGGTAGAGGGTGAGCGGCTGCGGGGTCGGCACGCGCACCAGCTGGCTGTACGTGCCGGCGAGCAGGTCGCCGAGGCGCTTGGAGCGCGAGTTGAGGAGGCCGGTGAGCGCGGCGATCCCGCCGAAGGTGAGGAAGATCTCGATCACGCCGACCAGGGCGCGGATCAGCGAGTGCCGGAACCCGATCGCTCCGCCGTCGTCGCGGACGATGCGAGCCCCGACGGCCAGCTTGCCGAGCGAGCGGCCCCGGGTCGCCAGCTCGACCGTCGTCGGCAGCACGACCATCCCGAACACAGGGATGACGATCAGCAGGATGCGGGACTGCGCATCGTCGAGACCTGCTCCCGTGTAGGTGACCAGCAGCAGGCAGCCGATCATCACGAGAACGTAGACGATGAAGTCGATGATGGTCCCTGCGGCGCGGAGCACGTAGCTGGCCGGTTTCACGTCGAGGGCGACGGCCTCCCCGGTGAGCACATCCTCCTCGGCGTGCGCGGTGCTTCCCGGCCCGGCCTGCATCATAGATATCATCTAAGCAGATGGACCTCGACGCCTACACCGCCGCACGGAGCGCCGACTGGGAGGAGCTCTCCCGGCTGGCCAAGAAGCGACGCCTCGACGGCGCCGAGGCCGACCGGCTGATCGACCTGTACCAGTCGAGCGCGGCCGATCTCTCCGCCATCCAGACGAGCGCGGGCTCGACCGCGGTGGGCGACCGGCTGTCGCTCGCGCTGTCGTCCGCGCGGCTGCGCTTCACCGGCGCCGGCGCGAATCTCTTCGCCCAGCTGCCGCGGTTCTTCGTGCTCCAGCTGCCCGCCGCCCTCTACCGCCTCCGCTGGATCGTGCTCGCCGTCGCCGCCGTCACCATCGTGGTGGCGACGCTGTACGCGCTCTGGATCACCGGCAACCCGGAGGTGCTGCGCAACCTCGGCTCCGACGCCAACCTCCGCCGCTATGTCGAGCACGAGTTCATCGACTACTACTCGAACAACCCCGCCGCCTCGTTCGCCGGGCAGGTGTGGACCAACAACGCCTGGATCGCCGCGCAGTGCATCGCGTTCGGCATCACCGGTCTGTACGTGCCCTACGTGCTGCTCCAGAACGCCATCGGCGTCGGCACCGCCGCCGGCGTGATGTTCGCGTACGGGCGCGGAGACGTCATGTTCTCCTACATCCTCCCGCACGGCCTCCTGGAGCTCACCAGCGTCTTCGTCGCCGCCGCGGCGGGCCTGCGCATCTTCTGGGCCTGGATCGCCCCGGGCGCGCGCACGCGCGGGCAGGCGCTCGCCGAGGACGGCCGGGCGCTCTTCACGGTCGCGGTCGGCTGCGCCATCTCGCTGTTCGTCTCCGGCCTGATCGAGGGCTTCGTCACGCCGTCGCCGCTGCCGGTCTGGGCGAAGATCGGGATCGGCGCGCTCGCCCTCGCGGCCTTCCTCGCCTACATGCTCGTGCTCGGCCGCCGCGCTGTGCGCTCGGGCGAGACCGGCGACCTGACCGAGTTCGAGGCGGGCGCCCGGCGGATCGTCGCGGGCTGAGCCGTCAGAGCCGGCCGGCGGCCTTCAGGGCCAGGTAGCGGTCGGCCAGGGCAGGCGGGAGATCGGCCGGGGAGCCGGTGACCACGTCGCCACCGAGCCGGCGCACCGCCGCGGAGACCCGGCTGACGTCGAGCAGCGCCCGCTCCGCGGCTGCGGCTCGGTAGACCTCGTCGCGATCGTTCCTTTCTTGGGTGGCCGCAAGGGTGTCCGGATCCGTGACGCTCGCGACGACCACGAGGTGCTTCTCGGTGAGCTGGGGGAGCACCGACAGCAGCCCACGTGAGGCGCCGGGCGACTCGATCGAGGTCAGCAGCACCACCAGCGACCGCTGCGAGGTCACCGCGGAGACCTGGGCGGGGATCGCACTCCAGTCCATCTCGATGATGGCCGGTTCGATCCCGGCCATCGCGTCCACCATGCGGGCGAGCAGCTCCGGCCCGCTCGCGCCCTGCACCCTCGCGCGCCGCACGCGGTCGTAGGCGACGAGGTCGACGCGGTCGCCGGCGCGGGTGGCGAGCGCGGCGAGCAGCAGCGCCGACTCGAACGCCGTGTCGAGCCGCGGCTCGTCCGAGACCCGGCCCGCCGACGTCCTGGCCGAGTCGATCACGATCACGACCCGGCGATCGCGCTCCGGACGCCACGTGCGCACCATCACGCGGGCGCCGCTCCCGCCCGTCGGGTCGTGACGCCTCGCGGTCGCCCGCCAGTCGATCGAGCGCACGTCGTCGCCGCGCACGTACTCGCGGAGGGAGTCGAACTCGGTGCCCTGCCCGCGGAGCAGGACCGTCGTGCTGCCTTCCAGCTCACGCAGCCGCGCCAGCCGCGACGGCAGGTGCTTGCGCGCGGTGAACGGCGGGAGCACGCGGATGCGGCCCGGCGCCTCCAGGGTCGCCTGCCGCGCCCACAGGTGCAGCGGGCCCCAGGCGCGGACGGTGACGTTGCGCACCCGTCGCTCGCCGCGCCGCCAGGGGCGGAGCGAGGTCTCCACGACGCGGCGCTCGCCCGCGGGGATGGCCACGCGCGTCCGGGACGGCTGGGCCGCCGCCGACGGCTCCCACGCGTCGCGCACGGTGCCGCGCAGCATCCGGCGGCCGGCGTTGGTCACGTACAGCTCCGACAGCGCCTCGGTGCCGAGCCGGACGCGCGCGGGCAGTGTCCGCTGCAGAGCAACCGCTCGCGGGGAGGCGGCCAGCAGGAGGTCGACCACGCCGAGCGCGACGCACAGCGCGACCCACCCGCCGAGCGCGAGGTACGCCGTCGCCGAGCTCGCGCCGAGCAGCACGACGGGCGCGATGCCGAAGGCGAGCAGCGCGACGAAACGTCCGGATACGGTCACAGCGGCGCCTAGATCGGGACCTGGACCTGCTGCACGATCGACTGCAGGATCGCGTCGGCGCCGACGCCTTCGAGCTCCGCCTCCGGCCGCAGCTGGATGCGGTGCCGCCAGACCGGGACCAGCATGGCCTGCACGTGGTCCGGCGTGATCGAGTCGTAGCCGGAGAGCCAGGCCCACGCCTTCGCCGCGGCGAGCAGCGCGGTCGTGCCGCGCGGGCTGACGCCGAGCTTCACCGACGGGCTGCGACGCGTCGCCCGGGCGAGGTCGACGATGTATGCGAGGACGTCGGCGTTCGCCCCGACGGACGCGGCGGATTCGCGGGCGGCGGCGAGCTCGGCGGCGCCGAGCACCGGCGTCACCCCGGCCGCGGTGAGGTCGCGCGGGTTGAAGCCCGCCGCGTGGCGTCGCAGCACCTCCACCTCTGTGTCGCGCTCCGGCACGTCGAGCGTCAGCTTGAGCAGGAAGCGGTCGAGCTGGGCCTCCGGCAGCGCATACGTGCCCTCGTACTCGATCGGGTTCTGCGTCGCGGCCACGATGAACGGGTCGGGCAGGCGGCGGCTGACGCCGTCGACGCTGACCTGGCGCTCCTCCATTGCCTCCAGAAGTGCCGACTGCGTCTTCGGCGGCGTCCGGTTGATCTCGTCGGCCAGCAGGATGTTGGTGAACACCGGTCCCTCGCGGAACACGAAGCCGCCGGTCTGCGCGTCGTAGACGAGCGAGCCGGTCACGTCGCCCGGCATCAGGTCGGGCGTGAACTGCACGCGCTTGGTGTCGAGGTTGAGCGCCTGGCTGAGCGACCGGACCAGCAGCGTCTTCGCGACGCCGGGCACGCCCTCGAGCAGCACGTGGCCGCGCGCCAGCAGCGCGATGATCAGCCCGGTGACCGCGCCGTCCTGGCCGACCACCGCCTTCCCCACCTCGGCGCGGACGGCGCCGAGCGCGCCGCGCAGTCGGGCGGCATCCGCGGGGGAGCCGGGGGAGGAGGGGGCCGTGGTCCCCGTCGTCACATCGGTCATTCGTCCATTCTTCCGGTCGGGCCCGAGGTGGGCGTAACGGCGGCGCGGGCGGCGCGTTCGAGCTCCGCCAGGTCGTCGGAGAGCGCGATCAGGTCGCGGTCGGTGCGGGGGATGCGGTCGAGCAGCAGGTCGTGGATGGCGCCGCGGTCCCGGCGGGTGAGCGCGGCGACGGCGTCGGCGACCTCCGGCGTGCCGGCGGCGGACGGCAGTCCTGCCGTGGCGGCGAGCCGGCCGATCGAGCCGATCCGCAGCGCGTCGGCCGCCCGGAGGCGGGCGCTGGAGCGCTGGTAGAGCCGGGCCCGGCCCTCCCGGGTCTCGCCCGCTCGCACCACCACAGGGAGGTTCTCGACGACGAGCGGACCGAACCGGCGGCCACGCCAGACCGCTGCGGCCACGAAGACGACGCCGAGCAGCAGCATGACCGGGGTGACCCAGCCCGGGGTGAGCGCGCCGATGTCCGGGGGTCCTGTGACCGGCCGGTCGTCGATCGACGGCAGGTACCAGACCAGCGTCCGGTGGCTCCCGAGCAGGTTGAGGGCGAGCGCCGCGTTGCCGAGCCGGTCGATGCCCTCGTTCGTGAGGACGCTGGAGGAGCCGAGCAGGTACACCGTGGCGTCGTCGTACGTGGTCCGCACCAGCGAGGCCCTGCCGTCGCGGTCGGCGAAGCAGGCGGCGTCGTCGTCGCCGGAGACCCGGAAGGTGCCGGGATATCCGGCGCTCTCGTCCGAGACCGCCCGAGGGTCGATGCGCTCCGCCCGCTGGGCCGCCGGCACGTCGCAGCCGGCCCGGACGGGTCCGCCGGGCGAGCCTGCGGCGGCGACTTCGGGCGCGACGAGCCGGAGCGCCCGGAAGTCGGGCTCGACCAGCACCAGGGTGAGCCCGTCGGTGGCCAGTGCCCGGTAGTGGTCCTCTGTGAGGTTGCCGTCGGGGTCGTAGACGAGCACGGTGGCGTCGTCGGCGGCAGCGTCCTGCGCCGCCTTCAGCGTGCTCGCCGTCCGCACATCCACGCCGTGGGAGCGGAGCACCTGCGCGACCGCCTTCGCGCCTCCCGGGGCCGGGTTCTTCGCGTCCAGCGGCGTGCCCTGGTCGACGCGGCCGCCGGTCAGCAGGATGCCGAACACGGCCACCGCCACGGCGATCGCGGCGAGGATCAGCCACGGGACGGCGCGGCGGGTGGTCTGGCGGACGGTCGCGGAGACGGCGGTCGCCGTCTCCGGCGCAGCCGTGTCCGGGCGCTCGCGCTCTGGCGCTGCAGCGGTCATACCGGCACCGCCGGCAGGGTGACAAGGGCGGCCTCCAGCCGCTGATCGAGGGCGACGGCCTGCTGGTAGGCGGACTCCGTGCCGGGCCGATCGAGGTAGCGGACCTCGTCGAAGGAGCGTGCCGCCGCTCGCAGGGCCTCCGTCTCGACCCCGAACACCTCGGCCGCGCGATGGGAGAACTCGGTGGCGGTCGTCCCGGGGGAGACGCGCACCAGTGTCCGTTCGTGGAGGGCTGCTGCGATGGCGCGGAACCGCTCCTCGATCGCCGTCGCCCAGTCGCCGGAGCGGGCCGCGCTCTCGGACGAGGCGCGGAGCTCCGCGGCGGTGCGCAGCTCGGACCCGAACAGGGACCGCCGCTCGACGGCCGCCCGCCGGTTCAAGCGCGGCCGTCCGTAGATCAGGAAAGCGGCCACGATGAGGCCGGCCAGCACGAGGAGGATCGCCACCACGATCACCGAGGAGGCGTTCCCGGCCGGCCCGGTGAACAGCGAGCCGATCCAGTCGAGCACCGCCTTGGAGGCGAGATCGAACCAGGTCGGCTTCGCCGCCTGGTATTCCGGGCGCGCCAGCTCCTCGCGCAGCCACTCCTGCGCCTCCGGCGAGCTGGGGTCGACCGGGATGTCGAAGGGAACCACGATCAGCCGGCGGGCCACCCGGCGCCGGGCGCGGCGGCGGGCCGTGCGGGCGGGAGGTACGGGTCGGGGAGGTCCTGACCGGTCTGGCGGCCCTCGACGAAGCGGACGAGCTCCAGGTCGAGGCCCTCCTTGCGCATCCTCAGGTCGATGTAGAGCAGCGCGACGGCGGCGGTCTGGATGACGCTCCCGATCGCGCCGACGATGGCGCCGACGATGCTCGCCAGCACGTTGACGCTCAGCTGGGCGACGAGCACCTCGGTCAGCGGGTCGGCCGAGGTGGCGGAGGTCGGGGCGACCACGCCGCCGATCAGGATGCCGAGGAAGCCGAACGGCGTCGTCACGGCTTGCGTGATGGCCCAGACGATGACGCCGACGAGCAGGATGATGCCCAGCGTCCGCCAGAAGTATCCCGTGGTGAGGCGCCACGACCGCGCGACCGCGGCGGTGAGCGGCAGCCGCTCCAGCACGATCGCGCTCGGCACCATCGCGAGCTTCGTGTTGACCCAGAAGGCCAGCACGATGAGGGCGAGGCCGCCGAAGATGCCGACGAGCACCGTGCCGATGATGCCTGCGGTCCCGCCGATCGTGGCGAGCGCGAACGCGACGGCGACGACGAGGGCGACCGCGACGATCCAGGCGAGGGCGAAGAGCAGCGTCCAGCCGATCAGGGCGCCGAGCCGGCCGCGGACGAGCCGCCAGACCGCACCGAAGGTGAGCTTCTCGCCGAGGGACTCGCGCGCCACCTCGCCGACGATGACGCCCTGCAGGAGCCCGCTGAAGACGGTGGAGACGACGAGCGCGAGCGCGCCCAGCACGATCCCGCCGCCGACCAGCCCGGCCTGGAGCGCCGGCTGGTCCTGCGCCTCGCCGGAGGCGGCGCGGCTGACGAGGAACGCCGCAGCGCCTGCGATGACGACGGTCACCACGATCTGCGGGATGCCCTGCAGCAGCAGGGCCGCGCCGACGGTGATCCGCGGGTTGCGGCGCAGCGCCTGGAACGGCGCGGCCAGGATGGGCCCGAGCGTCAGCGGGCGCAGCGGGATGAGGCCGGGCTTCGGCGGCGGCGTCCACGCGGGCTGCGCGCCGGGAGGCGGGTAGCCCTGCTGCCAGCCGGGCTGCTGCTGCCACTGCTGCTGACCGTACGGCGGCTGCTGCTGTCCGTACTGCGGCTGCTGCGGCTGCCCCCACTGGCCCTGCGGCCGGCCGTCCTGTGCGGGGTCGCCCCCACCGGATCCCGGCGCCTGCCACGTCTGATCGTCACTCACCCCGTGCCCTTCCGTCCCCGCGCGTTGCTCCCATGCTGGCACATCGGCTCACGGCACGATGCCCCATCCACAGGGCACACAGGGCTTTCATTCAAGCCCGTGCCAGCCCGGTGCCATTACGCTGGTCATGTCGTACCGCGGCCGAGGCCGCTCGAGAGGGGTTCGGGGAACATCCGACATGACTAGTCGCATCCTGGTGGTCGACGACGACACCGCGCTTGCGGAGATGATCGGCATCGTCCTGCGCACCGAGGGCTTCGACCCCGTGTTCTGCGAAGACGGGGCGCTCGCAGTCGACATCTTCCGGTCGGCGAAGCCCGACCTCGTCCTCCTCGACCTCATGCTCCCCGGACTCGACGGCATCGAGGTGTGCAGCCGCATCCGGGCCGAATCCGGCACGCCGATCATCATGCTCACCGCGAAGTCCGACACCGCCGACGTGGTGAAGGGCCTGGAGTCCGGCGCCGACGACTACATGGTGAAGCCCTTCAACCCGAAGGAGCTCGTCGCCCGCATCCGCACCCGGCTCCGTCCCGCCCCCGCGGCGCCGCCCTCCGACGAGCTGACGGTCGGCGACCTCGTCGTCGACGTCGCCGGTCACGAGGTCCGCAGAGGCGACGCCCGCATCGCGCTGACGCCCCTGGAGTTCGACCTGCTGCTCGCCCTCGCCTCCAAGCCGCAGCAGGTCTTCACGCGCGAGATGCTGCTCGAGCAGGTGTGGGGGTACCACTACAAGGCGGACACGCGCCTGGTGAACGTGCACGTCCAGCGGCTCCGCGCCAAGGTGGAGCAGGACCCGGACAACCCGAAGATCGTCATGACCGTGCGCGGCGTCGGCTACCGCGCCGGCGCGGCTGCGTAGCCGACGGAGACCGGGATGCGCTGGTGGCCGACGCGGGACGGGTGGCGCCAGGCGCCGGCCCGGATCGCCCACCTGTGGCGCAGCTCCCTGCAGCTGCGCACGGTGGCGATCACGCTGCTGCTCACCGGGGTCGCCATCCTCGCCACCGGCGTCTACATGGCGCTCAGCATCAGCAACGACCTCTACCAGTCGCGCCTCGACCAGGCGCTGCGCGACTCCAGCCGTGCGACGACCACGGCACAGTCGACCCTGAACGCCTCGGACGTGTCCTCCGGAGACGCCGGCAAGAACCTGCTCAACACCGTGCTGCAGAGCGTCCAGGCCTCCACTTCGAGCCGCCTGGTCGCGGCCTACCGCGTGCCGGGTCAGGACACCGGCGTGCTCGCACCGCCGGATCGCGGCAGCCCCGCCATCAACTCGGTGATCTCGCCCGAGCTGCGCGAGAAGGTGCAGAAGGGCGGGACCAAGCAGTACTACCAGTCGGTGGCGCTGCCCGCGGCGAGCGGCAACACGGACCCCGGGATCGTCGTCGGGTCGCAGCTGACCCTTCCGTCGTACGGCAAGTACGAGCTCTACATCGGCTACAACCTTCGTGACTCCGAGAACACGCTGCTGTTCGTCCAGAGCACGCTGCTGCTCGCGGGCCTCGCGCTGGTGCTGCTGATCGGGGCGATCACCTGGGTGATCGTGCGCTTCGTCGTCGAGCCGATCCGGGTGGCCGCGCAGACCAGTGAACGGCTCGCCGCGGGCGACCTCGCCGTCCGCATCCCGGAGAAGGGCGAAGACGTCTTCGCATCGCTTGCCCGCTCCTTCAACGGAATGGCCGACAGCCTGCAGAGCCAGATCAACCAGCTGGCGACGCTGTCGCAGCTCCAGCAGCGCTTCGTGTCGGACGTCTCGCACGAGCTGCGGACGCCGCTCACCACCATTCGCCTGGCCGGTGACGTCATCTACGACCAGCGGGAGGGCTTCGCACCGGCGACCGCTCGCACCGCCGAGCTGCTGCACACCCAGGTCGAGCGCTTCGACCGGCTGCTCTCCGACCTGCTCGAGATCAGCCGCTACGACGCCGGCTCCGTGGTGCTCGACGCCGAGCCGACGAACCTGGTGCGGCTGGCCGAGGACTGCGTCGACGAGCTGCGGACGCTGGCGGAGCAGAACGGATCGGAGCTGACCCTGGACGCGCCGGGCGGCTACTTCGACGTTCCGATGGACCCCCGCCGCATCCGCCGGGTGGTGCGCAACCTGATCGGCAACGCCATCGAGCACGGCGAGGGCCGGCCGGTCGTCGTCACGGTCGACAGCAACGAGAGCGCCGTCGCGCTCGCCGTGCGCGACTACGGCATCGGCATGAACCCGCAGGACACCGGCCACGTCTTCGACCGCTTCTGGCGTGCCGACCCCTCGCGCAAGCGCACTCTCGGCGGCACCGGCCTCGGACTCGCCATCTCTCTCGAAGACGCCACCCTCCACTCCGGCTGGCTGCAGGTGTGGTCGGCCCCAGGCGCGGGATCGTGCTTCCGGCTGACCCTTCCGCGCGTCATCGGGCGCGAGATCACGGCGTCGCCGCTCCCGCTGCCGCCGGCCGACGCCGGCGCGACGATGCCGCAGGGCGCGGGTTCCGGAAGCGAGGCGCGCGCATGAGCCGGGTCGGGCCGAAGCGGGCGATACGGGCAGCGGTCTCCTCGCTCGCGGTGCTGCTCGTCGCCGCGCTCGCCGCGTGCGCCAGCATCCCGGACTCCGGCCCCGTCCGGCAGGGCGCGCCCGTCGCCCAGGTGAACGATCCGCTCGACCTGGACTTCAACCCGTCGCCGCCCGAGAAGGGCGCCAGCCAGCAGCGGATCGTGCAGGGCTTCATCGACGCCGCATCCAGCCCGAAGAACAATTTCGCGATCGCGCGCGAGTACCTGAGCCGGTCGATGGCAGCGAGCTGGAACCCCGACGAGTCGGTCACGGTCGACGACGGCCGCAACCGCTCGTACGACGACGAGGGCACGCTCTGGCGCGTCGAGGTCACCCCGGTGGCCAACGTGGACGCCGTCGGCGCCTTCCACCCGGTCGCCAGCACCGCGCCGGTGGGGCTGAACTACCAGCTGGTCCGGGAGAACGGCGAGTGGCGCATCTCGGTGGCCCCCGACGGCGTCGTGATCGACGACCCCACCTTCCGCGCCGTCTACGCGCAGCAGACGCTGTACTTCTACAGCCCGGGATGGGCGTACCTGGTGCCGGACGCCCGCTGGTTCCCGGCGCGCGTGGCCTCCGCGGCGACCCGGGTGGCGAGCGCCCTGCTCGCCGGTCCCGCGCCGTGGCTGACCGGGGCGGTCGCCACCTCGTTCCCCAAGGGTACGCAGCTCGCGGTGCCGTCGGTGACGACCGCGGGCGGGGTGGCGCAAGTCGACCTGAGCTCGGAGGCCGGGCAGGCGGACCCGGTGCAGCTGCAGCGGATGCAGTACCAGCTGGAGCAGTCGCTCGGCAGCCTCGCGCAGAGCGTCCAGCTCTCCATCGAGGGGAACGTCCAGCAGGTGCCGTCGCTCGGTGCGTCGGCCCTCCCGCTGCGGAACCCGCCGGTGGACTCGCACCCGTTCGTCTACCGCGGCGACATCTTCGGCTCCCTGAACGGCGACACGGTCAGCGCGCTCAGCGGGCTGAGCGACAAGATCGTCGCCCTGCAGCCGACGGCGGTCGCCCTCACCGCGGCGCGCGATCAGGCGGCGGTGCTGTCGGCAGGAAGCGTGTTCTCGGTCCGGAAGAGCGGGGAGCCGGTGCGGGTGGACGCGCGGCCCGGCCTGACCGGCCCGTCGGTCGACCCGGACGGCTGGGTGTGGTCGGTTCCCGTGGAATCGCCGAGCGCCATCCAGGTCACGACTCCGACCGGCGGGGACCCGCATTCCGTCGCTGCGGACTGGCCGGGGGCGACGGCGATCCTCTCGCTCGCGGTCTCCCGGGACGGGACGCGCGTCGCCGCGCTGCTGCGCACGGCGACGGGCTACTCGCTGATGGCGGCCGGCATCGTCCGCAACGGCAACGGCTCGCCGACGTCGCTCACGGATCCGATCGAGCTGGCGGTGCCGGACGGCACCCCGCGGTCGGCGGCGTGGACGAGCGACATCACGGTGGCCGTGCTGAGCACGACCAGCGGCGAGGCGACGACCATCACCCAGCAGACCGTCGGCGGGGAGCAGACGACGACCGCAGGGCCGGCGAGCGGCCGGACCATCGTCGGCGCGTCGGGGCTGGCCCCGTACGTCGTCCTGAGCGCGGACGGGACACTGCTGGCGCCCACCGGTACGGGGTGGCAGGCGCAGACCGACAAGGTGGGTGCGGTCGCGGTGCAGCACGGGCAGCCGTAACCCCGTCCACAACCCGGGGACCCGGGACGTTCTCCACAGTTTCCGGGCTCCGGCTCCACCCGCGGCCGCAACCCGCGAGGCTCGGACCATGACAGCTCACACCCTGATCCGCGAATCCCTTCTCGACGCCGCTGCGGTGGTCCTCCCGGTGCGGTGCGCCGGCTGCGGTCGGCCGGACCGCTCGTTGTGCGACGCCTGCCTGGAGGCCGTGCGCCCGGCCGCCCGGGTCCACGACGCGCGCGGCGTCCCGGTGTGCTCTGCGCTGCCGTACGAGGGCGTGGCGCGGCGGGTGCTCCTCGCGTACAAAGACGGCGGCAGGGTCGACGTGGCTCGGGCACTCGGGCGGGCGCTCCGCGGCGCGATCGCCGAGGCCCAGCGGCAGGCGCCGGCGGTGGGGGAGCGGTCAGCGCTCCTGCCGGTGCTGATCCCGTCGACCCGGGCGGCGTGGCGGCGGCGGGGGTACCACCCCACGCGTTCGGTGCTGGCGCGGGCGCACATCCTCGTCCCTCCGCTGTGGCGCGCGCTGCGGCTCTCCCGGCAGACGGCGGACCAGGCGGGCCTTTCGGCGGACGAGCGGTCGGGCAACCGCGACGGCAGCATGGTCGCCTCCCGGCGGCTGGCCGGCCGCGAGTGCCTGATCGTCGACGACATCGTCACCTCGGGCGCGACGGTCGCCGAGGCGGCCCGCGCGATCCGCGTCGCCGGGGGAAGAGTGGTGGGTGCGGCGGCCATCGCACGGACGCCTCGCCGCTCCTCGGCAGGCGCAGAGGCGACGCTCAGGTGACCCCGGGGAAATGCCGTGTGTTTTCCGGTTTCCTAATGGGGGAGACCGCACTACGGTAGTCGGAAAGGCGAGAGCGATCCGCCCTTCTTGATCCCGGGCGGACATCGCGCCAGATCAGGGAGGTCTTCATGGACATCAACATCATCGGACGCAACCTGGACATCACTGATCGCTTCCGGGAGTACGCCACCGAGAAATCGGAGAAGGTGTCGCACCTGGCCGAACGAGCGATCTCGTTCGAGATCAAGGTCAGCCGGCACAACGAGAAGCTCGGTGGGCAGAACGGCGACGACCGGGTCGAGCTGACGCTCGTCGGGCCGAAGGCCGTCGTGCGATCGGAAGCGACGGGAACGGACAAGTACGCCGCCTTCGACATCGCGCTCGGCAAGCTCCTGGAACGCGTGCGGCGTGCGAAGGACCGGAGGAAGGTCCATCGCGGTCAGCACAGGCCGACCTCGTTGCGCGAGGCGAGCACCGGCGGCTTCAGCGCCGTCGGCCTCGAGGCCGCGCCGGTCGCCGTGCTCGACCAGGTCCGCACCGGCAGCCTGCCTGCCGTGTCCGATGAGACGGAGGAGAAGTCGGAGGCCGAGGAGGACTACAGCCCTGTGGTCATCCGCAAGAAGGTCTTCGCCTCCGTGCCCATGACCGTCGACGACGCCCTCTACTACATGGAGCTCGTCGGCCACGACTTCTACCTGTTCGTCGATCAGGAGACCCAGCGTCCGAGCGTGGTCTACCGGCGCAAAGGCTGGGACTACGGCGTGATCACCCTCGACGACGACGCCGAAGAGCTGCAGGAGGCGGCCACCGCCGCCCGCAAGCTCGGCTGACGTCCGGGCCCGATCGCGTGACAGCGCCGATGGCGGCCGCCCGGGCGGCGGTCGCCATCGACGCCCGGGCGCGGGTCAGCCGGGCGCGGGTCAGCCGGACGCGCGTCAGCCGGGCGCGCGTCAGCCGAACGCGGTGGCCAGCGCCCGTGCGGCGTCCGCGATGAGCGCGTTGTCGTAGGCGGCGTCCTGTGCCTGCTTGCGCGAGAGGACGACCATGACCACGGGTGCCCGGCCCGGCTGCACCACCACCGCGATGTCGTTGCGCGTTCCGTAAGCGGCGGCACCGGACTTGTCGGCGACCGTCCACTCCGCCGGGATGCCGGCCCGGATCAGAGGAGCCCCCGTCGCGTTGCCCGTCAGGTCGTCGAGCAGCACGCGTCTGCGTTCGGGAGTGAGGGTGTCGCCCACCGCGTACGACCGCAGGTCGTCCGCGAGTGCACGCGGGGTACTCGTATCGCGTTCGTCGCCCGGGGCGGCCTCGTTCAGATCCGGCTCACGGCGGGCCACCACAGTGGTCGTGTCCCCGAGCCCGCGGAGCGCCTTCTGCAGCTCACCCGGGCCACCCAGCTCCCGGAACATCAGGTTGGCGGCCGTGTTGTCGCTCGACCGGAGGGCGGCGGCGATCACGTCGCGCAGCGGCATCCCATCCGCGACATGCGCCTCCGTGACCGGAGAGTAGGTCACCAGGTCGTCGCTCGTGTAGTGCACGGTCGCGTCCAGGGCCCCGTCGTCCACCGACGCGAGCAGCGCCCCGGCGAGCAGCGCCTTCGAGGTCGACGCGTACGCGAACCGCTCGTCTGCCCGATAGGCGACGGAACGGCCGCTGCCGGTGTCGACCGCGTACACGCCGAGCGTCGCGTCGTACTGCTTCTCCAGATCCGCCAGCGCCCGCGACGCGGCGCGCTCTCCCGCGTCCGCGGTGGACGTCGGCTCGGAGCCGAGAGGGCGGCTGTGGTCCGCGACCGGTCGGGCTGTCGCGCAGCCGGTGAGCAGCGCCAGAACGGCGACGCTGAGAAGAGTGGTGGCGCGGAGACGGCCGAGAGACATGCGGGTCCTTTCCTCGAGGGCCACCAGACAAGCGCGGCGTCGATCGGCACGCCAAACACATCCTGTCCGCTTTCCTCCCGGGACACCGTGCGGGCGGCACGGGACCACGATCGTTCGGAGGCGACGTTGAGGTCCCTCTCAGGACGCACGGGTCGAACGCGGGGGCTGAACAAGTAGCATGTCCATAGCGTCGGCGGAGTCTGCCGTCCGGCGTGCGTCCGCCGGGGCGCCGGGCCGCGTGCCCGACCGATCATAAGTGGAGTGCATCAGTGGCCTCAGTTCTGGAAAAGGTCCTCCGTGTCGGCGAGGGTCGCACCCTCCGTCGGCTGGAGGCGTACGCGAAGGCGGTCAACGCCCTCGAAGACGACTTCAGCGAACTCACCGACGAGGAACTCGCGCACGAGACGGTCGAACTGCGGGAGCGGTACGGCAACGGCGAGTCCCTCGACGACCTGCTGCCGGAGGCGTTCGCCGCGGTCCGCGAGGCCGCGAAGCGCACCCTGGGCATGCGTCACTTCGACGTGCAGATCATGGGAGGCGCCGCCCTCCACCTCGGGAACATCGCCGAGATGAAGACCGGTGAGGGCAAGACGCTCGTCGCCACGACCGCGGCGTACCTGAACGCGATCGCGAGCCGCGGCGTCCACGTCGTCACCGTCAACGACTACCTGGCCAGTTATCAGTCGGAGCTGATGGGGCGCGTCTTCCGCGCCCTGGGCATGTCGACCGGCGTGATCCTCGCGGGGCAGACCCCCGAGGAGCGCCGTGAGATGTACGCGGCCGACATCACCTACGGCACGAACAACGAGTTCGGCTTCGACTACCTGCGCGACAACATGGCGTGGCAGGCGAGCGACATGGTGCAGCGCGGCCACTTCTTCGCGATCGTGGACGAGGTCGACTCCATCCTCATCGACGAGGCGCGGACGCCGCTCATCATCTCCGGACCGTCGTCCGGCGAGGCCAACCGCTGGTTCAACGAGTTCGCGAACCTCGCGAAGCGCCTCACCCCCGAGGTCGACTACGAGGTCGACGAGAAGAAGCGCACCGTCGGCGTGCTCGAGCCCGGCATCGAGAAGGTCGAGGACTACCTCGGCATCGACAACCTGTACGAGTCGGCGAACACCCCGCTGATCTCCTTCCTGAACAACGCCATCAAGGCCAACGCCCTGTTCAAGCGCGACAAGGACTACGTCGTGATGAACGGCGAGGTGCTCATCGTCGACGAGCACACCGGCCGCATCCTGGTCGGCCGCCGCTACAACGAGGGCATCCACCAGGCGATCGAGGCGAAGGAGGGCGTGGAGGTCAAGGCCGAGAACCAGACCCTCGCCACCGTCACGCTGCAGAACTACTTCCGCCTCTACAAGAAGCTCTCCGGCATGACCGGTACCGCCGAGACCGAGGCGGCCGAGTTCATGAGCACCTACAAGCTCGGCGTGGTCCCCATCCCCACGAACAAGCCGATGCAGCGCATCGACCAGTCCGACCTCGTCTACAAGAACGAGAAGGCGAAGTTCGACCAGGTCGTCGAGGACATCGCGAAGCGCCACGAGAAGGGCCAGCCGGTCCTCGTCGGCACCACCTCGGTGGAGAAGAGCGAGTACCTGTCGCGCCTCCTCGCCAAGAAGGGCGTGCGCCACGAGGTGCTGAACGCGAAGAACCACGCTCGCGAGGCGGCGATCGTCGCCCAGGCCGGCCGCCTCGGCGCCGTCACCGTCGCGACGAACATGGCCGGTCGAGGCACCGACATCATGCTCGGCGGCAACTCGGAGTTCATCGCGGTCGCCGAGATGAACGCCCGCGGCCTGTCGCCGGTCGAGACGCCGGACGAGTACGAGGCCGCCTGGGAAGAGGTCTTCACGAAGGTCAAGGAGCAGGTCGCCGAGGAGGCCGAGAAGGTCATCGAGGCCGGCGGTCTGTACGTGCTCGGCACCGAGCGCCACGAGTCCCGCCGCATCGACAACCAGCTGCGCGGTCGCTCCGGCCGTCAGGGCGACCCCGGCGAGAGCCGCTTCTACCTGTCGCTCACCGACGACCTGATGCGCCTGTTCAACTCCGGCGCGGCCGAGAGTTTGATGGGTCGCAGCAGCGTCCCGGACGACATGGCGATCGAGTCCAAGGTCGTCAGCCGTGCCATCCGCAGCGCCCAGTCGCAGGTGGAGGCGCGGAACGCCGAGATCCGCAAGAACGTCCTCAAGTACGACGACGTCCTCAACCGCCAGCGCGAGGCGATCTACAGCGACCGCCGTCACATCCTCGAGGGCGACGACCTGCACGAGCGCGTGCAGCAGTTCCTGACCGACGTGATCGACGACATCCTCGACCAGCACACGGGCGAGGGCAGCGGCGACGACTGGGACTTCGACGCGCTGTGGGCCGAGCTGAAGACGCTCTACCCGGTGGGCGTCACCATCGACGAGGTCATCGCCGAGGCCGGCAACAAGGGCAAGATCAACCGCGAGTTCATGCGCCGCGAGATCCTCTCCGACGCCCGCATCGCGTACCAGAAGCGCGAGGAGTCGCTCGGCGCCCCGGCGATGCGCGAGCTGGAGCGCCGTGTGGTGCTGTCGGTGATCGACCGCCGCTGGCGCGACCACCTGTACGAGATGGACTACCTGAAGGACGGCATCGGCCTGCGCGCCATGGCGCAGCGCGACCCGCTGGTGGAGTACCAGCGCGAGGGCTTCGCGATGTTCCAGCAGATGATGGGCGCGATCCGCGAGGAGACCATCGGCTTCCTGTTCAACCTGGAGGTCGAGGTCAACCAGGCTCCGGGCGAGGTCGAGTCTCCGGCCGTCGCCGCGAAGGGGCTCACGCGGGGCGAGGGCGAGGCCAGGCTCAGCTACTCCGCCCCGGGCGAGCAGGGTGGCGTCGAGGTCCGCAACCAGCGGGGCCAGCTGGAGCAGGCGGCCACCGCCCGCGCCCAGCGCGCCCAGCAGCAGGAGGCCGCCCCGGCGGAGCCGCCCGCGCAGGGCGCCACCCAGCGCGGCGCCTTCGGCCAGCGCGTCCCCGCCGACGACCAGGCGCCCGCGGCCAACCGCGCCGAGCGCCGGGCCCAGGCCAAGAAGCGCTGAGCTCCCACGCCTAGCTACGAAGGGCGGTCCCGAACGGGACCGCCCTTCGTGCTAGACGTGCGTCTGCGGCCGCGGTGTCTCCGCGACTGCGGCCTGCCGTCACGTCTGCGGGTGCGCGCGCACCCGCAGACGTGACGGGAAGCCGCCCTAGCCGCTTGCGCCCGGCACGGCGCGCCAGGGCGCCGGTTTTGGCCGCCCCGGTCAACCTCGGCGGGTGCGCGCACCGGCAGCCATGACGGATGCCCGCAGTCACCGCCTGCGCGTCTACCGGCGCGCCGAGGCTGCCGGCGACTGCGGCCTCCGGGAACGATGGCGGGTGCGCGCGCACCCGCAGACGTGACGGCAGGCCGCAGACGTCAGCCACCGGGGCGGTGGACCGTGTGCTGGTGCGACGGCGTCGCCGGGTGACTGGCAGGGCGGCAGCGGCCAGCTTGCGGTCGCTGGCCATCCGGCCCGACCGCGGCGTGGTCCCCGTCGCATGGGCGACGGCGCGGGCGGCTGCGCCGGCCTTGCGGGCCGAATGGGGCCGCCCGCCGGGCGCTCACAGCACGTTGATGGCGCTGGCGCGCCAGCGCGACCGGTGCCGTTCGAGCCGGATCGCCACCGCGCGCGAGCGGGCCGGCTGGTGCACCATGACGACTGCCTCGATGACGTCCTTCGTCGGCGAGCTGAGCTTCGGATCCCCGATGTGGACCCTCGGCCGCGGGGCGCTGTCGGAGGCGTCCTGGCGGGCCCGTTGAGCGAGCAGGTTGCGGCGGAGCAGGTGCACGTACACGGCGTCGGTCGTTATCAAGAAGGGGGTAATCGCCCGGACGTCGGCCGCCCGCATGACCCGAACGCGGGGCGGCAGCCCGACCGGATGTCCGGTACGCTCGCCACCATGAAGAACCGTCTCCTGCTTGCCGGAGTCGCCGCGCTCGCTCTCGCGCTGGCCGGATGCTCGGCGCCCGCGGGCAAGCCGACGCCGATCAACGAGCCGCGCACCGTCATGCAGAAGGCGATGAGCGAGTGCCAGTTGATCAGCGTCTCGACCGGCCTGAAGCTCGGAGACGAGAACCACACGTTGATCCTCGACGGCAAAGGTGAAGAGGATGCCGCCGGGATGAGCTTTGACTCGGAGCTATGCGTGTTGAAGGCGCTGAAAGTCACCGACGCCGTGCTGAACGAGATCGAGACGACGCGCGCCCTCGACGGTCGCCAGGAGGCCAGCTGGGGCAAGATCGATGCGTCGTGGACCTACCACCCCGACAACGGGCTCGACATCACCCTCACCGAGAAGTAGCCCGCCTCAGGCAGCACGACCGCGACGCAGCGCCTGCCGCTCGAGCGTCAGCCGCCGGAGCCGATGCACGAGCTGCGGGAACTCCTCCTCTGCGTCCTGCCGGTCCAGCATGCCGAGGAGGAGCTGCTGGTAGCGAGTGGCCGAGAACCCGAACGTCTGGCGGATCCGCTCTTCCTTGTGGCCGCCAGCGGCCGGGTTCGCTTCTTCGAAAATCAGGATGAGTCGTTCTCTGGAAGACAGCACGACCCCCATCCTCCGTCCGACCACCGACATTCGCCGGTGGGCTTGAGCGCGCCTCTCCGATGTTGCACAATTCGAACAAAGCTTCGAAAGTCGGGAGGTGGCGGTTGGCGGTCCCCTGGTCCCCGGCGGCCCACGCCCGCCCCGCCGAGTGGCTTCTCCGCGTCACGGAGTCCCAGCCGCCGTACGCCGTCGTGCGCCGCTTCCTTCTCGGCGATCCGAACCGTCCCGACGAGTGGTTCCGCGTGGTCACGTGGGCGCCGACATCAGAAGCCCGCGAACTCATCGGATGGGTGCGCTCCCTCGACGCCGCCTGCGCTCTCGGCTGGGATCACTACTGCGCGTTCCAGTCCTGGCGATCTCATATGGCGGCACGACGCACCGATTCGACGGCGATGAACCAGCTCAAGCCATCGCCCGCGGAGCTCGTGAAGTTCTGGCGTGCGCACGCGGACAACGAGAAAACGCCCCGGCCCACCCGAAGGTGAGCCGGGGCCGTTGCTTGGATCTGGTCAGGCGTAGCCGCGGACCTCGCGGACGCCGCTGGCCATGATGCCGCTCGCTCCCTTCGACATGCCGGAGTCGTACATCGCCTTGCTCGAGGCGATGTGGCCGATGACGGGCTTCCCGTACGCGAGCGCGGTGTTCCACTGAGCCTGCGTCGCGGCGACGTCGAGGCCGAGCCAGTCCCACCCGGGGGCCAGCGTCGCCCAGTCCTCGGTCGTGCCCTGGTTCGCGCCGTAGCCGTAGCCCCAGGTGAGGTAGCCGCGCGCCTTCGCGGCAGCTCGCCAGGTGGTGCCGGTGATGTAGTTCTTCGCGATGAAGCGAGCAGGCCCGCCGTTGGCATCCATGACGTCGAGGATCGCCGAGAAGTAGGTCGAGGGGATCGTCTTCGGGTCGACCATGATCGGGGAGAGACTCGGGTATGCGGCCAGCAGTGCGGCGAAGTTGAGATACGGCCGGCGCGGCGAGGACGTCGCACGCTTCGTCCAGTAGGAGCCCTGGTCGTAGCCCTGCACCTGGGCCCAGGTCATCGTCCGTGGGTCGAGCGTCGTGCCGCCGGAGACGCCGAGCGTCATGCGGTCCAGGTATGCCTCGTCGTTGAGCACGAAGAAAACCCCGTCGCTCGTGCGCTGCAGGCTGACCATGATGCCGTCGGCGCCGTGCATGAGCGCCCGGGTGACGCCCTCCAATGAGCCCTCGACCTCGTCGTAGCTCTCGCCCATGTGCCCGAACACGAACCCGGTCTTCGCGAGCAGTTGCGTCGGCGTTCCCGCGCCGTCGCCGACCGTGAACACGTCGACCGGCTGCTTCCCGCCGGCGCCGTCTGCGAGCCAGACGTACGCCTGCGCGCCGCCAAGCTGCGCCACTGCGGTCGGGTGCTTCACGGTCACAGGCGTCTGCGTGCTCGCCGTCGCGCCGCCATTGTCGGTCACCGTCAGCTTGACCGTGTAAGTCCCGGGGGCCGCGTAGGTGTGCGCCGCCTCGACGCCACTGCCGTGTGCTGACGCGTCGCCCCAGTCCCAGTCGTAGCTCGCGATCGTGCCATCCTGATCAGCGCTCCCCGAGGCGTTGACCGTGGTCCCGAGGCCAGCCTCGGAGTGCGTGAAGCTGGGGACCGGAGGCTGGTTCGTGGCCGCGGCCGGGCGCAGCGCGACCGACATGATGCTCGCGCCAGTCGCCGCCGGCCACGTCACGGTAGGCGTCGGTGCAGCTCCAGCGACGCCGAGCTGCTTGCCGTACAGGGCGAGCATGGTGCGGGTGACGGTGGTGTTGTCGGCCCCGGCCAGCGAACTGACCAGCGCGAGCTGCGTCATCCCCGAATCGGCCGACGCTGCCTCAGCGTTCGGGCTGACGAGCTGGTCGTTCGCGAGCACGACGAGGTAGGCGTTGTCGGCCACCACCGAGAAGCCGGGCAACGTGCGCGTCGCGCCGGAGAGCGAGGCGGGGTTGCCGACCGAATGACCCGCATCCGGGTTCGCCGTGTCGACGCCGGAGAAGCGCCGCGCCCACCCAGGAAGCCGGCCCGAGCCCGAGGGGTAGGTGAACGTCCAGGAGAGCGTCCCAGCAGCCTGCGCGGCGACGTCAGCGCTCGTGACGACGTGGTACGCGAGCATGTTGCCGCGCTGGTTGGCGTCGTTCTGAATCCAGGGTGTGCCGAAGCGCACCCACCCGCCGGGGAGAGTCCAGTCCGCGGAGGCGGCCTGGTTTTGGTGGGTGAGGGCGAGCAGGATGATCTCGCCCACGGCGATGCCCGCCGGTGCGACGACGACCGCGGAGGCTGCCGAGGTCTGGACGAGGGTGGGCGAACCCTGGGGGAGGACGGTCACGAGCCGGTCGCCTGGATGATGATGGACCCGGCGGGGAGGCCCGCGGCTGACTCTCCCGCGGCGAGCGTGTAGACGTTGAGGGCGGCGCGCGCCGCGGTGACGGTCGCGGACTTCACCACCGCCTGGCCGACCGCGCCGGAGTCGCCAATGTTCGCAGCGTTGACCGTTCCCGATGCGCCTGTCGGGCCCTGATCGCCCGTCGGTCCTTTGTCACCGGTCGACCCCTTGTCACCGGTCGGGCCTTTGTCGCCCGTCGGGCCCTTCGCCCCCGCATCCCCGGTCGGTCCCTTGTCGCCAGTCGATCCAGGATCTCCGGTGGGGCCTTTGTCTCCGGCGGGACCGGCCGCACCGGCGTTGCCGGTCGGACCCTTGTCGCCGACTGGCCCCTGGTCGCCGACGGGGCCCTTGTCGCCAGTGGGCCCCTTCGCTCCGACGTCTCCCGCTGGCCCCTTGTCTCCCGTTGGGCCCTTGTCACCGGTGGGGCCTTTCTCTCCGATCGGTCCCTGCTCGCCGACGCCGCCCGCCGACGGGTCGATCGCGTCGACCTGGTCCTGCAGCGCACCGAGCGCCGCCCACCACGCCGGCGGAGCTGGGGGCATCGGCTCGAGAGTCCCCGGCTCGACGACGTGCGACCGAAGGAGCTCCGTGAGCGTCACCGTGTCGGGATACGAGGCGACCGTCACGGGCTGCCACTTCTCCACGCTGGCCGTGATCTCGACACCGCGCCCAGCGGCAGCCGCCGGCAGCTCCGTCGCGCCGTTCCCATCGGCGTCGAGCGTCACCGACCAGGGCTTGCCGGTGAGCAGGCGCGCGCCGTCGGCGTTGAGCTGCACCGGGCGGAACGTGAGCTGTCGCCCGGCGGCGGGCCGCGCTCCGGCAGCCGTCCAGTCGTCGACACCGATGGTCAGAGCTGTCACTGGATACCTCCGGTGCTGGTCGGAGCGCACGAGTACGTCGGCGCCGCGGGATCGAACGGGTCAGTGCGCGTGCACGTGTAGGAGAAGCCGAGCGGATCGGAGTAGGTCCACGAGAGCGGCGGCTGGCCGTCGGCGCCGGCCGGTCCGGCAGGCCCGGTCGCTCCTGCGGGTCCGGTGGCCCCGGCTGGGCCTTGCGCCCCGGCGGGTCCGGGGTCTCCCTGGGCTCCGGATGCGCCTGCCTCTCCCGCGTCACCAGCCGGGCCCTGTGGCCCGGTCTGGCCTGGAACGCCCATGTCCCCCTTCTCGCCGCGTTCACCTGTCGGACCGCTCGGCCCAGCCGCTCCGGCAGAGCCCTGGGGCCCCGGAATCGCCTCCGGAGCGGGCGCCGTCGGCTCACACGCGACCGCCTCGGTGCAGTCCCCGTAGAGTCGCGAGTACTGGGTGAACAGGCGGTCGTACTTGGAGCTGAGGGAGTCGTAGCGGCTCACTCCGACGTCGATGCGGCCCTGCTGGACCCAGAGGATCCCGCCGATAGCCAGCAGCGCGACCACGATCGCGCTGACGGTGGCCGCGTTGTAGTAGCGGGCGCCTCGGGGCTTGGGAACTCGCAGTCTCTGGTCCGGCATCATCCGATTCCGATCGTTCGCTGGATCACGGGGGTGAGAATCGTTGCCACGACGGCGATGATCGAGAGGGCCAGCGCAAAGCGGTTGCGGGCTTTGTCCTTCTCGCCGTCAGCGATCTGCTGCCGCAGCGTGCCGATCTCGGCCTTCATCTCGGTCTCGACCTTGGCGGCGGCCGCGCGGTCCTCGGCGCGGTCTTCCTGCACTTGCTGTTGGAACAGTTGGAACACCCCGACCGGGACGAACCCCGCGGACTGCTCGCGGATGCTTCGCTCGATGCGCTCGATCGCGGTCATCAGCTCCCAGCCGTTCGGTTCGGGGCGGTCGGGCATGGGCTCTCCTCGATCGGGGGATATTAATTCGGGAACGCGTCGATTAATCTGGGGCGCATGAGCGATTCCGTGGGGGATAAGCCGGTCAGCACGCTTTACCGGATCATCGTTGGGGGCATCCTGGTCGTCGCCGTGGCCGCGCTGGCGATCGGCATCGGGACCGCGGCGCATGCCGCCCAGGTGCGAGCAGACGCGCAGAAGGCGATGGTCGCCGCCGCGCCGGCGTACGACGGTGCGATCACGCTGGGCGGCAACCTCGACCAGCTCGCCGCCCAGTCAGTGCAGGCGAAGGCCGCCTACGACGCAGAGCAGGAGCGCCTCGCCGCCGAGAAAGCGGCTCAGGAGGCGGCCGCCGCGCAGGCCGCGGCGGCGGCGGCGAAGGCTGCGGCAGACGAGGCCGCGCGCCAGGCCCAGCAACAGGCCGCAGCAGACGACGAGACCTCCGAAGCGCCGGCTCAGCCGTCGTCCGGGAAGCTCCCCGCCGGGTCGCCGGTGCCCTGGATCGCGAATCCGGACCCGCAGGACACCGCCGGTGGTCGCTGGGACACGAGTGCGTGTGCGAGCGGCTCCGCGTCCGGCAACCCCGCGATCTGCGACTAGGCGCCCTCCTCGAGCTTCTTCAGCCTGTCGAGCACTTCCGACTGGAACTCGGCGAGTGCCTCTTCCGCAGCGAGCCTCTCGCGCCGCTCGCGGGCGACTGCGAGAAGGAGCGGAACGACGAGCTCCTCGTATCGGACGCCCTCGACCTGGCCGTCCTCGTTGTGCCAGACGTTCAGCGGGGCGACCGGCTCGACTTCCTCGGCCATGAAGCCGGACTGCCACGGGGCGGCCTCGCCCATCTCCAAGACGTCGAGGATGCGCTGGAAGCGGTAGCCGCCGAGCGCGAGGAGCGCGTCGAGGTCGACGTCGAGCGGTTCGATGTTGGTCTTCGAGCGACGTGTGGAGGTGTTCCCGCCCATGTTGCCGGCGGAGTCGATGTAGACCGCCGAGTAGCCGACCGTGACCGTGTTGGCCTTCGTGCCCGGTGAGCCGATGATGCCCTGGCTGACCACGCGTCCGCTCGCGGTGACGTTGCCCGGTGTGATGTCACCCGGGCTCGCGATCTTCGAATCGACCTGCGACCTCGTGTAGGCGTTCGCCGCCATCCAGTTCGTTGCGATCGAGTTGACCTGGGCGACGATGTCCGCGAGGGTCTGGTCGATTCGCTTCACCAGGGAGCCGACGGACGTTCCCGTGGGCCGCAGCGCTGTGCGGAGTGCCTGCTCGACCTCTTCGAGCCGCTTGATGAGTTGGTCGAACCCGTTCCCGGGCGGCGGACTGTACGGCATCAGTTCTCCTCGAGGGCGGGCGCGAACTGCAGCTTGACGACGTCGCCCTTGTGGGTGCCGGAGCGGCCGACGAGGCGGCGGCGGAAGTCGCCGCCCTGGGGGAACCAGGGGTCGCCGATACGGGCCTTGCGGTTGTACTTCGCGATCCGGATGGTGTGGAAGTCGCCGACGGCGTACTCGGCGATCGAGGGCTTGCCGTGCATCTGCGCGTCGAACGACCACGTCTCCAGCGGGCGGCGCTGCAGGTCCGCGGCGGCCCAGCCGTCGAGGGTGGCCTGCTTCGACACGTCGGTGTGGGAGGAGTCGAACGACTCGAGCAGCGGGAACCCGGCGTCGGTGAGGAACGAGTCGGTCTGCCGGGAGGTGAGCACGGTGTCGGTGGAGCGGCCGCCGACCTGCCAGGCGACGGAGGCGAGGCCGGTGGCGTCCTCGTCCACCTGGAAGTTCGAGATGGGCGACTTCGGCGCGGTGAGGTTCCAGACGACGTCCGAGGTCGAGGTGATGAGCGGTTGCGCTCCGGTGCCGGTCTGGAAGAGGAACTCGATGCCCTTCCGGTCGGCGCGCAGCCGGCCCTGGAAGTTCACCTCGGGGCCGCCGATCACGCGCGTGGTGTCACGGATGAAGTCGCCGATCTTGCGGAACTCGGTGCCTTCGATGGTGCGGTCGTGGTCCGTGTTCGTGGACGTCTCGTCGGGCTGGAAGATGATCGGCAGGGCGCCGCCTGTCCACGCTATCGCCTGCTGCAGCACCCGCTTGAGGATCGTGCCGAGCCAGAGTCCGGTATAGGCCGTCTGGAGCTGCGGGTTGGGGATCGTCTTCTTCGTGTCGGTCGGGTCCGGGATGATGAACTGGTTCACGCCGAGGGTCTGCGCGATCACGGGCAGGATGAGCCGGTGGTCCCCGATCGACTGCATGCCGGCGGCGCCGAGGGTCACGGTGCCCTTGTCGCGGTCGTACCGGCGGGCCCAGATCGGCCCGCCAGCGAGGAAGGTGTCGCCGTCCAGCGCGGCGAGGATGGTCTTGGCGGGGGTGGTCGCCGAGCGCGGCGCGAGCTTCTGCACCTGGGGGTCGCGGACGCTGATCGTCGCCGACAGGCTCTCGGCCGTGTTCAGCGGGTCATCCCACGTCCCGGAGACGACGGGGATGTCCATCAGCCGGTCTCCCGTGCGCAGGTCAGCGACCACCCACCGCGTTGCCATGTGGCGTTACTCGCCCGCGGCCGGGAGCGACTGCGGGTCCGGCACGCCGGCCGAGGCGATGTCGTAGACGCCGTTCGGGTCGGCGATCACCTTCTGCGTGAACTGGGCCGCGTTCGGGATCAGCACCGTCCAGATGGCGCCAGCGGCGGCGAGGCCCACGTTCGACCAGTCGGTCGGTGTGAGGTCCGCGAGCCGGCCGTCGGCGCCGACGATCGCGAGCACCGCCTGGGCGGCGGTCGCGAGGACGCCCACCCAGAACTTCAGCGAGGCGTACCACTTCTCGTTCGCTGCGAGGCCCCAGGTCGCGATGGCGGCGGAGACGGCGATGGCGATCGACAGCATCACGAAGAGGCTGTTGCCGTGACCGTAGGACGCCTTGAACGCGATGAGCGCGGCGACGATGATCGGTCCGAACAGCTTGGCGTAGTGCATGACGTTCTGCTCGAGCACCTCGACGTAGCCGGGCACGGCGGGGCGGACGGCGATGGCGCCGCGGACCGTGGTGCTGGTGGTGGCTTCGTGGTCTCCCATGATGGTCTTCCTCCTCAGTTCGCGAGTCGCTTCGCGAGTTCGTTCGCCACGGCCGGCGCGAGCGCCGCCGCGATCTGTTCGGCGCTGGGTGCGCTCGTCACGCCGGCCGCCTTGAGCGCCTGCGTGAGCTTCGTGTAGTCGATCGCCGGAGTGCCCGCGGCGGCGAGCTTGTTCACGGCGTTCTCGATCCGCTCGACGATGGTCCGCGTGTCCGCGTTGTCCTGGATCTGCGCGATCGGGACGACCTTCCCGTTGACAGTGCGCATGACCGGCTGCTTGAGCATCTGGTAGATGGTGCCGGGCACGCCTAGATAGGTCGGGTCGCCAGCGGACTTGCCGCCTGCGTAGGTGAAGCCTGCGAGGTTGCGAAGCAGGGACAGCATTTCGGCCTGCTCGGCGTCGGAAAGTGCCATGAGGAAGCCTCCTATGATCGTCGCGCCGCCTCCGGCGACGCTGGTTTCGGCCACGTTGACCTTGTGCCACGGCTCCCCGTCCGCGACGCCCTGCGCCGACGAGATACCGAACCGTGCTTCGTTCGCCCGCCACGCCGCCTGCTGCGACGTCGCCCAGGACGTGAACGGCCAGTCGAGGTCCCACGCCTCGCCGGTGCCGTGCTTCGAGTTGCCGGGGTACGCGGCCGGGTTGCCCTGCCCGGACTGGTAGAGGTTCCAGTAGAAGACCTGCGTCGCGAGCGGCCTGTACCCCTCGTTGAAGGTGACGGTCAGGCCGTACGTGAGCTGGAACCACGCCTTGATCGCCCACCACGCGCGAGCGGCGCGGGCCGTCAGCCAGCCCTTCGGCCAGCCCAGCCGCGGCTCGGCGAGGACGAGGTCGGCCTGCGTGTACTGCCCGTTCGCGGGCACTCAGACCAGCCCCTTCACCCGCCACGATGCGCCGGCGAGCGAGAGGTTCAGCGCGCCGGTGAAGCTGGTGTTGAGCACGATCGTGACGGTCCCGCCCGATGTGACAGTGAGCAGCGCGACGGCGGTCAGGTTGCTGGTGAGCGGGATGCCGACGTCGGCGGGCGGGGCGAATGCGGCCGGGATGCTTCCGATGGTGTAGGTCGTACCGGCGGTGAAGCTGGCGCTGCTGCTTCCCACCTTGCCCTCGAGGAAGACGCGACCCGCCGACATGGCGGCCTGGGGCGTCGGAGTTCCGGCGGTGTAGAGGCCGGTGGGGGAGAACGCAGCGAACTGCGGCTTGCCGCCGACGTGGTACCAGTCCGGGGTCGTCGCGCTGGCGATGTACTCCCAGAGGTTGCCGGTGTCGAGCGCGTACGCGAGCTGCCCGTCTACTGCGGTCGACCACGCCTTCAGGTCGGCAAGCAGTCGGAACACGACCACCCCGCCTGCGGTGGCCGTGAATGGTGCGATGTCCTTCAGGACGACGCCACCCGACGACGTGGTGACGGCGCTCGACGGCACGAGCGCGGAGACAAGCGCGAGACCACCGGTCGGGATGCGACTGATCGCCTGGTTCACGTCCGGTGTCGCGCCCTGGTCGCTGGACGCGATCCCGAGCAGAGGACCGTCGACTCCTGCGTCGCTGTACGGTGCTGCCGTCTCGACCTGCTTCAGGTAGATGACGTGGTAGATCGAGTTGGACGACGGGATCGGCAGGGCCGGCGACTGGATGACGCCGTCGTTCTGAGTGAAGAGCGGGCCGCCGCCGCGCACGAGCGCGGCGTTGACGAGGCCGATATCGACCTTCATGTCGCCGGTACGCGGCGTGCCGATGGGCGCCGAGCCACGATAGAACACACCGGCGCGCGGGCTGCCGTCGGTGCTCTTGACCAGGATGCCGGCGAGATCCTTGCGGAGCTCGGACGAGTCGACCTTCCCGGACGGGCCGGGGAACGAGTCATTCAGGGCCATGCCGGGATCTCCTATCGGTACGCGGGGCGCATGGTGGGGGCGGTGAGGGTGGGGGTGCCCGTCGCGACGCCGATGGCGTTGAACTGGACGGTCACGAACGACTTCGGGGGCACCACGATCGGCTCGTCGTACGTGAGGTCTCGGGTCACGTCGTTGTCGCCGTCGATGAACGCGCGGCCGATCGACTGCTGCAGCGTCACGACAGAGTCGACGGGGATGAGTCGCTCGAACCGCTTGTGCGCGCTCGTCTCCCGCACGACGAGGTCGAACCCGCCGGAGAGCCCGCCTGTGACCTGGAAGTCCGGGATGACCGCCGAGTTGCCAGCGTTCGCGAGCACGAGCGTCCCCGGATTCCCGGCCACGCCGTAGTCGATCGGGTACGCGACCGGGTAGGGGATGCCGGTGCCCCCAGTCGGAAGGCCAGTCGAAGGGACCGGCGCCACGAGTGGGCCGTAGCGCTTCGGGTCTGTCGCCTTCATCGGGATCGTGACCGAGGCGACGCCGTCCTCGTCCTCGATCGGGAAGGTCACCTTGCCGGCGACGCGCACGCCGACCGAGGAGAGTGGTCCCCGCGCGGGGTCGGTGAACGTGACGTCGAAGGGGTCGACGAGCTCGGTGAGCGACATTGCGACGTCGTGCAGCGCCCACACTGCGGACCCATCGCCCGGGTCGACCAGGTCGATCACGACGTCGAAGTAGCGCGGGCGGATCTGGGGAATGTCGACGTCGAAGGAGCCCTCGCCGTACGGCCGGTCGTCGGCGTCGATCACCACCTCGGCCCCGTCGTACCAGTTCGTGTCGGAGAGGTACGGGACGGTCTGGCCCGGCTCGTTCGTGATGGTGAGCCCGGGCAGGTCGCACTGGATCATCGGCGCAATCTCCGCTCCAACTCGTCTGCTGCCTTGCCGGCGAGGTCGCGCTCGTTCATGCCCTCGGACGGGTAGATGTGCTGGGTGACCTGCGGTGCTGACCGGTCGTCAGCTCGGCGGCGGGCGCGCGGCGCGCTGCCGTCGGCGAAACTCTGAGCCTCGGCCGGGACGAGCTGGTATCCGAACTGCGTCGCGACGGTCTGCAGGATCGCCGTCGAGCGGTCGCGCTTCGACGGCGACAGGGGGATGTACGCCTCGCCGCCGGTCTCCGCCTCGGCCCAGACGCGCATCGTGCCTGCGCGGGCGATCTGCGCCACGTGGTGCTCGCGAATCCCGCCGCCGGCGAAGTGCTCGACAGTCGGGTAGATCGCTCCCTGGGCGTTGAATCGCACGTTCGTACCCGGGATCTGGTAGGCCGTTCCGCCGTACGCGTCCACGTACATCCGCAGCCTGCGGCCGTCGTTGGTCGTGATGAAGGTGTTGATCTGCGACTGGGCCGACGCCGTGTCGGCGAGAATCTTGAACTCCTTGGCGGACGGGATGCGGTAGATCGCGTCGGCGAGCTTGACCGCCTCATCGTGGTTGCCGGTCAGCGCCGTCATGTTGTCGATGAGCGTCTGGCGGCCGGCCTCGAGGTTGGCCCGGTAGGCGTCCGTGTTGTGGTCGAGGTCGTACTGCGCCTTGGCGGCGTCCTGGGACTTCGCGGCGAGGTCGGCGAACATCTGCGCGTTCTTCGACCCGGCGACCGTCGCCTGGTCGAGCGACGTGGAGTAGCCGTCCTGGCCCTCGTGCGCCTTCTCGATCGTGTCCTGCACGGAGGCGAGCGACTGCTGATAGGCGGCGTTGGCCGAGACAGCGTCCTGTCCGACGCCGTTGGCCTTGTTCACGGACTCGATGAGCTGGTCGATCTGGTCGTGGAGGTCGCTCGCCTGCTTCGCGGCTTCCGCATACGCGGCCGCGGCGGTGTCGGCGCTCTTCCCGTTCTCATCGAGCGCGGACGTCGACTCCTTCGACGCGCCCACGCCGCTCTCCTGCGCCTCGGCGAGGTTCTCGTGCGCGGTCTTGGCGTCCTCGATGTCCTTGCGGGCGACGTTGACGCCGTCGGCCAGCGCCGACGCCTCGCCGCTGAAGGATCGCAGGATGTTGCCGCCGACTCCGACCGAGGCGTAGTAGTCCGCGCTCTTCTTGTTGTAGCTGTCGAGCGCGTCGCCACCCTCGAACACCGCGGCGTTGACTTCCTTGATGCTGATCCCGGCCTTCTTGGCGGCGTCGTACACGCCCTGGTCCTGGAGCTGCTTCTGGATGGTCGCGCGGCCGTTGTTCGTGAGCGCGCCCGTCTGCTCGTCGATCTGATCGGTGAGCTCCTGGACGTTCGTGCCCGACTTCACCTGAGCGCTCGACCACACACCGAGGAGTGCGACAGCGGCTGTGAGCGCGATGCCCCACGGCCCGGCGAGGAACGCGGCCGCCCCCTTCAGCCCGGCCGTCGTGCGCGGCATCTCCTCCGACAGCGTCGCGACCGCGGCCTTGAACTGGACGACCTTCGGGACCGTCACGAGGAGCGTGCCGCCGAAGAGCGCGACCGCGGCCGTGCCGACGCCGATCGACAGCGCCGCGGCCTGCACCGGCTCAGGGAGCCCGCCGTACCACTGGACGACCTGGGTCAGGGTCTGCACCATCTCGCGGAGGACGTCGTTCCCGGCCGACCCGGAACGAATGAGAGCGGTGTCGAACGCGGCGCCGAGCTTCGTGACATCACCCTCGAGGCTGTCGAGCTTGCCCTGTGCCTGCTCGGCCGCGAACCCGCTGTCGTCGACCTTGTTGACCCACTCACCGATGCCCGCCGCGCCCTCCTTGTAGAGGACGTTCGCAGCGCGGATCGCGTCGGTGCCGAAGATGATCGAGAGCGCCTGGTCGCGCTGCGCCTGGGTCGCCCCGCGCAGCCCGTTCTCAAGCTGACCGGCGAGCGCGGTGATGCCGACGAAGTTGCCTTGGGCGTCGTACGCCTCGATGTTCCACTTCTTCATCTCCTCCTTCGCCTGCGCGGACGGCGAGGCGAGGGAGAGCAGCATCGTCTTGAACGAGGTTCCGGCGTCGGAACCGAGGAGGCCCGCGTTGGCGAACGCCGAGAGGGTGCCGACGGTGTCCTCGATGGAGAGACCGAACTGCGAGGCGACCAGGCCCGACTGGTTGAGCGCCATGCCGAGGTCGTCCACGCCGCCCAGCGCCTTGTCGGCGCCCGCCGCGAGGAGGTCGGCGAGATGCGGGACGTCCTTGCCGGCCAGCTTGAACTGCGTCATCGCCACGGCGGCGATCTGGGTCGACTTCGCGACGTCGATCTGGCCCGCGGCCGCGAGGTTCAGCGCGCCCGGGAGCGCGCCGCCGAGCTGTTCCTGGACGCCGACGCCCGCCTTGACGAGCTCGGTCTCGGCCTGGGCGACCTCGTTCGCCGAGAGCCCGATGTTCTGTCCGCTGGTGAGCGCCGCCTCGGAGAGGTCGTGCATCTGCTCGGTGCTGGCGTGAGCGAGGGTGCGGACCTGCGCGAGCTCGCCGCTGAACGACGAGAACTTGGCCACGGCGGTGCCGACCATGACCGACACCGCGGCGCCGACGCCGAGGAACCCAGCGCCGACCTCCTTCGACGCGGTCTGGCCCTTCTCGGACATGGAGGTGAACTCCTGGCCGAGCGCCTTCGTCGTGGTGGTGGTCCGCTGCTGGGAGCCGCCGAGCGCGTCCGTGTCAGACTTCGCCTGGCGCTGCTTCTTCGAGGTGTCGTCGGTCTTCTTGCCGAGATCCTCGGTGGCTGTGCTGGTCTGCTTAGCAGTCTTGGACGCGCTACTGAGCGCCCGGTCCTGATCCTTGATCGCGCGGTTCGCCGCCTCGGCTCCGATGACCTGGATCCGGTAGATCAGTGCGCCGGCGTCGAACATCCGCTACCGCCTTCCATAGCCACGTCTCGGGACGGTCGAGGAGCTGCTCGACGGCGGATCGGATGAAGTGCCAGGGGCGGTCACGCATGGCGGCGTCGAGGTCGGTGATCAGGCCTGCACGGAGCAGGTCGAACTCGACCTCCTGATAGAGGTGGGGGAGCGCGGTGGACCAGAGCTCGACGGCGGTTACGCCCGCCGTCGTGGCTTCTTGCCGTTCTGACCGACGCTCCGCTTCCAACGCGGCAGCCGCTCGAGCGCGCTTCCATCCGGCGGGGAAGACGTAGTGGTCGTATCGGCCTGTGACGGGGTCGGGGTCGCCAACACCGAACTCTGCGATGTCACCAACGGTGAGATCCCCAAAGTCATGGTCAGCGACCCCAGCGCTTTTACCCCGCCGGCCATCCCGCCTCCGGCGGCGAAGTACTCCTGCACCCCCTTGATGCCGAGCACGGACGACCAGTAGAACGCCGGGAGGAGCACGTCCTCGCCCTCGGAGAGGGTCAGCTGGTTGAACACCCTGCGGGAGTTCTCGCCGTCGGTGATCCAGTCGCCGTTCTCGTCGACACCGTTGACCGCCCAGTTCAGCACGGTGGCCATGTCGGGCGGGGCGTCGGGCAGCCCGTCGAGGGGCTGCTGCGCGGCGATGCGGAGGAAGTACTCGGTGAGTTCCTGGCCGCGGCGGCCGGGAACGGGGCGGATGACGAACGGGTCATCCACCCCGTCGATCGTGATGTGGAGGTCACGCCCCTGCTGCGTGAACGATGCCATCGGAGATCGGTGCCCTTCTGGCCTACGCGGCCGTGTAGTTGAACGCGGCGGACGCGCCGGCCGGGTTCGTGAGGACGATCGGGGCCGCGCCGGTGACGGTGGCCGGGATGACGAAGACGAGCGTGTTCTCGTCGATCGGGGTGATCTTGGTGATCGCCTGGCCGTCGATGGTGCCGCTCGTCACGGTGTCGAGGTTGTAACCACGGATGACCAGCTGGTCGCCCGTCGTCTTGCCGTTCGCCGTCGGGATCGACTCGATGGTGGGCTTGCCGTCACCCGCGACCGGGGACGGGACGTCGCGCACGACGCCGTCGCTGGTCAGCGTGAACTTGTAGCCGCCCTTGTCGGCGTAGCCGGTGTTCAGCGGGACGAACGCGACGGAGTAGGAGCCCTCGGTCGCGTCGAGCGAGCCGTCGAGAGCGTCGAACACCTGCGCGTCGAGCTTGTTCGCGGCGCCCTTCGACTTGCCGGCCTTGATGAGCGCCTTGAGCCACGGCTGGGCGATCGCTCCGGTGGCGTCCCGGACGGCCTCGACGTCGAACGTGACGACGTGGCTGTAGCCGATGATGTCGGAGGAGTCGGTGCCCTTGGTGCCGTACACCTCCCGCTTCACCGTGACGGGCGTCGGGGTGTCGAGGAGGTTGTTCACGTCACCGGTGATGTTCTCGAACGTGCCGAGCCGCTTGACGCGGATGATCTGCTGGTGCGCGAGTGCGACGGAACCCTCGGTGGGCACCGTTGCGTCGTAGATCGAGGGGTCAGACATGCGTCTCTCCTTCGTGGTGGTTGTGGTTGGTGCCGCTGGTGCGACGGTCCCGGGTGGGGTCTATGAGTGGCGGCGGCCGCGGAAGTAGAGCGTCACGGTGCCGCCGGGCCGGCCGCTGCTGTCCGCCGTGAAGGGGAGGCTGTTGCGGTACTCGACGAAGCTGATCCGCACGTCGCCGAAGACGACGCGCTCGAGGTGCTCGTAGGTCTCGCGGATGCGCCATCCGAAGCCGAGCGCGTCGGTCGGTGTCGCGCCCGGTGCGAGGCGGTAGCGGAACTGGATCGGAGTGATCAGGTTCTCGCGGCCCTCCGGCGTCGGGTCGAGCACGGTGAGCACGATGCAGCGGTCGATCGTCGTGGGGAGCTCGGGCCCGTTGGTGAAGATCCCGACCTCGGGGTCGGTGTACTTCGGGCCGTCGAGACGGAACACGCCCAGGCCGGCGTCGGCGGCGTGCTGCGCGACACCGCGGGCGAGGCGGACCGGGTAGGCGATCGGGTCAGCCACCGGCTTTCGCCTCCTTGCGGATGATCGCGGCGATCTGTCGGCGGTTCTCGCGCGCCGGGTTCTCGACGTAGTGCGACTCGCGGCCGTTCTGGAAGTTGGAGCCGCCCTTGTAGTGACGGCCGAGGGAGTCGATGAGTTCGCCGTCTTCGTGCCAGCGGGCGGCGTACGGGGCGTCGAACACGACGTCGGCCTCGATTCCTGCGGCGTCGTCGGCGCGCTCCACGGTGCCGGATGCGCTGAGGTCTCCGTCGCGGAACGGGACGCGGTCCTTCGCCAGGCCGAGGAGGAACTCGGCGGCGAGGTTCACTCCGCGCTCGGAGCCCTGCAGCATGGCCTCGATGACCTCCGCGCCGTTCTGCTTGCTTGTGACGTCGATGCGGTATGACATGCGCTACTCCAGGTACAGCTCGACGTGGTTCGGGGTGCCGCGGTAGTCGAAGAGCGCAGAGTCGATCACCTGGGTGCGGCGGTGGCGGGAGGTGCCGGGGAAGACGGTCACGTACGAGCCGGGCGCGGTGTCGTCCTCGGGGAGGGCGACGACGAACGTGGTCGCCGTGATCTCCTGGCCTGCGGTCTCGGACGTGGAGCGGCGATCGACGACGAGGCGGCTCTTCTGCTCGACGTACGCCGGCCGGTCCTTGACGGGTGCGGCGTACGCGGGGCCCTCGGCCGATTCGCCGTCGAGCCGCTCGATGTCGATGCGGTGCGGGAGGTGCTTCTTCCGGAGCCTCATCGTGAGCCGACGATCTGGGCGACGATCCCCTCGTTGGCGAGGATCTCGACGGCCTCCGGCGAGATGCGGGAGTCGCTGGCGCTGCGCGTGTTCTGGGCGCCGCCACCTACGCCGGATCCGCCGAGCGAGACGGAGCCGATGCGGACTGGGCCCATCGTGGACTCAGCGCCGGTCGGGTCGTCGGTCGTCTCCCAGTACTCGACCTGGGCGCAGGTCGCCTCGGTGAACGCTCTGGAGACGTCAGGGTCGGTCGGGAAGCCGTCGTCGTCCATCTCGAAGCGCGCCAGCCGCGTGAGCCCGTCGATGACACCGGACGCGCGGCGCAGCCGCTTGGCCAGCTTGGCCTCGTCGCCGTCGAACGGCTCCTCGGCGTAGCTGTCGTAGTCCGCGGCGGTGGCGTAGACGCGCTGGGCCATGCTCAGTCCTGCAGCTCGGTCTCGGCGTCGCCCGAGCCGATGACGCTCTCGAGGTGGCTGGCGAGGGCCTCCACGTAGTCCGCCTTCGTCCACTTCGCCTTGGCCTCGATTCCGGCCTCGTCAGCGAGGGCCTTCAGCTCGGCGACGGTGAGCGCGTCGAGGCTCTCGTCGCCGTCGTGCTCGTCGACCGCGGTGTCGCTGATCACGGCCGTCTCGGCGACCTCCGGCTCGACCTCATAGCCGTGCATCGCGTACGCCGCGACGAGGTTCGGCTTGTCGGACAGGTCGACGTCGGCGTAGCCGTCGATGAACTCGATCCCGCCGATGCGGTCGCGGATACGGCCGAGCTGCGGCTGCGGGTGCTTGATGCGTGCCATCGTGGTGGCCTCCGATCTGGTGTCTGTGGGGCGGCCCCGGAGATCGTGTCTCCGGGGCCGCCAGGGGTGGTGCTATCGGGCGTTCTCCGGGAGGGACTGCTGGTCCTTCACGGTGTCGTCCTTCGGGTCGGCGCTGTCGTTGACGAGCGCCTTCCCGTCCGGCGTGGTCTGGCCCTTGTAGGGGGTGCCACCCGGCTGGATGGCGTTCCAGATCTCGTCCTTGGACTTGGCCTTGCCGAGGTCGACGTCGTGCGCCTTCGCGTACGCGACGAGCTGCTCCTTCGTCCACTTGTCGGACGGGTCGCCCTCGGGGTACGGGCGCTCCTGCTCCTTGTCGGAGCCGGACACGTCGTAGCCCTGCCGCTCGAAGTACGCGATCGCGTTCTCGTCGTCGGTGTGGCCGACGCCGTTCTCGAAGCGCACGCCGGCCACGGTCCCGTCGAAGGTCTCGACGGGTGCCTTGATGGTCTTCTTCGCCATGACAGCTCTCCTTAGCTGACGCGGACGTTGCGGAGGACCGCAGCGGCCTTGGTCTTCTTGAGGGCGACGGCGACTGGGCCCATCTCGACCTCGCCCTTCTTCACCGCGCCGGCGGTGGAGAAGTCGGGCAGCCACGTCTGCACGAGCTGGCCGCCGACGGTGGAGACACCGTGGAAGCCGTCGATGCCGACGCGGACCGCGTAGAGGTCGGTCAGGCCCGTGGTGGACGTGCCGCCGACGGTGCGGGTGACGATCGGGATGATCGGGTTGTTGGTGCCGGGCTTGTTGCCCGGGTCCGCGAACACGATGTCGCCGTACTGCTCGCGCACGACGGGCCGACCGTTCGGGCCGAGGAGGCCCTCGACCGGGTTCTTCGTGTACATGCCGGCGCGGCGAGCGGCGGCACGGACACGGGAGAGCGCGCGGGCGTTGCCGAGGATGAGCGTCGGCGCACCGTCCAGGTAGGACAGGAAGTCGTCGATCGCGTCCAGGGCCTTGTGCTCGGCGCGGGCGTCGGTGTCGAAGTCGCGCCAGTCGGTCACCGAGCCGGTCCCGACCTCGGTCGAGGAGCCGACGAGGGCCTTGTCGAGACCGTCGAACCCGTTCGCGTCGACCGCGGTGTCGCCGTTGATCACGGCGTCCTGGAACTTCGTGACCGTGCTCTTGATGGTCTGCGCGAGGTTCAGCGCGACGCCGCCGGATGCGGCCGGGCCGAGCTTGGCCAGGACGCGGTCGACCTCGAACGAACCACCGAGCGGGGCGAGCGTGACGTTCACCTTCACGGTGGTCACGGCCTCGGGCGTGTACTCGGTGTTGTACGCGCGGAAGGCGGCGTTGCGCTGGGTCGCGAGACGGCGGTAGCCGTAGTCGAGGGTGGCGCCACCGCCGACCGGGTTGACAGCGTCGTCCCAGATCAGCGCGTCCGAGATCGCGGATTCCTTGCGGAACTCGTCGATCACCGCGACGTCGAGATCCGCGACCGCGTTGTTCTTCGACTCGTTCAGTGTGATGGGCATTTCATCTCCTTAGGTGGAGTCAGCCTCCGAGCGCCTTGCTGACGGCGCCCTCGAGGGTGGTGGGTGCTGCGGGTGGTTGACCGCCCTGGTGTCCGCCTCCGCTCGACGGGGGCAGCGTGGGGCCGGTCTTGAAGGCGGGGTTGCTCTCCATCGCCTCTGTGATGAAGGTCTTCACCGCCTCCGGGTCGCTGGGATCGACCGCAGCGAGCTTGGTGTCGAGCGACTTGGCGTCGAGGATCGCCGCGGCGTTCGCTCCGAGACCGGCGGCGGCCAGGATGACCGCGTTCGCTCGGGCGAGCTGCGCGTTCTGGGCCGTCAGGGTCTCGTTGGTCTGGGTGAGCTCGCCGACCTGGGTCGTGAGCTGCTCGTTCGCCTGGCGGCGGGTCTTGTTCTCGTCGCGCAGGTCGCGGATGTACTCGTTCGGGTCGCCGCGGAAGTCGATCGGCGGCTGAGGCGTCGGCGCGGGCGGCTGAGGCGTCGGCGCGGGCGGCTGCGGTGCCGGAGGCGCGGGCGGGGTCGGCTGCGCCGGCGGCTGCGGCGTGGGAGCCGGGGGAGCGGGCGGCGGGGTCGGGTCGCCGCCGGCGGGCGGTGCGGGCGGCGTGTTGCCGCCCTCGTCCCCTTCATAGCGGATGCCCATGAGGTCGTGGCGGGTGCGGCCGATGATCGCGAGGCCGTCGCGGTCCCTGAGGACGGGGTGCAGCGTGCTGCGGGTGGTCATGTGAGCCTCCAGCTCGGTTGTGCCGACCTCTCGTCGGCGGAGTGCGCCCACCCCTGCGGTGGACGAGGCCGTGCCGCCTGCGTGCAGGGCCGCAGACGGCACGGGGTCTTTGGCGTTAGCGCCGCCCGAACGCCTTGCGCTTTGCGCGCTTCAGCGTGGCGATGAGCTTGTCGATCTCGTCCGGAGTGAGCACGTCAGTCCACACGAGCGTCCGGCCGGGCGTTGAGCCGTTCGGCGAGGCGATCGCGAAGCGCGCGTAGCTGATGTCCAGCTCGAGGCCGAGCTGCACCCACGAACCGGGCTGCCACCCGACGTGAATCGCGGGATCCATCCACGGCGCGAAATCGAAGCCTGCCGGTACGCCTGCGCCGCAGAGAGGGACGCGAAGGGATGGCGTCGGCGGGTGATTGATCTGTTCTCTGGGCATCACGCCCTCCTTCGATGAAGCCGCATCACGCGGCCTACCCCGCATCGCGCGGGGAAGTCAGAAGCACCCGGCCGGGGTGGTGAAGGCATAGCCGATGCGTGAGAGCACACCCGGCGACCTACGGGCGGCACAGAGTCCCCGTGACCGCTTCCCAATTCGTGACGTCCCTGCTCGTCGTCGGTGCCTGGCTCCACAAGAGCCGTACCGCCCTACCGGCCGTCGGAGAACCCGAGCTTTTCCCGGTAGTTCGCGCGCTTGCGCCCTGTCTCGGCGAGGTGTGCCCGGAGCTCCTTCTGCGCGTCCTTGACCTCCCGGAGGGCCTTCTGGCGCTCGAGGTCATTCGGGGCTATCGACGCATCCCGCTTCGCCGCGCGTATCTCTCGTTCGAGAGCCCGCTGCCGCTCCCGGTCGGCCTCAGCCTTCGGGTCGAACGTCGTCGCGTTCTGCGGTACCGTCAGCCCCGGTAGGTAGGCGACGAGCTGGCAGCGGCAGTTCGGGTGCCCCCAGCCAGCGTTCCGCGCATCCTGCACGGTGCCGTCGACCTTCACGGCGACCATGCGGTCGTCAGTGGCGTGCGGGAGGAGCACGTTCGACGCGTCGCCGTTCGTGGAGAGGATCTTGCCCGACCAGCCCGCGCACTTCTTGCACGAGTCGAGGCCGCGGACGACGGTGACGAGGTTCAGGCCCGACTGCTGCATCCGCCACACGCCGGCGTCCTGGTAGGCGCGCTGCGTCGCGGTGCGTCCGGCCATCTCCGCGTACGTGCCGATGCGCCAGCGGCGGTCGGCACGGTCGGTGAAGCCGTCGATGCCGTCGGCGAGGAACCGCTGCACCGCGAGCTGCTGCACGCGGAGCCGTGTCTCGCCGCCTAGGAGGTTGATCGGTGCGGTCTCGGAGATGACCTGCTGGTAGGCGTCCTGCGGGTACCGGAGGATGCGAGCGTTCAGCGTCTCGAGGCGTGAGCTGAGGTCCAGCGTCAGCTGCGCGACCGCGGAGGACGCCGTCGCGGTGACCGGGGCGGGAGCCGGGAGCCGGCGGGCGAGCTTCAGGCGCGTGGCCGCCGCGGCCTCACCGTACCGGGCGGCCTCAGCGATCAGGTGCTCGGCGAGCTTCTCCTCACGGATGCGTGCGACCTCGCGCGCGGCGATCTGCTGCAGCTCCCGGAGTGCTGTCGTGCGCTCCATCGCGAGGCGCTGCAGCCGGAGCTGCGCGGCGAGCAGGTCGCGGGCCTCCGGCTCGGTGGACGCCTGCAAGGCCAGGATGACGTACGCGCGCTTCGCGATCGCCTCGGTGAGGAGCTGCTCGGCGGCGGTGTAGCGGGCAGCGAGCTGGGCGCCGAACGATTCGATCAGCTCCGCGGGGTCCGGGCCCTCGGGGTCGGGGAGGTAGAGGGCCACTGCCTACCTCCGATCGTCAGTGGAAGACGACGAGCGCGCCGTCGGGGTCGCGCTGCACGCGCATCCCGGCGGCCACCTTGAACTCGAACCCGTCGTCGAAGCGGATGAGCAGAGCGTTCCCGGACGGCAGCCATGACTCGAAGTTCTCGCCGAGCGCCTCTTCGAGCTCCGGGTCCGGCTCGCCGGTGAACGTGATGTTGAAATCACTGGCCGCCATCGGGGTTACCTCCCTGGTTGTCCGGGTTGTTGGGGTCCTGTGTCGGGTCGCCGCCGTCGAACGTCGCCGGGTCCGGGACCATCGCCGCGGCCGCGCGCTTCTCAGCGAGGATGCGGTTCACCTCGGCGCCGACGGCCGTGTCGTCCCAGTCCGGGTTGAACATCTTCACCGACTGCCACACCGAGATCGCGCCGGCCGCTGAGAGGTACTGGATCGTGCGCGCCTGCTTCTCCGGGTCGACCTGGGCGCTGTCGGGGAAGCGGACCTCGGGCGGTGCGAACTGGCCGCCGCCCTTGCCGGCGAACAGCTTCCCATCGAGCTCCAGCGCGACCGCGAGCTGCTCGGCGATCGCCCGCTTGTCGTACAGGATCTTCTTCCCGCGGGTGGCTTCCTTGTCGTCGTCCTGCAGCAGCTCACCGGTAGCGGTGAGCTGGCGGCCGGTGTCCTTGTCGACGCTGCGGGTGCCGAGGCCGGCGGTGCGGTAGATCATGCGCCACAGCTCGGTGGTGGTGGCCTCGTGCTCCTCGGTGCGGATCTCGAACTGGACCTGCTCGATCTTGTCGCCGTCGGGGTTGCCCGGAGTGTTCAGGCCGACGAACAGCTCCCGGTCGATGTCGAACGAGGCACCGCGGCCCCGGCCGAGCGTCTCCAGGAATGCCTGCGGGACGACGGCCTTCGCCGCGCCGAGCTTCAGGTCACGCATCCAGGACGAGTACGCCTCGTCGAGGGCGTCGAAGAGCGGGTAGAGCTGGGCGAAGTCGGAGCGGCCAGCGTTCGCCAGCGCGCCCTTCTTCCGCCACGCCCACGTCGGGAGGTTCATGTTGTACGACGCGGTGAGCCGGTCGATGCCGGTGAGGATGACGCTGTTCTCGTTCACCAGCGTGGCGAGGTAGGCGGTCTCGTCGCGGTCCTGCAGCGGGATGCGCTGGCCGATCTTGTCGGCGGTGCCGAGGTAGAGGGCGTGCTCGATCGCGCCGACCGCGTGCCGCTCGAGGTGCCGGTAGTACTCGTTCCCGTCGCGGTACTCGGTCCACAGCGTCACCGCGACCAGCTTGCCCTTGCGGAACTCGGGGAGCGCGACGTCGGCGCCGTACGCGGACAGCCACACGTGGTCAGCGATCTCGGTGTCCCACTCGGAGACCAGGACCGACGCACCGAACACGGACTTGAGTTCGCCCATCGTGTTGAACGTCGAGTGCGCCTGGTCAGAGTTGCCGATCAGCTCGAGCCGGTCGATCGTGTTCTTCGACTGCTTGTCGGTGAAGCGCAGCTCCGGCGGGTTCGAGAACACGGACGCCGACGCCAGCGACGCGACATCGGCCGGCGCGGGGACGTGGAGGCGGGTGCGGTTCTGCCCGGGAGGCACGGGGCGGCCCCAGAACTTCGACGACACCCACCCGACGACGCCGCCCTCGTACAGCTCGCCGTCGCGCCGGTGCGTCGCAGCCGGCCGCTCGCCGCGGTAGAACTCGTGGATCGCGTCCGCGTCGCCCACCCGCCACGTCTCGGACTCCGCGTACACCTTGTACGCCTCGTCCCACGGCTTCGGCGGCCAGGAGGTGTTGGGGTCGGGAAGCGCCACGGGTGCCTCCTCTACGCTGCGATCCGGTCGAGTTCCGGGGTCCAGATGTGCTTGGTCGAATGGGCGACGTAGCGGCCACCGTCGAGCCAGTGGTCGTTCTCCTTCAGCGGCTTGTCCTCGCCGTCGTCGGTGGCTTTCTCGTCCCACCGGTACTCGGTGACCTCGGCCAGCCAGTTCTCGCACCGGTCGGTGACGATGAGCTTGCGGCGGTCGAGGAGGTTCGAGATGGTCGCGATGCCGGGGAGGACGTCGTTGTTCGCCGGCCAGGTGGTGACACCGTCGTCGAGGAGCTGCCGGGCGAACGATGCGGCCGACGGGTCGCGGAAGATGAAGCGCGGCTCCATGTCGGACGGGTACGGGGTGTGCTCCTGGGGCAGCCACTTCCGGAACCGCTTCGAGAGCTCGACGTCGGAGAGTGTGTAGCCCTCCTCGCGGGAGTTCCAGCCCCACTCGTCCATGAACACCAGCCGCGGGTCGCGCTCGTCGGTGAGGCCGAGCATCATCGCGGTCGTGGCGTTCGTAGTGCCGTAGTCCATGCCGACGCCGATGATCGCCTGCAAGCGTGGCATCTGCGCGAACGGGATCTGGTGCACGTGCGGATCCCACATCGGGAAGATCGCGCCGGCCGCGTTCGTCCACAGGCCGCGGATCATCCGGTCGTAGAAGACTCCGGAGTACGAGCGGACCATGTCGGCCTTGTACTCGTCGTCGAGGGCCGGGTTGTCGTCCATCGTGAAGTGGAAGCTGACGAGGTTCTTGTCGGCCGCTTGCAGGATCCACTTCTTCCGGATCCAGTGGTTCGCGCTGGCCGGGTTCATCGTGGCGAGAAGACGGGCGCCGGGCACACGAAGCCGGGAGATCAGCATGTTCCAGAACTCCTCAGGGAGGAGCGCCGCCTCATCCACGTAGGCGAGACCGATCGTGGCGCCCTGGATGCGGCCGACGGCCTTGGCGTCGTTCGCGCCGACGAGCATGACCTCACGGCCGAGGATCCACGCCGACGTCGAGCCGGGCGTGTAGACGACCTGCGACGAGATGCGGGAGCCGAAGATTTCCGTGTTCGCGAGCAGGGTGAAGACGTTCTGGTAGATCGTCTGCAGCGACTTCCCGATGATCACGATCAGGCCGCCACGCGGGGCCACGCGCACGGCCAGTAGGAACGCCCACAGAGAGATCACCGTCTTGCCCGACGACACCGCGCCGTACCAGAGCGCCAGCTTCCGCGTCTGCGCATCCACGAGCGAGAGGATCTGCGCCCGGGAAACGCGCCGCTCCAGCTCGTCAAGCCTCATCGGGCTCGCCCTCAACCGGTGCCGCCTCGCGGGCCCGGATCTCCTCGGCCGCCGCCTTGAACCCAGCAGCGAGAACATCCAGCGTGCCGACGGCCTCCTCGAGCCCGTGGTCCGACTTCTCGATCACCCTGGTCGCCTTGTCGAACGCGATCCCCGCGGTCACGACAGCGTTGCGCCGCACCTCAGCCGGCGCCGAGTCGAGCACCTCCGACGTGAACGTGTTGTCCTTCCCGCCGAAGTTGAACACCTCGTACGGGGCGTCGAGCTGGTCGAGCATGTCCGACGCCACGGCGAGCATCTTCTGGGCGACGAGGAGACGCTCCTCCGCCAGGTCGATCGTGCGGGCCCGCACCGCCAGCTCCGTCGCCGACCGGTCGAAGCTGACACCAGCGTCCGTGCAGATGCGAGTGACCGTTCCGCCCGCGACCTCGAACTCCCGTGCGATCGCGTTCCGGGTCTTCCCTGCACGAGCGGCCGCCACGATCTGTTCGCGCGTTTCGTCGCTGACTGGTCTACCCGGCATGGTCGATCACCTCGGTTGGGCCTCTTGCCCGTTCGGAGTGAGGCGTCGCGCCTCGGAAGGTCGGGGGTGGCCGCTACGCTGGGCCCACTTGCTCGAAGACGAGAGGAAATGCAGTGAGGCCGATATTCGACAGAAGTGGAAGAGTCTGTGCCTGGTTCGCGGAAGACCGGGTGGTCGACATGAGCGGGCGCACCATTGGCTGGGTGCGGGACGGTCACTTCTTCTCGACCCGTGGCAGAACGATCGGCTCATACACAACCGGGTACTTCCGAGACCGGCGGGGTGGTGCGGTCGCCTTTACGGAGGGAGCCATCGACGGGCCGATGGTCCCGTTGACGGCTCTTCCCCCGTTGCCGCCGCTGGCAGCGCTTCCGCCTCTTCCCCCGATTCCCCCCATTCCGCCGATTCCGCCGATTCCGTCGCTGAGTTGGTCGTCTGAGACGTGGGCGGATTACGTAGCCGTTTGAGGTCCGGTCACGCCGCGCAGGTCTACCTCGCTGCGAAAGGTGGACAGCGTCGTGAGCAGCCTTCGCGGCCCTGTGCAATACCGCGTTGACGCGGCGCGACCGCACTCATGGGGGAGGCCCCGCCAGGGCTTGGGGGGATGCCTGGCGGGGCCTTCTTGGGTGGAGTTCTCCATCCGACAGTGTCTATGCTCCGGGTTTTCCGGAATTGATTCCAGCTTGACGGCGGCGGCGTGTCGCTACGAGCGGCTGGCCGATCCGCGAGGGCGGCCTCGCCGCTTCTGTCCGGCTACCCGCATGAGGTCGACGGATCGGATGATGCGGCCCTCGCTGCTTTCCTCGTACGGCAAGGAGCCCTCCGCCATCCACTCGTAGACAGCCGACTTGCCGCGCCCAGATGCAGCGATCGCCTCAGCGACAGTGAGTTCAGCCTTCATCGCTTTCCCTCCGGTCGTGTCGCAGGCTGAGCCCCTCTGCCGCGAACACGGCCTTGAGTTCCGCCATCGTCATGTCGCTCAGATCGATCACCGGGCAATCGCAGGGGCGAAGGGCGCGGCTGTCGAACCGGCGCCCGCACCCGGGGCAGGGGAGGCCGTGTAGGGGATTCGGCGGGAGTAGTGGGGCCACCTTGTCGATGCTCAAGCGGGCATCTCCTTCCTGCGCTCGTCGCGCCGACGTACGTTCTCGGCCGGGGTCACCGGCTCGAGATGGGCTGGGTTCACGCACACCGGCCGTCCGCAGAGATGGTCGATCTCGAGCCCTTCCGGGATCTCGCCGACGAAGAGCTCGTACGACGCCCGATGCGCAGAGACGGTCCGGTCCTGGATCGAGGTGAGGCCGTAGCCACTCGCCGCCACGTGGCCCTTCCAGATCCAGCAGCCGTCACGCTCCTGCGTCATGGCTCGGAACTGCTGCTCGCGTGTCAGGAGGGCGTAGCGGTCGAGGTTGCCGGCGTTCCGCTCGCGGGCGTAGTGCTTCGCGCACAGCCCGCGGGCGCCGTGATTGTCCAGCTCGCGGTCGCAGCCGTCGTAGACGCAGTGCGTTCTCACGTACCTCATGCCGCAGCCTTCCCGGCCATCTCGGCCTCGATCTCCTGCCGCAGGACGCGCATGTCGAAGTCGACTAGCTGCGGATCCCAGAGCGCGCCGCAGCCCGGGTTCGAGCACTGGATGACGATCGGGTCGAGGTGCTCGAGCGGCGGTCGCCACTGCAGCGATTCGTGCTGGCAGGTGCGGCAGCGGATGTGGCGGATGCGGCGTGGCTTCTCTTCGAGCGGGAACGCGTGCAGCGCCGTCTGGACGGCGTGCACGTATCGGACCGCCTCCGCGGCTCCGTGGTGCTTCGTTCGGAGCCGGTCGACGCTGTCGCTGACGTAGCGCACGAGGATCTCGGTGACCCACCAGACGGCCTCGATGGGAGCCTCGGGGTGGAAGCCGTTGTGGTGTGACGCGGTGACGTCCCACTCGGGCTCCTCGACTCGCCAGTCGACGGAGTAGGCGACGGCGACGGCGGCCAGCGCCCGGTAGAGCGTGTCGGCCTGCACCCATGACGTCGGCAGGATGACGCGGGATCCGGGAGCCGTGCGCACGCCGCTCGTGTCGCGCGGACCCGACTCGATAGACCGGCAGTGCGAGATCAGGTCGACGCTGAGCGCGAGCGCCTCGTCGAATTTGGTCGCGCACGAGTAGCAGAGAAGCCCCTGCTCGGCCGGCCGCGGGAGACACCCGGTGCAGGCGTCGTTCTCGCACGTCGAAAGGTGCTCGTTGCGGATGGTGCACGAGCGGAGGTCATCGACGTCGTTCGTGATGCAGAGCAGTGTCATCGGGTCTCCTTGGTCTGGTGGCACGGGCAGTCGAAGTTCTTCGCGCAGCCGAGTCCGGGGGTCTTGCAGCAGGCGTGGCACGGACGCGGGTCACGCGCCGGCGGTCGAGGCTCAGGCTCGAACCACGCCGCGATGGGCTTCTCGTTCAGCAGCGCCGTCGTCGAACGCGCTCGCCGCAGCTTCACGAGCGCGCCGCTTCGTCGGCCTCGGCGAAGGAGTCAGCGGCGTGCTCGAACTCGACCACCGTGAGGAACTGCTGCCGGCTGAGGTGCGGCGCCGGCGGCCGGGGAACGCCGCTCATCAAATCCCCATCCGGCGGAGGATGCGCGCCCACAACGCCTGTCGAGCGTCCTGAGCCCGCTGCGACGGGCTGGGTATCGTCCAGAGTGCCGCGAACATGGCCACGTCGGCCTCGACCGTCGTCTTCTCTGGCCGAGACACCTCCACGCGCTCGTACAGGTCAGCCTCGCGCAGCGCGGCGACCAGGTCGGCCTGCGGCAGGGTGATCTGACGTACCCGCCTCACCCGGCCCCAGCGCCCGCCGTCGCGCTCCCGAAGAGTGATCCGCACGCGCTTGTACGGGCTGACGCCCGAGTCGTAGCGCTCGATCTCGATGTCCTGGTGCTTCATGCTGCCCGTCCTCCCGTGAGTGGCCGCTGCTCCGCCTCGTAGCGCGCGAAATAGCTCCTCGCCGTCCGCTCGTTGATCTGCTCCTCCGCAGCGATGTCCTTCCACGAGCGGTGCATCCAGCGGCCGTCCCAGATGCGCTCACCGAGCTCGACGGAGTAGTACGACGGTCGGCCCGTCGGCTTCGGCGTCAGCGCACGTCGAGTCAGCTCGCCGATCAGCGCGCCGACCGTGGTGTCGTGGAGCTGCGCGAGCTGGTGGAGGCGCTTGTAGTGCTCGACCGAGATCGGCGTGCGCACCTCGACGAAGCCGAGAGCCGTCGCTGACCTTGGCCGCGGAGACTTATCCACAGCCCCACTCGCACGCTCAGGAACAGAAGATGATCCGCTCTGGTCTTGGCCACGTACGTTAGTTGCGTCTGTTGCGTTCGTTGCGTGCATTGCTCCGGACGCCGTCGAGTACTGCTCAGCGGCGATGCTTGGAGCATTGCTTGTAGCACTGCTCATGCTGCCTTTCCTCTCTGCTTGGCCCACCGCGCTGCGGCGGCCTTCTTCGCCTTCTCGGTCCGTGCCTGCGACTCCTCATCGGAGGGCTGGAACGCCGCCCAGTCGTGGATGAGCCAGCCGCCCTCGATTGGTTCCCACATGCCGACCTCGACGAGGAGATCGGCGTCTCGCTTTTTCCCGTGCATGAGGCCGAGGGCGGCCGCGGGCACGAATCCGGAGTTGCCCTGGCCGCCGCAGTAGCCGAGGCTGAACACCCACACGCACAGCGCGTGGTCGCCGCCGCGCTGCCCCAGCAGCTCGAGCGTCTTGTGGTTGCTGTGGAGGTTCACGTCCACTCGCACCCAGTTGAGGTTGGCCATCAGGCCGCTCCCTTCCAGCCCATCGAGACCATGCGCTCGCGCGCCTCGGTCTCGTCGATCTCCTGCCAGCTGCCCTCGTCGTCGTAGAGCACCCACACCTTCCGCAGGGTTCCGCGCTCAGTGCGGACCCATCGGGCGGCCGGCCACTCACGCCAGTCGGCGCGCGTCCATCCGGGGACGGCCCAGCCCTCGGCGACGGCCTGCTCTGGGTGCTCGGTCTTCCAGGTGTGGCAGTCGAGCCCGAGGCACTGCAGGTTGGACGGAACAGTCCAGCCGCCCTGCCCGCGGTTCTTGCGGTGGTCACGAGCGATCGGGCCGCACGGGCGGCGGCAGCGCTGGCACGTGTCGCTGTCGCGGTTCGTCGCGACCTCGTAGGCGTCCGCCTCTTCAGCGGGCGTCGGTTGCGCGAGTTTCGGCGCTATCACGCTGCACCCTCCATGTCCAGCAGGTCGAACAGCGATGGCGTGTGGCCCGATCGGTCCATCTCGCGCTGGTAGTTCACGGCGTCGCGGAACGACGTCGGGTTCAGCTCGACCGCCCGCCCGCGACGGCCCAGCTTCCGGGCGCGGAGCGGAACGGTGCCAAGGCCGCCGAACGGATCGAACACCAGGTCACCTCGGTTGGAGTACCGCTCGATGAGCCGGTCGACGATGTCGAACTGCAGCGGACAGATGTGGAACTCCAGGTTGCGGCGCGCCTGCTCCCCGTTGAGGGTGAGCATCCTGTTCACGTCCGACCAGACGAACGGGTGCCAGGACCCCGGGTCGAGGGACTTGAACGTCGACGGGAGCGCCTTCCGCGCCTGGAGCGCCTCGCCGAGCTTCACGTGGGCGTCGAAGTCGTACACCTCGCGGAGCGACTGCTCGCTGAACAGCCGCGACCGGTCCTCCGGCTTCAGCTGTGCGAGCTCGTCGACGGTGAGCGCGCGGTTCCCGGAGGAGCGCCAGTCCGCGGCCGCGTCGATCTGCCAGCGGGCGAGGGAGTAGTCCGCGATGCCCTTTACGATCCGCTCGTCTGCGTACCCCTTGGAGCGGTCGGTCTGCGGCTTGTGGAACAGCAGCACGTACTCCGGGGAGCCGACGCCCATCTTCGAGCCGTCCTTCCGCATCTCGGTGTACCCGAGGCGGTAGGTCTGGTTGTTCTCCCGGACGACGTCGGTCGTGACCGTGATCATCCCCATGTAGTCGAAGCCGTGCTTCATCCCGTGGAACAGCGCCTCCGCGTGGAACGGGGACACGGTGGGGATGCCGGCGCCGGTGACGTTGCCGAACAGGATGCGGTCCTTCACGTGGCAGGCGTAGATCCGGCCAGGCTTCAGGATGCGGTGCAGCTCCGGGGTGAGGAAGTCCATCTGCGCCCAGAAGTGCGAGTTGTCGTCCGTGTGCCCGAAGTCGTTGTAGCTCGGCGTGTACTCGTAGTGGTTTGAGAATGGGATCGATGTGACGATGAGGTCGACTGAGTTCTCGTCCATCGACATCGTTTCGGGCACGCAGTCGTTGTGCGCGATCAGCCAGTCCTCACCGGACGCCTCGACCCGCTTCACCCCCATCGAGCGGGTCAGCTCGGCAGTGATCCGGCCCGGGTTCAGCCCGTACTCGCGGATCACGTCGGACATGGTGTCGGCAAGGCGCTCGTGCTCGTCCCACTTCTGCTCGAGGGTGTTCTTTACCTCGCCCTCGGTGTCGGCGTGGATCAGGTAGACGTGGCACTCGCGGTCCTGCCCGTACCGGTGGATGCGGTGCACGGCCTGGATGGTGTCGTTGAACTTGAACGTCACCCCGGCGAAGATCGCCGTCGACGCCTGCTGCAGGTTCATGCCCTGGCCGAGCATCACCGGTTTGCCGATCAACGCGACCGTCTCGCCGGCGCGCCACTCGTCGAGTCGACGCTCGGCCTCTTCATCGGAGAGCGACCCGTGCACAGACGAGTAGCTGATGCCGGCAGCGGCAAGCGACTTCTCCAGGAGGTCCTGCTCGTCGTTGAGGTCGCACCAGATCACGAGCTGGTCATCGAGCCAGAACGACGGGTGAGCGTTGACGATCGACATCACCCGGGCGACGCGCGCCTGGATCGTCTCGCGCTTTTCGCGTGCGGCATCGACCATCGACATCTTCGCCCCGCGGACGAGGACCCCCTGGCCGTCACGGTCCATCTGCTCGCTGCCGAGGTCGACCGCTACCTCCTCCCAGTGCTTCACCAGCGGGGGCAGGTCGTAGCCCTCATCCGAGTAGCCGAGGTCCGACGGTCGCTGGAGGAAGCACGCCCAGGTGTTCAGCCAGAGCCAGAACTCGCGCTCCTTGTGCGGGTACAGGGTGAGATTCCCGGCCGAGGTCGAGTCGCGCTGGAAGAACCGCGTCAGCGCCTGCCCAGTGTCCATCACGCCGAGGAAGCCGGCGTAGTGGATCAGCTCCTTGTACCGGTTCGGCGACGGCGTCGCGGTCGCCACGAACCGGTACCGGACGGCATCGAACAGGCCCAGGAACTCCTGGTAGGTCTTCGACCCGAAGGACCTCAGCACTGACGCCTCGTCGAGGCTCACGGCGATGAACAGGTCGACGTCGAGCTTCCCGTCGCGCACCGACTCGTAGTTGGTGACGTAGATGCCAGGCCCGTCCACCTGCTCGGTGCGGCGGACGAATGTCACGTCGACGCCAAGGAGCTCGCGCCCGTCGCGGATGAACTCGCCCCGGACGCCGAGCGGAGCCACGATCAGCGCCCGGCCACCGTCGCGCTTCAGGATCTGGCGCAGGATCTCTAACTGCATCACGGACTTGCCGAGACCGAACCGAGCGAAGATCGCGCGTCGGCCGCCGGCGATCGCCCACTGCACGATGTCGCGCTGGTGCGGCTTCAGCACCGAGTGCAGCTCGAACGGGTTCACGTGGAAGCCGAACGACTTCTCGAACGCGACCTTCTCGCCGAGGAACTCTTCGTACTCCGCGAGTGTGCTCACAGGGCCTCACCACCCTGGAGCAGGTGCGCGAACGTCTCGAGCGACATGGTGACGAACTGCTCGTCGGGGCGCGCGCTGCCGTGGCGCTTGTGCACGACGACGCCGATCGCTGCGTCGTCGTTGCCGCGCTCGACCTCGGCCTCGCGAAGCCAGGCGGGCAGTGCGGTCGAGGTGACGTTCTTGCACTCGATGACGACACGACCGCCCCGGACGGTCAGAACTCCGGCAATGTCGCCACGGTCCTTCGCACCGTTGCGGGCGCGGCGCTCGATCCGCTCGTCGCCGAGGCGGATCGCGAGGAACCCGGCGACGAGGGTCTCGAAGGATGAGCCGGCCTTCTTCGCCGAGCGGTGGTTGCGGCGCGGCTTCTTCACCGCGCTGGGGAGGGTGGGTGCGGCGCCCGTGGGCGTGGCAAGGTTGTCGGACACACTGATTCCTTCTGAGTGGGGGAGCGGTTGTGGAGGGCGGCCAGGACGCCGGAATCGTCCTGGCCGCCCGGCTTGGGTTACGGCCGGCCGTAGAAGATCGGCACGTCGCCGATCCCCTCGTGCACGACGATCGGGTCGGAGTCGGCGGCCTTGTCAGTGCGGCCGTCGCGGATCTCGGTCACGATGTCGGCGAACGCGGCCTCGAGGATGTTCTCCGGCCGCTGCAGCGCGTAGCCGAGCCGCAGCCCGTCCTCGCCGATGCGGTACCGGAGCGACGCGAACACGAAGTAGATCGGGCCGCCGATGTACGGCCGGAGCGCGAGCTTCAGCTCCTTCGGGAACTCGATCGAGTCCTTCGTGCCCTTCTTGGCGCCGACGGTCTCCGTGTACTGGAACTGCACCTCGCCGTTGTCGAGGCGCGTCGCCTGGCCGAACTCGACCTTCTTCGTCGCCTCGAACTTCGTCGCGAGCTCGATGAGCCGGGCGTGGTCCGGCTCCTGCACGTCGAGAGCGCGGTCCTCGATGAACTCGGCGAACTCCTGCTGGCCGAACCAGCCGCGGGGGTTCTGCCCGAGGTCGTGCGCCGTCCACGCGAGCCATGCCTTCGTGTGCTCGAGGGCGAGGGTCAGCTTGTGCTTCTCCCAGCCCGCGGGCCCGTCGGTGCCCTGGTGGGCGTCGATGACCGCGATCACGCTCGACGAGGAGGTGTGTGCGTAGACCTCGGTGCCGGCCGTGCGGTGGCGGTTCACGTAGGCGACGAACGAGGCAGCGTCGGTGACCGTGCGGGCCGCCTTCGTGCGCCGCGGGGCGTCCGCGTAGTCGTCGGTGTCGATCACCTTCACACCGCCGCGACCGTCGGCGACGGCGTAGAGCTTGCCCGCCTCGATCGGATGCGGTTCGATGCCGGTCACGGCCAAGGCGGCGATGGTCGCGGCCTCGGACGCGCTCTCGATGACGCCCAGCTCGGCGTCCTTGTAGTCGGTCATGCGTTCGGGATCTCCTTGATCTCCCCGGTGCGGGGGTCTGCGTAGTCGGGCGTGGAGCGAATGTCCTCATCGGCGAAGAGGGGCATCGCGGTCGGGTCGGTGCGCTGGAGCTTGTTGCCGTCGCCGATGTAGGCGATGGAGCCCTCACGGTTCTTCTCCGGGAGCTTCATCGCGATGCGGTCGTTCACGATGACCGCCGTGCCGCCGCCGTCGACGAGCTTCACGTCGAAGCGCACGGAGAGCGACCCGGGCTTGCCGGTCGTCTTCACCGCCTCGATGAGCTTCGTCAGGCCGTCGGCCAGCTCGATGTCGGTCTTCGGTCGGATGGAGGCGAGTACGGCCGCGAAGCTGTCGCGCGTCCCCTCCGACCCCTTGGTGTCCACCATTCGATTTCCTTTCTGTGGGTGGCTTTCAGCGGCCTACGCCGCCGACGCCATAGGCGGCGCCGTTGACCTTGTTGATGTTCTGGTAGCCCATGAGCTTCGCCTTCAGGGCGTCCTGCAGGTGCTCCGCGTGGTGGAGCTGAGCCTTCGCTTCGTTCAGCTCGCGGAGCAGCGGCAGACAGGAGAGTCGCGCCTCGGCGATGCGGTCGTTGTAGAGGTGCCGCTTGGACTCCAACTTGGCCATCTCGAACGCCTTGGAGTACGCCTCCTCGGCGTCGTAGCGGGCACGCTGCAGGCTGTCGATGACGACGACGGCGCGCTCCAACCGGTCGCCGATCTCGCGGATGATGAACTCGATCTCCATCGGCGAGACGGGCTGGTAGTCGATCAGCTCGCCCGTGGTCGAGTGCACGAGCTCGGTCACGGCTGCACCTCACCCCGGGCGACAGCGGCCGCGTACTCGTCCGCCTCGTAGCGGAGGTACTCCTCCTCGGACGGCTCGCCGGCCTCCGGCTCTCGGCCGACCGCCGCTGCCGCCAGCTCAGCGTCCGAAGGGCGGTCAGCGCGGGAGTCGACCGTCAGCGTCGCGCCGTGCGCGGCGACCAGCGGCCGGAACTCCTCGATCACCTCACGCGACTGCGACCCGACCAGACGCTTCCACTCCCGCTCCAGGTCCGCCTTGTCTTTCGTCGCCTCGATGATCGACTTCCAGTCCTCGGTCGGCGGCTCCGTGCGGTCGACCTTCAGCTCGCCGAGCTCGTCGAGGTTGACGACGGCCTGGTCGGCTTCTAGCGCGAGCGCGAACTTCCACGAGTTCCGCGACTTGGCGGTGTACTTCGAGACGCGGCGGATGCCGGTCTTCTTCACCATCGCGGCCTCGTCGGTCTTCCACGGGGTGCGCTCCCAGTTCGCCGGGCGCATGCGGTCGCGGATGGTCTCGATGTCCAACCACTCGACCAGGGACCGGTCGGCGCCCTTGACGAGCGCACGACCGATCACGCCGCGCAGTTCGCCGCGCGCGCCCTCCGGCGCCGGCCGCAGCTTGAAGTGCGTCCCGGTCTCGTCGTCCCAGGGCAGATCGACGTCGTCGTTCTCGTAGACGAGCTTGCCCTCGATGGCGTCGTACTCGCCGGAGTTCATGGCGAGGGTGATCAGGCCGTTGTAGCCGACGACGGGGACGACCTGCCACTCCTTCGCGCGGATGTCTGCGTTCCAGTTCTGCCGAGGGGTGAGGTGGAACTGCTGCATCGGGCCGCCGACCGGGAGGTCAATCTGCGCGGCGAAGTAGAGCGCGCCGAACAGCGACGACGCGGTGCAGCGCCGCAGCATCGGGTTGGCGTTCACCGCGGCGAACGCCTCCTGGATGAAGCGCTCGGCCTGCTGCTCCCCGCCGAGGAAGCGGACGAAGTCCTCGCGGCGCTCGAACAGCGCCTGCCCTGCCGGGTCGTCTTCGATTCGTGCGAGTGCCGTGGTCATGCGGCCAGGCTCCTTTCGAACTCTCGCGCTGCGCGGACGCCGGCCAGGACAGGCCGGGCGATGCGCAGCAGCTTGGCGAGCGCGGCGTCGTCGAGCTCGATGATCTGGATGTGCGGCTCGAGGCGTCGCGGCACGCCGTCGACGAGTTCGCGCCACAGGTACTTGGTGCGGCGGGCACCGAGGACGTACTGGGCCCACCAGATTTGACGGAGGTGCGCGGGAGTCGGGCCGGTGTGCACGCGGCCGTGGATGACCTTCACCTCGGCGAGCATCAGCTCACCGGACGGGAGCACCTCGATGCCGTCCGGCGTGGCCGCGAACCCGCGCTCGTCCTGGGCGTGGAAGGTGAGCGTGTTGTGCGGCACGCCGAACCAGTCGAGGATCTCGGGCTCCCACCGGTGGCCGGCCTCGGTGTAGGCGTTGCCCTGGAACCTGCCGTCCTTCAGCTTCGCGAGGATGTACTTCTGGATCGACTCCTCGCGGGCGTAGTTGGCGGCGTCGGACGCGCCGATGAAGCTGTCGCGGCCCCAGTTGGCGCGGTCTGCAGAGTCAGCGAGCACACGGTCGAGGTAGCTCATGCTGGGTCCTCCGGTGTCCAGTCGCCGTCGCCGAGCGCCGCGGCCTCATCCGACGGGAAAGCCGAGGTGAGGATCGGGCGGGCGACCGGCATGCCGAGGATGTCGCGGATGGTCTCGATCGGGTCGCTCATCGGGCCACCTGCCCGTCTTCGATGACGACGCCGACCTTGCCGGACTCGTCCACGACCTCGACCCACACCTGGTAGTCGTTCTCGGCCGCCAGGTCCGCGATGATCTGCATCGACTCGGAGTCGAGGAGCGAGCCCTCCATGATGCGGAGGACGCGGAGCCTCGGGTTCGCGGCCATCGCGAGCGCGACCGAGACCCGGAGCTGCTCTGCGGCCGACGCCTGGGAGAGCGGTATGCCTTTGAGCGTCACCCCGGACTCGTCGAACGACAGCCCCGACACGGGAAACTCGACGGCGGCGAGGGCGTCCGCCTTCGTGTTCTCGATCGAGGTGAGCATCAGCGTGTGCTGCGCCCGCTTCTCCTTCGCATTGGCCAGCTGGGCGGCGACGGCGTTCCGCTCGCGCTGGGCACGGATGCGGCGGTTGCGCGCTTCGAGGCCGTCCAGACGCTCAGCGAAGCCGGAGACGTCGACCCGCTCGGGCATCGCGAGCAGCGCCTTCTGAGCGTCGGCGTACTGCTCGCGCGCCGTGTCGAGGGCCTTCTGCGCCTCTCGGAGAGCCTCTTCGGCCCACTCGACGGTGTGAGCCTGCCGGTTCGCCTCGGCGATCGCCTGGTCGATGCTTGCGTTCTGCGCGCGGGCAGCATCCGCCTCGGCGAGCAGCACGCCGGCCGACTCCTCCTCGTCTGGCAGGCTCGGGTCGTGGTCCGGGTAAGAGGCAAGCTGCGCCTCCAGCTTCGCGACGTCGCGGCCGACCTCGGTGCGCTGGTCGTACACCGCCTTGCGGCGACGCTCCAGCTCCTCGGGATCGAACGGCAGCTCGACCGTCGAGACGAGCGTCGCGACCTGGTCCTTCGGCGACTGCCGCACGAAGGCCAGCGGGTCGAACGCGCGCCGGCCAAGCATCTCGTCCAAAAGCTTCTGCGGGGACGAGAACCGGGCGCCGTCGGCAGACTCCACAGTCAGGGTGCCGGCGTCGTCCTTCGTCCACCGGCGGGTGACGATGATCTCGCCGAGGTCGAGGCGCACGACTGCGGTGTCCTGACCCTCCCGGATCGGCTGCTGTGTGGCCCGGGATGCCTCGCCGCCGGCCAGCGCCGCCCAGAGTGCGTCGAGCACGCTCGTCTTGCCCTGCGCGTTGCGGCCGGCGATCGTGACGACGTTGCCGGTGGGGGAGATGTCGACCGCGACGAGGCGCTTGTAGTTTTCGGCGTGGAGGTTGGTGACTTTCAGGGACATGGCTACCTTTCGAGGTTGTGGACGTCGGTGCAGATGCACGCGACGAAGTAGGTGAGGATCGCGCCAGCAGCGCCGGTGAGGTACACGGGGACGCTGCTCAGCAGCGCGCCGACGACGACCACCAGCAGGAAGGCGATGAGGATGAGCACGAGCACGGCCTTGGCGTTCACGAGTCGTCACCGTCCTCGACGCGCATCCGGTTGAGGTGGCCCTCGGGGCACTCGAACTCGTACGTCACCGCGCTCGCCGACCAAGTGCGCTCGTCCTCGACCACCGAGGCGGTGACCTCGCCGTCGAACGAGCACGAGTCGCACGAGGCGACGATCACCGCGGGGGCGAAGTCCGGCGCCGGGATGGGCGTGCGGATGTCGGTCATCGCCATACGAGCACCCCCGCCAGCAGGAGCACCCACGACGAGACGACGGCGACCGCGAGGAGTGCGAGCACGATGAGGACTGCGCCGAGCACGGGGATCCCGGCGGGCCGGTCGTTCCGCGGCTTCACGAGCACACCTCCAAATCGAGGTCGTCCTCCTCGGACGCGATCTCGTCGAGCGCGGCGACAGCCGGGCGGGCGAGATCAGCGTTCTCCGGGTGCCGGAACGAACGGCGGGCACGGGGAGGGGTGATGAAGTCACTCACGACGCCGTCACCGCCTGCAGCGCGCCGACATGGAGTCGCTGGCGCAGCTTCTCGATGCCCTTGATCGTGACGCGGACCTGCGGAGCATCCAGCACGAGCTCCCCGGTGGCCGGGTGGTGGTGGAACTGGGGCTTCTCGGCGAGGAATCCTTTCTCGACTCGCTCCGCGAACGGGCGCCACTTGCCGTCACCGCCGCGGTAGATCCAGCGGATCTCCTCGAGCTGCGCGAACAGGCGCTGGGGCCCGGTCGGGATGCCACTGCGGTTCAGGATCTTCGCGGCGTCGCCGACGGCGTAGTCGCCCTCGGCCGAAGCGATCGCGTTCCATGCGTCCGCTCGGGGCTGCGCCTCGGCGAGCTGCGCGCGGGTCTCGTCGTGCGCTTCGACCTCTGCCAGCAGCTCGCGGAGCGCGGAAGCGAAGTCGTGCGGCAGGGCTCGCTGCGTCTCGACCGCGTAGGCGCCGGTGCGATGGATCGATGGGAGGACGTCGTGCGTGACCCACCGCTTGAAGGCGCGCGCCTGGGGAACGCGAGAGCGAAGGATGCCCGAGAAGAGGCCGGCCTCCGAGATGATGCTCACGGTCTGCTCGCCGCCAGGGGTCCGCAGATTGTGCGGAGCCTTCTCGTCGTTGTCGAGGTTGCGGGTGAGGTCGCGCGCCTCTCGGTAGCCGAGCGCACGGGCGACGTCCGAGGCGACGAACCAGGGTTCATCGTCGATGACGATCACGCGGAGATCCACCCCCTCGCGACGGAAGATGCTAATGTCGGTGCTGCTCAAGGACTTGGTTCCTTTCTCTGATTCGCCCCGGTTGCCTCCGGGGCGTTTCGGTTTGCGGCTACGCCGCCTGACGCTCTGACGCGATGCGGTCGGTCTCGATCCGGACAGCAATCCGGACGAGCACGCGCGCCGCTGCTCGCAGGCACTCCTCGCGGGTCGGCTTCATGCCGCGACCCTCTGCTCCGCCGTCTCGGGCACGACCTCGAATGCCTCGCCGAGCCCGAGTCCGAACGCCTCGCACAGCCCGGCCATGAATGACCCCGACGGCTGCGATCCCGCGTCGACACGGCGCAGCGTGCCGCGGTCGACGCCGATGAGCCGCGCCTGCGCCTCTTCGGAGGGGATCATGCGCGTCTCGCGCAGACGAGCGAGGAGTCCGGGGCGGATACGAATCACACTTGCCACTTCGCCTCCCTTGGTGTCACTTCGCAACGTGATGTAGCGAATCTACACCACAACTGGGGACAGTGGTGCAGAATCTTGCCACTTGTTGCGAAATCGCCCGCATGCTAGCCGGAGGCGGTTCAGATTCTTTACAGCAGTGTTGCAAAAGTGCTACAGTCCGATGCATGACCGATGCGCTCGTAAGCCATGTCCGACAGGCCACCGGGGGGAAAAGCATTCGCGCCATCGCCGCCGACATCGGCATGACGCACACCACCCTCGGCGCGCACCTGAAGGCGGACGTGCCCGACATCTCCACCGTGCTGCGCGTCGCACGCCACTACGGGATGCCGCTCGTGCCTGTCTTCCTCGCCGCGGGCTACATCACAGAGGACGAGGCGCGCCAGTTCTCGGGGCCGTTCCGCATCGAGGAGATCAGCGACCTCGAGCTGTCGAAGGAGATGCTGAGGCGGGTCGCGGCGGGCAGCGCGAGCGCGGTCATCACGCAGCCGCCCTCGGAGGAGCTCATCGACGATGTCCTACGTTCCGTGGAGGATGCACGAGTGCAAGGAACGAAGAGCGATTACGACGTGGCGGCCGATGCACGGGCCGACCGCACCCCGGGGGTAGATGGTGACGACGACCGGACTGGATTATGACCCGTACGAGCACGCGCGCCGGCTCGGCATCCACGTGGTCTACCGCCAACTCCGCACAGGCAACGGGCTCTGGGTGCCGGAGATCCGGACGATCTTCCTGCAGACGAGGATGCGTCTCATCCACGAGCGCTCCGTGCTCGCACACGAGCTGGGCCACGCGCTCATGGGCCACCGCGACTCCACGCCACGGCAGGAAATCCAGGCCGACCGTTGGGCGGCCCGCCACCTCATCAACCCCGACGAGCTGCGCAGCGCCGCCGCGGCGTCGCCGGACCCGGGCGTCTGGTGTCACGAGCTCAACGTCAGCGCCGACATCCTGGAGCGCTACCTTCGCGACGACAGGCGCATAGCGTGAGAGCCGTACCCGCCGCCGCGACACCGCTCCGCGCCGTGCTCTACCTGCGGCAATCCGTCTCGAAAGAGGAGTCCATCTCGCTCGAGCTGCAGGAAGCGGCCGGGCGCGAGTACTGCGCGCGAATGGGCTACCTCGTCGTCGGTGTCGAGGAAGATCCGGGCATCAGCGGCCGGACATGGAATCGGCCCGGCGTGCGCAAGGTCATCGACATGGTCGAGACGGGCGCCGCCGAGGTCATCGTGCTCTGGAAGTGGTCACGCCTCTCTCGCGCACGACTTGACTGGGCCGTCGCCGTCGACAAGGTCGAATCCGCCGGCGGCCGCATCGAGTCAGCCACCGAGTCCGTCGACACGAGCACGGCGACCGGGCGTCTGGCGCGCGGCATGCTCGCCGAGTTCGCTGCGTTCGAGTCAGAGCGCATCGGGGACGTCTGGAAGGAAACCCACGCCCGGCGGCTCGGCCGCGGCGTCCCCCACTCCGGAACGAAGCGATTCGGCTACGAGCGCGTAGCGAAGGACACCTACGAGCCCGACCCGGTGACAGGGCCCATTCTGGCGGAGGCGTATCGGCTCTACGTCGAGGAGAGCTGGGGGTGGACGAAGCTCGTCCGCTGGCTCAACGAGGCGGGCATCCCGACGATCACCGGAGCGCAATGGGATGCTGCGAAGATCCGCTCGGTCATGGACGCCGGGTTCGCCGCCGGTGTCCTCGCGATCGGATATCGCTCGGCCGAGGTACGCTACGTCCCCGGAATCCATCCGCCCCTCATCGACTCGGAACTCTGGAGCGCCTACCGGCGCCGACGGACCGAACGACACAGCTCGAATCGCGCCGCGCCTCAGGCCCGCGCGCTTCTGATCGGCATGATCAAGTGCGGCGACTGCGGGTCCGGCATGCGCTCGCACGCGCGCGGGCGACGCAACGGGCTACCGCCGACCCCTGGCTACTTCTGCAACGCGGCGCTCCGCTACAAGGACGGCCGCCGTGGCGTCGGATGCACGCAGCACGGCGCGCACGCTGCCGTCCGCGAGTGGATCGAATCGCTCGCCGACGACATCGACGCCCTCGCGGCCGCGGAGCAGCGCGTCGCCGAGCGGAAGGTCGCGCGCATCGTTGATGCCGACGCGGTTCGGCGGCGCATCGACAAAGCTCGCGGGAGCCTCGGCGCGCTGACCGTGAAGCTGGTCGAGGGAAAGATCAGCGACGTTGCCTACGAGGCGGCGGCCGTGCGCCTCCAGGAGGAGATCGACAGGCTGAGTGCAGTGTCGACGCACCACCAGCCGAACCCGATCGAAGAGGTAGACGTCCGACGACTCGCCATTCACGTCCGGGACGTTTGGGACGTCGCCACCAATGAGGAGCTGCGCGAGCTGCTCCGCACGGTGATCAGCGAGGTGCGGGTGATCCCTCCCGCCGAACGGGCCTCAGGCAAGGGCGTGACTACCTACGAGATAGTGCCCGCCTGGGAGCGCAGTTAACTACCCCCTTCGTGTATACGACGTCGGACACCCAGCGGGCGACCTGATCGAGCGAGCGTGCGCCGGCCAGGATCTCCACGACGCACCGGGCCAGGGCTGCGCACAGGATGGACGGGCTCGGGTCGACCGCATCGGCGAGGTCGGGACCGGGCCGCGGCGGCGCGACACCGTCCGGCCCGAGGGGCGGCACGGGGACGAGCGGAGCCGGCGAGAGCGAGCGGACGGTCGTTGCGTGGGCGAGGTCGAACTCGGCCTCCGGATGCCCGAGGCGGGGGAGGGCCGCCGCGTCGCGGCCACCGCCTGCTCGGGGTGTCATCGGGCGTTCGCCGCGCAGCGGGCGGTGGAGGTGGGCGGGGCGGACGGGTGCGGGGGCCAGGTGGTGCATGTTCTTTCCTAACGTGGAGCGTGTCGGTCGATCGATGTTCCTCGACCGTGTGGTAGTGCGAGTTCACAGCCAAGCAGTGCGGCCGACGGAAGGTCCAGGGCACGAACGCGTTGTGGATAACTCGCGTCATCGAGAGCCGGGTCGCGTTTAGGATGGTCAGGTGTCGACGCTCAGTGATCTCGTCCAGGCCCACGGCCGTTCCTCGGAGGCCGACGTCGAGTGGCTGCACGGGCTGGTGGGCGACTGGCAGCTGCTGGCCGATCTCGCCTTCGCCGACATCGTGCTCTGGGTGCCGACGGTCGACGACGACTTCGTCGCGGTCGCCCACGCGCGGCCGTCCTCGGCTGCGACGCTCTTCTACCGCGACTTCGTCGGCCAGCGCATCAAGCCGGAGTGGCGGCAGCAGGTGACCGACGCCTACCGGTCCAAGCAGATCATCGACACGTCCGCGCCCGACTGGTACGAGGAGACGCCGACGCGCGTGCGGGCGGTCCCGGTCATCCGGCGCCTCTCCGTCCACTCGCCCGAGACCGCCGACGAGCCGGTGGCGGTCATCACGCGGCACACGAACCTCAGCGAGGCGCGCACTCCCAGCCGCCAGGAGCTGACCTTCAACGAGTGCGCGAACGACCTCTTCAACATGATCGCGACCGGCGACTTCCCCGACCTCGGCGCTCCTGCCGCTCCGCGTCGCGGCGCCCCGCGCGCGGCCGACGGACTGATCCGCCTCGACGTCGACGGCGTCACCACCTTCGCGAGCCCCAACGCCCTGAGCGCCTTCAACCGGATGGGCTTCACCGGCGAACTGGAGGGGGAGTCGCTCGCGAACGTGACGACCGGCCTGCTCGCCGGCACCATCACGGTGGACGAGTCCCTTCCGCTGGTCGTGACCGGTCGCGCCCCCTGGCGCACCGACATCGAGGCCCGGGGCGTCACGGTGTCGCTGCGCGCCATCCCGATCCGCAACCGGGGCGAGCGCGTCGGGGCGATCGTGCTCTGCCGCGACGTCTCCGAGCAGCGCCACCAGGAGCGCGAGCTGATCACCAAGGATGCGACGATCCGCGAGATCCACCACCGGGTGAAGAACAACCTGCAGACCGTGGCGTCGCTGCTGCGCATCCAGGCCAGGCGCACGCACTCCGAGGAGGCTCGGGAGGCGCTCAGCCAGGCGATGCGGCGCGTGGCGGCCATCGCGGTCGTGCACGACACGCTCTCGACCGGTCTCGCCCAGATCGTCGACTTCGACGACGTCTTCGACCGCGTGCTGCTGCTCGTCGCCGAGGTCGCGGCGAGCCACACGACGACGGTGCACCCGAAGAAGTCGGGCACGTTCGGGCAGCTGCCGTCCGAGTACGCGACACCGCTCGCGCTCGCGCTCACCGAGTTGGTCACGAACGCCGTCGAGCACGGTCTCGCCGGCCGCGAGGGCGAGGTGGAGATCGTCGCCCGCCGCTCGGACGACTCCCTGACGGTCAAGGTCGTCGACAACGGCTCCGGCCTGCCGGAGGGGAAGGTCGGCAGCGGGCTCGGCACGCAGATCGTGCGCACCCTCATCCAGGGAGAGCTGGGCGGTGCGATCGACTGGCACACGATGATGGGACAGGGCACCGAGGTGACCATCGAGGTCCCGCTGCGCTACCTCACCAAGATCTGATCGTCCGAGGCCGCGCCGGGAACGAAGAAGCCGAGGGGCGCTCGGATGCTAGGTGTGTGAGCGCCGCCTCGGCGATGTCGTGCGCGCAGAATTCGGTCCGCGCCGACGGTGGTGCAGCGGGTGGGTCAGGAGGCCCGGCGTGCGCGGGCGGCTCGGCGCTTGAGCGCGCGACGCTCGTCCTCGGACAGGCCGCCCCAGACGCCCGAGTCCTGACCGGTCTCGAGGGCGTACTGCAGGCAGATCTCGGTGACGGTGCAGCGGGCGCAGACAGCCTTCGCCTTGTCGATCTGGTCGACCGCCGGGCCGGTGTTGCCGACCGGGAAGAACAGCTCGGGGTCTGCGGTGAGGCAGGCGGCTTTGTCGCGCCAATCCATGAAGATGTGCTCCTTGTTTACTGGGTTTCCTGACCCGAGGGGGCCATAGAATGCAGGTAAGCAGCCGGGTTGCAGGGTGCATAGATCCGTGGGGAATCAGACCTGCCCACGACCCTGTGAGCGTTAACTCGACCGCTGAATATGCTCCCATAGCGGTTATCCCGAATCAATAGTTTTGTATGGGATAACGCTGAGAACACGAGCCAGAAACGTCAGGATGCTATAGTGCCCGACCCCCAGAGCGCCCCCGCGCGCCCCGCCCTCCTCCTCGTGCTGTCCGTCATCGTCGCGCTCGAGGCGGCTCTGGCCACGGGCCTCGCGCTGTGGCTGATCTACGAGCTGCTGACGCAGCGGCCCGAGTCCTACCCGTCCGCTGTGGCGCTGACCGTCCTCGTCGTGCTGGGTGCCGCGTGGGTTGTCGCCACGGTCGTCGGCCTGCTGCGCCGCCGTAGCTGGGCGCGGGCGTCGGCTCTGACGATCCAGATCCTGCAACTGGCCGTGGCCGTCGGCTGCTTCCAGGGCCTGTTCGCGCGTCCGGACCTCGGCTGGGCGCTGCTCGTCCCGGCCGTCGTGGCCGCTGTGCTGGCCGTTTCCCGTCCGGTCGTGCGGGCGACCGCGCGCAACACGGAGCAACACGAATAGGACGGATCGGGAAGAAGTCGGAGACTCGGATGGTTATGTCCGACATCGTGACTGATCTCCCCACCCTCATCGCATCCGCATCCGCTGAGACCATCGAGCGTGCCCGGGAGGGATGGGACGCCTGGCGCTCCTCCCGTCTCGCCGGCGTCACCGCGCCGACCGGCAACCTCGCGCTGATCGAGACCCGCTGGCTGCAGCCGGGCGACGAGACGACACCGGAGCAGGCGCTCGCGGGTCACCCGGAGACGGTGACCGCGACCGAGCTGACGCGGCGCAACCTCGAGACGGGAGAGCCGGAGCGCGGCATCAGGCTGTGGGACGCCCAGTCGCCCGCCATCCGCGATTTCGAGAGCATCGACGTCTTCCCCTTCGACCCCAGCTGGGTCGTGGAGGCCACCTTCACGCCGGTCGCCGACGACCGCACCATCCCGTTCGAGCACATCCGGGACAACGGCCTCACCCGCGACCTGGTGGTCCCGGGCGACATCGCCTTCGAGCGCGACGGCATCGAGTACACGCTGAGCGCGTTCGACGACGACGGGACGCTGCTGCTCGTCTTCGGCGACCCCAGCAACGGCGCCGACGGCGAGGACGGGACGTACGCGTCCGGCCGTTTCCTGTTCGTGCAGCGCGGAGACGACGACCGTGTGGTCCTCGACTTCAACCGCGCGTTCGTCCCGCCGTGCGGTTTCTCGGACCAGTACAACTGTCCGCTGCCGCCGCGTAACAACCGCTTCCCCGTCGCGGTCACTGCGGGGGAGAAGCGCGTACGGTTCGCCGGCGGCGCCCAGCACTGAGCGGAGCGCGCGCACCCGCGCCCGCCGCATCCCATCCCCCCACAGCACTGGAGAACCACGTTGAGAAAGACTTCCCTGCTCGCCACGCTCGCGATCGGCCTGGCCTCGGCCCTGACGCTCGCCGGCTGCGCGGGTGCGTCGTCGTCGTCCTCGGGCGGCACCGACGCGTCCATCGCCATCGGCTCGCTCTATGAGCCCGTGAACCTCGACAACACGGCCGGCGGCGGCCAGGGCGTCACCGAGGCGCTCAACGGCAACGTCTACGAGGGCCTGTTCAAGCTGACCGACGACGGGAAGGTCGAGCCGCTGCTCGCGACGAAGTACACGACCAGCGAGGACGGTCTGACGTACACGTTCACGCTGCGCGACGGAGTGAAGTTCCACTCGGGCAAGGCGCTCACCAGCGCCGACGTGAAGCGCAGCATCGAGCGGGTGACCGCGCAGGACTCGCAGTCGGCGCGCAAGTCGCAGCTGGCCGTCATCAAGGGCATCGACACCCCGGACGACAAGACCGTCACGATCACTCTGTCGTCGCGGTCCATCTCGCTGCCGTACAACCTCAGCTACGTCTGGATCTACGGCCCGGGCAAGACGAACTACAAGACCGCTGAGGACGGCACCGGCCCCTACACCCTCGGCACCTGGAAGCGCGGCAGCTCGCTGAGCCTCGAGCGGTGGAACGGCTACTGGGGCGACAAGGCTAGAAGCAAGGAAGTGGAGTTCGACTACTTCACCGACGCCTCCGCCCTGTCGAACGCGCTGCAGACCAAGCAGGTCGACATCGTGACGAGCATCCAGAGCCCCGACGCGCTGAGCACGTTCAAGGGTAACAAGGACTACACCATCTCCAACGGCAAGTCGACGACCAAGGAGCTGCTGGCCTTCAACGACAAGGTCGCGCCGTTCAACAACGTCGAGGTCCGGAAGGCGGTCTACTCGGCCATCGACACGAAGAAGCTGCTGAACTCGATCTGGGGCGACTACGGCACGCTCATCGGATCGATGGTGCCGCCGAGCGACCCCTGGTACGAGGACCTCACCAAGGTGAACCCGTACGACGTGAACCTGGCGAAGAAGGAGCTGGCCGAGGCCGGCTTCGCGAACGGGTTCAGCTTCACGCTCGACACCCCGACCTACGACCCGCACCCGGCGGTGGCGGAGTTCCTGAAGAGCGAGCTGGCGAAGGTCGGCGTGACGGTGAACATCAACTCCATCTCGGCCGACGAGTGGTACACCAAGGTCTTCAAGAACCACGACTTCACCGCGACCCTGCAGGAGCACGTGAACGACCGCGACGTGGTCTGGTACGGCAACCCCGACTTCTACTGGGGCTACGACAACCCGCAGGTGACCGCGTGGGTGAACGAGGCGGAGCAGGCCAAGACGACGGCCGAGCAGACCGCGAAGCTGAAGCAGGTCAATGAGCAGATCGCGAAGGATGCGGCCAGCGCCTGGCTGTACCTGTACCCGCAGATCGTCGTGTCGGACAGCTCGGTGACCGGCTACCCGGTGAACGGCCTGAACTCGCAGTTCTTCGTCTACGACATCGTGAAGAAGTAACGCCCGGCACGAGTTGTCCACAGATGCTCGGGGAGCCGCGGACGCGGTTCCCCGAGCATCTACGCTGAGAAGACCATGGCTCTCTACCTCCTCCGTCGCACCGCGTTCCTCGTGGTGTCGCTGCTGCTGGCCATGGTCGTGCTGTTCTTCCTGCTGCGCGTCCTCCCGGGCGACCCGTCGAACGCGCTGCTGTCGGTGGGCGCGACGAAGGAGCAGATCGCGGCGGCGCAGCGCCAGGTGGGCAGCGATCAGCCGCTGCTGCAGCAGTTCGTCACCTGGTTCGGCAGCCTGCTCACGTTCGATCTGGGGCAGTCGTTCATCAGCTCTCTGCCGGTCGGCCCCGAGATCGCGGCCCGGCTGTCCGTGACCGTGCCGCTCACGCTGCTCTCCTTCGTCCTCGCCCTGGTGCTCGCGCTGCCGATCGGCTTCGTCGCGGCATGGAAGGCCGACCGGTGGTACGGCGTCGTGCTGTCCGTCTTCTCGCAGCTCGGCATCGCGGTCCCGGTGTTCTGGGTGGGCATCCTGCTGGTGGATGTGTTCGCCATCACCCTCGGCTGGTTCCCGTCCGGCGGGTTCCCTCGGGACGACTGGGCCGATCCGAACGCGGCGCTCACCTCGCTCGCACTTCCGGTCGTGACCATCGCGATCGTGATGAGCGCCTCCATCTCCCGCTACGTGCGCAGTGCGACGCTGGATGTGATCGGCAGCGAGTACCTGCGCAACGCCCGCGCGCTCGGCGCCGGTTTCGGACGCGCGATGCGGCGGCACGGACTCCGCAACGGGGCCGTTCCGGTGATCTCGGTGCTCGGCATCGAGCTCGCGACCACCTTCCTCGGCGCGGTCGTGGTCGAGAGCGTCTTCACGCTCCCGGGGCTCGGCAGCATGCTGCTCAAGGCGATCGAGCAGCACGACTACCCGAACATCCAGGGCATCCTGTTCGTCTCCACGCTGCTCGTGCTGATCGTCGGCTTCCTCGCCGACATCGCCCAGCGCATCGTCGACCCGCGGTTGCGCCGCAGCATCTCGGGGAACGTATGAGCGCCATCGTGGAGCAGGCGACGGAGTCCGCGTCGCCCGGGCCGGCCGGGCGCCCGCGGAGGCGCGTGCGCCGTTCGGTGTCCTTGGGGCTCGGGCTGACGCTGGTGGGCCTCGTCGTGATCGTGGCCGTCGTCTCCTTCGTCTGGCTGCCCTACGCGCAGGGCGACACCTCCGGCACCCGGCTGGAGCAGCCGAGCGCGGCGCACTGGCTCGGCACCGACCGCTTCGGCCGCGACCTGCTCACCCAGCTGATGATCGGCGCGCGCATCGCTCTCGCCGTCGGTCTCGGGTCGGTGCTGATCGGCGCGGTGGTGGGTGTGACGCTCGGCCTGCTCGCCGCGTTCGCCACCAAGTGGCTCGACGACACTCTGTCGGCCGTCCTCGACATCCTCATCGCCTTCCCGACGTTGCTGCTCGCCATGCTGATCGTGGCGGCGCAGGGTGCGTCGCTCGGCACGGCCATCGTGGCGATCGGGCTCGCCATGTCGGCGGTCGTCGCACGGCTCACCCGCGTGCTGGCGAAGCGGGTGCTCGCGCAGCAGTACGTGACCGCGGCGCGCACCTCCGGCACGTCGTGGCCCGGTATCATCGGCCGGCACATCCTGCCCAACATCTGGCCGACGCTCAGCGTCAACCTCGCGCTGCAGTTCGGCGTCGCGGTGCTGGCGGAGGCGAGCCTCTCGTACCTGGGGCTCGGCGCTCCGCCCCCGAACGCGTCGTGGGGGCGGCTGCTCCAGGAGGCGCAGGGCACCGTGTCCACGGCCCCCGTCGGTGCGATCGCGCCCGGGGTCGCCCTGGTGGTGCTCGTGGTCGGGGTGAACCTGGTCGCCGACGGTCTGCGGGATGTCGCGGACCCGACACGGAGGAGGTCGCGATGAGCGCCGAGGTCATCGGCGACGGCGGCGCTGTGCGCGCCGAGGCTCCGATCCTCGAGGTCGAGGGGCTGTCGGTGGCGACCCGCGACGGGTCCGCCCTGGTCCACGACGTCTCGTTCTCGCTGGCCCCGGGGGAGCGGCTGAGTCTGATCGGGGAGTCGGGGTCGGGTAAGTCCCTCACGTCGTTCGCGCTCACCGGCCTGCTGCCGGAGGGGCTGTCATCGTCGGGCAGCGTCGTGCTCGACGGCGTGCAGGTCGTCGGCGCTCGCGAACGCGACCTGGTGCCGCTGCGCGGACGGGTCGCCTCCACGGTCTTCCAGGAGCCGATGACCGCGCTCGACCCGCTGATGCGTCTCGGACGGCAGGTCGCCGAGCCGCTGCGCCTCCATCTCGGGCTGCGGGGCGACGCTCTCCGCTCGGCGGTGCTGGAGGCGCTGGCCGAGGTCGGGCTTCCGGAGCCGGAGCGCATCGCGCGCGCGTACTCGTGGGAGATCTCCGGCGGCCAGCGGCAGCGTGTGGCGATCGCCGCGGCGCTGGCGTGCCGCCCCCGGCTCCTGATCGCCGACGAGCCGACCACCGCGCTCGACGTGACGGTGCAGGCCGAGGTGCTCGCCCTGATCGAGCGGCTCGTGGCCGAGCGCGGCATGGCGCTCCTCTTCGTCAGCCACGACCTGGCCGTGGTGTCCCGGATGGCGCAGCGGGCCCTCGTGCTGCGCGACGGCCGCGTGATCGAGGAGGGGCCGGTGCAGACGCTCCTGCGCGCGCCTCAGGCGCCCTACACGGCCGAACTCGTGCGCAGCGCGCGCGAACTCGACGCCGCCCTGGAGGTGCGATGACGGCCATCCTCGAGCTGCAGGAGGCGGGCTTGCGCTACCGCCGCGCCTCCACGCCGGCCCTCGACGACGTCTCCTTCGCCGTCGAGGAGGGCCGGAGTCTCGGCATCGTCGGCGAGTCGGGCGCGGGCAAGACGACCGCCCTCTCGCTCCTGCTCGGGCTCGCCCGTCCGACCAGCGGAGCGGTCCTGTTCGACGGTCGGCCGCTCGACGCACGGGACCGGCAGGGGATGCGCGCGTTCCGCCGGAGCGTGCAGCCCGTCTTCCAGGACCCGTACTCGTCGCTCGACCCGCGGCAGAGCGTCGGCCGCATCGTGGGCGAGCCGCTGGCCTCGCTCGGGATCGCCCGGGGAGCGGACGCCAAGGGCCGGGTCGCGGCGGCGCTGGAGGCGGTGGCGCTCCCCGCGGACGCCGCAGGGCGCTACCCGCACGAGTTCTCCGGCGGTCAGCGGCAGCGCATCGCGATCGCCCGCGCGATCGTCTCCCGGCCGCGGGTGCTGCTCGCGGACGAGCCGGTGAGCGCGCTCGACGTGACGACGCGCATCCAGATCATCGAGCTCCTCGGGGAACTCGCCCGCAGCGAGGGCATGACCGTCGTCATGGTGTCGCACGACCTCAGCGTCGTCGCGTCGCTGTGCGCCGACACCGTCGTGCTGCGCGCGGGCCGGGTGGTCGAGCACGGTCCGACCGCCGACGTGCTCGGCGCACCCCGAGACCCGTACACGCGCCGCCTGCTGGCGTCGGTCCCGCGCCTCCCCGCCTGACCCTACGCGTCGATGCCGAGCTTCTTGCGCAGCGACGCGACGTGCCCGGTGGCCTTCACGTTGTAGAGCGGCAGGCGAAGCGAGCCGTCCGGGTCGACCACGAACGTCGAGCGGATGACGCCCTCGACCGTCTTGCCGTAGAGCTTCTTCTCGCCGTACGCGCCGTACGCCTTGTGCACCGCGAGGTCTTCATCCGAGAGCAACGGGAAGTTGAGGCCCTCCTGCTCCTGGAACTCCTTGTTCTTGGCGGGCTTGTCCTTGGAGATCCCGATCACCTGGTAGCCCGCCGACTTCAGCGAGTTGAGGTTGTCGCGAAAGTCGCACGCCTCCTTCGTGCAGCCCGGCGTCATCGCCGCCGGGTAGAAGTACACGATCACGTTCTCGCCGGCGAAATCGCCGAGCGAGACCGAGTCGCCGTCCTGGTCGGTCAGGCTGAACGCGGGAGCCTGCTCACCCGCCTCGAGTCGCACATCCGTCATGCGTCCATTCTCGCAGGGAACGGGCCGCTCCGGTCAGCCGCCGGTCAGCGCGCGAAGGTCGCGAGCAGGCGCTGCAGCGAGTCGAGCCTGGCGCGTCCGGCCTCGCCGAGCCGGCCCTCCTCGACCGCCTCGATGATGGCGCAGTCCGGGGCGTCCGGCAGGTGGGTGCAGCCCCGCGGGCAGTCCTCCGCGATCTGCGCCAGGTCGGTGAAGGCCTTCAGGATGCTGTCGGTGTTCACGTGGCCGAGCCCGAACGAGCGCACCCCCGGCGTGTCGATGACCCAGCCGTGGTGGCCGGCGCCGTCCTCCACCCGCAGCGAGACCGTCGACGACGACGTGTGGCGGCCGCGACCGGTCACCTCGTTGACGTGCCCGGTCGCGCGCTTCGCGCCCGGCACCAGGGCATTCACGAGCGTCGACTTGCCCACGCCGGAGTGGCCGACCACCACCGTGTCGTGGCCCACCAGGGCGGCGGTGATGTCGTGCAGCGGGATGTCGTCCTGCCGGCTGGTGAAGACCGGCAGGTCGAGCCCCGCGAAGTTCGCCAGGAACGGCTCGGGGTCGGCGAGGTCGGTCTTGGTGACGCAGAGCATCGGCTCGATCCCGGCGTCGTAGGCCGCGACGAGGTAGCGGTCGACGAGGCGCGTGCGCGGCTCCGGGTTGGCGGCGGCGACCACGATCAGCATCTGGTCGGCGTTGGCGACGATGACGCGCTCCACCTCGTCGGTGTCGTCGGCGCTGCGCCGCAGCAGGGTCGTGCGCGGCTCGATGCGGACGATGCGGGCGAGGGTGCCCTCCTCGCCTGTGGTGTCACCCACAACGGCGACGCGGTCGCCGTTGACGATCGGGTTCCTGCGCAGCTCGCTCGCCCGTGCGGCGGTCACCTGGCGCTCGTCCGGGGTGTCCTCGTCCAGCAGCACGGTGTAGCGGCCGCGGTCGACGCCGAGCACCCGCGCGATCCGGGCGTCCGCATGCTCCGGCCGGGTCTTCGTGCGCGGGCGGTTGCCCTTCGGGTTCGGGCGCGAGCGGACGGTGGACTCGTCGTACAGGTCGAGGTCGTCGTCGTCCTCGTCGTCGTCATCCGTCCACCACGACATCTAGCGGGAACCGCCCTGGAGCATCCTGCCCCACAGCTCGGTGAACTGCGGCAGCGTCTTGGCCGTGGTCGCGACGTTCTCGATCTCGACGCCCGGCACGACCAGCCCGACGATCGCGCCGGCCGTGGCCATGCGGTGGTCCTCGTAGCTGCGCCAGACCCCGCCGTGGAGCGGCTGCGGCTCGATGCGCAGGCCGTCCTCAAGCTCGGTGACGCGCCCCCCGAGGCCGTTGATCTCCGCCGCCAGCGCCGCCAGACGGTCGGTCTCGTGGTGGCGGATGTGGCCGATCCCGGTGATCTCGCTCGGGCCGTCGGCGAGGGCGGCGATCGCGACGAGAGCCGGGGCCAGCTCGCCGCCGGTGCTGAGATCGACGGTGACGCCGTCCGGGCGGTCCGGGCCGGTGACCGTCAGGCGGTCGCCGTCTCGCGTCACGGTCGCGCCGAACAGGGGGAGCAGGTCGGCGAGGTCGGCGCCGACCTGCGTGGTCGACTCCGGCCAGCCCGTGATCGTGACGCTGCCGCCGGTGACGACGGCGGCCGCCAGGAACGGGGCCGCATTGGACAGGTCGGGCTCGATGTCGACGTCGCGTGCGGCGATGGCGCCGGGGGAGACGATCCAGTGTCCGGTCTCCGGCGATTCGACGGTCATCCCGCGGGCCTCGAGGGCGGCGATCGTCATCTCGATGTGCGGCAGGCTGGGAAGGCGCTCGCCGGAGTGGGTCAGGTCGAGTCCGTTCTCGAAACGGCTGGCCGAGAGCAGGAGGGCGCTGACGAACTGGCTGGAGCTGGACGCATCCACCTCGACCGCTCCGCCTGCGACGCTTCCGGTGCCGTGCACCGTGAACGGCAGCGATCCGCGGCCGTCGTCGTTCACGTCGACGCCGAGCGAGCGGAGGGCGCCGATGATCGCGCCCATCGGCCGGCCGCGTGCCGAGTCGTCGGCGTCGAACATCGTCGGTCCGAGCGCGAGCCCGGCGATCGGCGGGACGAACCGCATGACCGTGCCGGCCTGCCCGCACTCGATCGTCGTGCTGCCGAGCAGCTCCTCCGCGGGCGTGACCACAAGGTCGGCGCCGAACTCGCCCGAGCCCGCCCGCTCCTCGATGCCGACGCCGAGCGCCCGCAGCGCCTCCACCATGTTGGCGCTGTCGCGCGAGTGCAGGGGGGAGCGCAGCAGCGAAGGGCCGTCGGCGAGAGCGGCGAGCACCAGCTCTCGCGCGGTCAGCGACTTGGAGCCGGGGAGAGACACGGTCGCGCGCACCGGACCGGATGCGACGGGCGCCGGCCACAGCGTGTTCGGCTCGTCGGCACGATTGTCGCCGTACGGGTCGAAGTCGGGAGCGGAATATTTCGAGATCAGCATTGTTGTCAAGATTATCCGTGTTCGCACGCCCAGGAAGGATCAGCTCGTGGCCGCTACCGCCGTGCTCGACGCTCCCCGCGTCCGTACACGTCGGCCTGCTGTCCGCGCCGCATCCGTCGCCGGGGGCGCAGAACGGGCGCCGGAACTAGACTGGGCGCTGATGAGCACCGAAACCGAGGACGTGGGCAGCCTCTTCGAGGAGCAGGCCCTCCCCTTCATGGATCAGCTGTACGCGGCCGCCCTGCGCATGACCAGGAACCCCTCCGACGCGCAGGACCTCGTGCAGGAGACCTTCGTGAAGGCGTACGCCGCCTTCGGGCAGTTCCAGCAGGGCACCAACCTGAAGGCGTGGCTGTACCGCATCCTCACGAACACGTTCATCAACACCTACCGCAAGAAGCAGCGCGAGCCCTATCAGGGGACGATCGACGAGCTCGAGGACTGGCAGCTGGGGGGCGCGGAGTCCATGTCCTCGTCGTCGAGCCGCTCGGCCGAGGCCGAGGCGATCGACCACCTGCCGGACAGCGCCGTCAAGGACGCGCTGCAGGCCATCCCGGAGGACTTCCGGCTGGCCGTCTACCTCGCCGATGTCGAGGGGTTCTCCTACCAGGAGATCGCCGACATCATGAAGACCCCGATCGGCACCGTGATGAGCCGCCTCCACCGCGGCCGTCGCATGCTCCGGGAGCTTCTGACCGACTACGCGCACGAGCGCGGTCTCTCCGCCGTCCAGGGGGACCGGGCTGTGCAGACCACCAGGAGTAAGAAATGACGGACTGCGGCTGCGAGAAGGCGAAGGCCGAGCTCGAGGAGTACCTGCGCAACGAGCTGTGCAGCGAGGATGCTGCGGACGTGCGCGAGCACCTGGCGAACTGCGCGGGATGCTCCGACGAGGCTCACCTGAACGTGGTGCTCACCGAGGTGGTGCAGCGGGCGTGCAAGGAGACCGCGCCCGAGACGCTGCGCACCGAGGTGCTGCTGCGCATCCGGTCGTTCCAGGCGACCGTCCACTGAGCCGCTACCGCTAGGCGGCGCTGCCCGACCCGGTCTCGTGCAGGAAGAAGAGGCCGCCGAGTGGATCGGTGACCTGCGCGAAGCGGCCGAACTCACTGTCCCACGGGTCGCGGACGACGGTTCCACCGAGGTCGGTGACGCGCTGCGATGCGGCGGCCGCGTCGGCCACCCCGAAGTAGACGACCCAGTGCGAGGGGACGCCCGGCGGCAGCATCCCGCCGGCGTCGAAGACACCGCCTGCGGGCGCCTCGGGGTCGCCGAAGGTGACGTACCGGAAGTCCGCCGTGTCGCCGAGCACGTGGGTGCCCCAGCCGAAGACCCTCGTGTAGAAGTCGACCTGCGCCGGGTAGCTGCGCGCGTAGAGCTCGTGCCAGGAGGCCGCGCCGATCTCGGCGACGAGGTCGAAGCCGCGGTGGTCGACCGGATCCCACATCCCGACCACGGCACCGCCCGGGTCTGCGATCACGGCCAGGGTGCCCTCCGAGCCGACCGGTTCGGCCGGGACGAGCACGTGGGCGCCCGCGGCGGTCGCGGCGCGCAGCGACTGCTCCGCGTCGTCGACCAGCAGGTAGGTGAGCCAGGCGTCGGCCCCCACATCGCCGAGCCGCGGGCCGAGGCCGGCGACCGCCCGGCCGTCACGCCGGAACGTGACGTACTCTCCGCTGCGGGACTCCTCCGCCGTCCAGCCGAACAGCTCGGAGTAGAAGGCGCGGGCGCGCGGGACATCGGAGGTGAGATAGTCCACCCAGCAGGGCTCGCCGAGGCGGTGACTCGTGACGACCGTCATGGCCCCAACCTACGCCGCTGCGGTGCGGGCGCACCAGCACCGACGGCGAGAGCCCCGGCCCGCGACGGCGGACCGGGGCTCTCGCGACGACGGACGACCTACAGCGTGAGCGCGCGCTGGATGAGCACCTGCTGCTCCTGCGCGTGACGCTTCGCCGAACCGGCGGCGGGCGACGCCGACGGCGGGCGGGACACGACGCCCAGCGGGCGCGGGCCGAGCTTCGAGGTCTCCAGGATCATGTACGGCCAGGCGCCCTGGTTCTCCGGCTCGTCCTGAACCCAGACGAGTTCCGCGTTCGGGTAGGAGTCGACCACGGCCTTCAGCTCGGCGCCGGGCAGCGGGTAGTACTGCTCCACCCGCACCAGCGCGATCTCCGGGTTGGGGTTCTTCTCCAGCTCGTTCAGCAGGTCGTAGTAGAGCTTGCCGGCCATGAGGAGCACGCGCTTCACGGCCGACTTGTCCTCGATCCGGGCGTCGTCGATGACCGGCTCGAAGCGGCCGTTGGTGAAGTCCTCCACGTTGCTCGACGCACCGCGTAGCCGGAGCATCGCCTTCGGGGTGAAGACGATGAGCGGGCGGCGCGGGCGGGCGTACGCCTGGCGGCGCAGCAGGTGGAAGTACGACGCGGGGGTGGACGGACGTGCGACGGTCATGTTGTTCTCGGCGCACAGCTGCAGGTACCGCTCGATGCGGGCGCTGGAGTGGTCCGGTCCCTGGCCCTCGTAGCCGTGGGGGAGGAGCAGCACCAGCGACGAGCGCTGGCCCCACTTCTGCTCGGCCGCGGAGATGAACTCGTCGATGATGATCTGGGCGCCGTCGGCGAAGTCGCCGAACTGGGCCTCCCACAGCACGAGCGCGTCCGGGCGCTCCACCGAGTAGCCGTACTCGAAGCCCATCGCGGCGTACTCGCTGAGCAGCGAGTCGTAGATCCAGAACTTCGCCTGGTTGTCGCTCAGGTTCGCGAGGGGCAGCCACTCCTGGCCGTTGACGCGGTCGTGCAGCACGGCGTGGCGCTGCACGAAGGTGCCGCGGCGCGCGTCCTGGCCGGCGAGGCGCACCGGGGTGCCCTCGACCAGCAGCGTGCCGAGCGCGAGCAGCTCGCCGAAGCCCCAGTCGATGGTGCCGTTGCGGCTCATCTCGCGGCGCTTGGTGAGCAGCTGCTGCAGCTTCGGGTGCACCGTGAAGCCCGCGGGCGGGTTGTCGAACGCGTCGCCGATCATGTGGATGACCTGCTCGCTCACGGCGGTCGTGTCCGGCTCGCCGACATTGTCGTCCTGCGGGGTCGCGTCGAGGTCGCCCGCGCCCTGCGTGGGGATCGGCGTCGAGTGGGTCTGCGCCGCGTGCGTCTCCATGAACGCGCGCTCCAGGCGGTCCTGGAAGTCGCGGTGCGCCTGCTCGTACTCCTCCTCGGTGATGTCGCCGCGGCCGACCAGTGCCTCGGTGTAGAGGCGGCGGACGGAGCGCTTCGCCTCGATGAGGCTGTACATCAGCGGCTGGGTCATCGACGGGTCGTCGCCCTCGTTGTGACCGCGGCGGCGGTAGCAGACGAGGTCGATCACGACGTCGCGCTTGAACTCCTGGCGGTACGCGAAGGCCAGCTCCGCGACGCGGACCACGGCCTCCGGGTCGTCGCCGTTCACGTGGAAGATCGGCGCCTGGATGGTCTTGGCCACGTCGGTCGAGTACACCGACGTGCGGCCCTCGCCGGGAGGCGTGGTGAAGCCGACCTGGTTGTTGATGTTGACGTGGATGGTGCCGCCGGTGCGGTACGCCCGCAGCTGCGACATCTGCATCGTCTCGACGACGACGCCCTGGCCGGCCATGGCCGCGTCGCCGTGGATGAGGATCGGCAGCGTGAGGAACGAGCCGGCCGGGCGGCGGTCCTGCTTGGCGCGCACGATGCCCTCCAGCACGCCGTCGACCGCCTCCAGGTGCGAGGGGTTCGCCGCGAGGTAGACCGGGATCTCCTCGCCGCCCGCGCCCTTGAAGGTGCCCTCGGTGCCGAGGTGGTACTTCACGTCGCCGGAGCCCTGGACCGTCTTCGGGTCCTGCGTGCCCTCGAACTCGCGGAAGATCTGCCCGTACGTCTTGCCTGCGATGTTCGTCAGCACGTTGAGGCGGCCGCGGTGGGCCATGCCGATCGCGACCTCGTCGAGACCGGACTCCGCCGCGCCCTGGATGATCGCGTCGAGCAGCGGGATGGTGGACTCGCCGCCCTCCAGGCTGAACCGCTTCTGGCCGACGTACTTGGTCTGCAGGAAGGTCTCGAACGCCTCGGCCTCGTTGAGCTTGCCGAGGATGCGCAGCTGCTCGTCGTGGGTCGGCTTCTCGTAGGGGCGCTCCAGCTTGTCCTGGAACCACTTGCGCTGGGCCGGGTCCTGGATGTGCATGTACTCGATGCCGACCGTGCGGCAGTACGAGTCGCGCAGCACGCCGAGGATGTCGCGCAGCTTCATCTTGCGCCGGTCGCCGCCGAACTGGCCGGTGACGAACTCGCGGTCGAGGTCCCAGAAGGTGAGGCCGTGGCTCTCGATCTCGAGGTCGGGGTGGGTGCGCTGCTTGTACTCGAGCGGGTCGATGTCGGCCATCAGGTGCCCGCGGACCCGGTACGAGTTGATGAGCTCCTGGACGCGGGCGGTCTTGTCGACGGCGCTGGCCAGGTCGACCGAGATGTCCGGGTTCCAGTGGATCGGCATGTACGGGATGCGCAGCTCGGCGAAGATGTCCTCGTAGAAGTTGCGCTTGCCGATCAGCATCTCGTGCACGATCTTCAGGAACTCGCCGGAGCCAGCGCCCTGGATGACGCGGTGGTCGTAGGTGCTGGTGAGCGTGATGGTCTTGCCGATGGCGAGCCCGGCGAGCGTCTTCTCGCTGGAGCCCTGGAACTCGGCCGGGTACTCGAGCGCACCGGCGCCGATGATGGCGCCCTGGCCCTTCATCAGGCGCGGGACCGAGTGCACGGTCCCGATGCCGCCCGGGTTGGTGAGGGAGATCGTGGTGCCGGCGAAGTCGCCCGCGGCCAGCTTGTTGGTGCGGGCCTTGCCGACGAGCTCCTCGTACGCGGCGAGGTACTCGCCGAAGCGCATGGTGTCGGCGCGCTTGATGCTCGGGACGAGGAGGGCGCGCGTCCCGTCGGGCTTCGGCACGTCGATCGCGATGCCGAGGTTGATGTGCGCGGGGGCCACGACGGACGGCTTGCCGTCGACTTCGTCGTAGTAGACGTTCTGGCTCGGGAACTCCTTGAGCGCCTGGATGAGCGCCCAGCCGATGAGGTGCGTGAAGGAGACCTTGCCGCCGCGGGCGCGCTTCAGGTGGTTGTTGATGACGATGCGGTTGTCGATCATCAGCTTCGCCGGGATGGTGCGGACGCTCGTCGCGGTCGGGACCGTCAGCGACGCATCCATGTTCGTGGCGAGGGTCTTGGACATGCCGCGCAGCGGGGTGACCTTGTCCTCCTCGGCGGCGTCGAGCGTCGCGTTGGGGGCGGTCACCGGCGCGTCGGCCGGGACCGGCTGGGGCTTCGGCGCGACGGAGGTCGTGCGTGCGACGGGCTGCTGGCCGATCACCGGGATGGGGGTGGTGACGGGCTTCGGCTCGTTCGGGTGCGGGGCGGGCGCGCCGCCCGCCGGCGCGGCCGGTGTCGTCGGCTCGGACGGCGTCGGGGCGGTGGGCTCCGCGGGGCTCGGGGCCGTCGGCTCCGCCGGGGTCGGCACGGTCGGCTCGGCGGGGCTCGGAGCGGGCGTCTCATCCGGCGACGGGATCGACTGGTCCTTCACCGCCGGGTGGTAGTTCTCCAGGATCGGCCACCACGACTTGTCGACCGAGTTCTTGTCCTGGACGAACTGCTCGTACAGTTCGTCCACCAGCCACTCGTTGGCTCCGAATTCTCCCGAGGACCCGTCTTCGGTCCCCACTCCGGTCAATTGGCTCGACACAGCCGATCGCCCACTCTCTCCGTTGATTTCTCATGACCGAGCGGCTTCGACCGCCCGCTTCCATCCGAGCATCAAGCCTAATCCCTCAGGCGGCCGGGTGCGGGCTCGGAGCTTCGCGGGATAGCGTTATTCCCATGCAGTTCTATGGAACATCGCCGCGCCACGACCTCACCTACTCCGACGTGTTCCTCGTGCCGTCGCGCTCCAACGTCACCAGCCGCCTCGACGTGTCCCTCGCTCCCAACGACGGCACCGGCGCGACCATCCCGATCGTGTCCGCAAACATGAACTCGGTGACCGGCAAGCGGCTGGCCGCGACCCTGGCCCGGCGCGGAGGCCTCGGCGTGCTTCCGCAGGACATGCGCCTGCAGGACCTCGACGAGGCGATCCGCTGGGTGAAGGCCCAGCCGGTCGCCTTCGACACCCCGTACGAGGCCGGCCCGGAGGAGACGGTGGCCGACGTGCTCCGCCGCATCCCGGCGGTCGAGGGGCACGGCATCGTCGTGAACGACACCGACGGGCGGTACCTCGGCTGTCTCGCCGCCATCCAGCTCGGCTCCGCCCTTCCCGACGCGCGCGTCGGCGACCTGCTGCACGGTGCGCTCACCTCCCTCGACGCGGAGGACCTCACCGACGGGCGTGCCGCGTTCCAGGTGATGGATGCAGCAGGCCTCGACTTCGCGCCCGTGCTCGACCACGGCCGGGTCGTGGGCACGCTGTCGAAGCGCAGCGCCCTCCGCTCCACCATCTACACGCCCGCGCTCGACGCGCACGGCCGCCTCCGGGTCGCCGCCGCCGTCGGCATCAACGGCGACGTCGCGGGCAAGGCCAAGGCGCTCGCCGCCGCCGGCGTCGACGTGCTGGTCATCGACACGGCGCACGGCGACCAGGACGGCATGATCCGCGCCATCCACACGGTGAAGGGCCTGAATCTCGGTCTCCCGATCGTCGCAGGCAACGTCGTGACGGAGCAGGCCGTGCGCGACCTGGTGTCCGTCGGCGCCGACATCCTGAAGGTGGGCGTCGGCCCCGGCGCGATGTGCACGACCCGCATGATGACGGCGGTCGGCCGGCCGCAGTTCTCCGCGGTGCTCGAGACGAGCGCGGCCGCGCGCGAGCTGGGCGCGCACGTCTGGGCCGACGGCGGCGTCCGCTACCCCCGGGATGTCGCGCTCGCGCTCGCCGCGGGCGGTGCGTCCGTGATGATCGGCTCCTGGTTCGCCGGGACCATCGAGGCGCCGGGCACCCTCGACAGGGACGCGAACGGCGCGCTCTACAAGGAGAGCTGGGGCATGGCCTCCACCAAGGCGGTCAAGGGACGCTTCGAGCGCCTCGACGCCTACGAGCTGGCCCGCAAGGAGCTCTTCGCCGAGGGCATCTCGAGCTCGCGCATCTACCTCGACCCGCTGCGGCCGTCGGTGGAGGACCTGCTCGACATGATCACGACCGGTGTGCGCAGCTCGTTCACCTACGCAGGCGCCCGCACTCTGGCGGAGTTCCACGAGCGCGCGCTGGTCGGCATCCAGTCGGCCGCGGGCTACGAGGAGGGCAAGGCGCTCCCCGTCAGCTGGTAGCGGTCGCGCGACTGCGCCGCCCCGGAACGTGTGCGGCGCGGCGCGCGCACGCAGTCGTTCCGGGACGGCGCAGTGGGTGGGGGCGTCAGCGGGATCGGACCAGGGCGGTCACGCCCGCGCCGATCACGGCGAGCACCGCGACGCCGAGGAAGAGCAACAGGAACCCGCCCGAGGTCGCAGCGGTCCGGTCGCTTCCGGCCGCCAGCATGGCCGCCGTCTGCGCGGAGGCGATGCCGCCGAGCACGGCGAGCCCGAGCGCCCCGCCGATCTGCTGCGCCGTGTTCACCAGCCCGCTCGCGAGCCCGGACTCCTCCTCGTCGACGCCGCGGACGGCCAGCTGCGTGGCGGTGACGAACGTGGCGCCGAGTCCCAGGCCGATCACGACGCTCGGCAGGACGAAGCCGGCGACGAACCCGGTCGAGCCGCCCAGGGCGAACCAGACCACGCCCGCGGCCAGCACCACGAGGGCGCCGGTCAGCGTCCCCCGCAGCCCAGCGCGGGAGACGATCGCCGGGACGGCTCCCGCGATGCCGACGAGGGCGATGGCGAGCGGGACCTGGCTGAGGCCGGCCGAGAGCGCACCCAGGTGCAGGACTTCCTGCAGGTAGACCGACAGGGCGAAGAACAGCGCGACCGTGGCGCCGCCCACGACGAGCATCACCAGGTCGCCGGCCAGGGCGTCGCGGTTGCGGAAGAACGAGAAGGGGACGAGCGGCGAAGCGGTGCGGCGTTCGATGACCACGAAGCCGGCGAGCAGTGCGACCGCGGCGACGGCGAGACCGAGGACGATCGGGTTGGTCCAGCCGAGGGTCCCGCCCTCGCTGAGCGCCGCGACGGCGGCGGCGAGACCGAGGGTCACCGTGGCGGCGCCCGCGGTGTCCATGCGCAGGCCGCGGGTGAGGCGGTCCCGGGTGACGAGCAGCGGGATGACGATGAGCACGATGATGCCGACCGGCACGTTCACGAAGAAGACGGCGGGCCAGCCGAAGCTCGCGGTCAGCACGCCGCCGAGCAGGACGCCGGCGGCGCTCCCCATCCCGGCGACGGCTCCCCAGAGCCCGAGCGCCTTTCCGCGTGCCGCCGCATCCGGGAAGAGCTGGGTCAGCAGCGCGAGGGAGGCGGGGGCGAGGAGGGCCGCGAACGCGCCCTGGACGGCCCGGGCAGCGAGGAGCATCGTCCCGTCGACCGACAGTCCGGCGGCGAGGGAGGCGGCCGCGAAGCCGGCGACGCCGATCAGGAAGACGCGGCGGTGACCGAAGCGGTCGGCGAGCCGGCCGCCGAGGAGGAGCAGTCCGCCGAACGGCAGCACGTAGGCGGTGACGACCCACGCCAGCGCGGAGGTGTCGAGGCCGAGGGCGGTGCCGACGCTCGGGAGGGCGATGTTGACGATCGAGGCGTCCAGCACGACGAGGAACTGGGCGAGGGCGAGCACCGCCAGCGCCCACCAGCGGTGGCGGCTGCGGGCTTGCGTGGGGATCGGTGCGGTGGTGCTCGGGGCGGCGGTGGCCGCCTGTGGCGTGGTGTTCATGGTGGTCCTTTCGTGAATCGGTGAGTGACTAATCAATCACTCTTGAGGGCAGATGTAGCGAGGGAGGGACAGGGAATGGGGTTTAGGGGTGGCGGATGCCGTCGGTGAGCGCTCGGGCCCACGCCTCCGGCACCTCGTCGAGGCCGGTGGTGACGATCAGGTGGCAGAGCTGCCCGTAGGCGATGAAGCGCTGGACGGCCGCCGGCCCCGCGCCCGACCGCACCGTGGCGAAGCGGGTGATGCGGGCGAGGCCGCGACGCAGCTCGTCGCGGATCTCCGGGATGTCGGACGCGGACTGTGCATGCACCTGCAGCATGAGCAGCGAGCGGTCGCCGATGAGCTCCGCGTACGCGTCGCCCATGGCCTCGAGCACCTCGTCCGGCGTTCCGCCGTCCGCGGTGCGCGCGCCGCGCTCCAGCGCCTGCTCGATCTGCGTGAAGCAGCGGTCGAGCGCGGCGACGAAAAGGCTCTCCTTGCGGGGGAAGAGCTTGAAGACGTACGCCGTGGAGATCTCGGCGCGCGCCGCGATGGCCGAGGTGGGGGTGCCGAGGTAACCGCGCTCGGCGAAGACCGCGATCGCGCTGTCGAGGACCACCTCGCGGCGGTCGTCGGCGGTGGAGAGCATTCGTGCCATGTGAGTGACTGTACACTCACTCTTTTGTCGCGGTCAAGGATGACTCGCGAATCGCCTCAGGGCTGCGCCAACGCGCTGCCCGTCAGCTCGTGACGCGAGTACGTGAAGACGAAGCAGTAGTACGTTCGATCGCCGGTCGCCCACTTCGCCGCGGTGTCCGGGTACCGGAGGTCGGTGAAGACGTCCTCGCCCCAGATGGCCACCCAGTGCCAGTCCAGGTGAGGGGAGCACAGGTCGGTGACCTGCGCGTCCAGAGCGTCGGTGCCGGGGAACGCGGCGCCGGCGGACTGGGGGAGCGCGCCGGTGGCCAGCAGCTGCGCGATGTGCGGCGCGGAGCAGTCGACCACCGGGAAGGCGTCCGCCCACTTCGAGTCGTATGTCTGCAGGCAGGCGCCGGGCTTCAGGCTGGTCAGCGGCTGGGCGGGCTCGGTGGCGACGTGGGTGGCGGTGGGGCGTGGAGGCAGCCCGAGTGGGGTCGGTCCCGGCTCCCAGCGCGGAGCGGCCGGCGAGCCGGGGTCGGAGGTCGCCGCGGCGGCCTCCCGCGCGTTCCCTCCGTGAGGCAGGACCGTCGCGATGCCGATCACCAGGAGCAGGACCGCGATGGCCGCGGTGACGCCGACGAGCAGCATCCATCCCCGCCTCGACAGCCCCTCGCGCTCACGTGTACCCACCGCTTCCGAACTGTAGTCCTCGGGCGGTCTTGCCCGCTGCGCCGGTCAGGAGCGCCGGGTGGCGTCCTGCACCTCGCCGACGAGCTCCTCGATGATGTCCTCCAGGAACAGCACGCCGGCAGTGGCGCCCTCGCCGTCAACCACGCGCGCCAGGTGACTGCCCGAGCGGCGCATGGTCGCCAGTGCATCCTCCAGGTCGCTTCCCGAGAACACCGTGACCAGGCGGCGGATGCGCTTGGCCGGCACCGGCAGTTCGAAGCCGGTCTCCTCCAGGTCGAGCACGTCCTTCAGGTGCAGGTACCCGGTGGGCTCGCCGTCGGCGTCCGGCACGACGTAGCGCGAGAAGCCGTGCTTGGACACGGCCTTCTCGACGTCGGCGGGCGTCGGGGACGGAGGTAGGGTGACGAGCGCGTCGAGCGCGACCGCCACATCCCGGACCTTCTTTTCGGTGAACTCGAACGCGGCGGTCAGTGCGCCGGTGCGGTCGGTGAGCACGCCCTCACGGGTCGACTGGGACACGATGGTCGCCACCTCGTCGAGTGTGAAGGTGCTCGCCGCCTCGTCCTTGGGCTCCACCCGGAACAGGCGCAGCACCGCGTTCGCGCTGGCGTTCAGCGCGACGATGATCGGCCGCACGGCACGGCCGATCCCGACCAGCGGGGGAGCGAGCAGCAGGGCCGCACGGTCCGGCATCGAGAACGAGATGTTCTTCGGCACCATCTCGCCGAACACGACGTGCAGGAACGACACGACGATCAGCGCGACGATGAAGGCGATCGTGCCGATGACCTCCTCCGACCAGCCGGTCGCGTGCAGCGGAACCTCCAGCAGGTGGTGGATGGCCGGCTCCGACACGTTCAGGATCAGCAGCGAGCACACGGTGATTCCGAGCTGCGTGGTCGCGAGCATGAGCGTCGCGTGCTCCATCGCGTAGAGCGCGGTCTTGGCGCTGCGCTTGCCGCGCTCCGCCAGCGGCTCGATCTGCGAGCGGCGGGCCGAGATGACGGCGAACTCGGCGCCGACGAAGAAGGCGTTGACGATCAGCAGAACGACAAGCCAGGCGATTCCGGCCCAGTCACTCATGGGCGGCCTCCTCGCGATCCGCCGTGACCGCGACCGGGTCAGGGGTGTAGCGGATGCGGTCGACACGGCGGCCGTCGAGGCGCTCGACCCTCAGGGTGCCGCCCTCGATCGCGACCTCGTCGCCGACCTTCGGCAGCCTCCCGAGCTCGTTCATCACGAACCCGGCCACCGTCTCGTACGGCCCCTCCTCCGGGACTGTGACACCGGCGCGCTCCTCCAGCTCGTCGGGCCGCAGGATGCCGGGGAAAGTGATCGAGTCGCGGCCGCGGATGACGCCCGCGCGGGTGCGGTCGTGCTCGTCGGCGACCTCGCCGACGATCTCCTCCACCAGGTCCTCCAGGGTCGCGATGCCGGACGTGCCGCCGTACTCGTCGACGACCACCGCCAGCTGGTAGCCGCGGGCGCGCAGCTCGCCGAGCAGAGTGTCCAGCCCCATCGTCTCCGGCACACGCAGCGGCTCGGTCATCAGAGCGGAGGCGGGGACGCGGGCGCGGCGCTGCCGCGGGACGGCGACCGCCTGTTTAACGTGCACCACCCCGAGGACATCGTCGATGTCGTCGCCGATCACCGGGAACCGGGAGTACCCGGTCTTGCGCGCCAGCTCGGCGACGGCCTGGGCGGGCTCGGTGCGCTGGACCGCCTCGATGCGCGGACGCGGCGTCATCACGTCGGACGCGGTGCGGCTCGAGAAGGCGAGGGTGCGGCTCAGCAGAGTGGCCGTGTCCTCCTCCAGCACGCCGGCGCTCGCGGAGCGGCGCACCAGCGAGGACAGCTCGTCGGCCGTGCGCGCTCCGGAGAGCTCCTCCTTCGGCTCGATCCCGAGAAGCCGGAGGAAGCCGTTGGCGGTGCCGTTCAGCAGCGCGACGAACGGGCGGAACACCGTGGTGAAGACCGTCTGGAACGGGATCACCAGTCTCGCGGTGGCAAGCGGCAGCGCCAGCGCGAAGTTCTTCGGGACCAGCTCGCCGAGGATCATCGAGAGCAGGGTGGCCACCGCGATCGCCACGATCGAGGCGATCGGTGTCACGGCGCCCTCGGGGAGGCCGGTCGCAGTGAGGGGACCGCGCAGCAGCGAACTGATCGCCGGCTCCATCGTGTAACCGGTGAGGAGCGTCGTCAGCGTGATGCCCAGCTGGGCGCTCGACAGGTGCGTCGAGGTGATCTTCAGAGCGGCGATCGTCATGGTCAGCCGCGACTCGCCCCGCTCGCGCCGTGCCTCCAGGTCGCCGCGGTCGAGGTTGACCAGGGCGAACTCGCTCGCGACGAACAGGCCGGTGCCGACCGTCAGCAGCAGGCCGACGGCGAGCATGATCCACTCATAGAGCACGGCGACCACCCCGCTCGCTCGAAGGCGGGCTCACCAGACCGAATGGGCTACTAGAGGGAGGGTCGTCCATTTGCCCGTCAGTATATCGAGGCGGGATGGGGAGGCTGCGGGAGTTCTCAGGCGGATTCCCAGCCGGGCGCCTGCTAGACCGCCGATTCCAGGTGGCCCCTCACGGCCTTCACCGGCGTAGCATCCCGCGCGGATGAAGGAGGAATCACCATGTTGGAGTCATGTGTCACATACTCCGTCCTTCCTGCCTCCGACCTGCGGCGGGCCACCGAGTGGTACCGCGACAAGCTGGAGCTCGAACCGGAGCGCACGACGGAGGGCGGAGTGCTCTACGGCACCGGGTCCGCGTCGAAGATCTACCTGTACGAGACCGCGAACGCCGGGACCGCCCAGAACACCGCGATGTGCTGGCTCGTGTCCGACATCGAGGCGACGATGTCGCACCTCAGGGAACGCGGCGTCGCGTTCGCCGACTACGACTTCCCTGGCCTCAAGACGGAGAACGGCATCGCGACCGACGAGATGGGGCGGTCGTGCTGGTTCCAGGACAGCGAGGGCAACTACCTGTGCCTCACCGAGCCCACCTGAGCCAGGCGGATCAGCGCCAGCGTGCGCGGAGGTACTGCGGCGGCCAGTAGTCGATCTCGACGCCCAGCTCGTGCGCGGCCCGCAGCGGGAAGTGCGGGTCGCGCAGGAGTTCGCGTGCCAGCATGACCGCGTCCGCGCGACCGCTCTCCACGATCTCGGCCGCCTGCTGGGGTGTGGTGATGAGGCCGACGGCGCTCACATCCACCTCGGACGCGCTGCGCACGTGCTGCGCGAACGGCACCTGGTAGCCCGGTCCGGTCGGGATGCGGATGCCCGCCTGGATGCCGCCGCTCGAGATGTCGAAGAAGTCGGCGCCCGCCTCCTCGGCCCACGCCGCCACGGTCGCGGTCTGGTCCTCGTCCCAGCCGCCCTCGGTCCAGTCGCTCGCCGAGAAGCGGACGAACAGGGGCGCCTCCGGCGCCTCCTCGCGGACGGCTGCGACCACGCGCAGCAGCAGCCGGGCGCGGTTCTCCAGCGACCCGCCGTACTCGTCGGTGCGCCGGTTGGCGATCGGCGAGAGGAACTGGTGCAGCAGGTAGCCGTGCGCCGCATGCAGCTCGAGCGCGCGGAACCCGGCCTCGAGGGAGCGGCGGGCGGCCGCCCGGAAGTCCTCGACGATGCGGTCGATGCCGGCGGAGTCGAGTTCCTGCGGAACGTCCAGCCCCTCGAACGCGATCGCCGAGGGCGCGACGGTCCGCCAGCCGCCCTCCGACGCAGGCACGGTCCCGGTGCGGCCCTCGAAGCCCCACGCAGGCCAGGTCGACGCCTTGCGGCCGGCGTGCCCCAGCTGGATGCCCGGAACGGCGCCCTGCTCCTCGATGAACGCGGTGATCGGCTTCCAGGCGTCACGCTGCTCGTCCGTCCAGATGCCCGTGTCGCGCGGGCTGATCCGCGCCTCCGGGCTGACGGCCGTCGCCTCCGTGAAGACGATGCCGCTGCCGCCGGTCGCGAACCCGCCCAGGTGCACGAGGTGCCAGGTGTTCGGGACGCCGGAGTGGTCGAGAACGGAGTACTGGCACATCGGCGAGGTCCAGATGCGGTTGCGGACGGTGACGCCGCGCAGGGTCAGCGGATCGAAGAGAGAGGGCATACCTCCATCTAAGCCCTGCGGCCTTCCAGATATGCCCAGCTCGCGACACAGTCGTCGGGCCCGGCCGGCGTCATGGTTGGCTCAGATGTCTCGTCATAGGGGATGACAGGCAATCGGTCTGTCGCTTTCTCACAGGCCCAAACCTGCTCGTACTACTCCTACTCGGTGGTCTGATCATGAGTCTCCGCGTCGTCTCCGCGACAGGAAAGGCCGCCTATTTCGTGGTCGCGGTCGCCTCGGTCATCGTTGCCGCAATCCCCGTCGGGTTTCTTTCACCGGCAATCGGGGCTGCAACGGGGACTATCGCGACCGCGGCTGCCGTCGTCGTGGCTGCGCGGTGCTTTCGCGGTGCGGACGAGCCTGTCGCCCCTCCCCGGCACTGGTGGCGGATGACTGGCACGCCGGCGGCGGGATACCTCGGCGCAGTGCTCTTCGCGGTCGGGGGACTCTGCAACATCGGCGCGCAAGGCCCTGGAGTCGCCACGGGATGTGTCAGCCTTGTGATCGCCGGCGCCTTCGCGCTGTCCGCGATCCGGTTGGGGTTCTGGCGGCGCCGCCGCTAAGCCCCGAGGCCCTCCAGATATGCCCGGAGGTCCTTCGCGGACGTGAAGACGTGGCCGGCGATGCCCAGGGCCTCGGCTCCGCGGACGTTGGCCTCCTTGTTGTCGATGAAGACCGTCTCGGCGGGCGTCACGCCGAGTTCGGCCATCACGTGCTCGAAGATCTCCGCGCTCGGCTTGATGGTGCCGAGCTCTCCGCTCACGAACACCTGCTCGAACAGGTCGCCGAGCGTACCGTGGCGGAAGTAGGAGCCGAAGTCGCGGCCGGCGTTCGAGAGCAGCGCCAGGCGTGTACCGCCGGCCTTGAGGTCGAGGAGCACCTCGAGGGTATCGTGGTCGATGCTGAGCCAGCTGCGGAAGTCGGCCAGCCAGAGGCGGTGGATGGTCGCGTCGCCCCAGCTCTCGCCGAGCTCCCGCTCGATGCCGCGCCAGTACTCCTGGATGCCGAGGGTGCCCTGGTCCAGCGCATCCCGATGCCGCCAGTAGGCCGGCCAGAACACCTCGGCGTCGCCGCCGGCGAGCTCGGTGAGGGCCGCCCTGTCCTCCTCCGTCGGGGTCACCGAGATGACCTCGCCGTAGTCGAACACGATCACCTTTCCGGGGATGCTGATCGCCATGCTCACAACCTATCGTGAGGTCGATAGGGGTTCGATGGGGCGACGACGACTTCGGAGGTGGCCGATGACCGGATGGCAGGACTGGCGCGAGCGGGATGCCGCGGCGTGGATCGCCGTGCCGACCGACGGGAGCGACAAGTACTCCCGCGGGGTGCTGGGAGTGGTGACCGGCTCCGACCGCTACCCCGGGGCGGCGGTGCTCGGCGTCGAGGGCGCCGCGCGCACGGGGGTCGGCATGATCCGCTACCTCGGGGCCGACAGGCCGGCCGACCTGGTCATGCGCAAGCGGCCGGAGATCGTGACAGCGCCGGGCCGGGTGCAGGGCTGGCTGATCGGGTCGGGGATGGATGCGGCGTCGCGTCCGGAGGACGACGCCCAGCGCCTCCGCAGCGCGCTGCGCGACGGAACGCCCCTCGTGATCGACGCCGGTGCGCTCGACCTCGTCGGGAGGGCGTCGGCGCCCGTCATCGTCACCCCGCACTTCCGGGAGCTTGCGACCGTGCTGGCCGCCGCGGCGGACGACGACTCGGACGCCGTGACCGCCGACGACATCGCCGCTGACGCGGCCGGGTGGGCGGCGCGCGCGGCGGACAGCCTCGGGGTCACCGTGCTGCTGAAGGGGCACACGACCTACGTCGCCGCACCGCACGGCCCCCGCTACGCCGTCACCGCCGGACCGGCGTGGCTCGCCACGGCGGGGAGCGGCGACGTGCTCGGCGGCGTGCTCGGGGCGCTCGTGGCGACCCACGCCCGCGAGATCGACGAGGACGGCCACGACGCGCTCGCGGCCCTAGGCGCCACCGCCGCATGGGTGCACGGCCGGGCGGGCGAGCGGGCCTCCGGCGGGGGTCCGATCGTCGCGCTCGACATCGCCGAGGCGCTCCCCGGGGTGGTCCGCGACCTCGTCCGCGCTGCCGGCTGACCGCATCCCGGCGCGTTCAGAGAGGCGACCGACGCATCCCCTAGGATGTGGCCTCATGGGGATGGAAGCGGTGCCGGCCGGCGCGAGCGCGACCGGTGCCGCGGAACCCGGCACACTGCGCAGGATCGCGTACAGCCCGCTGACACTGTGGATCGCGTTCCTCGTCGTTCACCTGATCATCAGCGGCCTCGCCCTCGACCAGGGCAAGGGTCTCGGCGACGTGTTCCTGGTCTACAAGCCGTGGGCGCAGCTGGCGGCGCAGGGCACGCAGATCGTCGGCGTCGACTCCGACTGGGTGTACCCGTTCGGCGCGATCGTCCCGGTGATGCTGCCCCTGCTGTTCGGCGCGGACGGCTACGTCTGGGCCTGGCTCAACATGGTGCTGCTGCTCAACGCCGCCGCCTTCGCGGTGCTCATCGTCGGCCGTGAGCCGCGCCGCCTGGTCGCCGCGTGGTGGTGGCTCGCGTTCCTGCTCCTCCTCGGCCCGATCGCGGTCGGGCGGCTCGACTCCGTCTCCGCGTCGCTCGCCATCGTCGGGCTGCTGTGGCTGACCCTCCACGAGCGCGCGGCGGTCGTGGTGCTGACCGCCGCCACCTGGATCAAGGTCTGGCCGGCCGCCATCCTGCTCGCCGCCGTCACCGCCCTGAAGTCGCGCTGGCACATCGTGCTCGTGGCCGCGGTGACCTCGCTGGTCATCGTCGCCGTCCCGCTGATCTTCGGCGCTGGCTGGCACATCCTGAGCTTCATCACGATGCAGACCGACCGTGGGCTGCAGATCGAGGCGCCCGTCAGCACGATCTGGATGTGGCAGGCCGCGTTCCACGTGCCGGGCGCGGAAGTCTACTACGACCGGAACCTGCTGACGTTCCAGGTCAGCGGCAGCGGCACCCACACCGCAGGCGCCCTGATGAACCCGCTGTTCGCCCTGACGGCGGTGGTCGTGCTGCTGATCGGTGTGCGGGCGCTGCGGCGCGGGACGCCCTATACGCGCATCCTGCCCGAGCTGTCGCTGGCCTTCGTCACCGCGTTCATCGCGTTCAACAAGGTCGGCTCGCCGCAGTACGTCGTCTGGCTGGCGGCTCCGGTCGTGGTGGGGCTCGCCTACCAGGGCCGGGGGTTCCGCACGCCGGCGATCCTGGTGCTCGTCACGGCGGGGCTCACCCAGGTCTTCTACCCCTTCCTCTACGACTGGCTGCTCGTGCCGGACCCGGCGATGGTGGCCGTGCTGACCCTGCGCAACCTCATGTACTTCGTGATCCTGGGGTGGACGATCTCCGCGCTCTGGCGGCGCCGGCACCGGACGGAGGCCGCGAGCGATCTCGTGCCGGCCCACGCGTGGCCGTTCCGTTCGGCTCCCGGGGCGCATCCCGAACCCGTCGGAACCGCCCCGCACGTCGACGGAAGGTGACATGATCGAGGGGCGGTGACAGCCCCGCCGATCGGAGGAGGAGCACATGCTGGTGGCGTTCTCGGTGGCACCGAGTGGAGGCGAGGGGGCCGACGCGTCCGTGCACGATGCGGTCGCTGCGGCGGTGCGGGTCGTGCGCGAGTCCGGGCTCCCGAACCGCACGGACGCGATGTTCACGACCATCGAAGGGGAGTGGGACGAGGTCTTCGACGTCGTCCGGCGCGCGACGGAGGCGGTCGGCCGGTTCGGCACCAGGGTCTCGCTGGTCCTGAAGGCCGACATCCGGCCCGGCTGGTCCGGGGAGCTCGACGGCAAGGTGCAGCGACTCGAGGCCGCGCTGGAGCAGGGGGACTGACGTGGACATCGGGGTGCTCACGAGCCTGGCCGTCTGGCTGTTCGTGACCTACTGGCCGGTGGTGCTCGTCGTCCTCGTGCTGGTCGGCGGTCCGCTGCTCGGCTGCGTCATCGTGGCCGTGGTCGGTGCGGTGCGCGCGGGCGTCTCCCGGCCGGAGGAGACAGAGGACGTGGACGTCGAGGCATTCTTCGAAGAGCAGAAGGCCGTCGCGGGAGCGGGTCGAAACGATTCGATATAGAGTGGGCGCGTGACCCCGCTCATCGACGGGCCGACGAAGCTGTCGCCGGCCCGTATTCGTCTTGCCCTGTTCGCGCTCGCCCTGGGCGGCTTCGGCATCGGTTCCACCGAGTTCGTCGCCATGGGCCTGCTGCCCAACATCGCGCACGACCTCCTCCCGCAGCTGTACGCGGTCTCCCCGTCGGACGCGAACGCCCAGGCCGGCTGGGTGATCTCGGCCTACGCGCTCGGGGTCGTTGTGGGCGCGCCGACGATCGCGGCGTTCGCCGCGCGCTGGCCGCGCAAGAAGCTGCTGCTCTGGCTGCTGGTGGCGTTCACCGTCGGAACGCTCGCGTCGGCCGTGGCGCCGACGTTCCCGCTGGTGATGCTCGCACGGTTCGTCTCGGCACTGCCGCACGGCGCCTACTTCGGGATCGCGTCGCTCGTCGCCGCCTCTCTGATGGGACCGGGGAAGCGCGGTCGCGGGGTCGCGTTCGTGCTCTCGGGGCTGACCATCGCGAACGTGATCGGTGTGCCGACCATCACCTGGATCGGGCAGCACAGCGGGTGGCGCATCGCGTACCTGGTCGTCGCCGCGATCTTCGCGCTGACCTTCGCCGCGGTGGCGTTCCTCGTGCCGTGGCAGGCCGGCGACGCGAAGGCGACCGTCCGGAACGAGCTGAAGGCGTTCACCCGGCTGCAGGTGTGGCTCGCGCTGCTGATCGGCGCCGTCGGGTTCGGCGGCTTCTTCGCGGTGTACACCTACATCGCCCCGATCGCGACGACCATCACCGGGCTGCCGGAGGGAACGGTGCCGCTGGTGCTCGTGCTCGCCGGGCTCGGCATGACGGTCGGCAACGTGCTCGGCGGGCGGGCGGCGGACCACAGCGTTCGGGCCAGCATGCTCATCTTCTTCGGCATCCTGCTGGTGGGGCTCGCGGCGCTCTGGCTGACCGCGTCGACCGTCGCCGGACTGCTGATCTCCGTCTTCGTCGTGTCGGGCGCGTGCTCGGCGCTCTCGCCCACCATCCAGACGCGGTTGATGGATGTGGCCCGCGACAGCCAGTCGATCGCCGCGGCGCTCAACCACTCGGCCCTCAACATCGCGAACGCGGCTGGCGCGTTCTTCGGTGGTCTGACGATCGCCGCGGGCCTGGGCTACCTCTCGCCGGTCGTCGTCGGCGGAGCGCTGGCGCTCGGGGGAGTCGCGATCGCGCTGATCTCGTTCGGAGTCGACCGCTCGCGGGCCCGCCGGGGCTTCGTCACCGGGTCGGTTCGCGCTCAGCGGCCGGAGGCCGTGTCGGTCGACTGACCGGTGTCCCCGGCCCTGGCGGAGGGCCGAAAAAGTATCTCAGCATATCGTCGGCGTGTCGGCCATTATGTCGACATTTATCCCGTAAAGATCCGCGTTCCCTGTGCGTCTTGATCAATGAAGCGTTCGCCAAGCGCTTCGTTCAGCACTCACGGAATCAGGGGACTCCACGATGTCATCCGACACGCAGCACAGCACCCATCGACGACCTCTCGCGACGACCGGTCGGCCCTCCGAGCGGAAGGCCGCCTGATGGCGCTCGGAACGACACGACGCGCCATCCGGTCGCGGCGGCTCCGAGGCGGCGTCCTCGCGCTCGCCTGCCTCGTTGTGGGCATCATCGTCGCTGGCTACTTCGTGCCCCAGCGGTTCTCCAACGCCGCGACGGTCGCCCAGGTCGACTGCTCCACCGACCCGGCGATCTTCAGCACGGGGTACGCAGCCGCCACCCAGTCGATCGGCGCGGACGGCTCGAGCGACGAGCGGTGGACGGCGGCCGGCGGGTACACCGGCTTCAACTACGTCAACAACCATCCCTCCCTTGCGCCTACCGCGTCGGCGAGCCCCTCCCTGCCTCCCGGGAACGCCGCCTACGGTCCCGCGTACATCGGGAAGATGAGCTCAGCGTGGCTGAACAGCCCATTCAACAACGCGCAATGGATCGCACCGAGCGTTCCCGACCCCGGCACCAACCAGAATCAGGCGAGCGGGTGGGGCGACTTCTACTTCCGGTACGACTTCGACCTCGCGCCGATCGTCGACCCGGCGTCGTTCCGGCTGTCGATGGACTGGTACGCCGACAACACCGTGCGCGGTGTGTGGGTCAACAGCACGCTCAAGACGTCGAACACGACCCTCCCGTACACGGGGAAGGGCTTCGAGGCCGGCAGCTCGCTGAGCACGACGCTCTCCGGCTTCGTGACCGGGCGGAACACCATCCTGGTACAGGTCGGAAGCGCCTCCTCGGCCATCGGGTTCCTCGCCCAGGTCAAGTCCACCTCGCTCTGCCCCACCCTGCAGGTCGGCAAGACGGTCGACGGCCGTGTCGACGCCAGCGACCAGTTCGTCGTCGAGGCGAAGGACGACGCGGGCGCCACCACTGCGAGCGTCACCACAACGGGGACGCAGCCGTCGAGTACGAGCCCCCGGGCGTTCGTCACTCCGGGGAAGACGTACACGATCACCGACTCCATGGCGGCCGGGTCGGCATCGCCGGCGTCCCTGTATCGCGGTGGTCTCGTGTGCACGGGCGCGAAGACCGGCAGCCTCCCCGTCTCCGGGGCGCATCCGACCTGGACGGTCACGATCCCCACGATCGACGACTACAGCTGCACCGTCACCAATACGTCGCACACGTACAGCCTCGCCAAGACGGCGTCCTCGACGGTCGCGCATCCCGGCGAGAAGGTCACGTACACAGTGACCGTCACCAACACGGGGAACAGTGCCTTCACCGCGCAGGATCCCGCGTCGTTCACCGACGACCTGTCGGCGCTGCTCGACGATGCGACTTACAACGGCGACGCGAGCAACGGCGCGACCGTGTCCCGCAGCACCCTGACGTGGTCGGGGCCGCTCGCCGTCGGAGGCACCGTCGTCATCACCTACTCGGTCACCGTCAAAGACCCGGTGAGCGGCGACGGCCGGATGCCGAACACGGCCGTCGGCGGCAGCAACTGCTATCTCTCGTGCAGCTCGTCCGTCGAGAGCGCCGTGCAGGCGTACTCCGTCTCGAAGAAGGCTTCGGCGGCCACGGCCGGTCTCGGCGACCGGGTGACCTACACGGTCACGGTCCAGAACACCGGCTCCGTCGACTACACCGCGGCGAACCCGGTGTCCCTGACCGATGACCTCTCCCAGGTGCTCGACGACGCGACCTACAACGATGACGCCACGAACGGCGCGCGCGTCACCGGGAACACTCTTTCGTGGTCTGGCGCGCTCGCCGCAGGCAAGAGCATCTCGATCGTGTACTCCGTGACGGTCAACAGTCCGGCGACCGGAGACCGGAGCCTGGCCAATGCGGTAGTTCCGACGAGCCCGGGCGGCGAGTGTGCCGCCGCGGACGGCTGTCGGACCGTCACGAAGGCTTCCGACCCCTCCATCGCCCTGACCAAGCAGGTCGACGCGTCGGCCGCGCACTCTCCGGCGAAGCCCGGCGACGTGCTGACGTACACCTTCTCGGGCACGAACAGCGGCAACGAGACGCTCACAGGAGTGACCGTGAAGGACCCGCTCCCCGGGCTCTCCGCGCTGACGTACACATGGCCGGGCGCCGCGGGCACGCTGGCTCCGGGCGAGGCCGTGACGGCGACCGCGCGGTACACGCTGACCCAGAGGGACATAGACGCGGGTCACGTGACCAATGCCGCGACGTCCACCGGTGTGCCGCCGTCGGGTACGACGGTGACTTCGCCGCAGGCCACGACGGACACCCCGCTGGTGAACACGCCCCAGTTGCAGCTCGAGAAGCTGGCGGACACGTCGGCCCTCAGCACCCCGGCGGCCGTGGGAGACACGATCACCTACACGTTCCGCGGGTCGAACACGGGCACGGTGACCCTCGACGGCGTCTCGATCGCCGATCGCCTGACGGGGCTCTCCGCGCTGACCTACACCTGGCCGGCGACACCCGGACAGCTGGCGCCCGGCGAGACAGTCACCGCCACGGCGACCTACCGGGTGACCCAGAAGGACATCGACGCCGGCCACATCGGGAACAGCGCCACAGCGACGGGCGCCCCGCCGACGGGAGCGTCCGTGACGACTCCACCGGCCGAGACGGACACCCTCCTCGTCGCGTCCCCGGCCCTCGTGCTCGCCAAGACGGTCGAGCCCGGCACGGCCGGCACACCGGCACGCGTCGGCGACACGGTCGCCTACCGCTTCGAGGTGACGAACACGGGCAACGTGAGCATGTCGGCGGTCTCCGTGGCCGACCCGCACCCAGGGCTCTCCCCGATCGTGTACACCTGGCCGGGAGCGCCCGGGATCCTGCTCCCGGGTGAGAAGGCCGTCGGCACGGCGACCTACGTCCTCACCCAGTCGGACCTCGACGCGGGCCATGTCGCCAACGCGGCGACGGCGGGCGGAACGCCGCCGAGCGGAGCGCCCGTGGCCTCGCCGCCCGCCGAGGCGGACCTGCCACTGTCAACCGATGCGCAGCTCGCCCTCGTGAAGTCCGTGGACCCGGCCTCGATCGCCGCACCCGCCAAGGTCGGTGACCCCGTGCCCTATCGATTCGAAGCGACGAACACCGGCACGGTCACCGTCTCGAGCGTGTCCATCGCAGACCCGCTGCCCGGCCTCTCCGGTCTCACCTACGCGTGGCCCGGCACTCCCGGACGGCTGGCGCCGGGCGAGACGGTGACGGCGACCGCCACTTATCACCTCACCCAATCGGACGTCGACTCGGGCCACGTGGTCAATACCGCCACGGCCACGGGGACGCCGACGTCGGGCCGGCCGGTCGTGTCGCCGCCGTCCGGCACCGACCTTCCCCTCGCCCCGGACGCCCGGGTGACGCTGGTCAAGTCGGTCGATGCCGCCTCGGTGAAGAACCCGGCACATGCCGGAGACGCGATCACGTATCGGTTCGAGGCCACGAACTCCGGCAACGTCACCGTCAGCGACGTCTCGGTTCGCGATCACCGGCAGGGACTCTCGGCCCTGGTCTACTCCTGGCCCGGCGCGCCGGGGGAGCTGGCACCGGGTGAGCGCGTCACTGCGACGGCGACCTACGTGCTGACTCAGGACGACGTGGACGCCGGGCATGTGGCGAACTCGGCCACGGCGACGGGGACACCGCCGTCGGGGCAGCCTGTGACGTCACCGCCGTCGGACACGGACACGAACCTGCTCGCGGATGCGCGACTGGCGCTGACCAAGGCCGTCGACCCCGACTCGATCCCCGCGTCCGCTCGCGAGGGAGAGACGATCGTCTACACGTTCGAAGCGAAGAACACCGGCAATGTCACCGTGACCTCCGTGGCGATCTCCGACCCGCTGTCCGGGCTGTCCGCCCTCACCTACACGTGGCCGGGCACGCCTGGCCGGTTGGCTCCGGGTGAGACGGTCACGGCTACGGCGACGTACACCTTGACCCAGGCGGACGTGGACGCAGGCCACCTCGCGAACACGGCGACGGCGGAAGGAACTCCGCCGTCCGGACCGCCGACCGTCTCGCCCCCGTCCGGCACGGATCTGCCCCTGCTGGCCGATCCGCAGCTCTACCTGACGAAGACCGTGGATGCGGGAGCCGTGAACGTCCCCGCACGCCTGGGCGACACCGTCACCTACCGGTTCGAGGCGACGAACCCCGGCAACGTCACCGTCACCGGAGTCGCGGTGACCGATCGCATGGCGGGCCTGTCGGCGCCGGTGTTCAGCTGGCCGGGCACGCCGGGGCAGTTGGCTCCGGGCGAGTCGGTGACGGCGACGGCGACCTACGTGCTGACCGGGGCGGACGTCTCGGCCGGCCACGTGGCGAACACCGCCACCGCGACGGGCACGCCGCCCACCGGCTCCGCGCTCGAGACGCCGCCCGCGGCAGTGGACACGCCGCTGTCGCGGGAGGTCCTCCCCGCCGTCGCGGGCTGACCACCCGCCGGCACAAGGAACGCCCCTGACCTCGCGCAGGTCAGGGGCGTTCCGCCCGGGCGTTCGCCCGGTCAGTCGTTCTGCAGCAGGATGCCGTCCTGGATGGCACGCTTCCTCAGCGCCACCTTCGTGCCGACGTCGTAGCCCGCGACGCGATACTTCTCACGGATCCGCTTGAGGTAGCTCTTCGCCGTCTCATCCGAGATCCCCAGCTGGAAGGCGACCGCCTTCACCGGCTCACCCGCGCCGTACAGCGCCATGACCCGGCGCTCCTGCGCGCTCAGCTTGGGGGCACCGCCGGCCTCACCGGCGTTCAGCGCGAGATCCAGCTCGGCCGAGATGAACGACTCGCCCTTCTGGGCGGCGCGGATCGCCTCGACGATCATCTCCGCGTCCTCGCTCTTCACCAGGTAGCCCATCGCGCCGGCCGCGAGAGCCTCGCGCACCACCGCCGGCTCCGAGTACGTGCTCATCAGCACCGTCGCGACCCCGGTCGTCTTCAACGTCGACAGCTTCAGGGAGATCGGGATGTTGTCCTTCAGATCCAGGTCGAGCAGCACGACATCCACCGGGAACTCCGGGTGCGTCAGCAACTCGGGCCAGCTGGCGACGGCGGCCACCATGCTGATGTCGTCCGCCGCGTTGCGGATCCACTCCGTCAGTGCGCCGAGCAGCATCTTGTGGTCGTCCACGATGGCGATTCGAATGGGCGGTTCCTCGCTCATGGCCTGCCTTTCTCCGTCACGGTCGCGCCGGGCTCAGCCCAGCTCACCTGAGGGGTCGCTCACTGTCGTGATCTCGATGCGCAGAGTCGTCCCGGAGAACGACTCGACATAGCGGCCCACCTTACGGATAGCTTGCCATGCCGCAGGGTCTACCCCGTTTCGCGGCACACCGCTGGTTTCGATGACGATCTGCATGGTCGCGCCCGGGTTCGCCGTGCGCGGATACGTCCCGACGGGCCGCGAGAGGTCGAGCGTGAGCGTCCGCGGCTGGCCGGAGCCCGCGCGCACCGGGTCGCTGATGAGCAGCCAGACAGCCGTGAGGAGGCCGTCGCGCTGGTCCCGCTTCAGGCCCGCGGCCAGGCCATCGGCGTCCGTCAGTGTCACCGTCGGCCCGAGTAGCGCCGACTCCGTGACCGCGTGGTACAGCCACGTCTCCTTGCGGCCCTGGATGAGGTGCAGCCGCAGCTCGGTGGCGAGGGTGGCCGCCGCATCCGCGGTGTCCTCGTCCAGGGGCAGACCCGTCCGGCCGGTGGCGACGCCGTCGAGGAGCCGCTCGGCGGCGAGGTCGAGGCGCGCGAGCTCCTCCGACGCGAGCATCCCGATCGCGTAGCCGGGGGACGCGACCGTGCTCTGCACCTGCACGAGGTCGAGTTCGAGCTGCACGAGGGTGCGGAGCGAGCGCACGATCTGCACGCCGACCAGCGGCGGCCCGACCGCGATCGCGACCGTCACCAGGCCCGGCCCCAGCAGCTGCGGGTCCGCGAGCGACCGCCAGATCTCCACGACGATCAGCACCACGCCGAGTGCAGCCGACGCCAGTACGATGTCGCGCGCCGGGCGCACCGGCGCGCAGAGCAGCAGCGCCGGCCCCACCGCCGCGGCCGCGGTGAGCGGGACCACCGCGCCGCCGATCGGCCACGTGCCCGCGATATCCAGTGCGACCGCGGCCGCCCACAGGCCGAGCGCGCTCAGGAACAGCCACAGCGGCAGCTCGTCCGGCAGCCGGAAGCGCAGCACGAGCGCTGCGACGAGCGTCACGGCGACGAGCACCCAGGCGGTCACCGTCAGGCCGAGCATCGGGTACTCCGGCACGTTGAGCGCGAACAGCACGAGCAGGAACGCGATCAGGGCGACCGTCGCGACGTTGAAGCCGAGGTCGAGCCGGGCACGGCTGAGCGCATCCCGCTCGTCGCCCGCGCTCCCGCGCCCGAGCGTCCGCCGCGGCACCGTGCGCTCATCCACCCCGGTCACTTCGGCACCTCCAGCACGACGGTCGTCCCGCTGCCGGGCGACGAGAACAGGCGGGCGTTCCCGCCGACGTCACGCAGCCGGGCCACGATCGACTCGGTGAAGCCGAGCCTGCCGGTGTCGATCGTCGCGACGTCGAAGCCCTTGCCCGCGTCCGTCACCATGGCGCGCACGTTGGTCTCGTCATCGGTGATCGTCACGTGCGCCTCGTTCACGCCGGAGTGCCTCCGCACGTTCTCCAGGCACTCGCCGAGCGCGAGCAGGAACGCATCGAGCACGTCGCTCGGCAGGAGCACCTGACCGGCGCCGTGCCAGTTGACCTCGAGCCCCATGCGACGGAAACGCTGCTTCACCGACTCCAGGGTGTTCCCGAGGGTGGACTCCTCGACCGGCTTGAGCTTGTAGTCGCCGGAGCGCGCCGGGTCGGGGGTGAAGCCGAGCCGCAGCTGCCGCAGCAGCGCCGCATCCTCTGCCGCCTGCTCCCGCAGGGCGCTGTGGCTGACGCCGACGCCCGAGTGCGCTAGCAGGGTCAGGGTGGCCAGCACTGTGTCGTGCAGCAGGCGCGCGCTCTGCCGGCGGCGCGCCTCCGTCTCGCTCGCCTGCCGCTCCACCCGGTATGCGCGGCTCATCGTCGAGATCCGCTTGAGCGTGCGGGGGACCGTGCGCGCCAGCCAGATGCCGGTCGCGGTCAGCACGATCCAGCCGGTGACGGTGAAGACGAGCGGTTCGACCAGCCGCGAACCCGTCAGCCACAGGGTCAGGCCGAGTGCTGCGATCGTCGCCGCGGCCGACACGACGAGCAGCAGCACGCGGGAGCGGGACGAGACGGCCGGCACGCTCACGCACGCGACGCCGGCGGCGCCGATCACGCCGACGGCGCTGATGGCCGACGGGCCGAGCGCGGTCCCCGGCAGCAGGTGCAGCAGGATGAGCGCGACACCCGCGACGACGATCACCCACATCCACAGCGTGAGCCGCAGCAGCGAGGCGAGCTGCCACTGCGCGTAGGCGAGGCAGACCAGGAGCACCACCGACGCCAGGTACAGCGCGATCGGGAGGGAGCCCGGCACGCTGAGGCAGATGAGGGCGGTCGCGGTCGCGGTCAGCCCGACGCTGCGGGCGGTGGAGGCGAGGAGGCGATCACGCTCCTTCTGGATGCGCGACATGCCCCTCCATCTCCGTCATTCCGTCAGGAGCCGCCTCAGCTGCGTGCTGACGGCGTCGTCCTCGATCAGGAACCCGTCGTGGCCGAAGTCCGAGCGGATCACCACTGGAACTCTACCGTCCAGCGTGTCCGGAACGTGGTAGGCGATCTGCTCCTGACCCTCGACGGGGAACAGCCGGTCGCTGTCGATGCCGACGACGAGCGTGCGGGCGGTCACGCGCGATAGGGCCGCCGCGAGCCCGCCGCGGCCGCGGCCGACGTCGTGGGAGTTCATCGCCTCCACCAGGGTGAGGTAGCTGTTCGCGTCGAACCGGCGGGTGAACTTGTTGCCGTGGAAGTCGAGGTACGACTCGACGGCGAACCGGCCGCCGCCGCCGAGCGGGCTGATGCCGCTCTGCCAGGCGCGCTGGAACCGCTCGTTGAGCTCCGACGGGCTGCGGTAGTTCAGCAGCGCCATCCGCCGGGCGAGCGCGAGCCCCCGGTGCGGTCCGTCGCCGTCCTCCGCGTCGTAGTACTGGCCGCCGCGGAACAGCGGGTCGGTGCGCACCGCCTCGATCTGCACCGAGTTGAGGGCGATCTGGTCGGCGGTCGAGTACGGGGGAGCGGCGATCACCGCGAGGCGCTCGACGCGGTCGGGGAACATGACGGCCCACTCCAGAGCCTGCATGCCGCCCATCGAGCCGCCGACGACCGCGCCCCAGCGCTCGATGCCGAGGGCATCGGCCAGCGCCGCCTGCGCGTTCACCTGGTCCCGGATGGTCGTGAACGGGAAGCGCGCACCCCACTCGGCCCCGTCCGGGGCGAGTGAGGCCGGGCCGGTCGTGCCCTGGCAGCCGCCGAGCATGTTGGGTGCGACGACGAACCAGCGGTCGGTGTCGATCGCCTTGCCCGGGCCGATGATGCCCTGCCACCAGCCGGGCGTCGGGTGGCCGCGGCCGGCGGAACCGGTCGCGTGCGAGTCGCCGGTGAGGGCGTGCAGCACGAGCAGCGCGTTGTTGCGTTCGGGCGACAGTTCGCCCCAGGTCTCGTAGGCGACCCGGACGAACGGGAGGCTCTCGCCGCTCTCGAACGCGAACGCCCCGATGCCGGCGAACTCGCGGTCGCCGGGCGGGTCGGACTCCTTCCACGCACCGCTCGCCGGAGGCTTGCCGAGCAGCGTCCTCGCCTGCGCCTCCGTGATGAAACTCGACGGCGCCGTGTCGGCCGATGTCTGCCACTCCATGAGCCCATTCTTCCCGAGCGCGGGGAACGGGACCGAAGTGTTACGACCCGTCCGTCTCGGCGAGCAGCCGGCGGAGTTCCGCGCTCGCCGCCTCCGACTGGGCGAGCAGTGCGCGGAGGCGGTCGGCGGTCGGTCCCGGCCGGGTCTCGCCGGCGTCGGGCGGCTGCTCCGTCTCGCCGCCGCGCCGCGGACCGAGGAAGAGGTTGGCGAGGTATCCGGTGAAGGTGCCGAAGATGCCGACGCCGACGATGATGATCACGGTCCCGATCAGCCGGCCGGCGTTGGTGACGGGGTACTGGTCGCCGTACCCGACGGTGGAGATCGTGACGATCGTGTACCAGAGCGCGTCGGAGGCGGAGCGGATGTTGGAGCCGTCCGCGTCCTCCTCCACGGCGAGGATCGACAGGCTGCCGAACTGCAGCACCAGGATGCCGAGCAGCAGCAGCGTCATCAGGGCGCTGTTCGCGCGGTCGTGCAGCAGCGTCCTCCCGACTGCGCGGATGCCGACCTGGCGCAGCAGCCGCACCACGCGGAGCAGCCGGAAGACGCGGAGGACCTTCAGCTGCGCGAACGGCAGGCTCGCCAGCAGGTCGGCCCAGCCGAAGCCGCGGAAGAAGTACCGTCCGGCCGACGGCGCCGTCAGCAGCCGGTACAGGAAGTCGCCGAGGAAGATCACGCTGAACAGCGCGTTCATGGCCGACAGGATCAGCTGCAGGGAGGGATCGGAGGCGAACGCGTACATGAGCACGAGGTTCGCGATCGAGAGGATCGAGAGAAGGCCGATGAAGATCTCGTAGGCGGTGTTCTTCAGTTCGGAGCGGACCTTCCTCGCCCCGCGTGGTGTGGTCATGGCCACATTGTGCTGCCGCGGTCCGCGCCGCGAGGAGACACCATCCACTGCCGACTACACGAAGAGTGCACGCAGAACCGGGGTTCTGCGTGCACTCTTCGTGTACTCGACGGTGGGGGGTTACGCGCGCGCGGCCTCCACGACCGAGCGGGCGGCGGCGAGGCCGGCGGACAGGTCGGCCTTCAGGTCGTCGATGTTCTCCAGCCCGACCGAGAGGCGCACCAGGCCGGGGGTCACGCCCGCGGTCAGCTGCTGCTCCGGGGTGAGCTGCGAGTGCGTGGTCGACGCCGGGTGGATGACGAGGCTGCGGACGTCTCCGATGTTCGCCAGGTGGCTGAACAGCGAGAGGTTGTCGACGAGGGCAGCGCCCGCGTCCACACCGCCCTTGAGCTCGAACGACAGCACCGCGCCGACGCCCTTGGGGGCGTACTTGTTGGCGGCCGCGTACCACGGGCTCGTCGGCAGACCCGAGTAGTTCACCGAGGCGACGTCGGGGTGCGCCTCGAGGAACTCGGCGATCTCCTGCGCGTTCTGCGTGTGCCGCTCGACGCGCAGCGACAGCGTCTCGATGCCCTGGATGAGCTGCCAGGCGCTCGCCGGGGCGATCGCCGAGCCGAGGTCGCGCAGCAGCTGCACGCGGGCCTTGATGATGTAGGCGAGGCCGTCGCCGACCGCGGCCGTGTAGCTCGCGCCGTGGTACGACGGGTCCGGCTCGGTGAGGCCCGGGAACTTCGCCACGTTCTTCGACCACTCGAAGCTGCCGCCGTCGACGATGATGCCGCCGATGACCGTGCCGTGGCCGCCGAGGAACTTGGTGGCCGAGTGGACGACGATGTCGGCGCCGTGCTCGAACGGGCGGATGAGGTACGGCGTCGCGATCGTGTTGTCGACGATCAGCGGAACGCCCGCCTCGTGCGCCACGTCGGCGACCAGGGCGATGTCGAGGATGTTGATCTTCGGGTTGCCGATCGTCTCCGCGAAGAACAGCTTGGTGTTCGGGCGGACGGCGCGGCGCCACTCGTCGGCGTCGTCCTGGTTCTCGACGAACGTGGTCTCGATGCCCAGCTTGGCGAGCGTGTACTTGAACAGGTTGTACGTGCCGCCGTAGATCGAGCTGGAGGAGACGATGTGGTCGCCCGCCTGCGCGATGTTGAGCACCGCGAAGGTCTCGGCCGCCTGGCCGGAGGCGACGAGGAGGGCCCCGGTGCCCCCTTCGAGCGCGGCGACGCGCTCCTCGACGACGGCCTGCGTGGGGTTCTGGATGCGCGTGTAGATGTTGCCGAACTCGGCAAGCGCGAACAGGTTCTTGGCGTGCTCCGCGTTGTTGAACACGTAGGAGGTGGTCTGGTAGATCGGGGTCGCCCGGGCGTTGGTCACCGGGTCCGGCGCGGCGCCGGAGTGGATCTGCTTCGTCTCGAACTGCCATTCGGCGGCGTCGGTCATGGCTTCTCTCTTTCGGGTAGGCATGTGGGCGGGTCGTAGGAAGGCTATTCGCGTCACCGCGCGCGGGCAACGCCTCCGAAACACGCCGTAACCCGCCACAATGGCCTCATGGCAAGACGTGTGGTCGTGACGGGAGCGAGTTCGGGCATCGGGGCGGCGACGGTGCGCGCCTTCCGGGAGCAGGGGTGGGACGTGGTCGGCGTCGCCCGGCGCGAGGACCGCCTCCGGGCGCTCGCCGAGGAGACCGGCGCCGAGGCTTTCGCCGCCGACCTCACCCGGCAGGAGGACGTGGACGCGCTCCGCGACCACCTGGCGGCGACCGGCGGCGTCCACGCGCTCGTCAACAACGCCGGCGGAGCGCACGGCCTCGACTCGGTGGAGTCCTCCACCGTCGACGACTGGGTCTGGATGTACGAGATCAACGTCATCGCCACCAAGCGCGTGCTCTCCGCGCTGCTCCCGCTGCTGCGCGAGGGCGCGCGGGAGACGGGTCACGCCGACATCGCAGTGGTCACCTCCATCGCCGGCCTCACCGCGTATGTGGGCGGCGGAGGCTACAACGCGGCCAAGTTCGCCGAGCACGCGCTGACCGAGGTGCTGCGGCTGGAGCTGAACGGCGAGCCCATCCGGGTCGTCGAGATCGCCCCGGGCATGGTGGCGACCGAGGAGTTCTCGCTGGTGCGCTTCGGCGGCGACCGGGCGCGGCGCGATGCGGTCTACGAGGACGTCCCCGAGCCGCTCTCGGCGGAGGACGTCGCCGAGACGATCGTGCACGCGCTCACCCTGCCGCGCCACGTCGATCTCGACCTGATCGTGGTCAAACCGGTGGCCCAGGCCGCGCCGTACCGGTTGCACAAGGGCGAGCTGAAGGTCAGGACCGAAGGCTGACGCCATGGGGATCGCGAACGACGCGAAGCGCGAGCGCTGGGAGCGGGCCACCGCGTGGCCGACCATGGCCGCGTCGTTCCTGTTCCTGATCGCGTACTCCTGGGACACCCTCGATCAGCGTCCGACCCCCGACCTGCACACCGTCCTCGTTCTGGTGCTGCTGGCGGTGTGGGCGTTCTTCCTGGTCGACTACGTGGTGCGGCTGACGCTCGCCGAGCACAAGGGGGACTTCCTCCGGCACTCGATCATCGACCTGCTCTCGGTGTTCGTCCCCCTGGTCCGGCCGTTCCGGCTGCTGACGGGGCTGCGCCGCATCCCGGGGCTGCGCGGGAACACGGCGTCGCACCTCCGGCGGCGTGTGGTGATCGTCGCCGGTGTCACGGTGCTGATGTTCATCTACGTGATCGCGCTCGCCGAGTTCCGGGTGGAGCGCTACGCCGACGGCTCCAACATCCGCAGCTTCGGCGACTCGCTCTGGTGGGCGTGCGTGACCATGGCGACGGTCGGCTACGGCGACTACTACCCGGTGACCGTCCCGGGCCGCCTGCTGGCGGTGGTCCTGATGATGGGCGGCATCGCCATCGTCGGCACCGCGAGCGCGACCATCGTCAGCTACCTCAACGAGCGGACCCAGCACCTGCGACGCCGTGACGACCCCCGCGACGAGGGCGGCCGGACGCACGAGGGCCGCGAGGACCGCGGCTGACGCTCACTCCTCGGCGACGCTCACGCATTTCCGCAGCAGAGCGAGCGCCTCGCGTCCGTCGCGCACGGTGAACTCCTGGCGGTCGCCCGTGCGGTCCCGCACCGCCCGCTGCAGGAGCTCCGCGTGCTCCGGCCAGCGCTCGGCGGCGTGGTCGGCCGCGGCCGTCTTGGAGAGCACCTCGCCGGTTTCGATGGTCGCGACCAGCCGGATGGGCCCGAGGGTGACCCAGCGCACGGTCTCCGGGCGCAGCGGCTCGTGCTCCGCGCGCCCGGCGAGCTCGGCCTCCAGTCCGTCGCCGATGCGCTGCCAGTAGTCCTGCAGGTTGTCGCGCGAGAACGCGACGACGCCCTGGGCCGTGCCGGGATGCCGGTCGGACACCGGGCTCCAGATCACGTCGCCGCCGTCGACGACGCCCTGGACGCCGGACTCGAGCTCGCGCCAGGTGACCCAGCTGAGCTGTGCGCCGGGCAGCGAGGAGACGAGCACGCCCTCGACGACCTGCGGCGCGGTCTGCACGATGTCCGGTCCGCGGGCGATCTCCGACTCCGTCAGGTACACCCCGTCGATGTGCGGCTCGGATGCGGCGTGCAGGCCGGCGAGGGCAGGCAGGTCGTCGACCGGGTCGCGGGTGACGACGAACACCACGTCGATGTCGCTCACCCCCGCATGCCAGTCGCCGGCGGCGGCGGAGCCGGTGACGATCGCGCGGCTCACCAGCCCCGGCGCGAGGCGTCTCTGTTCCAGCAGGAACTGCGTGACGGCGTCGGCGACGGCGGGCGGGAGCTGCTCGGACATGATCACTCCATGGCGGGTTCGGGTGGTTCGACGGGTTCGGGGTCCGCGAACGCCAGCCGCGGCACGAAGAAGAGGAGGACCGCGGCGAGGAGGGCGCCGAGTCCGCAGATGGTCCACACCAGCATGTAGCCGAACAGGCTGGCCGCGGTCGCCGTCACGGTCGCGGCGCCGGCCAGCAGCACGACGCCGAAGACGGCGGACGCGAACGACCCGCCGACCGTCTTCGTGGTGTTCGTCAAAGCGGTGGCGATGCCCGTCTGGCCGCGTGGGGCTGCGGCCGCGGCAGCTGCGGGGAGCGCCCCGACGAGCGCGCCGGAGCCGACGCCGGCGATCGCCATGTTGGTGAACACCTCCCAGGTCTGGAGGTGGAACGGCAGGAAGAGCAGGTACCCGATCGCGACGAGGAAGGACGCGCCGATGAGGGTCACCCGCGGGGTCAGCCACGACGAGACGAGCGGGAACAGCAGGGCCCCGACGATCATCGAGATGAGGTAGGCGCCGATCAGGATGCTGCGCTGCCCGGCCGTGAGCCCCAGCCCGTAGCCGTTCGCCGGGTCGGTGCCCGCGTAGGTGCTGAGCGGGGCCTGCGCGCCGAGCAGGCTGATCCCGATGAGCCCCGCGGTGAGTTGCACCGGCCACATGGTCGGCTTGCGGAGCACGCGGAGGTCGATGGCCGGGTCGCTCTGCCGCAGCTCCCAGCGCGCGAACGGCACGAACGAGAGCAGCCCGAGCACGATGAGCCCCCACACCCACCAGGTGCCCACGCCGTTGAGGCGCAGGAAGGTGAGGCCGGAGGTGATGAGCAGGAGCCCCAGCGCGAGCAGGGTGAAGCCGACGCCGTCGAGCGAGCGTCCGGGGATGGGCTCCGATTCCGGCACGCCGAAGAGGATGGCGAAGAACACGAGCGTCACGGCGACGGCGGGCACGGTCAGCGTCAGGGTCACGTTGCCGCCGAGCGCTTCGAACAGCAGGCCCGCTCCGACCGCGCCGAGGATGGCGCCGGCCTCCAGTGCCACGACGAGGAGCCCGGCCGCCCGGCGGGTGCGGGAGGCGGCCGCCCCCGTCCGCCGGCCACGGTCGAAGATGAGCGCCACCTCGAGCGGAAGCCAGACCACGTAGAACCCTTGCAGGGCGAACGCGAGCAGGTACGAGACGAAGTCGCCGGAGAAGGCGAGCGCCCAGGTGGACAGCGCCGTGAGCGCGGTCGCGATCAGCAGGATGCGCTTGTGCCCGAACATGTCGCCGAGCTTCGCGAGCACCGGCAGCACCAGCGCGGAGACCAGCAGCTGGGCCGCCTCGAACCAGTTGTAGTCGGCGTCGTGGATGCCCAGATGCTTCACGATGTCGGAGATCAGCGGGACGTAGTAGCCCTGCAGGATGCCGCTGGTCAGCTCCACGAGCGCGAGCCAGCCGATCAGCCCCGCCATCGCTCCCATGGCGACCGTGGCCCGGCGCTGGGCCGACGTCCTCTCCGATGTCATGCGCGGATGCTAACACCGGCGCACCCCCGGTACGGTAGAACAATGGCCAGCGAACTCGACGATTCCGGTGCAGACGTCCTTCAGGAGACGGAACGGGAGGTCCTCGGCTGGCTGGAGTTCGGCGAGGCGGCTCGCCATCTCGCCGGCGAGGTCGTCGAGTCGGGCTTCGAGCCCGACCTGGTCGTGGCCATCGCCCGCGGCGGCCTGCTGCTGGCCGGCGCCATCTCCTACGCGCTCGGGATCAAGGCGTGCGGAGCCCTCAACGTCGAGTTCTACACGGGCGTCGACACGCGGCTCCCCGAGCCGGTCGTGCTCCCGCCGATGCTCGACTCGTCGGCCCTGAACGCCAAGCGCGTGCTGCTCGTCGACGACGTCTCCGACTCCGGCCGCACCCTCGCGATGGTCGTCGACCTGATCGCCGCCTCCGGCGCCGATGTGCGCACGGTGTGCCTCTACTCGAAGCCGCGGACCGTGCTCGAGCCCGACTTCGTCTGGCGGCGCACCGACCGCTGGATCACCTTCCCCTGGTCGGCCCTCCCGCCGGTGACCGCCGCCACGCACTGACGCCTGTGCCGAAGACGCTCGCCGAGCTCGCCGCCGACGGCTCGATGGACGCCGGCTGGGCGGCCGCGCTCGAACCGGTCGCCGACCGCATCGCCGCGATGGGCGAGTTCCTCCGCGCCGAGGTCGCCGCGGGGCGCCCGTACCTGCCGGCCGGGGACGCTGTCCTCCGCGCCTTCCGCGCACCCCTCGCCGACGTTCGGGTGCTGATCGTCGGCCAGGACCCGTACCCGACGCCCGGGCACCCGATCGGGCTGTCGTTCGCCGTCGAGCGGCACGTCCGGCCGCTGCCGCGGAGCCTGCAGAACATCTACCGCGAGCTCCGCGACGACCTCGGGATCACGCCTCCGCCGCACGGCGACCTGAGCGACTGGGCCGGCAACGGCGTCATGCTGCTCAACCGTGTCCTCACCGTCCGGCCCGGCGAGCCGGCGTCGCACCGCGGGAAGGGCTGGGAGGCGGTCACCGAGCATGCCATCCGCTCGCTCGTCGCGCGTGGCCGCCCGTTCGTGTCCATCCTGTGGGGGAGGGACGCCGCCACCCTCAAGCCGCTGCTCGACGGCAACCCCGTCATCGAGTCGGCGCATCCGAGCCCGCTCTCCGCCTCCCGCGGCTTCTTCGGCTCGAAGCCGTTCTCCCGCGCGAATGCGCTCCTCGAACGTTCCGGCGAGAAGCCGGTCGACTGGACCCTGCATCCGTAATACGGACGCAACGCGGGCGACGTACGCTTGAGGGCGTGTTGGAAGAGGAATACCAGGAGCGCCGCGTCCTGCCCCGCCACCTGCGCAAGCAGGAGACGCCGGAGGCGCCGTTCGAGTACGCCATCCGCGACGCCCGCCCGGAGGACCTCCCGTACGTCCGCGAGATCTACAACCACTACGTCGCCAACAGCACCGTCACCTTCGACGAGGATGCGATGACGCTGCGCGAGTGGAAGAGCAAGTACGCGTACCTCACCAAGCTGAAGATGCCGTTCATCGTCGCCGAGTCGCCCAGCGGCCAGATCCTCGGCTACGCCCTGGTGCAGCCGTGGAAGCAGAAGCGCGCCTACCGCTTCACTGTCGAGAACTCGATCTACCTGGGGGCTGCATCCACCGGCAAGGGCCTGGGACCCGTTCTCATGCAGGCCCTCATCGACCGGTCGAAGGAGGCCGGGCTCAAGGAGATGATCGCCGTCATCGCCGACAAAGGCGCAGAGGCCTCGATCAAGATGCACGAGAACTTCGGCTTCACCGAGATCGGCCGGATGGGCCGGGTCGGCTACAAGTTCGACCGCTGGCTCGGCACCGTGCTGATGCAGAAGTCGCTCAAATAGCGCGGGACCGGCGCTAGGCTCGCCCCCGTGAGCACCGTGACCCCTGAGACCGGACAGGTCGCCGCCGCCGCACCCGCGCGGCCGGCGAACCTGCCGCTGCGCAAGCGTCCGTTCGACATCTTCTTCATCGTGATGTTCTCGCTGTTCATCGTGACCTGCATCATCAGCGACGCCATCCCGACGCTGGGGATCCCGCAGACGGCGACGACGACCAACATCCTCGCCCAGTGGAACTACACGTACTCGTCGCAGTACGACCCGCTCTACATGCAGGAGCCGCTGTGGTTGCGGTTCATCACCGGCACGAGCGCGTTCGTATACCTGCCGTTCTACGTGCTGCTCGTGATCAGCCTGGTGAAGGGGTTCAACTGGATCCAGCTGTTCGCCGTGATCTACGCGACCATGATCATCAGCCTGACCGCCATCCCGATCTTCGGCGTCGAGTTCTTCGGCCCGGTCGGGCAGCGCACGCCGAACCCGGTCGTGTTCCTGCTCTACAACGGGCCCTACGTGCTCGTACCCTTGCTCTTGCTGATCCGGATGCGCAGGCCGCTGCCGTTCACGAGGAGGTTCTGACGATGCCGCTGCTGGAAGACCTGACCGTCTACGAGGACGGCGACCGCTACGACGTGTACGACCACTCGTTCCCCGACGAGGATGCTGCGCTCGGCCGGGGCCGGCTGCTCGGCGAGGTGACGGTGACGCCCGAGGGCGAGTACGTCCCGGCCGGCGTCGGTGCGGTGTACCCGTTCGTCGCGCCTGCGCGCACGCTCGACGAGGCGCTGGAGGCGTTCGTCGGGTCCGCCTGAGGGCGGCCGGTCGCCGCCCTCCGACGTGAGCGATCGAACGTTCGAATCTCCTGCCCGACTGCCTAACGTCGGAGATTCGAAGCCTCCGCCGCCGAATTCCCGACGCTAGTCACGCCGGGTGCCTGGCTCCGAGCTCCAGGAGCCCGACGCCGCCGATGACGAGCACGAGCCCCGCGATCTGCACCCAGGTCAGCGACTCCTTGAAGAACACCCAGGAGATGATCGCGATCGCGGCCACGCCGACCGCCGACCAGATCGCGTAGGCGATGCCGAGCGGGACGCCGCGGCCGAGCGCGAGCGAGAGGGCGAAGAACGACGCCACGTAGCCGACGACGACGATCACGAAGGCCCACCACCTGGCGTTGTCGCCCGAGGTGAACTTCAGGAACGTGGTCGCGACGACCTCGGTCGCGATGGCGACCGCCAGGAACAGATAGCCGAGCACGGATGCCACGCTAGCGAAAGCCGGAGCATCCGCCCTCCTCCCGCTATGAGTTCACTGCACGTTCCGCTCCGAGTCGCAGGCTCGACCTAGCCTGAGGGCGACGACATCGTCGGACGGAGCGGAACCCGCGCCGGCCGAGTGAGGCCGATGGCATGAAACCGTGGCCGGGAGCGCGAGACTCCCGGCCACGTCCATGTCCGCCAGGGTTTCCATATGTACGTTTGAATGCGTTTATGTGCGTATATAGTGGTCACATGGTCGAACTGCTGAGCGTGAAAGAAGTCGCTGACGAGCTGCGCGTGCAGCCCCGCACTGTCCGCGAGTACATCCGGACCGGTGCCCTCCGGGCCACTCGGATCGGCAAGAACTATCGGATCCGGGTTCAGGATCTGGCGCTGTTCACCCGAGGGGATGCGACGCTGCCGGCTGTCGGCGAGGAACCGGGCGATGCCGCCCCGGGTGCACGGAGCCACCCTGGCTCGCAGGCCACGGTGATCCTGGACATCGCCGCGGAGGACGGCCTCGTGGTCGATCGCATCACCACCCTCGTGACGGCGGCGGGGTTCGCCGCGGGAGTCGACCTCCACCTTTCGACGATCGCCGGCTCCGCTGCGATGAAGATCATCCTCACCGGGCCCGTCGGAGGCGTTCTCGACGCCGCGGCCGCGGTGCGACGTGTGGTGGGAGTGACCCATGAGTGAAGTGGGCGCCATGTTCCGATCACCGGAGGGTGAGCAGGCGTTCCGGCGCGCGTACGACGAAGCCGTGGCGTTGCTCGTCCCCGCCGCTGAGCGGCTTCGGATCCCGACCCCGTCCGGACTCGTCCACGGCCTGGCGACAGGCCGCCCGACGGCGCGGCCGGTGGTTCTCCTTCACGGGTCGGGTGCGACCTCCGCCGGTTGGGCGGCGGAGCTCTCCGATCTCAGTCGCGACCACCGTGTCTTCGCTTTGGACCTTCCCGGGGAAGCCGCGTCCGCGCCCGGTTCCCGGCGCCCGCTGACGCCCGGGACGCATGCCGCCTGGCTGACGGAGGTGCTGGCGGCCCTGGGCATCGAACGTCCGACGATCGTCGGGGAGTCCCTGGGCGGGTGGGTGTCCCTGGACTTCGCGTCCAGGTCGCCCGATGCGGCTGGACCGGTGATGCTCGTGTCCTCCAGCGGGATCGGTCCCCGCCGCCTGGCGCCGTTGCTGATCGCCGGCCTTCTCGGGGCGGCGGGCGATCGAGGACGCGCCAAAGCGCTCAGATATCTCACTGGACCTCATCAGCCTCGCCCTGAGACTGCGGGCGAGACCGTCTCTCCTCTGACGTCGCTCGCACTGACGACGTTCGCCCACTTCTCTCCGCGGACGGACGCTCTGCCCGTGTTCGGCGACGAGGCGCTCGCGCGGGTGTCCTCGCCGATGCGGATCGTCTACGGCGCAGGCGACAGGATGCTCGACGCCCCCGCTGCGGCGAGCCGGGCACGCGCGCGGATCCGTGACGCGGATGTCGTGCTGCTCGACGGTGTCGGTCATCTGATCCCCGACCGGGCCGGGAAGGTCGGTTCCTTCGTGAGGGCCCAGGGCCGCGCGGGTGCTGAAGGATGAGCGAACCCGCGCCGGCCGAGTGAGGCCGATGGCAGGAAACCGTGGCCGGGAGCGCGAGACTCCCGGCCACGTCCATGTCCGGACCCCCTCCGGACAGCCTGTGCGGTGTCAGCTGCGCGGCGTCGCCCTGCCGAGGACCGCGTAGCCCGCCGCGGCCGCGATGACGGTCGGGAGGAGCAGCCAGGCGGTCACCCCGATCGGGCCGTTCGCGACGAACCATTCGCCGACGGCCGGCCAGTTCTGCGTGTAGGTGAGCAGGGCCACCGCGCCGACGATCAGCAGGGCGAGCACGGCGCCGGCGGCCAGGATGCCGTACATCCGCCAGCGCATGAACAAGGCTGCCGAGAACGCGCCGACCGCGAAGAAGAACAGCATCGCGGCGAACACCATGAACAGCCGGCCCGCGAAGGTCTCGTCCGCGAAGTACACCGAGGTGAACAGGTGGCCGCCGAGGCCCCAGCCGTTCGTCCACTCCTCGAGGGTCGACAGCAGAGCGAACCCGAGCGCGTACCCGGCGGCGAGCAGCAGGAAGGTCAGGCCGGAGCCGATCGCGAAGTCGCGGCGCGTCACGCTGTAGCCCAGTGCGAACGGGAAGGTGGAGGAGACGATCTGGATGGCGATCACCATCATGTAGACGAAGATGTAGAACGCTCCGCCGCTCCACTGGGTGCCGTCCATGGCGTCGGCCCGGTCCGCGGGCGCGGCGGCCGACCAGATGATCCACCAGATCAGCCAATTCACGATGCCGATGAAGAACATGATCATCGCGGGGATCCAGATCACTGTCCACTTGTTGACGAGGTTCAGCCGGACCACCCGCCAGATGCGCGCTCCGGCGCCGGGGGCGGCGGCCCGGGCGCGGCCGGGTGCGGCTGCGGGGTGTGCTGCGGTCATGCGCTCTGCTCGATTCCTGTCTCGTGGGCGTCCGGCGAGCGGACCCCGGTGGTGCGGACGATCAACTGCTGGAGGGACACCGGCGCGAGCTCCAGGCCCGCGGCGGCGGCCTCGGCCCGGTCGGCGGGACCGACCCCGGCGACGGTCACGGAGGAGAGCCCGCCGAGACCGTCGCGGTGCACGACCTCCCGGCCCCGGACGAAGGCATCGACGGCGGCGCGCGGGCCGACGACCGTGGTGGCGGAGGTGCGCAGCGTGTCGGCGTCCTCATCCATCAGGATGCGGCCCTGGTCGATGACGATCACCCGCTCGAGCAGGTTGGCCACCTCGTCGATCAGGTGCGTGGAGAGCACCACGGTGCGCGGATGCTCGGCGAAGTCCTCAAGTAGGCGGTCGTAGAACAGTTGCCGGGCGACCGCGTCGAGGCCCAGGTATGGCTCGTCGAAGAAGGTGAGCGGCGCCCGAGAGGCGAGGCCGACGATCACGCCGATGGCGGAGAGCTGACCGCGGGACAGCTTCTTGATGCGGCGGTTCGTCGGGAGCCGGAACTCGTCGACCAGCTGCTCCGCGAACTCCGCGTCCCAGTTCTCGAAGAACCAGGGTGCGCTGCGCAGAACGTGCTTCGGCTGGAAGTCCTCCGGGTAGCGCTGGCTCTCCTTGATGAAGCAGATGTTCTGCAGCACCCGCGCGTTCTCGGTCGGCTTCTCGCCGAAGACGTGGATGTCGCCCTCGGTCGCGAAGTCCTGGCCGGTGATGAGCTGCATCAGCGTGGTCTTGCCCGCGCCGTTGCGGCCGAGCAGCCCGTGGATGCGGCCGGGCTCGATGCGGAGGCTGACGTCGTCGATCGCGGCGAACGTCCCGAACCGCTTGGTCAGGCCCGTGACCTGCACCGCCGGGGCGATGGAGGCGGGGGCGGGGGCGGCGCTCATGCGCTCAGTCCTTTCGTCAGGGGTGCGGTCGGCTCGGGCGCTGCGGCCGTCGCGATCATCCGGGAGAGCTGGTCGGGGCCGATGCCGAGCTTCGCGGCCTCCGCCAGGAGGGGACGGACGTACTCGTCGCGGAACGCGTCGCGTCGTTTCGCGACGAGTCGTTCGCGCGCGCCGTCGGAGACGAACATGCCGATGCCTCGCTTCTTGTAGAGGATCCCCGCGTCCACGAGGAGGTTCACGCCTTTGCCCGCGGTGGCGGGGTTGATCCGGTAGAAGGCGGCGAACTCGTTGGTCGACGGCACCTGCGTCTCGGCGGGGTAGACCCCGTCGATGATGTCGTCCTCGATCTGTTCGGCGATCTGCACGAAGATCGGCTTGCCTTCGTCGATCATCCGAACTTCACCGGTTCATTACTCATGTAACTAACCAACCAGGCGGGGCATTGATTTGTCAAGACCCGGCGTCACGTTCGTCGCTGCCGGCTCGTCCGGAGGGTATGGGGTGGCTACTGGCTGTCGGGTGCGTCGTCGCTCTCGTCCTGCTCGTGGAGCGCGCCGCGGACCGCATCGGGATCGCGGCCGCGCGTGCCGCCGTCGCGCCCGCCCGGCGGCGCGCGACGCGCATCCACCGGAGCGACCGGACAACCGTGACCCTCGACGCCGACCGGTGGACGACCCACGCCGGTTCCTTCGGGCTGTGGTTCGGCAGCGGTGGGCACGCGGTCGTCGGCGCCGTGTGCGGGCTCGACTCGCACGCCGGCACCGTCACGCGGGAGCTCGTGGCCGTGACCGGCGAGCTGACGGGTCACGACCGCGGCCGCTGGACGGGGCACGTGCACGCCGGGCCCGCCGCCCTGTCGTGGCGCTACCGCGAGGTGGAGCTGCCGGTCGCCGGGGGAGTCGCCCCGGCCTGGGAGATCGAGCCGGCCGCACGGCGGCGCTCCACGACCTGGGCGATCCACATCCACGGGATGGGCGCGACGCGCGTCGGCGCCCTCGGGGCCGTCGCCGCGACCGACACCCTCGGGATGATGTCGCTCGTGGTCTCCTACCGCGGCGACGGCGAGGCGCCGGACGCCGAGGGGGGCCGGGTCTCCTCGCTCGGCTCGCGCGAGTGGAGCGACGTGGATGCGGCGATCCGCCACGCGCGCGACCGCGGCGCCGAGCGCGTCGTGCTGGTCGGTTGGTCGCTCGGCGGGGCGATCGCGCTGCAGTCGACCGAGCTCAGCGCGCACCGCGACCTGATCGACCGTCTGGTGCTGATCGGTCCGGTCACGGACTGGCGCACGGCGATCCGCCAGGGCGCGCGGGAACGGCGTCTGCCGCGGTGGATCGCGGGTGCGGCGCTCCGCACGCTCTCCGACGAGCGGAACGCCACCCGGGTCGGCCTCCCAGCGCCCATCGACTTCGCCCAGCTGGACTGGACGCGTCCGGACCGCCTCACGGTGCCGGCCCTCGTCATCCACTCGGCGGGCGACCGGCTCGTGCCCCTGAAATGTTCGGTGCTGTTCGCGATGGCCAACCCGTCGCTGGTGCGGCTGATCGAGCTGCAGCCCGCCGAGCACGGCTGGGAGTACAACATCGACCCGGAGGGCTTCACGGACGCGGTGGTCGAGTTCCTCTCCGCCGCGCGCGAGGACGACCGGCTGGGTTAGCCTGGCGCCATGGCCGACCTCCACGAGCTGACCGCGCTCGACCTCTGGCAGGAGCTGCAGACCGGGCGCGTGTCGCCGCGGGAGCTCGCCGCGCACTACCTCGACCGGATCGAGCGGCTCGACCCCCAGCTCGGCGCGTTCGTGACGGTCACGCGTGACCGGGCCCTGCAGCGTGCCGACGAGGTCGCGGAGAGCGTGCCGAAGACGGCTCCCCTCTGGGGGCTGCCCTCCGGCGACAAAGACCTGTGGCAGCGCGCGGGCGTCCCGACCGGGTTCGGGTCGCGCGCCATGGCCGGGTTCGTCCCCGCGGAGAGCGACGAGATCGTCCGGACCCTCGACGACGCGGGCGCCGTCAGCCTGGGCAAGACCAACGCGCCCGAGTTCGGCCTCCCCGCCTACACCGAGTCGCTCGCCGCGCCGCCCGCACGCAACCCCTGGGACACCCGGCTCGGCGCGGGAGGGTCGAGCGGCGGTGCGGCCGTGGCGGTCGCCGCCGGGCTGCTGCCGTTCGCGCCGGGATCCGACGGCGGCGGAAGCATCCGCATCCCGGCCGCCGCCTGCGGCCTCGTCGGGCTGAAGCCGTCCCGCGGGCTGGTGCCGGCCGGCAGCGGAATCGAGGCGCTCGCCGGCCTCGTCGTCGACGGACCGATCGCCCGCACCACCGCCGACGCCGCCCTGCTGCTCGACGGGATGATCGCAAAGCGCCCGGACGGGACCATCGACCACCACTACACGCTGCGCGCCCCCTACGACGACGACGGCCCCTTCCTCGGAACGGCCGTGCGCGGGGAGGGCCGGTTCCAGCTCGGCGTGATGACCACCTCCGCGTGGGACGGCGCCTACGACATCGCGATCGCGCCGGAGGCCCTCGCCGCGCTCGAGGCGGCGGTCAACGCCTTCTCGGGGATGGGGCACGGCCTCGAGGAGACCGCGCTGGAGCCCGACGACACCTATGCGCCCGCGTTCCGCACGATCTGGCAGGCCGGCGCTGCGCGCATCCCGGCCGAGGGGGAGTCCCTGGCGCTGCTCGAACCGCTCACGGCCTGGCTGGTCGAGCGGGGCCGGTCCCTCAGCGCCCGCGAGCTGAGCGAGGCGCTGTCGGCGCTGACCGCGTACGAGCGGTCGTTCCTCCGGCAGCTGTCGTCGTTCGACGCGGTGCTCACGCCCGCCATCGCGATGACCCCGCGGCCCGTCGGCTGGTACGACCAGGAGGACGGCGAGCGGAACTTCGCCCAGCAGGTGCAGTACACGCCGTTCACCTCGATGCTCAACGTGACCGGTCTGCCGGCGATCGTCCTCCCGGTCTCGCAGACCGAGGACGGGCTGCCGATGGGCGTGCAGCTGATCGGGCGGCCCGGCGGGGAACGGACGCTGCTCTCGCTGGCCGCGCAGCTGGAGCGGCGCGTGCGCTGGGCCGACCGTCGCCCTCCGGTCTGGTGATCCGGCGGACGGACTCCCACGAGACCCCGGTGGACCGCTAGCATGCCCGCGTGAGCGACCAGGATGAGTTCCGCCCGGCGCTCGACGAGGCCGTCGCGCTCGCCGGACGCTGGCTCGGCGACGTGCGCGACGGACACATCCCGCCGAGCGCCGACGTCGAGCAGGTGAAGGATGCGCTGGGCCGGGAGCTGCCCGAGCGCGGACCCGGCGCCGTCGAGGTGCTCAGACACCTCGCCGAGGCGGCGGAGCCCGGGCTCATGCGCATCCACTCGCCCCGCTTCCACGGCTGGGTGATGGGCGGTGCGCAGCCGGTGGCGCTGGCGGCCGACTGGCTGACCTCGGCGTGGGACCAGAACAACGGATTGCGCGCGGTGACCCCGGGCGTCGCCGGGGCGGAGGAGCTCGCCGCCGAGTGGCTGCTCGACCTGCTCGGGCTGCCGTCGGGCTCGGAGGTCGGCTTCGTCACCGGCGCGACGGTCGCCAACCTGGCCGGTCTGCTCGTCGCGCGCGACGAGGTGCTGCGGCGCGCGGGCTGGGATGCCGCCGTCGACGGCCTGGCGGGCGGCCCGCAGGTGCGACTCTTCGTCGGGGCGGAACGGCACGGCTCGGTCGACAGCGCGGCGTCGATGGCCGGTCTCGGTCACGGGCGCGCCATCCCGGTCGACGACCAGGGCCGGATGCGCGTGGATGCGCTCGCGGAGGCGCTCGCCGAGGGCGAGGGGCCGGCGATCGTCGTGCTGCAGGCGGGCAACATCCACTCGGGCGCGTTCGACCCGTTCTCGGAGGCGATCGAGGTCGCGCACCGGGCGGGGGCCTGGGTGCACGTGGACGGCGCCTTCGGGCTGTGGGCGGCGGCCGCGCCGGCGCTCCGCCCGCTCGTCGCGGGTGTCGCCGACGCCGACTCCTGGGCGACGGACGCGCACAAGACCCTGAACGTGCCGTACGACTGCGGGATCGTCGCCGTCGCGGATCCCGGAGCCCTGCACCGCGCCATGGCGCAGCACGCGGCCTATCTCGCCTCGTCGGACACGGTGGCCGACCCGTCCGACCGGGTGCCGGAGCTGTCGCGCCGGGCGCGTGGCGTCCCGGTGTACGCGACGCTCGCACAGCTGGGCCGGCAGGGGGTGGCGGAGCTCGTGCAGCGGCTGGCCGACTCCGCGACGGTCATCGCCGACGGCGTGCGCGGCCTTCCCGGCGGCGAGGTGCTCAACGACGTCGTCTACACGCAGGTGTGCGCGGCGTTCGGCAGCGACGACCGCACGCGTGCGGTGGGGGAGGCGCTGCTCGCCGACGGCCGTGCGCTCGCCTCCGCGTCGACCTGGCACGGCCGTGCGGTGCTGCGCTTCTCGGTCAGCAACTGGCTGACCGACGCCGCCGAGGCCTCCCGGACCGTGGACGCCGTCCGCCGGGCCGTCGCCGCCGTCGGCTGAGCCGCGACTGCGATCCGCCGGAACGTCTGCGGCCGCGCGCGCAGCCGCAGACGTGACGGGAGGCCGCAGTCGCGACTGCCGGGGCGTCAGCGACCCGCGGCGTAGCCCTGCATGCCGCGCGGGTTGGCGGCGGCCGAGAGCACGCCCGTCCCGGGGTCGCGGCCGACGGAGGAGAGGCGGCCGAGCGTCCAGTCGCCCGCCCGGACCACGCGGTGCCCGCGCGCCAGGAGCCCCGCGATGACGTCGTCGCCCAGGCGGTCCTCGACCACGGCACCGGCGGGGGTCCAGGTGCGCGGCCAGAACGACTCGGCGATGGAGGTGGTGTGCAGCGCGGGTGCGTCGATCGCCTGCTGCGGCGTGTAGCCTCCCACGATCGTGCGCAGCAGATAGAGCAGCTGCCACTGGTCCTGCTGGTCGCCGCCGGGCGAGCCGACCGCGGTGACCGGGACGCCGTCCCGCAGCACCAGCGTCGGCGTCAGCGTGGTGCGCGGCCGCCGGCCCGGGGTGAGCGTCGCCGGGCCGCCCTCCTCCAGCCAGGTCATCTGCAGGCGCGTGCCGAGGCAGAAGCCGAGCTCGGGGATGGTCGGGGACGACTGCAGCCAGCCGCCCGACGGCGTCGCCGAGACGATGTTGCCCCAGCGGTCGACCACGTCGATGTGGCACGTGTCGCCGCGCGTCTCACCGCTCCGCGACACCGTCGGCTCGCCGATGCCCTCGCTCGCGACGCCGGACGGCGGGGTGTACGAGGTCCGCAGCGGCGGCCGGAACGGCGCCACCCCCGGCACCTCGCCCGGCCGCACCTCGGCCGACGCCGTCTCGCCGATCAGCGCCCGGCGCCCGTCCGCGTAGCCGGGGGAGAGCAGCACGTCGAGCGGCACGTCGGCGTCGCCGTAGTACGCGTCGCGGTCGGCGTACGCGAGCTTCTGCGCCTCGAGCACGATGTGGGCGCCGAGCTCGGTCGACGGGTCGAGCCGGTCGTCGTCGAACCCGTCGAGGAGCGCGAGGGTCTGCAGCAGCGCGGGCCCCTGCGTCCAGGCCCCGGCCTTCGCGATGGTGCTGCCGCGGAAGTCGAGCGTCACCGCCGGCTCGTAGGCCGCACGGTACGCGGCGAAGTCGTCTTCGGCGATGACGCCGGCGTGGTCCGCGCCGTCGGAGTGCCGGTGCGGGGTGCGCACGAAGGCGGCGGACGCGGTCGCGACCGCGCCCGTGGCCCACTCGACGCGGGCCGCCTCGATCCGCTCCTCCCGGCTTCCCGCAGGGTCGCCCGCTCCGATCAGGCCGCGGAGGACCCGCGCGTAGGCCGGGTTCGCGATCAGCTCGCCGGGCTCCGGGATGCGGCCGCCCGGCATCCAGCGCGCGGCCGACGTCGGCCAGTGCTCGGCGAACAGGGGAGCGACGGTGCGGATCGTGGCGCACACGCGTTCGAGCGCCGGGTGGCCGTCCTCCGCGTAGCCGATGGCGAAGGCCAGCACGTCGGCGAGCTCCCAGGTGCCGTGGTCCTTCAGCAGCAGCAGCCAGGCGTCCACCGCACCGGGGACGGCCGCGGCGAGAGCGCCGGAGCCGGGCACGAGCTCCAGCCCCTCGGCCCGGTAGTGCTCCGGCGTCGCGCGCGCGGGCGCCGGACCCTGCCCGCTGAGCACGACCGGGCTCGGGTCGTCCGCGGTCGCGAACAGCGCGACGAGGTCGCCGCCCGGACCGTTCAGGTGCGGTTCGACCACGTGCAGCACGAACGCGCCGGCGACGGCCGCGTCGAACGCGTTCCCGCCGCGCTCCAGCACCGCCTGGGCGGTCGCGGTGGCGAGCCAGTGCGTCGATGCGGACATCCCGAAGGTGCCCTGCAGGGTGGGCCGGGTGGTGAACGCGGCAGGCGGCGTGAACGCCATGTCAGCTGACGGGGCCGGTGTACTTCTCGCCCGGACCCTTGCCGATCGGGTCGGGGATGGCCGAGGCCTCGCGGAAGGCCAGCTGCAGCGACCGCAGGCCGTCGCGCAGGCTGCGGGCGTGCTGGTCGCCGACGTGGCCGGCGCTCGCGGTCACGAGTCCCGCAAGGGCGTCGATCAGCTTGCGCGCCTCGTCCAGGTCGGTCTGATTCTCGGGGTCGTCGGCGAGGCCGGTCTTGACCGCGGCCGCGCTCATCAGGTGCACTGCGGTGGTGGTGATCACCTCGACGGCGGGGACCTCCGCGATGTCGCGGGTGGCCTCCGCGACACCGTCGGCGTCGTCTGCGGAGTCGTCGAAGGTGAAGGATGTGTCGCTCACTGCATTCCTCTGCTAGAATTCTTCAGGCTCCGGGGCTTCATGTCCCGGTACGAAAGTGGAGATTCCTCCCACCCGCGCTTGACCGCTTTACAGGTTACCGGGTCGTTGCACTCCGCCACCGCGTGCGAACGCGGGGGTAGTCAGGGTGCGGTACCAGGCCTGCGATCGAAAAATCGCAGGCCGTGCTGGTGCGTGGAACCTCCTCTTTCGCCGGAACGTCACCGACATTCCGTGGCCGAGAAGCATCGCTTGATCAGAGGAGAAAAACATCAGCGATCCCCGTACGAATGACCGTATCCGCGTCCCCGAAGTTCGACTCGTCGGCCCCAGCGGTGAGCAGGTCGGTGTCGTCAAGATCGAGGTCGCGCTGCGACTCGCGCAGGAGGCAGACCTCGACCTGGTCGAAGTCGCGCCCAACTCCAAGCCGCCGGTCGCCAAGATCATGGACTACGGCAAGTTCAAGTACGAGGCTGCGCAGAAGGCCAAGGAGGCCCGGCGCAACCAGGCGAACACGATCCTCAAAGAGGTGCGTTTCCGCCTCAAGATCGACAAGCACGACTACGAGACCAAGCGCAAGCGCGCCGAAGGCTTCCTGAAGTCCGGCGACAAGGTGAAGGCCATGATCCTCTTCCGTGGACGCGAGCAGTCGCGCCCGGAGCAGGGCGTGCGCCTGCTGCAGCGCTTCGCGGAGGACGTCGCCGAGCTCGGGACCGTGGAGTCGAACCCCACGATCGACGGGCGCAACATGGTGATGATCATCAGCCCGCTCAAGAACAAGTCCGAGGCCAAGGCCGAGGCCAATGCAGTACGTGCCGCTTCGAAGGCGCGCGCCCAGGGGCGCGACCAGGAGGCGGTTGCTGAGACAGCCGACGCTGCTCAGTCCGACGAGAGTTCGCCGGCTCAGGCGACGAACGAGGAGAAGTAATGCCCAAGCAGAAGACCCACTCCGGCGCCAAGAAGCGCTTCAAGCTCACCGGCAGCGGCAAGGTGATGAAGCAGCAGTCCGGCATGCGCCACAACCTCGAGGTCAAGTCCAGCAGCCGCAAGCGCCGTCTGAACGCCGAGCAGGTCGTGCCCGAGGTGGATGCCAAGGTCATCCGCCGGATGCTCGGCAAGTAACCCCCGACACGTACTTCAAGAAGGAATCGACTAATGGCAAGAGTGAAGAGGGCGGTCAACGCCCACAAGAAGCGTCGGGTCATCCTCGAGCGCGCCGAGGGCTACCGCGGTCAGCGGTCGCGCCTCTACCGCAAGGCCAAGGAGCAGGTCACCCACTCGCTGGTCTACTCGTACCGCGACCGCCGCCAGAAGAAGGGCGACTTCCGTCGTCTCTGGATCCAGCGGATCAACGCCGCGTCCCGTGCGAACGGCCTCACCTACAACCGCCTCATCCAGGGTCTGAACCTGGCGGGCGTCGAGGTCGACCGCCGCATCCTCGCCGACCTGGCCGTCACCGAGCCCGCGACCTTCGCGGCCCTCGTCGAGACCGCCAAGAAGGCGCTGCCGGCCGACACCTCCGCCCCGAAGGCGGACGCCGCCGCGTAAGCGACGCACCCACGTGAACGGCCCGGTCGACAGCTGTCGACCGGGCCGTTCTCTGTTCGCACGGCGTCGCTAGGCGGCGATCGCGTCCAGGCGCTCCCGCTGGTCCGCGGTGAGCGAGACGTCGCCCGCCGCCGCGTTCTCCTCCAGGTGCGGGATGCTGCCGGTGCCCGGGATGAGCAGGATGTTCGGCGCGTGGCCGAGCAGCCACGCCAATCCGACCTGGGCCGGTGTCACGCCGAGTTCCGCAGCGACCTCACGGGCGACCGGGTCGTCCGTGACGCTGGGCAGCTGCGGGAACCCGCTCCCGAGCGGGAAGTAGGGCACCCACGCGACGCCCTCGGCGAGGCACAGCGCGAGCGTGTCCTCGTGGTCGCGGGAGAGCACCGAGAAGGCGTTCTGCACGCAGGCGATCCCGGCGGGCAGGGCGCGCTGCACGGTGGCGTGGCGGACGGCGCTCAGTCCGATCGCGCCGATCACGCCCTCCTCGCGCAGGGCGATGAGCTCGGCCAGCTGGTCGTCGAGGTCGACCAGCTCGTCGTCGGGGACGGTGATGCCCGGTCCGACCTCCGGCCGGCGGAGGTTGACCACGTCGAGTCGCTCGCGGCCGAGCGAGTGCAGGTTGGCGTTCACCTGCTCGCGCAGCTGCTCCGGGCGCTGCTCGAGCGCCAGCGGAAACGAGCCTCCCTCGACGCGGACGGCGCCGACTTTGGTGACCACGGTGATCGCCTCGTCGTTTCCGAACGCGCGGCGGATCAGGTCGTTGGAGACGCTCCGGCCGTAGAAGTCGGCCGTGTCGATGTGGTCGATCCCCAGCTCGGCGGCGCGGCGCAGCAGGGCGACGGCGGGCTCGGGATCGTGCTCGAAGCGCTCGAGTGCCATCGCGCCGTAGCCGATCCGCGAGACGGTGCGGGCGCCGAGCCGGGCCGTTCCGCCGGGTCGGGTGATGGTTCCGGTCATATCCCCTCCTAGAATGAGGCTGAAGCGGAGGAGCCTCCGCTCTTGCGACCGTAGCACTTAACCGGAGGTGCCTCCACTTTGTCCGACGTCACCCGCTCTGCGCGACGTCCGCGCGCCGACGCGGCACGCAACCGCGCAGCGATCCTCGACGCCGCGCGCACCGCGTTCACCGCGGCAGGCGAGGACGCGTCGCTTGAGGCCATCGCGCGTTCGGCCGGGGTGGGCATCGGGACGCTGTACCGCAACTTCCCGACCCGGGAGGAGCTGGTCGCAGCGGTGTACGCGAGCGAACTGGACGCGGTGCTCGCCACCGTGCCCGCCCTGCTCGCCCGGCACACACCGGATGTGGCCCTCCGTGCCTTCCTGGACACCTACGCCGGGTTCATCGCGACCAAGCGCGGGATGGCGGAGTCGGTGCGCGCGGGCGCGATCCGGTCGGCCGCGGAATCGGCGGACACGCGCCGCCGCGTCAATGAGGCCGTCGGCCTCATCCTCGCCGCGGGGGCGGAGCGGGGTGTCTTCCGGGCCGGGACGGCGGCGGACGACGTCACCGCGGCGATGATCGGGGTGTTCCTGACCACCGCGAACAGCGCCGACCCCGGGCAGACCGGGCGGCTGCTCGACCTGCTGGTCCGCGGGCTCGCTGCGGGGGAGTAGCGCTCAGTCGTCGGCGCCGTGGCCGCCGGAGCCGTGGTCGTCGCCGACGTCGTGGGTGGCCGGGTCGAAGGCGCCGTGGTCGTCCCCGACGTCGTGCGTGGCGGGGTCGTCGGCGCCGTGGTCGTCGGTGCCGTGGTCGTCCCCGAGGTCGTGCGTGGCCGGCGGTGCGACCGGGACCGCGCTCGGCAGGTCGCTCGGGGTGGGGCGCGGGGTGCGGTCGTCGACGGTCGGGGTGCTGCTCTGCACGATCCGGGGGCCGTCGTCCGCGCCCTCGCCGCCGCCCGTCGCCGCGACCGCCGCCGCGGTGCCGAGCCCCAGTGCGACCGCCGCGCCGCCGGCGATCCACGCCGTCCTCATCCATGTCCTCATCGTTCGACCTCCTCTGGTCTCATGTTCATCACGAGACGCGGAGCCGTACCGTTCACCGCCCCTAAGCTGGTGCCATGCTGGACAACCCGCGCTCGCCGCGCGTCAGGGCCGTCGCCAAGCTCGCCAAGCGTCCCGCCCGCGCGGAGACGGGGCTCTTCCTCCTGGAGGGGCCGCAGGCCGTCGAGGAGGCGCTCGGCTTCCGCCCGGAGCTGCTCGTCGACCTCTTCGCCACCCCCACCGCGCTGGAGCGGTATCCCGACATCGCGCGCGCCGCGGCCGACGCCGGCATCGAGGTCGAGTTCGTCACCGAGCAGGTGCTGGACGCGATGGCCGACACCGTCACGCCGCAGGGCTTCGTCGCGGTGGCCCGGCAGTTCCCGACCTCGATCCGCGACATCCTCACCGGCTCCCCGAAGCTCGTCGCGGTGCTGGAGGAGGTGCGCGACCCCGGCAACGCGGGCACCATCATCCGTGCGGCCGACTCCGCCGGCGCCGACGCCGTCATCCTCACCGGGCGCACCGTCGACCTGTACAACCCGAAGGTGGTCCGCTCGACCACGGGATCCCTGTTCCACGTGCCGGTCGCCGTCGGCGCCGACCTGGCCGACGTCGTCGGCCGCGCCCACTCGGCCGGGCTGCAGGTGCTCGCCGCCGACATCAAGGGCGAGGACCTGCTGGCCGCCCGCCGCGACGGCGAGCTCTCCCGGCCCACGGCCTGGGTGTTCGGCAACGAGGCGCACGGCCTCGCCGACGAACTGCTCGACCTGGTCGACCGGGTCGTCACGGTCCCCATCTATGGCCGCGCGGAGTCGATGAACCTCGCCACCGCCGCCTCCGTCTGCCTCTACGAATCGGCGTTCGCGCAGCGCTCCTGACCGCACACCGCGATCGAATGGACGCAACACGCCGCATGCGGGGTCGTCGTCACGGCGTGTCGCGTCCACTCGATGTGCGGGCGGAGGGGCTGCGGGTGCGCGCCGACTAGACTTGGTGACCGTGTCAGATACCACGGAGATCACCGAATCCGCGGTCGAAGCGGCCGTCTCGGCGGCGCTCGCCGCGATCGACGCCGCGACCGACTCGGCGGCCCTCAAGACGGTGCGCCACGACCACACGGCGGAGGGCTCGCCCCTCGCACGCCTGAACGCGAGCATCCGGTCGCTCCCCGGCGACCAGAAGGCCGCGGCGGGCAAGCTCGTCGGCGGCGCCCGGGCACGCGTGAACCAGGCGTTCGCGGCCAAGGAGGCGCAGATCGCGGAGCAGGAGCAGGCGGCGCAGCTCGCCGCGGAGATGGTCGACGTCACCGCCCTTCCCTCGCGCTGGACGCCCGGCGCGCGTCACCCGCTCAGCCTGCTGCAGGAGCGCATCGCCGATGTCTTCGTCGGCATGGGCTGGGAGCTCGCCGAAGGCCCCGAGCTCGAGAGCGAGTGGTACAACTTCGACGCCCTCAACTTCGACGCCGACCACCCGGCGCGCGCGATGCAGGACACGTTCTTCGTCCAGCCCACCGACGCGCACCTGGTGCTCCGCACCCACACGTCGCCCGTCCAGCTCCGCGCACTGCTGAGCGACGAGCCGCCGATCTACCGCATCGCGCCGGGGCGCGTGTTCCGCACCGACGAGTTCGACGCGACGCATCTCCCGGTCTTCACCCAGACCGAGGGCATCGCGGTCGACAAGGGCCTGACGATGGCGCACCTGCGCGGCACGCTCGACCACTTCGTCAAGACGCTGTTCGGCGAGGAGGCGCGCGTGCGCCTCCGGCCCAACTACTTCCCGTTCACCGAGCCGAGCGCCGAGCTCGACCTCTGGCACCCGACCTTCAAGGGCGGCGCCCGCTGGATCGAGTGGGGCGGCTGCGGCATGGTCAACCCCAACGTGCTGCGGGCGGCCGGGCTCGACCCCGAGGTGTACTCGGGCTTCGCGTTCGGGATGGGCGTCGAGCGGGCCCTGATGTTCCGCAACGACGTCAAAGACATGCGCGACATGGCCGAGGGCGATGTCCGGTTCTCCCAGCAGTTCGGAATGGTGGTCTGATGCGCGTCCCCCTGAGTTGGCTCGGCGAGTTCGTCGACCTGGAGCCCGGAACGACGCCGGAGGAGGTGCACGCCGCCCTCGTGTCCGTCGGGCTCGAGGAGGAGGACATCCACACCTTCGAGCTGTCCGGCCCCATCGTCGTCGGCCAGGTGCTGGAGTTCGTCGAGGAGCCGCAGAGCAACGGCAAGACCATCCGCTGGTGCCAGGTGCGCGTCGCGCCGGAGGGACAGACCGCAGCCGACGGCGGAGCCGACGTGCGCGGCATCGTCTGCGGTGCGCGCAACTTCTTCCCCGGCGACAAGGTCGTCGTGACGCTGCCCGGCGCCGTGCTGCCAGGACCGTTCCCGATCGCGGCCCGCAAGACCTACGGTCACATCTCCGACGGGATGATCGCCTCGGCGCGCGAGCTCGGCCTCGGCGAGGACCACGACGGCATCCTGCGTCTGACCACCCTCGGGCTCGACCCGGAGGTCGGCGCCGACGCGGTGGCCCTGCTCGGGCTCGACGACGCCGCCGTGGAGGTCAACGTCACGCCCGACCGCGGCTACGCGTTCTCCATCCGCGGCATCGCCCGCGAGTACTCCCACGCGACGGGCGCCGCCTTCCGCGACCCGGCCGACGCGGTGCCGGTGAGCGCCGCCGAGCACGCCAGCGGGTTCAGCGTCACGATCGAGGACGCGGCGCCCATCCGCGGCCGGGTCGGCGCGAGCGTCTTCGTGACGCGCGTGGTCCGCGACGTCGACGGCACCCGGCCGACGCCCGCGTGGATGATCGCGCGGCTGAAGCTCGCCGGCATCCGCTCGATCTCGCTGATCGTCGACATCACCAACTACGTCATGCTCGAGCTGGGGCAGCCCATCCACGGCTACGACCTCGACAAGCTCTCCGGCGGCATCGTGGTGCGTCGCGCGGCGCCGGGGGAGACCCTGGTCACGCTCGACGACCAGACCAGGAAGCTCGACCCGGAAGACCTCGTGATCGCCGACGGCTCCGGCGCGATCGGCCTGGCCGGCGTCATGGGCGGCGCCTCCACCGAGATCGGCGCGGGCACCCGCAACGTGCTCATCGAGGCGGCCAACTTCGACCCCGTGTCGATCGCCCGCACCGCACGCCGCCACAAGCTGCCGAGCGAGGCCTCCAAGCGCTTCGAGCGCGGGGTGGACCCGCAGGTCGCGGTCGCCGCGGCGGCACGGGTCGTGCAGCTGCTCGAGCAGCTCGCGGGCGGCCGCGCCGACGACCTCGGCTCGCTGCTCGACGCCTCGGTGGCGGCGGAGCCCATCCGCCTTCCCGACGGCTACATCGCCTCGCTCATCGGCGTCGACTTCACCGACGACGAGATCCGCAGCGCGCTGGCCGAGATCGGCGGGCGGGTCACCCCGGCAGACGGCGGCCTGCTCGTCGCGCCGCCGACCTGGCGCCCCGACCTGCGCGACAAGTCGGACCTGGCGGAGGAGGTGGCCCGCATCGTGGGCTACGACCGCATCCCGTCGGTGCTGCCCGTCGCGCCTCCTGGCCGCGGCCTGACCCGCGAGCAGCGCCTGCGCCGCAGCGTCGCGCAGATCCTGGCCGACAACGGCGCGACCGAGGTGCTGTCCTTCCCGTTCGTCGCCGCGGCGCAGAACGACCTGTTCGGCACCGCCGAGGCGAGCGCGGCGGTTCCCGCGGTGCGGCTGGCGAACGCTCTGGACGCGACCGCCCCCTACCTCCGAACCTCGCTGCTCCCCGGCTTGATCGACGCGGCGAAGCGCAACCTCGCCCGCGGCCTGGTCGACCTGCGCGTGTACGAGTTGGGCACGGTGTTCCGTCCGGGCGAGGGTTCGATCGGCAGTGAGACGCTGCCGCCCGGCGCCGCACTCCCCGGCGACGACGTGCTCGCGGGCCTGAACGCCGGCATCCCCGCCCAGCCGCGGCACCTCGCGGGCCTGGTGGTCGGCGACGCCGTCGAGAAGCAGCCCGGGATGCCGGCCGCGCCGGCGGGACTCGTCGACGTGCTCGACATGGTGCGGCAGACGGCCGCGGCGGTCGGCGTGACGGTCGACGTCGTCCAGTCGTCGCACCAGGCACTGCACCCCGGGCGCACGGCGCAGCTCGTGGCGCGCGCCGCCGACAGCTCGGCGGTCCCGGTCGGCTACGCCGGCGAGCTGCTGCCCGCCCTCGCGCACGAGCTCGACCTCCCGCGCGTCGTCGCGGTGTTCGAGCTCGACCTCGACGAGCTCATCGCCGTCGCTCCCGCCGACATCATCGCCGGAGCGATCGCGGGCTTCCCGGCGGCGACGCAGGACCTCTCGCTCGTCGTCCGCGAGGACGCACCGGCCGGTGACGTGCTGCGCGCGGTCCGGGACGGCGCGGGCGAGCTGCTGGAGCACATCCGCCTCGTCGACGACTACCGCGGCCAGGGCCTTCCGGAGGGGCACAAGAGCCTCACCTTCGCCCTGCGCTTCCGCGCCCTCGACCGCACGCTCACCGCGGCGGAGGCGAGCGAGGCCAAGCTCGCCGGCGCCGCGCGGGCCGGCGACCTGTTCGGCGCCACCATCCGCGAGTAGGGCGGCGACCACCCGTGACGGCGGCGCGGCGGAACGACTGCGGTCGTTCGCCGCGCCGCAGTCGTTCCGGCGAGCCGCCGTCGCTGCGGTGGGCGGATTTGGCGGCGGCCGGCCCGGGCGCGCTAGGGTTGACGCATGCTTTCCGTCCGGCGCACCGCTTCGACGCGTTCGGCTCTCGCCGCCCGCGCCCTGCGCCGACGCCTGCGCGACCGCCGAAGCTAGGCGGCGTTCCGGGCGGTCCTGAAGCTGTGGATCGACGTGGGCGCCGCCGTCGCCGAGACTCCCGTCGTCCACTCGAAAAGGAAGAAGCATGACTCTCTCGGTCGCCGTCGCAGGCGCATCCGGATACGCGGGCGGTGAGCTGCTGCGCATCCTGGCCGCCCACCCCGACTTCGAGATCCGCACCGTCACCGCGCACTCGAACGCGGGTCACCCCCTGATCGCGCACCAGCCGCACCTGCGATCGCTCGCCCACCTGACCCTGCAGGACACCACACCGGCGAACCTGGCCGGCCACGATGTCGTCTTCCTCGCGCTGCCGCACGGCACCTCCGGCGAGATCGCCGCGCAGCTGCCGGAGGACACCGTCGTCGTCGACTGCGGCGCCGACCACCGGCTCGAGGACCCGGCCGACTGGGAGGCCTTCTACGGCGGCGAGCACTTCGGCGCCTGGGCGTACGGCGTCCCGGAGCTGCCGGTGGTCGCTACCGACGGCACAGTCGGCAAGCAGCGCGAGCGGCTGGTCGGCGCCCGTCGCATCGCCGCCCCCGGCTGCAACGCGAGCGCGGTGTCGCTGGCGCTCGCGCCGGGCATCCAGGCCGGGCTGATCGAGGATGAGGACATCGTCGCCGTTCTCGCCGTCGGTCCCTCCGGGGCGGGCAAGTCGCTCAAGACGATGTACCTCGCCAGCGAGATCCTCGGCTCCGCGAACCCGTACGCGGTCGGGGGGACGCACCGGCACATCCCGGAGATCCAGCAGAACCTCCGCAAGGCCGGAGCGGCCGCCCCGACGCTGTCGTTCACCCCGGTGCTCGTGCCGATGTCGCGCGGCATCCTGGCCACGTCGACGGCGCGGGTGAAGCCCGGCACGACGGCCGAGCAGGTGCAGCAGGCGTGGGAGGCCGCGTACGCGGGCGAGCCGTTCGTGCAGGTGCTGCCCGCGGGAACCGTGCCTCGCACCTCCGATGTCCTCGGGGCGAACACCGTGCTGATCGGCGTCGCCCTCGACGAGGCCGCCGGCAGGGTCGTCACCGTGCTCGCGATCGACAATCTGTACAAGGGGACGGCGGGCGCCGCCGTCCAGTCCGTCAACATCGCCCTCGGCCTCGACGAGACCGCGGGCCTGACCGTGAACGGAGTCGCCCCGTGAGCGTCACCGCCCCCTCCGGGTTCGCTGCGTCCGGCGTCGTCGCCGGCCTCAAGGCAAGCGGTAAGCGCGACCTCGCGCTCGTCAAGAACCTGGGACCGCTGACCGCGGCGGCCGCCGTCTTCACCACCAACCGCTGCAAGGCGAACCCGGTGCTCTGGAGCGAGCAGGTCATCCAGGACGGTATGGTCTCGGCCATCGTGCTGAACTCCGGCGGCGCGAACTGCTACACCGGGGCGCAGGGCTTCCAGACGACGCACGCGACGGCCGAGGCGGTCGCGGAGCAGCTGGAGGTCTCCGCGGGCGACGTGCTGGTCTGCTCCACCGGCCTCATCGGCGACCAGCTCCCGGTCGAAAAGCTCATCGCCGGGGTCTCGTCGGCGGCCGCGGCGCTCGCGACCGACGCCGGGCTCGGTGCGGCCGAGGCCATCATGACCACCGACACCCGGCCGAAGGAGGCCGCCCACCGCGCGCCGGAAGGCTGGACGATCGGCGGCATGGCCAAGGGCGCCGGGATGCTCGCCCCGGGTCTCGCCACGATGCTCGTCGTGCTCACGACCGACGCCGTCCTCAGCTCCGAGCAGCTGGACGCCGCCCTGCGGTCCGCCACCCGCGTCACCTTCGACCGCCTCGACTCCGACGGCTGCATGTCCACGAACGACACCGTCGCCCTGCTCGGCTCCGGCGCGAGCGGCGTCGAGCCCGACGAGGCGGCCTTCACGCTCGCACTGACCGCCGTGTGCCGCGATCTGGCCGAGCAGCTGCAGGCCGACGCCGAGGGAGCCTCCCACGACATCGCGATCGAGGTCGTGGGCGCCGCGAGCGAGGACGACGCCGTCACCGTCGGCCGCGCCGTCTCGCGCAGCAACCTCTTCAAGGCCGCCATCTTCGGCAACGACCCCAACTGGGGCCGGGTGCTGGCGGCCGTCGGCACCACCGACGCCGAGTTCGACCCGTACGGCATCGACGTCGCGATCAACGGCGTCCAGATCTGCACCGGCGGGGAGCCCGACCAGCCGCGCGACCTGGTCGACCTCACGCCGCGGAAGGTGCACATCCTGATCGACCTGCACGCGGGCGAGCAGACCGCGACCATCCTGACCAACGACCTCACGCACGATTACGTGCACGAGAACAGCGCGTACGCCAGCTGATGACGATGACCGACGACGAACAGACCGCGGACCGCGAGCAGGCCTCCGCGAAGGCAGCGACCCTCATCGAGTCGCTGCCGTGGCTGAAGACCTTCCACGACCAGATCATCGTGGTGAAGTTCGGCGGCAACGCCATGGTCAGCGAGGAGCTGCAGCGCAGCTTCGCGGAGGACATGGTCTACCTGCGCTACGCCGGGCTCCGCCCGGTCGTGGTGCACGGCGGCGGTCCGCAGATCTCGGCGATGCTCGACCGGCTCGGCATCGCGTCCGAGTTCCGCGGCGGCTACCGCGTGACGACTCCCGAGGCGATGGACGTGGTCCGGATGGTCCTCACCGGCCAGATCAACCGCGACATCGTGGGCAACATCAACAAGCACGGACCGCTCGCCGCGGGTCTTTCCGGCGAGGACGCCGGGCTGTTCCAGGGCCGCAGGCGCGCGGCCGTCGTCGACGGCGAGGAGGTCGACCTCGGCCTGGTCGGAGACGTGGTGGCCGTCGACCCGGAGGCGGTGCTCACGCAGCTCGCCGCCGGCCGCATCCCGGTCGTCTCTTCGATCGCACCGGATGTGGACGACGCGAGCCAGGCGCTCAACGTCAACGCCGACGCCGCGGCCGCCGCGCTCGCCGTCGCCCTCGGCGCCGCGAAGCTCGTCATCCTCACCGACGTAGCCGGCCTCTACAGCGACTGGCCCAACCGCGACTCGCTGCTGTCGAAGATCGGCGCCGACGAGCTGCGCGCGCTGCTGCCGTCGCTGGAGTCGGGCATGATCCCGAAGATGGCGGCGTGCCTCGACGCGGTCGACGGGGGAGTGGCGAAGGCCGCCATCATCGACGGGCGGGTGGCGCACTCCATCCTGCTCGAAGTCTTCACGCAGTCCGGAATCGGGACGGAGGTGGTGCCCGCGTGAGCGAGGCGCTGAACGGGAGCAGGACCACGACCGGCGAGGTCGCGGGCGCCTGGCTCGACGGAGGGTGGAAGGCGCCGTTCGGCGACGCCATCATGCGGACCCTGGCGACCCCGAAGCGCATGCTCGTGCGCGGCGAGGGCTGCCGGGTGTGGGACGTCGACGGGAACGAGTACCTCGATTTCCTCGCGGGCATCGCGGTCAACGCGCTCGGCCACGCGCATCCCGCACTCGTGGACGCGGTGAGCGCGCAGGTGGCGACGCTTGCCCACGTCTCCAACTATTTCTCCACTCCGTCGCAGCTCGAGCTCGCCCAGCGCCTGCGCGTAATCACCGGCGCGGGCGACCGGGGCCGCGTGCTGTTCGGCAACTCGGGCGCGGAGGCCAACGAGGCCGCCTTCAAGCTCGCCCGGCTGAACAAGGGACCGCACGGCAGGAAGACGCGCGTGCTCGCCCTGCACAACGCCTTCCACGGCCGCACCATGGGGTCGCTCGCGCTCACCGGCAAGCCGCCGATGCGCGAGGCGTTCGAGCCGCTCCCCGGCGGCGTCGAGCACATCGACTCCACGATCGAGGCGCTGGAGGCGGCCATCGACGACCGGGTCGCGGCCCTGTTCGTCGAGCCGATCAAGGGCGAGGCCGGCGTGCTCGACCTGCCGGAGGGCTTCCTGCGCCGCGCCCGCGAGCTCACCGAGAAGCACCACGCGCTGCTGATCGTCGACGAGATCCAGACCGGCGTCGGCCGCACCGGCCGGTGGTTCGCCTACCAGCACGCGGACATCCTCCCGGACGCGGTCACGGTCGCGAAGGGCATGGCAGGCGGCGTGCCGATCGGCGCGCTCGTCACCTTCGGCTGGGCCTCCGACCTGTTCACGCAGGGGCAGCACGGCTCGACCTTCGGCGGCAACCCGCTGGCGACCGCCGCGGGCAACGCCGTGCTGGCCGAGATCGAGCGCTCCGACCTGGTCGGCAACGCCGCACGCCGCGGCGAGGAGCTGAAGCAGCTCATCCGCTCGTTCGACTCCCCGCTCATCGACGATGTCCGCGGCCACGGCCTGCTGATCGGGATCGGCCTGACCGACGGCGAGGCGCACCGGCTCTCCGACGCGGCGCTCGCGAACGGGCTGATCATCAACGCCCCGAACGAGTCGAGCATCCGCCTGGCGCCTCCGCTCATCGTCGGCGACGCCGAGCTCGCGGAGTTCCGCGAACGCTTCGGCCGCGCGCTCGCCTCCCTCTGACCCTTCCGACCCACCCGAGCCGACCACAGAAAAGGCGGACTGCATGACCCGGCACTTCCTCCGCGACGACGACCTCAGCCCCGCCGAGCAGGCGGAGGTGCTGGCGCTCGCCGCCGACCTCAAGCGCGACCGCTTCTCGGCGAAGCCGCTCGCCGGCCCGCAGACCGTCGCGGTGATCTTCGACAAGACCTCGACCCGCACCCGCGTCTCGTTCGCGGTCGGGATCGCGGACCTCGGTGGCAGCCCGCTCATCATCCAGAGCGGGGAGAGCCAGCTGGGTGGCAAGGAGTCGCTCTCCGACACGGCGCGCGTGCTGGAGCGGATGGTGTCGGCGATCGTGTGGCGCACCTATGCCCAGTCGGGGCTGGAGGAGATGGCCGAGGGGACGCGCGTCCCGGTCGTGAACGCCCTGTCGGACGACTTCCACCCCTGCCAGATCCTCGCCGACCTGCTCACCGTCCGCGAGCACAAGGGGCGCACGGAGGGGCTGACCATGAGCTACTTCGGCGACGGCGCCAACAACATGGCGCACTCCTACCTGCTCGGCGGCGCGACCGCGGGCATGCACGTGCGGATCGCCGCCCCGGCGTCGTACGCGCCGTCGCCTGCCGTCGTCGCCGACGCCGAGGCGATCGCCGCGCGCACCGGCGGATCGGTGACCGTGCTGACCGACCCGGCCGAGGCCGCAGCGGGAGCCGACGTGCTCGTCACCGACACCTGGGTCTCGATGGGCAAGGAGGACGAGAAGGCCGAGCGCGTCGCCGTCTTCGGCAACTACACCGTCGACTCCCGCCTGATGGGACTCGCCGATCCGGACGCGATCTTCCTGCACTGCCTCCCCGCGTACCGCGGCTACGAGGTCAGCGCTGAGGTGCTCGACGGCCCGCAGTCGGTGATCTGGGACGAGGCGGAGAACCGCCTGCACGCGCAGAAGGCGCTGCTCGCCTGGTTGCTGGAGAAGAACGGGAGCGCCGCATGACCGACGAGACCACCGGCGTCGGCAAGACCGGCGAGGGCTCCCTCTGGGGCGGCCGGTTCGCCGGCGGCCCGTCGCCCGAGCTCGCCGCCCTGAGCAAGTCGACGCACTTCGACTGGGAGCTCGCCGCCTACGACATCGCGGGATCCCGCGCCCACGCCAAGGCCCTGGCTTCCGCGGGCTACCTCACGCCGGAGGAGCTCGACGGGATGCTGTCCGCGCTCGACCGGCTGGACGCCGACGTCGCCTCCGGCGCGTTCGTCGCGGCCGACACCGACGAGGACGTGCACGGCGCGCTCGAGCGCGGCCTGATCGAGCGGGCGGGGGCGGAGCTCGGCGGCAAGCTGCGCGCCGGCCGCAGCCGCAACGACCAGATCGCCACGCTCATCCGGCTCTACCTGCGCGACCACGCCGGCATCATCGCCGAGCAGCTGATCGCGCTCGTCGACGCCATCGCGTCGCAGGCGGGGGCGCATCCCACCGTCGTGATGCCGGGCCGCACCCACCTGCAGCACGCGCAGCCGGTGCTGCTCGCGCACCACCTGCTCGCCCACTGCTGGCCGCTGGTGCGCGACCTGCAGCGCCTGGGCGACTGGGACGCGCGGGCCGACGTCTCGCCGTACGGGTCGGGTGCGCTGGCCGGCTCGACACTCGGCCTCGATCCGCTGCTGGTGGCTCGGGAGCTCGGCTTCGCGCGCAGCTCCGAGAACTCGATCGACGGGACGGCGGCACGGGATGTCGTGGCCGAGTTCGCGTACGTCGCCGCCCAGATCGGCGTCGACCTCTCGCGTTTCGCCGAGGAGATCATCCTGTGGAACACGCGCGAGTTCGGCTTCGTCACGCTCGACGACGGCTACTCGACAGGGTCGTCGATCATGCCGCAGAAGAAGAACCCGGACATCGCCGAGCTCGCCCGCGGGAAGTCCGGCCGCCTGATCGGCAATGCCACCGGGCTGCTCGCCACGCTCAAGGGCCTCCCGCTCGCGTACAACCGCGACCTGCAGGAGGACAAGGAGCCGGTCTTCGACTCGGTGCGCACGCTCGAAGTCCTGCTTCCCGCGTTCACCGGGATGGTGGCGACGCTGCGCTTCGACACCGAGCGGATGGCGGAGCTGGCGCCGCAGGGCTTCTCGCTCGCCACGGACGTGGCCGAGTGGCTGGTGAAGCAGCACGTCCCGTTCCGCACGGCGCACGAGCTGAGCGGCAGCCTGGTGCGGTTCGCCGAGGAGAACGGGCTGGAGCTGCACGAGGTGTCCGACGAGCAGCTGGCCGCGGTGTCGCCGCTGCTGACGCCCGAGGTGCGCTCCGTGCTCTCGGTGGAGGGGTCGGTCGCGAGCCGTGACGGCGTCGGCGGGACCGCTCCCGACCGGGTCGCCGAGCAGCTCGCCGCGCTGACCGAGCATGTGCGCAAGGCGGCCCTCGCCCTGCGCGCCTCACGAAGGGACCTGGTCTGATGTCGCGGTGGGAGCCCGAGAAGAAGCGGCCGTGGATCATCACGGTCGTCGTGGTGGTCGCGGTCGCCGTGATCGTGGTCGGCCTGATCGTCGCGGTCGCCGCGGGCGGCCGGATCTTCTGACGTGACGCTGCACCGGCCGCGGCGGGAGGACTTCCTGGCGTCCTCGCTGGAGGTCGCCCCGCGGCTGCTGGGCGCCGTGCTCCGGCACGACTCGGAGGAGGGCCCGGTCGCGTTGCGGATCACCGAGGTGGAGGCGTACATCGGCGACGGCCTCGACCCGGGATCGCACGCCTTCCGCGGCCGGACCAAGCGGAATGCGGTCATGTACGGGCCACCCGGCCACGTGTACACGTACTTCACCTACGGGATGCACGTCTGCGCCAACATCGTCTGCTCGCCGGAGGGCGAAGCCTCAGCGGTGCTGCTGCGCGCGGCGGAGGTCGTCGAGGGGGAGGACCTGGCCGAGCGGCGGCGGGTCGGCGTGACCGGCCGCCGCATCCCGCACCGCGACCTGGCCAGGGGGCCCGCGCGGCTCGTGGTCGCCGCGGGGATGAGCCTCGCCGACGACGGCGCCGACGTGTTCGCGCCGCCCTTCGACCTGCTGCTCCCGGACGAGCAGGTCGACTACGTCACCGGCCCGCGCACCGGCGTCTCGGGCGCGGGCGGCGGCCTCGCGTTCCCGTGGCGATACTGGCTGCCCGGCGACCCCACCGTCTCGCCCTACAAGCGCCACCCCAAGTCCCACGACTGACCGCGGGGGAGGGGGTCAGCCGGCGACGATGCGGAAGACGCCGGCGCAGACGCAGGCCCAGACGATGCTGGTGAGGGTGCCGATGATGAAGCGCTCGCGGGCCTCCGCCTGCTCCAGTTCGGTGAAGCGGCCGACGCCCTTGATGGCGATGAGCACCGCGAGACCCTCGGGGAAGCCCGCCATGATCGTCCCGGCGGCGGCGAGTCGCTCCAGCAGGCCGATCGTGGTCCCGCCGCGCAGCACCTCGCGCGTGGTCTCGCCCTCCGGCGTGAGCGCCCGCACCAGGATGCCGTCGTGCGGACTCGGCCGGGTCGTGTCCCGCGTGGCGAGCGCCAGCACGAGCTGCGACGCCGGCCAGCCGCCGAGCACCGCGAGAGCGAGCGCCGCGATCCCGATCAGCAGCCGGAAGACGAACGGCGCGTGCTGCGCCGGGATGAGCACCACGATCACGGCCGCCGCGAGCAGCCCGGCGGCGCAGTAGACGAGGGGACGGCGCGGTGTGCGCAGAGTCGCCACGATGCAGCCCAGTGCGGCGATGAGCAGGACGAGCGCCAGCGCCCACAGCACATGCGGACCGATCGAGGCCAGCGCGGCGGGGGTCGGGGGCCAGGTCGTCATGCGTCCTCCTCGGCGTCCTGCTCCGGCGCCTGGGCGGCGTCGGCGCGTGCCAACAGCCTAGTCAGGGCGGGCAGGGCGGCCAGCTCGACACGGAGCCCCGCGGCACGGGCGCGGTCGCTCGCCGACTGCGGGGTGATGCCGAGGCGGGCGCCGGCGTCCGCCTGCGTGTGGCCGGCGACGACCAGGTCGTAGAGCTCCCATCCCGCCGCGGTGCGGCCCTCGCGGAGGGTCAGCAGCAGCGTGACGAGGGCTTCGACGTCGGCCGCCGGCTCCGGCGCGACCTCTGCTGAGGCCGCGAAGCGGACGGGGGCGCGCTTGGCCCGGGTGACCGCGGTGCGGGCCGCGACGAAGGCGTCGCCCGTGGCCTCCCGGGTGTTGCCGGGGAGCGGGCGGCGCACCCGCCCGATCCCGAGGCCGACACTCCAGGCTCCCTCGCGGGTGAGCGTGAGGACGAGGTCGAGCGCGGTGGCCGCGTCGGCGGTGAGGGCCTGCAGCTCGTCGCCCGCATTCCGGTCGGGCGGGAGGACGAGCCGGTCGGCGAAGCGCTCCTCGAGGGCGTCGAGGGTGGGGGCGACGATGTCGGCTCGTCGCCTGCTGTCGACCTGATCGGCCGTGACCACGAACATGGCGCTCCCTCCATCAGGTCTGGATACCTGATCTGCATTCTATCAGGACTGTGGACCTGATCGCCAGCACATCAGGGACCTGGACCTGACTCCCGCCCGGAGCCCGACCGCTCCCGCTGGTAGCCTGATCGGGTGTCCGAAACCGCACCCACCCGCGAGCGCACGCTCAGCGAACAGACGAACGACGCGTCCTTCGACGACATCTGGGACGAGCTGAAGTGGCGGGGGCTCGTCCACGTCTCCACCGACGAGTCCGCGCTGAAGGAGATCCTGTCGGGCGGCCCGATCACGTACTACTGCGGTTTCGACCCGACGGCGTCCAGCCTCCACCTCGGCAACCTGGTGCAGCTGCTCACGATGCGCCGCCTCCAGCTCGCCGGGCACCGCCCGCTCGGGCTCGTCGGCGGGTCCACCGGGCTCATCGGCGACCCGCGCCCCTCCGCGGAGCGCACGCTGAACACGAAGGAGACCGTCGCCGAGTGGGTGCGCTCGCTGCAGGCGCAGGTCACCCGCTTCCTCTCCGACGAGGGCGACAACGCCGTGCGCCTGGTGAACAACCTCGACTGGACCGCTCCGCTGTCGGCGATCGACTTCCTGCGCGAGATCGGCAAGCACTTCCGTGTCGGCACCATGCTGAAGAAGGACGCCGTCGCCGCGCGCCTGAACTCCGACGAGGGCATCTCGTACACCGAGTTCAGCTACCAGATCCTGCAGGGCATGGACTTCCTGGAGCTCTACCGCCAGTACGGCTGCGTGCTGCAGACCGGCGGCAGCGACCAGTGGGGCAACCTGACCAGCGGCACCGAGCTCATCCGCAAGGTGGAGGGCGCCCACGTGCACGCCATCGGGACGCCGCTGATCACGAACAGCGACGGCACCAAGTTCGGCAAGAGCGAGGGCAACGCCGTGTGGCTCGACCCGACCATGACGACGCCGTACGCGATGTACCAGTTCTGGCTCAACACCGACGACGCCGACGTGATCGACCGGCTCAAGGTCTTCACGTTCCTGTCGCGCGCCGAGATCGAGGAGTACGCGCAGAAGGTCGCCGACGAGCCGTTCAAGCGGGAGGCGCAGCGCAGGCTCGCGTTCGAGGTCACGTCCCTGGTGCACGGTGCGGCGGCGACGGAGGCGGCGATCGCGGCCTCCCAGGCGCTGTTCGGCCAGGGCGAGCTGTCCGAGCTGGATGCGACGACGCTCGAGGCCGCCCTGCGGGAGCTGCCCAACACGACCACGACCGAGCCGTCGTCGACCGTCGCCCAGGCGCTGGTCGACACCGGGCTCACGGCGAGCCTCGGCGAGGCACGCCGCGCGGTGGCCCAGGGCGGCGTCTACGTGAACAACGCGAAGGTGGAGGACGCGGAGCGGACCATCGGCTCCGACGTGCTTCCGGGCGACATGGTCGTGCTCCGGCGCGGCAAGAAGACGCTCGCGGGTGTCTTCGTCGCGTGACCCTCTGACGTACGGTTGACCCATGTCGGATGAGCAGCAGCCGGTTCCAGACGGCCTCGTCGACCGCCTGGACGTGATCGAGGAGCAGCCGCTGGCCGCGCGCGCGGAAGCGTACGCGCAGCTGCACGAGCAGCTCCACCGCACGCTGGAGGGCGACGACGAGCATGGCCGGGGCTGACCGCCGGCTGGACGTGGCCCTCGCCGAGCGCGGCCTCGCCCGGTCGCGCTCCCACGCGGCGACCCTGATCGCCGAGGGACTGGTGACGGTGGACGGCCGCCCCGAGACGCGCGCCGCCGCCAAGGTGGGCGACGCGCAGGAGGTGCGGGTCGCCGGCGCGGACCACTACGTCAGCCGCGGCGCGCACAAGCTGATCGCGGCGCTCGACGCATTCGGCATCGATCCGTCCGGCCGAGTGGCGCTCGACGCGGGAGCATCCACCGGTGGCTTCAGCCAGGTGCTCCTCGAGCGCGGGGCCGCGCGCGTGATCGCCGTCGACGTCGGGCACGGCCAGCTGTCGCCCGCGCTGCGCGGCGAGGAGCGCCTGGAGTCGTACGAGGGCGTCAACGTCCGCTCGCTCAGCCCCGACGTGCTCGCGGGTCTCACCGGCGACGACGTTCGGCCGGAGCTCGTCGTGGCCGACCTCTCATTCATCTCGCTCACCCAGGTGCTGCAGGCCCTGGTAGCCACCGCCGTGCGCGGCGCCGACTTCGTGCTGCTGATCAAGCCGCAGTTCGAGGTGGGCAGGCAGGGCATCCGGGAGGGCGTCGTCCGGGATGCGGGACTGCGCGCCGACGCCATCTCCGACGTGCTCTGGGCCGCGCACGACGCGGGTCTCGGAACGGCCGGACTGATCGCCTCCCCGATCGCCGGCGGCCACGGCAACCACGAGTACCTCGCCTGGTTCCGGGCCGGTGCGCAGGACCCTTCGGGGCTCCGCGACGAGGTGGCCCGGCTTTCGCGCTAGGTGAACGTTCTCCACAAACCCGGCCGGCGGGATCGCTTCCCAGCCGAAAACAGACAGAATGGGAGGACGGCTTTCGAGAGGAGACGACGTGACACAGATCGGTGGAGCGACGCGGTACATCCTCGTCGTCGCGCACACCGGTCGTGAAGACTCGCTCGAGGCGGGTGTCCGGGTGTCCCGGCAGCTGCTCGACGCGGGCGTCGTCCCCGTGCTCAGCGCCGACGAGCGGCGAGACCTGCTGGAGGCCGACCCGTCGCTCGACGCGGTCCTGGTGCTGGGCGACGACGTGCCGCCGAGCGAGCTGGAGCTGGTCATCGTGCTGGGCGGCGACGGCACCATCCTGCGGGCCGCCGAGCTGGTGCGCGGCTGCTCGGCCCCGCTGCTCGGCGTGAACCTCGGGCACGTCGGCTTCCTCGCCGAGAGCGAGCGCGACGACCTCGAGACCGCGGTCGCCCGCGGGCTCGCCAAGGACTACGAGGTCGAGGAGCGCATGACGCTCTCGGCGCGCGTCAAGGTCGGCCGCGAGGTCGTCTACGAGAGCTGGGCCCTCAACGAGGCCACGGTCGAGAAGGCGAGCCGCGAGCGGATGCTCGAGGTCGTCATCGAGGTCGACGGCCGTCCCATGTCGAGCTTCGGCTGCGACGGGGTCGTCATGTCGACGCCGACCGGCTCCACCGCCTACTCGTTCTCCGCAGGCGGTCCCGTGGTCTGGCCGGGCGTCGCCGCCCTGCTGCTCGTGCCGCTGAGCGCGCACGCGCTGTTCTCCCGGCCGCTGGTGGTCGACGCCGACTCGTCGCTCGCGGTCGAGCTGCTCGACCGCGCGGGCGGCGCCGGCATCCTCTGGTGCGACGGCCGCCGTCCGTTCGACCTCCCGCGCGGCGCGCGCGTCGTCGTGCGCCGGTCGCCGATCCCGGTGCGCCTCGCGCGGCTGCACCCCGGGCCGTTCACCGACCGTCTCGTGCACAAGTTCGACCTTCCCGTGACGGGATGGAGGGGGCCGGCCGGGCGTGACTGAGGTGCGTGGAGGCATCGAGGAGATCTCGATCAGAGACCTTGGCGTCATCGCAGACGCTTCGCTGCCGTTGGGGCCGGGCTTCACGGCGATCACCGGCGAGACCGGCGCGGGCAAGACCATGGTCGTGTCCGCTCTCGGCCTGCTGCTGGGCGAGCGCGCCGACACCGGCGCGGTGCGCCTGGGCAGCACCCAGGCCTGGGTCGAGGGCCGCTGGCGCGTGCCCTCTGCGGGCGATGTCGTCGAGCGCGTGCGCGACGCCGGGGGAGACGTGGATGGGATCGACGCCGACGAGTCGGAGCTCGTGCTCAGCCGCTCGGTCTCGGCGGAGGGCCGTTCCCGCGCCGTCGTCGGCGGCCGCAGCGCCCCGGTCGCGGTGCTGACCGAGCTCGGCGAGCAGCTGGTGGTGGTGCATGGGCAGTCCGACCAGATTCGGCTCCGCTCCGCGATCGCGCAGCGGGCCGCGCTCGACCGCTTCGCCGGCCCCGCGTTCGCCGCGGCGCTCGACACGTACGAGCAGGTGTTCCACCGCTGGCGCGACAACCGCGCCGAGCTCGACGAGCTGGTCGCGGATCAGGACCGCCGCGCCCGCGAGGCCGAAGACCTCCGCATCGCGATGGCCGAGATCGAGTCGATCGCGCCGCAGCCGGGCGAGGACGACGAGTTGGCCGAGCGCGCAGAGCGCCTCACCAACCTCGAAGAGCTGCGCCTCGCCGCGGCCGCCGCCCGAGAGCTGCTCAGCGCGGAGGAGTCCGAGGGGGCCGACGCGCTCGGCCTGCTCGACAATGCCCGCCGCCAGCTGGAACGCGTCGCGCCGCACGACTCCGCCCTGCAGCCGCTCGCCGACTCGGTCACCGAGGCAGGCTACCTGATCTCCGACATCGCGGCGCAGCTGTCCACCTACCTCGCCGCCCTCGACGCCGACGGCGCTCAGGAGCTCGAGGTCGTCCAGGAGCGCCGGGCCGAGCTCGCGTCGCTCGTGCGCAAGTACGGCCCCACCCTCGACGACGTCATCCGCACCCTCGAGACCGGCAGCCTCCGGCTCCTGGAGCTCGACGGCGACGCCGACCGCATCGACGAGTTGAGCCGCGAGGTCGAGGAGGACGCCGCCCTCGTGCGCGAGCTCGCCGCCGGCCTCAGCGCCGAGCGCACGACGGCGGCCGCGCGGCTGGCCGAGGCGGTCAGCGAGGAGCTTTCTGCCCTGGCGATGCCGGACGCGCGGATCGTCGTCGAGGTGACCCAGCGCGACGCCGACGACCTGACCACGTACAGCGCCACCGGCCGCGACCAGGTCGCGATCCTGCTGCAGCCGCATCCGGGCGCAGAGCCCCGCCCGCTCGGCAAGGGCGCGTCCGGCGGCGAGCTGTCGCGCGTGATGCTCGCGATCGAGGTCGTCATCGCCGGCAGCGACCCCGTGCCGACCTTCATCTTCGACGAGGTCGACGCCGGCGTCGGCGGCGCTTCCGCCACCGAGATCGGCCGACGGCTCGCCCGCCTGGCCGAGTCCGCGCAGGTGATCGTCGTGACCCACCTGGCCCAGGTCGCCGCCTTCGCCAACAACCACCTCACGGTCGTGAAGGGCAGCGACGGCGCGGTGACCGCCTCCAGCGTCCGCCGCCTCGACGGCGACGAGCGCATCGCCGAGATGGCGCGCCTGCTCTCGGGCCTGCCCGACTCCGACAGCGGCCTCGCCCACGCCCGCGAACTCGTCGAGCTGGCGGCCGCGGCGCGCCGCTGAGGTGTTCCTCCGACGCATGCGCGCGGTGCTTACCGGCAGAACGCCCCTGTTCGCGTGATAGGCTGCAAGCCCGTGGTGGATTACTCAGACGCGGGCACATCGAACGGCATTACCAAGCACATCTTCGTGACAGGTGGTGTCGTTTCTTCGTTGGGGAAGGGTCTCACGGCCGCCTCTCTCGGCAACCTCCTGACGGCCCGCGGACTGCGCGTCGTCATGCAGAAGCTCGACCCCTACCTCAACGTGGACCCGGGCACCATGAACCCGTTCCAGCACGGCGAGGTCTTCGTGACCGACGACGGCGCCGAGACCGACCTCGACATCGGACACTACGAGCGCTTCCTCGACATCAACCTCGGCCAGTCCGCGAACGTCACCACCGGTCAGATCTACTCCAACGTGATCGCCAAGGAGCGCCGCGGCGAGTACCTCGGCGACACGGTGCAGGTCATCCCGCACATCACCGACGAGATCAAGCGCCGGATGCGGCTGCAGGCTCAGCCCGGCCCCGACGGCGAGCCTGCTCCCGACGTCATCATCACCGAGATCGGCGGAACGGTCGGCGACATCGAGTCGCAGCCGTTCATCGAGTCGGCCCGTCAGGTGCGCCACGAGCTCGGCCGGAAGAACTGCTTCTTCGTGCACGTCTCGCTCGTGCCGTTCATGAACGCGTCCGGCGAGCAGAAGACCAAGCCGACGCAGCACTCCGTCGCCGCCCTCCGCTCCATCGGCATCCAGCCCGACGCGCTCGTGCTGCGCAGCGACCGGCCGGTCTCCGAAAGCAACAAGCGCAAGATCGCGCTCATGTGCGACGTCGACGAGCAGGCCGTGGTCAACGCGGTCGACGTGCCGTCGATCTACGACATCCCGACCATGCTCCACGAGCAGGGCCTCGACGCGTACATCATCGACCAGCTCGGCCTCGACAAGGCCGGCGACGTCGACTGGAACGGCTGGGCGCGGCTGCTGGAGGCGGTGCACGACCCGAAGCACGAGGTCACGATCGGCCTGGTCGGCAAGTACATCGACCTGCCCGACGCCTACCTGTCCGTCACCGAGGCGCTGCGCGCGGGCGGCTTCGCCCACCGCACCAAGGTGAAGCTGAAGTGGATCGCCTCCGACGACGCCCAGACCCCCGAGGGCGCCGCTGCCCAGCTGAGCGACGTGGATGCGATCTGCGTCCCCGGCGGGTTCGGGGTGCGCGGCATCGAGGGCAAGGTCGGCGCGCTGCGCTTCGCCCGTGAGAACGGCATCCCGGCGCTCGGCCTGTGCCTGGGCCTCCAGTGCATGGTCATCGAGTACGCCCGCCACGAGGCGGGACTGGCCGGTGCGTCGTCGTCGGAGTTCGACCCGGAGACCGAGTTCCCCGTGATCGCGACCATGGCGGAGCAGGTGGACATCATCGCCGGCGGCGACCTGGGCGGCACCATGCGCCTAGGGCTGTACCCGGCGAACCTCGCCGAGGGATCGCTGGTCTCCGAGCTGTATGGCGCCCCGGAGGCGTCGGAGCGTCACCGCCACCGCTACGAGGTGAACAACAACTACCGCGAGCAGATCGCCGACGCCGGCCTGTGGTTCTCCGGCACCTCGCCCGACGGGCACCTCGTGGAGTACGTGGAGCTGCCGCGCGACGTGCACCCGTTCTACGTCGGGACGCAGGCGCACCCGGAGCTCCGTTCGCGCCCGAACCGCGCGCACCCGCTGTTCGCGGGTCTCGTCGGTGCGGCGCTCGAGCGCCAGAAGGCCAGCCTGCTCTTCGAGGTCACCGAAGCCGACACCGAGGCCGAGGCCGAGCTGGCGGCCGAGGCCTGATGACCGCGGAGCTGAACGACCAGCCCTTCCGCCCGGAGATCGTCTCCACCGAGACGGCCTTCGAGGGGAGGATCTGGAACGTCCGCCGCGACGTCTTCCGCTACAACGGTGAGGAGATCACCCGCGAGTACGTCGACCACACCGGCGCCGTCGCCATCCTGGCGATGGACGACGACGGCCGCGTGCTGCTCATCCGGCAGTACCGCCACCCCGTCCGGCACCGCGACTGGGAGATCCCGGCCGGGCTGCTCGACCAGGACGGCGAGGACCCGCTGGCCGCGGCGAAGCGCGAGCTGGGCGAGGAGGCCGACCTCGAGGCCGACGAGTGGAACGTGCTCACCGACGTGTTCACCAGCCCCGGCGGCAACGACGAGTCGATCCGCATCTACCTCGCGCGCGGCATCCGCCCCACCGGGTCCGCGTTCGACCGTGAGGCCGAAGAGGCCGACATCGAGCTGCGCTGGACGCCGCTCGACGAGGCCGTGGACGCGGTGCTGCAGCGCCGCGTCCACAACGCCCCGCTGATCATCGCCCTGCTGACCGCGCGCACCGCGCGGGAGCGGGGATGGAGCACGCTCGGCGGGGCGAACGAGCCCTGGCCGAGCCACCCCAAGCTGAGCAGATGACCGTCGCGGCCGACGTCGACGCCTTCCTGCGGCACGTCGCCATCGAGCGCGGCCTCTCGGCGAACACGGTGGCCGCCTACCGGCGCGATCTCGCCGTCTACGGCGGTTGGCTGGAGCAGCAGGGCGTCGTGGACGTCGCCGCGGTGACGCCGGCGACGCTCTCCGCGTTCGCCGTGCACCTCGGGACGCGGCAGGAGTCGCCGCTGACCGCGTCCTCCCTCGCGCGGATGCTGTCGACCGTTCGCGGCTTCCACCGCTTCCTGCTGGAGGAGGGCCGCGTGGAGGTGGACGCGGCGCGCGACCTGCGGCCGCCGAAGCTGCCGAGCCGGCTGCCGAAGGCGATCACGGTCGAGCAGGTGTCGGCGCTGCTCGCCGCCACGGACGGCGACGAGGTCGCGGACCTGCGCGACAAGGCCCTGCTGGAGCTGATGTACGCGACCGGCGCGCGCGTCAGCGAGGCGGTCGGGCTCAACGTGGACGACGTGATCGACACCGACGTCGTGCGGCTCACCGGAAAGGGCAGCAAGCAGCGCATCGTCCCGCTCGGCTCGTACGCGCAGGCAGCCGTCTCGGCGTACCTGGTGCGGGCGCGTCCCGTGCTGTCGGCACGCGGGCGGGCAACCCCCGCGCTGTTCCTCGGGATGCGCGGCGCGCGGCTGTCGCGGCAGAACGTGTGGCTGATCATCCGCGCCGCCGCGGAGCGCGCGAAGCTCGGCGTGGAGGTCTCGCCGCACACCCTCCGGCACTCGTTCGCAACGCACCTGCTCGCCGGGGGAGCCGATGTCCGAGTGGTGCAGGAGCTGCTCGGCCACTCCTCCGTCGCCACCACGCAGATCTACACGCTCGTCACCGCCGACACCCTGCGCGACGTCTACGTCTCGGCGCACCCCCGCGCCCGCTGATCCGCTTCGCGATTCGTGACGAACGCGCGGGGTCAGGGGAGGGTGCGGTGCCGGCGGCGCGGCGCGCGGCGGCGCAGCCACACGTAGACGGAGCCGCCGTCGAAGCCGGCCCGGCGCGTCGGGGCGAAGCCCAACTTGCGGAGCACGCCGAACGACGGCGCGTTCCAGGTCGCGACCGTCGCCCAGACCACGGGGAACCCGGCGTCGAACGCGGCGTCCGCCACAGCCGCCGCCGCCTCGGTGGCGTACCCGCTGCCGACGTGCCCGCGCAGCAGCTCGTAGGCGAGTTCCGGCTGCGCGGGGGTCGCACGGCCGACGACGAGGCCGCAATAGCCGACCGGTTCGCCCGTCCCGGCGAGCTCGACCGTGTAGAGCCCGAAGCCGCGCTCGTCGAACGCGGCGCGCTGCGCGTCCAGCCGCTCGCGCTCCTCGTCGAGGCCTCCCGCCGCGCGGCCCAGCGGGTGCTCGGCCAGCAGCGCGAGGTTCCACTCCGCATCACGCCCGTCTCGCGGGCGCAGACGCAGGCGCGGGGTCTCCAGGGCGGACGGCATCGGCTGCACCCGACCACCGTACCGAACCGCCGGGCGCACGCCCCGCAAGCGGGGCACGGCGCGCATAGACTGTTCCCTTGACAGAGCCCGTGATGAGAGGGATGAGGAACACCCAGGTGACGCGCAACGACGAGGTCGAGACCCAGCTTCCTGGCATGGATGACGCATCCATCGCCGTGAAGCCCGGGCCCACCGGTCGTCCGCTGCGCGCGTTCCCCGTGCCCGCCCCGCTCGCCCAGCACGGCCCGGCGAAGATCATCGCCCTGTGCAACCAGAAGGGCGGGGTCGGCAAGACGACGACCTCCATCAACCTGGGCGCGACGCTCGCCGACTACGGCCGCCGCGTGCTGGCCATCGACTTCGACCCGCAGGGCGCGCTCTCCGCCGGCCTCGGGGCCCAGACGCACGACGCCACCACCATCTACGACCTGCTGCTGAACCGCAACGCGGACGTACAGGGAGCCATCCAGACCACCTCGGTGCCCGGCCTCGACATCATCCCGGCGAACATCGACCTGTCCGCGGCCGAGGTGCACCTGGTCAACGAGGTGGCGCGCGAGCAGATCCTCGCCGGCGTGCTGCGCAAGGTGTCGAACGACTACGACGTCATCCTGATCGATTGCCAGCCCTCGCTCGGCATCCTGACCGTGAACGCGCTCACCGCGAGCCACGGCGTGCTCATCCCGCTGGAGTGCGAGTACTTCGCGCTGCGCGGCGTCGCGCTCCTGATCGAGACGATCGACAAGGTGCGCGAGCGGCTGAACCCCGCGATCGAGCTCGACGGCATCCTCGCCACCATGTACGACTCGCGCACGCTGCACTCCCGCGAGGTGCTGGAGCGCGTCGTCGACGCCTTCGGCGACCGGGTGCTCGAGACGGTGATCTCGCGCACGGTGAAGTTCCCGGACGCGTCGGTCGCCGCCACCCCGATCACGCAGTTCGCGCCGGAGCACCAGGCGGCGGAGGCGTACCGGCAGCTGGCGCGGGAACTGGTGTTCCGTGGCGCCGTCGCCTGACACGGCCGAACCGGACGCGATCGAACCGGACGCCGCCGCGGAGCCTGCGGGCTTCCGCGTCTCGCTCGGCGACTTCGAGGGCCCCTTCGACCTGCTGCTCTCGCTGATCACCAAGCACGAGCTGGACATCACCGAGATCTCGCTCAGCCGCGTGACGGACGAGTTCATCGCCTACCTGCGGCAGCTCGACACCGACGAGAGCCTCGACGAGGCCAGTGAGTTCCTGCTCGTCGCCGCGACCCTGCTCGACCTCAAGGTGGCGGGGCTGCTGCCGCAGGGCGAGCTGGTGGATGCGGAGGACGTCGCCCTGCTGGAGGCGCGCGACCTGCTGTTCGCGCGGCTCCTGCAGTACCGCGCCTTCAAGGAGGCGTCCGCCTGGTTCGCCCAGCGCCTGGAGGCAGAGAGCGCCCGCCACGCGCGCACCGTGCGGCTGGAGGACAAGTTCCGGCAGAGCACGCCGGAGCTCGTCTGGACGCTGAGCCTCGACGACTTCGCCGCGCTCGCGACCCTGGCGATGACGCCGCGCGAGGTGCCCGTCATGGGTCTGGACCACCTGCACGCGCCGCTGATCAGCATCCGGGAGCAGGCGGCGATCGTCGTCGGGATGCTGCGGCACGGCGAGCCGATGAGCTTCCGGCAGCTGGTCGCCGGCGCCGAGCAGAAGGGCGTGGTCGTCGCCCGGTTCCTCGCCGTGCTGGAGCTGTACCGCCGGGCCGCGCTCGCCTTCGAGCAGCTGGAGCCGCTGGGGGAGCTGACGCTGCGCTGGACGGCGGAGCACTGGTCCGAGGAGAACCTGTCGAATCTGGGAGCCGACTATGACGGTTGAGGACGTGGCCGCGGACGCGGTCGAGGAGGTCGTCGTCGACGGCGACGACGTGACGGACACCACAGAGGTGCCCGCGCCTGTCGAGGACGCGCGGATCGAGCGGGCGCTGGAGGCCATCCTGATGGTCGCGGACGAGCCGATGAGCGTCGTGACGCTGGCGACGGCCGTCGGCGCGCCGGTGAAGCGCGTGCGTGCCGCGATCGAGGCCCTGGTCGCCGACTTCGACGGCGAGGACGGCGGCGTGCGCCGCGGGTTCGAGCTGCGCGAGGTCGGCGGCGGCTGGCGCGTCTACGTGCGCGAGGAGTTCGACGCCGTCGTCTCCGGGTACGTGCTGCAGCAGAACCCGACCAAGCTGTCGCAGGCGGCGCTGGAGACGCTCGCGGTAATCGCGTACAAGCAGCCGATCAGCCGCGGGGCCATCGCGTCCATCCGTGCCGTCAACGTGGACTCGGTGGTGCGGACGCTGCTCGGCCGCGGCCTCATCACCGAGCTGTTCACCGACAGCGAGACCGGCGCGATCAACTACGGCACGACCGACCTGCTGCTCACCCAGCTCGGCATCAACTCGATCGACGAGCTGCCCAAGATCTCGCCGCTGCTCAGCGACGGCGCCGACGGGTTCGACGGCGATGTCCGCTGAGTCCGGCGCGCAGGGTTCGCAGGGCGAGCGCCTGCAGAAGGTGATGGCGGCCGCCGGTGTGGCGTCGCGGCGGGTGTCGGAGGACCTCATTGTCGCCGGCCGGGTGACCGTCAACGGCACGGTCGTGACCGAGCTGGGCACGCGCGTCGACCCCGCGACGGACAAGGTCGCGGTGGACGGAACGGCGGTGCAGCTCGACACCTCCCGCCGGTACGTGATGCTCAACAAGCCGGTCGGGGTGGTGAGCTCGATGCGCGACGAGCAGGGGCGTCCCGATCTCTCGCGGTTCACGGCAGGCTATCCGGAGCGGCTGTTCAATGTGGGCCGGCTGGATGCGGAGACCTCCGGGCTGCTGATCCTCACCAACGACGGCGAGCTGGCGCACGTGCTGGCGCATCCGTCGTTCGGTGTGACCAAGACGTACATCGCGCGCGTGCGCGGGCTGGTGACGCCGCAGACGCTCTCACGGCTGACGAAGGGCGTCGAGCTGGAGGACGGCCCGATCGCCGCCGACAAGGCCAAGCTGCTGCAGTCGCACCAGCGCGAGGGGGAATCGCTGGTGGAGATCACGCTGCACTCCGGGCGCAACCGGATCGTGCGGCGGATGCTCGCCGAGGTCGGCCACCCGGTCGTCGAGCTCGTGCGCCGCCAGTTCGGCCCGCTGCACCTCGGAACACTGAAGGTCGGCCAGCTGCGCGACCTCACGAAGGCCGAGCTCGGCCAGCTGCTCACCATCTCCCGCGAGTCCCGCTGACCGCTCCGCGATTCGTCACGAATGCGGCTCTTTCGTGACGAACGGGCTCCATTCGTCACGAATGGTGCAGGGGTGGGAACGGGGGTCGGCGGCGCTGGATAGGGTGGACGGGTGACTGAGATCGCTGCCCGCCTGACCGGGCCCGTCCGCGTCGTCGGCGCGGGGCTGCTCGGCGCGTCCGTCGGACTCGGGCTGCGCGCCCGCGGTGTCGACGTGGTGCTCGCCGACGCCTCGCCTGCCCACCTCCGGCTGGCCGCGGACTATGGCGCGGGAAGGCTCGACGACGGGGGAGCGGAGCCGACGCTGATCGTCGTCGCCGTGCCGCCGGATCTCACCGGCCGGGTCATCGCCGATGAGCTGGCGGCGCATCCCGGGTCGGTGGTCACCGACGTGGCCAGCGTCAAGGTCGCGCCCCTCGCCGAGCTCGAGGAGGCCAGCGTCGACCTCTCCCGCTACGTCGGCGGACATCCGCTCGCCGGCCGTGAGCGGGGTGGCCCGTCGGCGGCGCGCGCCGACCTGTTCATCGGCCGACCCTGGGTGGTGGCCGCCCGGCCCGAGAACCCGCGCTCGGCGGTGAGCCTGGTCGAGTCGCTCATCCTCGACCTGGGCGCGACCCCCGTCGAGATGGAGGCCGCTCAGCACGACGCCGCCGTCGCGCTCGTCTCGCACGCGCCCCAGATCGTCTCCTCCCTCATGGCCAAGCGGCTGACCGACTCTCCGGATGCGGCGCTCGCCTTGGCGGGCCAGGGCGTGCGCGACGTCACGCGCATCGCCGCGAGCGAGCCGGAGCTGTGGGTGCAGATCCTCGGGGCGAACGCTCCGGCGATCGTCGAGATCCTGCGCGCCTACCGCGACGACCTCGACCGCGTGCTCGTCGCACTCGGCGACGTGGATGCCGCCGGCGCTCGGCGAACCATCGCAGAGGAGATCGCGGGCGGCAACGCCGGTGTCTCCCGGCTGCCGGGCAAGCACGGCCAGGACCGGAAATATTCGAGGTTCGTGGTGATGGTGGAGGACCGCCCCGGCGAACTGGCCCGCCTGCTGCAGGAGCTGGGCGAGCTCGGCGTGAACATGGAGGACCTGCGGCTGGAGCACTCGCCCGGCGCGCCGTTCGGCCTCGCCGACATCGCGGTGCTGCCCGAGGTGGTGCACCGCACCGTGGACGACCTGACCGAACGTGGATGGAGGATCACCGGATGACCGAGACCATCGTCGTCGCCGTCGACGGTCCCGCGGGGAGCGGCAAGTCGAGTGTGAGCAAGGCCGCGGCCCGGCGCCTCGGCTGGGCGTACCTCGACACCGGGGCCGCCTACCGCGCGCTCAGCTGGTACGTGGTCGCCCGGCAGCTCGACCCCGCCGACTCCGCCGCGGTGATCGACGCGCTGCCCGACTTCGACTACCGGATCGGCACCGACCCCGACACGTACCACGTGTTCGTCGGCGATCGGGATGTGACGGAGGCGATCCGCACGCCCGAGGTCACCGCCGTCGTCAGCGCGATCGCGCGCGTCCCGGAGGTGCGGGCGTTCCTCACCGGGCTGTTCCGCGACATCATCCGCACGACCGACCGCGACGGGATCGTGGTTGAGGGGCGCGACATCACGACGGTGGTGTGCCCGGATGCCCCGGTGCGCATCCTGCTGACCGCCGACGAAGCCGTTAGAATGGCCAGGCGTTCCGCGGAGCTGACCGGCCATTCCGCCGCCCACGTCGGTGAGGCCCTCCGCAGACGCGACGCGGCAGACTCCCGCGTCGTCGACTTCATGAACGCCGCGGACAGTGTGACCACCGTCGACTCCACCGACCTCGACTTCGACCAGACCGTCGACGCGGTCATCCAGGTCGTACAGAAAGCAGCCCATGTCTGACATCGAGAACGAGCCCACCGGCGACGACGACCTCGTCGCCCGCCTTTCGGAGATCGACGAAGATCTTGCCGTCCAGCGCGCCAACGCCCTGCGCAGCGGTCTGGACGAGTACGAGCTCGACGAGACCGACCTCGACCTGCTCGAGATCGCCGGCGAGGACGTCGAGGGCATCACCTACCTGCCCGCCCTGCCCGTGCTGGCCATCGTCGGCCGCCCGAACGTCGGCAAGTCGGCCCTCGTCAACCGGATCCTCGGCCGCCGCGAGGCCGTCGTGGAGGACACCCCCGGCGTGACGCGCGACCGCGTCTCGTACCAGGCGGAGTGGAACGGCCGCCGCTTCACCCTCGTCGACACCGGCGGCTGGGAGCCCGACGCCCGCGGCATCGACGCCTCCGTCGCGGCGCAGGCGGAGGTCGCGATCGACCTCGCCGACGCCGTCCTCTTCGTCGTGGACGCGACCGTCGGCGCCACCTCGACCGACGAGCACGTCGTCCGCCTGCTTCGCAAGACCAAGAAGCCCGTCTTCCTCGCCGCCAACAAGGTGGACGACGCCCGCCAGGAACCGTACGCGACCGAGCTGTGGTCGCTCGGACTGGGGGAGCCGCATCCCGTCTCCGCCCTGCACGGCCGCGGCGTCGCCGACCTGCTTGACGAGATCCTGAAGGTGCTGCCGGAGGAGTCGGCGGTCGCCAAGCGCGAGATCGGCGGTCCGCGCCGGGTCGCCATCATCGGCCGGCCGAACGTTGGCAAGTCGTCGCTGCTGAACAAGACCGCGGGCGAGGAGCGCGTGGTCGTCAACGAGCTCGCGGGCACCACGCGCGACCCGGTCGACGAGCAGGTCGAGCTGGGCGGCAAGGTCTGGCGGTTCGTCGACACGGCCGGCATCCGCCGCCGTGTGCACCTGCAGCAGGGCGCCGACTTCTACGCGTCGCTGCGCACCTCCACCGCCCTGGAGAAGGCGGAGGTCGCCGTGGTCGTGCTCGACGTGAGCGAGCCGATCAGCGAGCAGGACGTCCGCATCATCGACCTCGTGCTGGAGTCGGGCCGCGCGCTCGTGCTCGCCTTCAACAAGTGGGACCTGCTCGACGACGACCGCCGCCGCTACCTGGAGCGCGAGATCGAGCAGGACCTCGCGCACGTCTCGTGGGCGCCGCGCGTCAACATCTCGGCGCGCACCGGCCGCCACCTGGAGAAGCTGGTGCCCGCGCTGGAGCTGGCGCTGGAGTCGTGGGACACCCGCATCCCGACCGGCAAGTTCAACGCGTTCCTGGCCGAGCTCACGGCGGCGCACCCGCACCCGGTGCGCGGCGGGAAGCAGCCGCGCATCCTGTTCGGCACGCAGGCGTCCAGCCGTCCGCCGACATTCGTCGTGTTCACCACCGGCTTCCTCGACCCGGGCTACCGCCGGTACATCATCCGCCGCCTGCGCGAGGTGTACGGCTTCGAGGGCACGCCCATCGTGCTCAACATGCGGGTGCGGGAGAAGCGCAAGCGCTAGCGACGCTATTCTTGCTCCGCGACCTCCACGGCGCACATATCTACCCATCGGGCTATGACCGAGAAAGCAGCCAAGAGTTCCAGGGCCTCATGCTCGCGAAGGTCTAGTTGTTCCTCGTGAGCTAACGGGTTCCTTATGGCCATAAAGGCACCGCGTGCGAAGTGCATTGCGCCTTCCTGACGCGATTTCCACGTCGTGGAGTCGCGGGGACCGTCGAACCGAAGCCTGTTCTTCCCCGGAACCGGGGGAGCGGCGCTGAAGGCCTCGATACAGAGTGTCGAATCGCTGATATCGCGTCGACCTACCTTGTTTTGGATCTCCGCGTTTACTTTCTTGGCTGCTGTCTCGACGGCGTCGGAATGGTGTCCGCTTTCCCAGAGAGACCGAGCGGATTGCCACACCCATCCGTGCATTCGATCCGCGCGCAACAATGGCGAGTCCGCCTGCAGGTTTTCTTCGATCTCAGATCGGAACAAAATCTCCCCACGGATTCGCTGAATCGCGCTGGATAAGTATGAACTTGAGTCTGACCAGTGCCATCTCCAGTCCTCGAACAGCTCTTGGGCTATCGCCTCCACGGGCACCTTACGCAGCAGCAACTCCCGTTCGATGGCTCGGCGTTCGTCCGCCGCAGGCGCGCCCTTCTTCCGGGCGTCCCGCAGACGATCAACGGACTCTTGGAGTGAGTCGAGCTTCGCTAATGCCCATTCTGAGTTCACGGGTCAAAAGTAGCGTCCCGGCTGCCGGAGAGCGCCAGCATGCCTCGAACCGGATATCGCAATCCCACCAAGATTGATCCTCGACCTTGGTGGGATAACGATGCATACGCATAGACACCGATTGCGCAAGGCTGACACGCGGGCGCCCTCTGCGAATCGGGACAGGGAGGTCACCCCAAAGAGGGGGCGACCATAATGGGGGTATTTGTACCCCGATATGTCCTCACTAGTGTGGACAACCGGGAGCTACCCGACCGTGCCCACCCGAGGGCCGGGCTCCCGTGATCAAGGACGCATACCCGACATGAGTTCTACAGCCGAATACACCCTTGCCCGAAAGCGCCAGCTCGGTTCCGAGAAGCGCACTGAGCCGCTCCCGACGGTGCACCCGAAGCCGTCGGACCGCAAGATCACCTGGAGCCGCGTCGCCATCGTGCTGACCGTGCTCTTCTGGGCGATCTACGTGGTCACCACGATCATCCGCCAGTTCATCGACAGCGGCAGCCAGAACTTCCGCTTCACGATGGAGGCCATCGGCTACACGGTCGTGGTGACCTTCCTCACCTTCTCCGCCCTGATGTACCTGGTCGCCCGGCAAGGGGCGCTGCAGCGCTTCCAGAAGCACGTCCGCGTGCCGCGCGCAGAGCTCGACCGCCACTTCGCCGAGAACCAGCCCTCGATCACCGTGCTCGTGCCCTCCTACGCGGAGGAGCCGGAGGTCGTCAGGATGACGCTGCTCTCCGCCGCGCTGCAGGAGTTCCCGTCGAAGCGCGTCGTGCTGCTCCTCGACGACAACCCGAACCCGACCGACCCGGCCGTGCGCGACCGGCTGGAGGCCACCCGCGACCTGGCCCACGACATCCTCGCGATGCTGGCCGAGCCACGCTTCCGCTTCACCGACGCGCTGCTGCGCTACGAGCTCGGCGACACCGGCGTGTACGCGACCGAGGAGTCCGCCCTCGAGCTGGCCGCGCACTACCGCTGGGCCGCCGAGTGGCTATACGCCCAGGCCGACCAGCACGCGCTGGGCGACCACGTCGACGTGTTCTTCGCCGACCAGGTGCTCCGCGCCCTCGGCGACGACCTCGCGCTGACCGGGGAGGCCGTCTCCGCGGCGATCGCCGAGGGCGCGTCCCTCACCTCCAAGCGAGTCGCGCAGCTCTACCGGCGTCTCGCCTGGACGTTCGACGCCGACCTCGCCGTGTTCGAGCGCAAGAAGTGGGCGTCGCTGTCGCACGAAGCCAACAAGGCCATGAACCTGAACGCCTACATCGGCCTGATGGGCGGCACCTACCGCGTCGAGGAGACGCCGGACGGCCCCATCCTGAACCCGGTCCCGGCCGGCCAGCGCCGCGCGGGTGACGTCGAGATCCCGGACAGCGACTTCCTGCTGACGCTGGACGCCGACTCGATCCTGCTCCGCGAGTACTGCCTCCGGCTGACGTACTTCCTGCAGCAGCCCGACAACGCGCGGGTCGCGGTCACCCAGACCCCGTACTCGTCGTTCCGCGGCGCGGGCACGCGCATCGAGCGCCTCGCCGGCGCGACCACCGACATCCAGCACATCCTGCACCAGGGCAAGTCGTACTACGGCGCCACGTTCTGGGTGGGCGCGAACGCGGTCATCCGCAAGCGCGCGCTGGAGGACATCGTCGAGACCGAGTACGTCGGCGGGTTCGAGGTGCGCCGCTACATCCAGGACCGCACGGTCATCGAGGACACCGAGTCGAGCATCGACCTGGGCACCCACGGCTGGACGCTGGTGAACTACCCCGAGCGCCTCAGCTACTCGGCGACCCCGCCGGACTTCGGCTCCCTGATCGTGCAGCGGCGACGCTGGGCGAACGGCGGCCTGCTGATCCTGCCGAAGCTGTGGCGTCAGGTGAAGGAGCGCAAGCGCCGCGGCGAGAGCGTCTCCCGCATCGAGCTGCTGCTGCGGGTCAACTACATGGCCTCCATCAGCTGGGCGAGCTTCGGCCTGGTGTTCCTGCTGGCGTACCCGTACGACGGCCGGCTGCTCAGCCCCATGGTGCTGCTCGCCGCGCTGCCCTACTTCATCAGCCAGGCTGCAGACCTGCGCTACAGCGGCTACAAGGCCACCGACATCTTCCGGATCTACGGCTTCAACCTCATCCTGCTCCCGGTCAACCTGGCGGGCGTGCTGAAGTCGATCCAGCAGTCGCTGACCGGCAAGAAGATCCCGTTCGCCCGCACGCCGAAGGTGAAGAACCGCACCGCGTCGCCGCTGCTGTACGTGCTCGCCCCGCTCGCGATCGTCGCCTTCTCGCTGTTCACCCTGTGGCGCGACGTGAACGCGCAGAACTGGGGCAACGCCGCCTTCGCCGCCTTCAACGCGACGCTGGCGATCTGGGCGATCGTCGCCTACATCGGCATCGGCAACACCATCGTCGACATCTGGCTCGGGATGACGAAGCCGCTGTACGTGTCCACCTCCCGGAAGCGCACGGCCGCCGTCGTGGAGCCGGTCACCGAGTCGCTGGACTGGCGTTCCGTGCTCTACCACGGTCACGCCGGCGGCGAGGTGCCGCACCTCGCGGGCGTCGGCGCGGTGGTCGAGCCGGCCGCCGAAGCTCACGCAGCCGAGGCGCAGGCGGCGGAGCCGCAGCCCGGCGACGTGTCCGTCACCGGCGAGAAGCAGGCCGCCTGATGGCCCGCGCGAGGAAGGCCGCGGCGCAGGACGCCGTGGAGCGGGCCCAAGCGCCCGAGTCGGACGGCGGTCGCCGCCTGTCCGTGTGGCGCGTCATCGGCGCGGCGCTCGTCGCCGCGGTCGTCGTCTCCGCCGGCGCCGTCGGCTTCCAGTGGTGGAGCGCGAAGGCCGCCGTGGATGTGCGGCCCTGGTTCGCCTCCTACGTGGATGTGACGGCGACGCCGCGGTTCGCGTTCGAGAACCTCGGGAGCACCGACACCAAGGACGCCGTCCTCTCGTTCGTCGTCTCGTCGAAGCAGGACCCGTGCGAGCCCAGCTGGGGCGCCGCGTACACGCTCGACGAGGCGCGCGGCTCGCTCGACCTCGACCGCCGCATCGCCCGGCTGCAGCAGCAGGGCGGAACGGTCGCCGTGTCGTTCGGCGGCCAGCGGAACGACGAGCTCGCGGTCGGCTGCACCGACGAGTCCGCCCTGAAGAAGGCGTACGCCTCGGTGGTGGACCGCTACAAGGTCGGCACCATCGACCTCGACCTGGAGGGAAGCGGGCTGTCGGATTCCGGCGCCGCCGAGCGCCGGGCCGCCGCCATCGCCTCCCTGCAGCAGGAGCGCCGCACGACCGGCAAGAGCCTCGCCGTGTGGCTGACGCTCCCCGTCGCCCCCACCGGCATGACGTCGGACGCCACCGACGCGATCGCCGCCATGCTCAAGGCGAAGGTCGACATCGCGGGCGTCAACGTGATGACGATGGACTTCGGCGACGCCAAGAAGGCGAAGACCTCGATGGCGAAGACCGCAGAGTCCGCCGTCTCGGCCGCACAGCGCCAGCTCGGCGTGCTCTACGACCGCGCCGGCCTGCACCAGAGCGACCCCAGCCTGTGGGCGAAGCTGGGCGCCACCCCGATGATCGGCCAGAACGATGTCGAGGCCGAGGTTTTCACCCTGCAGGACGCCGCCGCGTTCAACAGCTGGGCGGTGTCCACCGGGCTCGGCCGGATGTCGATGTGGTCGGCCAACCGCGACAAGACCTGCGGCTCGAACTACGTGGACCTGTCGGTCGTCTCGGACGCCTGCAGCGGCGTGAACCAGGGCAAGAAGACGTTCGCCGCGACACTCGCCAAGGGCTTCGCCGGCCACATCGCGCTGGGGGAGGGGGCCGTCACCACGGCCGAGCCGACCACCGCCGCCGCCAAGGACGACCCGAAGACCTCGCCGTACCCGATCTGGGCCGACAAGAACTCGTACCTGAAGGGCACGAAGGTGGTCTGGCACCACAACGTGTACCAGGCGAAGTGGTGGACCAAGGGCGACGTCCCGGACAACCCCGTGCTGAACGCGTGGGAGACGCCGTGGGAGCTGGTGGGCCCGGTGCTGCCGGGTGAGACGCCCATCCCGCAGCCGACCCTGCCCGCCGGCACGTACCCGACCTGGAGCGGCACGACCCCGTACGACAAGGGCCAGCGCGTCCTGTTCGACGGTGTGCCCTTCGAGGCCAAGTGGTGGACGCAGGGCGACAGCCCCGAGGCCGCGTCCGCTGACCCCGACTCGTCGCCGTGGGCTCCGCTCACGCAGGACGAGATCGACCAGATCCTCGGCGGCTCCGGCCGCTGAACCAGAATCGGCGGCGGGACGCTGACTCCCCCCATCGCGTCCCGTCGCCGACTTGACCCGGACCCCCGCTGCGGGGTGGGACACGTCCGGGCGCCCGCGCGCGCCGTTTTTTCGGCCGGCGCTCAGCGGCGCAGTGCCGGCGGGATGGGTGTGCCTTCGGGTGGCGCGCTCGTCCCGCCGGCACGAAGTCGTCGGTGACGCGATCGTGATGTGCGCGGCGCATGCCGCTGTTTCTGCCTCGGTACGCTGAGGGCGATAAGTGCAGAACTGCACGATTCTCGGGGGAGAACAATGAGCTCTATGAAGTGGGTCGCTACCGCGGCCGCAGCGCTGACCGCCCTCGCGCTGGCCGGGTGCGCGGGAGGCGGGCCCGCGGCGTCGCCGCAGCCGACCGCGACCGTGACGTCAACGGTGACGGCGACGCCGGCCCCAGCGGCCCTGTCGCCCGACGACCCTCTGGATGCGCTGACGGCATGGACCGTGTGCTTCGCCGTCGCACAGGCGAAGGCCCCGGACGCCAAGCCGTACCCGTACGACCCGGCGCATCCGGCAGAACAGCAGCCGGACGGCACCTGGAGCGTCTTGGTCGGCTACCCGGTCGACCCGCCGACCGAGGGCTCGAAGAGCGTCATCGTCGACTGCGAACTGAAGGGCACCCGGGGCGCGCCGGAACTCGTCCACGTCACCATGAAGGACATCTGACCCGGTGTCCGCCGCCCCTCCGCCGACACGGTAGGATGGTCGAGTTGCCTCGCCGCTCGCGGTGCGGCGAACGGGCTGTGGCGCAGTTTGGTAGCGCACTTGACTGGGGGTCAAGGGGTCGCAGGTTCAAATCCTGTCAGCCCGACGTTCTGAAATGACAAGAGGCCAGGCGGCTCGCTCTGCGAGCAACCTGGCCTCTTGTCATTTCAGAACTCGCTGCGGACTATTGGGGTCCCCGCCCGCGAGGGGCCCCGGGCGCCGATCCTCGCTCTGCGAGGCTCGGCGTCTGGGGTAGCGGGTGGGGCGCAGCCCGCGACGCCCGTGGAGAAGGCGCCTGGTGCCCTTCCTTCATACCTGCCGCATCGCCTGCGATCAATGCAGGCGATCTGCACCCCTGGGAAACGAGTTCGTGTCATCTTCACACTCTTGGTGCAGGAGGTCGCATGAGAATACACGAGCACGGGACCGCATCACTGGCCCATTCGATGACGAGAGCTCGTCTTAGTAGTGGGCTAAATCTGTCAATCGCCATTCGAGCGGAAACCGTGAGATATCACGGTGCCATGCGCCGTCGCTCCCTGGGAATGTCCACCCCTTGGCGCGGGCGAGAAGCCACCAGGTTACTGGGGTACATAGCGACACCACTTGGTTTGTCACGTCTCCCGCTTGCGTGCCCGAAATGCCGTCTACGCCGCGTACGTGTGGCAGGGCTAAGCGGGTGTCACAATTGATAGCCATCCCCGCAGGGGATCCTCCCGCAAGCACTATCCAGTCGGGATTCCACTCGTAGTCTGCGAGACCCAACGGCATTGTCTTGAACATGCCCACGCTAGTCTCCAGGCTGATCTGATCGAGCGCCGGAGACCGATACGCTCCGAATTTGAGGCCGTTGTGCCAGCCCCACCACACCAACGCTTCTTCCGGCGGTGTCAGGCCGATCTCGCCCAAACCATCGACAATCTGTTGGCGGCCGATCCCCGGATTTAGCGAATCGTCGACGGGAATGCCGAGCCGCCTGGTTTCAAAAGAAAGGGCGCCCAAGAGTTCTGATAGCAGCTCTGGCGACGCCGCTTCGACCGTGAGGCCGTCACTTGCTCGATAGGTGGTGGGTAGGATCATGGCTTGCACCATACGGAGGTGGGTGCGCTTGGAACCTGGGCGTCGTTCGAGCCCGGAATCGGAACCACGACGAACCTGTGACCCGACGAGGATGTCGGCGAGCTAACGCCGCAAACGTTGTAGAAATGAAGCAGATACTGGCCCTCGCCCAGATTGTCTCTCCGGTCGATGAGTTTGAGGGATGCTTTTTCGGCTGTTCCACCCTCCTTAGTCGACACGTAAGGGTATTCATCACAATTTTGTAGCTGACCGTCGTAGCTCGTATTGCAGGGATAGGTGCCCGAGTACCACCCCGACGGAGAACGGCTTGCTGCGTCAGCCCACGTCAACTCAGCCGGGCGCGACCCCGGGTTGTTGGTGCCTGGATCCAAGGTCCCGAGGATTGCGTTGAAGTCGTGAACGGTTGCTTCGCCCAGGTCGGCACCCGGTGAAAAGATCGGCAATGTGGAGCACGAGGCAGTGATGTTCAGGGCGACGCACTGCTTCGCAACGGTGCGCGCTGCGTTGCCTTGGCTGCCCGTTCCCAGTGAGTAGTTCGGGGTGTCCCAGTGATCCCAGCCCCGCTTCATAAGCTCGACGAAGAGCCTATCTTCCGACGTAGGTGAGGTCTGACCGTCTACAGTGCGCCCCGTGCCCGGATCGCCGTAAGCGCGACCAGCTTCTGGTTCACCCGCATTGAAGGTGGGACCATACGGATAGCATTCGCTGAGCGGTACGGGATGACCTCCGTAGGTGCAGTTGTAGTCGCTGCCGCGGGAGGGATCATCGATCCATCCCGCACAGTTCGTTGAGTAGTAGAAGCAACTGGTGAAGTTCTTCTTCAGGTCGAGTTTGCAGCCGCCGTCGCCGCACTCGGGGTAGTTCTGTTTCCACGCACGATAGCTGCCTGTGGTGGATTGATCGAACACGAGAATTTGCCCGCCAGAAGCTGCGGGGCTCGAAAGATAGATCTGCGCCCTGGCCGGCACTGCTCCGGCGGGAACGGCGGGGCATGAAGGCGCTTCGAGTTCCCCCGAGCCCTCGCTACCAGCATCGGACGTGTTTGAAACGGTGGACCCGTCGGTCATTGTGATGACGCACGTGAAGGAGCGTTTGATATCCAGCCTCACTGTTCCATCAGCTGCGAGCTTCTCAGCACCGAGTTGAGAAATCCATGCGACGGGCACGACCCCGGGTTGCGTGCCAATCTCTCCCGCGTACACCATCGTGTACGAAGTGGCGCCCGGAACCAGAGGGCAGGCGGAGGCGGGATTTGGCGCCCAGTTGGGGCCGCCGCCATACCACTGGCTCGCTGAAGTCGGATCCGCGTCGGCGTCGGTTGCTACACGCGGTATTGGATTGCTCCAGGATGACGGCCCGAAGTCCGAGCTGGAGGCGCAATAGTAGGCGCTCTCGGAGTTGTAGGGGATCATGGGTCCGCTGGTCAACTCGCCGCAGACGGCGCCCACGCAGCTTTCGCTGCCCAAAGCGAAATTGGCGACTGCGGAAAGGTCAGCGTTCAATTGCTGCTTCATCTGCTGCGACAAGTTCCACGAGTGGCAATCCGTGAACGAGATTGCTGACAAGACTTGATTTGGAAGCTCGAAGCCGGCTGGCGTCGTTCCGCATAGATCCTGGTCGTGAAACACGCCGAGCATGTGCTCCGCGTTTGCCGCGAGAAAGACCGCCGCGAGTCCAGCTCCAATAGGAATCGATGCTGACCCAGCAGCGACCTCGGCGGTGCCTAGGCCAGTTGCTGGGATCAAGAGTGCGCTGCCCGCAGCGCTCTCAGCGGTTACGCCATTCGCTAGAAGAGCGCCGTACTGCGCCTCGGAGAGAAGCGTGCCGGACCCCGCAGCCGCGGCAGCTAGGACGGAACCTGGCACGACGAGTTGATACTTGTCGAGGCCTGAGCCTGTAGGCGGGTCATCTGCGGCGGCAGGTGGCGAGTAGCTCGCTAGCGTTGCTACCGCAACGACTGTAGAAGCGATTACTCCATTGAGAGCGCGGTGGAAGCGCACTTTCTACCCCCGGATCATCGTGACTCGACAAGAAGCGATATTCGTTGCCAACCGTATTTGCTGCGTCGATGGCGTCGCGCCCCCAATTTGCGTGTGGTGAAATCACACCGCCTGGGCGGCCTCCGATGCGCGCGCCCGCAGCGCCGTCCCCGCGATCACAGCGGTGCAGCAGGTGATCACCAGCACCGCCGCGACGTACCCGACACGAGCATCCGCGAGCGCCGCGAGCGCCCCCAGCACCGCGATCCCCACGGCCTGGCCCACCTGCCGGGACGTGTTGTAGATCCCCGAGGCGAGCCCTGCGGACTCGGCCCCGAGCGACACGCTCGCGGTCCTGTTCAGCGCGGTCGAGTAGATCGCGGTGCCCGCACCGACGACGAACTCCGCGGTCACGAGCACCCACCACTGCTGGACGCCGAGCGCGCCGAGCAGCATAAGGGTTCCGGCCGCGGCGGCCCCGGATCCGATGAGGATCATCCGGCGGTTTCCGCGTCGCAGCAGGGCCGGGTTGACGAGCACGCCGGCCAGGATGGTGCCGAGGGCGAACGATCCCAGCAGCAGGCCGCCCGTGAGTGCCGAGACGCCCCACGCCGTCTGTATGTACAGGGCGAGGAAGAACTGGAGCCCGTAGGCGCCGAACTGGAAGGCGAAACCGCCGACGACCGCGCCGGCGAAACCCGGGCTGCGGAACACGCCGAGCGGCATGATCGGGGCCTTCGCACGGTGCTCGACCAGGACGAAGACGGCGAGCAGCAGCACGCCGCCCAGGAGGAGGATCCAGGTGAGTGGCGCACTCGCGTCCCGGCCCGCCTCGATGAGTCCGGCGACCACGGCCACGAGTCCCGCGGTTCCGATGAGCTGGCCGGCCAGGTCGAGGCGGGGGCGGTCGCGCCGGGCGCGCGGGTGGTCCGCCCTGCCCACGAGGGCGGCCGCGGCGATCGCGATGGGCGCCGTGAGCCAGAACACGGCACGCCAGCCGGCCGTGTCGGTCAGGAGGCCGCCGAGGAACGGCCCGACGGCCATCCCGGCGCCACCGAAGACCGTCATCATGTTCACCGCGGTCGAACGGTGCCCGGGGTCGTCGAAGCTCTTGCCCACCAGGGCGAGGACCATCGGGAGGAGCAGCGCGGCGAACACGCCCTGCGCCGCGCGGCAGGCTATCAGCACCCCGATCGACGGGCTGAGCGCGCACGCGGCGGAGGCCGCGGCGAAGCCAATCGCGCCGACACGGAACAGCCTCTCTGCGCCGACCCGGTCGCCGAGGCTCCCGCCGAGGAGGAGCAGGGACGCCAGCGGGAGCGTATACGCGTCGACCACCCAGGAGATTCCTCCCGCCTGCGCGTTCAGGTCGTCCGCGATCCTCGGCAGCGCGAGGTTCAGCGCGCTGCCGTCCAGGGTGATGACGATCCAGCCCAGGTAGATCGCCCAGCCGCGCGCCGACCATGCGGTGCGGACGGGCGCCGCGATCGCGGTCACGCGCGCGCTGCTTCGAGCAGGGCCAGAACGCCCTCGACCGCGTCGTCGAAGACGGCGGCGTTCTGTGCCGCGCGCGCCAGCACGTAGCCGCCCTGCAGAGCCGCCGCGACCGCCGCCGCCGTGCGGACCGGGTCCAGGTCTGCACGGAACTCGCCGCGCTCGACCCCGTCGGTGATGACAGCGGCGAGCTGCCCGCGGATCCACGCGAACATCTCGCCCACCTCGGTCCGAAGCGCGGGGGAGTCGATCACCTCGGGCTCCTGCACCAGGCGTCCGAACTGGCAGCCCTTCATCACCGCTTCGTGGTCCCGTGTCAGGTACGCCCGCACCCGCTCGACGGCGCTGGACCCCGAGCCGAGGGAGGCCCCGACCTGGGCCTTCATCTGCTCGGAGTTGCGCTCGATCGCAGCCTGGGCGAGCGCTTCCTTGCCCTGGAAGTGGTGGTACATGCTGCCCTTGCCGGCCCCGGCCGCATCCAGGATCTCCCTCGGGCTCGTCGCTCCGTAGCCGCGTTCCCACATGAGTTCCCGTGTGGCCTCGATCAGGTCGTCTCGCGTCGTCATGGTGGCAACTGTACCTACCTCCAGGTACAAAGTCCACACGAGGCCTCGACCCTACGCCGCGGGACCTAAGCCCTAAGGCCCCCGTCCTCGCGGTACGGATACTTCCCGTAATGAGCGGTCGCCGCCGGCGGGTACCCGACCCCTGGCCCTCCGCGAAGGCGCAGAAGGAGGTGGCGCGCATGATCGGCAGCTCTCCGGAGGATCTCACCGTCGACCACGACGTCGACCCGGACGCCCCGACCCGCACCGACGACGGCTTCGCCGTCCCGTACCTGCGACCGGGGCAGTACATCTCGCTGGTGCACTGGTCGCGGTCGCGCGACGGGTGGCGGTACAGCACCATCCTGGTCCAGTACGTCTCGCGGGACGACGGGCGCTGGAACGTGCTGCTGCGCGGGAAGGCGGCCTCGCTGTCCCGCGGCGAGTGGGCGCTGTTCTGCTGATGTCCGCGCTGCGCCCACCCACCCCCGGCGACCCCACCGGGCAGGAGCCGGAAGGCAAGGGCCTCAAAGGCGGCGCGCTGGGGCTGCTGTCGAGCGTGGTCGTGGGGGTCGCGTCCACCGCGCCGGCGTACAGCCTCGCGGCGAGCCTCGGCTTCATCGTCGTCGGCGGGACGCTCGCGGCCGGCGTGAAGGCACCGGGAATCGTGCTGCTGGCGTTCGTGCCGATGTACCTCATCGCGGTCGCCTACCAGGAGCTGAACAAGGCCGAGCCGGACTGCGGCACCACGTTCACCTGGGCCACGCGCGCGTTCGGCCCGATCACCGGGTGGATGGGCGGCTGGGGGATCATCGTCGCAGACGTCATCGTGATGGCGAACCTGGCGCAGATCGCCGGGCAGTACTCGTACACGTTCGTCGGCAGCTTCGGGCTGCCGGGCGTCGCGGACCTGGCCAACAACGACGTCGCCGTCACGATCGCGGGGCTCGTGTGGATCGCGCTGATGACGTGGATCTGCTACCGCGGCATCGAGGTCTCCGCCCGGGTGCAGTACGTGCTGCTGGGGTTCGAGGTCGTCATCCTCATCCTCTTCGCCGTGTTCGCGCTGGTGAAGGTCTACACCGGCAACGCCGAGCCGTACTCGCTGATCCCGCAATGGTCGTGGTTCAACCCGTTCACGCTCGACTTCGGGCAGACGATCGCCCCGGCGCTGCTGACCGCCATCTTCATCTACTGGGGTTGGGACACGGCGGTGTCGGTCAACGAGGAGACGAAGGACCCGGGCAAGACGCCCGGGCGGGCGGCCGTGATCTCGACGCTGCTGCTGCTCGCCACCTACGCGCTGGTCACCGTGGCGACGGTCGCGTTCGCGGGCGTCGGCGACAAGGGGATCGGGCTGGCGAACCCGGCGAACTCCTCCGACGTGTTCTCTGCGATCGGGCCGACCCTGTTCGGCAGCGGACCGGTCGGGACGATCCTGATGGCACTGCTCGGCTTCTCCATCCTCACCTCGGCGTCGGCCTCGACGCAGACGACGATCCTCCCGACCGCCCGCACGGCGCTCTCGATGGCGGTCTACAAGGCCATCCCGGAGCGCTTCGCCCGCATCCACCCGCGCTTCCTCACCCCGACCTGGTCGACGATCGGGATGGGGCTGGTCTCGGCGCTCTTCTACCTGATCTTCACCGCGATCAGCGTCAGCCTGCTGAACGCCCTCATCGGCTCGATCGGCCTGATGATCGCCTTCTACTACGGGCTGACCGGGTTCGCCTGCGTCTGGTTCTACCGCAAGACCCTGTTCCGCAGCGCGCGCACGGTGATCTTCCGCGGGCTGTTCCCGCTCGCGGGCGGCCTGATGCTGCTGGCGGTGTTCTGTTACGGCGTCTACAACTTCGCTCAGCCCGACTGGCTGACCGACGACGCCGGCAAGAACGTGACCATCTTCGGCATTGGCGCGGAGGCGGTGGTCGGCGTCGGAGGGCTGCTCCTGGGGGTTATCCTCCTGGTGATCTGGCGGATCGTCCGGCCGGACTTCTTCCGCGGCCGCACACTGCCGCGGCGCTCCGACGACCTGGTGCTGACCGCGCAGGGCACCGAGGCGGTGTTCGGCCTCCCCGACTCCCGTACCCCCGCGACGGTGATCGCGCCCGACCTGTCCAACCTGCCGCCGGGGCAGCAGGCGCTCAACGCGGAGACGGGGGAGCCGGTTGCCGAGCCCGCGGAGCTGCCGCCGGCCGACACCGAGCTGCCGCGGGACCCGCGGGACTGACCGTCCGGTCGGCGGATCAGGGTGTGGGGACGATGATGCTGCCGTCGTCCGCGCCGCCGACCTGGAGGGTGCCGTCGTTGCGCACGAGCACCGCCCGGCTCCACTGGTCGGGGAACGGGCAGGGGCCTCCGGGCCTGCCGGGGATCCGCACCAGGGCGATGCGTTCGCTGCTCACGGTCGTGCCCGTCGCGTCCGTGATGGTGACGGCGAGGTCGTGTTTCCGGCCGTCGGCGTCGCCCCGCGGCACCACGATCTCGACGGTGTCCGTCGTGCCGTCCTCCCGATCGCAGGTGCCGTCGTAGCAGGCGTGGACGGTGCCCCCAGGATGCGCGTGATGCCAGCCCTGCGCATCCACACCGATGAGCGGCGGTCGCACGGCCGCTCCGGCGCAGAACGGCACGGGCGTGACGCAGCCGGCGAGCAGGATGCCGCTCGCGAGCAGCGCGACCACTGCGATCGCTCCGGTGAGGCGACGACGGGTCAGTCCCAAATGCTCGTCACCCCGGCGGCGAGCTCCCGCAGGCGGCCGCCGTCGAGGACCGCCCGGGTCTCGGGGATGCCCTGCTCCGGCCACTCCAGCACCACCTCCAGGGGACCCTCCGGCGGGAGCGGCCACAGCCAGAGGCCGTCGTAGGAACGGTAGTAGTCCGCAGAGCCCGAGCCGGTCTGGTCGGATTGGGTGAGTGAGCGCAACGGCGGCTCGTCGAAGGGGGAGCCGCCGCCGGGGAAGTCCAGCAGCACCTTCTCGCCGTCGCCCAGCGCGACGCCGTAGCGGAGGCGTCCCGGGTCACCCGGGCCGAGCGGACCGTGGAAGCCCCACTGCTCCAGCTGCCACTCCCGCTGCGTCAGGTCGCCCCGGCGGAAGTGCCGCTCGAGACGGAACTCCACGCCGCTGCGGAACACGCGAGCGCCGGTCAGCACCACGGCGACCCGCGGGGTGACCGCCATCCGCTCGCCGACGGACAGGAACACAGGCAGCTCGTCCTCCGGCGGCCGCCACCACGGCATCTGCTCCGTCGTGGGGAAGCCGCCGCTCTCGTCCGGTGGGGGATCCATGGGGAAGAAGTTCGACATCACGGCACCAGGCCACCACATCCGTCCGGCGCGCCGCAAGGACCGACGTGGCGCGCGAACGGCCCCGGCGCGGGGAGCGCCGGGGCCGTCGTCGTGCGCGAGGGTCAGTGCCCGGAGGCGAGAGCCTGCTCGGCCTGCTGCGCGAGCTGCTGGATGCCGTCGCCGTAGCCGCCCGCGAGCGCGGTGGCCGCGATCTTCTGCACGTCGCCCGTCCGCTCGGCGGCGGGCGCGGACGCCAGCTGACCGAGGTCGGTGCGCAGCGCATCCGGGAGCTTGGCCGCCAGCTGCGCGTCACCGGTCACGTCGACCGCGACCGCGGCGCCGGTGTCGCCCAGCTGCGGCGACGACAGGTCGCCCGAGCGCAGGTCGTCGAGAAGGCCCTTCACCCCGGAGAGGCCGGAGCGGTCGTCCCGTGCATCCTTCAGGTGCGTGGCCAGGTCCTTGATGGCGCTGCCGTACCCGCCGTCGAGTGCCGTGCGGACGATCTTCTTGGCGTCGGCCGTGCGATCCTTCGCCGCCGCCGTTGAGAGCGTCGTGACGTCGCGCTGGAGCGAGTCGGGCAGCAGGGCGAGCAGCGGCTTGTCGGCGATCACACGCTTGGCGAGCGCCTGGGCCTTCGCGCCGTTCAGGTGGCCGGCGAACAGGTCGTGGCCCGCATCCGTCGACACGTGCGCCTGCGCCGTCGCCGACGAGGACGAGCCGGAGCCGGAGGCACCGCCGTCGACCGTCGTCGCGAACGCGCCCTGAGCCCCCACCCCCACCAGGGCGGTCGCCGCGATGAGGGACGCTGCGCCGACGGCCGCCCGCTTGGCGGTGAAGGCGCTGCTCTTCCGAACGGAGGTGTTCTTCGTCTGAATCATGGGATCCTTTCCGTGCCCGCGCTGCGGCCGACCGGTGTGCCGGCCGCATCGGACCGCGGGCTCCGGCGACGATACGGACCCCGTCTGGACCGTTCGTGCGGACACCCTGCGAGGTCCCGAAGGGTGGTTGACCCGCCTCCCGGCGCGGTTTATCGGAGCGGATCCGTCAGGCCGTCCGCGCTCCCATCACCTGGCGGAGCGCCAGGCGCAGCTGCGCCTCGATGCGGCGCGCCTGCTCGCTGCTGACGCCGTCGTTGTCGTTGCGGCGCTCGGAGCCGCCGCAACGCTCGCCGTCGCGGGTGAAGTGGATGGCGAGCCGACCGTCGCCGAGAACCGGCTGCTGCTCGCCGCAGTGTGCGCATTCGGAGAAAGAGAACAGGCCCATGCTCAGACGTTACGCACCGCGTGTTTCCGCACGATTGCGGCGCGGAGACATCTCGATGACGGTTCAGCCCGCGGTCGGCGGGAGCCCGGACGGCTCGGCCGGCTGCGCCGGGCAGGTGGAGAGGATACGCGCGATCGCGTCATGCTCCGGGGGCGTGACCCACAGGCCGTAGACCGCCTTGACGGAGACCTGCCGGGCCACGTACTCGCAGCGGAACGCCTTGTTCGCCGGGAGCCACGTGGCGGCGTCCCCGGCGGACTTGCTCTGGTTGGCAGCGCCGTCCACCGCCAGCAGGTTGAGCGGGTCGTTGGCCAGGCGGACGCGCTGCTCGCGGCTCAACCGCTGCGCGCCGGTGACCCACGCGTTCTGCAGGGGGACCAGGTGGTCGATCTGCACGAGCGCGGAGGTCTTCTCGCCGCGCACGAAGTGGATGGTGCGCCCGGTGTACGGGTCGGCCAGCGTCCCGGAGAGCACGCGGCAGCCGCCCTGCCGGGCGGCGCCCGTGAGGTCGCGGGAGAGGATGTCGTCGCGGGTGTCGCAGCCGTTGCGGTCCACGTCCAGCCACGCCGCCCCGAAGTCCTCCGTGCGCTGGTACCCGGACGCGGGCGCCCTGCCCTTGACCGGCAGCGTCGCGAGCAGCGCGAGGGCCGTGCCGGCCGGGGCCGGAGCGGCGGTGGCGCTCGGAGCGGCGGTGGTGCTCGGGTCGGCCCCGCCGGTCGCGAGCGGGAGATCGCGGAGCGCCGTCGCGGCACCCGCGCAGCCCGTGGTGAGCAGCGAAGCGGCGAGGACGACGGCGGCGGCGAGCGTGCGGCGGGCGGGGGAGCGGCGGGGCGTGTTTCTCATCTGATTCGAAGGTAGCGGGCACGGCCGACACCTTCCGCCAGCCGTTCTAACGATATATCGTTAGATATCGCTGACGATCGGAGGATCATCATGTCCACCTCATTCCCCACCGGCGGCTTCGGCGCCCGCATGGACCCGGACGCCATGTGGCAGGCGTTCGAGCAGCTGCGGTCGACGTTCGAGAAGAAGGTCGGCTCCCGGATGGGACGCGGCGACGTCCGCGCCGCCGTGCTCTCCCTGCTGAGCGAGAAGCCGATGCACGGCTACCAGATCATCCGTGAGATCGAGGAGCGCAGCGGCGGCTCGTGGAAGCCGAGCGCCGGTTCCGTCTACCCGACCCTGCAGCTGCTCGCCGACGAGGGCCTCATCACTGCGGAGGAGTCGAACGGCCGCAAGACCTACGCGCTCACCGAGGAGGGCCGGGAGGTCGCCGCGAGCGAGGGAAGCGCGCCGTGGCTCGACGGCGGCGACACCGCCGACGGCACGGGAAGCCAGCGTCGCACGGCCGGTCCTGGCGCCCTGCCGAAGGCAGGGATGGAGCTGGCGCAGGCGGTCGCGCAGGTGCACCGCACGGGCACGCCCGACCAGGTGCAGGAGGCCGTGGCCGTGCTGGAGGAGGCACGCCGCAAGCTGTACTCGATCCTCGCCCAGGGCTGACCCGGGTGTCGGACCAGGCGCCGGCCGCGACGGGAGCGCCCGCGGCGACGCCGGCGACGCGTGCGCGCTACCGCCGCATCCTGCGCTTCGCCGGCTGGAACCTCACCGTCACCTGGTGGTACGAGCTGTTCCTGCCGCGCATCGGGCTCGCGTCGGTCGCCGCCCGCACCCGATCGCGCCGGATGCGGCGGTTCGCGCAGCGCTTCCACGCTCTCGCGGTCGACCTCGGCGGCCTGATGATCAAGGTCGGGCAGTTCATGTCCTCCCGGCTCGACGTGCTGCCGCCGGAGATCACCAGCGAGCTCGAGGGTCTGCAGGACGAGGTGCCGGCCGTGCCGTTCCCGGCCATCCGGGCGCTCGCGGAGGCCGAGCTCGGGATGCCGCTGGACCGCGCGTTCGCGTCCGTCGACGAGGTGCCGGTGGCCGCGGCCTCCCTCGGGCAGGCCCACCGCGGACGGCTGCTCCCGGAGCTCGCGGCCGACATCGGGCTGGACGCGGTGGTGCTGAAGGTGCAGCGTCCGGGCATCGACGCGATCGTGGACGTCGACCTCGCCGCCCTGCGCCGCGTCGGCCGCTGGCTGAGCCACGTGCGCCTGGTCTCCGACCGGGTCGACGCTCCCGCGCTGGTGGAGGAGTTCGCACGCACCAGCCTGGAGGAGATCGACTACCTGCATGAGGCGGCGAACTCCGAGCGCTTCGCCGAGGAGTTCGACGGCGACGCCCGCGTGGCGGTGCCCGCCGTCGTCTGGGAGCGGACGACCACGCGCGTGCTGACCCTGCAGGACGTGACCGCCATCAAGATCACCGATGCCGACGGGCTGCGCGCCGCCGGCATCGACCCGGCCGAGGTCGCGCCGGTGTTCGCCGAGGTGATGTTCGACCAGCTGTTCACGAACGGGTTCTTCCACGCCGACCCGCACCCCGGCAACATCTTCGTGACGCCGCTGCCCGAGGCGGCGGGGGAGCGGCCGTGGCGGCTCACCTTCGTCGACTTCGGGATGATGGGCGAGGTGCCGCCGGGCACCCGCAGCGGCCTCCGCAAGCTGCTGATCGCGGCGGCGTCCCGGGACGGCAAAGGTCTGGTGGACGCCATCCGCGACGTCGGCGTGCTGCTCCCGACCGCCGACACGGCCGAGCTGGAGCGGGCGATGACCCACCTGTTCGCCCGGTTCGGCGGCATGGGGTTCGCCGAGCTGCGCGAGGTCGACCCGCGCGAGTTCCGGGAGTTCGCCGTCGAGTTCGGCGACGTGGTGCGGTCCCTGCCGTTCCAGCTGCCGGAGAACTTCCTGCTCATCATCCGGGCCATGTCCCTCACCTCCGGCGTGTGCAGCGCGCTCGACCCGTCGTTCAACCTGTGGGACTCGGTCGAGCCGTACGCGGCGCAGCTGCTGCGCGACGAGCGCGGCAACCTCGGGCAGGACATCGCCAAGCAGGCGCTCGACAACCTGACCATCGCGTGGCGGCTGCCGAAGCGGCTGGACGACCTCGTCACGCGCATCGACGACGGCTCGATCGCGGTGAACGCGCCGCGCCTCGAGCAACGGGTCGGCCGGCTCGAGCGGGCGGCACGGCGACTGGTGGCGGGCGTGGTCTTCGGCGGCGTCGTGATCGCCGGGGCGATCATCCACACCACGGACCAGGTGCTCGGGGCGGTGTTCCTCGCCGCCTCGGTCGTGCCGCTGGCGTTCACCGTCTTCACAGGCCGCCGGGGAGGGTGAGCGGAATACCGCCTGGTCCGCCGGTGTTTCACCACACATGGCAACCACCGAGATCACCTCGACCAACCACGACCAGACCGTCGCCGACGGCATCGTGCTGCTCGACTTCTGGGCCGACTGGTGCGGCCCGTGTCACATGTTCGCCCCCGTCTTCGAGAAGGCGTCCGAGAAGCACTCCGACATCACCTTCGGGAAGATCGACACCGAGGCGCAGCAGGCGCTGGCGGCGTCGTACGGCATCCAGTCCATCCCGACGCTGATCGCGTACCGCGACGGCATCCCCCTGTTCTCGCAGGCCGGCGCCCTTCCGGGCGAGGCCGTCGAGGACCTCATCCAGCAGATCCGCGGCCTTGACATGACCGAGGTGCGGAAGCAGTACGAGGAGCTGAAGGCGAAGGCCGAGCGGCAGCAGAGCTGAGCCGAGCGCTCCCTCCGGAAGGCGCGGCCCCGTCGCGAGACGGGTGCCGCGCCTTTCCTGTTCCCGCGATCAGGCGAGGTCGCGCAGGCGCTGCTCCAGCGCCTCGGTCTCGATCGCGAGGAGGTCCTGCGGGCCGATCCGGAGTCGGCGGAGCTGCAGGTTGTAGACCGCCTGCGCGGCGTCGTCGGTGATGTGGAGCAGCTCCGCGATCCGAGCGAGTGCCGCTTGATCGTCGCGCGCGTCGCGGATGGCGTCGACGAGCTCCGGGAAGCGATCGCGCGCCGCGCGGTAGGCATGGAGGATGCGGAGGCGGTCCTCGGTCGCCTGGCGTTCATGGCCCGCGGGCGGCGGCGCCCGATGCGGCGACGGTCGGTGAGCGGCGATGAGCTCGGGGGTCAGCTCGATGCGCAGCGGCTCGGCGGTCGTCAGCCGCAGCGTCGGGGTGAACGCGTGGATGAGGTAGGGCCCAGGTTGCGCGTCCCGCCACTGCGAGGAGTCGATGCGGGCGTGGACGCGCAGGTAGTCGCCCGGATCGAGCGGGAGCGGGCGATCCTGCCCTGATGCCCAGGCGAAGAAGAAGCCGCCGCCGCTCGAGCCGCCGGCGGGGACGAGGGACGCGGTGGCGTAGAAGGAGTCGTCATCCGGGAACCAGCGCTCTGCGCCCTCGTTGACGATGTCGACGGCGAGCGCGTCCACGTCGAGCAGCTCCCGCGTGATCGCCGGCCAGCGGATGGCCAGCCCGGCCCGGCGCTCGGCGACGCTCCGACGGAGCGGCTGCGGGTCGGGCTGGACGGTGACGCGGGCGGGTTCCGTGCCGCTGACGTGCGCGAGGTGCCAGAGGCTGCGAGCAGGGTCGGCGGGGTGGCCGAGCAGGAGCGAACCCTCGCCGGTCGGCGCCTCCGCGAGCACGCGCCAGCCGTCGTCCGGTGTGGCGGGGGGCAGGGTCTCGGTCGGTGCGCCGATCCTCGTCAGGAGCGCTTGAAGCCGCTCGCCGTCGAGCGCGAGTGCCGACCGTTCGACGTCGTACGGTCCGATCTGCGGGGCGGTGTCATCCCTCACGCGGCTCCCCTTCGCCCCCTTGCTCCCCGGTGGACGCGGCATCCCGGATGCCGTGGGCGACCGCGCGGCGGACCGTCCAGTACAGCGCGTACAGGGCGGCCGCGGAGAGCGTCACCGACAGCGCGAGGCTGCTGAGCGGGTCCGATGTCACTGCTCGTCCAGCGCGGTCTCGGTCTCCGGTTCGCGGGCCGCGAGCAGCCGGCCGACGTACGCCATCACGACGGACGCGCCGATCAGTGCGACGCCGAGCGGCGTCAGCAGGTCGCCGACGATGCGGATGACGAGGCTGAGCAGCACCAGGAAGCCCTGGTCGACGCCTGTGGCCGAGCTGGGGTCCGGCATGAGCGAGTAGGAGAGTTGCGGCAGCAGCAATGTCAGCAGCACTCCGGCGAGCGCGAGTCCGATGCCCCACCACAGCACGACCTTCGGTCGCAGCTTCGATTCCATGACGTCCCCCTCCGTCGCAGTTGCAGCCGATCCTAGCGGCCCAGCGGCCCGCGGCGTCTGCTGCGAACGACTCCGTGCCTCCGCTTCGGTCGGAGATTCGGAGCTGGCAGCTTCGGATCTCCGCCGTAAGTCAGCCCGGACGGAGATTCGGATCGATTCGACGCTCAGCGGCGCGGCGCGGTGCGGCGCGTCAGCCGGCGCTGCTCTCGCGGACGACGAGTTCCGGCTGGTAGAGCACGTGGCGGGGCTGCAGCTCGGGGTCCTCCGCCTCCTGCAGCAGGATCTCGACGCCGGTCCGGCCGATCAGGGCGCTCGGCTGGCGCACCGAGGTGAGCGGGACGACGGAGGCGCTGGCGAACTGGATGTCGTCGTAGCCGACCAGGGCGATCTCCTGCGGGATGGCGAGCCGGCCGTTGATGAACAGCGACTGGAGCAGGCCGATCGCGAGCAGGTCGTTGGCGGCGAAGACGGCGTCGGGCCGGTCGGAGACCGGTCGTGAGGCGATGACGGCTCCGGCCGCGCGACCCTCCTGCACGGTGAGGGCTCCCACGTCGACCACCTCGAGCGTGACACCCGGGTGCTTCGCCACCTCCTGCCGCGCGCCGGCGAGGCGGTCGCGCACCTGGCGGATCTCGATCGGTCCGCCGACGTAGGCCAGCCGGCGGCGGCCGGACCCGATGAGGTGGGCCGCTGCGAGCGCACCGCCGGCGACGTCATCCACGGAGACCGAGCTGAAGGAGCTGTCGGTGCTGACCGTGTCCACGAGCACGGCGGAGATGCCGCGGTCGCGCATGCGGCGCAGCCGTGCAGCCGGGTCGCCGACGGGGGAGAGCAGCACTCCGCGCACGCGGAGCTCCTCGAACAGGCTCAGGTAGCCCGCCTCGCGGTCCTTGCGGTCGTTGCTGTTGCCGACGATGACCGAGAACCCGGCGTCGGCCGCAGCGTCCTCGGCCGCGGTGGCCAGGTCGGTGAAGAACGGGTTGCCGCCGCTGAGGGTGATCAGCCCAAGCGCCTGACTGTGGCCGAGGCGCAGCTGGCGGGCGGCCTCGTTGCGCACGTAGGAGAGCTTCTCCATGGCCTGCGTCACGCGTTCCACGGTCTCCGGCGCCACGAGCTCCGGCCGGTTGAGGACGTTGGAGACGGTCCCGACCGACACGCGGGCCAGCGCGGCGACGTCTTTCACGCTTGCCGAGGCCATCCGGTCCCCCTTCCGCTCGAATCCTATGCGATTTCGCCGTTGAATCGACGCAATGACGCGAGTGCGATGTCGGCGAAGTCTATCCACGCCGCCGCGGCGGATGCAACGAGGATTCAAGGGATTGAATCGTTACGAAAAACTTCTTGACGTCATCGCATCCCTGCCCCTATGGTTCGATGAAGCGTTTCAAAACCCGCCGCAACACACACCCGAGGCGAGGCGGCGCTTCAAAATACAAGGAGGTATTTGGATGTTCACTCGGAGGACGGCGACGAGGGTCGCCGCCATTCTCGGCGGGGCCGCGCTGCTCGGTGCAGCGCTCGCCGGCTGCTCGTCCAGCGGTGGCTCCGGCGGATCCACCACGATCTCGCTGCTCGCGGGCGGCAACGACCCCGTGAACACGCAGTTCGCGAACGATCTCGCCAAGGCGTTCCACAAGGCCAACCCCAGCATCACCGTCAAGGTCGAGACCCGCCCGGCCGGCACCGACGGCGACAACCTGATCAAGACGCGCCTCTCCACGGGCGAGATGAACGACGTCTTCCTCTACAACTCGGGCTCGCTCTTCCAGGCGCTGCGCCCGGACTCCCAGCTCCAGCCGCTCACCGACGAGGCCTGGACGAAGGACCTGACCAGCGACTTCAAGAAGACCGTCAGCACCGACAAGGGCCTGTACGGAGCGCCGTGGGGCACCACCTTCGACGGCGGCATCCTCTACAACAAGAAGGTCTACGAGAAGCTCGGCCTCAGCGTCCCGACCACCTGGGACGAGTTCATCAGCAACAGCGAGAAGATCAAGGCCGCAGGCATCGCGCCGGTCATCCAGTCGTACGGCGACACCTGGACCAGCCAGCTGCTCGTCCTCGCCGACTTCGCGAACGTGAGCGCCAAGGACCCGAACTGGGCCAAGGACTACACGGCCAACAAGTCGAACGCGAAGTACGCGAAGGAGCCGGCGCTGGCGGGCTTCACCCACACGCAGGAGATCTTCGACAAGGGGCTGATGAACAAGGACTTCGCGTCCCTGACCAACGTCAACGCCCTGAAGATGCTCGCCACCGGCGAGGGCGCGCAGTACCCGATGCTCTCCGCGGTCATCGGCAACGTCGTCCAGTCGAACCCCGACCAGGTCGATGACATCGGCTACTTCGCCGTGCCGCCGGACTCGGGTGAGCCCCACGCGACGGTGTGGGAGTCGAACGGCGCGTACATCCCGAAGTCGACCACCGGCGACAAGCTGACCGCGGCGAAGAAGCTCGTGGCGTTCATCAACTCGCCCACCGGCTGCGACCTGCAGAACAAGGTCGGCACGCCGGGCGGTCCGTTCGCGACGAGCGCCTGCACCCTTCCGTCCAACGCGCCCGCGCTGGTCAAGGATGTGCTGAAGTACCAGGACGACAAGAAGACCGGCCTGGCGCTGGAGTTCCTGTCGCCGATCAAGGGCCCGAACCTGGAGAAGATCCTGATCCAGGTGGGCTCGGGCATCTCGACCGCGCAGCAGGGCGCCGCCCTGTACGACCAGGATGTGAAGGCTCAGGCCCAGCAGCTGGGCATCAAGGGCTGGTGAGACCCCTCCGGACCGGCGATCCCCCCTCGCCGGTCCGGACGGCCACCCGCCGGACGACCACCGGCGTCCGACCACCACCGGCGGACTGAAGACTCGACGAGGAGCAGACACATGTCGACGGCCACCCCGGCGACCGCAGTGCAAGCGGCCGACATCATCACGGAGGGCAGGAGCCCCGGGCCCGTGAAGCCACGGAAGTCCCGCATCCGATCCGCGTATCCGACGTGGTTCTTCATCCCCGCGATCGCGCTCTACGTCATCTTCTTCGCGATCCCGACGTTCTCCTCGTTCTACTTCTCGCTCACCCGCTGGTCGCTGTTCGACTCGCAGTTCATCGGGTTCGCGAACTACGTGCAGTTCTTCCAGGACCCGCAGCTCTACACGAGCTTCATCCACACCTTCATCTACGCTTTCCTGACCTCGGCGGCGAAGGTGGTGATCGGCTTCCTGCTGGCCCTGCTGCTGACCGGGCCGGTCGTCGGCCGCGGCTACCTCCGGGCCATCGTCTTCTTCCCGGTGCTGCTGTCGACCATCGGCGTCGGCATCCTCTGGAAGTCGCTGCTCGACCCCTTCCACGGGATGGTGAACGCGGTGCTCGGGTTCTTCGGGCTCCCGCAGCCGGGCTGGTTCACCGACCCCAACCTCGCGCTCTACTCCATCGCCGGTGTCGACATCTGGAAGGGCGTCGGCATCGCGACGCTGATCTTCATGGCCGGCATCGTCGCCATCCCGAGCGAGTACTTCGAGGCGGCCCGCATCGACGGCGCCTCCTCGTGGCAGATCCTGCGACGCATCACCATCCCGCTCAGCCGGGGCGCGACCGCGACCGTCATCATCCTGTCGCTGATCGGCGGACTGCGCTCCTTCGACATCATCTGGGCCACCACCGGCGGCGGTCCCGGGTTCACCAGCGACGTGCTCGCGTCGGTCATCTACAAGCAGTACCAGGCCGGTTTCTACGGCCTCTCGACCGCCGGCAACGTCATCCTCTTCCTCGTCGTGACGGTGATCATGGTCCCGCTCTCGTACTTCCTCAACAGAAAGCAGGTGGAGCTGTGAAGCAGGCTCGCATCCGCTCCTGGAGCGTCGGCGTCATCGCCATCCTCGTCTCCGTCGTCGTCTTCCTCGTCCCGCTGGCGTTCATCGTCCTGCAGGCCGCCAAGTCGCCGGACGACGCCTCCACCCTCGCCTTCACCTGGCCGAAGGAGTGGCACTTCTTCGACAACCTCATCGCGGTGCTGGAGAGCAACGACGGCCTGATCTGGCGCGCCTTCCTCAACTCGTTCGTGCTGACCGTCGGGTCGGTCGCCCTCATGGTGATCCTGGCGGCCATGGCCGGGTACGTGCTCGCCCGCAAGCGCAGCAAGTGGGGCCCGGTCGTGAACTTCTTCGTCCTCGCCGGCCTGATCGTGCCGCCCGCCGTGGTCCCGACGATCTGGGTGCTGCAGGGGACCGGGCTGTACAAGACCATCCCGGGCATGATCCTGATCGAGACGACCTTCGGGCTCTCCTTCTGCATCCTCCTCTTCCGGGCGTTCTTCAACACCGTGCCGAAGGAGCTCGACGAGGCCGCGGTGCTCGACGGCGCCGGGAGGGTCCGGCTGTTCTTCCAGGTCATCCTGCCGCTGCTGAGGCCCGTGATCGTGACGGTGATCGTCGTGCAGTCGGTCTTCGTCTTCAACGACTTCCAGGGTCCGCTGTACTTCCTCCCCGGATCGGACAACGCGACCGTGCAGACCACGCTCTACACGTTCTCCGGCCAGAACCTGAGCTTCTACAACCTGCTCTTCATGGACATCCTGCTCATCACCATCCCGCCGCTGGTCGCCTACATCTTCTTCAACCGGCAGATCATCGCGGGAATGACGAGCGGGGCGGTGAAGGGCTGACATGACCATCCACGACGACACGACGACGACCGCACACGAAACAGGAGCGCTTTCACCGATGAACTGGCACGCCCGACTGATCGCACCCGCACAGGAGCTCGACTCGGCGCCGCTGCTGCGCAGGGAGTTCCGCGTCGAGGAGGGCCACGGCGCCCTCACCCGCGCGACCCTCACCCTGACCGCGCAGGGCGTGGTCGAGGCCTGGCTGAACGGCCGGCCGGTGTCGGAGGACCTGCTCACCCCCGGCTGGAGCGCCTACGAGTGGAGGCTGCGCTACGCCAGCTACGACGTCACCGACCTGGTCGACGAGACCAGCGTGCTCGGCATCGCGCTGGGCCGCGGCTGGTTCGGCGGGCGCCTCGGCTGGACCGGCGGCGAAGCCTGGTACGGCGACGGCCTCGGCGCGTTCGCCCAGCTGGAGCTGGAGTTCGCCGACGGCACGACCCAGCTCGTGGTGACGGACGAGGAGTGGACCGCCGGCCCGAGCGAGATCCTCGCCAACGACCTGTACGACGGCGAGACGATCGACGCCCGCCGCCGCGACGACTCGTGGAAGCGGCCCGGGTTCGCGGGCGACGGCTGGGCGGGCGTGCGCACGGTCGAGTTCGACACCTCCCGTCTCACCCCCTATATCGGGCCGGCGGTCACCCGCTGGGCCGCGTTGCCGGTGCAGGAAATCTCCACGTCGCCCTCCGGTGCCACGCTGGTCGACTTCGGGCAGAACCTGGTCGGCTGGATCAAGGTCCGTGTGCAGGGCCCTGCCGGGACCGAGGTCGTCATCCGCCACGCCGAGGTGCTGGAGCACGGCGAGCTGGGCGTGCGGCCGCTGCGCTCGGCGAAGGCGACCGACCGCTACATCCTCTCCGGCGGGGTCGACGAGTTCGAGCCGACCTTCACCTTCCACGGTTTCCGCTACGCCGAAATCACGGGCTGGCCGGGCGAGCTTCGCGCGGAGGACCTGACCGCCGTCGCGATCGGCTCGGAGCTGACCCGCATCGGCGAGTTCCACACCTCCGACCCGCTGCTCAACCAGTTCCACGAGAACGTCGTCTGGGGGATGCGCGGCAACTTCGTCGACGTGCCGACGGACTGCCCGCAGCGCGACGAGCGGCTCGGCTGGACGGGCGACATCGCGGCCTTCGCGCCGACCGCCGCGTTCCTCTACGACGTCGATGCGTTCCTCTCCGACTGGCTGGTCGACCTCGACCTGGAGCAGCGCCACAACGACGGTATCGTCGGCTTCGTCATCCCGGACGTGCTGAAGTACATGCCGCACCCCGCCGACTTCGGGAAGCCCGACAGCACCGCCATCTGGAGCGACGCGGCGGTCTGGGTGCCGTGGGACCTCTACCAGGCGTATGGCGACACCGCCGTGCTGGAGCGCCAGTTCGACTCGATGGCATTGCACGTGCGCCGGGTGAAGTCGCTGCTCTCGCCCTCCGGCGTGTGGGACGGCAACTTCCAGTTCGGCGACTGGCTCGACCCGGACGCCCCGCCGGAGAACCCGGCGAAGGCGAAGGCCGACACGGGAGTCGTCGCGACGGCCTGCGCCTACTGGTCGGCGAAGATCGTCTCCGACACCGCCGGCGTGCTCGGGCGCTCCGCGGAGCAGGCCGAGTTCGCCGCCCACGCCGAGGCGCTGCGCGCGGCGTTCGACCGGGAGTACGTGAACGGCGGCATCGTGAAGAGCGACTGCACCACGGTGTATGCCCTCGCGATCGTCTTCGGCCTGCTGTCCGAGGCCGACGAGGCGGTCGCGGGCGACCGGCTCGCGGAGCTCGCCGCCGAGGCCGGCTACCGCATCTCGACCGGTTTCGCCGGCACGCCGTTCATCGCCGACGCGCTCACCCGCACCGGGCACACCGACGTCGCCTACCGTCTCCTGCTGGAGAAGGAGTGCCCGTCCTGGCTCTACCCGGTGACCATGGGCGCGACCACGGTGTGGGAGCGCTGGGACTCGATGCTGCCGGACGGCACCATCAACCCGGGTGAGATGACGAGCTTCAACCACTACGCCCTCGGCGCGGTCGCCGACTGGATGCACCGGGTCGTCGGCGGTCTGTCGGCACTCGAGCCGGGCTACGCCCGCGTGCTGATCGCGCCGCAGCCGGGAGGCGGCCTCACCGAGGCGGCGACCTCGCTCGAGACCCCGCACGGACGCGTCTCCGTCCGCTGGAGCGTCGACGGCGACGGTGTCTTCACCGTCGAGGCGGACCTCCCGGAGGGCGTCGACGGCGTCCTGCGGCTGCCCGGCGGCGAGGAGCGGCCGATCGGCGCGGGGCAGGTCACCGCCTCCGCCGAGCTGCCGGCCGCCGTGAGCGTCCGCTGAACGAGAACCACCAGATCCACCGCTGGAGAGAAAGCGATTCCCATGAGTCTCACTGACCGCATCCGTTCGGAGCTCGCGCTGCAGGCGATCGAGCTGCCGAGTTGGGCGTTCGGCAATTCGGGCACCCGGTTCCGGGTGTTCGGAACCCCCGGTACCGCGCGCGACCCGTTCGAGAAGGTCTCGGACGCCGCGCAGGTGCACAAGCACACGGGGCTCGCGCCGACGGTCGCGCTGCACATCCCGTGGGACCGGGTGGAGTCGTACGCGGACCTCGCCAAGCACGCCGAGGACAACGGGGTGCGGCTGGGCACGATCAACTCGAACACGTTCCAGGACGACGACTACAAGTTCGGGTCGGTGACGCATTCGGACCCGCGGATCCGGCAGAAGGCGATCGACCACCACTTCGAGTGCATCGACGTGATGAACGAGACCGGGTCGCGCGACCTGAAGATCTGGCTGGCCGACGGCACGAACTACCCGGGTCAGGATTCGATGCGCGCCCGGCAGGACCGCCTCGCCGACTCGCTGCAGAAGATCTATGAGCGGATCGGCGAGGGCCAGCGGCTGGTGCTGGAGTACAAGTTCTTCGAGCCGGCGTTCTATCACACGGATGTTCCGGACTGGGGCACGAGCTACGTCCAGACCGCCGCGCTCGGCGAGCGGGCATTCGTGTGCCTGGACACCGGGCATCACGCTCCGGGGACGAACATCGAGTTCATCGTGATGCAGCTGCTGCGGCTCGGGAAGCTGGGCTCGTTCGACTTCAACAGCCGCTTCTACGCGGATGACGACCTGATCGTGGGCGCGGCGGACCCGTTCCAGCTGTTCCGGATCGTCTTCGAGGTGATCCAGGGCGGCGGCTACGGCAACCCCGAGGTCGCGTTCATGCTCGACCAGTGCCACAACCTGGAGGCGAAGATCCCGGGCCAGATCCGCTCGGTGCTGAACGTGCAGGAGGCGACGGCCAAGGCGCTGCTGGTGGATGTCGAGGCGCTCGACGCTGCGCAGCGCGCGAACGACGTGCTGGCAGCCAACACCGTCTTCATGGATGCGTTCAACACCGACGTGCGCGCCGACCTGGCCGCGTGGCGGGAGTCGCGCGGTCTGCCCGCGGACCCGATGGCGGCGTACAAGGCGTCCGGGTACCAGGAGAAGATCGAGGCCGACCGCGTCGGCGGCACCCAGGCCGGGTGGGGCGCGTGAGCATGACCAACGAGACCGTCGCGGCGCTGATCGCCCGCTCCAACCGCCTCGGGTCCGACCCGAAGAACACGAACTATGCCGGCGGCAACACCTCCGCCAAGGGCACCGAGACCGACCCGGTGACGGGTGAGCCGGTCGAGCTGCTGTGGGTGAAGGGCTCCGGGGGAGACCTCGGCACCCTCACCGAGCAGGGCCTCGCGGTGCTGCGCCTCGACCGCCTGCGTGCCCTGCAGAACGTCTATCCGGGCGTCGAGCGCGAGGACGAGATGGTGGCTGCCTTCGACTACACCCTCCACGGGAAGGGCGGTGCGGCGCCGTCGATCGACACGGCAATGCACGGCCTGGTGGATGCGGCACACGTCGACCACCTGCATCCGGACTCCGGTATCGCGATCGCGACCGCGGCCGACGGGGAGGAGCTGACGAAGACGATCTTCGGCGGCCGCGTCGTCTGGGTGCCGTGGCGGCGTCCCGGGTTCCAGCTGGGGCTGGACATCGCCGCGATCAAACAGGCCAACCCGGACGCGATCGGCACCATCCTCGGCGGTCACGGCATCACGGCGTGGGGAGACACGAGCGAGGAGGCGGAGGCCAACTCGCTGTGGCTCATCCAGACCGCGGCCGACTACATCGCCGAGCACGGGCGTCCGGAGCCGTTCGGCGCGCGCATCCCGGCGAACGAGCCGCTGGATCCGGCTGAGCGCCGGGCGAAGGCGGCGGCCCTCGCGCCGACCCTTCGCGGGCTGGCGTCGACGGACAAGCCGCAGGTCGGCTCGTTCACTGACGCGGAGGTCGTGCTCGACTTCCTCGCGTCGGAGGAGCACGTGCGCCTGGGCGCGCTGGGCACCTCGTGCCCGGATCACTTCCTGCGGACGAAGGTGAAACCGCTCATCCTCGACCTCCCGGCCGACGCGTCCATCGAGGACTCGATCGCCCGGCTGACGGAACTGCACGAGCAGTACCGCGCCGAGTACACCGCCTACTACGAGAAGTACGCGACCCCGGAGTCGCCCGCGATGCGCGGCGCCGACCCGGCGATCGTGCTCATCCCCGGCGTCGGGATGTTCTCCTACGGCAAGGACAAGCAGACCGCCCGCGTGGCAGGCGAGTTCTACATCAACGCGATCAACGTCATGCGCGGCGCCGAGGCGATCTCCTCGTACGCGCCGATCCCGGAGTCGGAGAAGTTCCGGATCGAGTACTGGGCGCTGGAGGAGGCCAAGTTGCAGCGCCTCCCGAAGCCGAAATCCCACGCCGGTCGCATCGCGCTCGTCACGGGCGCTGCCTCGGGCATCGGTAAGGCGATCGCGACCCGCCTCGCGGCGGAGGGCGCGTGCGTCGTGATCGCCGACCTCGACCTCGGGAAGGCGCGGGCCGCAGCGGCGCAACTCGGCGGAACGGACGTGGCGATCGGGGTGGCGGCGAACGTCACCAGCGAGTCCGACATCCAGGCGGGCATCCAGGAGGCGCTGCTGCAGTTCGGCGGCCTCGACCTGATCGTCAACAACGCGGGCCTGTCCATCTCGAAGCCGCTGCTGGAGACCACCGAGGCGGATTGGGACCTGCAGCACGACGTCATGGCCAAGGGCTCGTTCCTGGTCTCGAAGGCCGCGGCGAAGGTCCTCATCGAGCAGGGCCTCGGCGGCGACATCGTCTACATCTCTTCGAAGAACTCCGTCTTCGCCGGCCCGAACAACATCGCCTACTCGGCGACGAAGGCCGACCAGGCACACCAGGTGCGGCTGCTCGCGGCCGAGCTCGGCGACCACGGGGTGAAGGTCAACGGCATCAACCCCGACGGCGTCGTGCGCGGGTCCGGCATCTTCGCCGGCGGCTGGGGCGCCAAGCGCGCCGCGGTCTACGGCGTGCCGGAGGAGGAGCTGGGCAAGTACTACGCCCAGCGCACGCTGCTCAAGCGCGAGGTGCTGCCCGAGAACGTCGCCAACGCGGTCGCGGTGCTGACCTCGGCGGACCTCGACCACACGACGGGTCTGCATATCCCGGTCGACGCCGGAGTCGCGGCGGCCTTCCTGCGATGAGCGGCACGACCGGCACCGTCGCCGCGGTCGACCTGGGCGCCACCAGCGGCCGGGTGATGCACGCCCGGGTCGGCGCCGACACGCTGGAGCTGACCGAGGCCGCGCGCTTCCTCAACACGCCCGTGCGGGTGTGGGAGGGGGAGCGGGCCGCACTGCACTGGGATGTCATGGGACTGTTCTCGAGCGTGCTGGAGGGTCTCGGAACGGTCGCCCGGTCGGATGCCGCCCTCGCCTCCATCGGCGTGGACGCGTGGGCCGTCGACTACGGTCTGCTGCGGGGCGGCCGTCTGCTCGGCGAGCCGTACCACTACCGCGACGAGCGCACCGCGCGCGGGGTCGACCTCGTGCACGCGGCGGTGCCCCCGGCCGAGCTGTACCGGGAGGGCGGGCTGCAGTTCCTGCCGTTCAACTCGCTGTACCAGCTCGCGCTGGATGCGGCCGACGGCGCGCTGGCCGCTGCCGACCGGTTCCTGCTGATCCCGGACCTGATCGCGTACTGGCTGACCGGCAGCCAGCACGCCGAGCGCACCAACGCGTCCACCACCGGCCTGCTGACCGCCGACGGCGCGTGGAACAACGCGCTGATCGAGCGGCTCGGCCTGCCGCGCACGGCCTTCCCGGAACTCGTCGACGCAGGCACACCGGTCGGACGGCTGCTTCCCTCGCTCGGGCACGACCTGCCGTTCGCCGGCGCCGGCCCGACGGTCACCGCGGTCGGCTCGCACGACACCGCGTCCGCCGTCGTCGCGGTGCCGATGGACGCGTCCCGCGCCGCCTACATCTCGTGCGGCACCTGGGGCCTGGTCGGCGTCGAGCTCGAGCAGCGGGTCCTCTCCGAGGAGGGACGCGCCGCGAACTTCACCAACGAGGGCGGCGTCGACGGCCGCATCCGCTACCTGCACAACGTCATGGGGCTGTGGCTGCTCAGCGAGTCCATCCGCGAGTGGCAGCGCCGCGGACTCCACGTCGACCTGCCCGGGCTGCTCGCGGAGGCCGCCGAACTGCCGCGGCCGGCCGAGGTGTTCGACGCGGAGGACCCGCGCTTCCTGGCCCCGGGCGACATGCCCGCGCGGATCACCGGCTGGTTCGAGGAACGCGGGCTGCGCGCCCCGGCCTCGCCGGCCGGGATGGTCCGCGTCATCGTGGAGAGCCTGGCCGCCGCATTCGCCGCCACCGTGCAGCAGGCGGCGGCGCTCACCGGCGTGCCCGTCGAGGCCATCCACATCGTCGGCGGGGGAGCGCGCAACGCCCTCCTCTGCCAGGCGACCGCCGACCGCGCGGGCCTCCCCGTGCTCGCAGGACCCGTGGAGGCGACCGCCATCGGCAACGTCCTCGTCCAGGCCCGCGCCGCGGGACTCCTCAGCGGTGACCTGGAGACCCTCCGCGCCCTGGTCGCCCGCACCACCCCGATCGTCCGCTACACCCCCGATAGGATCCTCGTCCATGGTTGATCGTCAGTTTCCGCGTCCGGCGGAGTTGCTGGAACTCATGCAGTTCAAGAAGCCGGAGCTCGATCTGAAGAAGCGTCGTCTGGAGTCGGCGTTGACGATCGAGGACCTGCGGCGGATCGCTCGCCGTAGGACGCCGAAGGCGGCGTTCGATTACACCGAGGGTGCCGCGGAGGGGGAGCTGTCGTTGGCGAGGGCCAGGCAGGCGTTCCAGGATGTGGAGTTCCACCCCTCGATCCTGAAGGACGTGTCGACGGTGGACACCTCGTGTCAGATCTGGGGTGGGCCGTCGGCGTTGCCGTTCGGGATCGCGCCGACCGGGTTCACCCGGTTGATGCAGACCGAGGGCGAGACCGCCGGCGCGGGGGCTGCCGGGGCGGCCGGGATCCCGTTCACGCTGTCGACGTTGGGGACGACGTCGATCGAGGGGGTGAAGGCGGCGAACCCGACCGGGCGGAACTGGTTCCAGTTGTATGTGATGCGGCAGAAGGAGATCAGCTACGGGCTGGTCGAGCGGGCCGCGCAGGCGGGGTTCGACACCCTGTTCTTCACCGTGGACACCCCGGTGGCGGGGGCGCGGTTGCGGGACAAGCGCAACGGGTTCTCCATCCCACCCCAGCTGACCCTGGGCACGATCGTGAACGCGATCCCCAGGCCGTGGTGGTGGTACGACTTCCTGACCACCCCGAAACTGGAGTTCGCGTCCCTGTCCGCGACCGGCGGCACCGTCGGCGACCTCCTCAACGCCGCCATGGACCCCTCCATCGACTACGACGACCTCGCCGAGATCCGGGCGCTCTGGCCCGGGAAACTCGTCATCAAAGGCGTGCAGACCCTGGAGGACGCGAAGACGCTCACCGACCACGGCGTCGACGGCATCGTGCTCTCCAACCACGGCGGACGGCAACTGGACCGAGCCCCCATCCCCTTCCACCTCCTCCCGGACGTGGCCCGCGAAGTCGGCCACCACACGGAGATCGCGGTCGACACCGGGATCATGAACGGCGCCGACATCATCGCCGCCTACGCCCTCGGCGCCAAATTCACCCTCATCGGCCGCGCCTACCTCTACGGGCTCATGGCCGGCGGCCGCGCCGGCGTCGACCGCACCATCCACATCCTCGCCGACCAACTCGTGCGCACCATGAAACTCCTCCAAGTCCGCACCCTCGACGAACTCACCCCCGCCCACGTCACCCAACTCACCCGACTCCACCCCCTCCACCACACGACCACCCCCATCGACGCGTAACCACTCGTGCCGAATGAGCGGTATTCGTCACGAATACCGCTCATTCGGCACGAATCACGGAGAGGTCAGCGGGGCTCGAACTCGTAGACGACGGCCGACCAGTGGTCGTCGCCGAGCTCGTCCCACGACTCGGGACCGTGGTAGGCGAGCCGGTACTGCGCGGCGAGGATCGGGCCGAGCAGGTCGAGCACGTCCGGTCGGAACGGCGTCCCGGGCGGGAAGCCCAGGCCGAAGCTGTGGATGATGCTGTCGTCTGCCGCCCGCAGCCACACGCCCCAGCCCTGCGAGACGGGCATCGCGACCACGCGGAAGACGTGCGCGGGATCGTAGTCGGAGGGGAGGGCGTCCGGCGGCTGCGTCATGCAGCCAACGCTACAAGCGCAGGCGAGCGCGTGGGAACAATCCGCGCCCGGCGATGGTTGATTGACGTGTCAGCTACTTCAGAAGGATGACATGCCCCCCACTGCGACGTCCGAACGCCTCACCGAGCGCGAGCTCACGGTCTGGCGCTCCCTGCTCGACACGACGACCGACCTGCGGCGGCTGCTGGCCGCCGAACTGCAGCAGGTCGAGCTGTCGCCGGGCGACTACGCGGTGCTGCTCGCGCTCACCGAGGCCGACGAGCGCACCCTCCGCTCCTCCGAGCTGGCCGACGCGATCGACTGGGAGCGCAGCCGCCTCTCGCACCACCTGGGGCGCATGGAGCGGCGCGGCCTGATCCGCCGCACCGACTGCCCCGGCGACAATCGCGGCGCGCTGGTCCTCCTCACCGAGGACGGGTTCGAGGCCATCCGGCGTGCGTCCGGCCCGCACCTGCGCGCCGTGAAGCGGCTCTTCGCCGACGCTCTCGACCCGCAGCAGCTCGACGCGCTCGCGGCCGTGCTCGGCAGCATCCGCACCCACCTCGACGCCACCCACCTCGACAGCACCGACCAGGAAGGAGACCGCGCATGACCACCATCACGGAGCGGCCGCGCGTCGCCATCCTCGGCGTCGGGCACGTCGGCTCGGCCCTCGCCCGCATCCTGATCGACGCCGGCTACCCGGTGGATGTGGCGGCCTCGGGCGACCCGCAGCGCATCCAGCTGATCGCGTCCGTCGTCATGCCCGGCGCCCGTCCGCGCTGGGCGGCGGAGGCCGTCGCCGACGCCGACATCGTCATCCTGGCCATCCCGCTGCACCGGTTCGCCGGACTTCACCGGGGGATGCTCGACGGCAAGCTGGTGGTCGACTCCATGAACTATTGGGCGCCGACCGACGGCGTGCAGCCGCTGTTCGAGGACGACGAGTCCACCAGCAGCGAGGTCGTCCAGCGCGAGCTGGCCGGCGCTTCGGTCGTCAAGACCTTCAACCACATCGGCTACCACGAGATGGAGGAGGACCGCCGGCCCGCCGGCGATGCCGACCGTCGCGCGCTCGGCATCGCCTCCGACGATCCCGAAGCGGCCGCGCGCATCGCCGCCCTCGTCGACGACGCGGGCTACGACGCCGTGCTCGTGGAGTCGCTCCGCGACGGCGTCGCCTTCGAGCCGGGCGGTCCCGTCTTCGGGGCGCGGCTCGGCGCCGCCGACTTCCGCGCGGCCGTCGCCGGCGAGCTGCTGCCGGTCGAGACCGCGGCGTAACGGCGGACGGAATCGGTTCGAATCTCCGACCGAAGGGCCCTACTCGGCCGACGGTCGGGCCAGCACCAGGAAGCGGGCCCCGTAGGCGGGGATGCTGAGCGGGAAGCTGGCCAGGTCGTCCACCGTCCCCACCTCGCGGCCGTCCGCCGCATCCGTCACCGTCGCCCGGTGCGGGAGCGCCTCCGAGCGGACCGTGCCGTCGACCGCGCTGTCCGTCATGTTGAGCACCGTCAGCTGCACCACCGGCAGGCCCTGCTCGTCGAGCGCCTCCAGCTCGTGCACCATGACCAGCATCCCGGGGTGGGCGACGTCGGGCACGTCCACCTGGCGCGCGGTCGCGATGCCGAACCGGTTCCGGATGCGCAGCAGCTCGCGCAGCCGGCTCGCGAACGAGGTCTTCCGCTTCAGCTGCTCCGGCAGCGTGCCGTAGAGGGCGCGCGCCCGCGGCATCCCGGACGCCGACCGCTCTGCCTCCGGGGCGACGCCGAGCAGGTCGTGCGCCCCGCGCTCCACCCAGCGGGTGTCGCCGTCCGCGATCAGGTCGGCGACCTCGTCCCGGGGGAGCGTCAGGGCGCCGAGCAGATCCCAGCCGGAGAGGGCGAACACGCCGGGCTGCCACGCGTTGAAGGCCGCGAGCAGCAGGTGGGCGTCGCGGATCGCCGGGACGTCGCCGTCCCCGATCGAGTCGAGCGTCGCGTGCCCCCGGGTCGCCGCGATGAGGGATGCAGTGGTGCAGGCGATCCCGTTCGTCGTGAACACGAGGTTGTAGTCGGCCGCAGGCTCCGTGATGGCCTCGACGAGGTCCTGCCGGATGCGCTGGGCCAGCTCGCCGCCGGTGATCTCTTCGCCGCGGAACGTGTACACGTCGTTCTGGTGCAGCGTCGCCCAGTGCACCAGCTCGTAGGTGAGCTCATCGTGGTTCTGCATCCCGTGGACGAGGCTGACGGGTTCGACGCCGAGCTGCAGCGAGGTGCGCAGCGTGAGCCGCAGGAACTCGGTGTCGCCGGTGGCGAGGGCGTGGTGGTACGCGGGTCGGTTGATGAAGTCGTACGACAGGTCCGCCCCGACCGCGCCGGTGTCGCGGATGTCCTCGACCGTCAGGTTGAGCTCCTGGAACGTGAAGCCGCCGACCTTGCGCACCATCCCGGCGATGATGTGGTTGGCCGCGTGCGACAGCGGGTGACCCTCCGACCAGGCCGGCATCCCTTCCGCGCTCTTCTCCACGCCGAGGAAGCCGTTGGCATCGAGGCGCAGGGCGCTGGTGCCGAGGTCGCCGAGGGAGTGCAGCGCGTCGCCGATCACCAGCCGCATGCCGGAGAACGTCGGGTCGAGCCAGTTGACCGACGGCTGGCCCTCCTTGAAGTAGTGCAGGTACACCCAGCGGCGGGTGACGCCGTCGACCCCGATGACCGGCGCCGTGACGCTCCAGTTCGTCTCCTTGACGCCCGGGGCGAAGAAGATGACGCGCTGCAGCTCGCCGATGATGTAGCCGCGGTCGGCGAGGGAGGCCTCGGTCGCGGCGTCCAGGTTGACCGAGTCGCGGCCCTCCGGGACCTCGGGCAGCAGGTGCCACTCGTCCGGCGGGATCTCGACCATATGGTAAATGCCGGGGTAGTCCTTGAACGCCATCTCGGCGAGACGGAAGTCGGCGCCCTTTCCGGTGTGACCCGGCACGATGTCGTCGATGACGATGCCGCCGTGCTCCTCGGCGACGTCGGTCATGCGGCGGAAAGTCTCCTCGTCGCCGAAGGCCGGGTCGATCTGGGTGCCGATGCGGTCGAAATGGCCGTCGACGCTGGGGGTCTCCTGCCAGCCGCGGATGCCGCCCGCGCGCTTGACGGGGCCGGTGTGGACGCCGTTGATGCCGATCCGCTCGAACGCCGTCCACAGCTCCGGGTCGGCGAGGGCGGTGAGGAACGACTCGCCGGCGCGGGTGATGAGCGAGATCGGGTACGCGGTGAACCAGACGTCCGAGGTCGAGACGGCCCGCCGCGCGTCCGGGCGGGCATACGGGTTGCGCCACATGCTCGGGGAGCCGGAGAGCTGCCTGCTGAGCACGTCCGCGTCCTTGAGCATCGACTGGCGCACCAGCCACTCGACGTAGGCCGGGTTCTGGCCGTTCGCGGCGCGCGGGTCGGAGAACGTGCGGCGGATGCTGCCGCCGCGGAGGTTCGCCCGCGGTCGCAGCCGGCGCGGCCGGGCGGGATACAGCTGCTCGTCGTAGGTGATCTCCTCCGGCGGCGCCTCCACCTCCTCGACACCCTCATCCGCAGTGCCGTCGGTCTGCGCCGGCTGCTCGTCCTGCTCGGTCACCTCGGGTGCCTCGTCGTCCACTCGGTCTCCTTCCGTGACTGCCACCGTAGCCCCGTCGCCGGTCACTCGCTGAGGCGTTCGATCAGCTGACCCTTCGTCAGCTTCGAGACGTTGCGCAGGCCCCTGGCGCGGGCGACATCGCGGAGCGCCTGCACGGTCAGCCCGTCGAGCTCCGGGTCGTGCGGCGCTGACGTGGCGGCCGAGCCGGCGAACTCCGCGGCGTCCTCGACCGTGTCGTCGTGCACGGAGGGGAGCGGAGGGGTGAGGTCGACCGGGGCCGACTCCGGCGCGCCAGGGTCGGCGGCATCGCGGGTGTCCCGCCCGACCAGCTCCGCCAGCTCCCGCTCGAGCTTCCGCGCCCGCTTCTCCGCCTTCTTGGAGTCGAGCTTCGCGGCGGCCTTCCTGGCCGCCCCCACCGCCTCCTCGGCGCGTGCGAACGCCTTCTCCGCCGCCTTCTCCAGCTTCTTCCGCTTCGCCATGCCCGCTCCTTCCTCGGCTTCACCCAGCACGGTGCCACGGGCAGCGGACGAGGGCAAGGCGGCGGCAGGCAACGCGCCTTGAGCGGGTTTGTCAAGCGGCTGCGCCCGGGTTTCTCGCGCCTACCGTCGCGCGCATGAAGCACGTGACGTATTCGGAGAAGTCCCTGCTGATCGGCGACGAGGCGGCCGATCTGCTGATGAGCTACGCCACCGTGCTCGGGCGGACCGACGGCACCGACTCGGTGACCATCTCCGCGATCGGCGCGGATGGGAACGACGTGCAGGCGACCTTCCTGCTGAACCCGTCGATCGTGCTGATCGATCGTGCTGATGATCGAAACGGCCAACACGGATGCGTCCGAGCCGGACAACGAGACCGCGGTGGACTACATGCGTCGGCGCGTGCAGTCGTTGACCCAGCCGTTCGAGCTGGAGACCGACGGCGAGCCGTTCGAGCACTGACGTTGCGCCGCCTGTGCACCGAAGGAGGGTGTGGCGTGGGAAAGCTGCTGTACGGGTCGATGACCGTCCACTTCGACGACAGGGTGCTGTCGCACCTGCAGATCGTCATCGTCAACAAGCTGCGCCGCAACGAGTCCTTCGCCATGTCGTGGAGGGACTCCACCGCGGTCGGAGACCGTGCGCAGCGCGATCTGGATCGATCCCTCCATCCCGCTCTATTTCAAGTTCGACGGCTCCCGCGTCCCGGACATCGACCGCGAGTGGCTGGCGCGCCTGTCGGCGTCGGCGGACAGCTCGCTCGGCCTCATCGTCACGGACGAGGAGGGAGGGCCGGTGGGCGCGCTGCCCGATCTGGCGGCCGCAGGGGGTCCGGGCAAGGCGCGGGCGACCCGCGCGCCGCGCGAGCACTGAGCGGGCGGCCCGGCCGCAACCCGCACAGCGCTGCAGGCGCCGCGTGACCGCGGGCGCGTAGCTCGCTAGAGTTGCGCCCGTGACCATCCCGTTGACCGTCATCCAGCGCTCTCCCGACCCCGAGGAGGCCGGGCAGTCGCGCGAGCGCCGGCCGAGCCTCACCGAGCGGTTCCGCTCGATGGGGCGCAGCCGTCTCGGCGCGCTGCTGCTGGTGGCGGCCACGCTGGTCGCGATCGTGTGGGCGAACATCTCGTTCGCCGGGTACGAGCAGTTCTGGGACACCCACCTCGTCGTCGGCGTCGGCGACCTGCAGCTCGACTTCACCCTCCACGCGCTGGTCAACGACGCCCTGATGGCGATCTTCTTCTTCACGGTCGGCCTGGAGGTGCGGCGGGAGTTCGCGATCGGCGAGCTGACCAGCTGGTCTCGTGCTGTCGTGCCGGTCGTCGCGGCCGTGTTCGGGCTGGCGGTGCCCGCGCTCATCTACGTGATGTTCACGCTCGGGACGGGCATGGAGCACGCCTGGGGCGTCGTGATCTCGACGGACACCGCGTTCCTGGTGGGCGCGCTCGCCCTCATCGGTCCGCGCGCGACGGGACGGCTGCGCGTGTTCCTGCTCGCGCTGGCCGTTGTCGACGACATCGGCGCGCTGAGCATCATCGCGCTCGTCTACACCAAGGACTTCACCCCGCTGCCCCTGATCGTGGCCGCGGTCGGACTGGCCGGCGTGTACTTCACGCGCTACCTGCGCGGCGGCCGCGGGCCGGTGTACGCGACGCTTGCGGTCATCGTCTGGCTGGCCTTCCTCGCCTCGGGCGTGCACCCGACGCTCGCGGGCGTCGCGATCGCCCTGCTCATCCCCGTCTACCGCCCCAACCGGCGGGATGTGGAGCACGCGCTCGACCTGGCACGCACCTTCCGGCAGTCTCCGAACACCGAGTACGCGCGGGCGGCGGCGAACAGCCTCCGCGAGTCCATCTCCATCAACGAGCGGCTGCAGTCCGCCTGGGGGCCGTACGTCGCCTACGTCGTGCTGCCGCTGTTCGCGCTCGCCAACGCCGGCGTCCGCCTGAACGGCGACATCCTGCTGGGCGCGCTCGTCTCGCCGATCGCCTGGGGCGTGCTCGCCGGCCTCGTCGTCGGCAAGTTCGTCGGCGTCTTCGGCTCGACCGCGCTGCTGCGGGTGCTCAAGATCGGCGACTTCGGGCCGGGCCTCACGATCGACCGTCTGGCCGGGGGAGCGGCGCTGTGCGGGATCGGGTTCACGATCTCCCTCTTCATCGTCGATCTCGCGATCCCGGATGAGACGGCGCAGAACGCGGCCCGTGTCGGCGTGCTCGCCGCGACGGTCGTGGCCTTCGTCGTCGCGACGATCGTGTTCCGCATCTCCGACGCGCGCCGGCCGAAAGAGGAGGCGGGCCTCCGCCTGATGCGCCCGGTCGACCCGGCACGCGACCACATCTTCGGGTCGCTGGACGCCCCGTTCGAGATCGTCGAGTACGGCGACTTCCAGTGCGGCTTCTGCCTGAAGGCCACCGGTTCGGTGGTGGAGGTGCAGCGCGAGCTGGGCGACAACCTCCGGTACGTCTGGCGTCACGCTCCGCTCACCCGGTTCCACCCGAACGCGCTCGCCGCGGCGGAGGCGTCGGAGGCGGCCGCTCGGCAGGGCAAGTTCTTCGAGTTCGAGCGCAGCCTGTTCGCCGACCAGGAGCACCAGCTGCCCTCCGACATCATGCGCCGGGCGGAGGAGCTCGGGCTCGACCTCGACCGGTTCGAGGCCGACCTCAGCTCGCCGGAGGTGGCGACGCGGGTGCGCGACGACATGCTCGATGCCGAGGCGATGGACATCTCGGCCGTGCCCACCTTCTTCATCAACGGCCGCCGGCACATGGGCCCGTACGACGCGCAGTCGCTGATCCGGGCCATGCAGGCGACAGTCGACGAGCGCGGGGCCGAGCAGCCGCATCCCGACGCCGTCTAGGGGCAGCGGCCACCGCGCCTACGGCCGTCGGAGGTCGCCCGTAGGATCGCGGCATGGATCCCACCGAGCACCTCATCGTCCCTGACCGGGCCGCGTGGCGCGCGTGGCTGGATGCGAACGAGAGCGTGTCGGACGGCGTCTGGCTGGTGCTCGCGAAGAAGGGTGTCACCGACCCGACCTCGCTCGGCTACCAGGAGGCGCTGGCCGAGGCGCTCTGCAGCGGGTGGATCGACGGCCAGCGGCGCTCGCGCGACGCAGCGACGTTCGTTCAGCGCTACACGCCGCGGCGCAAGGCGTCGCTGTGGTCCCAGCGCAACATCTCGCTGGTCGCCGCGCTCATCGAGGAGGGGCGCATGCGGCAGGCCGGTCACGCCGAGATCGAGCGGGCGAAGGCGGACGGGCGGTGGGAGCGCGCGTACGCGGGCGCGGGCTCCATCGAGGTGCCCGAAGATCTGCGGGCCGCGCTCGACGCCTCCCCGGCGGCGAGCGCTGCTTTCGCCGAGCTGAAGGGCCAGAACCGGTACGCGGTGCTCTGGCGGGTGACCACGGCGCCGAGTGCGACCAGTCGCGCCGCCCGGCTCGAGAAGCTGATCGCGATGCTCGAGCGCGGCGAGACGCCCTTCCCGCAGTGACCCTTGTCCCGTGCGTGCTCCCTTCCCTAGCGTGGCGGTGACGCCTCCATCCGAAGGGAATCGCATGCCGCACACCTCCCCGCACGTCGCCTCGCTCGTCGACTCCGCCGACACCTATGAGAGCGACTTCGGCCGCATCTCGCAGCTGACCGCCGACGACTTCCCGATCCTGAAGCGGATGTCGCTCAAGCGCATCGTGCTCGAGCCGGGCGGGGTGCGCGAGCCGCAGTGGAACGTCAACGCCAACCAGATCGCCTACGTCGTGCGCGGCACCGTGCTGGTGTCGATGCTCGCGAACGCCGACGAGTTCGCGTCGTTCGTCGTGCAGCCGGGTCAGATGTACCACGTCGCTTCCGGAGCGATCTACCACATCGAGAACGTCGGGGAGGGGACGGCGGAGATCATCGCCTCCCTCCGCACGGCACGGCCCGCGCACTTCTCGCTGCAGAACAGCTTCAACGCGATGACGGACGCCGTGCTCGGCAACACCTACGACCTCCCGGCCTCCGCGTTCGCCGCGTTCGACCGGCACGACGCGCAGCAGATCGTCCGACGGGAGGGCCCGGCGCGCATCCCGGACACCGCCGGTCTGCCGAACGCGCACCTGTTCGACCTGGCGGGCCAGAACCCTCCGCTCTCGTACGCCTACGGCAGCGCCCGTCTCGGCCGCAAGCAGTTCTGGGCCGCCCTCGACGACCTGTCGATGTACTCGCTGGAGATCGCGGACACCGGCATGCGCGAGCCGCACTGGCATCCGGTGACGGCCGAGCTCGGCTACGTGCAGAGCGGCCACGCGCGCATGACCGTGCTCGACCCCGACGGGACCCTCGACACGTACGAGCTGGAGCCGGGCAACGCCTACTTCATCCCGCGCGCCTACCCGCACCACATCGAGGCACTTGGCGAGGAGGGCATCCACTTCCTCATCTTCTTCGACCAGCCGACGCCGGGCGACATCGGCTACCGTGCGACGGCCTCCGCGTTCTCGCGCGAGGTGCTGTCGTCGGCGTTCGGCGTCCCCGAGGCGCAACTGCCGCGGTTCCCGTTCACGCCGGTCGACCCGCTGATCGTCGGGCGGGCGAACCCCGTCGACCCGGTGGAGTGATCGCGGCTCAGGTGAGTGCGCCGCGCAGGAAGGCGGCGAGGATGCGGTGCAGCCGCGGTTCGAGGTCGATGAGCGCGTGGCCGAGGCGGGGATCGGAGCGGTAGAGCTCCGCGACCTCGGGTGTGGGGGTCGAGATCTGCCAGAAGGTGCCGGCGAGCGAGGTGGCCGCGGCGACCAGGTCGCGGGCGGCGTCGGCGGAGACGCCCGGGAGCGCCGCCTGCACGGCATCCGCGATCCGGGCGAGGCTCTCGCCGGTGGTGAGTTTGAACGCGCGCACCGCCTCCACCGAGACGTTGCGCTCGAGGTTGAGCGGTGCCTGCGCCAGGAGGTCGCAGAACGGACCGCGTGCGGCGAGGGTGGAGGCGAAGGCGCTCGCCACGTCGTCGGGGGTGGATGCGGCGGCGAGACGGTCGCACAGCACCGGCGTCCACTCCCGCCAGCCCTCGGCGGTGAGCCGGAGGAAGATCTCCTCGCGCGTCTCGAAGTAGCGCAGCATCGCCGACTTGTGCATGCCGACGGCCTCGGCAACGTCGGTGAGGGTCACGGCGCGGGTGCCCCGGTCGCGCCCGAGCCCGCGGGCGGCGTCGAGGATCGCCCGCTCCCGAGCGGCCTTCGCCTCGGGGGAGCGGGCGCGCAGGAACGCCGTGTCGTGGTCGCCGGTCGCCGTCATACCGACAGCTTATCGCAACGGAGTTGCATTAGTTAAAGAAACGGTGTTTCATTAACGTCATGCAGAAGACATGGTTCATCACCGGATCCACCCGCGGCTTCGGCCGCGCCCTCACCGTCGCCGCGCTCGAAGCGGGCGACCGCGTCGCGGCCACTGCGCGCCGCCCGGAGCAGCTCGACGACCTCGCCGCACGGTACGGCGACCGCATCCTGCCGCTCCGGCTCGACGTCACGGACCCCGTGCGCGCCTCCGAGGCGCTGCGGGAGGCGCACGAGCGCTTCGGGCGGCTCGACGTCATCGTCAACAATGCCGGCTACGCCAACGTCTCGCCGATCGAGACCACGACCGACGACGACTTCCGCACCCAGTTCGAGACCAACTTCTGGGGCGTCTACCACGTGAGCAAGGCGGCGATCCCGCTGCTGAGGGAGCAGGGCGGCGGCCTCGTGATCCAGTTCTCGTCGGTCGGCGGACGCGTCGGCGGCTCGCCGGGGATCGCCTCGTACCAGGCCGCGAAGTTCGCCATCGACGGCTTCAGCCGCGTGCTGCGCGCCGAGACGGCGCCGTTCGGCATCCGGGTGCTGGTCGTCGAGCCGAGCGGCTTCCGGACCGACTGGGCGGGCGCTTCCATGGAAGTGGGCGACATCCCGGCCGAGTACGACAGCACCGTCGGGCGGATGAACCGGCGCGTGCGGCAGAGCGACCAGGGGCCGGCGGGCGACCCCGTGCGCGCCGCCGAGATCCTCGTCGCGCTCTCCCGCCGCGATGACCTGCCGACCAACCTCCCGCTCGGCGCCACCGCCGCGGAGATGAGCGTCGCGCAGGACCGCCGCCTCCTCGACTCGGACCTCGCCTGGGCGCCCGTCTCCCGCTCCGCCGACGCCGACCAGCCCTACCCCGCCTCCTTCCCGCCCGCCACCTGACCCCGCCACGGCCGCCCACCATCGAGTCCACGAAAACTGCACGCCCGCACGGCGTGTCGCGTGCAGTTCGTGTGGACTCGACGGTGGGCGGAAGGTGACGAGATGGTGAACGTGCGAAGTGGGGGAGGGTCGCGGGGCGATTCGGCGGCTATGCTCCGGCCGTAGGTGCATGCAGAGGGGGATCGGTCATGCAAGGACTGTCATCGGCGGGGGCCTTCGCCGCCGCCATAGCGTTGGCGGCGATCGTGCTGCTTCTCGTCCCGCTGGGCGAGACCGTGGCGCCTGCCGTTCAGGCGATCGACCTGGCCGTCGCCGCGGTCGCGGGGGTGGCCGCGGCGACCTGTCTGGGCATCGCGGGAGGGGCCAGGCACCGTCGCCGGAGGGCGCGCTAGCGCCACACCCCGGGTTTGCGCAAGGGGTCCCCCGAAAAGTTGACAACGCGTCGCCGCGTGGGAATCATCACGAAGGTGACGTTGGTGGACGGGACCCAAGAGGACTTCGCCCGCGATCTCCAGATCGCGCTGGCGCAGCGCCAGGTCGTCGCCGCTTATCAGCCCCAGGTCTACGTGGCCGACGGGACCGTCGTCGGGGTCGAGGCGCTCGCGCGGTGGAAGCACCCGAAGCGGGGTGACATCGCGCCGGACGTGTTCGTCGACGTCGCACAGAAGACCGGTCTCCTGCCTCTGCTGACCGCGCGCATCCTCTCCGACGTGACCGCCGAGTACATCCCCGGCTGCACGATCGAGGTGGCTGTGAACGTCTCGGCGACCCAGCTCGAGGACCCGTCGCTCTACGACCTGTTCGACGGCGCCTTCGCCTCGGGCCGGTGCGACCCCAACTCCCTCATCGTCGAGGTCACCGAGAGTCACAGCATCGACCATCCGGAGCGTGTGGCCGCCCCCCTGGAGGCGCTCGCCGCCGCCGGGGTCACCATCTCGGTCGACGACTTCGGTACCGGCCACTCGTCGTTCGCCCGCGTGGAGTCGCTCCATGCGCGGGAGCTGAAGCTCGACCGCAGCCTCGTGCAGGCAGACGACCGCGCGCGCGAGGTCGCGCAGATCATCACGGAGGCGCACAAGCGCGGGATGCGCGTCGTCGGCGAGGGTGTGGAGAACCGCGCCCAGTTCGACCGGCTCGCGGGCGCCGGCTGCGACCGTGCTCAGGGCTTCTGGATCGCGAAGCCCCAGCCGGCGAAGTCCCTGCTCTCCTGGTACCGCACGAGGCGGTCGGGCGGCTGAGAAGCAGAACGCGCGCGGCCCCGACCGGGACCGCGCGCGTCAGCGTGCCTGTGTGCGTTCGCTGAGCGAACTCAGAGCGCGTCGAAGGAATCCAGGTCGACGCGCGGCTCCTCGGGGCGCGCGGCGGGCGGGTCGACCTCGATCTGCGCCCAGGTGACCGGCATGCCGGGGGAGAACAGGACGACGATCCCGGGGCCGCCACGCAGCGGCGGGATGGTGACGTAGCCGCCTCCGGCGCGAACCGCTTCGAGGATCTTGCCTTGCAGCTCGTCCACCGGATCCGGGAGGAAGTAGTCCTTCCCGTCGACCGTGAGGCGGTGAACGATCATGCTGCGATCCTTTCGGTGGGTGTGATGCAAGAGACTATCGCGCCGTCACGATACACCTGTATTTCGGGCGGGTATGCTCGCTGAGGCGACGACCGACCGCCACTGACCAGAGGAAAGGCCTCCGTGGGCACACTCCGATACGACGGTGAGAGCTACGAGCTCGACGACCGCCTCCTTTTCCACATGCAGATCGCGATCAGCACCAAGCTGCGCCGCGGCGAGAACTTCTTCCTCACCTGGCCGGTGCCCGCCGAGCTCGGCAGCGGACGGCACACCATCTGGGTCGACAACGGCGTCCCCCTGCACATCTTCTACTCGGGGTCGAAGGTCCCGACGCTCAACAAGGACTGGATCGAGGCCATGATCCAGACCGGCAGCCGTGCCTCCGGCATGGTCGTCATGGAGGAGTCGGAGATGCGGGCGGCCGCCTCCCGGTGACGCTGGGCCACCGCTTATAGCGGACCCTCCAGCTCAAAGCAAGGCCCCCTCGTTTTCTTGCCTGTTCCGCGCTGTCGTCCGATCATCTGATTAGACCTTCGATCGGACCCACGACGGAAGAGAAGTAAGGAAGAACCATGGCCGAGCAGCTCGCCGACATCATCGATCTCCCCACCGAGTACGTCTCCTGGCACTCGCCGGCCGCGGCCCTCTGGGTGGCCTCCACGCCGACCGCCTACGTGGGGATGGTCGACCGCAACCACGACGGCTTCGTCGCCACCGACTGCACCGGGCGCGAGCTCGGCGTCTACGGCACGCTGGAGTCGGCCCGCGTCGCCGTGTACGGCGCCTGGGTCGCCCCGGCGCCGGCGGACGAGCCGTCCGACCAGCAGGCCGACCACGCGCTCATCGCCTGAGCCCACAGACCGTCTCGGCCGGCGTTTCGGGTGCGCCCACCGGGATGTGGCGGAACCCCGGCACCGTTCTGGTGCCGGGGTTCCCTTGTCTCTGCGTGTCGCCGTCCGGGCGGGTCAGTTGATGGCCGGCTCCGCGAGCGCCTCGGCGACGGCCTGCTCCACCGTCAGCTCGCGGCCCTCCGCGACGGCGGCGGCGAGCCGTCCGGCGGGAGCCGCGGCGGCCAGCCGGTCGAGGTAGCGCTGGTGGAAGGTGAATGTCGGCCCGTTGTGCGTGCCCGAGCGCTCGCGCAGTGCGTGCGCGGCGCCCGCCAGCCGTCCCGCGCGGTCCACGTCGCCGGCGAGCGCGGCCACCGCGGCCAACCCCTCCAGACCGTAGGCGATCCCCTCGATGTGGCCGAGCGACGTGGACAGGGTCACGCTCAGGGCGAAGTCTGTCCTGGCCTCCTCGGGTGAGCCCAGCAGCAGATGCGCCCAGCCCAGGTGGTAGGCGGCGATCCGGCCGCCGACCGCGTCGCCGCTGCGCTGCGTGAGCGCGAGCGACTGGTCGAACCGCTCGTAGGCCACGCGCAGCCGCTGTTCCAGCAGTGCGACGCGGCCGAGCAGCACCAGGGCCATCGACTCGCCCCACACGTCGCCGGTCTCGCGGAACAGCTGGAGGCTGCGCTCCATCACCTCCGCTGCCCGCGCCGTGTCCGGCTTCTCTCCGGCGAGCAGTGCCAGGGCGAGCGAGATGTACGCCATCGCCTCGCCGGAGGTGTCGCCGGAGCGGCGGAAGATGTCGGCGGCCTCCGCCAGGTCGGCGGCGACCCGGCCGTCCGGGTCCTTCCAGAAGCGGATGGTGCGGGTGAAGTAGAGCGCGATGGCCCTGGTCCGGTCGTGCAGGGTGTCGCCGGATTCGAGCGGCTCGTCCATCCAGGTGCGCACCTCGCCGAGCAGGCCGGTCACCCAGAAGTACAGGAACAGGTTGAAGGCGAGCTGCGCCGCCCTGTCCCAGTCGCGCGCGTCGAGCAGGTACCGTTCCGCCGCCCGCAGGTTGTCGCGCTCGTCGCCGAGGCGCAGCATCCACTCGCGCTGGCCCCCGGCCTTCAGCGGCAGCCGGGCCCGGGCGCCGAGGTCGATGAAGTAACGCGCATGCGCGTCGCGCGCCCGCTCCAGCTCGCCGTCCCCGTGCAGCTGCTCGCGGGCGTACTCGCGCACGATCGCCTGCATGGTGAACCGCGGCCGGTCGTCGCTGTCGTGTTGCGACACCAGGCTGGAGTCGACCAGCACCGCCAGGTCGCTCAGCACGTCGGCGCGGTCGTCGTCGTCCGCCCCGACCGCCTCGGCGGCCTCCAGCGTGAAGCCGCCCTCGAAGACGCCCAGCCGGGAGAGAAGGCGGCGCTGCTCCGGGGCGAGCAGCTGCGTGCTCCACTCGATGGTCCGCCGGATGGTCTGCTGCCGCTCGGGCAGGTCGCGCGAGCCGCCGACGAGCACGGACAGCCGCCGGTCGAGCCGGTCGAGCAGCTCGGCGGGGGAGAGCACGCGGATGCGCGCCGCGGCCAGCTCGATGGCGAGCGGGACGCCGTCGAGGGCCGTGCACACCCGCGCCACCGCCTGGGCGTTCTCCGGCGTGATCTCGAAGTCCGGCTTGACCGCGTGCGCGCGCTCGACGAACAGGCTCACCGACGAGTCCTCGGCGAGGGGCCCGACCTCGTAGCTCTGCTCGGCGCTCACCCGGAGGAGCGACCGGCTGGTCACGAGCAGCGAGAGGCCGGGCGACGCGGCGAGCAGCTCCGTGAGCATGGGCGCCGCATCCAGCACCTGCTCGAAGTTGTCGAGCAACAGCAGGATGCGCCGGTCGCGTAGGGCGGTGACCAGGTTGTCCAGGATGGGCGCGTCACCGGTGTCGCGCACGCCGAGGGCCTGCGCGATGCGGTTCGGGACGCGCTTCGGGTCGTGCACCGCCGAGAGGTCGACGAAGACGGCGCCGTCCTCGAAGTCCTGCGCAGCCGCGCGGGCGGCGGCGATGGCCAGGCGGCTCTTCCCGATGCCGCCCGGGCCGGCGAGCGTGACGAAGCGGGTGCCGTGCTCCACCCGGTCCACGATCGCCGCGATGTCGTCGTCGCGCCCGACCAGCCCGGTGAGCGGCACGGGGAGTCGGACCGGCTCGACGACGCGGTCGGCGTCGCTCGCCACGTCGGCGGTGACAAGCGCCCTGCTCTGGTCGAAGCGCTCGGCGAGCAGCGTGGCGAGGTCGTTCTCGAGCAGCTGCGCCAGCTCCTTGGGCGTCTCGAAGTACTTGTACGCGGCGCGGTCGTCGTCGCGGATCCGGGCGAGCAGGGTGGTGAGCCGCGGCTCGCGGTTCTCGGCGGGACCTTTCACGTAGAGCAGGCGCGGCAGCTCGGGAGGACACAGGTTGTACTCGTCCTCGAGCCCGGAGACCTCCTCCTCCGGCGCTACCCAGCCGTAGCGCTCCCAGTAGAGGCCGACGAAGACGTCGCTCTGCTCCAGGTAGGCCCGGTACAGCTCCCGCGGTGGATGCGGCCGCGCGCCCAGCTCGAACATCACGGGTGCGAGGTGGAGTCGTTCGATGGCCGTCCGCGCCGCGCGGCGCTCGGCGGCGAGCTCCTGCAGCGTCGACGAGACGAAGATCCGCAGCCGCTGGTCCGGCGTGCGGATGACGTGAGAGACCCTCATGTAACGTCATTGTGTTGCGTCCATGAGGGAATGTACAGAGGGAGGTCGGCGCGGCCGCCCTCTAACACGCAGGCGACGTATCGCGCAAGCCTCTATCGCCGCTTCTCACGCCGCAGTTAGCTAGGTATGTGAAAGAAGTCGCGTGGTACCTGCTGGGGTTCTCGGCCGCTGTGTCGGCCGTGGCATTCGGCCTGCTCCTGGCTCCGGACGCGGCCGACGCCACCGAGGGGTCCTTAGGGCTGCTGCAGCACCTCACCCCCACCGAGTGGGCCGACCTCGTCGTGGGCCTCGTGTTCGCCACGGTGGCCTTCGTGAGCGGGAGCTTCCTCTCCGCTCGCGCCGCCGCCGAGGCGGATGACACCGAGCTGTCGGTGGAGCTCATCGGCGCCGCGGAGTCGACCGTCTGAGCCCCACCGGCGCAGGTCACCTGTCGCGGTAGCGCTTCGCCGCCGCCAGCGCGTCGCGGAGGGCCGCGACGTCGAGCCGCGGGCCGTAGGCGGGGGTGTCCCGCTGTGCCCGCCACCCTTCCGCCAGTTCACCGATGTCGACCGCGTCGAAGCCGAACTCATCGATCAGCGCGGCGACGCGTGCGCGGGCATCGGCGTCGTCGCCGGCCACGATCAGAGCGCGGCGGTCCGGGGCGCCTGTGGGCAGGCTGTGCCGGGTGAGGTCGGCAGCGCCGATGTGGTTGAACGCCTTCACGACGTGGGAGGTCGGCAGCGCCTTCTGCAGGCGCTCGGCGACGGTCGTCGACTCGTCGTCGAGTTCCGCGATGTGCCCGTCGCGCTGCGGGTAGTAGTTGTTGGTGTCGATCACGATCTTGCCCGCGAGCTGCTCGACCGGCAGCGTCGCCTCCGCCGCGAGCGGGGTGGTCACCACGACGATCTCGCCGGCGGCAGCGGCCTCCGCCGGCGTCGCCGCGCGGGCGTGCTCGCCGAGCTCCGCCACGAGGGTCTGGAGCGTCTCCGGCCCGCGGGAGTTGCTGAGCACCACGTCGTAGCCGCGTGCGACGGCGAGGCGGGCGAGCTGGGAGCCGATGTGTCCTGATCCGATGAATCCGATGGTCGTCATGCCCGGGACAACGGCGCGCGGCGCGGGATGATTCCTAGCCGCAGAGCCCGACGCCGGCGGAGGTCAGGATGACGGACCGGTTCTGCTCGGCCAGTGCGTCCGAGTAGCGGCCGCTTGCGTCCGTCTCTGGGCGGAAGCCGCACCAGTCGAACCCGACACCCGCGGTCTGGAGCAGCGAGGACGGGACCCCGAGCGAGACCAGCGCCGCCTTCACGGCATCCGCCCGCCGCAGCGAGAGGGCCGTGTCGGCGGTGTTGTCGGTCGCCTGATCCTTGGAGGCGGTGCCGGTGACGGTGACGACCTTGCCGTTCTGCTCGATCGTCGGCACCAGCTGCGCCAGCACCTTCTGGGCCGCGGCCGGATCGGCGAAGTCGGCGGTGTCCTTCGTGAACAGCAGCTCGCTGTTGCGGATGACCACGGGCCGCGACCAGTCCGTCTTGGTGGCGACGGCCTCCACCGCGACCGGGGTCACGGCGGGGAGGCCCGACGGCGCGCTGCCCGAGGCGGGCTCCGGCAGAAGTGAGAGCGTTCCGCCCGCGGCCGTGACGACGGCCGACCAGATCGCCTCCAGGTTGCTGCGGGCGGGCACGGTCAGCGGCTGCTGAGCGCCGGCCGTGTCGCCCATCCCGGACCAGTACACCGTGACGCCCTTGAGGTCCTTCGGCAGCAGATTGCGGGAGCTGAGGTCGGAGACCACCTGCGCCGGGTCGGCGTAGAGCAGGCCGGTGCCGGCGAAGTTCAGCGGGTCCGTGGTCTGCAGGCCGCTACCGATGACGACGACGCCCATCGGCTTCGAGCCGAGGTCGCGCGCGGCCTGGTCGATGGCGCCGAGGAAGTCGACCTCCGGCGCGGTCGCCTTGAGCCCGTCGATGTACGAGGTTATCTGGGTGAGCTTGGTGCGCTGGTCGTTCTGGCAGACGATCGCGTCCTGGGCGGAGGAGCCCAGCGCGGTGGTGCCCATGACCTGCGGGGTGCCGGAGGGGACCACGACCGTCACCGAGCCGTTGGTCTTCCCCGCGGCCTCCAGCGTCGCGGAGGCGGAGGCGGGGAGCGTGACGGCGGGGGCGTTCGCGGTGCTGCCGGCGACGACGCCCAGGTTGCGCTTGGCCGACTGGTCGCACGCCTGACCGGACGCAGTGGCCGACGTGCACGCGGTCAGGCCGGCGCACAGGGCGACGACGGCCGCGGCGGCGGCGAGGAGCTTCGGGCGGGACACGGCGCGGCTCACGGGGCGACCTCCGGTCCTGCGCCCGTTGCGGCCGGGCCACCCGACGTCAGCGGAGGCGTCACATCCGCCGCCTCCACGACGCGATGCGACCGCAGCTCGCGGATGATCTGGCTGGTGCTCTCCGGGTCGCGCTCGCGCTGCGCCAGGCGGGTGGCGAGCTGGGCGCGCACCACGTCCATCCGGGAATGGAAGGTGACGCGCGCGCCGGTGTACCGCACGGCGTCGTGGGTGTCGAGCAGCATCGCCGAGCGGGTGCGCTCCTGCGCCGCGACGGCCTCGCCGAGCAGGCGGTCGCGGTGCAGCCGCAGCCGGGCGACGTGCGCGTGCGCCTTCTCGGCCGCGGTCAGCAGCGGCTTGGTGGTCAGCCAGGCGACGACGAAGCTCAGGGCCCCGGAGGTGGTGAGCACGCCGAGCATGAGGAACGCCATGATCGTGTCCGGCGCCGACCAGGAGAACCCGCTCGGCTGCGCGGTCTGGGAGCCGCCGACGAGGCCGGTGAGGCCGCCGGCGTTCTGCGCGTCGATGCCCGCCTTGATCCGGGCGATGGTGATGGCGGCCAGGATCGCGGCCCAGACCAGGGCCAGCACGATCGCGGTCACGATCCAGCGGCGGGACATGACGCCCGCCTGCACGCGCCGGAGCAGCACGGCGACGACGTGCGGCAGCGTCACGACGGCGAGCGAGATCCCGAAGGTGATCACGTACATCTGCACGCCGATCGAGCCGTACTGGCTGTCGTTGCGCAGCAGAAGGGTGAGCGCCTGGGCGAGCAGGATGTAGTCGACCGCGATCATGGCGGCGAGCAGCACGTAGACCATCACGTGCGCGAAGGGGGAGACGTGGCCGACGCGCGGGCGCAGGCGCGGCGGGCGGGTGACGATGTCGCGTGCCATGGCGTCCTCTCAGGCGTAGGTGTGGAAGTCGGGGTCGTGTCCGGCGAGTTTGGCGTCCAGCCGCTCCGCGTCCAGCTCGGCCCGGCGGATGTCGTCGTCGGCCCGCTCCAGCGCGCGGCGGATCAGCTCCTCCCGGGTCTGGGCCTCGGCGACGCGGGCCGAGGCGGCGGCGACGTTGCGCGTCCTCTGCCGCTCCAGGTCGGCGACGCCGGCGCGCTCGAAGGCCGAGAGCTCGTGCTCGAAGACCTCCAGCGTCTCCACATCGACCGCGTGTCGCATGCGGCGCAGCCGCCAGAGCAGCCGGCGGCGCAGGCCGCCCGTGCGCGGGACCCGGTAGTCCTTCAGTCGTTCACGCCTGGGCATCGGTCCTCCTCGGATCGCGGTCGTCGTACGCGGCAGGCACACGGCCGGCGGTGCGCACACTGAGGTCGTCCCCGGGGGCGGGATGCAGCGGATCGACGGCCGTGCCGCGCGAGCTCAGCCACCCGGTGCGCCGCAGCGCGGGAGGCTGCGGCGCGACCCGGCCGGAGGTCGCCTGACGCAGGGCGCCCCAGTAGACGGCGGCCTTCTCGTCGGAGCGGTCGAACATGCGGGCGGCGCGCAGCTGGGCGGCCGTGAAGCGGGTGTTGATGCGGGCGCTCAGCTCGCTCGCGCGGCGGTGGGTCCGGCGGATGCGGCGCTCGAGTCTGCGCAGCTCTTCGAACGCGGGGCCCTGGCCCTCGGCGACGCGCGCCCGTTCGGCGTCCGGGACGCGGTCGACCCGCTCCTCATAGGCGTCGAGGTCGGTCCGCAGCGCCGAGGCGAGCATCCGGTGCTCGGTGAGCTCGCGCCGCATCCCGCGGAAGAACCGCTCCTCCTCGCGCCGGGCGTAGGCGTCGGCCCGCGCCTGGAGCGTCGCGACGGTCGGCGTCGTGGTCTGCTCGCGCTGGGCGTCCGTGTCGTGCACGGCCGCAGCGTCTTGGCGCGCCAGCCGGGCGAGCCGGCGGCGCGCCAAGGGGCCCAGTCGGAGCGGCTGAGGCGTCATAACCGCTGAGAGTAGGGAGTCGGCCTGTGCGTCCCCTAGGTGAACGTCGAAGGAAGGCCGAGCGTCAGGCCGCCGCTTCGCTGACCTCCTGGTTGCGGAAGTGGCCCGCGAGCATCGCGATCACGCCGACCGCCGCCCAGCCGAGCAGGACCAGCCAGGGGAACAGCGCGTCGGCGGCGGGGAAGTAGGAGAGGTCGCGCAGCAGGGTCACCGATGCGCCCGGCACGAACCACTGGCCGATCGCCCCCCAGGGCGCCGCGACGAACTGCAGCGGCTGGGCCGCGGAGGAGAGCGGGTTGCCGATGAGCACCGTGACCACGGCTCCGACGGCGAGCCCGGCGCGGCCGAGCAGCGCGTTCATCCCGACGATGAAGGCGGAAGTGGCGAGCATCGAGAGGGACACGGCCAGCCAGTTCGCCCAGAACCCGCCCTGCAGGATGCCGAACCAGCCCTGCATGATCGCGGTCACTGCGAGTCCGCCTGCCGCCGCATAGACGACGACCGCGGTCAGTCGTCGCCAGCTGCCCGCGACCAGGATCGAGATGAGGACGCCGCCGATCATCCCGCCCAGGACGAGCGGGAACGACGAGGCGGTGAGCCCGAGCCCCCGGGCGTCGGTGGAGGCGAGCGGCACGACGTCCGTCACCGCGACCGTGATCTTCGGTGCGACCGTGCCGGCCGGTGCCTTGCCGGCCGCGACGGCCTGCTGCACGGCCGCATCGGCCTGCTGCTGCGCCTGCGCCTGCAGCTTCGCGGCCAGCTGGCCGAGCAGCTGGCTCACGGCGGCGCCGTTGGCCGAGGCGGTGAGCACCTCCGGATGCTCGCCGAGCACGATGGCGCCGTCGACCGTGCGGTTCTCGATGAGCTTCACGGCGTCGGCCCGGGAGGAGGCGGTCGTCAGGGCGAGTGCCCCCTCCGCGCTCTTGTCCAGCTGCGCGGTGACCGCCGAGACGGCGGCGGGGGAGCCGGTCACCGCGATGGGGAGGTCTTTCACCGACGAGGTCACCGTCGGCCAGAGGAAGGCCAGCAGGATGACGACGACGGCGAGACCGGCGCCGAGTGCGAGGGCGACGGTGCGGCGCCAGGGCGTGTGCACGGGTGCGGCCGCGGGCGGCGTGCCGAGCGCCTCGGGCTCGGGGCGAGGGCGGTGGGTGCGGACATGATTCCTCCAAAAACGAATGCTCGTTCTTTATAGTGACCCCCCGCATCCGGTAGTGTCAAGAACGATCATTCTTTTTGTGGAGGACGCATGCCGAAGGTCACCGAGGAGCACCGGCAGGCCCGCCGCCGCCAGATCGCGCAGGCGGCGCTCCGCTGCTTCGCGCGCAGCGGCTTCCAGCAGACCTCGATGGCCGACATCATCGCCGAGTCCGGGCTCTCCGCCGGTGCCATCTACGGCCACTACAAGAGCAAGGAGGAGCTGGTCGAACTCGCGGTCTCCATCGTGCTCGACGACCGCTTCGTCGAGGTGGCCGACGCCGGCAGCCGCGACCCGCTCCCGACCCCGGGGGAGATGGTCCGGCTCCTGCTCCACGGCATCGAGTCGCAGATCCCCGACCTCGGCCTGCTGGTGCAGGTGTGGGGCCAGATGCCGATCAACCCGCGCCTGGGCGAGATCGCCGAACGCGTCGGCGCCCGGATCCGGCGCCTGCTCACCGACTACCTCGTGGTCTGGTTCGAGCGCCGGGGCGGGTTCCCTCCCGCGGAGGCCGCCGCCCGCGCCGCGCAGGACGCCACGCTCTATATGGGCATCGTGCAGGGGTACGTCACCCAGAAGACGATCTTCGCCGACTTCGACCCGGAGACCTACCTCGCCGCCGTCGACCGGGTGGGCGCCGACCTCCACCGTTAAGGTGGATCGGTGACCTCGCACGACACCGTCCTCGAACTCCACGACGTCACGTCCCGGCGCGACGGCACGCAGATCCTCGACGGGATCGACCTCACGGTCCGCGCGGGCGAGCACTGGGCCCTGCTCGGACCGAACGGAGCGGGCAAGTCCACCGTCCTCGGCTTCTGCGGTGCACTCACCTTCCCGACCTCCGGCACCGTCGACGTGCTCGGCCGGCGCCTCGGCCGTGTCGAGCTGCAGGAGCTGCGCCGCCACATCGGCCACGTGAACCCGCGGCACCCGGTGCGCTCGCCGCTGACCGTCACGGAAGTGGTGCTCACGGGCGTCACCGGGACGCTGGAGCCCCCGATGCGGTGGGAGCCGGAGGCGGAGGAGGTGCGCAGGACGCGGGAGCTCATCCACTCGGTCGGACTCGACGAGCGGCGCGACGCCCGTTGGCCGACGCTCTCGCAGGGGGAGCGCGGGCGAGCGCTCATCGCCCGTGCGCTCGTCTCCGAGCCGCGGCTGCTGCTCCTCGACGAGCCGACGACCGGCCTCGACGTCGCCGCGCGCGAGCAGCTGCTGGAGACCATCGACGGCCTCTCGCACAGCGCCCCCGAGCTCGCCTCCGTGCTGGTCACCCACCACCTGGAGGAGCTTCCGGAGACGACGACCCACGCCCTGCTGATCGCGCACGGCCGCACGGTCTCCGTCGGCGGCATCGACGACGCGGTCACCACCGAGACAGTGACACGAGCGTTCGAGCACGCCATCCGCGTCGAGAAGGCCGACGGCCGGTGGAGCGCGCGGGCCCTGCGCGAGCGCGTCGGCGGTCTCCCGTAACGTCTGCGGCTGCGCGCGCGCCCGCAGAGGTTACGGGAGGGCGCAGTCGCGTCAGCCGACGCGGAACGCGCCGTCCTGCGCGGCCGTGACGAACTCCGCGTAGTCGGCCTCGGCCTGGTCGGCGTACCGCACCGCCCACTCGGCCACGGCGGGGGCGAACGCGCGGCCGGAGCCGAGGTAGCCCGCGATGAAGGGGGCCTTCGGCGAGCGCGCGTGGGCGCGGGCGAGCACGACGGCGCAGACCCGGGCGTAGTCGAGGAACTGCGCCCGGTTCATCGCGGCGATCTCGAACGACGCGTTCCTGTTGCGGAACTGGCGCATGTAGAAGGCGAACCGCTCCACCCGCAGGAAGCCGAGGAACGGGTCCGAGACGGCCTGCAGGATGCGCTGGCACGCCACCACGCGGTAGCCCTGCTCCTCCGGCAGCAGCGTGAGGTCGAGGTAGCCGGGAAGCGGCTGCACCCCGCCGAACCGCTCGACGACCGAGACGTCCGCTTCCTTCAGCTGCAGGATGACCGGCTCGTCCGTCGGCCCGCGCAGCGCGATGATGAAGCAGCGCGTCCCGACGCTCCCGACGCCGACCACGCGGCGGGCGACGTCGTCGAGCCGCAGCTGCGACGCGAGCAGCGCCGTGTTCGGCGGGAGGGTCTTCCTGTAGCGCTCGTACGCGTCCTGGGCGAGCGCCTGCACCTCGGGCTCCGCCCGGAGCAGGATCGGCGGCCGCTCGACGAACCGCAGCCGGCCGTGCTCGTCCGTCTCGAGCGTGCGACGTGCGGTGCGCTCCGTCGTGCGCTTCTTGGACTCCTTGGTGACCTGCCGGACCAGCCGCTGCATGTCCGGGCTCAGCAGGTCGCGGCCGGAGCCCACCGCGGTCGGCGTGAAGTACCGAGCGGTCAGCGGCGTCGCGAGCGCCGTCCGCAACCAGTTCCGGTACGCGACGCCGGCGTCCTCCGCGGCCTGGCGCACCTGCTCGGCGGGGAAGCCGAGCGACCGCCCGGCGAGCACCACACTGCACAGCAGCCGTCTCAGGTCCCACTCCCACGGGCCGACGGTCGCCTCGTCGAAGTCGTTGATGTCGAAGACCATCGAGTTCTCGGGCGAGCGGTACATCCCGAAGTTGCTCAGGTGCGCGTCGCCGCAGATCACCACCTCGGCCCCGGTCGTGGGCGCCTCCGCCAGGTCTGCGGCCTGGATGGCCGCCGTGCCGCGGTAGAACGCGAACGCGTCGGCGCTCATCCGCTGCACCCGCAGGTCCACCAGGTTCTGCAGCCGGTCCTCATGCTGCCGGCGCAGGATGCCGATCGGGTCGCGGCCGGGCGGCGGAACGTACTCCGCGGCGGCCGACCGTGGCAGCACCTCGCGCGCGGCACGTCCCGCCTCGTACAGCTCGTCGGGCGAGAGCGGGCTCTCCGCGCGCTCGCCGGCTTCTGCGACATCCAGGCTCATGTCCGCACCTCCTCCGGGGCGATGCGGCCGCGGTCCCGCGGGCGCATCCGGCCGGACGCGCTCATCATAGGTCCGTCGATGCCGCTACGGTAAGCAGGATGTGGGAGGCGATCGAACACCGTCGTGAGGATGGGGAGCGGGTCGGCTGGCTGCGCCCGGAGGGCGAGGGTTTCGTGCCCATCGACCTGCTGGGCCGGGAGCTCGCCGGGCCGGTGGACTGGCTCACGGGCGAGGAGTTGCTGGAGGCGACCGGGATCGGCTACCTCGCCGACCCGTACGAGCTGCGGCTCGACGACGGCCGGTGGCTGCGGGTGCGCCTGACCGAGGTGTCCACCGAACGGATCGTCGTGAAGAAGGACGACTACGGCGCGATCGACGCCCCGCAGCGGATCTACACGCTCGCCTTCCCCATCCCGGAGTCGCTGCGGCCGCTGTGACCGCGACCGATCCGGTCTGTCCGCGGGGACGGCGGTGGCGCTAGCATCGGCGCCACACGGCCCGCGAGCAGGAGGAGGGGCGGATGATCCCCCTGACCATCGGTACCACGGTCGAGGCGCCGGAGCGCCCGGCCGTCATCGACGGCTCCCGGTTCAACCGGCACACCTTCTGGTGCGGCCAGAGCGGCTCGGGGAAGACCTACGCGCTCGGCGTCGTGCTGGAGCAGCTGCTGCTCCGCACCGCGCTTCCGATGCTGGTCCTCGATCCGAACGCCGACTTCGTCGCGCTCGACACCCTCCGCGACGACGCCGCCCCGGCCGACGCCGCGCAGTGGGCCGACCTTGACATCCGGGTGCTGCACTCCAGCACGCGGCAGGAGCCGCAGCTGCACATCCGGTTCGTCGACCTCAGCGTGCCGGCCAAGGGCGCCGTCGGCCGACTCGATCCGATCGCCGACGACGAGGAGTACAACGCGCTGCTGCACCTGCAGGCGGAGCCGGAGCACTTCGACGCCGACCGGTTCCTCTCTGCGCTGCTGGAGTCGGAGGACCCGGCCCGGCGCCGGCTCGGGCTGCGGATCGACAACCTCGAGATCCTGAAGTGGCCGCTCTGGGCGCTCGGCGCGTCGGGGGCGACCGAGGTCGTCACCTCCCGGCCGCGCGTGGTCGTGCTCGACGTCGGCGGCTTCACACACCCGGGCGAGCCGCAGGCCGCGGCGCTCGGCGTGCTCGAAGACCTGTGGAACCGGAGGATGGAGCGCCGGCCGATCCTCATCGTCATCGACGAGGCGCACAACTTCTGCCCGCCGGTGCCGCGCACGAGTGTGGAGGCGAAGCTCACCGAGCAGCTCATCCAGATCGCCGCGGAGGGCCGCAAGTTCGGGCTGTGGCTGTTCCTGTCGACGCAGCGGCCGACCAAGATCCACCCGAACGTGCTGTCGCAGTGCGACAACCTGGGGCTGATGCGGATGAACTCGCCGCGCGACCTGGCGGAGCTCGCCGAGGTGTTCGGCTTCGTGCCCGCTCACCTGCTGGAGCAGTCGCCCTCGTTCCGCAAGGGCGAGGCGCTCTTCGCGGGCGCGTTCACCGACGAGCCGCAGCTGGTCCGGATCGGCCGCCGCCTGACCGTGGAGGGCGGAAGCGACCTGGCGGTGGCGAACCGCGCCTAGAGAGTCAGGGCCTCACCCACGGCCGCTCCGATCCTCGTGGGCCTGCCGCCGTTCGGCGCGCCGCTCGTCCGACTCGTGCTTCATCACCTCACGCGTGTGGGTGAGGTCGCCGATGATCGGCCGCCACAGCCGGGAGCGCGGGTCGGCATCCACCAGCACGGCGCGCACGAGGAGGGTGATCGGCACGGCCAGGATCGCACCGATCGGCCCGAGCACTACCGCCCACAGCAGCACGGAGAAGAAGGTGAGCGTCTGGCTCAGCGCGACCGCGTTGCCGACGACCTTCGGCTGGACCACCGACTGCACGATCGCGTTGATCACGCCGTAGACGATGATCACCGCCACGACCGTCCCCCAGCCCCCGGTGAGGTAGCCGAAGACGAGCGGCGGCACCAGTGCGATGAAGTAGCCGACGTTCGGGATGAAGCTGCACAGGAACGAAAGGATCGCCCAGAGCAGGGCAGCGGGGACGCCGAGCAGCCACAGGGCCACACCATTGATGACGCCCTGCACGATGCCGAGCAGCGTCGTCACCACCATGTACCGCCGCACCGAGTGGGCGAAGCCGGTCACCGCGAACACCAGGTTCGGCCGCATCGGCTTCAGTTCGCGCAGCAGTGTCGGCGTGTAGGCAGCGTCCGCCGGCATCAGGATGAGCATCGTCAGCACGATGACGAGCAGCGTGATCAGCCCGAATGCGTTGCCCAGCAGGCCGCTGAAGAACGACAGCATCGTGCTGGGGTTGAAACCCGCTTCGATCTGCTGCACCTGCTGGGGCCCGACGCCGATGCTCTGCAGCCACGACGCGACCTGGTCGCCCAGAGCCTGCAGCTGCGGCTGGTACTGCGGCAGCATCCCGACGAACTGCGCCACGGCCACCCACAGCACGCCGATGAACGCGGCGAGCAGCGCGAACACGGTCAGCCCGACCGCGCCGGTGGCGAGCCCCTGCGGTGTCCCGTGCCGCTCCAGCCACACCCGGACGGGCTGCGCGCAGATGGTCAGCACCAGGGCGAGCAGTGTCGGGGCGAGGATCCCGCCGATGGCCGCCATCCCGAAGGCGATGACGACGCCGGCAGCGAGGCCGAGCAGGATGCGCAGCCCGCGGCCCACACCGCCCGCGCCGTCCTCGGCGTCCGGGTCGACAGGGGCGTCGGGCGCGGCCGGGCGGGGGCGGCGGCCCCGGAACGGCCAGCGGCGGCGGTTCTCCTGCGCCGGCGCTGTCGGCGGGGGAGCGTCCGGGGTGAGGTCATCGTCGGTCATGCGCGGCTCCCTCCGGGCTGAGGGCGGCGATCGCGGCCCTGTTGGTGTCGAAGAAGCGGACGCCGTCCAGCTGGCCGAGCCGCTCCAGCCGCTCCCGGATGCCCGGGCGGACCCGCGTCAGGGATAGGTCGGCGCCGTTCGCCGCCACGTACGACTGGACGCCGGTCCACGCGTCGGCGCCGGTCACGTCCACGTCGGTCACGGCCTCCAGATCGAGAACGAGGTGGGCCGGATGCGACGCCTCCACCGCGCGGCGCACGGCCGTGCCGAAGGCGCCGCTGTTGGCGAAGAAGAGCGGGGCGGCCAGGCGCACGACGACGACACCCGGAGCGGTCTCGACGCCGTCCGGCGCCGCGTCCAGCAGGGAGGTGTGCGGGTCGCCGTCGGCCTCCAGCACGTCGATGGGCGGGTTCGCCGCCCGTCGCACCACGTTCACCACGGCCAGCACAAAGGCGATGCCGATGCCCGCGATCGGGCCGATCAGTACGGCGCCGAGGAAGCAGACCGCGGCCACGGCGAACTCGAACCGGTCCTGCCGCCAGAGCGCGACCAGCTTCGGGATGCCGAGCAGCGGGAACACCGCGACCGCCACGATCGCGCCGATGGCGGGCGACGGGATGTCCTCCAGCAGCGCGGTGCCGAAGACCAGCAGGAGCAGGGTGCCGGCGGCGGCGACGAGCATCGGCAGCTGCGTCCGGGAGCCCGCCTGGTCCATCGCGGCGGTGCGCGAGGTGGAGGAGCCGACCGCGAAGCCGCCGCTGACGCCCGCGCCCAGATTGGCGAGGCCGAAGGCCAGCAGGTCGCGGTTCGCGTCCGTCCGGTAGCCGTGCTTCTCGCCGTACGACCGGGAGACGAGCAGGCCCTCGCCCATGGCCACCACGGTGAGGGCGATCGCCGACGGGATGAGCTGAAGCCACTGCGTCCACCCGATGACGGGCCAGGTGAGCGCGGGCGGGCCGGCCTCCACCGGTCCGAGCACCGAGACGCCGAGCCGGGCGGGGCCGACGAGCACCACGACGACCGTCGCGACGACGAGGACCACCAGCGCCCAGGGGAGTGCGGCGGCGATCCGCCGGCCGACCAGGAGGATGATCAGGGCTCCGGCGGCGATGAGCACCGACCACACGTTGGTCGTGCCGAGGCCGGCGACGAGGTCGCGCACCTGCTGGACGAACTCGTCGCCCGCGCCGATCTTCACGCCGAGCATCTTCGCCAGCTGCGAGACCAGGATGTCGAGGGCCAGACCGCCGACGAAGCCGACCAGGATGGGCTTCGACAGGAAGTCGGCGAGGAAGCCGAGCCGGAACACGGCGGCGAGCAGGAAGACGATCCCGCTGATGATCGCCTGCGCCAGGGCGAGGGCGATGTAGTCCTCGCCGCCCGCGACGGCGAGACCGCCGAGCGAGGCGGCGAGGAGGGCCGCGGCAGCCGCGTCGGGCGACGCCACCACCTGCCGGGACGAGACGGTCAGCGCGTACAGGATCGACGGGAGCACCAGGGCGTAGAGCCCGGCCGTGGCCGGCAGTCCCGCGATCTGCGCGTACCCGATGTTCAGCGGGACGGCGATGGCGAGCAGGGTGACCCCGGCCAGCAGCTCCCGCACCAGGTTGCCGCCGTTCAGCCCTGCGAGAGGGCGCAGTGGAGTGTGCCGCGGCGGCGGCCCCCGGGGGGGGGGGGGGGGCGCGGGGGGGGGGGGGGGTAGGGGCCGGCCGCCCCCCCCGCCCCCCCCGGGGGGCCCGCTGGCCCCCCGGGGGGGGGGGGGCGGGGGGGGGGCCGCGCCCCCCCCGGGGGGGGGGGGGCGCCCCGCCGCGGGGGTCGTTCCGGTCACGACGGACGCTCGTCCGGTCGTGGGATCAGACGGTCGGCGCTGCGGGCGGCGGCGTCGCCGGTGCGGCGGGCGCCGCGGGTGCGGGCGCTGCCGCCGCGGGAGCCGCAGCCGGGGCTGCCGCCGCCGGCTGGCCGGAGAGGGCGTGCGCCTTCAGGTGCGCGAACTCCTCCGGCGTGATGGCGCCGCTGTCGAGCAGAGCCTTCGCCTTGCTGATCTCGTCGGCCGGGCTCGACCCGGCGACCTGACGGATGTAGGCGTCGGTGGCCGACTGGTACTGACGTGCCTCCCTCTGGCTGCGCTGCGCCATCCCGGGTCCGCGCGCGATCAGGTAGACCAGCGCGGTCAGGAACGGCACGAAGATCAGGAAGATGATCCAGAGCGCTTTCCACCAGCCGTTGAGCTTGTGGTCACGGAACAGATCGCTGATGATCGCGAACAGCGCGAACAGATACGCCACGAAGGCGAAGCTCCAGAAGAAGAGCCAGATGACGCTCCAGAAGTTGCTCCAGTCCATGTTCGTTTTCCCCTCTCGGTCCACGCTCGCCACGAGCCTGGATGTGCGCTGAGAGTAACGCCACGGATGTTCGCGCGGCTAGACGGTGTTTCGCCGCCGGCCGCGCGTCAGGAGAGGGCGGTCAGCTCCGCGGTGAGCCGGTCGACGATCTCGGACGCCAGGAAGCCGAGCGGTCCGGCCTGCCGGGCCAGCGACTCCCCGGCGGCGGCGTGCAGGTACGTGCCCCAGACCGCCGCCTGCACCGGGTCGGCGCCCCGGGCCGCGAGCCCCGTGATCGCGCCGGCCAGGGCGTCCCCGCTCCCGGAGGTGCCGAGCCCCGGACCGCCCTCGCCGACGGTGAAGAGGCGTCCGTCGGCGGCGGCGATGCGCCCGAAGCAGGAGACGGTCGCGCGGTAGCGGCGGGCGAGCTCGCGCGTGTCGGCGTCCAGGTTGCGCACCTCGCGCCCGAGCAGGCGGCCGGCCTCCTCGGTGTTCGGCGTCAGGATGCGTGGGCCGGAGCCGGCGAGCCGCGGGTGCCCGGCCAGCGCCCCGAGGGCGTAGGCGTCGAGCACGAGCACGGTGTCGCGGTCGGCGGCGCGCGCCGCACGGGGCAGCATCCTGGCCGTCTCCTCCGCGTCGTCGAGCCCCGGGCCGAGGAGGACGGCGTCCGCTGCCGCGAGATCGACCGACGCCGACCGGATGCCGGCCCCGCGCAGGCTCCCGGACGAGGTCTCGGGGAGCGGCACGACACCGCTCTCCGGAAGGGCGACGGCGACGGCGGCTGCCACCGACGAGCCGATCGCGAGCGTCAGCCGGCCGGCGCCGACCCGCAGCGCGGCGCGGCCGGCCAGCATCGCGGCGCCGGGGGAGCGCAGCGCGCCGCCCACCACGAGCACCTGGCCGCGCGACCGCTTCGAGCCGGACGGCTCCGGCAGCGGCCAGGCGCGCAGCAGCTCGGGGGTGACGGTCTTCGGCATCGCCGGGCGCGTGTCACGCATCGGCACGCGCCTGGCCCGGGTGCTCGGTCGCGGGAAGGCCTGCGGCGGCGAGGTGCTCGTCGTCGGCGAAGGCCTGCAGCGTCCACCCCGACCCGTCGAAGGTCAGCTCGGTGACGGAGGCGTTCGCGACCGGATGCGTCAGCAGGTGCTCCGCGAGCTGCGCCTCGGACATGCGCAGCAGCACGTACAGGAACAGGCTCACCACGGCGTCGTGCGCGAACACGACGACCGTCCCGCGGTCGGCGGGGAGGTCGCGGAGGAACGAGCGGATGCGCAGGGCGACATCCGTCCACGCCTCGCCGCCCGGCGGCCGGTAGTAGAACTTGCCCGCCCAGCGCCGGCGCTCCGCCTCCAGCGGCAGGCGGCGTTCAACGCCGAGCGCGGTGAGACGGTCGAGGATGCCGAGCTCGCGGTCGCGCAGGCGCTCGTCGAGCAGCAGCGGCACCTCCTCGCCGAGGGCGAACCGGGCCGTCTGCACGGCCCTGCGGTACGGCGAGCTGAACAGGACGGCGTCGGCCGGGAGAGCGGCGCGGAGCCGGGCGCCGAGAGCGCCGGCCTGCAGCTCGCCCAGCGGGGAGAGCGACACGTCGGGGTCGCGGGCCTCGACGGCGATCACCTCGGCGCCCGCGGCCTCCGCCGCTGCGGCGGCGACGTTCGCGGTGCTCTCGCCGTGACGGATCAGGAGCAGGGTGCGAGCGGTCATGGAGTGGACTGTACGCCCGCCCAGTCGAGCACCCGGAGAGCGCGGAGGGTGTTCCACCTGCTCGGCTCGCCGACGGTCTCGAACGCGACGGCGGGACGGCCGGGGAGGGGCGAGTCGAGCTTCCAGCGGCCGTCGGCGCCGCGCTGCCGCGCGATGACCTCGACCGCCTCCGCCGCCCGCTCGTCGTAAGGGAGGCCCGCCGACCGCAGATGGTCGAGCCCGCGCAGCACGTCGTAGCGCCAGTAGTAGGGGAACGCGGCGGTGAGCCAGCCCTCGTCGATGAGCTCGCCCGTGCTCCTCCGGCGCATCATCCGGCGCTCCAGCAGGTACTCCTGGCCCCGGTGGAGCGGGAGGTCTACATCCGTCGGGCCGCCGGCGTCACGGTAGGCCGCCAGCGCCTCGACGACGCAGACGGTGCTGTGGAAGGAGCCGGGATCGTCCCGGGTCTCGGCGTAGCAGTTCCAGCCGCCGTCGGCCTGCTGGGTGTCGAGCAGCTTGCCCAGCATCGTCTCGGTGGCGTGTCCGTAGGGTGCTCCGGCGGTCAGGACGCGGCCGTTGATGCAGGGCTCGACCTCGCCGTCGAAGAAGGCGCTGCGCCCCCACTCCTCGCCCCAGTCGACGCCCGCCGCGGTGCGGTCGAGCGCGGCGCGTGTCCTGTCGCCCTCCGCGCCGAGGAGGGCGAGCAGCAGGACCACGCTGTCGGTCGCGTCCCGGTCCTCCGGCTTCCAGACGGTGCCGCCCCAGGTGCCCGAGTCGTCCTGCAGCCCGAGCAGGCGCGCTCCCCAGCCTTCGTTCTCGACCCTGGCGCGCTCGGCCCGGACCTCGTCCTCCGGTGCTCCGACCAGATCGCGCAGCGTCTGCCAGCGGATCGCCGGATCGCCCCCGAGCAGCCACTGCACCACCGGATCGTCGCGACTCCACCGTCCCGCATCCACCCCGCTCACCCCGCTCACGCTACGACCTCCCCCGCCCCCGGCCAAGAGCTCCTGAGTTGTTCGAGCGAATCGCCGCGAAAACCTCGAAGAACTCAGGAGCTCTTGGCTGGGGCGGAGGGGGAGGCGGAGGGGGCGAAGGACTGGGTGCCGAGCACGCCGAGGAGGGCGAGCTTCTCGGCGGCCTCGGTGCGCGGGGCCGCGGTCAGCACGAGCAGGCACTGCGACTGGTCCTCGGTGAACAGCGCCTGGCAGTCCAGCTCGATGGCGCCGAGCTCGGGATGGAGCAGCGTCTTGTGGTCCTCGAACCGGCGGGCCACCTCGTGCCGCTCCCACAGTGCGGCGAACTCGGGACTCTCGGCCAGCAGCGCCCGCACCAGCTCGCCCGCGCGCGACCGCGGACCCATGGCCCCGTACGCGTCGCGCAGCGAGGCGACCTGCGCTCGGCTCTGCCGCTCGCGGTCCCCCTCGGGGTACTGGGCGCGGGCGGTCTCCGGGTCGGTGAACCAGCGGTAGTACTCGCTGCGCGCGAGTCCCGTGTACCCGGACCGGTCGCCCAGCAGGGCGACGGCCATCCGGTTCTGCACCAGTGTCTCGCCGAGGGAGGAGAGGACGAGCGCCGGGGTGTCCTCCAGCCGGTCGAGCACCCGGTGCAGCGCGGGGGAGATGTGGTCGCCTGCCGAGATCCGGTCGGGGGTGTTGTGGCCCGCGACGCGGTAGAGGTAGTCCCGTTCGTCGGCGGTCAGCCGGAGGGCTCGGGCGAGGGAGGCGAGCATCTGGTCGCTCGGCTGCGGCCCGCGCCGCTGCTCCAGCCGGGTGTAGTAGTCGGTCGACATCGCCGCGAGGAGGGCGACCTCCTCCCGCCGCAGCCCGGGAGCGCGGCGGCGGGCGCCCGGCGGCAGGCCGACGTCCTCCGGGCGCAGCGTCTCGCGGTGGCGCCGCAGGAAGTCGGCGAGGGCGGAACGATCCATGTCTCCATGATGGCGGCCAGGCCCGTCGCGAACCAGGGACCGCCGATCCCTGGACGACCGCTCCGCTTCCTCCGCCCCCAGGACCCGCGCACGCTGGGGTCATGGACATCACAGGGAACACCGTCTTCATCCCCGGCGCCACCAGCGGCATCGGGCTCGCCCTCGCCGTCGCGCTGCACGAGCGCGGCAACACCGTCGTCGTCGGAGGACGGCGCACCGAGCTGCTCGAGCGGATCGCCGCGGAGCACCCCGGCATCGGCACCGTGCGCATCGACACCGCGGACCCGGAGAGCATCCGGTCGGCCGCGGCCGAGGTGCTCGCCGCCCACCCCGACCTCAACGTGCTGATCGCTATGGCGGGCATCATGCGGGCCGAGGACTGGCACACGCCCGCCGGCTTCCTCGATTCCGCCGAGGCGACCGTCACGACCAACGTCCTCGGGCCGATCCGGCTCATCGCCGCGTTCGTCGAGCACTTGCAGACCCGGCCGGACGCCACCATCGTCACCGTCTCTTCCGGGCTCGCCTTCGCGCCGCTGAAGGTCACGCCCAGCTACAACGCGAGCAAGGCGGCCATCCACATGCTCAGCGAGAGCATCCGCCTGCAGTTGGCCGACACGAGCGTGAAGGTCGTGGAGCTGGAGCCGCCGTCGGTCGCGACGGACCTCATGCCCGGTCAGCGCGAGAGCTCCTTCGCGATGCCGCTCGACGAGTTCGTCGCCGAGGTCATGCAGCTCATCGAGTCGCAGCCGGACGCGAAGGAGGTGCAGGTCGAGCGCGTCAAGTTCCTCCGTTACGGGGAGGCGCGCGGCGACTACGACCGGGTCGTCGAGGTGCTCAACGCATCCGACCCGCACGGCAAGGACGCGGCCTAGCGCCTGGCGCGCTCCACCTCGACGCCCAGCCACTCCGCGAGCCCCTCGATCGCCTGCTGCACGTCGTCGCGTGCGGTGGCGTCGAGGGGCTCGTCCTCGTGCACGGCGTCGACGCGCAGCACGCCGGCCTTGCGGTCGGCGGTGGCGTCGAGCTTGCCGACCAGCCGGTCGCCGTGCAGGATCGGCAGGGCGAAATAGCCCCAGCGGCGCTTCGCGGCCGGTTTGTACATCTCCAGCAGGTACTCGAAGCGGAACAGTTCCTGAGAGCGCACGCGGTCGTGGATGAGGCGGTCGAACGGCGACAGCAGGGCCGTGCGCCCCGAGAACGGCTGCCCCACCGCCTCCGGGTCGACCCGCCAGACCCGGTCGCTGCCCTCGACCCGTGCGGGCACGCCGGCGTCGCCGACGAGCTGCGGACGCGCGATGCCGAGCGCACGCAGGCGACGTTCGTCGCGCAGCGCTGCCGCCTCGGCCTCCGGCACCACTTCGATCTCGGCTGGGTAGACGCGCTCGGCCAGGTCCCACGTGCGCTGCCGGCCGATCCGGCCGGCGACGGCCACCTCGCCGCGCCCCTGCAGCAGCTCCAGCATGTGGGTGACGTTCTTGTCGTGCGTCCAGCCGGTCGAGGTCCACGGCACCTCCGCGGTGTCCGGGATGTCCTTCGACAGCAGCGGACCTGTGTCGCGCAACCGGTCGAGCACGTCGCGCCGGAACCGGGGATTGGCCTCCAGCCAGGCACGCCAGCCGCCGTGCGCGGGGCCCGAGGCCATGCGGTCGAGGTTGAGCGCCAGGTCGGAGACCGGACGGAGCATCGCGAACGGAGGCTGCACCGGGTCGTCCTGCGCCTTCAGCTCGTAGAGCGTCCTGTCGCGTTCGACCGCCGCCTGCAACTGCTCCGGGCGGTACGCGGCGCCGATCCTCGTGTAGGCGATGAGGTCGGCGCTCGGCGCGATCGCGGCCGTCGGGTCCAGCTGCAGGAAGGTGAGGTGCTCCACCAGCGGCACGAGCTCCGTCGGGCGGTCGGCGTCAAGACGCTGCGCACGTACGGCGATGCGGCGCGCTTCGTCCCGGTCGAGAGCGATCTCCATGCCAGAACGCTAGCGGGCGCGACCGACACCGCTCCCTCTTCCCCCGGTCTCGGTTCGGGGATAGCATCCACGAGCACGGTCACCGACGGCGTCGGAAGGGGCGATCATGCGGCGGGAACCACAGCGGATCGTCGGCTGATGGACCTCAACGAGGAGGATGCCGGCGGCGGTGCCACGCGCATCCAGCGGCGGCTGTGGCGGCACTGGGGAACGCCCGCGTCGATCTACGGGACCATCGTGTACGCGAGCGTCGTCGCTGCGGCGTCGGGGGAGCACGACGACCAGACCTCTGCCGTGCGGCTGCTCGTGTTCAGCCTCGTCAGCATCGTCGTGTTCTGGCTGGCGCACGTGTACTCCACTGCGCTCGGCTACCACGGCGACGCCGCGCGCCTGGGCGACCGGGTGAGCGCGTCGATCGGCCACGCATTGCGCGAGTCGGGCGGGATGCTGGAGGCGGCGATCGTGCCGAGCGTGCCGCTCCTACTGGCGGCGCTCGGAGTGCTGCCGGCGGACCTGGGCGTCGCCCTTGCGCTGTGGCTCACCGTCGTCATGCTCGCCGTGCTCGGCTACTCGGTGTTCCTCATGCGCGGGCGGCCATTCCTCGTCTGCCTGGTCGGCGCCCTCATCACCGGCGCGTTCGGGGTCGTCGTCATCCTGCTGAAGAGCGCGCTGCAGCACTGAGCGTGGAGGCAGCCCGCCGTCGGCGGTCGCGAGAGCTCAGCGGTCGGCGATCTCCGCGAGCAGCCGGCCGAGCTCGGTGGGTCGCGTGAACATCGGCCAGTGCCCGGTCGGCAGCTCGACGATGTCGAGCCGTTCCAGCCGCCCGACCTCCGCGAGGACGGGCGAGCCGCCGTCGACCCAGGAGCGGAGGTCGGCCGGCGTGAACTCGCAGGAGACGATCGTCGCGGGCACGGCCAGCCGGCGCGGGTCGTCGGCCAGCTCGATCGCGTCGCCCGGCACCGCGCCGGGCTCCGGGACGGCGCGGCGGCGGAACTCGTCGCGCTGCTCGTCGGTCAGGTCGATCAGGTCGGCGTCGTCGAACTCGTCCCACTCCAGCAGCTCGACCTCGCCGTCGACCGGCGTCATGTCGGGGGCGATCGCCTGGCCCGGGCCGAGCGGCCAGGAGTCGACGTAGACCGTGCGGGCGATCCGCTCGGGTCGCAGACTGGTCGCCGCGTACGACAGCGGGCCGCCGCCGGAGTGCCCGACCAGCACGACGTCGTGAGCCGACGGGTCGCCCACGCGGTCGATCTCCGCCACGATCGCGTCGACCTGCTCCTTCACGCCGATCGCACTGCGGTTGGCGTCGCGCGACTCCAGCCCGGGCAGCGTAATCGGGTGCGGATGGTGGCCCGCCTGCTCGAGAGCGGGCGTCACCTCGCTCCACGCGTCGGCGCCGAGCCAGAATCCGGGAACGAGGATGATCTCCATGCGACGACGCTATCCCGGGGGTCCGACATCAGAGCAGGGCCAGCCTCCCGACGATGCGGTCCACGCGGTTCCTGGGGCCGACCACGCTGACGGCGTAGTAAGGGAGAGCCTCGCCCTCGGTCGCCGTCACCGCCGCGAGGTACTCGTCGTAGACGCGCGTCTGCTGCGCCGCGGCCGGCATGTCGGCGACGAACACGTCATCGGCCGCCGCGGCCTTCGCCCGGATGGCGGCCAGCTGGGCGGCGGACGCACGCAGCACCGAGCAGCCCGCCCACGGAAGCCCGGGGTGCGTGCTGCCGTCGGCGTCCACCGCATCCGGGCCTAGCAGCCCCGCGACCCCGGCGGCGGTCGCGGCGGCGGTGCAGATCGCGGCGTTCGCGGCGAGCCCGGCCGGGAGCGATTCGTCGACGACGACCACCCACTTGAGGCGGGCGGACCGGGTCGGTGCGGAGGTGTCCACCTCGTCCGGTCGGAATCCGACTGCTGCGGTCATCGAGCATCCTTTCGTTCGGTCGATGAGCACTGAACCTAGCCTCTGCGCGCGAGAGTTGCTTAGAATCCGAACGATGTTCGGCGCACGGCCTAGAATCGCCGGTGTGGACGAACTTGATCGGGCGATCCTGCGGGAACTCCAGTCGGATGGGCGGCGCAGCAACCGGGATGTCGCGGCCGCGGTCGGCGTCTCCCCGAGCACCGCACTCGAACGCACGCGGGCGCTGCGGAGGCGCGGCATCATCCGCGGCGCCAGCCTCGACGTCGACCTGGCCGCGATCGGGCGACCGGTGCAGGCGCTAATCGCCGTGCGGGTGCGGCCGCCGTCGCGGCCGGTGATCGAGGGCTTCCGCGACTGGGTGGCCTCGCTGCCGGAGACCATCGGCGTGTTCGTGACCAGCGGCAACGAGGACTTCATCATCCACGTCGCCGTCGCCGACAACGACAGCCTCTACGCCTTCGTCATCGACCGGCTGACGCAGCGACGGGAGATCGCCGACGTGCGCACGTCGATCGTCTACGAGCACCTGCGCGACGGGAGCCCCGAACCGGTGGACTGACCCGCAGGCGGGACTACGATGTGCGGCACCGCATCCCTCGAGAGGAAGACCCCCATGCCCGCTCTGACCGACACCTTCACCCTGTCCAACGGCGTGACCATCCCCAAGATCGGCTTCGGCACCTGGCAGATCCCGGACGGGAACGAGACCTACGACTCCGTCCGCACCGCGCTCGACGCCGGCTACCGGCACATCGACACGGCCCGCGCCTACGGCAACGAGCAGAGCGTCGGCCGCGCGGTCCGCGACAGCGGCATCCCGCGCGAGGAGATCTTCATCACCACGAAGTGCCCCGCCGAGGTGAAGGACGCGGAGGGCGCCCGCCATGCATTCGAGCAGTCCACCAAGCTGCTCGACCTCGGGCCGATCGACCTCTACCTCATCCACGCGCCCTGGCCCTGGAACGCCATCGGCAGCGACCACCGCGCGGGGAACATCGAGGTCTGGAAGGTGTTCGAGGAGGTCTACGAGGAGGGTCTGACGCGCAGCATCGGCGTCAGCAACTTCGAGGTCGCCGACCTGGAGTCGCTCATCGACGCGACCGAGGTCGTGCCGCACGCCAACCAGATCCGCTGGTTCGTCGGCAACACCCAGCCGGAGACGACCGCGTTCAGCCACGAGCACGACATCCTCGTCGAGGGTTACTCGCCGCTCGCGACCGGCCGGCTGCTCGACAACGAGGACATCGCGCGCATCGCGGAGAAGTACGGCAAGTCGGTGGCGCAGGTCAGCATCCGCTACCTGCTGCAGAAGGACATCCTGCCGCTGCCGAAGTCGACCACTCCCGAGCGCATCCGCGAGAACGCCGACGTCGACTTCGAGCTGTCGCCGGAGGACGTGGCCACCCTCGACGCGCTGGACGCCGGGGACCGCTGAGCCGTCATTCGACGGTGAGGTACGCCGCGTAACCGGCGCAGGAGGCCCCGGTGTCGTCGCAGTGGTCCATGGGGCTGCCCTTGACATCGACGACGGCAGGGCCGGTCGGGAAGGTCGGAGGGACGGTGAGCGTCAGACGAAAGCTGCCGTCCTCCGTGACCGCCGTCGTGACCGGCGGCCCCGGCTGTCCCGGGTGGATGAGCCTCACCCGGTAGGTGTGCCCGCGCCCGTACCCGAGCGCGCAGTCCGCCGCCGGGCTCGAGACGGTGATGGACTCGCCGGGCGCGACGGTCTGCGGGCTCACCTGGAGACGGGCGGGCAGGCACCGCGGCGCAGACCGGCCCGACCAGTCGCGGTCCGACACCCCCACAGCCACGAGCGCTGCGACCACGGCGCCGAGCACACCCAGCGTGATGACCGTCCGCAGATGCCGCCGCACCGCCGCCGCCTCAGCGCCGCGAGGCGGCGAGGTTGATCGGGACGCCGTACTTCAGCTGAGTGGGGTCGCCCGCCATCCACGGGTTGAGCCAGAGCAGTTGAACCTCGGTGATCCCGAACCGTCGCGACACCATGTGGACGGTGTCGTACGGGTTCGGTACATAGCCGGTGATCTCGCCGTCCTCGATGGTGGTGGCACCGTGTGCGAAGGTCGCGACGCCGTGGTCGACCGCCTTCAGGCCGGGGTAGGGCGACGGCAGCGTCCAGGTGATGGGCGCAGCGGCGAGAACGGGCCCCTCGCCGGCGACGTTGACCTCCACCGAGTGCAGGAACGTCGGGTCGCCGAAGCTCACCTCGTCGCCGCCCAGCGGAAGGATCAGTTCGCCGTCGGCGGTCGCCGAGCCAAGATCGGAGACGAGGCTGAACGTGAGGTACTCGGTCGGGTCCGGGAGGCCGTCGTGCCGCGTCGTCGAGAGCACGATGTCGAAATCGGTGCTCGCGGTCGGCGCCGCGGCGGGGTCGTCCAGGCGCAGCCTCACCTCGATCCGGCCGGACGAGTCCACGACGATCGTGACCTTCCCGGTCGGGGGATGCTGCGCCCGCGGGTCGTCGAACGGCTCGTGGTCGATGCGCTGCAGGTCGCCCGTACCGATCGTCTGGCCCTTCTTGAGGAGCTGCGGCAGCTGATCCACCAGCGGCACCGGGCTCGGCGTCTCGGTCGGCGCGGCCGTCGTCGGTCTCGCCGCCTGCGCCGGCAGCAGCGAGCAGGCCGACAGTATCAGTCCGGCCACCCCCATCACCATGGCCGCAGCGATGCGACCCGCCCCCATTCGGATCATGTTCCGACCCTAGTGGATGCGCGCTCGCCGCATCCTGGAATAAAGGCGCCCCTCCTGCGTTGGACTTGAGTGCACAAGGCTCAACTTTGAGAAACAGGAGAACACGTGCCTGAGAACTTCACTCCCGACGGTGACGGCAGCAACTCGTTCGACGAGTTCCTTTCCCGGTACCTCGCGGGTGAGCGTGCGCGCAACGCACGCTCCATCGACATCAGCCGCTTCCTCAGCCGGCGCACCCAGGAGCTGCTGGCCGAGGCCGGCCGCTTCGCGCTGCAGCACGGGCACAGCGAGCTCGACGCCCTCCACGTCCTGCGTGTGATGGCCGAGCAGGAGCCCGCGTCCGACGCCATGCGCCGCATCGGCGTCGACCCGGCACGGGTCGCGCAGGCCGCCGAGTCGCGGCTCCCCGCCCCCGGCGACGTCATCCACGCCGACGGGGCCTCGATCACGGGCGCCCTGCAGCGCGCGCTGTTCCACGCGTACCAGGTGGCGCAGGCGTCCGGATCCACGTACATCGACCCCGAGCACCTCTTCTTCGCGCTCGTGATCGGCCGGGACGCCCCCGCCGGTCGCGTGCTGCAGTCCGCCGGCGTGACCCCCGAGGCCCTCACCGAGACGATGCGCGAGAGCGCCACCGTCGGAGCCGGGCAGCCGGGCGAGCAGGAGACTGCGGCGAGCGAGTCGCGGACCCCGATGCTCGACCAGTTCGGCACCGACCTGACCGCGCTCGCACGGGATGGCCGGCTCGACCCGGTCATCGGCCGGCTCGACGAGATCGAGCAGACGGTCGAGATCCTCTCCCGCCGCACCAAGAACAACCCGGTGCTGGTCGGCGAGGCCGGCGTCGGCAAGACCGCGATCGTGGAGGGCCTGGCCCGCGCGATCGTGGCGGGCGACGTCCCGGAGCAGCTGCAGAACAAGAAGGTCGTCTCGCTCGACCTCGCCGGCATGGTCGCGGGCACCCGCTACCGCGGCGACTTCGAGGAGCGGCTCACCAAGCTCATGGACGAGATCAGCGACGGCAAGGACGAGCTGATCGTGTTCATCGACGAGCTGCACACCGTCGTCGGCGCCGGGGGATCCGGCGAGTCGGGCGGCATGGACGCGGGCAACATCCTGAAGCCCCGCCTCGCCCGCGGCGACCTGCACCTGGTCGGCGCGACCACGCTCAAGGAGTACCGCCGCATCGAGAAGGACCCGGCGCTGGAGCGCCGCTTCCAGCCCGTGACCGTGGGTGAGCCGTCCGTCGAGGACGCCGTGCTCATCCTCGACGGCCTGCGCGGCGCCTACGAGGAGCACCACGGCGTCCAGTACACCCCGGACGCGATCCGCGCGGCCGTGGAGCTGTCCGACCGCTACATCTCCGACCGCTTCCTGCCGGACAAGGCCATCGACCTGATCGACCAGGCTGGCGCGCGTCTGCGCCTGTCGCTCGGCAAGCGCGTCGACACCTCCGCCCTGATGGAGCGCCTGGCCACGCTGGAGTCCGAGAAGAACTCCGCCGTCGCGGCCGAGCACTACGAGGAGGCGTCCCGTCTGCGCGACGAGATCGAGGACGTGCAGCGCCGGCTGGACGACCTCGCCACGGCTCCCCGTGTGGAGGCCGTGGTCGGGGAGCCCGAGATCGCGTCGATCGTGTCGCGTGCCACGGGCATCCCGGTGTCTCGCGTCGGCGAGGCCGACCGCGAGCGCCTGGCCCGGCTGGAGTCGGAGCTGCACGAGCGCGTCATCGGCCAGGACGACGCGGTCGTCGCGGTGGCGAAGGCCGTGCGGCGGAACCGCACCGGCCTCGGCGACGAGCGTCGCCCGGTCGGCAGCTTCCTCTTCCTCGGCCCGACCGGTGTCGGCAAGACCGAGCTGGCGAAGTCGCTCGCGTCGTCGCTGTTCGGTTCCGAGAAGGCGATGCTGCGGTTCGACATGAGCGAGTTCGGCGAGCGCCACACCGTCGCCCGCCTGGTCGGCGCCCCTCCCGGGTACGTCGGCTACGACGAGGCCGGTCAGCTGACCGAGCGCGTGCGCCGCAACCCGTACTCGGTGGTGCTGTTCGACGAGATCGAGAAGGCGCACCCGGACGTGTTCAACCTGCTGCTGCAGGTGCTCGATGATGGACGCCTCACCGATGGCCAGGGCCGCACGGTCGACTTCCGCAACACGGTCGTCATCATGACCTCGAACCTCGGTTCGGAGTTCCTGGCGTCCCGCAGCGGCGCGCTCGGCTTCGTGCCGGCCGGGTCGGACGGCTTCGCGTCGGAGAAGGACATCCGCGACCGCGTCATGGGGAAGCTCCGTGAGGCGATGCGTCCGGAGTTCCTGAACCGCATCGACGAGATCGTGCTGTTCCGCAAGCTCGACGCCGAGCAGCTGCGCGACATCGTGCGCCTGCTGCTGAACGCGACCGCCTCCCGGCTGTCCGCCCGTGACATCGCCTTCGAGGCGACGGATGCGGCGGTCGCCTGGATCGCGGAGGCCGGCTACGAGCCCGAGTACGGCGCCCGCCCGCTCCGCCGCGTCATCCAGCGCGAGGTGGACGACCGCATCGCCGACCTGATGGTCGGCGGCGAGGTCGAGGAGGGCGGCCGCGTGATCGTGGACGCCGCCGACGGCGCGCTCCGCGTCGCCGCGGCCCCCGCGTCCCTCCCGGTCGCGGCGTAACGCCCCGTCCCGCCCGTCACGAAGGCGCCGGCCCCTCCAGGGCCGGCGCCTTCGTCCGTCTGGATGACGCAACACGCCGCGCCGCAGTGTCGGGCGGCGGCGTGTCGTGGCAACTGGATGCCGGAACGCCGATGTACGCATCCTGAACACCTCCACACCGATGCACATGCAACCCCCTGGACTCGTCCAGGCTCGGCTGGTTGCCTAAAGGGCGTGCCCGTTCCTGATCGATCCCGCATGCCCTCGCGCCTGGCCGCCCTCGACGAGCGGCTGGAGCCCCTCAAGCGTTTCGAGTTCCGGCCCGCCCGCACCCGCGGAGGCCAGATCGCGCAGTTCCTGGGGCTCGCCCTCGTCGCGGCGGTGCTGAGCTCGCTGCTCGTGCTGCCCGGTTTCCTCGGCGCGGGCGCCACGGCCGCGGCCGGCGCCAACGACTTCAACGCCCTTCCGGCCGACCTGCACATCCAGCAGTTCGCGCAGAACTCGACCGTGTACGCGAAGCAGGGCGGTCAGGATGTGCCGATCGCCACCTTCTACGCGCAGAACCGGCAGGACGTCGGCTGGGACCAGATCGCGCAGACGGTCAAGGACGCGACGGTGTCCGCCGAGGACCCGCGGTTCTACTCCGAGGGCGCCGTCGACATCTGGGGCACCCTCCGCGGCGCGGTGTCGACAGTCGCCGGCGGCGACGTGCAGGGCGGCTCATCCATCACGCAGCAGTACGTGAAGAACGTCGAGGTCGAGAAGTGCGAGGCCCTGACCAGCCAGAAGAAGGTGGAGGCCTGCTACACGGACGCGGCCGGCGTCACCCTGCAGCGCAAGGTGCAGGAGATGCGCTATGCCGTGCAGGTCGAGAAGACGTACAGCAAGAAGCAGATCCTCACCGGCTACCTCAACGTCGTCGGCTTCGGCGGCCAGGTGTACGGCGTGCAGGCCGCGTCGCAGTACTACTTCAACACCACCGCCGCCAAGCTCGACCTGGCGCAGGCGGCCACGCTCGCAGCCATCCTGAACAACCCGGCGAACCTCCGCATCGACCAGCCGGACAACAAGGACAACGGCGCCGCGAACGGCTACAAGCTCACCAAGCAGCGCCGCGACTATGTGCTCGACCGCATGTACATCACGCACACCATCACGAAGCAGCAGCGGGACGCGGCGAAGGCGACCCCGATCGCGCCGACCATCACCCCGACCACGCAGGGGTGCGTCGCCGCGCAGCAGTACAACGCGGCGTTCTTCTGCGACTACGTGCGCGACGTCATCCTGAACGACCCGGCGTACGGCAAGACCGGAGACGAGCGCTGGCAGACCCTCAACCGCGGCGGCCTGAAGATCTACACCACCCTGAACCTCGACCTGCAGCAGGTCGCGCAGGCGTCGCTGAGCAAGTACATCCCGGGGTCGCGGCCCGGCATCGACCTCGGCGCCTCGAACGTCTCCCTGGAGCTCGGCACCGGACGCATCGTCACGATGGTGGAGAACCGCGCGTTCAACAACACCGACACCCCGGCGGACGGCACGACGGCGGTGAACTACAACACCGACGAGGACTACGGCGGGTCGCAGGGCTTCCAGACCGGCTCCACGTTCAAGGCGTTCGACCTGGCCGCGTGGCTGGAGGCCGGGCACAGCCTGTACGAGACGGTGAACGCGTCGCAGCACAACTTCCCCACCTCCGACTTCACCAACAGCTGCGCGAACATCGACGGCCCCAACTGGCAGGTCACCAACGACGAGGGGTCCGCCAGCCGGCTCTCCGTCATGTCGGCGACGGCGCAGTCCGTCAACACGGCGTTCGCCGAAATGGGCACGAAGGTCGACCTGTGCTCCATCCTGAACGCGGCGAAGGGGCTCGGCGTGCACCTGGCCTCCCCGAGCGAGAAGTGGGTGGAGACCCCCTCGCTGATCCTCGGCACGAACTACATCTCGCCGCTCACCATGGCGACCGCGTACGCCGGCATCGCCAACAACGGCACGGTGTGCACGCCGATCGCCATCGACCGCGTGGTGAACCCGGACGGCACCGACCACGCCGTGAGCAAGACCACCTGCACGCAGGGGATGAAGCCGGAGATCGCCGCGGGCGTCGCCTACGCCCTGCAGGGCGTCATCAAGGGCGGCGGGACGGCCGCGAGCGCGAACCCGTACGACGGAACGCCGATCCTGGCGAAGACCGGGACGACGGACGACTCGCTGCAGAACTGGCTGATCACGTCCACCACCAAGGTGGCGACGGCGACCTGGGTGGGCAACGTGTCCGGAAGCACCCCGCTGCGCTCGCTGAGCTTCAACGGCGTCGGCGGCGGCAACGTGAAGTTCTCGATCGCGAAGCCGATCCTGAAGGCGATCGACGCGCTCTACGGCGGCGACGACTTCGCCAAGCCGACCGATGCGGTGCTCTACGGCGACCAGGTCACGATGCCGGATGTCACGGGCAAGGCCCCGGATGTCGCGCAGAAGCTGCTGGAGGGCCTGGGCCTCGACGTCACGATCGACTCGACCCCGGTGGACAGCGACCAGCCGGCCGGGACCGTCGCGAGCAGCGACCCCCAGGCGGGCGCGTCGGTGAGCAACGGCGACTCGGTGACCCTCACGCTCAGCAACGGGTCGAAGGCCTCGGGCGGCTCGACGCCCGGCCCGACGCCCGGCGGCGGGACCACCCCCTCGCCCACGCCGAGTACCGGGAACGGGAACGGCGGTGGTGGAGGCGGCGGCAAGGGCAACGGCTGACCCGTCCGGTCCGTCCGGGTCATGTCAGGCCGCGGCGGTCTCCGCGCCGAGCCACGCCTCCAGGATGCGCTCCCGAAGGGCGGTGGACCGCTCGGCGAACCCGCGCTGCCGCCGCACGTACTCCGCCTTGCCCGCCGGGGTCTCGATCGCGACAGGCTCCGCGCCCCACGGCCGCATGTCGTACGGCGACGCCTGCATGTCGAGCAGCCGGATGTCGCGCGCCAGCTCGAACGCATCCAGCAGCAGCTCGCCCGGCACGAGCGGGCCGAGCTTCATCGCCCACTTGTAGACGTCCATCCCCGCGTGGAGGCAGCCGGGCTGCTCCAGCTGCGGCTGGGTCTCGCGGGTCGGCGTGTACTGGTTCAGCGGCACGGCGTCGGGCGTGAAGAAACGGAACGCGTCGATGTGGGTGCAGCGCAGCTCGTGCGACTCGACCACCGCATCCGTCGCCGCCTGGCCGAGCCGCAGGGGCACGGGATGCCGGTGCTCGTCCTGCCGGTACACCATCGCCCACTCGTGCAGGCCGAAGCAGCCGAACCGTCCCGGCCGGGCGGCCGTCGCCCGCAGGATGCGCTCGACGCCGCGCAGCAGCGGCGCCTTCTCCTGCTCCAGGGCCGCGCGATCCACCGTCAGCGATCCGGCTGCCTCGCCGGGGACGTACCAGCGCCAGGCCGCCCGCGGGTCGCCCGCAGCGCCGGCGAGCTCCACGCCGGGCCCCGGATGCCACCTCCGCAGCTGCGCGGGCGCGTACGAGTAGTAGGTGAACAGGAAGTCCCACACCGGGTGCTTCTCGCCGCGCGACGCCCGCTCGCGGTGGTCGGCCGTGAGCGCGTCGGCCCGCTCCGCGTGGGCGCGCTCGCGGGCGCGCCACACGGACTCGGGCAGCGTGACGCGCTCAGCGGCCGGGGTGGTCATCCTTCGAGGATACGTTCCAGCGGGTTGTCGCGGAGCTTGCGCTGCACACCGCCGTCGACCAGCCGCCGGGCGGACGTGCCCGGCTTGCGCTCCGCCTGGTCGGCGACGCACGCGCCGAACTCGGCCGCGAGCTCCAGCCGCGGGTACTGCGTCAGCACCTCGCGCTGGAACTCCAGCGGCAGCTCATCGGCCCGGGCGCCGGAGATGTCGAGGCCGGTGGCGATCTCGAGAAGGTGGCCTTCGGCGTCCATCCCGGGATCGACCTCCGGCCAGTTGTGCCGCACGATCACCTCGTGCGCGCGGGTGCGCCGCGCGGGCTCCCAGCCGGCGCCGGCCGTCAGCGCGACCGCGACGTGCCCGGCGGCGTCCTCGTAGGCGAGGGTCGCGTTGTCGAACTCGGGCACGATGCCGAGGTCGTGCAGCAGCGCGGAGACGTACAGCAGCTCGTGGTCGGCGCGCCCGGCGAGCCCGCGCTGCACGGCGAAGCCTTCGGCCCACAGCCACGACCGCTGCACGTGGTTCAGCAGCGACGGCGAGTGGTAGGCGGTCGCGATCTGCAGGGCCGCGCGGGCCGCGGCGGTGTCGGGACGATCGAAGTCGGCGATGCGCATGCGTCCATCCTCCCAGGCGTGGAGGGAGTCAGGATCCGGGATGCAGCACCGCGATGCCGGTCGGCGGCGCGCTTTCCGCGGTCTCCAGCAGCCGGGCCGCCTCGGCGAACCCGACGGCTCCGCCCACGAGGTCCTGCGGGCGCAGCCGGCCGGAGGCGACCAGCTGCAGCATGGCCGGGTAGTCGGCCGCGGCCATGCCGTGGCTGCCGAGCACCTCGAGCTCCCACCCGATCACGCGGTCGAGGGGGAGGTCGGGGACGGCCGTGGCGAGCAGGCCCACCTGCACGTGCCGGCCTTGACGGCGCAGGGAGAGCACGCCCGCCCGCGCGGTGTCGGCCGAGCCCACGGCGTCGACCGTCGCGTGCGCGCCGCCGCCGGTCGCCGCGACGACCGCCTCCGGCGCGTCCTCGCCGGCGAGCACCGTCTGCTCGGCGCCGAGCCGCGCCGCGAGGTCGAGGGCGCCGGGGGAGCGGTCGACCGCGACGACCCGGGCGCCGAGCGCGGTGGCGATCATCACGGCGCTGAGTCCGACGCCGCCCGCGCCGTAGACGGCCAGCCACTCGCCGGGCTGGATGCGCGCCCGCGCCGTCACCGCCCGGTACGCCGTCGCGAACCGGCAGCCGAGGCTCGCGGCGGCCGCCGCATCCAGGCCGTCGGGGATGCGGACCAGGTTGGTGTCGGCGGCGCGCACGGTCACCAGCTCGGCGTGCGAGCCCCAGTGGGTGAACCCCGGCTGGGTCTGCTGCGGGCACACCTGCGCCGCGCCCGCGAGGCACCACTCGCACCGGCCGCAGCCGTTCACGAACGGCGCCGTGACCCGGTCGCCCACCCGCCAGCGGGCGACCCCGTTGCCGACCGCGGCGACCACACCGGCGAACTCGTGGCCCGGCACGTGCGGCAGTCGCACCGTGTCGTCGTGACCCACCCAGGCGTGCCAGTCGCTGCGGCAGAGGCCGGAGGCCTCCACGCGCACCACGGCGCCGCCCTCCGGCGCCTCCGGGTCGGGGAGGTCGGCGACGGTCACCGGGCCGCCGAACCGCTCGTAGTACAGGGCCTTCATTCGTCCTCCTCGATCGTCCCGGTCAGCAGCCGCACCGCCGGCCGGTCGGCCTCGGCCCAGTCCAACCCGCCCAGCTCCGCGGGCGGCAGCCAGCGCAGGGCATCGTGGTCGGTGCTGGACGCGGGAGCCGGGCCGTCCAGAGTGCAGTCGTAGCAGGCGAGGTCGATAGCGCGGCCGTCCGCGCGCACCGTCACACTGCGGTCGAGCAGCGCGCCGACGTGGATGCCCACCCCGAGCTCCTCGCGCACCTCGCGCGCGAGCGCGGCGGCCGGCACCTCGCCGGGCTCGACCTTGCCGCCCGGGAACTCCCACTGGCCGGCGGCGTCCCTCCCGGGCGCGCGGCGGCAGACCAGCACCCTGCCGCCGTCGCGGAGGACGGCGGCGACGACGAGAATCGGCTGCACCACTCCATCCTGCCCTCCCGCCGGGGTCGCTTCCGCACCGCTAGCATCCAGATATGTCGCAGACGCCGCCGGTACGCCGCCCGTGGGTGGTCACGGGATTCGTCGCGAGCCTGATCGTGCAACTGGCGATGGTGGTCGTCGGCGTGTGGGTCGTCGTGTTCGTGGAGGACGACACCTCGACCCTGCTGCTCCTCACCCTGTGGTGCGCGATCGGGACGCTCTACGAGCTCGCCGTGCTCATCATCCTGGGCCGCATCGCACAGCAGCGCGTGACCGACGGCCGCCGTCCCGCGCGCTGGGAGACCGGGCGCGTCGCCCGTCTGGTGTCGATGACGGCGACGATCCTGGCCAGCCTGGTCGGCTTCACCGCCGCGTTCGAGGTGCTCGGCCCGCACAACGACGCCGATGTCGGCTCCCTGATGGACATCGTGGGGGTCTGGGCGATGCTGCTGGCGTGGGGCTTCTTCCACTGGGGGTTCGCGCAGATCTACTACCAGCGCTACTGGTCGGCGGACGAGCCGATGCTGCGCTTCCCCGGCACCGAGCATCCCCGGTTCATCGACTTCGTGTACTTCGCCTACACGCTCGGCACCACGTTCGCGGCCTCCGACGTGGAGGTGCTCAGCACCAGGATGCGCTGGACGATCGTCTGGCACTCGGTGCTGAGCTACTTCTTCAACGGCCTCATCATCGTGCTCGCGCTGAACACGATCATGTCGGGCGCGAAGTAGCGGCTAGAGCAGCGTCTCCACGCCGATCCGGACGCGGTCCCCGAGCTCGACGCCCTCCGCGCGCCGCACGGCGCTCTTGATCGGCACGACGTAGGTGCCGTCGGACTCCGGGAAGATGGAGGTCGACCAGCGCGAGGCGCCCAGCGTCACCTGCACCTTCACCGAGTCGAAGCCGGCGGGCGGGTGCGGCTGCAGCCGGATCTCCTCCGACACCTCCAGCGGCAGCCGGGCGAACACCCACAGCTCGCGTCGCGACGCCCAGCGGAAGAGCTCCGCCTCGAATTCGTAGCGGTAACCGGCCATGTCCGCCAAACTACCGGAAGCGGCCGACACCGGCGCGGCCGCACAGCCGCGAGGAGTACGAATGGCCACACGCCCCGGATCGGTCACGTTCGTGGCCGTCCTCACCTACCTCAACGGCGCCCTCGACGTCATCGGCGGCGTCATTCTGCTGATCGCCCGCGACCAGGTCGCCGGAGGCGGCAACTCCGCGGCGATCACCACGTCGGCGATCGTCTCCATCCTGCTCGGGATCGTCACGGTGGTCGTCGCGCGGGGGCTCCTGCGCGGGAGCACGGTGTCGCGCGCGCTCGTCGCGGTCGTCATGGTCATCGACATCCTGAACGGCGTGCTGCTGCTGTTCACATCGCAGGTCGTCACCGGCGTCATCCAGATCCTGTGGTCGATCCTCATCGTCGCGCTGCTGTTCACACGCCGAGCGAACGCGTTCTTCACAGGTCGCTGAACCGCGGGCTCCGATCGGACAGAATAGAGGGGGCGCCGGTTCCGGCGCCTTCGTTCGAGGAGTTCCATGCGCTGGCCGAGGTGGTTCCGCACGCGTGCTGAGAAGACGACGCGCACGCGTCCCTTCGATGAGACAGCCCTGCCCGAACCCGTCGCGCCGACGCTGGAGCAGTCCGTCGAGGAGGGCATGCTTCTCGCGGAATACGCCACCCGCATGTCGGTGAAGAACCACATCGTGGTCGACACCATCCAGTACGGCAACTCCTACGACCCGGTGATGCACTCGATGGAGGCCGCGGCGATGCTGCGCGAGCTGGCCAGCGAGCAGGGCGTGGCCGCCGGCCGCATCGAGGAGGAGCTGGAGGCGGCAGAGAAGCTCGGCGGCGACGCCATGCACCCGCACGACTACCGCAAGGTCGACGTCGACAACCTGCGGCTGCGTCGGGATGCGGCGGTCGCCCTCGCGGCGGCGCTGCGCGCGAAGGCGGACTCGCCCGAAGAGCTGGAGGCCCTCGTCGAACGCGGCAGGAACGACGCGTGGGACGAGGTGCGCCGCGCCATCGAGGCCGGCCTCGACGCGTTCTCCGGCGCGGAGGCGCTCAAGGCCGACTACGAGCGGGAGAAGCCGGCGCGGCTGAAGCTGCTCATCTGGCGCGACCTCGCGCGCCTCGAGGAGCAGCGCACCGGCTACTGACCGCGGAGGCTCACCGGCGGGACCAGGTCGCCGACCTCCGAGCGCACCCAGACGTCCCCGGTCCGTCGTTTCTCCTCGTGCGTGCTGAAGCGGTAGAGGAACATCCGCGCCCGCACCGCACGCGGCCGCTCCCCGTCGAAGGGGTCCCGCCGCAGCAGACGCAGGGTGGGGGCGTCCGCCTCCAGCAGCCGCAGCAGGAACACTTCGAACCAGGGCGAGTCGCGCGAGCCGAGCGCGAGGAACCACATCAGCCAGTCCAGCCGCAGGTGGTACGGCGCGTACTGCCGGGGGACGCGACGCGGATCTCCCGGCTTGCCTTTGAAGGCGTACTCCCGCCACTGCGCGTCCGGGTCGTGCGGGTCATCGGCGGTGCCCTCGACGACCACCTCGTAGCGTTCCTTGGTGACGCTGCCGAAGGCGCCGTAGGCGTTCACCAGGTGCCAGCGGTTGAAGCTGGCGTTCATCAGCTGCCGCCGGGCGAACAGGTTCCTCAGCGGCGGCCAGCTCAGCACGACCAGGAAGACGGTCGCGGCCAGCGCGATCACGGCGTACCAGAGCGGGACGCCGGATGCGCCGATACCGCCGACCGCGGCGCCCCCGAGCAGCCACGACCAGACGCCGTCGGAGATTCCGGCGAAGGCGAGGACGATCGTGATCCAGTTCAGCCACGCGAAGTTGCCGGTGAGCACCAGCCAGAGCTGGGTGAGAATCATGATCGCCGCTGCGACGCTCGCGATCGGCTGCGGGAAGAACAGGAACCAGGGCACGACCAGCTGCGCGAAGTGGTTGCCGAGCACCTCCACGCGGTGCCACCACTTCGGCAGCAGGTGCGCCGTGCGGCTGAGCGGGTTCGGCATCGGCTGCGTCTCGTGGTGGTAGAACAGCGCGGTCAGGTCGCGCCACGAGCGGTCGCCGCGCATCTTGATCATCCCGGCGCCGAACTCCAGCCGGAACACGAGCCAGCGCACGAAGAAGACGATCGTGATCGGGGGAGCCGTGTCCCACGCTCCGAGGAACGCCACCACGAAGCCGGCCTCGCACAGCAGGCTCTCCCAGCCGAAGCCGTAGAAGGTCTGCCCGACGTTCACGATCGACAGGTAGAGGAACCACACGATCAGGAACACCGGCACGAACACGTAGCTCGGCGCGAGCTGCACGACGCCGACGACGATCAGCGCGGAGAGCACCACGCCCGTCCACGCCACCACCCGGAGCAGCCCGTCGGTGTACCTCAGCCGGAACAGCGTCGGCTGCTTCCGGGCGTACGGATGCCGCAGGAACCGCGGCGCGGGCAGCAGACCGTGCTCGCCGAGCAGCGCCGGGAACTGGTTCGCGGCCTGCACGAACGCGATCAGGAACAGCGCCGCGACACCCCTCTCCAGGATCTCGCGGGCGATCGTGTAGTCGTCGCCCGCAAGCCACCCGGTCAGCCAGGCAGGGAACTCCATCACGGCACCTCCCCTCGGCACCACCTCGCCGTCGGGACGCGTTCACCGTACGCCCGGCGCGCGGGATCAGCCAGAGTCGATGGACCCGCGCGGGCTCAGAGGGCGACGGACGCCGCGGGCTCGGCCCCGAACAGCTGGCCCGGGTAGCGCAGTCCGGCGAAGTAACGGTTCGTGTGCGCGACGATCTGCTCTCCGCCGATCTCGACGCCGTCCCACTCGGTGTCCGTCGTGGTGTGCGCGTCCGACACGAGCGTCACGTCGAAGCCGCGCACGGCCGCGCTCTGCGCCGTCGTCCGGATGCAGTAGTCGCTCTGGGCGCCCGCGACGACCAGCCGGCCGACGTCGAGGCGCTCCAGCACCTCGTCCAGGTCGGTGTCGGCGAAGGCGTCGCGGTAGTGCTTCAGGATGCGCGGCTCGCCCTCGGCCGGAACGAGGCCGTCGGCGAGCTGCCAGAGGTCGGTGCCCTCCTCCATCCCGTCCGCCTCGTGCTGCACCCAGACCACCGGCGTGCCGGCGGCGCGGGCGCCGTCCACGAGCGCGATCGTGCGTGCGAGCACGCCGTCGGCGTCTGCGCAGCCGGGCAGCACGCCCTTCTGCAGGTCGATCACGAGCAGGGCGGAGGGCACGGTGTCGGTCACGCGTCCATCCTGCCAGGCCGGGTCAGGCCGCGTCGGCGAGGGGCTCCGCGTCGAGCCGGATCGGCCGGTGGTCGGACGCACCGGCGGGCAGCACATCCACGCGCTCGATCTCGAACCCGGTGGAGGTCACGAAGTCGAAGTAGCCGGAGAAGAACTTGTACCGCAGGTAGGTCGGCTCGGTGGTGCGCTTGAGCGTGTAGCCGGACGTGGTCAGGTGGCGCTCGAGGCCACGGATGAACCACGGGTAGTTGAAGTCGCCGACCATCACGGCGGGGGTGTCGGGGGAGAGCGAGCGCATCCCGTCGTGCGCGGCGGCGATCTGCTTGCGGCGAAGCGAGTTGAGGGCGGTCAGCGGTGCGGCGTGGAAGGAGCCGACGAGGATGTCCTCCCCGCTGTCCCGGTCGCGGAGGTGCACGGCGAGCAGCCGCTCGTTCGCCGGGGCGAGCACCCGGTCGTGCAGCGACTTCTGCACGGCGAAGACCTGCGAGTGCAGGATCTCGTAGCGCTCGTCGCGCACGTAGACGGCGAGGCCGAGCCGGTTGGCGCGCGTGGTGTCGGCGAGCACCAGGTCGTGGAGGCGCTCCGGGAGGGCGTCGCTGTCCACCTCCTGGAGGCACAGGACGTCGATGTCGTACGCCTCGGCGATGCCGAGAAGCTCGCCGCTGGCGGCGTGCTTCCGAAGGTTGTAGCTGACGATCCTCAGGGTCATGCACCTCATCTCGAAGGACCTCGGTCGCGAGCGGCACGGATGCGCGCCCGCCCTGCCATTCTGGCCCACTCCGGCCGCGGCTCAAGCGGACGGGCGTCATCCCACAAGGAATTCACATCGCCGTCACCGGCGGTTCCACGGGTACGGTGGTCGCATGGCAGGCGATGCGGTCGTACTCACCGTCCCCGGTCCGAACGGCGATCGGGAGGTGCGCATCTCGAGCCCCGGGCGCGTCATCTTCCCGGAGGCGGGCATCACCAAGCTCGACCTCGCCACCTATCTGGTGGAGGTGGGCGACGCGTTCGTGCGCGCCAACGGCGACCGCCCGGTGTCGCTGCAGCGGTTCCCGGAGGGGATCGACGGCGAGCAGTTCTTCTCCAAGAACCCGCCGCGAGGCACTCCCGACTACGTGCGTTCGGTCGCGGTCACCTACCCGAGCGGGCGCTCGCACCCGCAGCTCGTGGTCGACGAGCCGGCCGCCGCCGTGTGGGCGGCGCAGATGAACACCGTCGTGTTCCACCCGTGGCCGTCTCGCGCCGAAGACCCGGACAACCCCGACCAGCTGCGTATCGACCTCGACCCGCAGCCGGGCACCGGCTTCTCCGACGCCGTCGCGGCCGCGATCGAGCTGCGGGCGGTGCTGCGCGAGGCGGGGCTGACGGCGTTCATCAAGACCTCCGGCAACCGCGGCCTCCACGTCTTCGCGCCGATCGTGCCGCAGCGCGAGTTCCTCGACGTGCGGCACGCGGTCATCGCAGCGGCGCGGGAGCTGGAGCGCCGGATGCCCGACAGCGTCACGACGGCGTGGTGGAAGGAGGAGCGCGGCGAGCGCATATTCGTCGACTACAACCAGGCGAACCGCGACCGCACGATGGCGGGCGCGTACAGCCCGCGCGCGCTCCCGCACGCGTCGGTCTCCGCGCCGATCACCTGGGACGAGCTGGAGCACGTCGAGCCGCGCGACTTCACCGTCCTGACGATGCCCGAACGGCTGCGTACGGTCGGCGACCCGTGGGAGGACTTCGGCGCCGACCCCGGCACCATCGACGAGCTGCTGGGCTGGTGGGAGCGGGATGTGAACGACGGCCTCGGCGAGCTGCCGTTCCCGCCGGACTACCCGAAGATGCCGGGCGAGCCGCCGCGCGTGCAGCCGAGCCGGGCGAAGAAGGCGTAGGAAGCGGTCAGCCGTTCGCGCTCTTCGCGGCGGTGGCGAGGTCGGTGACGAAGGCGTCGTAGGCGGCGTCCCAGCCCGGGTCGTCGCGTTGCCGCAGCAGGGCGGACGGGTGCGTCGTGACGAGGACCGCCCGGCCGTCGGCGGACTCCTGGATCCGGCCCCTCTCCGCCTGGATGCGAACGGGCCGGCCGAGGACGCTCCGGGCGGCGGTCGCGCCGAGGCAGACGACGACGGCGGGGTCGACGGCCGCGAGCTCGGCCTCCAGCCAGGGGTGGCAGGCGACGATGTTGCCGACGGCGGGCTTCTCGTGGATGCGCCGCTTGCCCTGGCGGTGGAAACGAAAGTGCTTGACGGCGTTGGTCAGGTAGATCGCATCACGGTCGATCCCGGCATCGGCGAGCGCCTTGTCGAGGATGCGGCCCGCCGGTCCGACGAACGGCGCGCCCTCCTCGTCCTCCCGGTCGCCGGGCTGCTCGCCCACGAGCACGATCGACGCGCGCGGGGCGCCCTCTGAGAAGACGACCTGCGTCGCGTCGCGGTAGAGCTCGCAGCCGCGGCACCCTGGCGCCGCGGCGCGCAGGCTCTCCAGGTCGCGCCGCTCGGGCAGGAAGTCCTCGGCGCCCGGCCGTTCCTCGTCCGCCATGCCGCCACGCAACCACCGCGTGCGGCCGGGCGCAACGGCGTCAGCTCAGCACGTCGCCCAGATCGTAGGCGATCGGCCGGTCGAGCTGGTCGAAGGTGCAGGAGCGGGCCTCGCGGTCGGGCCGCCAGCGCTCGAACTGGGCGGTGTGACGGAAGCGCATGCCCTCCATCTGGTCGTAGCGCACCTCGAGCACGCGCTCGGGGCGCAGCCGGACGAAGGAGACGTCCTTGCTGCCGGAGAACCGGCTGCGGTCGGTCGCGCCGGTGACGGCCTCTCCGCTCTCGTCGCGCTCGACCAGCGGCTCCAGCTCGTCGATCAGGGAGAGCCGCTTGGCGTCGCTGAACGCCGACACGCCGCCGACGTTGAGCAGCCGGCCGCTGTCGTCGTAGAGACCGACCAGCAGCGACCCCACGCCCCGACCGCTCTTGTGGATGCGGTAGCCGAGCGCCACGACGTCGGCGGTGCGATGGTGCTTGATCTTGAGCATCGTGCGCTTGTTCGGCGCGTAGCCGCCGGCCAGCGGCTTCGCGACGACGCCGTCGAGCCCGGCCCCCTCGAACTCGACCAGCCAGCGGCGGGCGAGGTCGACGTCGGTGGTGGTGCGGGTCAGCTGGATGGGGTCGGGCAGGTCGCCGGCGAACTCCTCCAGGGCCGCCCGGCGCTCGGCGAACGGACGGTCGAGGTACGACTCGTCGCCGAGAGCGAGCAGGTCGAACGCCACGAACGTCGCCGGCGTCTCCTCCGACAGCAGCTTCACGCGGCTCGCGGCGGGATGGATGCGCTGCGAGAGCGCCTCCCAGTCGAGCCGCTGCGTGCCCGGCTCCCCGGTCGGGACCACGATCTCGCCGTCGAGCACGCACGGGCCGGGGAGGAGGCGCCGGAAGGCCTCCACCAGCTCCGGGAAGTACCGGGTGAGCATCTTGGAGCCGCGGCTGCCGATCTCGACGGCGCCGATGCCGCCCTCGCCGTCGGGCTCGGCGTAGACGATGGCACGGAAGCCGTCCCACTTCGGCTCGTAGCTCAGCCCGCCCTCCACGCTGTCGGGCTCCGGGACGGCCGGGACCGCCTTCGCGAGCATCGGTGCGACGGGGGAGGAGGTGGTGAGCGCCATGCTCCGATCATCCCGCGAACCGCCGACGCCCGGAAGGGCGGCCGAGCCGGCTGTGGATAACCCGCGGATCCATTCGAAGTGAGGTTAGGCATGCCTATACTCGATGGCGATGCACCGTCCCGACCACGCCACCCACACCGCCTCGACCGCGCACCTGGACGACCGCGTCCAGTACCTCGTCGTCGGCGACGAGACGTCGCTCGGCGCGCTGGAGGCGGAGCTCGCGCTGCTGCCGCTGTGCGCCCGCGGCCGGGTCTTCGTGGAGGTCGCGGATGCGTCCCAGATCGTGCCGCTGGCGGCTCCGATGCGTATGACGGTCACCTGGCTGCCGCGCTCCCGCCGCAGCGGCCGCCCGGGCACCGGCGAGGCGTGCGCGCCGGGCGCGGCCGCCTCCCGCGCGGTCCGCGGCTGGTGCGCCGAGATGCTGTGCGAGGGCCCAGGAGCGACGCAGGCGATCGTCGCGGGCGGCTTCAGCCTCGTCGCCGACATCCGTGAGCACCTCGCCGACGAGGTCGGCATGCCCGCCGACGCCCTCACCGTCCTGCGCTGACGCGCATCTATGGGACGCAACACGCCGCAACCGCCGTCGCATAACGGCGTGTTGCGCCCCACGGATCGGCGCTAGACGGGGACGACCAGGCTTTCGGAGGCCGCCCACAGGTCGCGGCCGAGCTGCGCGTTGCGCGCCTGCGGGTGGGTGCGGCCGTTCGCGCGCAACCGGTCGAAGTAGGTGCCGCTCGGCGCGCCGACCGCGGCGGGCCCGGCCAGCCGGACCAGCGGAGCGGCGCCCTCGGCGACCGGGATGCCGAAGGTGCTCCGCGTCACCAGGTGCCCGAACCGCACGAGCGGCGACTGGTTGCCGAAGTTGGTGGGGATGGTCCCGGGATGGAACGAGTACGCGCTCACGCCCGTCCCGGTCAGCTGCTCGGCCAGCTCCACGGCGAACAGGATGGTGGCGAGCTTGGCCGTGCCGTAGGCGCGCCAGCCGCCGCGCCACGGCCGCTTCTCCCAGTCGAGGTCGTCCACCCGTAGATCGCCGAACCGGTTCGCGAGGCTCGCGGTGGAGACCACCCGCACGTCGCGCCCCGACGCCGCCGACTCGATCAGCCGTGGACGCAGCAGCGCGGTGAGCAGGAACGGCGCGAGGTGGTTGGACTGGATGGTGCGCTCGTGCCCGTCGACCGTCAGCGCGTGCTCGTGGTAGAGCCCGCCCGCGTTGTTGGCGAGCACGTCGATCGTGTCGTACCGGTCGAGCAGGGCCTCCGCGAGCGCGCGCACGTCGTCCAGCCGCTCGAAGTCGGCCAGGAACGGCGTCGCGCCGATCCGCTCGGCGATCGACCTGGTGCGCTCGGGGTTGCGGCCGACGACCGCCACCTCGTCGCCTCCTGCGGCCAGCTGCTCCGCGGCGACCGCGCCGATGCCGGAGCTCGCGCCCGTGACGATGACGGTCCTGGTCATCGATATCCGCCCTTCTCGAGGCCCGCCTCGATCTCGAACCGGTTGCGCAGCGGGTCGCGTCCCGCCACGAAGTAGAGCAGCGGGAATAGCATCCCGTAGCGCTGCCACTGCCGCTTGTGCACGGCCTCGTGCTCGAGCACGTCGTCCGTCACGTTGTGGTCGGTGAGGTAGACGCCGCCGACGCACGATCCGCCGCGGCCGAACGTGGCCTTCGGCATGCCTCGGAACACGACCAGCCCGGCCCGGCGCTCGACGCGTCCGGTGCTCCAGAGGAAGCCCCAGGTGAGCCCGACGGCGGTCGCATAGAGGTATCCCAGGCGGCTCAACGGCGAGTCGAGCAGGAGACGGCGGATCACTCCTCGGGCCGCCCGTACGTCTCCAGCAGCCGCAGCCAGACCTCGCTGACGGTCGGGTACGACGGGACCGCGTGCCACAGGCGCTCGAGCGGCACCTCGCCGACGACGGCGACGGTGGCGGAGTGCAGCAGCTCGCCGACGTCCTGCCCGACGAAGGTGACGCCGAGCACCACCTTCCTGTCCTCGTCGACGACCATGCGGGCCGTGCCCTCGTAGCCGTCGGCGACCACGTGTGCGCCGGAGACGCTGCCGATCTCGTAGTCGACGACCCGGATGCGGTACCCGGCCTTCTGCGCGCGCTCGGCGGTCAGTCCGACCGACGCCACCTCCGGGTCGGTGAAGGTCACCTGCGGCACCGCCTGGTGGTCCGCGGTCGCGACGAAGGCGCCCCACGGCGCGAGCGAGACGTCGCGGCCGTGCGCGCGCGCCGCGATGGCGTCGCCGGCGGCCCGAGCCTGGTACTTGCCCTGGTGGGTGAGCAGCGCACGGTGGTTGACGTCGCCGACCCCGTACAGCCAGCCACCGTCGACCGGTTCGCCGTCCGCGCCGAGCACCCGCATGCTGTCGTCGACGTCCAGCCAGGCGCCGTCCTCCAGCCCGAAGGCGTCCAGGCCGAGGCCGGAGGTGCGGGGGAGCCGGCCGGTCGCGACGAGGAACTCGTCGGCCTCCACCACGGTGCCGTCGTCGAGGTGGATGCGGAAGCCGTCCTCGTCGGTCCGCTCCACCCGCTCCGGCTGCACGTCGAGGTGGAGGGTCGCGCCCAGCTTCTTCAGCGACTCCGTCACTTTCTCGCCGGCGAACGGCTCCTGGCCGCCGAGCAGCCCGCTGCGGGCGATCAGGTGCACCTCGGTGCCGAACCCCGCGTATGCGGTCGCCATCTCGGTCGCGACGACGCCTCCGCCGAGGATCGCCAGCGACACCGGCACGCGCTGCACGCTCGTCGCCTCGCGGCTCGACCACGGCTCGCTCTCCCGCAGGCCCGGGATGTCGGGCATCAGGGCCGCAGACCCGGTCGCCACCGCCACCGCATGCTTCGCGCGCAGGACGGTGACCGTGCCGTCCTCCGCGGTCACCGTCACCTCGCGCGGCGCGGTGATGACGCCCCAGCCGCGCACCAGGTCGATGCCCGCGCCGTTCAGCCACTCGACCTGGCCGTCGTCGTTCCAGTTGCTCGTCATGTCGTCGCGGCGCTTGAGCACGGCGGCGACGTCGAGCGGGCCGGTCACGGCCTGGCGCGTGCCGCCGACCCGCTGTGCGGCCCGGAGCAGCGCGCCGCTCCTGAGCAGGGTCTTGGAGGGCATGCACGCCCAGTAGGAGCACTCGCCTCCCACCAGCTCGGCCTCGACGATCGCCGTCTTCATGCCGCCCTGGACGGCGCGGTCGGCGACGTTCTCACCGACCGCGCCCGCGCCGATGACGATGACGTCGTAGTCCCTGGTCTCGCTCATGCCTTCTCCCTCGTCCTCTGCTTCGGATTCGTGCCCGCTCGTGGATCGGATGGCTCAGCGGCCCACGAAGCGCGCCTCGGTGCGGGTGAGGAACGCCTCCATCCCGATCCGTGCGTCCTCGGTGCCCACCAGCCGGACGAGCGCCGGCTGCAGCTCCGCTTCTGCGGCGGCGTCGCCGTCGCGCACCGCCCGCTTGGCGTTGGCGAGCGCGGCCTGCACGGCGAGCGGCGCCTGCGCGGCGATCCGCTCGGCGAGCTCCAGCGCGCGGTCGAACTGCGCCCCGTCGTCGACGACCTCCTGCACCAGGCCCATGCGATGCGCCTCGGCGGCGTCGAACGAGTCCCCGGTGAGGATGTAGCGCATCGCGTTGCCCCATCCCACCGCCCGCGGGAAGCGCAGCGTCGCACCGCCGAAGGGGAGGATGCCGCGCGTCACCTCGATCTGGCCGAACCGCGTGCCCCGCGCGGCGACGGCGATGTCGGAGGCGAGGATCAGCTCGATGCCGAGGGTGAGGCAGGTGCCCTGCACGGCGATCACCACCGGCTTCGTCAGCTGCCGGCCGGAGACCTGCCACGGGTCGATGGCGTCCTCCCCGACGAAGGAGAGGCCGTCGCGACCGATGCGCGGACCGAGGTCGGCGAGGTCGAGGCCGGCGGTGAAGTGCTCGCCGACCGCGTGCACGAGTCCGACGCGCAGCTCGGGGTCGCGCTCCAGCTCGCCGTAGGCGTCGGCCAGTGCGCTGAGCAGCTCGAAGTCGGCGGCGTTGCGCTTCTCCGGACGGTTCAGGCCGATGAGCAGCACGTGCCCGCGCCGCTCGGTGAGGATCTTGGGCTCGCTCATGCTCCCCACGCTACTGCCCTCCGGAGGCCGTCGCGGGAGCGCCGGGAACCGGCCCGGTCAGCGCTCCCAGGATGCGCAGGATCACGGCGAGGTCGCGTCCCGCCGCATCCGGAGACTCCGGCGCGAACTCGGTGACTCCGGCGCCGGCGAAGTCGAAGCGGGCGCGCAGCGCGCGGATCGCGTCCGTGAGACGCTCGGGCATCACACCGAATGGGACGGGCGAGCCGACGCCGTCGATCGTCGACGGGTCGAGCACGTCCAGGTCGATGTGCACGTAGACGGCGGTGGCGCCTGTCGCGGCCACGGCCTCGACGATCCGCCCCGGGTCGTCGAGCTCGTCGACGCCGACCACCCGCACGCCCGTCGCCGCGATGAACTCCGCTTCGCCGTCGTCGAGCTCCCGCGTTCCGGCCAGCACCAGACGCCGGGGGTCGAGACGCGCAGGGCCGGTCGCGGCGAGCCCGTCGGGGGCGTCGCCGAGCAGCGCCCGGACCACCATCCCCGTGAACGCTCCGGATGGCGACGACTCCGCACTGTTCAGGTCGGCGTGCGCGTCGAACCAGACCAGTGCGACCGACTCCTCGGGATGCGCGGCGAGCGCATGCTGGACGCTCGCCAGCTCCACGCCGCAGTCGCCCCCGATCGTGACGACCGGGGCCTCGAGCAGCGCCAGCTCGGCCTCGGCGGCCTCCCGCACCGCGGCGAGGGAGGAGAACCGGTTCACGCCCGTCCCGAGCGACTCGCCCGCGGCCGTCGGCACCGGCACCCGGTGCGTGCGAGCGGCGGGGAGGTCGCCGTGGATGGCTTCGGCTCCGTCGATGAGCCGCATCGCGCGCGACGACCCCGAGCCCTGCCACTGCGGGACGACGAGGAAGGAGGCGCCGCTCACCCCTCGGCGCCCGACGTCACCGCCGCCTGGCCCCCGCCGGACTTGAGGGCCGCGAGCCGCGCCTCCACCTCGGTCATCTCGCCGAGGTCGTCGAGCTGCTCGAACTGGGCGTCAAGGCTGGAGGCCGCGAGCTCCTGCTGGCCGCGGACGCGGGCCTCCTCGCGGCGGATCTTCTCCTCGAACCGGGACACCTCGCTGGTCGGGTCCATGATGTCGACGCTCTTCACCGCGTCGATCACCTGGGACTGCGCCTGGGCGGCCTTTGCACGTGCGATCAGCTCGGCGCGCTTGGTCTTGAGCTGCTCCAGCCGCTCCTTCATGCCGTTGAGGCCCGCCTTGAGCTTCTCGACCACCTCGGTCTGCGCGGCGATCTGCGGCTCCGCGGCCTTCGCCTCGTTCTCCGACGAGATCTGCCGCTGCAGCGCGACCTTCGCCAGGTTGTCGAACTTGTCGGCGTCGGCGGTGTTGCCGGCCGCGCGGTACTGGTCGGCCTGGCGGCTCGCGGCCAGCGCCTTGTCGCCCCACTCGGCGGCGGCCTCCACGTCTTCGCGGTGGTCGTCCTCCAGCAGGCGCAGGTTGCCGATCGTCTCCGCGATGGCGCTCTCGGCGTCCGCGATGCTGTTCGTGAAGTCGCGGACCATCTGGTCCAGCATCTTCTCCGGATCCTCCGCCTGGTCGATCAGGGCGTTGATGTTCGCCCGCAACAGCTGCGAGATCCGTCCGAAGATGGACTGCTTCGCCATGTGCTCTTCCTTTCGCTCCCGCCCCCGATGGGCGCTTGTGGTCGTGTGAGGGTCAGAACCGTCCGCCGCCGCGGCGACTGCGGGTCCCGCCTCCGCCGAAGCTGCCCGCGCTGAAGCCGCCGCCTCCACCGCCGCCGCCCCAGTTTCCGCCGCCGCCCCAGCCGCCGCCTCCGCCCATGCCGCCGCGCAGCACGGAGTCGATCAGGATGCCGCCGAGGATGGCCCCCATCGCGCCGCTCCCGCCGCCGCGACCCGAGGTGCCGCCGCCGAAGATGTCGCCGAGGCCGCCCTGCTGCGGCTGGAAGCCGCCGACGTCCTGCTGGGCGAGCTGCGTCGCCTCGTCGGCGAGCTGCGCGGCGCGCTGCGCCTGCGCGAGAGCGGAGACCGGGTCGGCCGCGGCGGTCTGTTCGGCCTGGACGACGAGCCGCCCGGCCTCCGCGAGCCGTGTCCGCGCCTCGGGGCCGACCGCGCCGCGGCGCGCGGTGATGAAGTCCTCGCAGGCGGAGACGCGTGCCTTCGCGGCGAGCAGGGTCTGCTGCAGCATCGACTGGGCGCGCTGGGCCTGCGCCCGGGCGTCGCGCACCCCCTGCAGCACGCCGTCGATGGACCGGTTGGCCGCATCCAGGCGCTGCGCGATCTCCAGCGGGTTGACGCGACCGGCGGCGAGCTTGGCCTCCACGTCCTGCACCGTCTGCTCCGTACCGGCGACGGCCGCGGCGATGCTGCCGCCGGGGTCGCCCGCGCCGGCGAGAGCCTTCGCTTCGGCCAGGTCGCTGCGGAGCTCGGCCAGGGTCGTGTCGACGGACTGCTGCGCGGCCCCGAGGCCGGAGGCGAGCCGGTCGACCGCGTCGAGCAGGAGACCGGCCTGGTCGGCCGACTCCTCGGCCGCGCGCACCCCGATCGCCGCCGCCCCGGCGTCGCCGGCCGTGGCCTTCTGCGCCGCGCCGGCGAGGGCGGTGTCGGTGAAGTCGAGCCGGTCGGTCGCCTGCTCGACGTTGTCGTGAACGGTCGCGAGCGAGGCGTCGGTGTAGCGCTGCGCCAACCCGTCGAGCGTGGACCGCGTCGTCGCCAGCCGCTGCCGCAGCGCCGCCGCCTGCGTCTGGATCTCGCTGCTCGCCTCCGGGATGCGCTTCTCCAGCGCCCGCAGCTCGTCGAACGCGTCGGCCTGGGCGTCGAGCGCCTGGTTCGCGGCCGTGCACAGCTGCACGATGTGGATGTTCCACTCCCGCCGCTGCTCGTCGGTGTCGGGCTCCGCATCGTCGAGCCGCTGCTTGAGGGTGAAGGCCTCGCGCAGCTGCGCCTTCGCCTGGTCGAGCGCGGTCTGGAACGGGACCACCGCCTCGGCGCCGTACTGCGCGGTGGCGAAGCCGAGCTCCTCCTCGCTCGTCCGGATGGCGTCATCCGTCTGCACCAGGGCCGACCCGGCGCGGCGCTCCAGCTCCTTCAGCGGGATGCTCTGCAGCTCGCTCTGAGGCGTCGTCGGCCCGGCCGCGGCCTGCTTCTTGCGGCTGCTGCGCGAGCGGACGGCGAAGAACACCACGAGCCCGGCGACGATCACGCCGCCGATGAGCACCCAGAAGAACCAGGCGCCGCCTCCGCCGCCGACCGCGTCCCCGAGTCCCGTGGCCGCCGCGACGCCCGCGCCCGCCCAGTCGCCGGCGTGCAGCTTCGGCTCCACGTCGTTCTGCTCGATGCTGTCCAGCTGGTCCGGGCTCACCGGGCCGTCGTCGTCGCCCGAGAGGTAGTAGGTGCGGCCCTGCGTCGACACAGCCAGCAGGTAGTCGCGCTGGCCGAGGCCGTTGCGCGCGGCCGTCTCGTTGGCCCAGTCCGACGCCTCGACCGGGTCGGTGAACCGGTCGACGTAGACCACGTACAGGTCGATGCGGTGCTGGTCGTACAGCTTCTTGGCGGCCGCCGTCACCTCCGCCTCCTGCGCGGCGGTGAGCACCCCGGCCTCGTCGACGACGTGGTTCGGGCCGAGATCGACCGGGTCCTGGGCGGCGGCGGGCGCGGTCACGGCGAACAGGGCACCCGCCACGAGGCCCAGCGCCACCAGGCCACCGGTCAGCAGACGTCGCAAGCGCATGCACCCACTCTCTCGGGTCCGGCTGATACCCAGCCGAGTCTATTGGGGTGCTGTGACAGTGTCACTGTTTCGGCCTGTTACAGGGCGGGATGCGGCCGGCGGCGGCGCCTGGTGGGATGGGGGAGTCCGGTCGAGAGGAGGAGCGCATGTCCCTGCAGCCCACCCTGGCCGTCGTCGAGGCCACGCGGTTCCGCGGCCACGACCCCGCGTACCACGACTACGTCCAGCTGCTGGTGGGCAACGTCATCGCCGCCGCGAACGAGGACGGCTGGAACGTCCGCCGCCTCGCCGCCGACGCCGGGACGGACCGGCTCCTCGAGGCGACCGCCGACGTCGACGCCGTGGTCATCGTGGGCGGGGAGGACATCCACCCCTCGTTCTACGGCGCAGAGACCGGGTACGCGAACGAGTCGCGGCACCTGCCCGAGGCCGACGCGGCGCAGATCGCGCTCGTCCACCGCGCGCTGGAGCGTCGCCTGCCGCTGCTCGGCATCTGCCGCGGCCTGCAGATCGTCAACGTCGCCCTCGGCGGAACCCTCGTGCAGGACCTCGGCCAGGAGTGCGACCACGTCAACCGCGGGGTGCCCATCCCGCAGGTGCTCACCACCCACACGGTGCTCCCGGAGGACGGCAGCCGCGTCGCCGAGCTGCTCGGGTCCGGCCCGGTGCCGGTGCGCAGCGCCCACCACCAGGCGGTCGACGCGCTCGGCGCCGGGCTCGTCGTCACCGCGCGCTCGCACGACGGTCACGTCGAGGCGATCGAGCACGCCGAGGCGCCGGTGCTCGCCGTGCAGTGGCACCCGGAGGACGTCGCGGCCCCCGCAGGCCAGGTCTCCGCCCTCCTCACCGCCCTCGCCCCGCAAGCCACTCGCGTCCCCGCCCTCGCCCTCGCCTGACCCGCCGAGTTGCACGTCGTGGCGGCTATTCGGGTCGAATAGCGACCACGACGTGCAACTCGACGGTCAGGGGACGGGCCAGCCCTGGGCGCCGAGCAGCGGGACGAACGCGACGGAGCCGAGGTTGGTCTCCCGCAGGGAGCCGTCGGGATCGTGCTCGAAGAGCGCGAGGTGCTGCGCCCGCCCCGGACGGCCGACCGGCATGACGATGCGCCCGCCCGGCGCCAGCTGCTCCACCCACGCCCGCGGCACCGACGGACCGGTCGCCGCCGCCACGATCGCATCGTAGGGGGCCGCGGCCGGCCAGCCCAGTGTCCCGTCGCCCGTCACCACCTCGACCCGGTAGCCGAGCGCCTCCAGCGTCGCCGCCGCACCGACAGCGAGATCGGGATGCCGCTCCACACTCACGACCCGGTGGCCGAGCTGCGCGGCGACGGCCGCCGCGTAGCCCGATCCGGTCCCGACGTCGAGCACGCGGTCCTCCGGACCGATACGGGCGGCCTGCAGCATGAGCGCCACGATGTACGGCTGCGAGATCGTCTGCCCGTCGCCGATCGGCATCGGGTGGTCCTCGTACGCGTACGGCGCGGCCGACTCCTCCACGAACAGGTGCCGCGGCACACGTCGCATCGCGTCGAGGACCCGCTGGTCCTCGATCCCGCGGTGGGCGAGCTGCTCCTCGACCATCCGCGCGCGCTCGATGCTGTGGTCGTGGTCCGTGCGCCTATTGAACCACCGCGGCGGGTCGCTGCTCCAGAGTGCTCCTGGCGTTGTCGACCGCCGCCGGATCGGCGCCGGCGGACTCCAGCGCGAGCATCGCGGCGCCCAGGATGGGACGGGCCGTCACGAGCTCCATCCGCGCGGCGGGCGCCCGCTCGGCGAGCAGCCGCTCCACCGTCCCCAGCAGCCGCTCGTCGCGCCCGCCGATGACGCCGCCGCCGAGCACGACAGGCACGGGCCGGTCGAGCAGGTCGAGCCGCCGCAGCGTCGTCACGGCGAGCGTGGCGATCTCCTCCGCCTGCTCGTCGACGAGCGAGCCGGCGATGACGTCGCCCTCCCGCGCGCACGCGAACACGGTCGGGGAGAGCCGGGCGAGGTCGCGGTTCGGGAGGCGCCCGAAGTGCAGCGCCTCGATCACCTCCTGCACGCTGCCCAGGCCGAAGGTCGCCGGGACCGCCTGCTCCAGCGCGGTCTGCGCCCCCCTCCCGTCGGCCGCGCGTGCCGCGAACCACAGGGCGCGCTCGCCGAGGTGCCAGCCGCCGCCCCAGTCGCCCGAGATCGTGCCGAGCGAGGGGTACCGGATGGTGCGGCCGTCGGCGCGCACGCCGACGCCGTTGATCCCGGTGCCGCAGACGACGGCGACCGCATCCGCCTCGTCCGTCCCGGCGCGGAGCAGGGCGAAGAGGTCGTTGTCGACCGTCGCCCCGGCCCACGGCGTCCCGGCGATCGCGGCGCGGAAGGCGTCGATCTCGCTCGGCAGGTCGAGGCCGGAGAGGTAGAGGTTCACCGCCGCGATCGGACGCGGCCCGGTCTGCTCCAGCAGCCGGCCGATCAGGGCGGAGACCAGGTCGGCCGACTCGCGCATCCCGATGAGGTGCGGGCTGGAGGTGGTTCCCCGTGCCTCCGCCACCACGGTCCCGTCGAGCTCGAGGGCGACGGCGTCCGTCTTCGAGCCGCCGCCGTCGACCGCGATCGCGAGGGGAGCGCCGAGCGGCTCCTCCGCGCTTGTCACTTCGCCCACTCCAGGTGCTCCCGGTTGTGCGCGATCAGCAGGTCGGTGAGCCTCTCGGCCTTGTCGTACTGCCCGACCAGGGGATGCGCGAGCATCGCGCGCAGCACCCGGTCGCGGCCGCCGTGCACCGCCGCCTCCAGCGCGAGCCGCTCGTAGCCGGCGACGTGGGCGATCAGCCCGGCGTGGTCGGCGGGCAGCGGGTCGACCGGCAGGGCGGTCACGCCGCGTGCGTCGACCGTGGCCGGCACCTCGATGACGTGGTCGTCCGGCAGGAACGGCAGCGCTCCGTCGTTGCGCAGGTTGACCACCTGCACGTCGCCGCGGTCGCCGGTGAGCGACGCGATCAGGTCGACGGCCGCCTCCGAGTAGAAGGCGCCGCCGCGCTGCGAGAGCTGCTCCGGCTTCGTGTCGACCGCCGGGTCGCCGTACAGCTCCAGCAGCTCGCGCTCCACGCGCTGCACCGCCTCCGCACGCGTGGGGGAGTCGAGCTGCTCGCGCAGCACCTCGTCGTGCGCGTAGTAGTAGCGCAGGTAGTAGCTGGGCACGTCTCCCAGCAGCCGGATCAGCGAGGCGGGCAGCTCGATCTCCTCGGCCAGCTGCTCCAGGCGGTCGTGCAGCAGCTCGGGCAGTGCGTCGCGGGTGCCGGAGGCGTCGGTCACGAAGGCCGCGCGCTCCCAGGTGAGGTGGTTGAGGCCGACGTGGCCGAGCCGCACCTGGCCGGGCTCCACGCCGAGCAGGCCCGCGAACCGGCGCTGGAAGCCGATCGCGACGTTGCACAGCCCGACCGCGCGGTGCCCCTCCTGCAGCAGCGCACGGGTGACGATGCCGACCGGGTTGGTGAAGTCGACGATCCACGCGTCGGGCTTCGCGTGCCTGCGCACCTCCTCGGCGACCCGGAGCACGACGGGGACCGTGCGCAGCGCCTTCGCGAAGCCGCCGGGCCCTGTCGTCTCCTGGCCGATGCAGCCGCACTCGTGCGGCCACGTCTCGTCGCCGTGCCGGGCCGCCTGTCCGCCGATGCGCAGCTGCAGCAGCACGACGTCCGCGTCCGCGACCCCCGCGACGAGGTCGGAGGTCGGGACGATGCGGCCGGGATGCCCGGCGGCGCGGAACATCCGCTCGCTCATCCCGCCGACCAGCCGCAGCCGTTCCGGGTCCGGGTCGACCAGCCACAGCTCCTCGATCGGCAGCACGGCACGCAGCCGCGCGAACCCGTCGATGAGCTCGGGGGTGTAGGTGGAGCCGCCTCCGACGACCGTCAGTTTCACGTGTTATCCCTTCACGCCGGTGAGTGTGATGCCCTCCACGAAGACGCGTTGGGCGAAGAAGAAGATGAGGACGACGGGCACGGTCACCAGCATCGTCATGGCCATGGTGAGCCCCCAGTCGGTGCCGTGCACGCCGCGGAACGACGCGAGGCCGTAGGCCACCGGCCAGGCGGCGGGGTTCTCCGAGGTGTAGAGCAGCGGGCCGTAGTAGTCGTTCCAGGAGGCGAAGAACAGGAAGATCGCGGTGGCCGCGATGCCGGGCTTCGCCATCGGGATGACCACCCGCCACAGCACGCCGAACTCGCCGTTGCCGTCGATGCGCGCCGCGTCCGAGTACTCGCTCGGGATGGTGAGGAAGAACTGCCGGAGCAGGAAGATCGAGAAGGCGTCGCCCAGCAGGTTCGGCAGGATCAGCGGCCACAGCGTCCCGGTCAGCCCCAGCTGCGACCACATGACGTAAATCGGGATGGCGGTCACCTGCGGCGGCAGCAGCATCGCGATGATGATGACGGTGAACAGCACGCCGGAGCCGCGGAAGCGGATCTTCGCGAGCGCGTACGCCGCGGGGACGCTGGAGATCAGCATGAACGCCGTCGCCAGCACCGCGTACAGCGCCGAGTTGGCGAACCACTGCGCCAGCGGGACGGTCGTGAACACCTTGACGTAGTTGTCCCACTGGAACGGCTGCGGCCACAGCGACGCGGTCAGCGTCTGCTCGCTCGACATCAGCGAGGTGAGGAAGACGAAGACCACGGGCGCGATGAACAGCACGGCCAGCACGACGAGCACTGCGTGCTCGGCGATCCAGGCGAGGATGCGGCGTGCGCGGGCCGAGCGCGGCGACGGGAGGCGGCGCGGCGCGGGGGGCCGGGCCGGTGTCGCCGTGTCGGGGGAGAGGGTGGCGGAGGTCATTGGGCGCCTTCCGGGGTGAACGCCTTGAAGCGGCGCAGCAGCAGGACGAGGATGACGGCCGCGACGACGAACAGCAGCACCGCGAGGGCCGAGGCGTAGCCCAGCTGGTAGGTGCCGAAGCCGCGCACGTACAGCCACTGCGTGTAGGTGAGCAGCGAGCCGTCCGGGTAGCCGAGGTTGGTGCTGATGCCCTGGCCGACGACCGCCTTGCCCGATGCGACGGACGAGGCGACGGCCGCCTCCGTGAAGTACTGGATCGCCGCGATCACGCCGGTGACGACGGCGAACAGCAGCACCGGTGCGATGGAGGGCATGGTCACGTAGCGCACCTTCTGGAGGCCGTTCGCGCCATCCAGCGACGCCGCCTCGTACTGCTCGCGCGGCACGTCGAGAAGGGCCGCCAGGAAGATGATCATGATGTCACCCATGACCCAGATGCCGAGCAGCACCAGCGACGGCTTGGACCACGCGGGGTCGTTGAACCAGAGCGGCCCCTTGATCCCGAACCAGGCGAGCACCTGGTTCACCGGTCCCGTTCCCGGGTTGAACAGGAACACGAACGCCACGACGCTCGCCACCGGCGGCACGAGGGCCGGCAGGTAGAAGATCGTCCTCCAGATACCGGAGGCGCGGCGCGCGCGGGCGAGGAGCCCGGCGATCAGGAGCGCGAACGCGGTCTTCACCGGGACCCAGATCACCACGAACCACAGCGTGTTCAGGGTGGCCAGCCAGACGTTCGGGTCCTGGGTGAACAGGTACTCGTAGTTGCGCAGGCCGATCCACTGCGGCGGCGACACCAGGTCGAACCGCGTGAACGAGTAGTAGAGGGACGCGATGAGCGGGTAGACGAAGAAGATCAGCAGCCCGAGCAGCGCCGGTGCGAGGAGCGCGAGGGTGACGAGCGAGCGTCGTCGCCGTGCGCCCGAGCGTGCGGGGCGGGCGGCGACCCGCCCCGCGCGGTCGATGGTGGCGGTCATCTCGGTCGGCTCACGGTCCGGTGCTCAGCGCGAGCGCGTCGTCGATCTGCTTGTCGACCGACTTCAGGCCGGCGTCGAGGTCGCCGCCCTGGCTCTGGTACTTGTTCCAGTAGTCCTCGAAGGTCTGCTGGTAGCCGGCGCCGAGCGGGCTGGCGGGCGTCGTCTGCACGTTCTTGTCCGACGAGATGTCGAGGAACGTCTTGAACTGCTCCGAGACCTCCAGCTTCGGCGAGGCGAGCGCGTCCTTCGTCGTCGGCACGTTCTTCAGGCCGTTGGCGAGCTTCACCACGGCGTCCGTGTCGGTCGTGAGGTACTTGAGCAGTGCCCAGGCGAGCTCGGGATGCGTCGACCCCTTCGAGATGCCGATGATGTTCCCGGTGATGTAGCCGCCGCCGTACAGCTCGGTGTGGTCGTCGGCGGTCGGGAACGGCGCCGTGCCGTAGTTCAGCTTCTTCGCCTGGTCGTCGATGAACGCCGTGCGGTACTCGCCGTCGAGGTTCATCGCCACCTGGCCGGTCTGGAACGCGTTGTCGGCCGAGAACTCCTGGCCGAGGCCGGAGGTGAAGGCGTTCAGCTTGTCCCAGCCGATCTTGTCGACGAAGCCCTTCTGCCACGTCATCAGCTGCTTCCAGCCGTCGCTCGACCCGACAGCGCTCGTGCCGTCGCTCTTCAGCCACTCGGCGCCGGCGGCCGGCCCGTAGTGGGCCGCGGAGTTCTCGTACCAGCCCATGGTCGGGTTGAAGCCGAGCGTCTTGATCGAGCCGTCGCCGTTGAAGGTGGTCAGCTTCTCTGCCATCGACTCCAGCTCGGTCAGGGTCTTCGGCGGCGCGGTGTACCCGGCGGCCTGCAGCAGGTCCTTGTTGTAGTAGAGGCCGTAGACGTCGGCGAGCATCGGCATCGCGCAGCGGGTGCCCTTGTACTCCGTGTACGACTTCACCGTGTCGGAGAACTGGCTCATGTCGACCTTGTCGCGCTCGATCACCTTGTTGAGGCTGCGGAACGCGCCGTTGGAGCAGAAGTTGCCGACGATGTCGGTCGAGTAGGAGAGGCCGACGTCGACCTTGCTGCCGGTGGCGATGGCCTTCTGCAGCTTCTCGTCGTCCTGGCCGGAGTGCACGTCGACCTTGATCTTCGGGTACTTCTTCTCGAAGTCGTCGACGACCGACTGGATGACCTTCGCCTCGCGGTCGGAGAAGAAGTGCCAGAACGAGACCGTGCCGCTGAGGTCGCTCGGCGCGGTGTCGCTGAAGCTGCCGCCTCCGGAGCCGCCGGAGCAGCCGGAGAGGGCGAGTGCTGCGGCCGCGGTGATCGCGGCGGCGGCGATGAGATGACGGTGTTTCACTGTGGCTCCCTCACTGTCTGTGGTGCCTGTGGTGTGAATGCGGGTGGGGTGGATGGTGCGGTGCGGTCGCGGGCGCTACGGTGCGATCCGTGACACTTCGGCGAAGAGCGCCTCGCGTACTTCGCCGATCAGGTGCTCCCGTGCTCCGCGGAGCACGGGGTGGGCGGCGACGCCGGTGGCGACGACGCTCCGCTCGCCCCAGGCGGGGCGGAGTTCTCGGGTGACGAGCTCGGCGAGACGGGGGCCACCGGCGAAGCCGGTCGGTCCGCCCAGCACGACGAGCTCGGGGTCGAGGAGGGCGAGCACGGGCACGACGCCCACGGCGACGCGGCGGGCGAGCTCGCCCAGGAACGCGTCGCGCGCCTCGGGGTCGCCGCTGAGGTCCGCTCCGAGCCCATGGGCGGCCGCGAGTGCTGAGACCGCGGGGCCGCCGATCAGATCCTGCAGGTCGCGCGCGTCCGCATCCAGCTCGGTCGCCTGGCGCGGGATGGGCAGGTAGCCGATCTCGCCCGCGCCGCCCGACGCGCCCCGGTGGACCGTCCCGCCCTGGTCGACCGACAGGCCGAGGCCGTCGCCCATCCAGAGCAGGGCGAATCCGCCGGTGTCGCGTCCGGCGCCGTCCGTGCGCTCGGCGAGCGCCGCGAGGTTCACGTCGTTGTCGATGCGGACGGCCAGCCCGAGCGCGTCCTCCAGCCGACGCCGGATGCCCTGCTTGGGCCAGCCGGGCAGGGTCTCGATGTAGGTCAGCTCGTCGGTGCGCGGGTCGAGCGCGCCCTGCACGCCGATGCACACCGCGCCGACCCGGGCTGCGTCGGCCCCGGCGGCGACGCAGGCGGCGTCGACGGCTGCGCGGACGTCGTCCTCGGGGGAGCGGCCGGCGAGCGGTGTCACCGCGATCGGGCGCTCGTCGCCGGAGGCGTCGACGACCGTGGAGCGCAGCGCCTCGGCGTCGATGTCGATGGCGACGCCGAGCATCCGGTCGGTGCGGACGGCGTAGCTGGCGGCGTTGGGGCCGCGGCCGCCGGAGACCTCGCCGACGGCGTGGATGAGGCCGGCTGTCTCGAGCCGCGCCACCATCTGGGCGGCGGTCGGCTTGGAGAGACCGGACAGCTCGCCGATGCGGTTGCGGGTGAGCACGCCGTGCTCCAGCAGCAGCGACAGCGCGGTGCGGTCGTTGGTCTCGCGCAGCCACCCGGGGGTGCCGCGGACGGGTCCGGCCATCCTCATCCCTTCGTTGGAACGATCCTCGTCCGGAAATGTATCAGGAAAGTTTCTTTATAGTAAAGCTCCTGTTTCGGCCGTTGCGTCTGAGAAGGAGGAACCCGCGGGCGGACACGCCCCGAAAGCAGGAGACGGAGGACATCCGGGCCGTCGACGACCTCGGGTCCTCCGTCTCCTGCGCCGGCCGGTGCCGGGGGAGCGGCTCGGCTCAGCCGAACGCGCGGGCGTGCTCCACGAGCCGGTCGAACGCCGCATCCAGGTCGGGGTCGACACGCTGCCGGTCGGCGTCGGCCAGGTACCACTCCACGATCTCGCCGGCGCCGCGGGCGAACGGCACGCGCGCACTGAAGCCGGGCACGAGCGCCTTCACCTTGCTGTTGTCGAAATGCATTGAGTGCGCCTTGTCTCCGATGAGTCCGGGGCCGAGCTCCGGGACCACCGCGGCGATCGACTCGCTCGCCACGTGCACCAGCTCGGCCTCGACGCCGAGGGCCTCGGCAAGGTAGCAGTAGATCTCGTCCCAGGTCGGGGCCTCGTCGCCGGTGATGTGGAAGCTGTCGCCGACCGCCTCCGGGCGGCCGAGCAGTCCGGTGAAGGCGACCGCGAAGTCCGTGTTGTGGATGATCGTCCACCGGCTCGTGCCGTCGCCGTGCACCACGACGGGTGCGCCGCGGCGCATCCGCTCGAGGTCGGTCCAGTGGCCGGAGGTGGGGATCAGGGTGCGGTCGTAGGTGTGCGACGGACGCACGATCGTGACGGGGAACCCGCGGTCGCGGTACGCCTCGACGAGCACGTCCTCGCACGCGATCTTGTCGCGCGAGTACTGCCAGAACGGGTTGCGCAGCGGAGTGGACTCGGTCACCGGCACGCGCGACGGCGGCTTCTGGTAGGCCGATGCGGAGCTGATGAAGACGTACTGGCCGACCCGACCCTCGAACAGCTCGAAGTCGGTGCGGACGTGCTCCGGGGTGAAGGCGAGGAACTCGGCGGCCACGTCGAAGCTGCGCTCGCCGAGCACGCGGTGGACGCTCTCCGGGTCGCGGATGTCCGCGTGCAGCACCTCCACGCCGTCGGGCAGCGGCCGGGTGGAGCTGGTGCCGCGGTTGACGACCGTGACCTCGTGCCCCTGCTCCAGCGCCTCCGCGACGCAGGCCGAGCTGATCACGCCCGTTCCGCCGATGAAAAGTGTCCGTGTCGCTGCCATTCCCGCTCCTTCACGTCGTGGTCGCGGGTCCGCCGGACACCGCCCGAAGGGCCAGGCTAGTCCGGTCCACCGGCTCCCGCGACCGGCGGCCCCGGGATGTGCGGCGTACACTGCGTGCCGAGTTCCGACCCCCGAGGAGATCCCGCACCCGTGTTCCCCCTGCGCAGCTGGCCCGGCCTCGCGCTCGCGTGCCTCCTGGCCGTCGTCGTCGCGATCGTCGTCACCGCCGTCCTCGCCCTGATCCTGCGGCTGATCGGCCGCCGCAGGCAGTGGCCCGAGCTGCTGATCCGGCACGTCCGCGTCCCGTTCCGGCTGTTCCTCCTCGTCATCGTGCTGTGGATCGCGGTGGCGCTCGCCCTGCCCCCGGACACCACTGCGGCCTGGCGGTCGGGCCTCCACCACACGTTCCTCATCCTGTCGATCGCCACCGGCGTCTGGTTCGCCGCGGCGTTCCTGATCTTCGTGGAGGACTTAGGGCTCGCCCGCTACCGCCTCGACGTGCCGGACAACCGGTACGCGCGGCGCGTACGCACGCAGGTGCTCATCCTGCGGCGGCTGACGGTCGTCGCCGCCGTCGTCATCGGGCTGGGCGCCATCCTGCTCACCTTCCCTGCGCTGCAGGCCGCGGGCGCCAGCCTGCTCGCCTCCGCCGGGATCATCGGTATCATCGCCGGTGTCGCGGCGCAGTCGAGCCTCGCCAACCTGTTCGCCGGCATCCAGCTCGCCTTCTCGGACGCCATCCGGATCGACGACGTCGTGGTCGTGGAGGAGCAGTGGGGCACGATCGAGGAGATCACGCTCACCTACGTGGTGGTGCACGTGTGGGACGACCGGCGGCTGGTGCTTCCCTCGACGTACTTCACCACCAAGCCCTTCGAGAACTGGACCCGCCAGCACAGCGAGCTGCTCGGCTCCGTCGAGTTCGACCTCGACTGGCGCGTCTCGACCGGCGGCATGCGCGCCGAGCTCAACCGCATCCTTGCCACTACCGACCTGTGGGACCACCGCACCGGCATCCTGCAGGTCACCGACGCGGTCGGCGGCTGGGTTCGGGTGCGCGTGCTGGTCACGGCGAAGGACGCCCCGACCCTGTTCGACCTCCGCTGCCTCGTGCGCGAGCGGCTGATCGACTGGATGCAGCGCTACTCGCCCGTGTCGCTGCCGCGTCAGCGTGTGGAGCTCGCCGAGGAGCCGGAGCAGACGGAACGCCCGCCGCGCGCCCGCAGCGAAGAGGAGGGGCGTCTGTTCAGCGGCACGCCCGAGAACGAGCAGCGCGCGCAGCAGTTCACCGACGCCATCCCCGTGATCCGGGATGTGGACGGCCAGCCCGTCGCGGTCGACCCGGACGACCTCCCCGACCGCCAGGCGGGCGCCGGGCATGCCACCATCCCGCCGGTAGAGCCGGCAGACAAGGAGAATCGATGACCGACCGTCCCGACGACGCCCACACCCGACCCGACGGCATGGACGACGCCACGGTGGAGGCGCTCGGCAGCCTCTCCGAGGCGCTCGAGGTGATGGAGCACGCCCGCGGCCTGCTGTACGGGTTCCACCGGCTCACCGGCAAGGCGGACTTCACGCTGGGGGAGGCGGCGGGGAAGCTCCGCGACGCCGGCCATGCTGAGCTGGCGGACCGGATCGAGCGGGAGCTGGTCGGACGGAACGTGATCGAGGGGCGCTGGACGTTCCAGATCGTGGAGGACTTCGACGACGGCTACTACGCGCTGTTCAGAGAGCTGGAGCGGGAGGCGCGCGAGCGGCTCGCCGGCGGCCGCCGCCACCTCTACGAGGCGGAGCTCAAGGAGCAGCGGCGGACGCACGGCGAGCCGGGGCACGAGGCCCGGCCGGCGTCGGCGTCGTAGCGGGCGCGGTCGGAGATTCGGCCGCGGTGCGTTCGAATCTCCGACGTCAGGCGGCCCAGACGGAGATTCGACCGTTCGAGCGCTGACGAACCGCGGCCGGGTGCCGGTGCTCAGCCCAAGGACTCGGCCGCCGCGACGATCATGCCGACGGCCACATCCGGTGCCGAGAGCATCGACACGTGGCTGGAGGGCGTCTCGACGATGGTCGCGTCGGCCCGCTCGGCCATCCTGCGCTGCAGGGCGGGCGGGATGACGCGGTCCTCCGTGCCGATGACGGCCCAGACCGGCAGGCTCCGCCAGGCGGGGGTGCCCGCCGGGGCGGTGTTGGCCGCGAGCGAGATCGGCCGCTGGCCCGCCACGATCTGGTCGCGCGCCTCCTCCTCGAGATCCTGCGCGAAGAACTGGTGCACGGTCGACGGCTTCAGGTAGGCGTCGGCGTTGCCCTCCTCGGCTCCGGGGAAGCCGACGATGTCGAGCACCGTGGTCGGGTCGGGCACGTCGAGCGCCGATCCTGAGCCGCCGAGCAGGCCGAAGACCGTCTCGCCCTCGTCCGGCAGGAATGCGTCGACGTAGACGAGGGCGCGCACGTCGCCGCCGTTCAGTCCGGCGGCGCTGATGACCGCGCCGCCGTACGAGTGGCCGACGAGGACGACGGGCCCCGCGGTGCGCTGGGCGATGAAGGAGGCGACGTAGGCTCCGTCGCCGGCGGCGCCGCGCAGCAGGTTCGGCGGGGCGAGCACCGTGAACCCGCGGTCGCGCAGGTCGGTGATGACGGGATTCCAGCTGGACGCGTCGGCCCAGGCTCCGTGGACGAGGACGATCGTGGGCAAAGCCATGGTGTTCCTGCTCTTTCGCTCGGTGCTGTGAACGGTGCGGGCTCTCGGAACGGCGCCAGGCTAGGGCCTGTGCGGGCGATGCGTCTACCCTCGCGGCTCGCTTCGTTGCTCCGGTCCCGGGCTTCGGTCGGAGATTCGGTCACGGTTCGTTCGAATCTCCGACATCAGGCAGCCCGGACGGAGACTCGGCCGATCGACCGCTGGTGCACACAGGCGCGGTGACCCGCGGGCTTTCCACAGATCCCGGGACCGGGCCGATCGCACCTCCTCCTCGCCGGGATGCTGGACGCATGATCGACGAACGAACCCTGCACCGCCTCGGCGGCATCGCCTCCGTCCTCCAGCTGCGTGCCACGGGCGCCACCTCCGACGAGCTGACGGCGGCCGTCCGCACCGGGCGGCTGCGCCGCCTGCGCCGCGGCGTCTACGCGCTGCCGGAGGCGCCGACCGCTGCGGTCACAGCCGTGCTCGCGCGCGGACGCCTCTCCTGCGTCTCCGCCGCCCGCACCTACGGCCTCTGGGCCGGTCCCGATCCGCGGCTGCACCTGCAGTTCTCAGGGCATGCCAGGGCCGGGCCGGTGGAAAGCCCGCACGTACGCCACTGGCTGCCGACCGAGCGCTCGGCGGAGGTCTGGAGGGTCACGCTCGCCGACTGCCTGCGGTCGGTGGCACGCTGCGCCGACGAGGAGACCGCGGTCGCGGTCTTCGACACCGCGCTGACCGCTGGTCTCGTGACCCTTCGGGTGCTGCGCGCGGTGCTCTCCGGTCAGCCCGTGAACGTGCGGCGGAGGTGGATGCTGGCACGGCCGGGATCCGACTCCGGCGTGGAGTCGATCGTGCGGCAGCGGCTGCAGGCCCGCGGCCATGTCGTCGAGCAGCAGGTGCACGTCGACGGCGTCGGCCGGGTCGACATGCGTTTGGCGGCGCGTGGGTCGCCACGACTGCGGGTCTCCGCAGCACAGGTGACAGAGGACTGGACCGCCGTGCTCGACATCCTGGACCGCATCCTGACCCGTTCCGCGCACTCGGCGAACTCACAGGATCGAAGGGACCAACTGGGTGCTCCGCCGTGTTTCATCCACTGACGGCGTCGCAGCCAGCACGCCGCACGAGGAGGAAACGTGACACAGGACTACCGCAAGGACCCGGAGGCCGTCTCCCGGCTGACGCCGCAGCAGTACGCGGTGACGCAGGAGGCCGCCACGGAGCCGGCGTTCCGCAACAGGTTCTGGGACAACCACGACGAGGGACTGTACGTCGACATCGTGTCGGGGGAGCCGCTCTTCGCGTCCGTGAACAAGTACGACAGCCGGTCCGGCTGGCCGAGCTTCACCGTGCCGGTGGAGCCGGGCAACATCGTCGAGAAGGTCGACCGCACGTACGGGATGGTGCGCACCGAGGTGCGATCCGCCCACGGCGACAGCCACCTGGGGCACCTGTTCGACGACGGGCCCGCCGACGCCGGCGGCCTCCGCTACTGCATCAACTCGGCGGCCCTCCGCTTCGTCCCGCTCGCCGAGCTCGACGAGGCCGGGTACGGCCAGTACCGCACGATCTTCGACAAGTAAGGAGCACGACAATGACAGAGAAGGCCATCCTCGCCGGAGGCTGCTTCTGGGGCATGCAGGACCTCATCCGTAAGCTTCCGGGCGTGACGAGCACGCGCGTCGGCTACACCGGTGGCGACGTCGCGAACGCCACCTACCGCAACCACGGGACGCACGCCGAGGCGATCGAGATCGAGTACGACCCCGAGCGCACCAGCTACCGCGACCTGCTGGAGTTCTTCTTCCAGATCCACGACCCGTCGACCAAGAACCGGCAGGGCAACGACGTCGGCACCAGCTACCGTTCCGCGATCTTCTACGAGGACGACCAGCAGCGCCGCATCGCCGAGGACACCATCGCCGACGTCGACGCGTCCGGTCTCTGGCCGGGCAAGGTCGTCACCGAGGTCAGCCAGGCCGGCCCGTTCTGGGAGGCGGAGCCCGAGCACCAGGACTACCTGGAGCGCACCCCGTGGGGCTACACCTGCCACTTCGTGCGGCCGGGCTGGAAGCTCCCGAGGCGGGAGTCCGCGGCCATCTAGGCGGCGGTCCGCTCCAGCAGAACGGCCACCTCAAGGTGGCCGGTCTGCGGGAACATGTCGAGGACGCGGCCGGTCCGGATGCGGTACGACGGCATCCGGGCCAGGTCGTGGGCGAGGCTCTTGGGGTTGCAGCTGGAGTAGACCACCGACGGCACGCCGGAGTCCTCGAGCCAGTCCGCCAGCTCGGCGCCGATGCCGCGGCGCGGGGGGTTCACGATCACGAGCTCCGGCACAGACTTCGCGTCGCGCGCGAACGCGGTGGCGTCGCCCGCACGGAACGCCACCTGCGGGAGCGCCGCCGCCGAGGCGGTCGCCCGCGCGCTGCGCACGGCCTCCCGGCTGGTCTCCACCCCGACCACGCGGCGACCGGGAGCCGCCACGTTGAGGGCGAAGCCGCCGACCCCGCAGTACAGGTCCCACACGCTGGCGGGCGAGACGGCGTCCACCCAGTCGGCGACCTGGGCGTACAGCGCCTCGGCCACGGCCGTGTTGGTCTGGAAGAAGGACTGCGGGCGCAGCCGCAGCGGCACGGCCCCCACCCGCATCACGAGCGACGCGTCCGGCGTCAGCACGACCTCCCGGTCGCCCTCCACCACGGCCTTGTGCTCCGGCTGGATGTTCGCCGTCACCACCCGGGCCGTCGGCAGCGCGGCGCGCAGCTCCGGCAGCCGGGCGCGGATGCGGGCGACGACATCCTCCGACCGCACCACGAACCGGATCATCAGCTCGTCGTCGGGGGAGAGGGTGACCAGCACGTACTTGAGGTCGCCACGACGCTCCGGGACGCTGTACGGCGCGAGCCGGGTGCGCGTCACGAAGTCCGCGATCGCCGGCAGCGCGGCGCGGATACCCGGGGCGCAGATCCCGCACTCGCGCAGGTCCACCCCGCGGCCGTCCTCGTCGAGGATGCCGATCGTGGGGGAGTCCACGGTGCCGCCGATCACCATCTTCGCCTTATTGCGGTAGCCCGACTCCGCGCTCGCCACCGGCGGCAGCCACACGGCGTCGCCGAAGGCGGCGAGCAGTTCGCGGGCGTGCGCGTCCTTGTCGGCGAGCTGCGCGGCGTACGGCACGCCCATGAGGGTGCACGAACGGCATACGCCGGCGTCGAAGTACGAGCAGTCCATCCCGGCGACGAGTCTACGTGCCGTCGGCCGGGAGCGGGCCGCGCCCGAGCGGGCGCGGCCCTGCCCTCAGCGGACGGCCGCCGCCACGACCTCGAAGGGCGCCGCCAGCAGCGACGACTCCCGCGACGAGGGGCCGACCAGCAGTTCGAACGCACCCGGCTCGACCAGGCGCGTGCCCGCGGCGTCCACGATCGTGCAGTCCGCGACGGGCAGCACGACCCGCGCGCGGGCCGACTCTCCCGGCGCGAGCTCCACCTGGCGGTACGCCTTCAGCTCCCGGTCCGTCCAGCTGACGCTGGTGACCGTGTCCCGCACGTACACCTGCACGGTCTCGCGGACCGGGCGGGCGCCCGTGTTCCGCACCGTCACCTCGGCCACGATCTCGTCCGCGAGGCCGAGCGCCGTGCGCTCCAGCGTGAGGTCCGAATACTCCACGGTCGTGTACGACAGGCCGTCCCCGAAGGCCCACGCGGGCTGCTGGGTGAGGTCCGCGTAGCGGTCGCCGTGCTGCCCGCGCAGCTGGTTGTAGTACGTCGGCTGCTGGCCGGCATGGCGGGCGAACGAGATCGGGAGCCGGCCCGACGGCTCCACCCGTCCGGCCAGGATCTCCGCGATCGCCGTCCCGCCGCGCATTCCGGGGCTCGCCGCCCAGAGCACGGCGGCGGCGCGGGCGACCGACGGCGGCAGCACAAGCGGCTTCGACGCCATCACCACGACGACGACGGGCGTGCCGGTCGCGATCACTGCGTCGAGCAGCGCGTTCTGGCCGCCGATCAGCTCCAGCGTCGCCGTCGAGCGGCCCTCGCCGACGAGCTCGATCCTGTCGCCGACCACCGCGACCACCACATCCGACGCCTCGGCCGCGGCGACGGCCTCGTCGATCAGCTCCCGATCGGGCGGCGACGGCACCACGACCGGCGGCCGGGGCTGGCCGTCCGGGAACGTCGTGCCGCGCGGGTCGTCCTCGAGCGTCAGGATGTCGGCGCCGCGGGCGTGCCGCACCTCCCATCCGGGCAGCGCGCGCAGCCCGTCGAGCACGGTCTCGATCATCTCGCGCGGCTGGCCGTCCAGCCACCCGGCCTGACCGGAACCGCCGGCCCAGTCGCCCAGCTGCGTCTGCGCGTCGTCGGCGAGCGGCCCGACCACGGCGACACGCACCGCGGGCGAGGTCAGCGGCAGCGTCCCGTCGTTCTCCAGCAGCACGATCGAGCGCCGTGCCACCTCCAGGTTGAGCTCGGCGTGCTTCGCGCTCCCGACGACCGCGTCGAGGTCCCGCGACGGCAGCCGCGGGTCCTCGAACAGCCCGAGGTCGAACTTCAGCGTCAGGATGCGCGCGACGGCGGCGTCGAAGGCGTCCTCGTCGAGCAGGCCATGCTCGACGGCCTCCAGAGCCCCCTCGTAGAATCCGGGCGTCGTCATCACCATGTCGTTGCCCGCGCGCACGGCGGCGGCCGCGGCGTGGGCGTAGTCGGGCTGCACCCGCTGCTCCCAGACCATGCGCCCGACGTTGTCCCAGTCGGTGATGAGCGTCCCGGTGTAGCCCCACTCGCCGCGGAGCACGTCGCTGAGCAGCCAGTCGTTGACCGTGATCGGCACGCCGTCGGTGCTCTGGTAGCCGAGCATGAATGTGCGGCAGCCCTCGCGGGCGACACGCTCGAACGGCGGCAGGAACCAGCTGCGCAGTTTGCGTCGTGAGAGGTCGGCCTCGCTCGCGTCGCGTCCGCCCTGCGTCTCCGAGTATCCGGCGAAGTGCTTCGCCGTGGCGAGGATCGCTGTCGGGTCGTCGAGGCCGCCGCCCTGGTACCCGCGGACCATGGCGCTGGCCAGCTCGCCGATGAGGAACGGGTCCTCGCCGAAGGTTTCGCCGACGCGGCCCCAGCGCAGGTCGCGGGCGATGCAGAGCACGGGCGAGAAGGTCCAGTGAACGCCGGTCACCGCGACCTCCTCGGCGCTGGCCCGGGCGACGCGCTCGATCAGCTCGGCGTCCCAGGTCGCCGCCATCCCGAGCTGGGTGGGGAAGATCGTGGCGCCGGGCCAGAACGAGTGGCCGTGGATGCAGTCCTCGCCGACGAGCAGCGGGATGCGCAGCCGGGTCTGCGCGGTGAGCCGGTTCGCCTCCAGGATGCGCTCGGGGGAGGTGTGCAGGATCGAGCCGACGTGACGCCGCAGGACGTGGTCCTTCAGGTCGTCGCGGGCGTCCAGCTGGAGCATCTGCCCCACCTTCTCCTCCAGCGTCATGCGGCCGAGGAGGTCGCGGACGCGGTCGGCGGTCGGCAGGGACGGGTCCCGGAAGGGGAGCGCCTCGCCGTCGGGCGCGGCACTCGTGGACGGCAGGGTCGTGGTCATGCGGTGGTGCTCTCCGGTGCTGATCCGGCCGGACCGGCCGTGGTGGGTTCTGTGCGGACCTGGGTGACGGCCGCGTTGACGTTCATGCCCTTGCGCTTCATCGCCCGTGCGCGCTCGCCCGCCGACCGCAGGCGCGGGTTGACGTACTCGTCGATGCCGAAGTTGATGAGCGCGAGCGCCACGCCGAGCAGCGCGATGCACAGGCCGGCAGGGACGTACCACCACCAGTAGTCGGGGAAGGCGTTGTTCTGCTGGGCCCAGAACAGGATGGTGCCCCAGTTCAGGTTCGACACCGGGATGACGCCGATGAACGCGAGCGTCGTGAGCCCGAGGACCGCGGCGGTCATGGTGCCGACGAAGCTCGACGCGATGATCGCCATCAGGTTCGGCAGCATCTCCACCAGGATGATGCGGTGCAGCGGCTCCCCGTTCGCCCGGGCGGCCTGGATGAAGTCGCGGTTCCGCAGCGACATCGTCTGCGCACGCAGCACGCGGGCGCCCCACGCCCATCCCGTGAGCCCGAGGACGGCGGCGATGAGCGGCAGCGGCGGGTCGTCGAACTGCGACGCGACGATGATCATCAGCGGGAGGCCCGGGATGACCAGGAAGACGTTCGACAGCGCCGACAGCGACTCGCTCTTCCAGCCGCGCAGATAGCCCGCGGTGACGCCGACGACGATGGCCACGACGGTGGCCATGATCGTCGCGAGGAACCCGACCACGAGCACCCCGCGGGTGCCGTAGACGAGCTGGCTGAAGACGTCCTGGCCGATGTGGGTCGTCCCGAGCAGGTGCTGGAACGACGGCGGCTGCAGGGTCTGGTCGAGGTGCTGCGCGTTCGGGTCGTATGGCGCGATCCACGGCGCGAAGATCGCGACGAGCACGAAGACGCCCAGGATGATGAGCCCGGTGGCCGACTTGCGGTTGCCGAACATGGCGAGGGACGCCCTCAGCTGCGACCAGAAGGTCGCCTTGGCGGGCGGGCGCGGACCGACGGCACGGACGAAGGCGGTCTCGGGGCTGCCGACGCCCGCGGGCTGGGCGAGGGTGTCCGACTCTTCGGCGGGGGTTCTCATGGTTCAGGCCTCCGTCTGACGGGTGCGGGGATCGAGGATGGCGTAGGCGATGTCCGCGACGATGTTCGCCACGAGCACGGCCAGTACCAGGACGAGGAAGATGCCCTGCATCAGCGCGTAGTCCTTGGCGTTGGTGGCGTTGAGCAGCAGCAACCCGATCCCGGGGTAGGAGAAGACCATCTCCATCACGATCGTGCCGCTGACGATGAAGCCGAGCGCGAGCGCGAAGCTCTGGATCTGGGGGAGCACGGCGTTGCGCGCCGCGTACCGCCAGAGCACCCGCCGGTCGGGCATGCCCTTCGCCTGCGCGACGGTGATGTAGTCCTCGTCGAGCACGGTGAGCATCATGTTGCGCATGCCGAGCACCCAGCCGCCGAGCGAGACGACGACGATGGTGAGCATCGGCAGCATGGCGTGCGAGACCACCTGGCCGATGAACTCCCCGTTCCAGCCGGGTTCGACGCCCAGCTCGTACGCGTGCCCCGCGGGGAACCAGCCGAGCGTGGTCGAGAACACGGCGATGAAGATCAGGCCGAGCCAGAAGTAGGGGACGGTCCCGAGGAAGGTGGTGACCGGCACGAGCACGTCGAGCCGGCCGCCGCGCCGCCAGCCGATCACGGCGCCGAGGGAGGTGCCGATCAGGAACGAGACCACTGTCGCGAAGCCGACCAGGCCCAGCGTCCACGGCAGGGCCGAGGCGATCGCGTCGCCCACCGGCGCCATGCCGGTGGAGATCGAGACGCCCAGGTTGCCGTGCAGCAGCATGTTCCAGTAGTCGAGGTACTGCTGCCAGAGCGGCACCGAGTGGTCGAGGCCGAACAGGAGCCGCAGCGCCTTCTCGGCGTCCGGGGTCAGCTGGCCCTGGCTGCGCGCCATGTACGCGTCGACCGCATCGCCCTTCATCAGGCGGGGAAGGAAGAAGTTGATGGTGATGGCGGCCCACAGGGTGAACGCGTAGAACGCGACCCTTCCGCCGATGAACCGCCAGGGGACGCGGACGCCGCGGCGCTCCGCCCGGGTCGCGGTGGTGCCGACGAGCGTCGGATCGCTCGGCTGCTCTGCGGGCGCCGGGCCCGTCGTGGTCAGGCCCGTCGTGGTCTGGCCCGTCGTGCTCTGCGCGCTCACAGCGCACCTCCTGCCGTCTGCGTCGCTCCGGCCGGCTGAGCCGCCCGGGCGCCGAAGTGCTTCTCGGGGTCGGGGGACGCCGCACGCAGCTCGCGCGTGTACGGGTCCTGGGGGCGCAGGATGACGTCGTCGGCGGTGCCGTGCTCGACGATCCTGCCCTGGTTCAGCACGATGATCTCGTCGCTGAAGTGCCGTGCCGTGGCCAGGTCGTGCGTGATGTAGAGGACACCGAGGCCCTCCTCGCGCTGCAGGTCGGCGAGCAGGTTGAGCACGCCGAGGCGGATGGACACGTCCAGCATCGACACCGGCTCGTCCGCCACCAGCAGGGCGGGGCGCGAGGCCAGGGCCCTGGCGATGGCGACGCGCTGCCGCTGGCCGCCGGAGAGCTCGTGCGGGCGGCGGTCGATGACGGCGTCGGCGTCGAGCCGGACGCGCTGCAGCAGCCGCCGCACCTCGGCGTCGACCTCAGAACGCGGGACGACATGGTCGAGCCGTAGCGGGCGCTCGATGTGGTGACGGATCGAGTGCGACGGGTTGAGGGAGGCGAACGGGTCCTGGAAGACCATCCGCAGCTGCTGGCGGTACTTCCGCAGCGCCTTCCCCGAGCGGGGGATGGGGGAGCCGTCGAGCAGCACGACGCCGCGGGTCGGGGTCTCCAGCTGGGTGAGGATCTTCGCGATCGTCGACTTGCCGCTGCCGGACTGCCCGACCAGGCCGATGGTCTGCCGCGGGCCGAGCGTGAAGCTGACGTCGTCGAGGGCCGTGAGCTGGCCGGCCCCGCGGACGTTGTAGATCTTGGTGACGTTCCTGAACTCGAGCGTTGTCATCGGACGACCACTCCTCTCTCTCCGGTGAGCCGGGGGAACGACTCCAGAAGGGTGCGGGTGTACTCGTGCTGCGGCGCGTTCCAGATCCGCTCCGCCGGGGCGAGCTCCACGATCTCGCCCTCGCGCATGATCGCGATCCGGTCGCTGATCTCCAGCAGGAGCGGGAGGTCGTGGGTGATGAAGACGACGGAGAACCCGAAGTCGTGCCGCAGCTGCGAGATCTGCTTGAGGATCTCGCGCTGCACGAGCACGTCGAGCGCGGTCGTCGGCTCGTCCATCACCATGAGCTGGGGGCGCAGGGCGAGGGCCATCGCGATCATCACGCGCTGGCGCATCCCGCCGGAGAGCTCGTGCGGGAAGGAGCGGACGCGCTGGCCGCCGACCTTCACGATCTCCAAGAGCTCGATGACCGCCGCACGCCGCTGCGAACGGCTGAGCTCGGGCCGGTGCACCTGGAACACGTCGTCCAGCTGCGAGCCGATGGTGGCCACCGGGTTGAGGGCGTTCATCGCCCCCTGGAAGACCATGGAGATCTTGTCCCAGCGGAACCGGCGCATCTGCTCCGCGTCGAGCGCGTTGATGTCGATGTCGTCCCCGGTCCGGTCGTGGAAGACGACGCTCCCGCTGGTGATGACCGCCGGGGGCTTGAGGAGCCGCTGCACGCCGTAGGCGAGCGTGGTCTTGCCGCAGCCGCTCTCGCCGGCGAGTCCGACGATCTCGCCGCGCTTGATGTCGAGGGTGACGTTCTTGACCGCCGCGACCGGCGGGTCCACGTCGTACACGACCGAGAAGTCGCGTACCGAGAGAAGGGTGTCTGTCATGAGGGCATCGCTTTCGTGCTGCACGCGGGCTCGTCCAGGGCGGGCGCGAGGGCGACTCGCGCCCGCCCCGGACGGGTGGTGGCCGGGTGTTACTTGCCCGCGGGCTTCAGGTTCATCAGCACCTGGACGGCCGACGGCTGGGTCGGGTCCGCGGTGGCGTACTGGTCCTTCTCGCTCGGCCAGCCGGTGAACTTGCGGGTGTTGTACTCGGCCAGCTGCGGGTGCGTGCCGATCGCGATCGCCGGGACGTCCTCGACGAAGATCTTCTGCAGCTTGTTCAGCGCCGCGGTGCGGGCGCTGTCGTCGGACGCCTGCGCGTACTCCTTCAGCAGGGCCGTGGCCTCCGGGTTGCTGTAGCGGCCGAAGTTGTCGGACACCTTGCCGTCGGCGGCCTGGTCGAGGTAGCTCGAGTTCATGACGTCGTCGTAGATGTGCCACGGGTTCGAGCCGGAGCCGGTCCAGTGCAGAGCGGCGTCGAAGTTGCCGGAGGCCATGTTGGCGAACCAGGTGTCGGCGTCCGGGGTGGCGACCTTCGCGTCGGCGCCCAGCGTGCTCTTGATCTGCGTCGCCGCCAGCTGGATGCCGGTGACGTAGTCGTTCCAGCCCTGCGGGTCCTGCAGGGTGAACGAGACGGGGGAGCCCTTCGGGTCGATCAGCGCGCCGTCCTTCCACGTGTAGCCGGCGTCGCTCAGCACCTTCTTGGCGCCGTCGACGTCGATCTTGAAGGTCTTGTCCTTGTACTCGGACGCGATGTACTGGTCGCCGGTCGGCTGCGGGATGCCGGTCACGTTGGTGAGCTCCGGGCCGGCGTTGCTGCGGGCCTTCTCGGCGTGCGCCTTGCGGTCGACGACCATGTTGACGGCCTTGCGGAACGCGACGTCGTTGAACGGCGCCTTGGTGGTGTTGACCACGATCATGTCGGGGCTGAGGACGTTGGCGCCCCAGAACACGTTGTGCTGCGGGTCCTTGTCGACGTAGTTCTTCTGGTAGTCGGTGATGAAGATCTGCGCCCAGTCGGTCTCGCCGCTCTGCAGCGCGCGGAGCAGGCCGGTGTTGTCGTTGTACTCGAGGTACTTGAGCTCGGCCACCGGGACGGTGCCGCCCCAGTAGTCGCTGCGCGACTTCAGGACCACGCCCTGCGAGGAGAAGGTCTTGATCGTGTAGGGGCCGGTGCCGACGGCCTTGGTGACCGGGTCCTTCGTGGGGTCGGAGATGCTCTTCCACTGGTGCTCGGGGACGATCGGCACCTGGAGCACATCGCCCTGCTTGACGAACTTCGACTCGCTGAAGGACAGGACCACGTTGTCCCCGTCCTGCTTGACGTCGCTCAGCTTGAGGCCGCCCAGGTCGAGGGCCGGGGTGGTCTTGATGAGGTTGTACGTGTAGACGATGTCGTCGGCGGTGAACGGCTTGCCGTCGTTCCACTTGACGCCCTTGCGCGGGGTCACGGTGAGCTGCGTGTAGTCGGAGTTCCACTCGACCTTCGACGCGAGCCACGGGGTGGTCTCGTTCTTGCCGACCGGGTTCACGATCGCGAGCGGTTCGTACAGCATCCGGTCGTAGCCGAGCGACATGCCGGAGCCGGTGCTGATGAACGGGTTGTTGATCTGGGTGGCGAGGATGGCGGCGCCGTCCGGCTTCGCCACGGTGAGCGATCCGCCGCTCGCGGAGCTTCCCTTCGAGCCGTCGGACGAGCATCCGGTGAGTGCGATGGCGCTGACGGCGGCGACCGCCGATGCCGTGATCAAGAACTTCTTAAGCCTCATTGCTTCTCCTTCGTGGCGGACACATCCGTTGTGTCCTGGTGCTGCGTGGCCTTCTGGTGACGGGACTTGCTTACTGGTCAGAAAGCACGTTGGAGCGAGGTTACTGGGTGGTAAGCTCGCACGCAAGCGGCACACCAGGGAGCGTGACGGAATGGCTGTTTCCGGCGGCAGTTCGAGCCCGCGCCCCGAGACGGAGCGCAAGCGCAAGGAGATCCTGCGGGCTGCGATCGAGACCTTCGGCACGAAGGGATCGGCGAACGGCACGCTCGCGGACATCGCAGAGCAGGTCGGCATCACGCACGCCGGCGTGCTGCACCACTTCGGGTCGAAGCAGAACCTGCTGCTCGAGGTGCTGGAGTTCCGCGACCAGGACGACGTCGCACACCTGGCCGACCAGCACATCCCGGGCGGCCCCGCCCTCTTCGCGCACCTGGTCGGCACGGCGCAGCGCAACGCGCAGCGGCCGGGCATCGTGCAGGTCTACACCGTGCTCTCGGCCGAGTCGGTCACCGACGACCACCCCGCCAAGACGTTCTTCGAGGACCGCTACCGCGTACTGCGGCGCGAGGTCGACACCGCCTTCCGGGAGCTCTGCGAGCAGGAGGGCGTGACCGACCCTGTCGCGATCGACAAGGCCTCGGCGTCCATCCTCGCGGTCATGGACGGCCTGCAGCTGCAGTGGCTGCTCGACCCCACTGCGATCGACCTCGCGAGTGCGAGCGAGTTCGCCATCCAGGCGATCATGAACGGCGTGCTGCACCCCGGCCCCGCCGTCTCCTCCTACCAGCGCGAGGCCTGATCCCCGGCTCCCGGCACCGCCGTTCGTGACGAATCGCCGCGATTCGTGACGAATCGCTGTGCCTTCGCGCCGCCCATGCGGCGGAACACGCGACGCAAAGCCAACAAAGGCAACACCGTCGGATGTTGTTTTGTGTGGGAACGTGTTGTATCGTGTTCGAAACCAAGGGAGGCCACCGCGTGTATGCAACGGAGCGTCAGGCACTGATCGAGCGACTGCTCGGCGACGAGGGCCGCGTGGCGGTCGTCGAGCTCTCCGACCGGTTCGGCGTCACCACCGAGACGGTGCGCCGCGATCTCGATGCGCTGGAGCAGGCGGGTGCCCTGCGCCGCGTGCACGGCGGGGCCGTCGCCCTCGAGCGCGGCAGCACCGCCGAGGCCTCCGTCTCCGAGCGCACGGCGCTCAACGCCGGCACCAAGCAGCGGATCGCCGCGCGGGCGCTCGACGCGCTCGGCGACGCGTTCCGCGGCTCGCTCTACTTCGACGCCGGCACGACGACCGCCGCGGTCGCGCAGCTCCTCCCGGCGCGGCTCGAGGCGACGCTCGGCGAGGCGGAGGTCGTCACCCACTCCATCACCCTTGCGCCGGCGCTGGCGGGGGCGGAGCGCGTCGGGCTCACCGTGGTGGGCGGCCGTGTCCGCGGCGTCACCGCCGCGGCCGTCGGGGCCGCCGCCGTCCGCTCCATCCAGTCGCTGCGGCCGGACATCGTCTTCATCGGGGCCAACGGCGTCTCGGCCGGCTTCGGCCTAAGCACTCCCGACCCGGAGGAGGCCGCCGTCAAGGAGGCCATCGTCCGGGCCGCGCGCCGCGTCGTGCTGGTCGCCGACGCCAGCAAGTTCGGGCAGGAGTCGCTCGTGGCCTTCGCCGGCCTCGACGCGCTCGACGTGTTGGTCACCGACCGTGCGCCCGCCGGAGAGCTGGCCGAGGCGCTGGCCGCGGCCGGTGTGGAGGTGTGGATCGCATGATCGTCACGCTCACCGCCAACCCCTCCCTGGATCGCACCGTCACCCTCGCCGCCCCGCTGCGGGCGGGTGAGGTGCAGTCGGCCGCTGCGTCCCGCGAGGATGCGGGCGGCAAGGGCATCAACGTGGCGCGCGTCGTGACCGCGGCGGGTGTCCCGGCGGTCGCCGTGCTGCCGCTCGCCGCCGACGACCCCTTCGGCATCGTCCTCAACTCGGCCGGACTCGCCACCCGGCGCGTGGGCATCAAGGGCCACGCGCGGGCCAATCTCACGATCACGGACCCCGCGGGCGTGACCACCAAGCTCAACCTCCCCGGTGCCGTGCTCGACCCGGTCGAGACGTCCGCGCTCGTGGATGCGGTCGTCGAGGCCTGCGCCGGCGCGCGCTGGCTCGTGCTCGCCGGCTCGCTCCCTCCCGGTGCGGCCGACGACTTCTACGTCACCGTGATCCGCGCCGTGCGTGGGCGCTGGGGGAGCGCGGCGCCCAAGATCGCCGTCGACACCTCGGGGGAGGCGCTGCGCGCGGCCGTCTTCGAGGCGCATCCCGACCTCATCAAGCCCAACGAGGACGAGCTCGCCGAGCTCGCCGGCCTCCCGCTCGACGCGACCGACCTGCCGCAGGCCGTGCTCGCCGTCGCGCGGACGCTCGCGCCCGAGCACGTGGGGGCCGCCCTGGTGACCCTCGGCGCGCTCGGCTCGGTGCTCGTCACTTCCGACGGCGGCTACGTCGCCGAGGCGCCGCGCATCCGCGTCAGGAGCACGGTCGGCGCGGGCGACAGCGCCCTCGCCGGCTACCTGCTCGCCGAATCCGCCTCGGCCCCCGAGGCCGAGCGGCTCGTCACCGCCGTGCGCTACGGCTCCGCCGCGGCGTCGCTGCCCGGCACCCAGGCGCCGCGTGCGGCCGATCTCCCCGGCGACGACATCCCCGTCGCCGCTCTCCACCTCTGAACTCCCACCGAAAGACCCCTGGAGGAACCGTGTCACCGAAGACCATCACCCCCGACCTCGTCGGCCTCGACATCGGCGCAGGCGCCGACAAGAGCGACATCATCCGCGCTCTCGCCGCTCGCGTCGCCGCACAGGGCCGCGCGACCGACGCCGAGGCCCTGTTCGAGGATGCCTGGGCGCGCGAGCAGAAGGACGAGACCGGCCTGCCCGGCGGTATCGCCATCCCGCACGCCAAGAGCCCCGCCGTCACCGTGCCGTCGCTCGCGTTCGCGCGGCTGAAGCCCGGCGTCGACTTCGGCGCGCCGGACGGCCCCGCCGACCTGGTCTTCCTCATCGCGGCTCCCGACGATGCGGCAGAGGCGCACCTCGCGGTGCTCTCGAAGCTCGCCCGCAGCCTCATGCTCGACGAGTTCACCGCGGGCCTCCGGGCGGCAACCACCCCCGAGGAGGTCGTCGCGCTGGTTGACGAGGCGATCGGCGAGGGCGACGGTGCCGCCGCGAAGCCGGCCGAGACCGCGGCGCCGGCCGAGCCTGCTCCCGCGTCGACCGCGAACGGCTCCACCCCCGAAGGCCTGCTGATCGACGGCCGTCCCGCCAGGATCGTCGCAGTCACCTCCTGCGCCACCGGCATCGCGCACACCTTCATGGCCGCGGACGCCCTGACCAAGGCGGGCAAGGACTCCGGGATCGACCTGGTCGTCGAGCCGCAGGGCTCCAGCGGCTACCAGGCGCTGCCGCAGAGCGTCATCGACGCGGCCGACGCCGTGATCTTCGCCAACGACGTCGACGTCCGCGAGGAGGCCCGCTTCCGCGGCAAGCCCGTGGTGCGCTCCACCGTCAAGCGCGGCATCGAGCAGCCCGACCGGCTCATCGCCGACGCCGTGGCCGTCGCCCGCGACCCTCAGGGCGCCCGCGTCACCGCGACCGGGGGAGGGTCGGCCGCCTCCGGCGCGCAGCAGCTCTCCTGGGGCCGCAACATCCAGCGCATCCTGCTCACCGGCGTCAGCTACATGATCCCGTTCGTCGCGGGCGGGGGCCTCCTGATCGCGATCAGCTTCCTGCCGTTCCTCGGCGGGTACGGGATCGCGCTGGCCCACGGCAGCTCCGGCGTCAACAACGCCGTGTACACCCTCCAGCACTACGCCATCTGGGACCTCCCGCCGCAGGGCCTCGGCTATTACCTCGGCGCGATCGCGTTCGAGATCGGGAGTGTGAGCCTCGGCTTCCTGGTGCCGGCGCTCTCCGGCTACATCGCGTTCGCCATCGCCGACCGGCCCGGCATCGCCCCCGGATTCGTCGCGGGCGCGATCGCCGTGTTCATGAACGCCGGCTTCCTCGGCGGCCTGATCGGCGGCCTGCTGGCCGGCTTCGCGGCCTGGCTGATCGGGCGTCCGGCGGTCCCGCGCTGGCTGCGGGGACTCATGCCGGTGGTGATCATCCCGCTCGGCGCCTCGATCATCGCGTCGGGGTTAATGCTGCTCATCCTCGGCGCACCCATCGCCTGGCTGATGGCGCAGCTGACCGCCTTCCTCAACGGCCTCACCGGCGCCGGCGCGATCGCGCTCGGCATCATCCTGGGCCTGATGATGACCTTCGACCTGGGCGGCCCGGTCAACAAGGTGGCGTACGCCTTCGCGGTGGCCGGCCTCGCCGCGCAGACCCCGGCCAGCTTCCAGATCATGGCCACGGTGATGATCGCCGGGATGGTCCCGCCGCTCGGCATGGCGCTCGCCTCGACCGTGCTCTACCGCCGCGGCTTCACCCAGGTGGAGCGGGAGAACGGCGCCGCCGCCTGGCTGCTGGGGGCCTCGTTCATCTCCGAGGGCGCGATCCCGTTCGCCGCTGCCGACCCGCTGCGCGTCATCCCCGCGAACCTCGCGGGAGGCGCGGTCGCCGGAGCTCTTGCCATGGCCTTCGGCGTCGAGTCGCGCGCTCCGCACGGCGGCATCTTCGTCTTCTTCGCCATCGACCCGATCTGGGGCTTCCTGCTCGCGCTCGTCGCCGGCACCGCGGTCACCGCGTTCGTCGTCGTCGGCCTGAAGCGCTTCGCCGCCCCGCGCCGGGCGGCCGCGATCGCCGAGGAGGACGCCGTGGACGAGCGCATGGAGACCGCCGTCGTCTGACGCCGGACCACCGCGCCCGCCTGACCCGCCCGAACCACCTGAGGAGAGAACCATGTCAGAACGTCACGCCACCGTCGCCAGCGCCTCCGGCCTGCACGCCCGGCCCGCCAAGCTGTTCGTGCAGGCGGTGCAGGAGAAGGCCATCCCGATCACGATCGCCGTCGGCGACGGGCCGCAGCTGAACGCCGCGAGCATCCTGTCGCTGATGGGCCTCGCCGCGAGCAAGGGCACGGTCGTCACACTGCGGTCGGACGCGCCGGACGCGGACGCGGCGCTCGACGACCTGGCGGCCCTGCTGGAGACGGACCTCGACGCGGTGGACTGACGTCGGCTGAAAGGGTGCCCCCAGTAGGATTTGAACCTACGGCCTTCTGCTCCGGAGGCAGACGCTCTATCCCCTGAGCTATGGGGGCCAGGGTGTCCTCCCAGGCTAGCATCCCGCGGGCCGCGCCCGTGAATCGCGCGGCCCGCGGTGCCGGCGCCTGGTCAGGAGGCGGGGACGCTCTGCAGCACCTTCTCCATCAGCGGTGCGGCGTCGCCCGGCTCCTGGAAGACGGGCGAGTCGGCCACGATCCAGTAGCTCCCGCGGAAGATCTGCACCTGACCGGAGCTCCCGGGGGCGAAGTAGCCCTCGACCTGCGGAGGGACGCCGTAGGTGGGCACGGGGTTGGACGCCGTGATCGCGCTGTTCTTGAGCCCCTCCATCGCGCTGGCCGGGGGCTTCGCGACGGCGACCTGGATCACGTCGCCGCTGGTCTGGTTCAGCCAGGCGCACGCCACGCCCTGCCAGTCGGCGATCTTCTTCTCGAGCGACCCGGCCTTCGGCGCGTAGCCCGGGTCGACGCCGTAGTTCGGGTTGTACGCGTACAGCTGGTCGGGCGTGACGACCTGCTCGCAGGTCAGCCCGACCGGCGTCGGCGGGTCGCTCGGCGTCGGGGTCGCCGAGGGGGAGCTCGCAGCCGTGCTCGTGCCTGTGGCGGCGGCCGAGGGCGACCCGGCCGGCTTCGCGGCGGGGGTGCACCCGGACAGGACGGCGGAGGCGGCGATCCCGGCGGCCACAGCGACGGCCAGGAGCGTGGTGCGGCGGGTGGTGGTCGGCATTGCGGATCCGTCTCTCTGCTCGGCGCGCGCGGTGCGGGAGCGCGCGTCGCGTCGACCCTATCAACCGTGCATGGCCGCCTCGCCCGGCGTGCACCCGCCCGCCCGGTAGAATCGATCCTCATGACTCCCGCTGACCTCTCCGCCGCCCTTCTCGACATCGTGACGACGGTGGTCGAGCGGCGACGAGAGGCCGGCGCCGACATCCCGGAGCTGTCGCTCACCGCGGCCGACGTGCCGCTGGAGCGGCCGAAGAACCGCGACCACGGCGACTGGGCCTCCAACGTCGCGATGCGCCTGGCCAAGAAGGTCGGGACGAACCCGCGGGAGCTGGCGGAGGAGATCGCCGCTGCCGCCGCGGGGATCGACGGCGTGGCCTCGGCAGAGGTGGCCGGCCCCGGCTTCATCAACTTCCGGCTGGAGGCCGCCGCGGCCGGGCAGCTCGCCAAGACGATCGTGGAGGCCGGCGACGGCTACGGCCGTGGCCACGCCTACGACGGGCTCAGCGTCAACCTGGAGTTCGTCTCCGCCAACCCGACCGGCCCTGTCCACATGGGCGGTGCCCGCTGGGCCGCGGTGGGCGACAGCCTCGCGCGCATCCTGCAGGCGGAGGGCGCCGACGTGACCCGCGAGTACTACTTCAACGACCACGGCTCGCAGATCGACCGCTTCGCCCGCAGCCTCCTCGCCGCCTACCTCGGCGAGCCGACGCCGGAGGACGGCTACGGCGGCGCGTACATCGGCGAGATCGCCGAGCGCGTGGTCGCGGCCTACGCCGCGAGTGCCGACGGCGCCGACCTCGCCGCGCTGCCGCGTGAGCAGCAGCAGGAGGTCTTCCGCTCCATCGGCACGCAGCTGATGTTCGAGGAGATCAAGCAGCGCCTGCACTCGTTCGGGGTCGACTTCGACGTGTACTTCCACGAGGACTCGCTGCACGAGTCCGGCGCCGTCGAGCGCGCCATCGAGCGGCTGCGCGAGCAGGGCCACATCTTCGAGGCCGACGGCGCCATCTGGCTGCGCACGACGACGTTCGGCGACGACCGCGACCGCGTGGTCATCCGCTCCAACGGCGAGCCCGCGTACATCTCCGGCGACCTCGGCTACTACCTCGACAAGCGCGAGCGCGGCTTCGAGCAGAACATCATCATGCTCGGCGCCGACCACCACGGCTACATCGGCCGCATGATGGCGATGGTCGAGGCGTTCGGCGACGTGCCGAACGTCAACCTGCAGATCCTGATCGGCCAGCTGGTCAACCTGGTGAAGGACGGCGAGCCGGTCCGGATGTCGAAGCGCGCGGGCACGATCGTCACGCTCGACGACCTGGTGGACGCCGTGGGCGTCGACGCCGCCCGCTACGCCCTCGTGCGGTCGTCGACCGACTCGCAGCTCGACATCGACCTCGACCTGCTCGCCAAGCGCAGCAACGAGAACCCGGTCTACTACGTGCAGTACGCGCACGCCCGCACCCGGTCCGTCGCGGCGAACGCCGAGAAGGCCGGCGTCGACCGCAGCGTGTTCGCGCCCGAGCTGCTGACCCACGAGACCGAGTCGGCGCTGCTCGGCGGCCTCCAGGAGTTCCCGCGCGTGGTGGCCCTCGCGGCCGAGCTGCGCGAGCCGCACCGCGTCGCCCGGTACATCGAGGAGCTCGCCGGCCTGTACCACGCCTGGTACGCGGTGCGGGACGGCTCGACGCGCGTCATCCCGCACGGCGACGAGCCGGTCACCGACGTGCACCGCACGCGGCTGTGGCTGAACGACGCGACCGGCCAGGTCATCCGCAACGGGCTCGGCCTGCTCGGGGTCTCTGCCCCGGACCGCATGTAGCCGCCGGCGGAACGAAGCAGACGAGGGAGGCGACCCGATGAGCGAGAACACGACCCAGGTGCTGCCCGGTGCCGGTGCACCGCAGCGCCGCCGCCGGCCGCGCTGGCTGCGGCTGCTGCTGTGGATCGGCATCCCCGTCGTCGTGATCGTCGTGCTTCTCGTGGTCGTGGACTCGGCCGCGCGCGCCTACGCCGAGCAGCGGGTCTCCGACGAGATCGAGAAGAACCTGCCTGCCGACGTGAAGGGCCAGGTGACGACGCACATCGGGGGCTTCTCCGTGCTGCAGCAGTACCTGTCCGGCACCTTCCAGCGGGTGGAGCTCGACGCGCCGAACGTGGTGGCCAAGGGTGCACCGCTCAGCGCGAAGCTCGTCGCCACCGGCGTCCCGACCGACTTCTCGAAGCCCATCTCGCAGGCGACCGGCACGCTCAGCATCGGCCAGGAGTCGCTCAACAAGCTCGTGCAGATCCCCGGCGCGACCGGCGACATCACCCTCGGCGCGGGCACCATCGGGTACGACGGCAGCATCAGCCTGCTGGGGCTGCCCGTCCAGTACACGGTCACGGCGACCCCGGAGGCCGCGGGCGACCAGGTGCTGCTGAAGCCCGAGAAGGCGAACCTCAAGACCGGCGCGGGCAACGTCAACCTGGATCGGCTGCTGCAGGCGCTCACCTCGCAGGGCCCGTTCCCGGTGTGCGCCGCGCAGTACCTTCCCGACGGCGTTCAGGTCGACGACATCCAGGTGTCGCAGGGGCGCGCGACCGTGCGGCTGACCGCCAGCGACTTCGTGATGAACGAGAAGTTCCTGAACAGCAAGGGCAGCTGCTCCTAGCCGCCCGGATGTAACACACGGAAAGCGCCCACGGCTCCCGGATAGACTTCTCCTGTCCTCTCCACCGGCTTCAGGGGCCAATCCGGGTCCGCTCGCCTAGGAGACCCCCACTCGTCACCACCCGTGAGGTTCCCTATGGCCGATCCGAATCCCCTCGCACCCTCGTGGCTGCATGTCCCGGAGGACGCGAATGCGCTCGTCCCCGGGCTCTGGTCCCGCACCGTCTCGCGTTCCGACGGCGAGCTCGTCGTCGGCGGCGTCGCCGCAGGGGAGCTCGCGGCGCGCTTCGGCACGCCGCTCTACGTCGTCGACGAGGAGCACGCCCGCTCGCGCGCCGTCGAGGTGCGCACCGCCTTCGACCGCGCCTTCGCAGAGATCGGCACGGCCGCGAAGGTCTACTACGCGGGCAAGGCGTTCCTGAGCATCGAGGTCGCGCGGTGGATGGCCGAGGCCGGCCTCCACATCGACGTCTGCAGCGGCGGCGAGCTCGCGGTCGCGCTGGCGGCCGGTGTCGACCCCGAGCGCCTCGGCTTCCACGGCAACAACAAGTCGCTCGCCGAGATCGACCGGGCCGTGCAGGTCGGGGTCGGGGCCATCGTCATCGACAGCCTGCAGGAGATCGACCGGGTCGCCGAGGCGGCCACGCGGCACGGCGTGCGGCAGAGCGTTCGGCTGCGGGTCAACAGCGGGGTGCACGCGCACACGCACGCATTCCTCGCGACCGCGCACGAGGACCAGAAATTCGGGATCGCGCTCGAGGCCGCCGAGGAGGCGGTGGAGCTCATCCGCTCGCGTCCGTCGCTGGCGTTCCGCGGGCTGCACTGCCACATCGGCTCGCAGATCTTCGGCGCGGACGGCTTCGCCGAGTCGGCCGCGCGCCTGCTCACCCTGCACAAGCGGCTGCTGGCCGGGGGAGACGTGCCGGAGCTCAACCTGGGCGGCGGCTTCGGCATCGCCTACACGGCCGCCGACGACCCGGCCCCGATCGAGGTGCTCGCGCGCCGCATCGCGGAGACCGTGGCGGCCGGATGCGAGGAGCTCGACATCCCGACGCCCGTCGTCGCCTTCGAGCCCGGCCGGTCGATCATCGGGACCGCCGGCCTCACCCTCTACACGGTCGGCACCACGAAGGACGTGCCCGTCGCCTTCGAGGACGACGGCGAGACCGCGATCCGCCGTTATGTCAGCGTCGACGGCGGGATGAGCGACAACGCCCGCCCCGCGCTCTACGAGGCCGACTACTCGGCCCGCATCGCGAGCCGTGTCTCCGTCGCCCCGCCCGCGCTCGTGCGCGTCGCGGGCAAGCACTGCGAGAGCGGCGACATCGTGGTCGATGCCGAGTACCTCCCGGCGGACGTCGAGCCGGGCGACCTGCTCGCCGTCCCCGCGACCGGTGCCTACTGCTGGTCGCTCGCGAGCAACTACAACTATCTCGGGAGGCCGCCGGTGGTCGCCGTCCGCGACGGCGACGCGCGCGTGATCGTGCGTGGAGAGACCATCGAGGACCTCCTCGCCAGGGACGCGGCCTACGACCCGTCCGAGCAGACCCCCACCGCGTCGAAGGAGCGCAGCCAGGCATGATCGAGTACCGCAACCTCCGCGTCGCCCTCCTCGGGGCCGGCTCCGTCGGCTCTCAGGTGGCCCGCCTCCTGCTGGAGCAGGGGGACGAGTTCGCCTCCCGCGTCGGCGCCCGGCTCGAGCTGGTCGGCATCGCCGTGCGCGACGTCGACGCCCCCCGCGACGTCGACCTGCCGCGCGAGCTGCTCACCACCGACGCGAGCTCGCTCATCCTCGGCGCCGACATCGTCGTCGAGCTGATGGGCGGCATCGAGCCCGCCCGCGGGTACGTGCTCGAGGCGCTCAACTCCGGCGCCGACGTGATCACCGCGAACAAAGCGCTGCTGGCCACGCACGGCCCCGAGCTGTTCGAGGCCGCGGAGCAGGTCGGCGCGCAGCTCTACTACGAGGCGGCCGTCGCGGGCGCCATCCCGATCATCCGGCCGCTGCGCGACAGCCTCGCCGGCGACCGCATCGAGCGCATCCTCGGCATCGTCAACGGCACCACCAACTTCGTGCTCGACCGGATGGACGTGCACGGCGAGACCCTGCAGGACGCGCTGGCCACCGCCAGCGACCGCGGGTACGCCGAGGCCGACCCGACCGCCGACATCGGCGGCTACGACGCGGCCCAGAAGGCGGCCATCCTGGCGAGCCTCGCCTTCCACACCACCGTGCCGCTCGACCGGGTCTACCGCGAGGGGATCACGGGCGTGACGAAGTCGCAGGTCGACGCCGCGCGCGAGGCCGGCGCCGTCATCAAGCTGCTCGCCATCTGCGAGCGGATGACCGACCCGGAGTCGGGGGAGGAGGGCGTCTCCGCCCGCGTCTATCCCGCGCTCATCAGCCGCGAACACCCGCTCGCGGCCGTTCACGGCGCCCACAACGCGGTCTTCGTGCAGGCGGCCGCCGCCGGCGACCTCATGTTCTACGGCGCCGGCGCGGGCGGGGTCGAGACCGCGTCCGCCGTGCTCGGCGACGTCGTCTCCGCCGCCCGGCGGCACGTCGTCGGCGGCCCGGGCGTCGCGGAGTCGACGCACGCCGACCTCCCGGTGCTCGACATCGGCCGGGTCGTCACCCGCTACCAGATCACCCTGGATGTGGAGGACCAGCCGGGCGTGCTCGCCGCGGTGGCGCGCATCCTGAGCGACGGCGGCGTCAGCGTGGAGACCGTGCAGCAGTCGGTGCCGAGCCTCACCGGGCCGGTCGTCGTGGCCGGTTCGGCGCCGGAGACCGCGGGCCCGCCCGGTGGCCCGATTCACGGCGGCGGCAGGGCCACCGCTACCCTGGTCATCGGTACCCACGAAGCCGAGGAGGCCGCACTCGCGGCCACCGTCGAGGCGCTCGCGGCGAGCGACGTCGTGATCGCCATCTCTTCCGTTCTCCGAGTCGAAGGATCGTAATGCCCCAGCCCAAGGCCTACAGTCGTCAGTGGCGTGGCGTCCTGCGCGAGTACGCGGACCGCCTGAACATCTCCGACGCCACTCCGATCGTCACGCTGGGCGAGGGCGGCACGCCGCTCATCCCCGCGCCCGCGCTCTCCGCGCGCACCGGCGCCGACGTGTACGTGAAGTTTGAGGGGATGAACCCGACGGGATCGTTCAAGGACCGCGGCATGACCATGGCGATCTCGAAGGCCGTCGAGCACGGCGCGAAGGCCGTCATCTGCGCCTCCACCGGGAACACCTCGGCCTCCGCCGCCGCGTACGCCACGCACGCCGGCATCCAGGCCGTGGTGCTGGTGCCGGAGGGCAAGATCGCGATGGGCAAGCTAAGCCAGGCGATCGCGCACAACGCGCAGCTGCTGCAGGTGCAGGGCAACTTCGACGACTGCCTCGACATCGCGCGCGACCTCGCGACGAACTACCCGGTGCACCTGGTCAACTCGGTGAACCCGGACCGCATCGAGGGCCAGAAGACCGCGGCGTTCGAGGTCGTCGAGGCGCTCGGCGACGCCCCCGACTTCCACATCGTCCCGGTCGGCAACGCCGGCAACTACACCGCCTACCACCGCGGCTACACCGAGGAGCTCCAGCGCGGAGAGGCGACGAGGCTGCCCCGGATGTTCGGCTTCCAGGCCGCGGGGAGCGCCCCGATCGTGCTCGGCCACCCGGTCAAGGACCCCGACACCATCGCCACCGCCATCCGCATCGGCAACCCGGCGTCGTGGGAGCTCGCCCTGAACGCGCGCGACGACAGCGAGGGCTACTTCGGCGCCATCGACGACGCGAAGATCCTGGAGGCGCACCGCCTGCTCTCGGCCGAGGTCGGCATCTTCGTCGAGCCGGCCTCCGCGATCAGCGTCGCCGGCCTGCTGGAGCGCTCCGCGGCGGGCGTCATCCCCGCCGGCGCCACGGTCGTGCTGACCGTCACCGGCCACGGCCTGAAGGACCCGCAGTGGGCCCTCCGCACGGCCGACGGCTCCGACGTGCAGCCGACCGTCGTGCCCGTCGACACGACCGCCATCGCCGACGTGCTCGGCCTGCAGCGCGCCGAGGCGACCGCGTGACCTCGCCCGACCTGCGCGGCCGGACCGTCAGCGTCAAGGTCCCGGCCACCAGCGCCAACCTCGGCCCCGGCTTCGACACGCTCGGCCTCGCGCTCGCCCTCTACGACGAGCTCGAGGTCTCCGTCCGCGACGAGCCCGGCGCGACCGTCGAGGTCACCGGTGTGGGCGAGGGCGAGGTGGCCACCGACGAGAGCAACCTCGTCGTCCGCGCGATCGCGCACACCTTCGAGGCGGTCGGCGTGCCGATGCCGGGCCTGAGCCTGCGGGCGCGCAACAGCATCCCGCACGGCCGCGGGCTCGGGTCCTCGGGCGCCGCCATCGTCTCCGGCATCATGGCGGCGAAAGGGCTCCTGGAGGGCGTCGTCGACCTCGACGCCCAGCAGCTGCTCGCCCTCGCGAACGACATGGAGGGTCACCCCGACAACGTCGCGCCCGCCCTCTTCGGCGGACTGACGATCGCCTGGGTCACCCCGGAGGGGCCGCGCTTCAAGAAGCTCATCGTGCACCGCGGCGTCTCGCCGCTCGTGCTGGTGCCGGAGCACGTGATGTCCACGGCCCTGGCGCGCAGCCTCCAGCCGCAGTCGGTGCCCCACGAGGACGCCGTCTTCAACGTCTCCCGCTCCGCACTGCTCGTCGCGGCCCTCATCCAGAGCCCCGAACTTCTGCACGCGGCCACCGAGGACAAGCTCCACCAGAGCTACCGCGCCTCGGCGATGCCCGAGACCGACCGGCTCATCACGCTGCTGCGCGAGAACGGCTTCGCGGCCGTCGTCTCGGGCGCCGGCCCGTCGATCCTGGTGCTCGGGAGCGACCCCAGCCAGCGCCTGGCCGCGGCCAAGCTGGTGGAGGAGGCCGCGCAGACGCGCTGGCAGCCGCTCATGCTCGCGGTCGACTTCAAGGGCGCGACGGTCGCCCGGGTGGAGTCGGCGTCGGCGGACACACCGGCGGCGTAGCGTCCTGAGCGCCACGTCCGAGGTGGTAAACTGCAGTGCACCCGCGAAGAACCCGCGTCACGAGCGAATCCAGCTTCCGGGTGATCTCCTAGCAATCATGCCGTCACTCCTGCCTGCCTTCCCGGCATTCCCCTAACGGATACCCGGGCGGCGACGTAGCGCGGATCAGAACGCAGCACGTACCGGCAGTTCATGTGGCGAAGCTCACAGACGGCGCGCAGACGCGCGTCGGGGGAAAGGATCCTCTTCCGTGACTGATGTCGAACTCCACGCCGGGGGCGTGGACACCAGCGACCTGACCTCGCTCAAGGTGGCGGAGCTGCAGGCTCTCGCCGCCGAGCTCGGGCTCCAGGGCGCAGGCCGGCTCCGCAAGGGCGAACTGGTCGAAGCGATCGCCGCCGCGCGTGCGGCCGCCGCTCCGTCCGACGCCGCTGCCGAGCCGCAGAGCGAGCCGGCGACCGCCGCCTCGCAGGTACTCACCGAGCCGCTCATCGCCGAGCCGGCTGCAGCGCCGGTCCCGACCGAGACGGGAAACCCGGGCATCGCCGAGCCGCTGACGGACGCGCTCATCACTGAGCCGCTGATCGCCGAGCCGGCGGGCGCCGAGCGCGTCGAGCCGACCGTCGGCGACCCGGTGCTTCCGCAGACGGACGCCGCCCAGGGCGGCTCCGAGCCGCGCCGCCGCGGTTCGCGACGCGTCAGCAGCCCGGATGGCACCGGGATCGCGGCCGGCACGCACGTCAACTCCGGCGCCACCGGCGTCGACTCGCTCATCCCCGACGTGGATGCGCTGCTCGACTCCGCGCTCGCGTCCCGCGAGCAGGCGCGCGGCCAGCAGAACGGCCAGAACGCCCAGAACGGCGACCAGGGTCAGGGCCAGGGCAACGGCGGCGGACGTCGTCGTCGCGGCCGCGGCCAGGGCGGCCAGAACGGCGAGCAGCCCCAGGACGCCGCCGCGCAGACCGAGCAGCAGGCCGAGCAGCCCGAGGGCGCTCGCGCCGAGGGGCAGGCCGAGCAGGGCGAGGGTGCGCAGGGCGAGCAGCAGGGCTCCGGCCGCAACCGCCGCAACCGCAACCGCAACAAGAACAATGCCCAGCAGAACGAGCAGGGCCAGGGCCAGCCGAAGGACCTCCAGCAGGGCGGCCAGGGCACTCAGCAGCAGGGCCAGCAGAACCGCGGCCAGAACGCCGAGCAGGCCGAGGGCGAGCGCGCCGGCCGCTACCGCGACCGCAACCGCAAGCGCCGCGGCGGCACCGTCGGAGACGACTTCGAGCCGGAGCTGACCGAGGACGACGTCCTCATCCCGGTCGCCGGCATCCTCGACGTGCTCGACAACTACGCGTTCGTACGCACCACCGGCTACCTGCCGGGCGCGAGCGACGTGTACGTCTCGCTCGGCCAGGTCAAGAAGTACAACCTGCGCAAGGGCGACGCCGTCGTCGGCGCCATCCGCCAGCCGCGCGAGGGCGAGAACAACACCCGCCAGAAGTACAACGCGCTGGTCAAGGTCGACTCCATCAACGGGCAGACCCCGGAGGAGGCGGCCGGCCGCGTCGAGTTCGGCAAGCTCACGCCGCTGTACCCGCAGGAGCGCCTGCGCCTCGAGACCGAGCCGTCCAAGGTGACCCAGCGGATCATCGACCTGGTCGCCCCGATCGGAAAGGGCCAGCGCGGCCTCATCGTCGCGCCGCCGAAGGCCGGCAAGACGATCGTGATGCAGCAGATCGCCAACGCGATCACGGCGAACAACCCCGAGGTGCACCTGATGGTCGTCCTGGTGGACGAGCGTCCGGAAGAGGTCACCGACATGCAGCGCACGGTGAAGGGCGAGGTCATCGCCTCCACCTTCGACCGCCCCGCCGAGGACCACACCACCGTCGCCGAGCTCGCCATCGAGCGTGCGAAGCGCCTGGTGGAGCTGGGCCACGACGTGGTCGTGCTGCTCGACTCCATCACCCGCCTCGGTCGCGCGTACAACCTGACCGCTCCGGCGTCGGGCCGCATCCTCTCTGGCGGCGTGGACGCGTCCGCGCTGTACCCGCCGAAGCGCTTCTTCGGCGCCGCCCGCAACATCGAGCACGGCGGCTCGCTGACCATCCTCGCGTCGGCGCTGGTGGAGACCGGCTCCAAGATGGACGAGGTCATCTTCGAGGAGTTCAAGGGCACCGGCAACATGGAGCTCCGCCTGTCGCGCCAGCTGGCCGACAAGCGCATCTTCCCGGCCGTCGACGTCAACGCCTCCGGCACCCGCCGCGAGGAGATGCTGATGGGCCAAGACGAGGTCAAGATCACCTGGAAGCTGCGCCGCGCCCTCGCCGGGCTCGACCAGCAGCAGGCCCTCGAGATCGTGCTCGGCCGCCTCAAGGAGACCTCGAGCAACGTCGAGTTCCTGATGCAGGTGCAGAAGTCGATGCCGCAGCCGGCCAACGGTCACGGCAACGCGCACTCGCACGGCCACGAGAACGACCACCGCTAGCCCGGTATCGCGCCCGTCCGTCCTACCTCGCGCAGGACGGGCGGGCGCTTCGTCGTTCCCCGGCCTCCCTCGCAGAAAGAAGACCCCATGTTCGAATCGGTGAACGCCCTCATCGCCGAGCACGACGACCTGCAGCAGCAGCTGTCCGACCCGGAGTTGCACAGCGACCCTGTGCGGTCGAAGCGCGTCAACCGCCGCTACGCCGAGCTGTCGCGCATCGTCGCCGCCTACACCGAGTGGAAGCAGCTGTCGGACGACCTGGAGGCCGCCCGCGAGCTCGCTGCAGAGGACGCCGCCTTCGCCGAGGAGATCCCGGGCCTGGAGCAGAGTCTCGCGGACACGTCCGAGAAGCTGCGCCGGCTGCTCATCCCGCGCGACCCCAACGACTCACGCGATGTGATCATGGAGATCAAGATGGGCGAGGGCGGCGCGGAGTCGGCGCTGTTCGCCGGCGACCTGCTGCGGATGTACCTCCACTACGCCGACTCGAAGCGCTGGAAGGCCGAGATCATCGAGCAGACCTCCAGCGACCTCGGCGGCATCAAGGACGTGCAGGTGGCCTTCAAAGGCACCTCCAGCGACCCGGCCGAGGGCGTCTGGGCGCACCTGAAGTACGAGGGAGGCGTCCACCGCGTGCAGCGCGTGCCGGCGACCGAGTCGCAGGGCCGCATCCACACCTCCGCCGCCGGCGTGCTGGTGTTCCCGGAGGTGGACGAGCCGGAGGAGGTCGAGATCAGCCCGAACGACCTCAAGATCGACGTCTTCAGGTCCTCCGGCCCCGGCGGCCAGTCGGTCAACACGACCGACTCCGCGGTGCGCATCACGCACGTGCCGACCGGCATCGTCGTCTCGATGCAGAACGAGAAGAGCCAGCTGCAGAACCGCGAGGCCGCGATGCGCGTGCTGCGCGCACGGCTGCTCGCGCGTCAGCAGGAGGAGGCGGACGCCGAGGCGGCCGAGTTCCGCAAGGGCCAGATCCGCACCATGGACCGGTCGGAGCGCATCCGCACCTACAACTTCCCGGAGAACCGGATCGCCGACCACCGCACCGGCTACAAGGCCTACAACCTCGACGCCGTCATGAACGGCGCCCTGGACCCCGTCATCGACAGCAACATCGCCCTCGACGAGGAGACGCGCCTGGCCAACCTCGCCGACTGACCCCAGCCAACAGCTCCTGAGTTTTTCGGCCTCCGAACGCGGATTCGCTCGAAGAACTCAGGAGCTGTTGGCTGGGGCGGCGGGTCAGCGGAGGGCGGTGGTGGCCCGGTCGCGCGTGGTGAGGTCGCGGTGGGTGGCGGCGGCGCGCCAGCCGTCGGACGTCAGCAGGGCGCGGATCGCGGCGCCCTGCAGCTCGCCGTGCTCGAGCACGAGCGTGCCGCCGGGGTGGAGCAGGCGCCGGGCGACGCGTGAGATCGTGCGCACGACGTCCAGCCCGTCCGGGCCGCCGTAGAGCGCCGCGTGCGGGTCGTGCAGGCGCACCTCCGGGTCGCGCGGGATGGCGTCGTCCGGCACGTACGGCGGGTTCGAGATGACCACGTCCACCGTGCCGTCGAGCTCCGGCAGCGCGTCGGCCAGGTCGATGAACACGGGGGTGAGGTTCTCCGCGCCGACCTCGTCGATGTTGCGCCGGGCCCAGATGTACGCCTCGGGGGAGTTCTCGACGGCGTAGACGCGCGCGTGCGGCACCTCCGTCGCGAGCGCCAGAGCGATGGCGCCGCTGCCCGTCCCCAGGTCGACGGCCACCGGCGTCGGCGACGGGATGGCCCGGAGCGCGTCGATCGCGAGCTGCGCCACCTGCTCTGTCTCGGGTCGGGGGACGAAGACGCCCGGGCCGACGTTCAGCTCCAGCGACCGGAACGGGGCGCGGCCGGTGATGTGCTGCAGCGGCTCGCGGGCGGCGCGGCGCGCGGCCAGGTCGCGCAGGCGTTCGGCGTCCGCAATGCTGACCGCAGAGTCCATCACCACGAGTGCCTGCACGCGTCCACGGCCGACCTCGAGCACGTGGCCGACCAGCAGCTCGGCGTCGACCTCCGGGTCGGGGACGCCGGCGCGCGCGAGCAGGGCGACGGTCTCGTCCCTGAGGGCGCGGACGGACACGGACGAGGAAGGGGATGCGGGGGATTCGGGGCTCATCGCCCGTCGAGCCTAGCTCCTGTCACGAAGCTTCGCCGTGCGGGTGCGGCGTCTAGAGTGGTGAGGCGATCCCATCCACCCCGATCCGAGCGAGGAGAGGCCATGTCAGGTCACATCTACGACAACGTCACCGAGGCCGTGGGGCGGACGCCGCTCGTCCGGCTGAACCGGCTCACCGAGGGGCTGGACGCGACCGTGCTCGCGAAGCTCGAGTTCTACAACCCGGCGGGCAGCGTCAAGGACCGCATCGGCGTCGCGATCATCGACGCCGCCGAGAAGGCGGGCGCGCTGAAGCCCGGCGGCACCATCGTGGAGGCCACCAGCGGCAACACCGGCATCGCCCTCGCCATGGTGGGTGCCGCGCGCGGCTACAACGTCGTGCTGGCCATGCCGGAGACCATGAGCAAGGAGCGTCGCGTGCTGCTGCGCGCGTTCGGAGCGAAGATCGAGCTGACTCCCGGCCCTGACGGCATGCGCGGCGCGGTCGAGAAGGCGCAGGAGATCGTCGAGAGCACCGACAACGCGATCTGGGCCAAGCAGTTCGCGAACGAGGCCAACCCGGCCATCCACCGCGCCACCACGGCCGAGGAGATCTGGGCCGACACCGACGGCGGCGTCGACGTCTTCGTCGCGGGCGTGGGCACCGGCGGCACGATCACCGGCGTCGGCCAGGTGCTCAAGGAGCGCAAGCCCGGCGTGAAGATCGTCGCGGTCGAGCCGATCGACTCGCCCATCCTCAACGGCGGAAAGCCGGGCCCGCACAAGATCCAGGGCATCGGCGCCAACTTCGTCCCCGAGATCCTCGACACCACGGTGTACGACGAGGTGGTCGACGTGTCGTTCGAGGACGCCCTGGAGGTGGCAAAGCGCCTGGCGAGCGAGGAGGGCATCCTCGCGGGCATCTCCTCGGGCGCCATCGTCTGGGCCGCGCTGCAGCTGGCGAAGCGTCCGGAGAACGCGGGCAAGACGATCGTCGCGGTGGTCTGCGACACGGGTGAGCGCTACATCTCGACCCCGCTGTGGGCCGACCTGCTGGACTGAGCGGGTGCCGATCCTCCGCGCGCGCGAAGACATCCGGAATGCGCGCAGGCACGACCCGGCCGCGCGCGGCGGGGTCGAGGTCGCCGTCGTCTACTCCGGCCTGCACGCGATCTGGTCGTACCGCATCGCGCACCGGATGTGGCGCGCCGGCCTGCGGACGCCCGCGCGCATCCTCTCGCAGCTGACGCGGTTCCTGACCGGGATCGAGATCCACCCGGGCGCGCGCATCGGCCGCCGCTTCTTCATCGACCACGGGATGGGCGTCGTGATCGGCGAGACGACGTGGATCGGCGACGACGTCATGCTCTACCACGGCGTGACCCTGGGCGGCCGGGGGAGCGGTCACGGCAAGCGGCATCCCACCGTCGAGGACGGCGTGATCGTCGGCGCGGGCGCGAAGGTGCTGGGCGCGATCACCATCGGCGCCCACTCGGTCATCGGTGCCAACGCCGTCGTCACGCGCGACGCGCCCGCCGACTCGCTCCTCGTCGGCGTGCCCGCCCACCCGCGGCCGCGCTCCGGCCACGAGCAGATCGCCGGCGACGACTGGCTCGACCCCGCCATCTACATCTGACCCGCCCCCAAGCCATCAGCTCCTGAGTTCTTCGACCCAGCCGCGGCGTGTCGCTCGAAGAACTCTGGAGCTGATGGCTTGGGCGGAGGGTCAGCGAGCGGCGAAGGCGTGCGCGGCGGCGAGCATGGCGTCGGTGTCGAAGGTGCCGTCGTCGCGCTTGGTGACGTGGTGCGCGTGCATGCCGCACTCGCGGGCGCCCTCGACGTTCGCCAGCGAGTCGTCGAACAGGATCGCGTCGGACGGCTTCACCCCGAACCGCCCGAGCGCGCGCGTGTAGATGCGCCGCTCGGGCTTCCGCGCGCCCAGCACGGCCGACACCAGGTCGTTGTCCTGGAGCACGCCCACGATCTCCGGCGTGAGCACCGGCAGCGAGTCCTTGAACGGGATGGGGTTGTTCGACAGCAGCGAGACCGTGCCGAGTGTCGCGGCCTCGTGCAGCACGGCGATCGACCCGGGGATGGGCGTCATGGCCGCCTTGCGCGCCTCCTGCCACTGCGAGAGGGTCAGCCGGGCACCGGTCACCTCGGCGAACGCGTCGAGGTACTCCTCGCTTGTGGAGTACTCCCCGATCTCCGCAGCCCGCTCGAAGCCGCCCGCCCACCAGGTGGACGCGAGCCGGTACTGGCTCACACCTCCGAGCTCCGCGAGCTTGGGAAGCCGCTTGTGGAAGTCGTAGTCGTAGAGCGTCTTGTCGCAGTCGAAGAAGTAGACGTCCATCGCCTCCAGTATCGTCCTCCCAGTCTGGGCGTCCGCCCCCCGGCTATCATTGAGCCGTCATGGCTCCCATCTACGACTGCTCGGTCGACTCCGAGCTGCTCACCGGCATGCGCCTCGCCCGTGCGGCGATCGGGCGCGGCGAACTCGTCGTCATCCCCACCGACACGGTCTACGGCGTCGCCGCCGACGCCTTCAGCCCCGCGGCGGTGCAGCGGCTCCTCGACGCGAAGGGACGCGGCCGCCAGTCGCCGCCGCCGGTGCTGGTGCCCGGCATCCCGACGCTCGCGGCGCTGGCCGAGACCGTCCCGGACGAGGTGGACGCGCTCGTCAAGGCCTTCTGGCCGGGCGGGCTGACCATCGTGCTCCCGGCCTCCCCGTCGCTGGTGTGGGACCTGGGGGAGACCAAGGGCACCGTCGCGCTGCGCATGCCCGACAACACCATCGCGCTCGAGCTGCTGAGCGAGACCGGCCCGCTCGCCGTCTCGTCCGCCAACCTGACCGGCCGCCCGGCCGCCCGCACCGCCGTCGAGGCGGAGGGGATGCTCGGCGAGTCGATCTCCGTGTACCTCGACGGGGGAGAGGCGGGCTCCGCCTACGACCGCGTCGAGGGCAAGGACTCGTCGTCCACCATCGTGGACGCGACCGCCCTGGCCGCCGGCGTCGGGGGGCTGCGCATCCTCCGTCACGGCGTCATCTCCGCCGACCGGCTGCGCGAGGTCGTGGGCGACGCCTTGGACGCTCCCGTACCGTGACCCTCCTCCTCGCCCTCGCCCTGATCTCGGCCGTCATCACGTTCGGGATGTCGTTCGTCGTCTACAAGCTGGCGATGCGCTACAAGCTGTACCCGAAGATCCGGGCGCGCGACGTGCACACCCGGCCGACGCCCCGGCTCGGCGGCGTCGCGATGTTCCTCGGCATCCTGGTCGCGTTCGGCGTCTCCTGGCTGCTGTCGAGCCAGTTCGGCGTCCTGTCGCTGATCTTCTCCGATCAGGGTCCGATCCTCGCCATCCTCGGCGCGTCCCTGCTCATCGTCGTCCTCGGTGTCGCCGATGACATCTGGGACCTCGACTGGATGACGAAGCTCGCCGGCCAGTTCGTGGCCGCCGGCCTGATCGCCTGGCTCGGCGTCCAGATCTACTCGCTGCCGATCGGCGGGCTGACCGTGGGGTCGCCCATCATGTCGATCGTCATCACGCTCTTCGCGATCGTGCTCGTGATGAACGCGATCAATTTCATCGACGGACTGGACGGCCTCGTCGCCGGTGTCGCCCTGATCGCGAACGGCACGTTCCTCATCTACACGTATCTGCTGCAGCGCGAGATCAGCCCGCAGAACTACTTCAGCCTCGCCGGCGTGATCGCGGCGATCCTGGTCGGCGCCTGCGCGGGCTTCCTCCCGCTGAACTGGCACCCGGCGAAGATGTTCATGGGAGACGCCGGCGCACTGCTGATCGGCCTGCTGATGGCCACCTCGGCGATCTCCGTCACGGGCACCATCAACCCGGAGACCCTGCAGACGCTCGGCCGGTCGTCGCTGGTGCCCGCGTTCATCCCGATCATCCTGCCGTTCGCCGTGCTGATCGTGCCGCTGCTCGACTTCGGTCTCGCCGTCATCCGGCGCCTCCGGGCGGGCAAGTCGCCGTTCAGCGCCGACCGCAAGCACCTGCACCACCGCCTGCTCGACATGGGGCACACGCACCTGCACGCGGTGCTGATCTTCTACGCGTGGACGGCGGTGCTCTCGATCGGCTGCCTGCTGTTCTTCTTCGACCCGTACTGGATGGCGATCGTGTTCGTCGCCATCGGGCTGGTCGTCTGCACCGCCTTCACGCTGGCTCCGCTGAGCCGGAGGAAGGCGAACGAGGCCGTCGCGGAGCTCGCGCCCGCGGGCAGCCGCGAGGCGGCCGAGACGGCCCGCTACGACCAGCTCGACGCCGCGAGCGAGCGCACGGCCGCGGCAGCGGCCCGCGCGGCCGCCGACGGCCGCACCACCACCACCACCACCGACGAGCAGACGCTCACCGAGGAGACCCGATGACCGACCACCCGGACGGCGCGCCCGCCGGCGCCCGCGCCCCCCGGCCGGCCCGCCCCGCCGCCCAGCCGACCTCGACGCCCGTGCTGCGCGACGTCCTGAAGTACGGCCTCATCCTGGCCGGTGCCATCGCGATCGTCGGGATGCTGCTCGGCGGCCTCTTCGCCGGCTGGGTCGGCGTGACGAGCGCCCTGATCGGCACCGCGATGGCAGCCGTGTTCCTCTCGATCACGGCGCTCAGCATCCTGATCGCGAACCGCTTCATCGGCTCCGACCTCTTCGTCGGCCTGTTCTTCGGCATCGTGCTGGGCGGCTGGATCGTGAAGTTCGTGCTGTTCCTGGTGCTCGCGATCCTGCTGCGGGACCAGCCGTGGATCAACCCCGTCGTGCTGTTCCTCAGCCTCATCGCGGGGGTGATCGGATCGCTCGTCGTCGACATGATCGTGGTGTTCCGATCCCGCGTCCCCTACGCCAGCGACGTCACCCTCCCCGGTGAGAAGCGCTGACCCGTATCCAATTCGTTATGGGCTGAAAACTCTTGTAGAGTTGTCAGTGATCCCCCACCCGTTCGCGCGAAGAAACCCGTAGCGCGAGTAGTGCAGGGTGTCCAAACGTTCGTCGTCGCGAGAGCTCTGAGCTCGACGCCCCGAAACAGGAGATAGCGCTGTTAGCTAACGCTGTGAACCTGCTGGTCCAGGCCGCAAGCTCCGAAGATGGAAGCTTCCAGGGTCCCTCGATCAACGAGTTCTTCCCCCCGACCCTGTTCACCATCGGTGGCCTCGAGTTCAACCGCATCATCGTCGTGCGTCTCCTCGCCACGATCGCGCTGATCCTCATCTTCTGGCTCGGCACGCGCCGGATGAAGCTCATCCCCGGCCGCTTCCAGTCGGTCGTCGAGATGGGGCTCGACTTCGTGCGCGTCAACATCGCGGAAGACCTGCTCGGCAAGAAGGACGGGCGCCGGTTCCTGCCGCTGCTGACCACCATCTTCTTCATGGTGCTGTTCTTCAACATCACCGGCATCATCCCCTTCCTCAACATCGCGGGCACCTCGGTCATCGCGGTCCCGCTGCTGCTCGCGATCGTCGCGTACGTGACCTTCATCTACGCGGGCATCAAGAAGAGCCCGGCGAACTTCTTCAAGAACGCGCTCTTCCCGCCCGGCGTTCCGTGGTTCCTCTACATCATCGTGACGCCGATCGAGTTCGTCTCGACCTTCATCCTGCGTCCGATCACGCTGACCCTCCGACTGCTCATGAACATGGTCGTCGGACACCTGCTGCTCGTCCTGTTCTTCACTGCGACGACGTTCTTCTTCTTCACCGCGGGCGGCTGGTGGTCGCTCTTCGGCATCGGTACCTTCGCCTTCGGGTTCGTCTTCACGCTCTTCGAGATCCTGGTCGCAGTCCTGCAGGCCTACGTCTTCGCACTGCTCACCGCTGTCTACATCCAGCTGGCAGTCGCCGAGGAACACTAAGAACGATCCGCGCACCCGCACGGATCGCCATCACGGAAGGAAACACACAACGTGGACATCGCTGCAATCAACGGCAACATCGCCACCGTCGGTTACGGCCTCGCCGCCATCGGCCCGGCCATCGGCGTGGGCATCGTCGTCGGCAAGACCATCGAGGGCGTGGCCCGTCAGCCCGAGCTGGCCGGCCGTCTCCAGGTCCTGATGTACATCGGTATCGCGTTCACCGAGGCGCTCGCCTTCATCGGTATCGCTACCTACTTCATCTTCGTCTGAGTCCTCTTTTCTCACTCGGTAAGGAGGAACCATGCTCAACGGTGTGGTGATCGCCGCGGCGGAGGAGCAGCACAATCCGCTCATTCCGGCGTGGCCGGACATCATCGGTGCGCTGATTTGCTTCATCGTCATCCTGTTCTTCTTCTGGAAGCTCGTGCTTCCGCGTATGAAGAAGCTGCTGGATGAGCGTGCAGAGGCGATCGAAGGCAACATCGAGAAGGCCGACGAGGCGCAGCGCAAGGCGGAGGAGCTGCTGGAGCAGTACACCGCCCAGCTCGCCGACGCGCGCGCCGAGGCCGCGAAGATCCGCGAGACCGCCCGCAACGACGGTCAGAAGATCGTCGCGGAGGCCCGCGAGACCGCGACGGCCGAGGCCGCCCGCGTGACCGCGCAGGCCCAGGCCCAGCTCGAGGCGGAGCGCCAGACGGCGCTCGTCCAGCTGCGCGGCGAGGTCGGCTCGCTCGCGATCGACCTCGCGTCGACCGTCGTGCGCGAGTCGCTCGACGAGGACAAGCGCGCCCAGGCGATCGTGGACCGCTTCCTCGCGGACCTCGAGGCCGACCAGCAGAAGGCAGGATCGGGCAACTGATGGGAAGCGCCACCAGAGAAGCATTGGCCCGGTCCGTGTCGGCGCTCGCCGACCTGGGATCCAAGGCCGATCTGGCGACGGCCGAGGACCTGTTCGCCGCAGGACGAGTCGTCGCCGACTCCGCCCAGCTCCGAGCCGTCCTCAGCGACCCCACGGCCGACGCGGAGGGCAAGGCCGCGCTCGTGAAGCGCGTCTTCGCCTCGCTGTCGGAGCCCGCCGTCTCGCTGCTGGGCGTGATCGTCGCGCAGCGCTGGTCGTCCCACGACGACCTGCTCGCCGCGATCGAGGAGCTCGGGTTCCGGGCGATCGCCGCCTCCGCGCCGCGGAACGTCGACGTCGTGGGGGAGCTGTTCACCTTCGGAGGCGCCGTGACCTCCGACGCGCAGCTCGAGCTGGCGCTGCGCAGCAAGCTCGCGACGAGCGACTCCAAGGTCGCCCTCGTCGAGCGTCTGCTCTCCGGGCGGGCGTCGAAGGAGACGGTCGCCATCGTGCGGCAGCTCGTCGAGCAGCCGCGCGGTCGCAGCATCCGCGAGTCGCTCCGTGCGGCCGCCCGCGTCGTGGCGGCCCAGGAGGGCCTGACCATCGCGACGGTCTACGCCGCGGCCCCGCTGCCCGACGCCCAGGCCGAGCGCCTGCGCTCCGTGCTCAGCGCCACCTACGGCGACCTCAAGCTCAACCAGGTCGTCGACCCCTCGATCATCGGCGGATTGCGCGTACAGATCGGTGACGACGTCATCGATGGAAGCATCGCATCGCGTCTGGCCGAACTCCGGCTTCAGCTGGCGGGCTGACCGCCTCAAGATAGGAATCACAATGGCAGACATCCAGATCAGCCCCGACGAGATCCGCGACGCGCTCAAGGACTTCGTCAACAAGTACGAGCCGGCCACCGCAGAGGCGACCGAGATCGGTCACGTCATCGACGCCTCCGACGGCATCGCGCACGTCGAGGGCCTCCCCAGCGTCATGGCGAACGAGCTCATCCGCTTCGCCAACGGCACCCTGGGCCTCGCCCAGAACCTCGACGAGAACGAGGTCGGCGTCGTGGTGCTCGGCGAGTACGACGAGATCGTCGAGGGCATGGAGGTGACCCGCACCGGCGAGGTCCTCTCCGTCCCGGTCGGCGACGGCTACCTCGGCCGTGTGGTCGACCCGCTCGGCAACCCGATCGACGGCCTCGGTGAGATCGCCAGCGAGGGCCGCCGCGAACTCGAGCTCCAGGCCCCCGGCGTCATGCAGCGCAAGTCGGTGCACGAGCCGCTTCAGACCGGCATCAAGGCCATCGACGCGATGATCCCGGTCGGCCGCGGCCAGCGCCAGCTCATCATCGGCGACCGCCAGACCGGCAAGACGGCGATCGCGATCGACACGATCATCAACCAGAAGGCCAACTGGGAGTCGGGCGACGTCAACAAGCAGGTCCGCTGCATCTACGTCGCCATCGGCCAGAAGGGCTCGACCATCGCCTCGGTGAAGGGCGCGCTCGAGGACGCCGGTGCGATGGAGTACACCACCATCGTCGCGGCCCCGGCCTCCGACCCGGCCGGCTTCAAGTACCTCGCCCCCTACACCGGCTCGGCGATCGGCCAGCACTGGATGTACGGCGGCAAGCACGTCCTCATCGTCTTCGACGACCTGTCGAAGCAGGCCGAGGCGTACCGGGCCGTGTCGCTCCTCCTCCGCCGTCCGCCGGGACGCGAGGCCTACCCGGGCGACGTCTTCTACCTGCACTCCCGCCTGCTGGAGCGCTGCGCCAAGCTCTCCGACGAGCTGGGCGCCGGCTCGATGACCGGTCTGCCGATCATCGAGACGAAGGCGAACGACGTCTCGGCGTACATCCCGACCAACGTGATCTCGATCACCGACGGCCAGATCTTCCTGCAGTCCGACCTCTTCAACGCCAACCAGCGTCCCGCGGTCGACGTCGGCATCTCGGTCTCCCGAGTCGGCGGCGACGCGCAGGTGAAGTCGATCAAGAAGGTCTCCGGCACGCTGAAGCTGGAGCTGGCGCAGTACCGCTCGCTCGAGGCGTTCGCGATGTTCGCGTCCGACCTCGACGCCGCCAGCCGTCGTCAGCTCGCCCGTGGCGCCCGCCTCACCGAGCTGCTCAAGCAGCCGCAGTACTCGCCGTACCCGGTGGAGGAGCAGGTCGTCTCGATCTGGGCCGGCACCAACGGCAAGCTCGACGAGGTGGCAGTCGAGGACGTCCTGCGCTTCGAGTCGGAGCTGCTCGACCACCTGCGCCGCAACACCGACATCCTGACGACGCTCCGCGAGACCAACGTCCTCGACGACGACACGGTCGCGAAGCTCGACTCCGAGGTGGACGCGTTCAAGCTCGAGTTCCAGACGGGCGAGGGCAAGCCGCTCGCCTCGGTCGGACGCGAGGAGTTCGAGGCCATCGACGAGGACGAGGTCGACCAGGAGCGCATCGTCAAGGCCAAGCGCTGAGCGCGGCCGAGGACAGTTAGGTAAAGAGGAGACACATGGGAGCACAGCTTCGGGTCTACCGGCAGAAGATCAGGTCTGCCCAGACGACCAAGAAGATCACCCGTGCGATGGAGCTGATCTCCGCCTCCCGCATCCAGAAGGCGCAGGCGCGAGTCGCCGCCAGCTCGCCGTACGCCCGCGCGATCACGCGCGCGGTGTCGGCGGTGGCGACGTACTCGAACGTCGACCACGTGCTGACCACCGAGCCCGAGAAGATCGAGCGCGCAGCGATCGTCATCTTCTCCTCCGACCGCGGTCTCGCGGGAGCGTTCAACTCGAACGTGCTCAAGGAGTCGGAGAAGCTCGCCGAGCTGCTGCGCAGCCAGGGCAAGGAGGTCGTGTACTTCCTGATCGGCCGCAAGGCGCAGGGCTACTTCAGCTTCCGCCGCCGCGCGTTCGAGCGGGTCTGGACCGGCAACACGGACGCCCCGGAGTTCGAGCAGGCGAAGGAGGTCGCTGACGCGATCCTGGAGTCCTTCCTGCGCGACGCGTCCGACGGCGGCGTGGACGAGATCCACATCATCTACAACCGCTTCGTCAGCATGCTGACCCAGGAGCCGCAGGTCGTCCGCCTGCTCCCCCTGGAGGTCGTCGAGGGCGTGGAGGAGCCGGACCGCACGCAGGTCCTGCCGCTCTACGAGTTCGAGCCCGACGTGGGGACGGTGCTCGACTCGCTGCTCCCCGTCTACATCGAGAGCCGCATCTTCAACGCGATGCTGCAGTCGGCCGCCTCCAAGCACGCCGCGACGCAGAAGGCGATGAAGGCCGCGAGCGACAACGCCGACAAGCTCATCACCGACTACACGCGTCTTGCGAACAACGCCCGTCAGGCGGAGATCACCCAGCAGATCTCCGAGATCGTCGGCGGCGCGGACGCGCTGAGCTCGGCCAAGTAAAACGTCTACGAGAGAGATAACAATCATGACTACCGCTACCGCCGAAGCCCAGGCTTCGACCGCGCAGCCGGGCGTCGGGCGCATCGCGCGTGTGACCGGCCCGGTCGTCGACATCGAGTTCCCGCACGACGCGATCCCGGGCATCTACAACGCCCTGAAGACCACGATCACGATCGGCGAGGAGTCGACCGAGATCACGCTCGAGGTCGCACAGCACCTCGGCGACGACCTGGTCCGCGCCATCGCGCTGAAGCCGACCGACGGCCTGGTCCGCGGCGGCGAGGTGCGCGACACCGGTGCGCCGATCTCGGTGCCCGTGGGCGACGTGACCAAGGGCAAGGTGTTCAACGTCACCGGCGACGTGCTCAACGCGGAGCCGGGCGAGACGATCGAGATCACCGAGCGCTGGCCGATCCACCGCAACCCGCCGGCGTTCGACCAGCTCGAGTCCAAGACCCAGCTGTTCGAGACCGGCATCAAGGTCATCGACCTGCTCACCCCGTACGTGCAGGGTGGCAAGATCGGCCTCTTCGGTGGTGCGGGCGTCGGCAAGACGGTCCTCATCCAGGAGATGATCCAGCGCGTCGCGCAGGACCACGGCGGTGTGTCCGTGTTCGCCGGCGTCGGCGAGCGCACCCGTGAGGGCAACGACCTCATCCACGAGATGGAGGAGGCGGGCGTCTTCGACAAGACCGCCCTCGTCTTCGGCCAGATGGACGAGCCGCCGGGGACGCGTCTGCGCGTCGCCCTGTCGGCGCTGACGATGGCGGAGTACTTCCGCGACGTGCAGAAGCAGGACGTGCTGCTGTTCATCGACAACATCTTCCGCTTCACGCAGGCGGGCTCCGAGGTGTCGACGCTGCTCGGCCGCATGCCGTCCGCGGTGGGCTACCAGCCGAACCTGGCCGACGAGATGGGTCTCCTCCAGGAGCGCATCACCTCGACCCGTGGTCACTCGATCACCTCGCTGCAGGCGATCTACGTCCCCGCCGACGACTACACCGACCCGGCGCCGGCGACCACGTTCGCGCACCTCGACGCCACGACCGAGCTCTCCCGTGAGATCGCGTCGAAGGGCCTGTACCCGGCCGTCGACCCGCTGACCTCGACCTCGCGCATCCTCGACCCCCGCTACCTGGGCGCCGACCACTACCGCGTCGCGACCACGGTCAAGCAGATCCTCCAGAAGAACAAGGAGCTGCAGGAGATCATCGCGATCCTCGGTGTCGACGAGCTGTCGGAGGAGGACAAGATCACGGTGTCGCGTGCGCGCCGCATCCAGCAGTTCCTCTCGCAGAACACCTACATGGCGAAGAAGTTCACCGGTGTGGAGGGCTCGACCGTCCCGCTGAAGGACACCATCGAGTCGTTCGACGCGATCGCCAAGGGCGAGTTCGACCACGTCGCCGAGCAGGCGTTCTTCAACGTCGGTGCGATCTCCGACGTCGAGGAGAAGTGGGCGCAGATCCAGAAGGAGAACGGCTGACATGGCTGTCCTCAACGTGAGCGTCGTCGCCGCCGACCACGAGGTGTGGTCGGGCGAGGCGAGCATGGTCGTGGCCCGGACCGTGGAGGGGCAGATCGGTATCCTGCCCGGCCACGAGCCGCTGCTGGCCATCCTCGCCGAGGGCGAGGTGCGCGTCACCCTGAACGGGGGCGAGTCGATCGCGGCGAACGCCGACGACGGCTTCCTCTCCGTCGAGAACAACACGGTCACCATCGTGGCCCGTCAGGCCGAGCTGGTCTGACATGCCTGAGCAGGGAGCCCCGCTGGAGCGCCAGTTCGGAGACATGCGTGTCCCGATACTGGTGACGATGGCGGGGCTTCCTGGTTCCGGCAAGTCCACCATTGCGGAGATCGTGGCCGGCCGCCTCGGCGCGACGGTGATCTCGGTGGACCCGATCGAGGCCTCGATCCTCCGCGCGGGGATCGACTCCGACCAGCCGACCGGACTCGCGGCCTACCTGGTGGCGGAGACCATGGCGGAGCAGGTGCTGCTCTCCGGTCACTCCGTCGTCGTCGACGCGGTCAACGCGGTGGAGCCGGCGCGCCTGCAGTGGCGCGACCTGGCGGAGCGGTGCGACGTGAAGCTTCGTGTCGTCGAGACGGTCTGCTCCGACGACGCCCTGCACGAGGAGCGCCTCTCGAAGCGCACCGGCGACGCCGCCGCCTACTCGGGCGTCGCGGTGGAGCAGAGCACCGACGAGTACGACGAGTGGAAGGGCGCCTGCGGCTCGCTGCCGCGCGTCACCCTCGACACCGCTGCCCCGCTCGGCGAGAACGTCGACACGGCGCTGCGCTTCCTGGAGGGCTAGCGTGCTCATCCTGCTCCCGCCCTCCGAGACGAAGAGGGACGGGGGAGCGGGGTCGCCGCTCGCCCTCGACCGTCTGCGTTTCCCGACGCTGAACGCGGTCCGCCGCGAGGTGGTGGACGTGGTCGTGTCGCTCGCGGCCGACCGGGAGGCCGCCGTGCGCGCCCTGAAGCTGGGCCCGAAGCAGGCGGGCGAAGTGGACCGCAACCGCGCCATCCGCGCATCGCCGACGATGCGGGCGCTCGAGCGGTACACGGGTGTGCTCTACGACGCCTTGGACGCCGGCTCGCTCTCGGACGAGGACTGGTCGGTGGCCGCCGAGTCGGTCGCTGTGCAGTCGGCCCTGCTCGGACTGGTGGGTGCGGCCGATCCCGTGCCCGCGTACCGTCTCTCGTTCGACTCCCGGCTGTCGCTCGCCCGCGGAACGCCCTCGCTGAAGAAGCGCTGGGCCGCTGCCGGTGCGGAGGCCCTGGCGGAGCGGGAGGACCTGCTGCTCGACCTGCGGTCTGAGGGCTACGCGGCCCTCGCCCCACTCCCGGATCGGCCGGGGGCGCACTACGTGCGCGTGCTGGCGCGGGATGCGAACGGGCACGTGCGCGCGCTCAACCACTTCAACAAGCAGGCGAAGGGCCTGCTGACCCGGGCGCTCGTGGAGGCCGGCGCCGGGTTCGGCTCGACCGAGGAGCTGCTCGAGTGGGCCGCGGCGGAGGGGTACGAACTGCGGCACGTGAGCGACCCGGCATCCCGGGACCTGGAGCTGGTGGTGCCCGAGGTGCGGGGCAAGCCCGGGCGGCTGATGGCGACTCTTCGCGCGTGAGCGCCCCGGCCGGAAACACGGCGAACTCTCAGTGGTGCACGAACGAAAAATGAGATAAGCTCACAAGCAAGAGAGAGGATCACTGATCCGAGGCGTGGGCGCACCTGGTGCGATCCTGTCGTCCTCACCAGTCGGGCCGACGTGTGGAGGCCGGCGTGTCATCCCCATACGCCGTTTCCGTGCTGGAGCGTGGAGCACCCGAGAATCCGCCTGCGGTCGGGCACGAGCGGTGGCGCTTCACCAGCGAGAATCCGGCGCGGAGCCACATCCGCCGTCGGCCCGACTCTCTCGGTCCATCCGTCGCGGTGACTGCGGTCCGCCGGGACAACGGCGCCTGCTCGCGCACCCGCACTCGTTCCCTAGCACCGCAGTCGCAGTCGCGGTCCGGAGAGGGTAACTGCGGTGCGCGGGAGCGACGGCGCCTGCTCGCGCACCCGCACTCGTTCCCTAGCACCGCAGTCGCGGGCGGGGACGCGGGGGCGACGCGGGCGCGTCAGGAGCGCGCCTCGACCTCCTCGACGACGAAGCAGCCCTCGACGTGGTCGTCGACCATGCCGGTCGCCTGCATGAGGGCGTACATGGTGGTCGGACCGACGAAGCGGAAACCACGACGGCGCAGCTCCTTGCTGAGCGCGGTCGACTCCGGGGTGACGGCCGGGAGGTCGCTCCAGGAGCGCGGGCGGGCGCCCGTGCGCGGCGAGGGAGCGAAGCTCCACATCAGCTCCTCGAGCGGCAGGTCGAGGTCGAGCACCGCGCGCGCATTGGAGATGGTCGCCTCGATCTTGCCGCGGTGGCGGATGATGCGGGCGTCCTGCAGCAGCCGCTGCACGTCGACCTCGGTCATTGCGGCCACCTTCACGGGATCGAACCCGAGGAAGAGCTCGCGGAAGGCCGGGCGCCGGCGCAGGATCGTGATCCACGAGAGGCCCGCCTGGAATCCCTCCAGGCACAGCTTCTCGTAGAGGGCCCGCGGGTCGTGCTGCGGTCGGCCCCACTCCTCGTCGTGGTAGCGGCGGTACTCGGGGTCGCTCGCCGACCAGGCGCAGCGGGCTCGGCCGTCGTCGCCGACGATGAGCACCTCGCGCTCGGCGGTGGCGGGCGCAGCGGGGGCAGAGGGCGCGTCGGGCACGGTGGGTTCGGTCGTCGCGCTCATGCCGCCAGCAGGATCCCTTCGTGCTCGAGCAGCCACAGCTTGGTGGGGACGCCCTCGCCGCCGCTGTACCCGGTGACCCGCCCGCTCGACGAGAGCACCCGGTGGCAGCCGACGATGATGGGGATCGGGTTGGCCCCGACCGCTCCGCCGATCGCACGCCCGTACCCGGCGTGGCCGAGGGACGCGCCCAGCTCGCCGTACGACACGAACGTGCCGAATTCGAGCTCGGCCAGCCGCTGCCACACCGCCTGGCGGAACGGCGTGCCCTGCAGCCGGACCGGCACGTCGAACGCGCGACGCGACCCCGCGAAGTACTCGGCCAACTGTGCCGCGGCGTCGTCGAGCACCGCGGTGCTGCGTTCCGGATGGTCGTCGAGCGGCAGGCTGCCGCCGCGCTCGATCGAGAGCGACGTGACGGCCGTGCCGTCGCTGGTGAGCTCGAGCCGGCCGATGGGGCTGGTCGTGCGGAGGAGGTAGGCGAAGGAACTGCTCATGGGTCGACTCTAGGGCGGACCACCGACCTGGCACTCGCGGGAATCGGACATTGGGGATAACTCGCCGCGGGCGCCGACTGTCGACGGGAAACCGGCGCCGGAGGGCCCCGCCGCCGTGCCTAGACTCGGAGCATGGCGAACATCGAATACCGCACCCTCGGACGCTCCGGACTGATCGTCTCCACAGTCGGCTTAGGCTGCAACAACTTCGGCCGCAAGGACACCGCGACCGAGACGCAGGAGGGCACCGACGCGGTCATCGGCGCGGCCATCGACGCGGGCGTCACGTTCTTCGACACCGCCGACATCTACGGCAAGGAGCGCGGCCTCTCCGAGACGCTCATGGGCAAGGCGCTCGAGGGTAAGCGCGACAGGATCGTGCTCGCCACCAAGTTCGGGATGGACATGGCCGGCGCCAACGGACCGGACTGGGGCGTCCGCGGCTCCCGGCGCTACATCCGCCTCGCGGTCGAGAGCTCGCTGCGCCGCCTGCGCACCGACTGGATCGACCTGTACCAGCTGCACCGTCCCGACCCGCACACTCCGATCGAGGAGACGCTGGCGACGCTCGACGACCTCATCGCCGAGGGCAAGATCCGCTACATCGGGCACTCGAACCTGTCCGGCTGGGAGATCGCCGAGGCCGAGTTCACCGCACAGCTGGGCGGCCACCCGAAGTTCGTCTCGGCCCAGAACGAGTACAGCCTCCTGGTGCGCGACGCCGAGCGCGAGGTGCTGCCGGCGGTGAACCGCTACGGCCTGGGCTTCCTGCCGTACTTCCCGCTCTACAACGGGCTGTTCACCGGCAAGTTCACGCGGGAGGGCGGCCCGGCCGACAGTCGCATCATGCAGCTGCGCAAGCACCTGCTCGACGAGGCTCCGTGGGATCGGATCGAGCGCTTCCAGGCGTTCTGCGACGACCGCGACGTCTCGATGCTGGCCGCCACCTTCGCCTGGCTGCTCGCTCAGCCCGGCCTGACGAGCGTCATCGCCGGCGCCACCAAGCCGGAGCAGATCGTCGCGAACGCCGAGGCCGCGACGGCGTGGCAGCCGACGCCCGACGAGGTCGCCGCGATCTCGGAGATCTTCGCCGTCGCCTAGGTCCAAGGCTTGTGAGTGAGCACTCACTCCGCGTAAAGTGTGCGCGTGACCAGCGACGCCCAGACCGAGGCCCCGCGCACGCGCGCCCAGCCGATGGCGGCCGACGACCGCAAGGCGATGATCGTCGATGCCGTCATCCCGCTGCTCCTGGAGCACGGCCGCGGCATGACCTCGCGCCAGATCGCCGAGGCGGCGGGCATCGCCGAGGGCACGATCTTCCGCGCCTTCGGCGACAAGGAGAGCCTGGTGCAGGCGGCCATCGAGAAGTACCTCGACCCCGAACCGCTGCGCGAGGCCCTGCGGAGCATCGACCCGGCGCTTCCGCTCGAGAACAAGGTGCGCGCCATCCTGTACCTGCTGCGCGAGCGGTTCCAGAAAGTGATGCGGCTGATGCCGGTGATCGGTCCGCAGCGTCCGCCGGTCCCGCAGGAGCGCGGCGAGTTCGCCCGGATCATCGCGCGCGTCCTCGAGCCGGAGACGCGCGAGCTCAACTGGCCGCCCGAGCGCGTGGCGCACCTGCTGCGCCTGATCACCTTCTCGTCGGCGTTCCCGGCGCTCAACGAGGGGATCGAGTTCAGCATCGACGACCTCGCCCGGATGGTGCTCGTGGGCATCGCCGGCACCTCCCCGCACGTCACCTTCCCGATCACCCCGACGGAGGCATCATGCTCCTGAGACTGCTCGGCCGGTTCCTCCGGCCGCACTGGCCCCTCCTCATCGGGGTCGTGTTCTTCCAGCTCGCGCAGTCGCTGCTGTCGCTCTGGCTGCCGACCCTGAACGCCGCGATCACCGACAACGGCATCGCCAAGGGCGACACCGGCTACATCCTGTCGGTGGGGGCGGAGATGCTCGGCGTCACGCTCGTGCAGATCGCCTGCGCCATCACGGCGGTCTACTTCGGCGCGAAGGTCGCCATGCTGGTCGGCCGCGACCTGCGGGAGGCGATCTTCCATCGCGTCGGCGAGTTCTCCGAGCGCGAGGTCTCGGCCTTCGGCGCGCCGTCGCTGATCACGCGCAACACCAACGATGTGCAGCAGGTGCAGATGCTCGTCATGATGACCTGCACGCTGCTGGTCTCCGCGCCCATCCTGGCCGTCGGCGGCATCGTGCTCGCCATGCAGCAGGATCTGGACCTCTCCTGGCTCATCGCCGTCAGCGTCCCGGCGCTGCTGGTGGCGGTGAGCATCATCATCGCGCGCATGGTGCCGCTGTTCCGGCGCATGCAGGACCGCATCGACCGGGTCAACCGCGTGCTGCGGGAGCAGCTGAGCGGCATTCGGGTCGTACGTGCGTTCGTGCGGGAGGACGTCGAGACGACACGGTTCCGGGTCGCGAACGACGAGGTGACCGACACCGCGCTGAAGGCCGGGCGCCTGTTCGCGCTGATGTTCCCCATCGTCATGCTCGTGCTCAACGTGTCGAGCGTCGCGGTGATCTGGTTCGGCGCCTTCCGCGTGCAGGAGGGCTCGCTGCAGATCGGGACGCTGACCGCGTTCCTGCAGTACCTCATGCAGATCCTGATGGGCGTGATGATGTCGACGATGATGGCCGTGCTGGTGCCCCGGGCCTCCGTCTGCGCCGACCGCATCGGAGAGGTGCTCGGCACCGAGCCGTCCGTCCGCGCGGCCGACGACGCGGTCACCGAGGTGAGCGCCCACGGGACCGTGGAGTTCGTCGACGTCGGCTTCTCGTATCCCGGAGCCGAGCATCCCGTGCTCACGGATGTGACCTTCCTGGCGCACCCCGGCAGGACCACGGCGATCATCGGCAGCACCGGCGCGGGGAAGACCACGCTGGTGAACCTCATCCCTCGGCTGTTCGACGCAACCAGCGGCATCGTCCTGGTCGACGGCGTGGATGTCGCCGAGCTCGACCCCGAGCTGCTCTGGTCGCGCATCGGCATCGTGCCGCAGAAGCCCTACCTCTTCTCCGGCACGGTCGCCTCCAACCTGCGCTACGGCAACCCGGACGCGACCGACGACGAGCTGTGGCACGCCCTGGAGGTCGCGCAGGCGCGCGACTTCGTCGAGGCGATGCCCGAGAAGCTGGAGGCGCCGATCGCGCAGGGCGGCACCAACGTCTCCGGCGGACAGCGGCAGCGCCTGGCGATCGCGAGGGCGCTGGTGCGCAAGCCCGAGATCTACGTCTTCGACGACTCGTTCTCGGCGCTCGACACGGCGACGGACGCCCGGCTGCGGTCCGCCCTCGCCCGGGACGTCGCCGGCGCGACCATGATCGTGGTCGCCCAGCGGGTGTCGACGATCGTGGATGCGGACCAGATCATCGTGCTGGAGGACGGCCGGGTGGTCGGCACCGGCACGCACGACGAGCTCGTGGAGAGCAACCCGACGTACGCGGAGATCGTGTCGTCGCAGCTCGCCGCCCAGGACGCGGCGTAAGGAGAGCAGGGGATGAGCGAGAAGACGACGGCACCGGCCCGGACCGCGGGCCCTCCCGGACCCCCCGTCCGCCGCGGACCGGGAGGAGGCGGCCCGTTCGGCGGGATGGGGATGCCCGTCCAGAAGTCGCTGAACTTCGGGCCGAGCGCCAAACGGCTGCTCGGCCGCCTGAGGCCGGAGCGCCTCGCCCTGGTCGCCGTGACGGTGCTCGCGGTGATCTCGGTGGCGTTCGCCGTGCTCGGGCCGAAGCTGCTCGGCAACGCGGTCAACCTCGTGTTCGCCGGCGCCCTCTCGCTGCAGTTCCCGAAGGGGATGACGCAGCAGCAGGTCATCCAGGGTCTCCGTGCGCAGGGCCAGAACCAGTTCGCCGACCTGCTCTCGGGCACCACGTTCACCCCGGGCGCCGGCATCGACTTCACGGCCGTCGGCCAGACGCTGCTCTGGGTGCTCGCCCTCTACGTGCTGTCCTCCCTGTTCAGCTACCTGCAGGCGTACGTGCTGAACGGCATCACCCAGCGCACGGTGTACCGGCTGCGCGCGGACGTGGAGGACAAGCTCCACCGCCTGCCGCTGAAGTACTTCGACGGGATGCAGCGCGGCGAGCTGCTCAGCCGCGTCACGAACGACATCGACAACATCTCGCAGTCGCTGCAGCAGACGATGAGCCAGCTGCTCACGTCCCTCCTGACCGTGGTCGGCGTCGTCGTGCTGATGTTCGTGATCTCGCCGCTGCTCGCGGTCATCGCGCTCGTGACCATCCCGCTCACCCTCGTCATCACGACGTTGATCGCCAAGCGCTCGCAGAAGCTGTTCGTCGCGCAGTGGCGCCACACCGGCGAGCTGAACGGCCAGATCGAGGAGGCCTTCACCGGCCACTCGCTGGTGAAGGTGTTCGGCCGCCATCGCGAGGTGGAGGCGCGCTTCCGGGAGAAGAACCAGGAGATGTACCGGGCGAGCTTCGGCGCACAGTTCATCTCGGGGCTCATCATGCCGTCGATGATGTTCGTCGGGAACCTGATGTACGTCGCGATCGCGGTCGTCGGCGGCCTCCAGGTCGCCAGCGGGATGATGCAGCTCGGCGACGTGACCGCGTTCATCCAGTACTCCCGTCAGTTCACGCAGCCGCTCACCCAGCTCGGGTCGATGGCGAACCTGCTGCAGTCGGGCGTCGCGAGCGCGGAGCGGGTGTTCGAGCTGCTGGACGCGGACGAGCAGTCGGCCGACCCGCAGCGGCCTGCGAGCCCGGAGGGGACGCGCGGACTGCTGGCGTTCGAGGACGTCTCGTTCCGCTACGTCGAGGACACTCCGCTGATCGAGCACCTGTCGCTCGTCGCCCAGCCGGGCCAGACCGTGGCGATCGTCGGGCCCACCGGCGCGGGCAAGACGACACTGGTCAACCTGATGATGCGCTTCTACGAGCTCGACGGCGGCCGCATCACGCTCGACGGCGTCGACATCGCGAGCATGACCCGGCACGACCTGCGCAGCCGGATGGGCATGGTGCTGCAGGACACCTGGCTGTTCAAGGGCACCATCCGCGACAACATCCTGTACGGCCGGCCGGACGCCACGGAGGAGGAGATGCTGGACGCGGCCCGGGCCACCTACGTGGACCGGTTCGTGCACTCGCTGCCCGACGGCTACGACACCGTGCTCGACGACGAAGGCTCGAACATCTCCGCGGGCGAGAAGCAGCTGCTGACCATCGCCCGCGCGTTCCTGGCGCGGCCGAGCGTGCTGATCCTCGACGAGGCGACCTCGTCGGTCGACACCCGCACCGAGCTGCTGGTGCAGAAGGCGATGAGCGCGCTGCGGGCCGACCGCACGTCGTTCGTCATCGCGCACCGGCTGTCGACCATCCGCGATGCCGACCTCATCCTGGTGATGGAGGCGGGCAGCATCGTCGAGCAGGGGACGCACAGCGAGCTGCTGGCGCGCGGCGGGGCGTACTACTCGCTCTACAACGCGCAGTTCGCCGGGGCGGGTGAGTAGAACCGGAGGCTCACGGGTCGGCGAGGCGCGACGCGTAGGCGCGCACGCACCAGAAGACGCCGTAGGCGATCAGCCCGAGCGCGATCAGCACAAGGAGGAACACACCGAACGGCACCTGGATGAGCGCCTTCAGGCTGCCGTCGAGCCCGCCGGCCTTCTCCGGGTCCGATGTGATGGCGCCGAAGACCACGAGGCCGCCGACGATGACCAGGGCGACGCCCTTGGCGACGTACCCGACGCGGCCGAGGGTGGTGGTCACGGTCGCCCAGCGGTTCGGCGGCAGCCGGAGGTCGCGCTCGAAGCGGTGGGTGACGCCGTTGACGACGAAGACGACGCCGACGGCGACGACCACCAGGCCGATCGCGGCGAGCAGGAAGACGCCGCCCGGCATCCCGAGCAGTTGCGCGCTCGCCGTCTTCTCGGAGGACGACGCGTTGTGCCTGCCGCCTCCCGCGATCGAGATCGCGATGCCGGCCAGCGCCGCGTAGACGACGCACTTGGCGGCCTCGGTGACCTTCTGGCCCGGCTTGTGCGCGGTGACGGCCTGCAGGATCTGCCAGAGCGAGAGGAAGATGAGCCCGACGATGACCGCCCACAGCACGAAGAGCCCGCCCGGCACGGCGACGAGTGCCTGAAGGGCGCCCGACTGGTCCGCGTTGCCGCCGGCGCCTGCCGCGACGGCCAGGGCGATCACGCCGATCAGGATGTGCAGGATGCCGATCGCGGCGAGCCCGACGCGGGCGAGGACGCGGACGGCGGGGGAGCGCTCGACTCGGGAGGCGACCCGGGTGGGGGAGGTCATGCTGTGAACGGTACCCGGCGTTCGGGGCGGGCGGAATCCGTCCCGCCCCGAACGCCGGGCGATCAGCGGGTCACAGCGCGGGGATCGTGAACACGGTCAGGTTCTTCCTGGTCTGCTCGTTCGCGAGCGCGGTGTCGACCGCCGCGTCGAGCACCTGGTCCGATGGCGTCGGGAGCGGGATGCTGCGAAGCGCCTTCACGTTCGGGACGTAGGTGGCGTTCATGGCATAGATCACTCTGTCGCAGTCCTGGAGGTCGGCGCCCGCGGCGAAGTCGGCGGCGGTGCGCTCCTTGTAGTCCAGGCCCCGCTCGTGCAGGCAGTAGTACTGCTCGCCCGCCTCGGCGGCGAAGTACACCCAGCCCGGGGTGACCTTCCCCGTGCCGGCGTCCCAGGCGTAGCCGCCGTTCCCCTCGTACAGCGGGAAGACCGTGTCGGTGACCGTCTTCACCGTCTCCGGCTTCGCCACCTCCGTCTTGACGAGCTCGCGGAAGGCGGCCTTGACCCCCGCCTGCAGGTTGGCGCGCTGGACGTCCAGCGACGCCTGCAGGTCCGACTGCAGTGCGGCCTTCGCGACCGTCGCCTCCTCCCGGAGGCTCGTCGCGCGCGCCGGGTCGGCCTTCGCGGCGATCTCGGCATTGCGGTCGAGCGACGCGGCGGCCAGTCCCGCGGCGATCACCTGCTGGCCCTGCGACACGGCGAACGACTCGGACATGACCTTGACGTAGTCGGCGGCCAGGTCGTCGATCATCCGGGCGAACGCCTCGTCGCGGTGCTGCTTGAGGTGTTCCATCGCGATCGGGGACGGATCGGGCATCGAGAACGCGTGGATGAACGAGACGATGAGCAGCCCGACGAGCCCGATCGTCAAAGCGACGGCGGGGTCGGAGGAGGCGAAAGCGAGCACCGACGCCACCAGCGCGACCGCGTTGGCGGCGATCTCGGTCTTGTCGCCGTCCTTGATGGCCACCGCGAGCCCGAGCACCTCCCCGAGGACGGGGATCATGGCGGTTAGGGTCGCGGCCGTCTCCAGGTTGGAGGTGTCCTCGCCGAATGCGGTCCGCAACGACTTCGTCCAACCGACGAACGCGACGCCGTCGAAGAGCACGCCTCCGAAGTCGCCGACGCCGACGGCCTTCGTCGCGTTGAGCACCTCGCGGGTGCCGGGCAGGCCGACGAAGGCCTTGTCGTCTTCTTCGCCGACGCCGCCGTACGAGCCGTTCGCCTGGACGACGGCCTCGAACTGGATCTTGGACCAGTCGAGGAGCTCATCGACGGACATCTGCCGGATGCGGTCCGGCGATATCCAGTGGACGCCGTTCCCGAGAATGATGTCGGCCCGGGCCGGGGGACTGTACTGAACCGTGCCGGCGACGATCACGCCGGCGACTGCGACGCCGGCGATCCAGCGTACGGCGCTCTTCACGCTCCACATGACGAACTCCTCACTGGCGTCCGACATCCTTGACGAACACCTTTCAATATTCATATCAGTTACTAGCTGCCGGTGCATGGTGCGTGTGATCGGTCGCGGGGCGCCGTTCGAGTCGAGGCGAATCTCGGGTACCCTAGAGGTTTGAGTCCGCCGCGTCGCCACGCGGCGGCGAGATCTGAACAGAGGAGGCCGGCATGGACATCGACCTCAGCGTCTTGCGTCTGATGGAGCGCGAGAAGGAGATCCCGTTCGACGAGCTGGTTCAGATCATCGAGCAGGCCATCCTGACCGCGTATCTGAAGCACACCAACCAGGCCGACCACCGGCACGGTCACAGCGACCAGCCGCCGGCCGCGCGCGTGCACCTCGACCGCAAGACCGGGCATGTCACCGTCTACGTCCCCGAGCGGGACGAGGAGGGCAACGTGATCGGCGAGGCCGAGGACAGCCCGAGCGACTTCGGCCGGATCGCGGCCTTCGCGGCCAAGCAGGTGATCAACCAGCGGCTGCGCGACATCGCCGACGACGCGGTGCTCGGCGAGTTCCGCGGTCGTGAGGGCGACATCGTCGCCGGCGTCATCCAGCAGGGGCCGAACCCGCGGATGATCCACGTCGACCTGGGCTCGGTGGAGGCCATCCTCCCGCCGGAGGAGCAGGTGCCGGGCGAGGAGTACGCCCACGGGTCGCGCATCCGCGTGTACGTGACGAGCGTGACGAAGGGGCCGAAGGGTCCGTCGATCACCGTGTCGCGCACCCACCCCGCACTGGTGCGCAAGCTGTTCGCGCTCGAGGTGCCGGAGATCGCGAGCGGGGTCGTGGAGATCGTCTCGCTGGCCCGTGAGGCCGGGCACCGCACCAAGATCGCGGTGCGCGCCACCGAGCCGGGCGTGAACGCGAAGGGCGCCTGCATCGGGGAGCTCGGCCAGCGCGTCCGCGCGGTGACCGCCGAGCTCAACAACGAGAAGATCGACATCGTCGACTACTCGCCCGACCTGGCGACGTTCGTCTCCAGCGCCCTGAGCCCGGCGAAGGTCACCAGTGCGTTCGTCATCGACGAGTCGCTGAAGGCCGTCCGTGCCCTGGTGCCCGACTACCAGCTGTCCCTCGCCATCGGCAAGGAGGGCCAGAACGCCCGCCTCGCTGCGAAGCTGACGGGCGCGAAGATCGACATCCAGCCGGATTCGATCCTCGACCGCGACTGACGACGACTGCGGCCGTTCGGAACGTCTGCGCGTGCTCGATCACGCGCAACTGTTCCGGACGGCCGCAATCGCTTTTCGGAAGGAGTAGGATGGAACCCGTCAGAACGTGCGTCGGATGCCGTTCTCGCGCTCCCCGGTCCTCTCTTCTGAGGGTCGTCGTCCAGCAATCGGTACTCGTGGCGGACCCGTCCGCCACCCAGCCGGGACGGGGCGCGTGGATGCATCCGGTCGTCGAGTGTCTCGACCTCGCAGAGAAGCGCCGGGCCTTCGGGCGGGCGCTTCGCGTGGAGGGGACCATCGACACCGCGGCCATCCGGTCGCAATTCATTAGAACAGGCTGAAGAAGTTGACTTCACATGAGTGACAACCGATGAGCGGCTCGAAATGAGATCCGTCCGCTACTAACGCCTGCCCCTGTCCGGGGTGGGCCCCAGACAGGAGAATTGTGGCTGCAAAACCACGCGTACATGAGGTCGCGAGCGAGCTCGGCGTCGACAGCAAGGTCGCGCTCGCGAAGCTCAAGGAGATGGGCGAGTTCGTCAAGGGACCGTCCTCCAGCATCGAGCCCCCGGTAGCCCGCAAGCTGCGTGCCGCCCTGGAGGCCGAGGGTGCGAAGCCGTCCGCCGACAAGGCGACCGCCGCACCGAAGGCGCCGTCCCAGGCGCCGCGTCCCGCGGCTCCCCGCCCGCAGGCGCCCAGCGCGCCCGAGGCGGACGCCGGCCCGAAGCCGCAGGCGCCGATGTCGGTCGCCGAGCGGCAGGCCGCTGCCGAGAAGGCCGCCGCCGAGAAGGCCGCTGCCGACAAGGCTTCTGCGGGCACGTCCGGCGCTCAGGCGAAGGCCGCGACCCCCGACGCCACGAAGCCCGCGGCGCCGCGCCCCGGCGGGAGCAGCATCCCGCGCCCGAGCGCTCCGCGCCCCGGCAACAACCCGTACTCGTCGAACCAGGGGATGGGGCAGCGCCCGCCGCGCCCCGGCAACAACCCCTTCTCGTCGTCGCAGGGCATGGGCCAGCGCCCGAGTCCCGGCAACATCCCGCGTCCGACCCCGCCGCGTCCCGGTGCGCCCCGTATCGGCGCGCCCGGCCAGGGCGGCGGCAACCGTCCCGGTCGTCCCGGCGGCGGTGGCGGCGGTCGTCCCGGCTTCCAGCAGCGCCCCGGCAGCGGCGGCGGTGCGGGCGCAGGGGCCGGCGGCTTCCAGCGTCCGGGCGGCGGCTTCGGCGGCCCGCGCCCCGGTGGCGGCGGCGGTCGCGGTCGTGGACCGGGCGGCGGCACGGCCGGTGCGTTCGGCCGCGGTGGCGGCAAGAGCAAGGCCCGCAAGTCGAAGCGCGCGAAGCGCCAGGAATTCGAGATGCGGGAAGCTCCGTCGCTGGGCGGCGTGAGCGTTCCCCGCGGCAACGGCGACACCGTCATCCGGCTGCGTCGTGGCTCCTCGATCTCGGACTTCGCCGACAAGATCGACGCGAACCCCGCGTCGCTGGTCACCGTCCTCTTCCACCTGGGCGAGATGGCGACCGCGACCGAGTCGCTCGACGAGGCCACCTTCGAGGTGCTCGGCGAGGAGCTGGGCTACAAGATCCAGGTCGTCTCGCCCGAGGACGAGGACCGCGAGCTGCTCGAAGGCTTCGACATCGACCTCGACGCAGAGCTCGAGGGGGAGTCCGACGACGTCCTCGAGATCCGGCCCCCGGTCGTCACCGTCATGGGTCACGTCGACCACGGTAAGACGCGCCTCCTCGACGCCATCCGCAACGCGAACGTCGTCGCGGGCGAGGCCGGCGGCATCACCCAGCACATCGGTGCGTACCAGGTGTGGACGGAGCACGACGGTATCGAGCGTGCCATCACCTTCATCGACACCCCGGGTCACGAGGCGTTCACCGCCATGCGTGCCCGCGGTGCGCAGGTCACCGACATCGCGATCCTCGTGGTCGCGGCGGACGACGGCATCATGCCGCAGACCATCGAGGCGCTGAACCACGCCCAGGCGGCGAACGTGCCGATCGTGGTCGCGGTGAACAAGATCGACAAGCCCGACGCCAACCCGGCGAAGGTCCGTCAGCAGCTCACCGAGTTCGGCCTGGTGGCGGAGGAGTACGGCGGCGACGTCCTGTTCGTCGACGTCTCGGCCCGCAACAACGTCGGCATCGACGACCTGCTCGACGCCGTGCTGCTGACCGCCGACGCCGGTCTCGATCTTCGTGCGAACCCGAACAAGGACGCACGCGGTGTCGCGATCGAGGCGAAGCTCGACAAGGGCCGCGGCGCCGTGGCGACCGTGCTCATCCAGTCCGGAACGCTCCGGGTCGGCGACGCGATCGTGGCGGGTACCGCCTACGGCCGTGTGCGTGCGATGGCCGACGAGAACGGCGACGCCGTCTTCGAGGCCGCCCCGTCGCGTCCGGTGCAGGTGCAGGGTCTCTCCAGCGTCCCGCGCGCCGGCGACGTCTTCATCGTCACCGAGGAGGACCGCACGGCCCGGCAGATCGCCGAGAAGCGCGAGGCCGCGGAGCGCAACGCGCAGCTGGCGAAGGCCCGCAAGCGCATCTCGCTCGAGGACTTCACCCGGGCCCTGGAGGAGGGCAAGGTCGAGGCGCTCAACCTCATCATCAAGGGCGACGTGTCCGGTGCCGTGGAGGCGCTGGAGGAGTCGCTCATGAAGATCGAGGTCGACGAGTCGGTGTCCCTGCGCATCCTGCACCGCGGTGTCGGCGCGATCACCGAGTCGGACATCGACCTGGCGACCATCGACAACGCGATCGTGATCGGCTTCAACGTCCGCCCGGACGTGAAGGCGCGCGAGCGTGCGGCCCGCGAGGGTGTGGACGTCCGGTTCTACTCGGTCATCTACAACGCCATCGAGGACATCGAGAACTCGCTCAAGGGCATGCTCAAGCCCGAGTTCGAAGAGGTCCAGTCCGGTGTGGCCGAGATCCGCGAGGTGTTCCGCTCCTCGAAGTTCGGCAACATCGCCGGTGTCATCGTCCGGTCCGGAACGATCACGCGCAACGCCAAGGCGCGCGTCATCCGCGACGGCGTCGTGGTGGGGGACAACCTCGCCATCGAGTCGCTGCGCCGGTTCAAGGACGACGTCACGGAGGTCCGTACGGACTTCGAGGCCGGTATCGGCCTCGGCAAGTACAACGACATCCAGGTGGGCGACGAGATCGAGACGACGGAGCTTCGCGAGAAGCCTCGGGTGTAATCGGAGCGAAGGCCGGTGGCTGAAGCCACCGGCCTTCTTGCCCCGAAAGGAGATACAGAACCATGGCCGATCCGGCACGCGCGAGGAAGCTCGCGGACAGGATCAAGGAGATCATCGCCAAGCGGCTCGACCGCGGCCTGCGCGACCCGCGCCTCGGCTTCGTGACCATCACGGACGTCCAGGTGACCGGCGACCTGCAGCACGCGACCGTCTTCTACACGGTGTACGGCACCGAGCAGGAGCGCGAGGACAGCGCCGCCGCGCTCAAAGCGGCCACCGGGATGCTGCGCAGCGAGGTGGGCAAGAACATCACCGCGCGCCTCACGCCGACGCTGGAGTTCCAGCTCGACGCGATCCCGGAGAACGCGGCCCACATCGAGGACCTGCTCCGGGAGGCGCGCGAGCGCGACACCGAGGTGGCCGGGCTCGCCGCGTCCGCGTCCTACGCGGGCGACGAGGACCCGTACGTGAAGCCGCGGGTCATCGGCGACGAGGACGACGAGGAGGAGTGACCTCCCCGCCGGCGTCGGGCCGGTCGTAGCATGTCGGCATGTTCGCCGTCTCGTTCTACGACGCCGACCCTGACGCCGGTCCTGAGCACTTCCAGCGCCTGGTGGAGGCCTACCCCCGGCACCGCGCCTACCTGGACGAGTTCGCGAAGGGCGGCGAGGTGCTCATGATCGGGACGTTCGGCGACCCGGCCACCCAGGGCTCGATGGCGATCTTCCGTTCGCGGGAGGCCGCGGAGCGGTTCCGGGAGGGCGACCCGTTCGTCACGGAGGGCCTCGTCCACCGTTCCCGCATCCAGGACTGGGATCCGCTCGTCTTCGGGTGACAGATCTCCGTGCGCCGGTATTCTGGCATGCGTGACTCTCAGGAACGCCGTCCGGAACACGCTGTCGCCGGTGATCGGGCGGGAGCGGGTCGACCGCCTCGTCAACGCCGAGAGCTCCGCCCGCGCATCGCTCGCCCGCTGGATCGCCCCGAAGGAGCGGCCGCCGGCAGCGGCGGACGAGGCCCCGGCCGGATACGAGATCGCCCCGAGCGGCTATCCCTTCTACCCCTGGGACGAGACGCAGTTCCCCACCCCGAGCCTCAGCCGGCACGAGTTCCTCGCCGGACTCCACGCGGCCCTCCGGCCCCGCAGCTACCTGGAGATCGGGGTCGACGACGGGCGCTCGCTCACCCTCTCGACGGCCAAGACCATCGGCGTCGACCCGGCGTTCCACATCACCAACCCGCTGCACGCGGACCTGCTGCTCGCGCGGGACACGAGCGACGACTTCTTCGCCTCCGGACGCGCGAAGAAGCACCTGGACGGCGTCCCGCTCGACTTCGCCTTCATCGACGGGATGCACCTGGCGGAGTTCGCGTACCGCGACTTCCTCAACGTCGAACGCCTGACCTCCCCGACGAGCATCATCGTCCTCGACGACATGATGCCGCGGTCGGTGCACGAGGCCGCGCGCGACCGGTACACCGACTCGTGGGCGGGCGATGTCTACAAGGTCGTCGAGCTGCTCCGCGCCGAGCGGCCGGACCTGGTCGTCATCCCGGTCAACACCGCGCCCACCGGCGTCGTGCTGGTGGCGCGGCTGGACCCGTCGTCGCGGGTGCTCGCGGAGCGCTACGACGCGCTGCTCCCCACGCTGCAGGCGGCCGACCCGCAGCAGGTTCCGGAGCACGTCCTCCGCCGCACGCTCGCCGTCGACGCGAAGGACCTGCTCGCCTGGGACGGCTGGGAGACGCTGACGGGCCTTCGCACGCGCCCGCGGGCGCTGGCCGAGCGCCGGAAGCTGTTCGACGCCCTCTCCGCAGCGTTCGCGCGGACGCCGGAGCAGCCCTGACCGGCTACGGCAGCGTGTAGCCGCCGAGCGTCTCGACGGCGAGGCCGTCCTTGACGAGCCCCTGGAGCGCCCGCTCGCCCTGCTCGGCATCCGGCCACAGTGCAGCCAGGTCTCCGGCCGCGACGGGCGTGTGCGACGCCCGCAGCTCCGCGAGGATGCGTCCGCGCGCCTGGCGGTCGCTTCCCTCGTAGCGCTTCTGCCTGCCCTTCGTCGGCCCCTCGTAGTCCGGGTAGCCGGCCTGACGCCAGCGGCAGCGGTCGGAAAGCGGACAGGAGTCGCAGCGCGGCGTGCGCGCCACGCACGCGATCGCGCCGAGCTCCATCATCCCGGCGTTGAAGGCGGCGGCCGCGTCGCGGTCCTCCGGGAGCAGGGCCTCCATCGCGGCCAGGTCGCGGCGCGTGCTCGGCGGACCGGGCTCCGCCTGACCGTCGACCGTGCGGGCGATCACCCGGCGGATGTTGGTGTCGACGACCGGATGCCGCTCCCCGTACGCGAAGGCCGCCACCGCCCGTGCCGTGTAGTCGCCGACCCCGGGGAGCGCGAGCAGGGCGTCCACGTCGTCCGGAACGACGCCGCCGTGCCGCTCCGTGATCGTCACGGCCGCCGCGTGCAGCCAGAGCGCGCGCCGCGGGTAGCCGAGCGACTTCCAGGCGCGGACGGCCTCGCCCGGCGGCACCGAGGCGAGGTCGGCCGGCGTCGGCCATCGGCTCAGCCACTCCTCCAGGTGCGGGATGACACGGCTCACCGGGGTCTGCTGCAGCATGAACTCGCTGACCAGCGTGCCCCACGGGGTGAAGCCCTCGCGGCGCCACGGGAGGTCCCTGCGGTTCTCCTGGTACCAGGCCACCACCGTCCCGGCGTAGTCGTGCATGCATCGAGGCTAACCGGTGCCGCGGCCTATGCTCGTCGCATGATGCTTCCGCCGACGCCGCGCGTGCTGTTCCTCCGGCAGCTCGTGGCCGCCATCCGGCGCGACGCGCCCGCGGGACGCGTGGCGGTCGCGGTCGACGGCGGGCGGATCGGCGGGACCGCGTTCGCGGACGACCTGGCGGCGGTGTTCCGGGAGGCGGGGGCGGACGCGTTCCGTGCCTCCCTGGCCGGCTTCCACACCTCCCGTGCCTACCGCACGCGCCTGGGGCCCGAGACGCCGCAGAGCCACTACCGAGACGCGTACGACCTCGTCGCCCTGCGCCGGGTGCTGCTCGACCCGTTCCGGCTCGGCGGGAGCGCCGGGTTCCAGACGGCGGCGTTCGACGAGGCGCGCGACCAGCCCGTCGAGGCGCGCTGGCTGACGGCGGGACCGGATGCGGTGCTCGTCGTCGACGGCGAGTTCCCGCTGCGGCCGTCGCTGCGCGGCGACTGGAACGCGTCGGTGCTGCTCGTGAACATCCCGCAGCCCGAGGCGTACGTGGAGGACGCGCACCCGCGCGAGCACGCCACGTTCCTGGTCGACGAGTCGGATCCGGCGCAGCCGCGGTGGGCGCCCCGCTGACTCAGGCCTCGAGGACCGACCGCATCCGCTCGGCCACCTCGTGCGGCGCGAGGAAGGCGCCCGACCGCTCCACCTCGTGCACCAGCGCGGTGATCGCCGCGTTGACCGGTGCGCCGACGCCGGCGGCCTCGGCCTCCGCGACGACAGCCCCGTTGAGGTAGTCGATCTCGGTCAGCTGCCCGCGCCGCAGGCTCTGCAGTGTCGAGCCCGGGTTGGGGGTCGCGCCCATCCGCCGCTTCATCAGCAGCGGCACTGCCTGCGCGGCCCAGCGCGGCGCGCGGGCGACGAAGCGCAGGATGCGGTCGTCGAGCCCCTGGATGCTGCCGTAGCGCACGCCCCGGGCGAAGCCGACGCGGGTGGCCTCCTGCAGGCTCGCGGTCACGATGGCGCGCAGCCGGCGGTCGCCGAGGACCTCTTGCGCGCTCAGCCCGGTGATCGCGGGGAGGGCGTTGATCTGGTTGACCATCAGCTTCGTCCACTGCGCGCCGGTGAAGTTGTCGATCGCGAAGGCGGGCATGGCCGCGTCCAGGATGCGCGCGGCGTCGACGGCGGCCCGAGGCGCCGCGCCGTCGCCGGCGCCGAGGTAGGTATTCGCCGTCGTCGTGACGGTGACGCGGCCGGGGGAGAGGTAGCTCGTGGCGTAGAGGGCGAGAGCGCCGACGCAGTCGGACCCGGGGAGCAGCCGCTCGGCCTCCGCGAGGCCGGCGAGCCCGTTCTGCACCACGACGACGGTGATGCCGTCGAGCAGGGCGGCGTTGGCGCGGATGGCGGCGGGGGCGTCCTGCGCCTTGGTGCAGACGAAGGCGAGCTCCGGCCGGGTCTGCAGCGTCTCTGCGGCGGCCACCCGCGCGGTGTGGGAACCCCAGCCTCCGTCGAGCCGGATGCCGGACTCCCGGATGGCGGCGAGCTGCTCCCCGCGGGCCGTCACCTCGACGAGGTGCCCGACGCGGTCGAGCAGCGCCGCGATCGTGCCGCCGATGGCTCCCGCTCCGATCACGCCGATACGCACGCGTTCCAGCCTATCCGCGCGCGGTGCCTCGCCTGGTTGACGCGACACGCCGCCGCGTCCGCCACCGGGACGGCGTGTCGCGTCAACCAGATGAATCCGTGGGACGCAACACGCCGCCATCCCGGCGGGAAAGCGGCGAGTTGCGTCCCATGGACGGGGTCAGTCGGCGAGGACGGGAGCCGGCTCGGCGGTGGCGAGGGCCTCGGCGGCGGCGGTTGCCGGTGACTCGGCGGCGGGCGCAGCGGCCGCGGCGGCGGCGCGCGCGGCCCGGCGGCTCGGCAGCGCGAGGGCGATCACGGCAGCGGCTGCTAGCACGCCAGCGCCGACCCAGACCGCGGGGACCGCCGCATCCACATAGCCCGTCGGCGTCAGCGTGCCGCCCGCGCCGGTGAACACCGCGGTGAGCACGGCGACGCCGAGCGCTACCCCGACCTCCCGCAGCGTCGAGTTCGTTCCGGAGGCCTTCGCGTGGTCGGCCGGGCGCATGTTGGCCAGCACGGCCGTCGAGCTCGGCGCGAAGACGAGGCCCATGCCGATGCCCGCGAGCAGGAACGGCGGCCACATCTCCGAATAGGGGAGCGTCGCCGACAGGGTCGCCGCGATCCAGCCCATGGACACGGCCAGCAGCACGAGCCCGGCCACGACCGGCAGCCGCGTGCCCGTGCGGGAGGAGAACAGGCCGGTGAGCGGTGCGACCACCATCGGGGCGAGCGTCCACGGCATCGTCATCACGCCCGCCTCGAGCGGGGTGTGCCCCTGCACCACCTGGAGGAACTGGATGAGGATGAAGATCGCCCCGAAGATCCCGAAGCTGAAGGTGACGCCGACCAGGTTGGCGACGGTGAAGCTGCGGTCGCGGAACAGCCGCAGCGGCAGCAGGGGGGCCGTCGCGCGTCCCTCCCAGAGCACGAAGGCCACCAGCAGGGCGGCGCCCGCGATCAGGGGGATGAGCACTTCGGCGCTGCCCCATCCTGCGTCGTTGCCGCGCACGATGCCCCAGACGACGCCGAGCACGCCGGGCGCGGCGAGCAGCAGGCCGACGACGTCGGCGCGCACGCGCTCACCGAAGCTGTTCGGCAGGGCGAGCAGCACGAGCGGGACTGCGATCACTCCGAGCGGGACGTTGAGCCAGAAGATCGCCTGCCAGTTCCAGCCCTCGACCACCGCGCCGCCGATGAGCGGCCCGAGGGCCACACCGAGGCCGGAGATGCCGCCCCAGATGCCGATCGCCGCCGGTCGCAGGCGCTCGCTGACGCTGCCGGCGAGGAGGGTGAGCGAGAGCGGGAGCAGGGCCGCTGCTCCTGCGCCCTGCACCGCGCGGGCGGCGATCAGCTGCCACGGCTCGGTCGAGAGCGCCGCAGCGGCGCTGGCGAGCGTGAAGACGGCGATGCCGGCGAGGAACACCGAGCGCCGGCCGAGCCGGTCGCCGAGGCCCACCGCCATGAGCATGAGGGTCGCGAAGGTGAGCGTGTAGGCGTTGACCACCCACTGCAGCTCCTCGATGGAGGCGCCGAGGTCGCGGGCGATGACCGGCAGCGCGCTGGTCACGACGAGGTTGTCGAGGGTCGCCATGAACATCGGCAGCGAGGCCGCGACGATCGCGAGCCAGACCGGGATGCGCCGGGCGACGGCGAGGGGTGCGGACATGCGCGCCTCCAGTTGTTGTTATCGAATGATTACAAGAGCTGACAGTAGTAATCGACTGATAACCTGTCAAGCGTGACGGACAAGATCAGCGAAAGGATCCCCTCGGCCGAGCGCCGCGAGCAGATCCTCGAAGCCGCCAGCCGGGTGTTCGGCGAGCGCGGCTACTTCGGCGCGACCACCGACCAGATCGCGAAGGCGGCCGGGATCAGCCAGCCCTACGTCGTCCGCATGTTCGGCGGCAAGGAGAACCTCTTCGTCGGCGTCCTCACCCGCTCGCTCGACCGCCTGCTCGTCGCCTTCACCGAGACCATCGCGCAGTGGAAGGCCGACGGGTCTCCCGCCGCGACCGATCCCGGCTACCCCATCGGCAAGAACCCGAAGCACGGGGAAATCGGCCGCCGCCTGGGGCTCGCCTACGTCAACCTGATCGAGGACCGCGGGCTGCTGCTCTCGCTCATGCAGGCCTTCAGCATGGGCCAGGATCCGAGCATCGGCGCGAAGGCCCGCGGCGGCTTCCTGACCATCTACCGGCTGCTGCGCGAGGAGGCCGGCTTCGACCCGGAGGAGGCGCGCGGGTTCCTCGCCGAGGGGATGTTGCTGAACACCCTGCTCGGCCTCCGGCTCACCGACGACTACGGCAAGGACGACGCCGCCACCGAGCTGATCGAGTGCACCTTCCGCACCAAGCTGCAGCTGGTGCTCGAGGTGCAGGGCGACGAGGGCGAGCGCGCGTGATTGGCAGCGGACTCATCCTGATCGACAAGCCCGCGGGTCTCACCAGCCATGACGTCGTCGCGCGCGTGCGCAGGGCCGCCGGCACGCGCAAGGTCGGCCACGCCGGGACGCTCGACCCGATGGCGACGGGCCTGCTCATCGTCGGCCTGAACTCCTCCACGCGGCTGCTCACCTACATCGTGGGCGCCGATAAGGAGTACTTCGCGACCATCCGGCTCGGCGCAGCGTCCACGACCGACGACGCCGAGGGCGAGCTGCTCGAGCCCGCGGGCCAGGAGGCGCTCGACGCGGTCGCGGCCGACGCGATCGCCACGGGCATCGCCGGGCTCACGGGCGAGATCGACCAGGTGCCCAGCTCGGTCAGCGCGATCAAAGTGGACGGCAAGCGGGCCTATGCGCGGGTGCGGGCCGGCGAGCAGGTGGAGCTGAAGGCGCGAGCCGTCACCGTCGCCGAGTTCGAGCTGCTCGAGACGAGGCGGGAGGCGGGCGCGATCGACCTCGACGTGCGCGTCGTCTGCTCCTCGGGCACGTACATCCGCTCGCTCGCGCGCGACCTGGGCGCAGGCCTCGGCGTCGGCGGGCACCTCACCGCGCTCCGGCGCAGCCGGGTCGGCGCCTTCCACGTGCGGGACGCGCACGACCTCGCTACGCTCGATCCTGCGGCGGCGCTCGTGCCGGCGGTGGATGCGGCCACCCGGCTGTTCGAACGGCTCGACCTCACCGAGCAGCAGGCCATCGACCTCACGCACGGGAGGCGCATCCACGTCGCCGACCGGGAGGGACCCGGCGGCGAGCCGGTCGCCGCGGTGGCGCCGAACGGCGCGCTGGTGGGACTGGTCGAGTTCCGCGGAAAGGAAGCAAGGACCCTCGTGAACTTCCCGACGGACGAAGCGGTCAGCCCCGCATGATCGAGTGGTTCACGACGGTGCAGGTGGTCGTCGCCTGCGCCGCGGGCATCCTGTGCCTGATCCTCGGCCTCGCGGGCCGGCTGCCCGGAGACGTCTCGATGGGCGCCGTCGCGGTCGTCGAGCTGCTGCTGCTGGTGCAGCTGGTGATCGCGATCGTCGCCCCGCTGGCCGGCAACCCGCCCTCCGGCAGCCTCGCGGAGTTCTACATCTACCTCATCTCGGCGATCGTCCTGCCGCTCGCCGGCGGGTTCTGGGCCCTCGTCGAGCGCAACCGCTGGAGCACCGTGATCCTGGGCGGCGTCTGCCTCGCCATCGCCGTCATGGTGTACCGGATGGGGCAGATCTGGTTCGTGCAGGGCGCGTGAGCGCTCCGGACGCAAATAGAATCGAAGCGATGTCCCACCACACCATGTCCGCGCGCACGAACTCCGACCCAGAGCCTCCCCGGCGGCGGATGTCCGGCGTCGGCCGCGTGCTGGTCTTCGTCTACGGCGTGCTGGCGCTGGCGGCGACGGGGCGCAGCGTGTTCCAGATCATCGACCGCTTCCACGAGGCGCCCGTCGCGTTCACGCTCTCGGCGCTCTCCGCCGTCGTCTACATCGTCGCGACCATCGCCCTCGTCGCCCCGGGCCGCGTCTGGTACCGGGTGGCCTGGATCACGATCGGCTTCGAGTTCGCCGGCGTGCTCGTCATCGGCACGCTCAGCCTGTTCGCACCCGCCGTGCTCGGCCTGCACGACATCGACCCGTTCGGCCGCGACGCCACGGTGTGGTCGGTGTACGGGATGGGCTACCTGTTCATCCCGCTGGTGCTCCCGGTGCTCGGGATGCTGTGGCTGAGCCGCCACCGGCCGGACGACGGCCGGGCCGTGGCGGACCGCGCGGGAGCGGGCTCGTGAGGGTCTTCCACGCGGTCGCAGAGATCCCGGACGGGTGGGGTCCGAGCGCGGTCACGATCGGCAAATTCGACGGCGTCCACACCGGCCACCGTGCGGTGATCGACCGCCTGCGGGCCGTCGCCGCCGAGCGCGGGCTGACCTCGACGATCATCACCTTCGACCGCAACCCGCTCGAGCTGCTCGCGCCCGAGAAGTGCCCGGCGTCGCTCGTCAGCAACGCTCAGAAGCTCGACCTGCTCGCCTCCACCGGCGTCGACGCGACGCTGATGGTGGCCTTCGACCGGGCGCTCGCCGGGCTCGACCCGGAGGACTTCGTCCACACCATCCTGGTCGACCGGCTGCACGCGGCCGCCGTGCTGGTCGGCAGCGACTTCCGGTTCGGCGCGCGCGGGGCGGGCGATGTGGCGATGCTGCGGCGGCTCGGCGAGAAGTACGGCTTCGACGTGGAGCTCATCGACGATGTGCGGCCCGAGCACGGCCGGCGCGTGTCGTCCACCTGGATCCGCGAGCTGCTCGCCGACGGCGACGTGCGGCACGCGACCGAGCTGCTCGGCTCGGCCCCGACCGTGCGCGGGCTCGTCGTGCACGGGGCGGCGCGCGGGCGGGAGCTGGGGTTCCCGACCGCGAACCTCTCGCCGGAGTCGGAGGGCCTCATCCCCGCCGACGGCGTCTACGCCGGCTGGCTGACGGACGCGGGGGAGCGGTACCCCGCCGCCATCTCGGTCGGCAACAACCCGACGTTCGAGGGCGTGCCGCACAAGCAGGTGGAGGCGTACGTGCTCGACCGCGACCTCGACCTCTACGACCACACGGTGGAGGTGTCGTTCGTCGAGCGCATCCGCGGCATGGTCGCCTACACCGGCGTCGAGCCGCTGATTGCGCAGATCGCCGACGACGTGCAGCGCGCGCGCGAGCTCCTCGGCGCCGCACAGCCCGACGACGCGGGCGAACCCGCCTGATGACGGACGACCCGCGGGCCGCCGGGGCGCGGCCGCTCTGGCGCGGGCGCGCCATCGCGCTGCTCGGCATCCTCCTGGTGGCGGCGAACCTGCGCACCGCCGTCGCCGCGCTCTCGCCGATCTTCGCCGAGATCCGCACCGAGTTCGCCGTGTCGAGCATCGGCGTCGGGCTGCTCGGGATGCTGCCGCCGGTCTGCTTCGCCCTGTTCGGCCTGATCGCGCCGCGCTTCACGCGGCGGCTCAGCCTCGAGGCGGTCGTGGTGATCGCGCTCGCGGTCATGCTGGCCGGGCACCTCGTGCGTGCGTCCGCCGGCTCCTTCGCCGTGCTCGCGATCGGCTCCGCCGTGACCTTCGCCGGGATGGGCGTGGGCAACGTCCTGCTACCGCCGCTGGTGAAGCGCTACTTCCCCGACCGGATCGGGCTGGTGACCTCGCTCTACGCGACCGTCATGTCGGTCTCCACGCTGCTGCCGCCGCTCGTCGCGGTACCGGTGGCGGATGCGGCCGGCTGGCACGTCTCGGTCGGGATGTGGGCGCTCGTGACGGTGCTCGCGATCCTGCCGTGGCTGCGCATCCTGATCTCGCACCGGCCGGCGCACCCGGACAGCGATGTGGAGGTCGAGACCGCGCAACCGGCGATGGCGGGGCGGGTCTGGCGGTCGCCGCTGGCGTGGGCGATGGCGGTGCTCTTCGCCGTGTCGAGCCTCAACGCGTACGCGATGTTCGCCTGGCTGCCGCAGATCCTGCACGACGTCGCAGAGGTCCCGCCGCTCGACGCCGGCGCCCTGCTCTCGGTGTATGCCGGGATGGGCATACCCGCCGGGCTGCTGGTGCCGCTGCTGGCCGCGCGGATGCGGAACGTGGCTCTTCTGATCTACGTCGCCGTCGCGTTCTTCGTGGTCGGGTACCTCGGCCTCATCCTGGTGCCGGCGACGGCGACTTGGCTGTGGGTGGCGCTCGCCGGTCTCGGGCCGCTGCTGTTCCCGCTCTGCCTCGTGCTGATCAACATGCGCACGCGGACGCACGCCGGCTCGGTCGCCCTCAGCGGCTTCACGCAGGGGCTCGGCTACACCCTCGGCGCGCTCGGCCCGCTCGCGGTCGGCGTGCTGCACCAGCTCACCGCCTCCTGGACGCTCGCCCTCGCAGTCCTCACCGCCACGGCGCTGGCCGCCGCCGTCGCCGGCTCCATCGCCGCCCGCCCCCACTACCTCGAGGACTGACCCCCCCATCATCGCTTCCTCGGTTAATCCGCCGACACGCCATCGTCGAGTGGATTAAGTGAGGAATCGACGGTGGGGGTCAGGGGAGGAGGTGGGCGCGGTGGATGAGGGCGGCGGCGCCGATCAGGGGGCCCTCGGAGGAGAGGGCGGACGGGACGATGCGCACCTTGCGGACGAACGGGAAGTAGTGGTTCGCGATCACCGCGCGCATGTGGTCGAACAGGTCGGGCGTCGAGTGCGAGAAGCCGCCGCCGATGGCCACGAGCTCGAGGTCGAGCAGGGCCGTCGCGGAGGCGATGGCGTGCCCGACGGCGGTCCCGGTGCGGGCGATCGCCTCGCGCGCGACCGGGTCGCCGGCGGCGTAGGCGGCCGCCAGGTCTTCGCCGGTCGCACCCGCGAAGCCCTGGTGCTGCGCCCAGGCGACGGTGTGCGGACCGGACGCCATGGCCTCCAGCGCGTACCGGCTGCCGAAGGTGTCCTCGCCCTCGATGTCACCGACCTCGACGTGGCCGATGTGCCCCGCGTTGCCGGTCGGGCCGGTGATGACGCGGCCGTCGACGATGAGGCCGCCGCCGATCCCGGTCGAGATGACCATGCCCATGACGTTGTCGACGCCCTGCGCCGCACCGACCCAGTGCTCGGCCATGGTGATGGCGACGCCGTCCATCTCGAGCGTCACAGGCACGTCGAGGCCGAGCCCGGCCGCGACGCCGGCGACGAAGTCGCGCATCGGGTAGTCGCGCCAGTGCGGCACGTTCAGCGGCGACACGAGGCCGCGCGTGCGGTCGATGGGGCCGGCGCTGCCGATCCCGACACCGATGACACGAGCGCCTTCCGGCAGTGCGGCGAACGCGGCGCGCACGACGCCGCCGACGGAATCCTCGAGCTCCGGCACCGTGGCGTTCCGGCCGGTCGGCCGGCGGTGACGGGAGCCTTCGACCAGGCGCCCCTCCGAGTCGACGAGGGCGGCCTCGACCTTGGTGCCGCCGAAGTCGACGGCGAGGACGTAGGCAGGGGCGATGGCGGGGGAGTCTGCGGGCACGACCCAACGATAAACGAAAGCGTCTCTGCTCATTTGAGCACACACCACGCAAGTGTTGCTCGCCTGCGTGGCGCTTCCTAAGCTGGACGGGTGGCCCTGAACGATTCGGACGAGATCCTCGCCGTCAAAGCCGCAGAGCTCTACTACGAGGCCGGCAAGACGCAGGACGAGATCGGCGTCGCGCTCAACGTCTCCCGCTGGAAAGTCGGCCGTCTGCTCGTCGCCGCCCGGGAGCACGGCTTCGTGCGCATCGAGATCGTGCACCCCAGCGCCCGCCGCTTCTCGCTCGAACGCGAGCTGTGCGGCTTCTACGGGCTGGACGACGCCGTCGTCGTGCCGGCCGCCGAGTCCGACTCGGAGGTGCAGGGCCGCGTAGCCCAGGCCGCGGCCGACTACCTCACCACGCTCCGCCCCGTCCCGCGCACGCTCGGCGTCAGCTGGGGCCGTACGCTGCACGCGGTCGCCGCGCGCCTCCGCCCCGGCTGGGCGGTCGGGGTCAACCCGGTGCAGATCAACGGGAGCGTCTCCTCCACCCGCCAGGCCACCGCGGCCGCCGACACCGCCGTGGTCATCGCGCGCAAGGCGCAGGGCACGGCGACGCTGCTGCCCAGCCCCGCGATCTTCGAGCATGCCGCCACCCGCCGCGCGATCGAGGCCGACCGCTCGGTGCAGAGCGTGCTGGAGCTCGCCCGCAGCGCGAACGCCTACCTGTTCAGCGCGGGCGTCGTCGACACCAGCTCGGTGCACGTCGACTCCGGCTACCTGTCGGTGGAGGATGTTGCGGGGCTCGCCGAGAAGGGCGCCGTCGGCGACGTGGTGGGCCGCTTCATCACCGACGACGGCCAGGTCGCCGATCCCGAGCTGAACTCCCGCACCCTCGGCCTCAGCCTCGACGAGCTGCGCGCGGCCCGCACCTCCATCGCGGTGATCGCGGGCGAGGCCAAGCACCGCGTCGCGCACGCCGTGGTCGCCAGCGGTCTGTGCACCGCGCTCATCACCGACGAGGCGACCGCCAACGACCTGCTCGGCCGCACGCACCCGGGCTCCGCGGCGCAGGCGACGCCGGCCGCGACGCAGAACATCCTGTAGCAATGGAGGAACACGTGACCATCGAGACAACGCCGCCCGTGCGCACCCTCGCGCCGGCGGCCCGCGCCGTCGAGGTGCTCGGCGGCGACCTGACGGAGGGTTCGCTCCGGCGCTACCTCAACGGCATCGCCGGCGTCGACGCGGTCGGCCTGGAGCAGCGCGCGGCCGGGCTGGGCACGCGGTCCATCAAGACGTCGAGCAAGAAGTGGGCGCTCGACACCGTCATCGAGCTGATCGACCTGACCACGCTGGAGGGCGCGGACACGCCGGGCAAGGTCCGCTCGCTCGTCGCCAAGGCACTGACCCCCGATCCGTCGGACCCTGGCACGCCGCGTCCCGCCGCCGTCTGCGTCTACGGCGACATGGTCCCGTACGCGGTGGAGGCGCTCGGCGCGGCCCACGCCGGTGCGGTCCGCCGTGCCGGGGCCAGCGCCGATGGACACAGTGGCGGCATCAACGTCGCCGCGGTCGCGACCGCGTTCCCGAGCGGCCGTGCGTCGCTCAAGGTCAAGCTCGCCGACACCGCCGACGCGGTGGCGGCCGGCGCCGACGAGATCGACATGGTCATCGACCGCGGCGCGTTCCTCTCTGGCCGCTACGGCCAGGTGTTCGACGAGATCGTCGCCGTCAAGGAGGCATGTCGCCGCGACGACGGCACCTACGCGCACCTCAAGGTCATCCTGGAGACAGGCGAGCTGAACACCTACGACAACGTGCGGCGCGCGTCCTGGCTCAGCATCCTGGCCGGCGGCGACTTCATCAAGACCTCGACCGGCAAGGTGTCGCCTGCGGCCACGCTGCCGGTGACCCTGCTCATGCTGGAGGTCGTGCGCGACTGGCACCGGCTCACCGGCGAGGAGATCGGCGTGAAGCCGGCGGGCGGCATCCGCTCGTCGAAGGACGCCATCAAGTACCTCGTGACCGTCGCCGAGACGGTGGGGGAGCACTGGCTGCAGCCGCACCTGTTCCGGTTCGGCGCGTCCAGCCTGCTCAACGACGTGCTGCTGCAGCGGCAGAAGCTGACCACCGGCCACTACTCCGGCGCCGACTACGTGACGATCGACTGAAAGCTGACCTGACCATGAGTTTCCTCGAATACGCACCGGCTCCCGAGTCGCGGTCGATCCTGAACCTCCGCGACCAGTACGGCCTCTTCATCGACGGCGAGTTCGTCGACGGGCACGGGACACCGTTCCAGACCATCTCGCCCGCCACGGAGGAGCGCATCGCCACCATCGCGACCGCCGACGCCTCCGACGTGGATGCGGCCGTCGCCGCCGCCCGCCGCGCCTACGACCGCGTCTGGTCGCGCATGAGCGGCAGCGACCGCGGCAAGTACCTGTTCCGCATCGCCCGGCTGGTGCAGGAGCGCGCCCGCGAGCTCGCCGTCGCCGAGAGCCTCGACAACGGCAAGCCGATCAAGGAGAGTCGGGATGTGGACGTCCCGCTCGTCGCCGCCTGGTTCTTCTACTACGCGGGATGGGCGGACAAGCTGGAGCACGCCGGCCTCGGCCCCGCGCCCCGCGCGCTCGGGGTCGCAGCCCAGGTCATCCCGTGGAACTTCCCGCTGCTCATGCTGGCGTGGAAGATCGCCCCCGCCCTGGCCGCGGGCAACACGGTCGTGCTGAAGCCGGCCGAGACCACCCCGCTGACCGCGCTGCTGTTCGCCGAGATCGTGCAGCAGGCCGACCTGCCGCCGGGCGTCGTCAACATCGTCACCGGCGCAGGGGAGACCGGCCGCGACCTGGTCTCCCACCCGGACGTGAACAAGGTGGCCTTCACCGGCTCCACCGCGGTCGGGCGCGAGATCGCCCGCTCGGTTGCCGGCACCTCCAAGAAGCTCACGCTCGAGCTCGGCGGAAAGGCCGCCAACATCGTCTTCGACGACGCACCCATCGACCAGGCGGTCGAAGGCATCGTGAACGGCATCTTCTTCAACCAGGGCCACGTCTGCTGCGCGGGCAGCCGGCTGCTCGTGCAGGAGAGCATCCACGACGAGGTCGTCGACCGGCTCAAGCACCGGCTGTCGACGCTGCGCCTCGGCGACCCGCTCGACAAGAACACCGACATCGGGGCGATCAACTCGGCCGAGCAGCTGCAGCGCATCCGCGAGCTGTCCGACATCGGCGAGGCGGAGGGCGCGGAGCGCTGGACCGCCGACTGCGCCATCCCGGAGAACGGCTTCTGGTTCGCGCCGACCATCTTCGACAACGTGTCGACGAGCCACCGCATCGCGCGCGAGGAGATCTTCGGCCCGGTGCTGTCGGTGCTGACCTTCCGCACCCCGGCCGAGGCGATCGCGAAGGCCAACAACACCCCGTACGGGCTTTCCGCCGGCATCTGGTCGGAGAAGGGCAGCCGCATCCTGGCCGTCGCCGACAAGCTGCGCGCCGGCGTGGTGTGGGCGAACACCTTCAACCGCTTCGACCCGGCCAGCCCGTTCGGCGGGTACAAGGAGTCCGGGTACGGCCGCGAGGGCGGCCGCCACGGTCTCGGCGCCTACCTGGTGCCCGGCCGGTCCCTCCCGGCCGCCGCCTCCATCCCCGCCCGCATCGCTCGCAAGGGAGCCTCCAAATGAGCCGCTTGGCCGTCCCGAAGACCTACAAGCTCTACATCGGCGGGAAGTTCCCGCGCAGCGAGTCCGGCCGCACCTACGAGGTGACCACGCCGAAGGGCGGGTTCCTCGCCAACGCGGCCAAGGCCTCCCGCAAGGACGCCCGTGACGCCGTGGTCGCCGCGCGCGCCGCGGTCTCGGGATGGTCGGGGGCCACCGCCTACAACCGCGGTCAGGTGCTCTACCGCATCGCGGAGCTGATGGAGGGCCGCCGGGCGCAGTTCGTCGACGAGATCCGCGAGACCGAGGGCGTCTCCGCCTCCGCCGCGACGGCGCAGGTCGATGAGGCGATCGACCGCTGGGTCTGGTACGCGGGCTGGGCGGACAAGTTCGCGCAGGTCGCGGGCAACGCCAACCCCGTCGCGGGCCCCTACTTCAACATCTCGGTGCCGGAGCCGACCGGCGTGGTCGCGATCGTCGCGCCGCAGGACTCGAGCCTGCTCGGTTTCGTGAGCGCCGTCGCTCCCGCCCTGGTCGCCGGCAACACGGTGGTCGTCGTGGCGAGCGAGCGCTTCCCGCTGTCGGCGATCAGCCTCAGCGAGGTGCTGGCGACGAGCGACGTGCCGGGCGGCGTGGTCAACATCCTGACCGGGTCGCCTGCCGAGATCGCGCCGTGGCTGGCGTCGCACGCCGACGTCAACGCGCTCGACCTGGTCGGTGCCGGCGAACTGGAGTGGATCGACCTGCAGATCGCCGCGGCGGACACCCTCAAGCGCGTCCTGCCGCCGGAGAACGGTCCCGACGCCGCCGCGCCGTCGCTCGACCGCATCGCGTTCTTCACCGAGACGAAGACGGTCTGGCACACCAAGTCGCTGCTCTGACCGGCCCGCGATTCGTGCCGAGTGGGCGCGATTCGTGACGGATGGGGCTCGATCGTCACGAACGGCGCTCGTTCGTCACGAATCGCGGCCCTCGCATCCCCGTTCGATTGGAGGGAGGATGGAGGGAGACCTAGGGGAGGCTGCGGATGACGGACGAGTGGAGACCGGAGGGCGAGGTGCTGGCCCTCGTCGGGGACAGCCTGACGCAGGGCGGCGACTGGGGGGCACTGCTGCCCGGTGAGACGGTGCGCAACTTCGGTGTCGCCGGCGACACGACCGACGACGTCATCGCGCGGCTGGACGCCGTGATCGAGTCGAGTCCGGCGCTCGTGGCCCTGCTCGTCGGCACCAACGACCTGGCCTGGCGCCGGTCGGTCGAGCACGTCGTCCGCAACGTGGAGACCATCCTGGTGACGCTCCGGAAGGAGCTGCCGGACACGCGCATCCTGGTGCAGTCGGTGATGCCGCGCGGGCACGAGTTCGCCGACCAGATCCGCGACATCAACCGGCACCTGTGGCAGTTCGCGCCGACCGTGCACGCCGGCTGGCTCGACCTGTGGCCGGCCCTCGCGCTGGAGGACGGCGAGCTGAATCCCGCCTTCACCGAGGACCGCCTGCACCTGAACGAGGAGGGCTACCGGGCCTGGGCCGCCGAACTGGCCCCCGCCCTGGAGCGCCTGCGCGACCTCCCGCCCAACTCCCGCGCCATCACCCTCCCCGACCTCGGCGGCTCCCGCTAGCCCCCACCATCGAGTCCGCGAAGACTGCACGCGACACGCCGTAGAGGCGTGCAGTCTTGGTGTACTCGACGGGGGATCAGGAGGTGCGGAGGAGGGCTTGGTAGACGCTGATGCCGCGGAGCCAGGTGGCGACGCGGATGCGCTCGTCGCGTGCGTGCAGCGCCCCGCGCTCGTCCGCGCTCAGCTCGAACGGCGTGAAGCGGTAGACGGCGTCGCAGATCCCGGTGAAGTGCCGGCTGTCGCTCGCGCCGAGCATGACGTACGGCGTGACGACGGCCCGCGGGTGCACGGCGCCGATGGCCGCGGCGAGCCGCTCCCACTGCGGCCCCTCCGACGGCGACACCGGCGACGGCTCGCTCGCGTCGACGGCCTCGATCCGCACCGCGTCATCCCGGATCGCCCGGCGCAGGTGGCCGAGCGTCTCCGCCACCGACGAGCCGACGGCGATGCGCGTGTTGACGACCGCCTCCGCGGTCTCCGGCAGGGCGTTCGCGGCGAGGCTGCCGCGCAGCTGCGTCACGGCGGTGGTGGTGCGCACGATCGCGCGCGTCTCGTCGCTCAGCCGGCCGAACACCCAGCGCAGCACAGGCTGCAGCCGCCGGGCGCGCGTGAACACGGCCCGCAGCGGCCCGGTCGCGTGCGCGCCGAGCGTCTCCACCATCCGCAGGTTCGTCTCGGTCAGCCGCGCCGGGAACGGCCGGGCGTTCAGCCGCGTGATCGCCCGTGCCAGCCGCACCGTCGCCGTCATCCGCGGGGGAGTGGACGCGTGCCCGCCGTGCTGCTCGACAGTGAGCCGCACGCTCGTGATGCCCTTCTCGCTCACCCCGACCACCGCGATCGGCGCGCTCACGCCCGGGAAGATCCGCTCGACGACCGCGCCGCCTTCGTCGAGCACGAGCGCCGGGCGGACGCCGCGCTCCCGCAGCACCGCCGCGATGCCGCGCGCACCGGAGCCGACCGTCTCCTCGTCGTGCCCGAAGCTCAGGTAGACGTCGTCCGCCGGCTGGAAGCCCTTGCGCACGAGCGCCTCCACGGCCTCCAGGATCGCGACGACGGCCCCCTTGTCGTCGATCGCCCCGCGCCCCCAGAGGAGACGCTGCTCGCCCTCGCCGGTGAGCTCGGCGGCGAACGGGGGATGCGTCCAGCCCTCCTCGGTCGCCGGCACCACGTCGTAGTGCGCCATCAGCACGGTCGGGTCGCCGTCGCCGCGGCCGCGCCAGCGGTACAGCAGCGAGTGGCCGTGCCGCTCGCGCTCCAGCGCGGCGTGCAGCGCCGGGTAGAGCTCCGGCAGCGCGTCGGCGAACCGGTCGAAGGCGGCCCAGTCGGTCTCCGACACGTCGTTGCGCGACATCGTGGGGATGCGCAGCAGCGAGCGGAACCGCTCCAGCGCGCCGTCGTCGGCGGACGTCACTCGCCGGCCGCCGCGCGGAAGGCGTCGAACGCCTCGTCGGAGAAGAGCACGAACCGCACGTGCTCGACCGATCCGACCCCCGAGGAGAGCACTGCGCGCACGGTGCTGACCGCGACCCGGGCGGCGTCGTCCATCGGCCAGCCGTAGACGCCGGCAGAGATGGCGGGGAATGCGACCGTGCGCGCGCCGAGCTCGCGGGCGACGCGGAGGGAGGAGCGGTACGCGTTCTGCAGCAGCGGCGTGCGGTCCTCGCGCGCCGACCAGACCGGTCCGACCGCGTGGATGACCCACTTCGACCCCAGGTCGCCCGCGATCGTGGCGACCGCCTGCCCGGTGGGGAGGCCCTCCGGGAGGGTCGTGGCGCGCAGTTCGCGCGTCGCCTCCAGGATCGCGGGGCCGCCGCGGCGGTGGATGGCGCCGTCGACGCCCCCGCCGCCGAGCAGCGAGCTGTTGGCGGCGTTCACGATGGCGTCGACCGTCTCGTCGGTGATGTCGCCGCGGACGATGCGGATGAGCTCCTCCACCGTCAGCCCCGGTTGTTGGAGAGCTCGTAGATCTTGAGCAGCTCGACGATGGCGTCGTCCTGGGCGCTCCCGCCCTCTTCGAACGCCTCGGAGACGTGGGTCCGGAGGTGGTTCTCGACGAGCAGCCGGTTGAGGGAGCCGAGCGACTTCTGGATGGCCAGCGACTGGGTGATGATGTCGATGCAGTAGTCCTCGTTCTCGATCATCTTCTCGAGACCCCGGAGCTGCCCTTCGAGGATGCGCGTTCGGTGCAGCGCCCGCTTCTTGATGTCTGCGATCACCCCCTCAGGATACGACCTTCCCGTGGATACCCCAGTGGGGTCTCAGTGTGCAAAAAGCCCCCCAATGGGGGGTAGGGGTGGACATACCGAGAGGTCTATCCTCCAGGGAGGGGTTGAGAAATATTCGTTTAACAGGAAAGGCCCGACTTTGCTGAAGAACCTCAGCCCGCTGCTGTCCGGTGCGCTCTTGAGCGCACTCGACGCCATGAGTGATGGCGAGACGCTTACCCTCGTGGGCAGCGGCTATCCGGAAGACCAGATCACCACGCCCGTCGTCCACCTCGGTGACGACGTCACGACGGAGGCCGCCGCAGAGGCCATCCTCTCCGTGTTCCCGCTCGATACGGAGGATGCCTCGCCGATCGTGTTCCTCGACCTCGCCGCAGAACCCTACGACGTGCCCGACGTCGCGTTCGCGGTGAACGGGATCGCCTCGGACGCCGAACTCCGCCGAGTCCCGATGACCCGCCTCGAGCTCGACGCCTTCGTCCAGCTCGCCCGACACTCCGCCGTCACGGTGCGCGTCGGGTCCGACGCGCCGCCGTGCGCATTCCTGTTCCGCCGGGGAGTGCTGTAGCCCGCAGCACGCCCCACCACACAGCGCCGCCCGCCCGGCCGGAGAGCGAGGTCTCCGGGAACCGGGCGGGCGCACCATGTCCGGGCCGCGTAGAGTGGGATGCCGTGTCCCGTCCCCACACGCCGCAGCAGCCCGCCTTCAACAGGGCCGCGCTCGCGCCCGGTCTGCTCGGCGCGATCGTGCTCCTCGCGGGGCTCGCGCTCGTCGGCGGCGACGCGTATCTCTACATCCGCTACGGCGTCAGCATCCTCGCTCTCATCCTCTGCGTCTTCGCCGGCCAGGCGCGGATGTGGTGGTGGCTGGTGGGCCTCGTGCCGCTCGCGGTGGTGTGGAATCCCGTGTGGCCGCTGCCGCTCGGCACCCTCGCCCTGCAGGGTCTCTCCATCGTCGGGGCGGTCGTCTTCGTCGCCGCCGCGGTCACGATCAAGATTCCCGCTGACACGCGTCGCTGAACGCCGGGCTTTCCGGTAAAATGGAGCTGCGCGTCCATCCTGTGCCGCGCTCCCGGCGTCACCCGCGTCGAGCCCGGTCCACTCGGTCACCGGTCCTCCCGCCTCCGCCGGCCTCACGCCCACACGGCGTCGCGTCCTCCGACAGCCCGCGACGCCTCCACTGGAGGACCATGTCTCGTTCCGGTCAGCGCACCAGCCCGACCAGGCAGCAGCAGCGGAAGAACCGGCACGCCAACAACGACGGGCTGATCCCCGTGCTCGCGCGCAAAGTGCGCGAGGTGGAGGCGAAGGCCGCGGACGGCAAGAAGCTCGGGCCGACCAACCGCACCAAGTTCCAGGTGATCGCCTTCCTCATGCGCGAGGAGCGCGCCCGCGCGAAGTCGGACCCCGACCTCAGCGACGCGCAGCGCGCGGAGCAGCTGAAGCGGCTCGACGGCATCGCCACCATTCTCGCCAAGACGGCGGCGCGCGACACATCGCTCATCTCGCTGCTCGAGAGCGAGTCGCCCTCCACGGCCACCGCGCAGAAGATGCGCCGGGACTGGCTGCTGGAGTCGGGCACGGAGCTCTCGCCCGACGACCTCATCATCACGATCGAGCGTCCCGTGGCCAAGCAGGACAGCGTCATCCCGCCGGAGCTGGCGCAGAAGCAGGTCGTGCCGCCCTCGGTGAAGGCGCGGCAACTGTCGAACCCGTTCCTCGCCCCCGACTTCTCGCGCCTCTCGCCCAGCACCCCGACCCCGCGGCGCAGGCTCGACTCGTGGGAGCTGCTCGGCCCGTTGTTCAAGTCGTTCGAGTACGGCGCGGGCGGCCAGGCCGCCAGCATGGAGCTCCCTCCGGCACCGCTGATCGACCGCTACTCACCGCACGGCCTCGAGCTGATGCACCACCAGTCGCGGTTCATCGAGAGCGTGCGGCAGGGGCACAGGAGCTTCCTACTCGCCGACGAGCCGGGCCTCGGCAAGACCGCGCAGTCGGTGCTCGCGGCCTCCGTCGCCGGCGCCTACCCGCTGCTCGCCGTCGTCCCGAACGTCGTCAAGATGAACTGGGCGCGCGAGGTGGAGCGGTGGACGCCGCACCGCCGCGCGACCGTCATCCACGGCGACGGCGAGGGGCTCGACGCCTTCGCCGACGTGGTGATCGTCAACTACGAGGTGCTCGACCGGCACCTCTCCTGGCTGAGCACGCTCGGCTTCAAGGGCATGGTGGTCGACGAGGCGCACTTCATCAAGAACCTGCACTCGCAGCGCTCGCGCCTGGTGCTGGGGCTCGCCGACGCCATCCGGCAGGCCACGCCCGACCCGCTGATGATCGCGCTGACCGGTACGCCGCTGATCAACGACATCGACGACTTCAAGGCGATCTGGCAGTTCCTCGGCTGGATCGACGGCAACAAGCCGACGGCCGAGCTGATGGAGCACCTGGAGGAGACCGGGCTGACCCCGGCCGACTTCGGCTTCTACGCGGCCGCCCGCGAGGCGGTCATCGACATGGGCATCGTCCGCCGGCGCAAGCTCGACGTGGCTGCCGACCTGCCGAGCCGGCGCGTGGTCGATCTGCCGGTCGAGCTCGACGACGAGATGGGCCGCTCCATCCGTCAGGCCGAGAAGGAACTGGCCGCGCGGCTCGTCGCGCGGTTCCACCGTGCCGCGGCCGCTGGGCGCCCCGACTCGTTCGACGGCGACGACGAGGCGCACCGCCACCACCTCATCCGCCTCGTGGCCCAGTCTGAGCTGGAGGAGGCGAAGTCGGCGAAGACCGGAGACAACGTCTTCACCATGGTCCGCAAGATCGGCCAGGCGAAGGCGGGGCTCGCCTCCGACTACACCGCGCAGCTGGCCCGCTCGGTCGGCAAGGTGGTGTTCTTCGCCAAGCACATCGACGTGATGGATGCGGCGGAGGAGGCCTTCGCAGCCCGCGACCTGAAGACGGTGTCGATCCGCGGCGACCAGTCCGCGCTCGCCCGCCAGAAGGAGATCGACGCGTTCAACAACGACCCGGAGGTCGCGGTCGCGGTCTGCTCGCTCACCGCGGCGGGCGTCGGCCTCAACCTGCAGGCGGCGTCGAACGTGGTCCTGGCCGAGCTGTCGTGGACGGCGGCGGAGCAGACGCAGGCGATCGACCGCGTGCACCGCATCGGCCAGGAGGAGCCGGTCACCGCGTGGCGCATCATCGCCGCGCAGACGATCGACTCCAAGATCGCGGAGCTGATCGACGCGAAGCAGGGCCTCGCTGCCCGCGCCCTCGACGGCAGCGACGTGGAGGTCGGCTCGACCGACTCCGTGCAGCTCGACGCGCTCATCCACCTCCTGGAGGACGCGCTCGCCTAGCCGCTACCGGTCAGGCGATCTCGGCGTCGTCGGGGTCGAGGGGGACGGGGCGGTCGTCGTCGGGGAGCAGCTCGTCGTCCTCGTCGTCGACCACGGGGAGGTCCTCCGGGTCGTGCACGACGGGCTCCGGCTCGTAGTCGGTCTCCTGCGCCTCGACGAAGTCGTCGAGACCCTCGTCGTCCCTGCGGTCACTTCCTCTGGGGTCGCTCATGCCCCGAGGGTACCGCCGTCGATCGCGCCGGTGAAGGCCGGTGTCAGTCGAGCTCGAACACGAAGGAGGCGCCGCGCTCGTCGTGCTCGATCCTGGCGCGCCCGCGGAAGCCGGCGAAGTCTCCCGTGCCCGTCCCGGCCACGATGTAGCCGAACGCGGACGGGTCGCCCGGGTGCTGCAATGCGCCGTGGTGCACGGTGACCGAGCCGCTGCGGCCGTCCTCCAGCCGCCCGGTGATCCGCTCGGCGGCGAGGTAGCCCCTGCCGTCCTCCTCCGTGCCCGACGAGACGAAGTGGGCGACCGACTCGCCGACCAGACCCTCGGTGTAGGTCTTGCGCATGACGACGGCGCCGACCCAGTCGCCCTCGATCCCGGGGAGGTCGGCCGGCTCCCAGCCGGTCACGTCGAAGCGGGCGGTGATGGTCTCTGCGGTCATGCGTTCACCGTAGGGCCCGCGTCACCCGTGGCGCTTGAAATTTCGCGACAGCCGGGATGTGGGCTAGACAGGGGATATGCCCCACCACTCCCAGACCGAGATCGAGCGCAAGTACGACGTCGACGCCGAGGCGCGGCATCCACTGCTCGTCGGGGTCGGCGCGGTCGCCGTGCAGCAGGAGCCGGAGCGGCACGAGCTCGTCGCCACGTACTTCGACACCGCCGACCTGACTCTCGCCCAGCACCGCACCGCTCTGCGGGTGCGCCGCGGGGGCCACGACGAGGGCTGGCACGTCAAGGAGCCCGCGGAGGAGGGCCGCACCGAGCGGCAGTGGCCGCTGACCGACGGGGACGAGCCGCCCGCCGACCTGCGGGACCACCTCCGGCCGCTCATCGGCGACGAGCCGCTCGTCCCGATTGCTCGCGTGACCAACCAGCGCGACAGTGTCGTGCTGCTCGACGCCGCCGGGTTCGAGGTCGCCGAGCTCACCGACGACCACGTGCGCAGCGAGAACCTGCGCGCCGGCGGCACGCAGGAGTGGCGGGAGTGGGAGGTCGAACTGCTCGCCGGTGCGCCGGACACGCGGACCGGCCGCACCGCCCTGCTCGACGGGATCGAGGAGCGGCTGCTCGCCGCCGGCGCCCGGCCCTCGGAGAGCTCCTCGAAGCTCCAGCGAGCGCTCGGGCTCTGACCCGCCTACCACCGCGCCGCCGCATCCGTCCAGTGCGATTTTGTGCAGCCGCGTGCTCCCGGGCATGATTCAGGGGACGCATCGCACGAAACGGAGCAGCATGAAGATCGGCATCCTCACCAGTGGCGGAGACTGCCCGGGCCTCAACGCGGTCATCCGCGGCGCGGTCCTGAAGGGCGACCGCGTCCACCACTCCGAGTTCGCCGGCTTCCGCTACGGCTGGCGCGGCGTCGTCGAGGGCGACATCATGCCGCTCGACCGGCACAGCGTCCGCGGTCTCTCGCGCCAGGGCGGCACCATCCTCGGCTCCAGCCGCACCAACCCGTTCGAGACGGACAAGGGCGGCCCGGAGAACATCCAGCGGATGATGGACGAGAACGGCATCGACGCCATCATCGCGATCGGCGGGGAGGGCACGCTGACCGCAGCCCGCCGACTCACCGACGCCGGCCTCAAGATCGTCGGCGTCCCCAAGACCATCGACAACGACCTCGCCGCCACCGACTACTCGTTCGGCTTCGACACCGCGGTGGAGATCGCCACCGAGGCCATCGACCGCCTGCGCACGACCGCGGAGTCGCACCAGCGCTGCATGGTCGTCGAGGTGATGGGCCGTCACGTCGGCTGGATCGCCCTCCACTCGGGCATGGCGGGCGGCGCGCACGCCATCCTGATCCCGGAGCAACCGCAGTCCATCGAGCAGATCTGCGAGTGGGTGGAGTCGGTGCGCGACCGCGGCCGCGCACCGGTGATCGTCGTCTCCGAGGGCTTCCACCTGGACACGATGGAGGAGGCGCACTCGCACAAGGGCCTCGACGCGTTCAACCGTCCCCGCCTCGGCGGCATCGGCGAGATGCTCGCCCCCATGATCGAGGAGCGCACCGGCATCGAGTCGCGCGCGACCGTGCTCGGCCACATGCAGCGCGGCGGCGTCCCGAGCGCCTATGACCGCGTGCTCGCCACGCGTCTCGGCATGGCGGCGGTGGATGCGGTGTACGAGGGCCGCTGGGGCTCCATGGTGTCGCTGCGCGGCACGGACGTGGTCAACGTCTCGATCGCCGACGCCACCGGCGGCCTCAAGACCGTGCCGGACGCGCGCTACGAGGAGGCCGCGCTCCTCTTCGGCTGAGAGTCTTCGGCTGAGAGGCTTAGGCTGAGAGTCCCTGCTGTTCCGAGGCTGCCGGGGCTAGGCTCCTCCCTACCAGGGGAAGGAGCCCATCCGTGCCGCGATTCGTCCAGTTCGAGGAGTTCGGTTCTCGCGACTACCTGCAGGTGGTCGAGCGGGACAGACCGTGGGCGGGCCCCGGTCAGCTCCTCGTGCGGGTGATGGCGGCCGGGCTCAACCCGATGGACTACAAGGCGTACCGCTCCGAGCAGGCGGCGGCGCACATGGGCGTCACCCTCCCGAGCGGCATCGGGCAGGACTTCGCCGGCTTCGTCGAGGAGCTGGGGGAGGGTGCGACCCGGTTCGAGCTCGGGCAGGCCGTGTTCGGCACGGCCCCGTTCGCGTCCATCGCCGACTTCGTCGTCGTCCCTGAGGACGGCGCGGTGGTGGCGAAGCCCGACCCGCTCACCTTCGAGGTGGCCGGCTCGCTCGGCGTGGTCGGGCGCACGGCCATGGCGACCGTCCGCTCGATCGACCTGCACGAGCGGGACACGGTCCTCGTCAGCGCGGCGGCCGGCGGCGTGGGCGTGCTGGCGGCGCAGCTGGCGGTCCGGGCCGGCGCGACCGTGATCGGCACCGCGTCGGAGGACAACCACGAGTTCCTGGAGTCGCTCGGCGTGATCCCGGTCGCGTACGGCGACGGCCTGGCCGACCGGGTGCGCGATGTGCTCGACGACGACCGGGTCACCGCGGTGCTCGACAACCACGGGCCGGACACGATCCAGGCGGCGCTCGAGCTGGGCGTCCCGATCGAGCGCGTCAACACGATCGCCGCCTTCGGGCCGGACGCGCACGGCGCCAGCACGGTCGGCGGCCGCGCGGCGGGCAACGACGAGCTCGCCGAGCTGGCCGCCCTGCTGGCGGAGAACGAGCTGGTGCTGCCCATCGACTCCATCTACCCCATCGAGCGCACCGTCGAGGCCTTCGGGAGGCTCGAGGGCGGCCATGTGCGCGGCAAGATCGTCGTCGTCACCGACTGAGAGGGAGCATCCGTGATCCACGAGGACACCGCCCGGCAACTGCGGGCCGCGGGGCTGCGCTGGCAGCCCGCGTCAGGGGACACCTTCGCCATCGACCGGCCCGGAATGGAGGGCGAGCGGTTCACGGTCAGCGACATGACGATCGAGCCGCACCACTTCGACACCGGTACGATCCTGGGCTTCAACGGCACCACGGAGTGGGCGCTCGACTCGCTCGCGGTCGAGGACGCGCTGTGGATCCCGCGTGAGGACCAGCTGCGCGAGCTGCTCGGCGGCACCTTCCGCCACCTCGCCCGCACGCCCGACGGGTACCGGGTCACCGTGCTCCTGGAGGGGCAGGAGCGGTACTTCGAGGAGCCGGAGGCCGACGCCGCGTACGCGCAGGCGCTGCTGTCGCTGATCGGGGCGGCGGTCTCGTAGCAGGCGGCCCGCCGGTTCAGGCGGGGGCGAGGAGGGACGCGTCCACGTCGCCGACGCTGCGCGCGCCGGCGAGGCCGAGCGTGATGTCCAGCTCGGCGATGGTGTTGCGCAGCAGTTCGCGCACGCCCTCCTCGCCGGCCAGCGCCAGGGCGTAGACGTACGGCCGTCCGATGGCGACCGCGCGGGCTCCGAGGGCGAGCGCGACCAGGGCGTCCGACCCGCCACGGATCCCGCTGTCGAACAGCACGGGGAGGCGGCCGTCCACCGCGTCCACGACCGCGGGGAGGGCGTCCAGTGCCGCGATCTCGCCGTCGAGCTGGCGGCCGCCGTGGTTCGAGACCTGCACGGCGTCGACGCCGGCGTCGACAGCGCGGCGGGCGTCGTCGGGATGCAGCACGCCCTTCAGCACGATCGGAAGCCGCGTGCGCTCGCGCAGGAACGCCAGATCGTCCCAGGTCAGGGACGGGTCGGCGAAGACGTCGAGGAACGTCTCGACCGCGGCGAGCGGCTCACCGGAGCGGAGGTTGTCGCGGAGGCGACCCGGGTGGTGGCGCAGGATGCTCGCGAAGGCGGCGACCGCGGCGGGCGTCACCGTGGTCGCGGTCCGGCCCCCGCGGGCGGCCCGCTCGCGCACGAGCTCCCGGAACACCGGGTCGGACGTGTACTGCGCGATGCCGAGTCCGCGGCTGAACGGCAGGTAGCCGAGGGCGAGGTCGCGCGGGCGCCAGCCCAGCACGTGCGTGTCGAGCGTGACGACGATCGCCTCGCAGCCGGAGCGCTCGGCGCGGCCGACGAGGCTCTCGACCAGGTCCCGCGACGAGCTCCAGTACAGCTGGAACCACCGGGAGGCGCCGGGCCGCGCCGCGTCCATCGCCGCGGCGACCTCCTCCATCGGCTGCGACGCCTGGGTGGAGAGCACCGCCGGGACGCCGAGCGAGGCCGCCGCGCGCGCGGCCAGCGCATCGCCGCCGCGCCGGGCGAGCTCGAGTACGCCGATCGGCGCGAGCAGCAGGGGAGTGGGGCGCCGCACGCCGAACAGCTCGACGGACAGGTCGCGGGCCGAGACGTCGCGGAGCACGTTCGGCACGATGCGGCGGCGGCGGAACGCGTCGAGGTTGGCCTGCGCGGTGCGCTCCAGCCCGGCGGACCCGGCGACGTACGCGAACGCCGCACGCGACATCCGGCGCTGCGCCGCCCGCTCCAGCTCGGCCGCGCCGACCGGCACCCGCGGCCGCCGCCCTGCGACCCCGGCCCGGTAGATCTCGGCCTGCGCCTCGCGCCCGACGCTTCCGCTCATGCCCCCATCCTGCCCCGCCACGCATCCGTGGGTCGCGACACGCCGTGACGCCCGCGCGATGACGGCGTGTTGCGTCCCATGGATGCCGCCGTGTGGACACGACACGCCGTGGGCGCGCGCGTCGCGGCGGCGTGTCGCGTCAACCAGGCGCGCGGCCTCAGCGGCGGCGCTTGCGGGCTCGGGCGCCTCCGGCCCGCTCGCGCGCGGCCACGTCGGGGTTGCGGGAGCTGTGCGCGGTGCGGCCGCGGACGATCCCGATGAACTCGTCGACCAGCGGATGCTGTCCCTCGCGCGGCCAGGTGAGGCCGATCCGGCTCTGCGGGGCGTCCTCCAGCCGGAGGGCCACCACGTCGCGCCGCCGCAGCGCCTTCGCGACCGACGCGGGCAGCAGCGCCACCCCGTCGCCCGACGCGACGCTGCGCATCAGCGCCTCCGACGGCTTCCCGGTCACCCGCGGCTCGTCGTCGAAGTCGGCCAGCCGCCAGGTCTCCTCGAGCGTCAGCAGGTGCTCGTGGTGCACGACGGCCACTACGTCCTCCGCGTACAGCGGGATGAGGTGCCGCTCGTCGTCGGGCTCCGCGTCCCGCGCGAACACCATGTCGGCCTCGCCCGCCGCCAGGGCCGCGAGCGGGTCGTCGCTCGGCCGCACCACCAGCTCCACGCGGGGGAAGCGCTGCTCGAAGGTGCGCGTCCACTTGCCGACGGTCACGCCGAGCGGGAAGGCTACGCGGAAGGGGGAGGACACCTCACGAGGGTAGCGAACGGTAGCCTTGAGCACATGAAGGCGCAGACCATGAAGGCGGCCACCGCGGCCAAGAAGCTCGGCATCTACCTGCCGGCGGCGCCGGAGGACTTCCGCGACCGCGAGATCAGCCGCACCGAGCTGGACGCGCTGGTCGCCGAGCCGCCCGCATGGCTGCAGGAGCTGCGCGCCGACGGCCCGCACCCGCGCGACGTCGTCGCCCGCAAGCTGGGCGTCTCGAACTCCGGCCTCGCCCGCGGCGGCATCACCGAGGCCCTGACCACCGCTCAGATCAAGGATCTGCTGGCCGACCCGCCGGAGTGGCTCGTCGCCGAGCGCGCGACCCAGGCGGCCGTGCGGGCCGAGAACGCCCGCGTCAAGCAGCGCGACGCCGAGCGTGCGGCGCGGCGGGCGGCGGAGGAGCGCTAGAGCGTCACATCCCGGCCGGCTGCTCGCCGCCGTCGGGCGTGCGCATCGCCGACCGCGCCGCGTGCGCGACGACCGACGGCCCCGTGGTCAGCAGCGCACGGCGCCACGGCGCGACGCCGTCGATCTCGATCTGCAGCGAGAAGCTCAGGATGGTGCGGATGAGCACGATGATCCCCAGCACCAGCGCGTCGGTCAGCGACGGCGTCGAGGTGACCGTCTTGACCAGGTCCGCCGCGACCAGGATCTCCAGCCCCAGCAGGATCACCCCGCCGAAGCTCTCCCGCAGCGTCCGGAACGCCGCGACCCCGCTGCGCTGACGCCGCCACGCGACGAGCGCGAGCACGACTGCGACGACGAAACCGACCGCCATCGCTGCGACCCCGGCGAACTCGAACGCTATGCCGGTCGCCTCGAAGAACGCATGCGCATCCATGCGTTCATGGTGCCACGTAGAATCTTCCGGTGCCTCCCGAAACCCCGGCCGCGTCCGGCATCGACCCCGACGATCTCGCGGCGACCCTCCGTGTGCTCGAACGCCTCCATGAGCTCGACCACGACCATCCCGACTTCGTCGCCGTCCGGCGTGCGACCGGCCACATGTTCAAGGCGGTCAAGCAGGAGCGGCGGCGCACCCTGCGGCAGCAGGTGCAGGACGCCGACAAGGCCGTCATCGCGGCCACCGCGACCGGCGCGCCCGACCGCATCGACGACGAGACCCGTGGCCGCGAGCTGACCTCCAGCAGCACCGGATCCCGCACCGCGGGCACCCTGATCACCTCCCGCGCCTGCTACATCTGCAAGCAGCACTACACCGAGGTCGACTGGTTCTACCACCAGCTCTGCCCGTCGTGCGCGGCGTTCAGCCACGCCAAGCGCAACGCCCGCACCGACCTGACCGGCAAGCGCGCGCTGCTCACCGGCGGCCGGGCGAAGATCGGCATGCATATCGCGCTGCGGCTGCTGCGCGACGGCGCCCACCTCACGATCACGACCCGGTTCCCGCGCGATGCGGTGCGCCGCTTCTCGCAGCTGCCCGACGCGGGGCAGTGGATCGACCGGCTGCGGGTCGTCGGCATCGACCTGCGCGACCCGGCCCAGGTGATCGGGCTGGCCGACTCGGTCGCCGCGCGCGGTTCGCTCGACATCCTGATCAACAACGCCGCGCAGACCGTCCGGCGCTCGCCGGGCGCCTATTCGCTGCTGGCGGAGGCCGAGACGCAGCCGCTGCCGGATGGGCCGCTGCCGGAGCTGGAGACCTTCGGCCACACCGCCGACCCGCATCCGCTCGCGCTGGAGCGGTCGGTGGCGGCGCACCCGCTGCTTTCCGCCGCCGACGTGCGCGGCACGATCGCCGAGCTGGCCGGCGCCGCCGCGCTCACCGCCGACGACCTGGCCACCGCAGCGATGACCGCGGGCTCCTCCTCGCTCGCCCGGCACGCCGACGGCACGGCCATCGACGCGGGCGGGCTCGTCCCGGATGTGGCGCACGTCAACTCCTGGACCCAGGCCATCGGCTCCATCGATGCGCTCGAACTGCTCGAGGTCCAGCTGTGCAACCAGACCGCGCCGTTCATCCTGATCGACCGCCTTCGCCCGTCGCTGGCCGCCGCCGGCCGCTCCTACGTCGTCAACGTCTCGGCGATGGAGGGCGTCTTCGGCCGCCGCTACAAGGGCGCAGGGCACCCGCACACGAACATGTCGAAGGCCGCCCTCAACATGCTGACCCGCACGAGCGCGGAGGAGCTGTTCCAGAGCGACGGCATCCTGATGACGAGCGTCGACACGGGATGGATCACCGACGAGCGCCCGCACCACACGAAGGTGCGCCTCGCCGAGGAGGGGTTCCACGCCCCGCTCGACCTCGTCGACGGCGCCGCGCGCGTCTACGACCCGATCGTCCGCGGCGAGGCGGGCGAAGACCTCCACGGCGTCTTCCTGAAGGACTACAGTGTCTCGGCCTGGTGAGCAGTACGCTGACGACGTGAGCGAGATCCCCGTCCCCGGCCAGGCGCGCCCCGCACCCAAGTCGACCAAGGGCGGCAGTCTCCGGCACTGGCTGCTCACCGGCCTCGTCGACGAGCGCGGCACCCAGCAGGGACCGCACGGGCGCAACCCCGAGCGCACCCACCCGTGGTGGCAGGTCATGTGCCTCACCGGTGTCGACTATTTCTCGACCCTCGGCTACCAGCCCGCGATCGCGGCGCTGGCGGCCGGCCTGATCTCGCCGTTCGCCACCCTCGTGCTGGTGGCGCTGACGCTGCTCGGCGCCCTCCCGGTGTACCGCAGGGTCGCGCGCGAGAGCTTCAAGGGCTCCGGCTCGATCGCCATGCTGGAGCGGCTGCTGCCCTGGTGGGCTGGAAAGCTCCTGGTGCTGGTGCTGCTCGGCTTCGCGGCGACGGACTTCATGATCACGATCACGCTCTCCGCGGCGGACGCCTCGGCGCACGCGATCGAGAACCCGTTCGCGCCCGACTGGTTCCACGGCAACAACGTCCTGATCACGCTCTTCCTGCTCGCCCTGCTCGGCGCGGTGTTCCTGAAGGGCTTCAAGGAGGCCATCGGCATCGCGGTGGTGCTGGTCGCGGTGTACCTGGCGCTCAACGTGGTGGTCGTCGGCGTCTCGATCGTGCAGGTGTTCCTGCACCCGACGGCGGTGACCGACTGGTCGGAGGCGCTGTTCCGGCAGAACGGCAACCCGCTGATCATCGTCGGGGTCGCGCTGCTGGTGTTCCCGAAGCTCGCGCTGGGCCTGTCCGGGTTCGAGACGGGTGTCGCCGTGATGCCGCAGATCAAGGGACGGCCGGACGACGACCCCGCGTACCCGAAGGGACGCATCCGCGGCGCCGGCCGGCTGCTCACCACGGCCGCCATCATCATGAGCGTCTTCCTGATCACGTCGAGCTTCACCACGACGCTGCTCATCCCGCAGCGCGAGTTCCAGCCGGGCGGGCAGGCGAACGGCCGCGCGCTGGCATACCTCGCGCACGAGTATCTGGGCAACGGCTTCGGCACGGTCTACGACCTCTCGACCATCCTGATCCTCTGGTTCGCGGGCGCGTCGGCGATGGCCGGACTGCTCAACCTGGTGCCGCGCTACCTGCCGCGGTACGGGATGGCGCCCCAGTGGGCGCGCGCCGTGCGACCGCTGGTGCTCGTCTTCACGGCGATCGCATTCCTCATCACGCTGATCTTCCAGGCGAGCGTGGACGCGCAGGGCGGCGCGTACGCGACCGGCGTCCTGGTGCTCATCACGTCGGCGTCCCTCGCGGTGACCCTGTCGGCGCGCCGCAAGCGGCAGCCGAAGCGCATGTGGACGTTCGGGCTGATCACGGCGATCTTCGTCTACACCACGATCGACAACATCATCGAGCGGCCCGACGGCCTGCGCATCGCGGCGCTGTTCATCCTCGGCATCCTGACCGTGTCGATCGTGTCGCGCATCGGGCGGTCGTTCCAGCTGCGCGCCACCTCGGTGACCTTCGACGTGACGGCGCTCGACTTCATCCTGGAGGACGCGGAGGAGGGCGAGATCCGCATCATCTCGCACGAGCCCGACGTGGACACCACTAAGGAGTACGAGCAGAAGAACAAGGACGAGCGGAAGTTCAGCCACATCCCGCAGCGGTCGCGCACGATCTTCCTGGAGGTGCTGCCGTCGGACTCCTCCGACTTCGAGGAGGACCTGGTGGTGCAGGGGGTCGTGAAGCACGGCTACCGGGTGCTGCAGGTGCGCAGCGGCAACGTGCCGAACACGATCGCGGCGGTGCTCATCGAGATGCGCGACGTCACCGGCGTGGTGCCGACGATCTACTTCGAGTGGACCGAGGGCAACCCGATCTCGAACATGTTCCGCTACCTGATCACCGGCGTCGGCGAGGTCGCCCCCGTCACGCGCGAGGTCCTCCGCGAGGCCGAGAAGGACGTCAAGCGCCGCCCCGCCGTCCACGTCTCCTGACGCCCGCCACCCACTCTCGAGTCCGCGAAGACTGCACGCGACACGCCGCGCGGGCGTGCAGTATTCGCGGAGTCGACGGTGGGGGTTACTCGACGGGGAACTCGAGCCAGGCGAGGCCGCGGAGGTCGAGGCAGAGGCGGCCGGCACGTTCGGCGGCGACGGCGAGCACGTCGCCGCAGACGGAGCAGCGCAGGATGAGGCCGTGCTCGTCCACGTAGACCCGGCCGCGGGCGACGACGGACTCGTCGCCGCAGTTGACGCACTGGCCGACTGCGGTGGTGATGTCGGCCGCGAACACCTCCGACAGCAGCCCGGCGGCGGCGTTGCCGTCGAGGTAGTCCTGGTTCGTCATGGCGTCCCTCCGATGCCGCCGTAGCGCTCGGTGCGGATGCGCGCCGGGTCGTGATTCGCGTCGACCAGCCAGCCGGAGACCGCCTCGACGAACGGCGTCGACCCGCAGATGAAGAAGGTGGGGGAGTCGGAGGCCGGCAGCACGCGCTGCATGAATCCTTCGGCGGTCAGGCGGCCGGGCTTCGTCTCCGAGCCCGCCGGCGCCTGCCGCGTGTAGACGTAGTCGACGTGGAGCGGCGCCGCGGCGTCGGCCGCCAGCCCCGCGAGCTCGTCGGTGTAGTACCCGGAGAACGGCGTGCGCACCGAGTAAAGCATCCGGAACGGCGCGGTGCTCGCCGCCGCCGCGTGCGCCCGCGCCATCGACATGAGCGGCACGACGCCGGAGCCGCCGGCGATCAGCTGCACCGGTCCGCTGTCGCCCGGCCGCCAGACGAACCAGCCGCCGACCGGACCGCGCACCTCCAGCTGGTCGCCCTTCTGCAGGCCGCGGACCAGGTACGGCGAGACCTCGCCGTCGGCGAGCTCCTCGACCGTCAGCTCCAGCTCGTCGTCCGGCAGCTCGTGGGGCTCCAGGGCTCCCCGGCCGCCGCCGGACGCGATCGAGTACGACCGGACCGCCTGGTACCCGTCGGGCGCGGTCAGCCGGATGTCGACGTGCTGACCGGCCAGATGGCCGTGCAGTCCAGGGATGCGCAGCCGGATGGTGCGGGCCGTCGGGGTCTCCATCCGCGTGTCGACCACGTCGGCCACCCGCCATACGCTGCTCACCAGTAGCGCTGTTCCTTCCAGGGGTCGCCGTACATGTTGTAGCCGTTCTGCTCCCAGAAGCCCGGCTGGTCCTGCGGCAGCATCTGCAGGCCGTTGACCCACTTGGCGCTCTTCCAGAAGTACAGGTGCGGCACCAGCAGGCGGGCGGGGCCGCCGTGCTCCGGCTCCAGGTCTTTCCCGTCGAACGAGTGCGCGACCCAGGCCTTGCCGTTCAGCAGGTCGGCGAGCGGCACGTTGGTCGTGTAGCCGCCGTAGCTGTGCGCCATCGTGTACTCGAACGACGTGTCCACGTCCTTGAAGAGCGTGTCGAGCGCGACGCCGCGCCACGACGTCCCGAGCTTCGACCAGCTGGTGACGCAGTGGATGTCGGTGCTCACGTCCTCCTGCGGGAGCGCGAGGAACTCGTCCCAGCTCCAGCGGTGCACGTCGCCCTTCTCGGTGGTGATCGTGAACGCCCAGTCGTCTTTGGCGATGCGGGGCGTCGGCCCGGCGGAGAGCACCGGGAAGCCCTCGGTCAGATACTGACCCGGAGGGAGGCGGGGGTCGTCGGTCCTCCGACGGCCGAGGAAGCCGGACGAGATGATTCCCATGTCGGCAGCTTATTGCCGAGGCCGCCCGCCGGTCTATGGTGAAGAGCATGACGGCCGTGAATCTGGGACTCCCGCTGCGGGCCGCGCTGCGCCCGGACGCGGCTCCCGGCGTCATGCCGAGTCTCGACGGGCGGCCGGAGCATTCCGGGCTCGTCGACCGGTTCGGGCGCGTCGCGCGCGACCTGCGGGTGTCGGTGACCGAGAAGTGCTCGCTGCGCTGCACCTACTGCATGCCCGCGGAGGGCCTCCCCGCCATCCCGCGCGATGACCTGCTGACCGCGACGGAGATCGCGCGGCTGGTGCGGATCGGCGTGCGCGACCTGGGCGTGCGCGAGGTCCGGTTCACCGGGGGCGAGCCGCTGATGCGCGCCGACCTGGCGGAGATCATCGGACGCTCGGCGGAGGCCGCGCCCGGCATCGACCTGTCGATCACGACCAACGGCATCGGACTGGACCACCGCATCCACTCGCTCGTGGAGGCCGGCCTCACCCGCGTGAACGTGTCGCTCGACACGGTCGACCGCGAGCACTTCGCCCGGCTGACCCGCCGCGACCGGCTCCCGGCCGTGCTCGCGGGCATCCGGGCCGCGCACGAGGCCGGGATGACCCCGCTGAAGCTGAACGCGGTGATGATGCGGGTCACGCTGCACGACGCCCCGGAGCTGCTGGCCTGGGCGCTGGAGAACGGCTGCCGGCTCCGGTTCATCGAGCAGATGCCGCTCGACGCCGACCGCTCGTGGCTGCGCGAGAACATGGTGTCGGCCGAGGAGCTGCTCGCGGTGCTGGGGGAGCGGTTCACCCTCGTCGAGGCGGGCCGCGACGACCCGCACGCCCCGGCCGAGGAGTGGCGCGTCGAGGGCTGGACGGTGGGCGGCGCCCCGGCGACCGTCGGCATCATCGCGTCGGTCACGCGCTCGTTCTGCGCGGCCTGCGACCGCACCAGGATCACCGCGGAGGGCACGGTGCGCTCGTGCCTCTTCGGCGATGACGAGACCGACCTGCGCGGGCTGCTGCGCGGCGGCGCGGACGACGCCGAGATCGCACGCTGGTGGCAGGCGGCCATGTGGGGCAAGCAGGCCGGGCACGGGATGGACGCGGCCGGGTTCGCCCCGCCGGTCCGGAGCATGGGGGCGATCGGTGGCTGAGGTCGTCGTGCGGTACTTCGCGGCCGCAGAGGAGGCGGCCGGGAGGCCGGAGGAGCGGCTCGAGGTGGCCGACGCGACCGTCGGCGGACTGCAGGCCGAGCTGGTGGCCCGCTACGGGGACGCCATGGAGCGCGTGGTGCGGTCGGGGTCGTTCCTGGTCGGCGGTGTCGTCTCCCGCGATCCCTCCCGCGCCCTGACCGACACCGTCGACGTCCTCCCGCCCTTCGCCGGCGGCTAACAACCCTCCGAGTTGCACCTTGTGGCGGCTATTCGACGTGAATAGCGACCACGACGTGCAACTCGACGCCTTAGGCGGGGTAGAGGGTGACGGCGGAGGGCGGAACCCCGAGCGCGACGTGGGCGCCGACGCGCAGGCGGAGGTCGGCCACGTCGGCGGGCGGTACGAGCGCGTCGAGGCGGTCGGTGCGCACGCGCACGAGGTCGGCCTGCGGTTCGAGCGCGGTGACGGTCGCGGCGATCGTCCCGGCGTCCGGCCGGGCCAGACGCACGGCGGAGGGGCGCACCGCGGCCAGCACCGGAGCCCCCTGCTCGACAGGGTCGACGGGCTCGCCGGGGAGCAGCATCCCGTCGTCGGCGCGCATCCCGTCGGGCGTGCGGACGCCGCGGACCAGCGTCAGCCCCGAGAGCTCAGCGGTGAACGGATGCCGCGGCCGCTCCAGCACGCGCCGCGTCGGACCCTCCTCGACGACGCGGCCGTCGTGCATGACCGCGACGCGGTCGGCGAGCAGGTAGGCGTCGAGCGCGTCGTGCGTCACGAGGACCGTCGTGCGGTCCGCGAGCACGTCGGCGAGCATCCCACGGACGTCGGCCGCGACCGCCACGTCGAGGGCCGACAGGGGTTCGTCGAGCAAGAGCAGGCTGGGCTCCGCCGCGAGGGCGCGGGCGATGGCGACGCGCTGCGCCTGGCCGCCCGAGAGCTGGGCCGGGCGCCGGTCGGCGAACGCGTCGGTCGCCGTGCGCCGCAGCCACTCGTCGGCGATCGCGCCCGCCTCCGAGCGCGTCGCGCCGGAGGAGCGCGGGCCGAACGCGACGTTGTGGCGCACGGTCAGGTGCGGGAACAGGAGGGCGTCCTGCGCCAGCAGGGCGACGCCGCGACGGTGCGGCGGGCGCCAGGAGGCGGGCAGATCGAACAGCACGTCGTCGCCGAGCGTCGCGCTCCCGCGGTCGGGGCGGACCAGCCCGGCGAGCATCCCGAGCACGGTCGATTTGCCCGCACCGTTCGGGCCGAGCACGGCCAGGGTCTCGCCGTGGTCGAGCGACAGCGAGACGGCGACGTCGCGGGCGTCGAGCGCGGCCTCCAGTCGCAGGCTCACGCGACGCTCCGTGCGGCCCGCCACGGCCGCACCCGCTCGCCGGCGCCGTGAGCGACGGCGACCACGGCGATCGCGACGGCGATGAGCACGAGCGAGAGGGCCACCGCGGCATCAGGGTCGGTCTCGCGCTGCAGGTAGATCTCCAGCGGCAGGGTGCGGGTGACACCCTGCAGGCTGCCGGCGAAGGTGAGCGTCGCGCCGAACTCGCCCAGCGCCCGCGCGAACGACAGGATGGCGCCGGAGACCACTGCGGGCAGCACGAGCGGCAGCGTCACCCGGAACAGCACGGCGGAGGGACGCGCGCCGAGCGTCGCGGCCACGGCCTCGTAGCGCTCACCCGCGGAGCGCAGCGCGCCCTCCAGGCTGAGCACGAGGAACGGCAGCGCCACGAACGTCTGCGCGATCACCACCGCGGGGGTCGAGAACGCGACGTCGAGCGCGCCGCCGAGCAGCCCGCGCCGGCCGTAGAGGGCGAGGAGCGCGAGGCCGCCGACGACCGGCGGCAGCACGAGCGGCAGCAGCACGATCGCGCGCACCACCCGCTGCCCGGCGAACGGCACGCGCGCGAGCACCACCGCCATCGGGACGCCGAGCACCAGGCAGCCGGCGGTGGCCAGCAGCGAGGTGCGCAGGCTGAGGAGCAGCGCATCCACCGACGACGGCGAGGTGATCAGCGGCACGAAGTGCGGCCAGTCGACGCGGAGCGCCATCGCCACCAGTGGGAGCACGACGAAGAGGGCACCGACCGCGGCGACGGCGAGCACCCAGCGGGGGACGCCGAGACGGACGTTCATCGGCCGCTCACGGCAGCCCGAAGCCCGCGGCCCGCAGCGCCGACCGGCCGCTCGGACCGGTGACGAACGCGACGAACGCCGCGGCTCCGGCCGGGTTCGGGGCGTGCGCGACGGTCGCGAGCGGGTAGACATTGACGGTCTTCGCCGCCTCCGGGAACGGCACAGAGGCGACCTTGCCGCCCGCGCCTTTCACGTCGGTGGCGTAGACGACACCGGCGTCGGCCTCGCCCGAGATCACCTTGCCGAGCACGTCGGTCACCGACGACTCCTGGCTCACCGGCGTCAGCGTCACGCCCGCCGACCTCTCGACCGCCGCTGTCGCGGTGCCGCACGGCACCTGGGGTGCGCAGATCACGGTCTTCACCGACGGGGAGGCGAGGTCGGCGAAGCTCTTCACGTGCGCGGGATTGCCGGGAGGCACGGCGATCGCCAGCACGTTCGTCGCGAAGTCCGCCGGCGTGCCCTCGATGACGCCGGCATCCACCGCCTTCGTCATGTTCTTCTGGTCGGCGGAGGCGAACACGTCGGCCGGGGCGCCGGCGGTCAGCTGCGAAACGAGGTCGGACGAGCCCGCGAACGAGAAGGAGACCGTCGCTCCGGGATGCGCGGCCTCGAACTCCTTCCCGAGTCGCGTGAACGTCGCGGTGAGGGAGGCGGCCGCGAACACGGTGACGGTGCCGTGGACGTCGCCTGCGGATGGCGTCGGCGTCGTCGTCGATGCGGGGTCGTCGATCGTGCTGCTGCAGCCGCTCAGCAGCAGCCCCGCGGCCACCGCTAGCGCGACGGAAGCGCGCAGCCCCACGCGCGTCACCGCGACACCGCCGGTCCGCCGTGACCCGCGGGCGTCTCCACGATCACGTTGGTCGCCTTCACGACGGCGACCGCCACCGACCCGAGCTCCAGCCCGAGGTCGCGCACCGCGTCGCTGCTGATGAGCGAGACCACGCGGTGCGGGCCGCACTGCAGCTCCACCTTCGCCATCACCGTGTCCACGACGATGTCGGTCACGAGCCCGACGAACCGGTTGCGGGCCGAACCGGCGACCCCCGACGGGTCGGAGGGCAGCACGGCGTTCTGCCGGGCGAGCTGCGCGAGCTCGAGGCCGTCCACCACCGTCCGTCCGCTGTCGTCGCGGGCGCTGCCGAGCAGCCCGGCCTCGATCCAGCGTCGAACGGTGTCATCGCTCACGCCGAGGTAGAGCGCGGCGTCCTTGATCCGTATCTGCGGCACGAAGTCCAGCCTATGACCGCAGTTGCGGATGGGGAAGCCTAGAGACCCACCCACTCCGAGGCACCGTCGGTGAAGTGCTGCCGCTTCCAGATCGGCACGCGCGCCTTGATGATCTCGACCAGCTCGGCGCATGCCGCGAACGCCTCCGCGCGGTGCGGGGCTGCGACGGCCGCGATGAGCGCCAGGTCGCCGATCGTCAACGAGCCGACGCGGTGCTGCGCGGCGACCCGCAGGCCGCTCGTGCGCGCCACCTCCTCGCAGCACGCCCGGAGGAAGTCCTCCGCGTCGGGATGCGCCCGGTAGTCGAGCGAGACGACGCCCTTGCCTCCGTCGTGGTCGCGCACGATGCCCTGGAAAGACACCACGGCGCCGGCCTCCGCGCGCCAGACGAACTCGTCCACGGTGGACGGGTCGAGCGGATCGGCCGTGACGGCCGCCAGGATGTCGCTCACGAGTGGTCGCCTCCGCGCAGCTGGTCGAGCAGGTGGGGGAGCAGCTCGTCGAGCACCGCGAGACCGTCGGCGACGCCGCCGCGCGAGCCCGGGAGGTTGACCACCAGGGTCGGACCGGCCACCCCGACCCGGCCGCGGCTGAGCGCCGCGAGCGGGGTCGCCGCGGTGCCGCGCGCCCGCAGTGCCTCCTCGATGCCGGGGAGCTCCCGGTCGAGCAGGGCGGCCGTCGCCTCGGGCGTGCGGTCGGTCGGCGAGACGCCGGTGCCGCCGGTGGTGATGAGCACGAGGGGAAGCTCGGCGACGGCGGCGCGCAGGGCCGCGTCCACCTCGGCGTCGGCGACGACGCGCACGTCGGCGGGAAGCCGGCGCTCGGCCAGCCAGTCCGCGATCACCGGGCCGGTCGTGTCCTCGTAGACGCCGTGGGCGGCGCGGGTGGAGGCGACCAGCACGATCGCGGGATGGGTCGTCTGGGGTTCGGCGGGCGCCGCCTCCGTGGGCTCGCCGTCCCGCCGCCACTCGCCGCGCTTCCCGCCGCTCTTGGCGACGAGCCGGACGTCGGTGAGCGTCGCTGCCGGGTCCACCGCCTTCACCATGTCGTGCAGGGTGAGCCCGGCGACCGCGACCGCCGTGAGCGCCTCCATCTCCACGCCGGTGCGGCCGTGCGTGCGTGCGACGACCTCGATCTCGATGGCGCCGGCGTCGGGGTCCAGCTCGAAGTCGACCCGCACGCTGTTCAGCGGCAGCGGGTGGCAGAGCGGGATGAGCTCGCTCGTGCGCTTGGCCCCGCCGATCCCGGCGATGCGGGCCGTCGCGAGCACGTCCGCCTTGGGCAGGTCGTCGGCGGCCACTAGCCGGACCACCTCCGGGGTGGTCACGAAGCGGCCGCGCGCGACCGCCTCCCGGTCGGTCTCCGGCTTGCCTCCGACATCGACCATGCGGGCACGGCCGTCGGCGTCGAGGTGGGTCAACTGCGTCATAGCGTCCAGACTGTCACGGCGGAGCCCGCGTCGAGCGCCTCCGCCTCCACGGGTACGTCGATGAGCACGTCGGCCTTGGCCATCGCGGCCACCAGGTGCGACGACGGGCCCGCGACCGGGGCGACGCCGCCGCTCTCGCCGAGCCGGCCGCGCAGGAACTGCCGCCGGCCGGGCACAGAGCGCACGGCCTCGGTGAGCGTCGCCCGCTGCGGCGGCAGCGGAGGCAGCCCGGCGGCCGCTCGCAGCGGCCCGCGCAGGAACACGGCGAACGACACCTGGGTGCTGACCGGATTGCCGGGGAACGCGACCACCGGCACGCCGTCGATCACCGCGGTCGCCTGCGGTCCGCCCGGCTGCATCGCCACCGACGTCACGTCCGCGCCGCGGGGCAGCAGCACTTCGCGCACCACCTCGTAGGCGCCCTTGGAGATGCCGCCGGAGGTGATGACGAGGTCGCTCGACCGGATCGCGTCGTCCAGGATGCGGGCGAACGCGCCGGGATCGTCGTCGCTGCTCGCGCGCACCGAGACGACCGCTCCGGCCTCCTCGACGAGCGCCGCGAGCGCGATGCCGTTGGCGTCGAAGACCTGGCCGTGCGCGGGGGAGCCCGAGGTCACGAGCTCCGATCCGGTGGTCAGGACGGCGACGCGCAGCCGGGCGCGCACGGCCACCGCCTCGACGCCCGCTGCGGCGAGCGCCGCGAGGTGCCGGGGCGCGAGCCGCGTTCCCTCGGGCACGAGCACGTCGCCGCGGCGGACGTCGCTGCCGCGCTCGCGGACGTACTCGCCCGCGGTGCGGGAGCGGCGGATCTCGACGACCGCGCCCTCGAGGTCGTCGTCGCGGCCGAGGATCAGCCCGGTGTCCTCCACCGGCACGATCGCGTCGGCGCCGGTCGGCACCGGAGCGCCGGTCATGATGCGGAGCGCGGTGCCGGCGATCAGGGTCACGGGGCTGGTGTGCCCCGCGGGGATGTCTCCGCTCACCTCCAGGGCGACCGGAACGGCGTGGATGTCGGCCGCCCGCACCGCGTACCCGTCCATCTGGGAGTTGCGGAACAGCGGAAGGTCGACCTCCGACCGCACCTCGCCCGCGGTGACGCGGCCGAGCGCCTCGGCCAGCGGCACGGTCTCGACGGAAGGTTCGTCGCCGAGCGGTTCCAGCATCCGCGCGACGATCCCGGCGTGCTCCTCGACGCTGCGCGCTGTGGTCATGGGTTCAGTATCCCGCGCCGGGCGTGCACGGTCAGTACCGGGGGAGGGTCGGGTCGACGTCGCGCGCCCACGCCTCGATGCCGCCGGCGAGGACGAGACCGGGCACCCCGGCGCCGTCGAGCAGCTGCCGGGCGGTCTCTGCACGGATGCCGTGGTGGCAGACGATCACCAGCGGGCCGTCGGGCAGCCGGGCCGCGACGCCCTCCGGGTCGCGCTCGATCACGCCGAGCGGCACCAGCAGCGAGCCGGGCAGCTCCACGATGTCGGCCTCCCACGGCTCCCGCACGTCGAGCAGCGTGTGCGGCTCGCCCGCGACCAGCCGCGCGTGGAGCTCGGCGGGCGACATCGTGTCGGTCACGCCGCAGAACAGGTCGTAGTCGATGAGCCCGGTGACAGGCGCCGCCTCCGGGTCGCGCTCGTAGGCGAGCTCGCGGAACGTGCCGCGCAGGCCGTCGTGGACGACGACGCGACCGAGCAGCGGATCGCCGGTGCCGGTGACGAGGAGGATCGCCTGGCTGACCATCAGGCCGCCGACGACGCCGCACACCGACGGCAGCGCCCCGGCCTCCGCGCAGCTGGCGACGCTGCCCGGCGCGGGAGGCACCGGGAACAGGTCGCGGTAAGTCGGCCCCTGCGCCGCCCAGCTGAGGCCGGCCTGGCCGCCGGTCTGGTGCACGGCGCCCCAGACGACGGGGATGCCGGCGAGCGTCGCGGCGTCGTCGACCAGGTACCGGGTGGGGAAGTTGTCGCTTCCGTCGAGCACGAGGTCGTAGCCGGAGAGGATCTCCCGCGCGTTCTCGGAGGTGAGCCGCTCGGCCAGCAGCCGGACCTCGATCGTGTCGTCGAGCGCGCGCACGGTCTCCGCCGCCGACTCCACCTTGGCCCGGCCGACATCGGATGGCGTGTGGATGGACTGGCGCGGCAGATTGCTCGGTTCCACCCGGTCGTCGTCGACGATGCCGATCGTGCCGAACCCGGTCGAGGCGAGCAGCGGCAGCACCGCGGAGCCGAGACCGCCTGCACCGACGACGAGCACGCGTGCGGCCCGCAGCCGGCGCTGGGCCACCGGCCCGAAGCCGGGCAGCTGCGTGGTGCGGGCGTACCGGGCGGTGCGCTCCGGCGTCAGCTCGGGACCGGGTTCGACCAGGGGCGGGAGGGCCATGACCTCAGCCAATCACACCCGCGGCCCGCATCACACCGCGGCGACTCAGACGACGGTCACGCTGACGCTGTGCAGCCCGGTCGCGCCGTCGGGCACCACATCGCGCACGGCGGAGGTCTGGACCTTGCCGTTCGCGTCGGTCGCCCGCACGGTGAGCGTGTGAGCCCCGGGCGTCGCCTCCCACGCGTAGCGCCACTGCCGCCAGGTGTCGGCGGAGATCGCGTCGGCGAGCGTCGCCTCTTGCCACGGTCCGTCGTCGACGCGTACGTGCACGGCGCTCACGCCGACGTGCTGCGACCAGGCGACGCCCGCGACCGCCACGGTGCCCGCCTTCACCTGCCGTCCCGCGGCCGGCACGTCGATCCGGGAGGAGAGCTTCACCGGTCCGCGCTCCGACCAGCCGCGCTCCGTCCAGTACGCGGTGTGGTCGGCGAAGCGGGTGACCTCCAGCGACACCACCCATTTCGTGGCCGAGACGTAGCCGTACAGGCCGGGCACGACCATCCGCACCGGGTAGCCGTGCTCGAGCGGGAGCGGCTGGCCGTTCATCCCGACGGCGAGGATCGCGTTCCGCTCATCGGTCAGGGCCTCGATCGGAGTGGACGCGGTCCAGCCGTCCTGGCTCGTCGAAAGCACCATGTCGGCGCCGGCGGACGGCTTCGCCCGGGCCAGCAGGTGCCGGATCGGATAGCCGAGCCAGGTCGCGTTCCCGATCAGGTCGCCGCCGACCTCGTTCGAGACGCAGGTCAGCGTCGTCGTCGACTCCTCCAGCGGCAGCGCGAGCAGCTGCGCGAACGTCAGCTCCACCTCCTGCTCGACCATCCCGTGGATGCGCAGCTTCCAGTCGCGTGGGTCGATGCCGGGGATCTGCAGGGCGGTGTCGATGCGGTAGAAGTCGGCGTTCGGAGTGATGACCGGCGAGAGGCCCGGGATGTCGAACGACGCCCCCGCCGGGATCGGGGGAGCGGTGGTGGCCGGGGCGGGCAGTCTGACGGCCGCGCGGGCGGCCGCGGCGCCGCGGAAGCCCGAGGCCGACGCCTGGCCGACCACCAGGGCCACCGCGCCGGCAGCGGCAGTCGCCGCCGTGCTGCCGACGAAGCGCCGCCGGCTGACCCGCCCGCGCGGCGCGACGCGGGTGGGCCGGGTGTCGCGCAGCATCCCGATCAGCCAGCCGAGCAGCAGGACGGCGACCACCGCGGCGAGCACCGACGGCAGGGCGTCGACGACGCCGTTGCCCGCGCGGGTCACCGCTGCGACCACGCCGATCACCCCGCCGAGGCCGATCAGGATGCGGCCCAGCGGGGGGCGCCGGAACTCCAGCCAGCCGGCGAGACCGGCGCCGGCGAGCACGACCACGGCGAGCGCGACGATCAGGAACGCCTTGTCGCCCGTCCCGAACAGCGCGATCACGGCCTGCTTCAGCCACGCCGGGGCGAGATCGATCAGGAGCGCGCCGACGGTGAGCACCGGGCTACCGTTCTGCACGACGAAGGCGCTGACGAGCTCGGCGAGCCCGACACCCGCGACGACGCTCGCGACGCCGGCCGCCGCCGGCCGCCAGAACTCAGCCATAGGGCAAACCTACGGGCGCCGGCTGTGTGCGCGCTCGATCCGGCCATCGGCGGCGGACCGTCCGTGTGGCCACATGTGACGGCCGTGGGCACCATGCCCGGGGTCGTGTTGTCCTAATTGAGCGGTGCGGTGCGGATTTCCGGCAGGGTACGGGGGTACAGGCAGTCGATGCCTGCGCGGTCGCGGACCGTGACCTTTCCGGCCTGACGGGGTCGGGTGAAGGACGTTTGTCCGCTCGTTCGATGAGGAACGAAAGTGGAGGTTCCCGATGCGGAAATCTCGTGTGAAGGTGTCGATGGCAAGGTTGGCCGCCCTGTGCATGATCGGTGCAGGGCTGACCGGGTTCGCGTCCACCGACGCGGCGGAGGTCAATGCGGCGGACGCGGTCGCCGCGATCCAGGACGTGGCGCCGCAGGCCGTGGCCGGCGCGATAGCAGTGGGCGGCACCGCGGACGCAGCAGTTCAGGCGTCAACAGCCGACGGGGTGAAGGTGAAGGTACCAGTGGACGCCGCCGCGGGAGTCCAAGCGACCCTTCCGGGAGGGAGCGTGTCGATGGGGTTGCCCTTCGCGGAGCAGGCCACGGACGCGACGGCGTCGCCGGTGCCCGGCGTGGTCGTGTACGACAACAAAAACGGATCGTCGACCGTCCCCGTGGTGCGGGCCGACGGCACGGTGCAGATCAGCACCGTGATCGAGAACGCGAAGGCCCCGAAGCGGTACGACTACCCCGTGACCGTGCCGGAGGGCCAATCCCTCCAGCTCGCACCGGATGGGAGTGCCTTCGTGGGTCGCGTCGATGGACAGTCCTCGACGGTTTCCGCTGTCATTGCCGCACCGTGGGCGAAGGACGCCGAGGGAAACGCGGTGGCCACCCACTACGAGATCGGCGGAAACACGCTGACGCAGGTTGTCGACTTCACGCCGTCGACGGCGTTCCCCGTTGTGGCCGATCCCAGCGTCACCTTCGGCACCTACGTCGTGGTCACGATGTCGCAGGCGACGGCGCAGGCGATCAACGCTGGGTCGGCTGGTACAGCGATTGCGCTTCTCGCGTTGACTGGACCGATCGGTGCCGTCATCGGGGCAGCCGTGTATTCGACGATCGGTGGATACAGCGCTACCCGCTTGAGCCAGTGCCGCAATTGGGCGTTCAGCTACACCTACCTCGGTCAACTCGTCAAAGCGGGTTGCGCGTAGGGTGGCGCAGAAGAAAGGCAGTGCGATGAAGTTTCGCCAGTGGATTTGGTTCGTGTCCGTGTTCTGGACAGCGATCCTGTTCGCCCTCGCCCTCTTCTTGCCCGACGGAGGGATCACCAACTCCAGCAACTGGGCTCCGCTGGGGATCTACTGTTGCACCCTGTTCGTGATCGTTCCGGCCGCCAGGTTGGCCCGGTGGCTGGAGCGTCGAGAAGCGGATGACGCAGCATTTCGACAGCAGAAACCATAGGCGGAGATCACCGCGAGGGGCGGTTCCGAACTACCGGAACCGTCCCTCTGAGCATGGGTGTGACAGGCTTGGGGATCATGTCCGACGCCGCCCCGCCCACCGCCCGCCGCCTGCGCGTCGAGGACATCCCCGGCTGGTCCGGGCCGGGCTCGGTCAGCGAGGATGCGGTGTACGACACCTTCGTGGCGTGGGTCGAGGCAGGCGGCATCCAGCTTTACCCGGCGCAGGACGAGTCCGTCATCGAGGTCGTGGGCGGCGCGAATCTCATCCTGAGCACCCCCACCGGCACCGGCAAGTCGCTCGTCGCCGTCGGCGCGCACTTCGCCGCCCTCGCCCGCGGCGAGCGCACCTACTACACGGCGCCGATCAAGGCGCTGGTCTCGGAGAAGTTCTTCTCGCTCGTCGACATCTTCGGGCCGGAGAACGTCGGTATGACCACCGGGGACTCCGCGGTCAACGCCGATGCGCCGATCGTGTGCGCGACCGCGGAGATCCTCGCCAACCTGGCCCTGCGGCACGGCGATGAGACGCCGGTCGGGCAGGTCGTCATGGACGAGTTCCACTTCTACTCGGACCCCGACCGCGGCTGGGCGTGGCAGGTGCCGCTGCTCACCCTCCCGCACACCCAGTTCGTGCTCATGTCGGCCACCCTCGGCGACGTCACGGCGCTCGCCGCCGACCTGGAGCGCCGCACCGGCCGCGCCACCGCGACGGTCACCGGCGTCGAGCGCCCGGTGCCGCTGCACTACTACTACGAGGTCACCCCGGTCCACGAGACGATCGAGGACCTGCTGCACACCGGCCAGTCGCCGATCTACGTCGTGCACTTCTCCCAGCTGGCGGCGCTGGAGCGGGCGCAGTCGCTCTCCAGCGCCAAGATCGCGAGCCGGGAGCAGCGGGAGGCGATCGCCGACCTGATCGGGGAGTTCCGCTTCACGACGAGCTTCGGCAAGACGCTCTCCCGCCTGCTGCGGCAGGGGATCGGCGTGCACCACGCGGGCATGCTGCCCAAGTACCGGCGCTTGGTCGAGCAGCTGGCGCAGCGCGGGATGCTGCGCGTCATCTGCGGCACCGACACGCTCGGCGTCGGCATCAACGTCCCGATCCGCACCGTGCTGCTGACCGCGCTCACCAAGTTCGACGGCACTCGGATGCGCCAGCTGAACGCGCGCGAGTTCCACCAGATCGCCGGGCGGGCGGGACGCGCGGGGTACGACACGGCCGGAACCGTGGTCGCGCAGGCGCCCGAGCACGAGTCCGAGAACCTGAAAGCGCTGGAGAAGGCGGGCGACGACCCGAAGAAGCGCCGCAAGATCGTGCGCAAGAAGGCGCCGGAGGGGTTCGTCTCCTGGGGCGAGCCGTCCTTCCGCAAGCTGATCGAGGCGGAGCCGGAGACGCTCACCTCGTCGATGCAGATCACCAGCGCCATGCTCATCAACGTGATCGGACGCGGCGGCGACGTGTACGGCCACGTCCGCGACCTGGTGTTCGACAACCACGAGCCCTGGAAGCGGCAGCTCGCGCTCGCCCGCCGCGCGATCGAGCTGTACCGGTCGCTGCTGACGGCCGGCGTCGTGGAGGCCGTCCGGACGGGTGACGCGGTGGAGATCCGCCTGACGGTCGACCTGCAGCCCAACTTCGCCCTCAACCAGCCGCTGTCGCCGTTCGCGCTCGCCGCTTTCGAGCTGTTCGACGCGGAGTCGCCCGTCTACGCGCTCGACATCGTCTCGGTGGTCGAGTCGACGCTCGACGACCCGCGGCCGGTGCTCTCGGCGCAGCAGTTCCACGCCCGCGGCGAGGCCGTCGCGGCGATGAAGGCCGAAGGCATCGAGTACGAGGAGCGGATGGAGGCGCTCGAGGAGGTCACGCATCCCAAGCCCCACGACGTGCTGCTGCACGAGGCGTTCGCCACGTACGCCTCCAGCCAGCCCTGGGTCGCCGACTTCGAGCTGCGCCCCAAGTCGGTCGTGCGCGACCTGTACGAGCGGGCGATGACCTTCGGCGAGTTCATCGCGTTCTACAAGCTCGCCCGGTCGGAGGGGGTCGTGCTGCGCTACCTCTCCGACGCCTACCGTGCGCTGAACCAGACGGTGCCGTTGGAGGCCCGCACCGAGGAGCTGCGCGACATCGTCGAGTGGCTGGGCGAGCTGGTGCGGCAGGTCGACTCCAGCCTGCTCGACGAGTGGGAGGAGCTCGTCCACCCCGACGCCGTCCGCCACGCCGCCGAGACGACCGAGCTCGCGCCGCCGGCGCCGCGGAACGTCACCACCAACCGGCGCGCGTTCTTCGTGCTGGTGCGGAACGAGCTGTTCCGCCGCATCCAGCTGGCCGCTCTCGACCGGGTGCACGACCTCGGCGTCCTGGAGGCGGAGGCCGCGCTGCTCGCCGGAGGCGTCGCCCCGTTCACCGAGGCGCAGTGGGACGAGGCGCTCGAGCGGTACTACGCCGAGCACGACGAGATCCTCACCGACGCTTCCGCGCGGTCCGCGGCGATGCTCCTGGTCGACGAGAAGCCGGACGGCGAGGAGGGTGTCTGGCGGGTGCGCCAGATCATCGCCGACCCCGCCGGGGACAACGACTGGGGCATCGCCGCCGACGTGCTGCTGGAGGACTCCGCGCGCGAGGGCGTCGCCGTCGTCCGGGTCACCTCGGTCGGGCGGCTCTGACGAGTTTGACCCGACGCAGGCGCCGTGTGAGTATCGTCACGGTGTCTGAACAGCGCCAGGTCCCTTGCATGAACTCCCGATGACGTCTTAGGTCGGGAGGGACGCATCCGACGACACGAGAAAGAGAACGGTGGACCTCACCCTCATCGTCGTGCTGGTCATTCTGCTGGCGCTCTTCTTCGACTTCACGAACGGCTTCCACGACACCGCCAACGCGATGGCGACCCCCATCGCGACCGGTGCCATGCGCCCGAAGGTGGCGGTGGCGCTCGCCGCCGTGCTCAACCTGATCGGCGCCTTCCTGTCCACCGAGGTGGCCAAGACGATCTCCGGCGGCATCATCAAGGAGGGTGACGGCGGCGTGCAGATCACGCCGGTGCTCATCTTCGCGGGCCTCGTCGGCGCAATCGTGTGGAACATGGTGACCTGGCTCTTCGGCCTGCCCTCGTCGTCCAGCCACGCGCTGTTCGGCGGACTGATCGGCGCCGCGATCGTGGGGGCGGGCATCCAATCCATCGACTTCGTCGTCGTGCTCGACAAGGTCGTGCTGCCCGCGCTGATCGCGCCGTTCACCGCGGGCGTGGTCGCCTGGAGCGCCACCAAGCTCGCGTACTGGATCACGCGCCGCTACGACGGCCGGCCCGACGGCCGCGGCGGCTTCCGCTACGGCCAGATCTTCTCGTCGTCGCTTGTCGCGCTGTCGCACGGCACCAACGACGCGCAGAAGACCATGGGCGTCATCACCCTGACCCTCATCTCCGCGGGACTCCAGCCGCTCGGCTCCGGCCCGGAGATCTGGGTCGTCATCGCCTGCGCGCTCGCGATCGCGCTCGGCACGTACTCGGGCGGCTGGCGCATCATCCGCACCCTCGGCCGCGGCCTGACCGAGGTGAAGCCCGCTCAGGGCTTCGCGGCGGAGACGAGCACGGCGGCCACCATCCTGGCATCCAGCCACCTCGGCTTCGCGCTCTCCACCACGCAGGTGGCGTCCGGTTCCGTGATCGGCTCCGGCCTCGGCCGCCGAGGCTCCTCGGTGCGCTGGGGGACGGCGGGCCGCATCGCCATCGGCTGGCTGCTCACCCTGCCCTCGGCGGCCATCGTCGGCGCGGCCGCGGGCCTGCTCGCGAACCTCGGACCGGTCGGCGTCATCATCGACACGATCGTGGGCACCGCCGTCGTCGTCTACATCTTCTGGCGCGCCCGCCGCAACCGGGTCAGCAGCGAGAACGCCGTCAAGCCGGTGCCGCTGCAGGGCAAGAGCGAGGTCGCGCAGTCCGGCAAGGCGGTCAAGATCGAGAAGGTGAAGCCGCTCAAGCGCGAGCGGCCGAGGAGGTCGGCATGATCGACTGGGCAGCGTTCGTCCTCGTCTTCGCGGCGGCCCTCGTCGGCTCCTGCGTGGTCGTCGCGTTCTACGCGCTCGGCACGCGCCTGCTCGCCGTCGCCGGTCGCGCCCTCTTCGTCGAGCCGGTCGAGTTCACCGACGCGATCACCGTGCTGACGCCAGAGAAGGCAGCCAAGCTGCAGCGCAAGGCCGAGAAGGCCCAGCGCAAGAACCCGCTGACCGCCGGCCAGAAGCGCCTGGCGCTGACCGGCGCCTACGCGTGCTTCACCGCGTGCGCGCTGGCGGTGCTCTACGGGCTGTACCTGATCATCCCGTACTTCCACCAGTAGCCGCGGAGCAAGCGGCGGCTTCACGGCCGGGCAGGTTCGGGGTCCGCTCGAACCCGCCCGACCGCGCGGGTCATCTCGTGTAGACGAAGGTGACTGTGATGGGGCCGGCGCGGAAGGCCCCGGTGGCATTGGCGGGAGTGCGCTTGACCCTCCAGCCGTCGACCGTGACCGGGGTGGCCGTGTATGCGGCGCCGACGGTGCCCGTCAGGGTCGCGTCGGGCGCGATCGCGCGGCCGTCCCGGTCAACATGGCGCACGGTCACCGGGGCTGCCGGGGCCGGGTTGCGCTTGTAGACGAACGTCACGGTGATGGGGCCGGCGCGGAAGACCCCCGTGGCGTTGCCCGGAGTGCGCTTGACCTCCCAGCCGTCGAGCGTGACCGGGGTGGCCGTGTAGGCGGCGCCGAACGCACCGGTGAGGGTGGTGTCGGGCGCGAGGGGGACGCCGTTGACGTCGACGTGGCGCACGGTGACCGGGGCCGAGTCCTTCTCGTAGACGTACGCCACGGTCACAGCAGAGGTGCCGAAGGTGCCCGTCGCGTTGGCCGGGGTGCTCTGCGGGTGCCAGCCGTTCACTGCAACAGGCCGAGCGTCGTAGGGGGCGCCGACCGTGCCGGCGATGGTGACATCCCTGGCTAGGCGGGTTCCGTCCGACTTCAGGTGGCGCACGGTGACGAGCGCGGCGGGTTTGCCGGTGTAGACGTACGTGATGTCGATGCGGGTGCCGGTGGTGAACGTGCCGCTGGCCGGTGCGCTGCCGGAGGCGAGCTTCGGCGTGCCGTAGCCGTCGATCGCCGGAGGGGCCGGCAGGCTGTAGGCGTCTCCGCCGGGGCCGTAGAGGTTGGCGTCCGGGGCGATGGTGCGGCCGAGGTCGTCCTGGTAGTGCACGGTCGCCATGGCCGGGCGGTGGAGGAAGCGGGGGCTGGTCGCCCACATCTTCGGGAAGAAGCCGATGTGCTTGCCTGCCGACGGGACCTCGCCGGAGTATGAGGCCAGGTAGAAGCGCGAGCATCGGGTGTCGGGCTGGCACGTCAGACCCGGATACTTCTCGCTGTCGTGGACGGCCGGGTAGGCGTAGCCGAGGTTGTTGAACTCGAGCTGGTGGCTGAACTCGTGGAGGGCGATATCGGTCGAATACTCGACCGGCTGCGACAGCCCGGGGAACTTCGACGCGTCGCCGGCGTTCAGGAGAGACCAGAAGGAGTAGCCGGCACCGCGGCTGTAGCGGTCGTCGTAGTAGCCCGGGAAGGTGGCACCTCCGGCGTTCTCGTTGTAGAACGGCATGATGGCGTCGTACTCGGCCATGCCCGACGCGCGGTTCAACGCGTCGGCGATGCCCCACTCGTGGACCTTGTTGTCTCCGGCGCCGAGCTTCACGGGCCCGTCGTCGAACTTCAGGGTCGGAACGACGTCCACCATCCCGGTCGACTCCGTCAGGCTCTCGAACTGGCCCATGATGTTCTTCGCCCAGGTGCGGTAGTCCGCCGAGAGGGTGTGGCGCACGCCGTCTCCGGTCGTCACATCGGTCAGGCCGAGGAAGAGGATCTTCCGGACCGGCTTCTGCAGCGGGAGGGAGTAGTCCTGGGCGTCGCCCTGCTTCTTCGCCTCGTCGACGGCCATGGCTGTGATGGTGTCCGGGCTGACCGTCTCCGCTTGCGCGGGGGCCGCAGCCGGTGTGGTCAGGGTGAGCCCGGCCGCGGCGATGGTGCCGGCGGTCAGCACGGAGAGTGTTCTTCTGAAATGCATCTCGCGTCTTCTGTCGTTGGTGTCGCGGGACGGTGGTCCCATACAGAAGGACGCCTCCGCCCCGGCGCTATGACGTCAGAGGGTTGAGATACAGATCTCCGCTGGATCGCTCCAGTCGAGGGCTCAGTCGGTGCCGCGCGCGCGGCCGATCGCGTTCATCACGTGGTAGACCACGATCGCGGCGATGGCGCCGAGCGCGATGCCGTTGAAGGTCAGCTGTCCGAGGTTCAGCGTGAAGTCGCCGATGCCGATGATGAGCGCCGTGGCCGCGGTGAACTGGTTCTTCGGCTTTGAGAAGTCGACCTTGTTGTCCAGCCAGATCTTCACGCCGATGATGCCGATCAGCCCGTACAGCGCGGTGGTCACGCCGCCGAGCACGCCGGCCGGAATGGTGTTGATGACCGCGCCGACCTTGGGGGAGAGGCCCAGCAGGATGGCGACGACACCGGCGACCCAGTACGCGGCCGTCGAGTAGACCCGCGTCGCGGCCATGACGCCGATGTTCTCGCCGTAGGTCGTCGTCCCGGAGCCGCCGAAGAAGCCGGCGACGGTGGTGGCGAGGCCGTCCGCGAACAGTGCGCGGCCGGTGAGGCGGTTCACCGACGGGTCGGTGAGCTGGGCTACCCCACGGATGTGGCCGACGTTCTCGGCGATCAGCACGAGCACGACCGGGAGGAAGGCGGGCAGGATGCCCCAGGTCGACGCGGGGGAGGTGAACGGGTTGGCCGGCAGGGTGAACTGCGGCAGGCCGATCCATGCGGCCTTCGCGACGCCGCTGAAGTCGACCTGTCCGACGATGACGGCGAAGACGTATCCGACGGCGACGCCGAGGAAGATGGAGAGCCGGCCGAGCATCCCGCGGAACAGGACGGTGCACAGGATGACGGCGGCCAGCGTCACGAGCGCGGTCACCGGCGCCTTGGCGAAGTTCGCGCCGGCGGCGGGGGCCAGGTTGAAGCCGATCAGGGCGACGATGGCGCCGGCGACGACCGGGGGCATGAGCCCGTCGATCCAGCGCGTGCCCGTCCCGATCACGATGAGCCCGACGATGGCGAGCAGGATGCCCGTGATCAGGATGCCGAACAGCGCCGACGGCATCCCGTGCGCCTTCGTGGCGGCCACGATCGGGACGATGAACGCGAACGACGACCCCAGGTAGCTGGGCAGCCTGTTGCCGGTGACGACGAGGAAGAGCAGAGTGCCGACGCCGGAGAACAGCAGCGTGGTCGCCGGCGGGAACCCGGTCAGCAGCGGCACCAGGAACGTCGCGCCGAACATCGCGACGACGTGCTGGGCGCCGAGCCCGATCGTCCGGGGCCAGGTGAGTCGCTCGCCGGGCAGCACGATCTCGTGCGCTCCGACCTTCTTGCCGTCGCCGTGCAGCGTCCAGGGCAGTGCCATGCGTGTCCTTCAGTGCTCTCGAGTCGGAATAGGCTTGGTGCTGCGCATTCGCGCATACTCGACGAACCTGAATCCTCGCCGGGCACCGCCCACCGATCCTACGGGAGTTCACCATTTCCGCTTCGACCAGCGCGCCCACCACGGCCAAGGGGCGCTTCGACCGCTTCTTCGAGATCAGTGCACGTGGCACCACCTGGGGCACCGAGGTGCGCGGTGGCGTGCTGACCTTCGTCACCATGGCGTACATCGTCATCCTGAACCCGCTCATCCTCGGCGGGACGAAGGACGTCGTCGGCCACACGCTCGGCACCACGCAGGTCGCGGCCGTGACCGCCCTCAGCGCCGGCGTGATGACGGTGCTGTTCGGCCTGATCGCGCGCCTGCCGTTCGCCTTCGCCGCGGGGCTCGGCATCAACTCGTTCCTCGCCGTCAACGTGGTCAAGATCCTGACCTGGCAGGAGGCGATGGGCCTCGTCGTCATCAACGGCATCATCATCGTGCTGCTGTCGGCGACCGGGCTGCGCAAGCTCATCTTCAACGCCGTCCCTGCGCCGCTCAAGACGGCGATCACCGTCGGCATCGGCCTCTTCATCGCGTTCATCGGTTTCGTCGACAGCGGCTTCGTCCGCACCACGACGCTGTCGTCGCCGCCGGTCCAGCTGGGCGAGGCGGGCTCCATCGCGACGCTGCCGACCATCACCTTCCTGATCGCGCTGATCATCATGGGCGTGCTGATGGCGCGCAAGGTGAAGGGCGCCCTGCTCATCGGCATCGTCGCCGCGACCGTCGTGGCGATCATCGCCGAGGCGATCTGGCACGTCGGCCCGTCGATGGGGAAGAACCCGGCGGGCTGGAACCTCACCGTCCCGCAGCTGCCGACCTCGCTCGTGTCGCTCCCGGACCTCAGCCTCGTCGGCCAGGTCGACCTGTTCGGCTCCTTCGGCCGCATCGGCGCGCTGGCCGCGATCATGCTGATCTTCACGCTCGTCTTCACCAACTTCTTCGACGCCATGGGCTCGATGACGGGCCTCGCCCGGAGCGCTGGACTCGCGAACGAGGACGGCACCTTCCCGCGGCTGCAGTCGTCGCTGATCGTGGAGGGCGTCGGCGCGATCGTCGGCGGCGGCGTCTCGGCGTCGTCCAACACGGTCTTCGTGGAGTCCGCCTCGGGCATCGGCGAGGGCGCCAAGACCGGGTTCGCGAGCGTCGTCACCGGCGTGCTGTTCCTGCTGGCCATGTTCTTCACGCCGCTGACCCAGGTGGTGCCGCTGGAGGTCGCGGCCGCGGCGCTGGTCGTCGTCGGTGCGCTCATGGTGGTGCAGATCCGGCACATCGACTTCAGCGAGTTCTCGGTGGTGCTTCCGGTGTTCCTGACGATCATCGTCATGCCGCTGACCTACTCGATCGCGAACGGCATCGGCGTCGGCTTCATCAGCTGGGTGCTCATCCGCTCGCTCGCCGGGAAGGCGCGCCAGATCAGCCCGCTGCTGTGGATCGTGGCGGCCGGCTTCCTCATCTATTTCGCGCGCGGACCGATCGAGGGCCTGCTCGGCCAGGTCTGATCCGCCCCGGGATTCGTCACGAATGGGCGCTGTTCGTCACCAATGGCGTCCATTCGTGACGAGCGGCGGGGTGACCTCAGGGACAAGTCGGGGGTTACCCCGATACCGGGCGCGAGCGCGGGTCGGTTGGATGGATGCATGACCACCACCACTCCGTACCAGACCGCCGCGCCCGTCCGAACCCTCAGCGTCACGAGCTTCGTGATCGGCCTCTCGTCGATCGTCTTCGGCTGGACCCTCGTCGCACCCGTGGCAGGCCTCGTGCTCGGCATCCTCGCCCTCAAGCGGGAGCCGCTCGGGCGGACCTTCGCCATCTGGGGCATCGTGCTCAACGCCGTGATGCTCGCGGGCGCTGCGATCGGCATCGCGTTCGCGGTCGTCGGGCTCGGCGTCGGCCTCATGGCGCTCCCCTTCGCCTGGCTCTAGCCGGTGAGTGCGGCCTCCCGTAACCACTGCGGGTGCTCGCGCAGCCGCAGACGTGACGCAAGGCCGCACTCGCCGTGCGGGACAATGGGGGGATGGAACCATCCCCCCTCGTCCGGCCGCGCAGCTTCGTCGTCCGGGGACGCAAGACCGAAGCCCAGCAGCGGGCGATCGACGAGCTGTGGCCGACGTACGGCCTCGAGTTCGACGGGTCGCCGCTCGACCTCGACGCCGCGTTCGGCCGCACCGCGCCGCGCGTGGTCGAGATCGGCTTCGGCAACGGCGAGAACCTCCTGACGCTCGCCGAGCGCCACCCCGACCGCGACTTCCTCGGGATCGAGGTGCACGGCGCCGGCATCGGCCGGGTCCTCGGCGCGATGCGCGACCGGGGCCTCGGCAACATCCGCATCGTCCGGCACGACGCGGTCGAGGTCTTCGAGCGCGGGCTCGCGGAAGGGTCCGTCGACGAGATCCTCATCTTCTTCCCCGACCCCTGGCCGAAGGCGCGCCACCACCGTCGCCGGCTCGTGCAGCCGGAGGTCGCCCGGCTGCTGGTGCGTGCGCTCGCGCCGGAGGGCGTGCTGCGGCTCGCCACCGACTGGGAGCCGTACGCCGAGCACATGATCGAGGTGCTCGACGCCGAGCCGGGGCTGGTGAACCAGGCCGGCGAGGCCCGCTTCGTCCCGCGTCCCGACGACCGCCCGGTCACCAAGTTCGAGCGCCGCGGCGAGCGCCTCGGCCACGCGATCTTCGACCTCGAGTACCGCCCGGCCCGCTGACGGGCCCACCCCAGCCATCAGCTCCTGAGTTTTTCGACCCGACACGCCGACGCGGGGTCGAAAAAGTCCGGAGGTGATGGTGTGGGGGTGTCTTTAGGATGGGCCCATGACGCACACGGTCGAGGAGCTCCGGTCCGCCTTCGATGCCGGGGTCACCAAGCCCCTCGCGTGGCGGCTCGCCCAGCTGCGGGCGCTGCGGCGGATGCTCACCGAGCGCTCGGCGGAGTTCGAGGACGCCCTCCTCGCGGACCTCGGCAAGAACCCGACCGAGTCGCAGATCGCCGAGCTCGGCTTCGTCGTCGGCGAGATCGACCACGCGCTGAAGCACCTGCGCCGCTGGCTGCGGCCGAAGCGGGTGTCCGTGCCGGGTGCGCTGCTGCCGGCCCGCGCGTCCACCCTGCTGGAGCCCGTCGGCGTCGTCCTCGTGATCGCGCCGTGGAACTACCCGGTGCAGCTGCTGCTCGCGCCGCTCGTCGGCGCGCTCGGTGCGGGCAATGCGGTCGTGCTGAAGCCGAGCGAGCTCGCGCCCGCCACCTCCGCCGCGATGGCACGTTTCATCCCGCAGTACCTGGACCGCCGGGCGGTCGCGGTCGTCGAAGGCGGCGTGGAGGAGACCACCGACCTGCTGGCGCAGCGCTTCGACCACATCTTCTACACGGGTAACGGCCGGGTCGGCCGGATCGTCGCCGCAGCCGCCGTCGAGCACCTGACGCCGGTGACGCTGGAGCTGGGCGGTAAGTCGCCGGTCTACGTCGACGGGACGGTCGACGTCGCGGCGGCCGCCCGCCGCATCGCCTGGGGCAAGTTCATGAACGCGGGCCAGACGTGCGTCGCGCCCGACTACGTGCTCGCCGACCGAGCGGTCGTCCCGGGGCTCACCGACGCGCTGCGCGACGCCGTGCGCGACCTCTACGGCGACGATCCGGCGCAGAGCCCCGACTACGGCCGCATCGTCGACGACCGGCAGTTCGAGCGCCTGACCGGGATGCTCGGTTCCGGCACGACCGCGGTCGGCGGCGACCACGACGCCGCCACGCGGTACCTCGCCCCGACCGTGCTGGTCGACGTCCCCGAGAATGCCCCGGCCATGGCGCAGGAGATCTTCGGCCCGATCCTCCCCATCCTGCCGGTGGACGGGTTGGACGACGCCATCCGCTTCATCCGCTCAGGCGACAAGCCGCTCGCGCTGTACGTCTTCTCGTCGAGCGCCACCGTGCGGCGCCGCATCCTGACCGAGACGAGCTCCGGAGCGGTCGGCTTCGGCATCCCGGCCGCGCACCTCGCCGTCGCGGGTCTGCCGTTCGGCGGGGTGGGGGAGAGCGGAGCGGGCGCGTATCACGGCGAGCGGTCGGTCCGCACGTTCAGCCACGAGAAGGCGGTCCTCAGCAAGCCGCTGTCGCCCGACACGATGCAGCTGGTCTACCCGCCCTACACCGAGGGCAAGGACCGCTTCGCGCGCGGTCTGCTGCGCAAGCTCGGCTGATCGACACTCTGTCGAAGGGAGTCCGGGATGCCGGACAGCACGTCCACGCCACCGTCCGACCCCGGGGGTAGGCTCGGCACTGCCGGAGGCCACGAACGTCCGGCGCAGGAAACGCATGCCAACGCACAACGAGAGGCAACGGTGCCAACCGTGAACCCGACAGCAACCATGGACGAGCCGAAGACCACCCCCATCCCCGTGATCGACTCCTCCGAGAACGTCTCCGACGTCCCCACCCCCACCGCGGACGGCCGCCCCACCCGCGTCGAGACCGACTCCCTCGGCAGCCGCGAGATCCCCGCCGACGCCTACTGGGGCGTCCACACCTCGCGGGCGCTGGAGAACTTCCCGATCGCCAAGCGGCCCATCTCCGTCTATCCCGACCTCATCGTCGCCCTCGCCAGCGTCAAGCAGGCGGCCGCGCGCGCCAACCTGGAGATCGGGGTGCTCGAGCCGCACAAGGCCGAGCTCATCGACCGCGCCTGCCAGCTCATCATCGACGGCCGCTTCCACGACCAGTTCGTGGTCGGCGTGATGCAGGGCGGCGCCGGCACCTCGACCAACATGAACGCCAACGAGGTGATCGCCAACGTCGCGCTCGAGCTCGACGGTCACGAGAAGGGCGACTACGCCCACCTGCACCCGCTGGACGACGTCAACCGCAGCCAGAGCACCAACGACACCTACCCGACCGCGATCAAGATCGGACTCACCTTCGCGCTCGGCCACCTGCTCGACGAGCTGGCGCTGCTGCGCGACTCGTTCGCCCACAAGGCGGCGGAGTTCCGCAACATCCTGAAGGTCGGCCGCACGCAGCTGCAGGACGCCGTGCCGATGACGCTCGGCCAGGAGTTCCACGGCTTCGCCACCACCCTCACCGAGGACCACGCGCGCCTGACCGAGACGAAGTGGCTGCTCGCCGAGATCAACCTGGGCGCGACCGCGATCGGCACCGGCATCACCGCGGACCCCGGATATGCGGCGGCCGCCGTGCGCCACCTGAACGCGATCACGGGCCTGAACCTGGAGACCGCACCCGACCTGATCGAGTCGACCAGCGACGCCGGTGCGTTCATGTCGTTCTCCGGGTCGCTCAAGCGCAGCGCCATCAAGCTGTCGAAGATCTGCAACGACCTGCGCCTGCTCTCCTCCGGCCCGCAGGCGGGTCTCGGCGAGATCAACCTCCCGGCGCGCCAGGCCGGCTCCAGCATCATGCCGGGCAAGGTGAACCCGGTCATCCCCGAGGTCGTCAACCAGGTCGCGTTCTCCGTGGCCGGGGCCGATGTCACGGTCACGATGGCGGCGGAGGGCGGCCAGCTTCAGCTGAACGCGTTCGAGCCGGTCATCGCGCACTCGCTGCTGCAGAGCATCACGTGGATGGCACAGGCCTTCCGCACCCTCCGGATCAACTGCGTGGACGGCATCACCGCCAACGAGGAGCGCCTCGGCGCCATGGTCGGGTCGTCGGTCGGCGTGATCACGGCGCTCACCCCGCACATCGGCTACGCGGCGGCCGCGGCCCTCGCGAAGTCGGCCCTGCTGACCGGCCGGAACGTCGCCGACCTGGTCGTGGAGGCGAAGCTGATGAGCCGCGAGGAAGTCACCCGCCTGCTGTCGCCCGCCCGGCTGAGCGGCCTGGAGGTCATCACGACCGCCATCCCGGTGATCCAGGCCGACGCGATCGCGGAGGCGCGCGAGGACGGCGACTGACCTGCCGCGTCATCCGCGCACGGGCATGCTGCCCGCGTAGCGATACCCGGCGCGCGCAGGCCAGCCGGAGGCGTCGCTGAGCAGGAACACGTCGACCATGCGCTGTCCTGCCGCGTCGACGGCGGGCACGCGGATGTGCGGCGGCGGCTCGTCGTGCTCCGGCGGCGGCATCGCCACCGTCTCGACGACCCCGTCGTGGAACAGCTCCGCGAGGAACCCGGCGGTGTCGTCCATGACCGCAGGGTAGGGCCTCCGACGGCCGCCCGAAAGGCAGTCGTCGACGTCCGGTCACGGGATCGGAACGAAGTGCAGCGCTGTCTTTCGGGCCGCGAAGACGCCGACCTAGGGTGTGCCCCAATCGCGGCGAACCTGCCGCGGGAGTGCCCGGTGCTTACCCCACCGGGGATGCCGACCCGACTAAGGCATGGTCTCAGATGCGTACCCGAAGCACGTCTTCAGCGCGCCCGGAATCCCGGCGTGGGCGCCGTTCCGACTCCCGATCACCCCGCGAGCGGGGCTACTGGTCGTGGCGCGAGGCGGTCCTCGCGCTGATCACCGTCCCGGCGCTGGTGCTGGGCGTGACGGTCGCGACGACCGGGGCGCCGGCGCTGGCCGACGAGCCGCCGGCGTCGACCCCGCAGCCGGCCGCGCAGCAGGGCGGCGGGGCGAGCGCGGCGACGACGCCGTCCGCCGCCCCGGCC
>NZ_JAROCB010000005.1 GCF_030433675.1 Leifsonia virtsii
TCACCACAGGCCCCACACCGCGATCGGCAAACTCCCGCCCATCAGCCGAATCTCAAACAACCTGCCTGGGCACTACAGCTAGAGGCGCAGCCGGAGGTCGTGAGCGTCGACTACGCCGGGCTCCCGTCGCATCCCTCGCACGGGCTCGCGCAGCGCTACCTGCCGCGCGGCCAGGGCGCGGTGCTCGGCTTCACGCTCGGCGGCGGCACGGCCGCGGCGGAGCGGTTCTACGACGCGGTGCAGCTGTTCAGCCGCATGACGCACATCGGCGACGTGCGCTCGCTCATCCTGCACCCGGCCTCCACGACCCACGCCCACCTCCCGGGCGACGTGCGCGAGCGCACGGGCATCGGCGCGGGCCTGCTGCGCCTCTCCATCGGGCTGGAGGACGCGGACGACCTGATCGAGGACCTGGCCCTCGGCCTCGCGGCCGTCGCCGAGGCGGAAGTGACCATCGCCGACGCGGATGCGGCCGTCGTGGTCGCCGCGGCGGGGAGGTAGGGCGGCATGGCACGACTGCAGCACTTCGGCTGGTTCTTCAGCCGCGGCTTCGGCCCGCAGGGCTGGGGGCACCCGTACTGGGACTGGGGCTACGACTGGACGAAGCCCGACCTCTACCAGCAGTCCGCGCGCGAGCTGGAGCAGGCCGGCCTCGACCTCGTCATCCTCGAGGACGCCCTCTCGCTCGGCTTCCCGGAGACGATCGACCTGCGGGTGCGCGAGGCGTACGGCGGTCCGAAGCACGACCCGCTGATCCTGTCGCCGTACCTGCTCGACGCGACCAGGCACCTCGGCGTCGCGCCCACCATCAACGCCGGCGCCTACCCGCCGTATGTCGCCGCACGGCAGTTCGCGAGCCTCCACCACCTGAGCGACCACCGGCTCGGCGTCAACGTCGTCACCGACGTCGGCAGCGCCCGCCACCTCGGCCTCCCGCCGCTGTCGCACGATGCCGCCTACGACCGCGCCGAGGAGTGGCTGACCGTCATCCGGAGGCTGTGGCACAGCTGGGACGACGACGCGCTCGTGCAGGACCCGGCGTCGCGGCACTTCGCCGACGGCTCGAAGATCCGGCCGTTCCAGCACGAGGGCGAGTACTTCCGGCTGGCCGGCCCGCTCAACGCGGTGCCGTTCCTGGAGGGCGACCCCGCGATCGTCTCGCCCGGCGGCTCGCCGCGGGGAATCGCGTTCGCGGGCACCCACTCCGACGTGCAGCTGGCGCTCGCGCCGCTCGACGCGCAGAGCATCCGCGACTACCGGCTGAAGGTGCGGGAGGCCGCGGTCGCCGCCGGCCGCGACCCGGACTCCATCAAGGTCCTCTTCGTCTTCAAGCCGGAGATCGTGCCCAGCGACGAGGAGGCGCGGCGCGTCGTCGAGGCGTCGAAGCATCCGACCGACGAGGAGCTGTACCGCGCGCTCGCCGGTCAGTCGAGCGACCTGGAGACCGACCTCACCGTGCTGTCGCTCGACGAGCCGTTCGACGTGTCGGTGTTCGGCGAGCACGTCTCGCAGGGCAGCATCAAGGGACTGTTCGGCAAGCAGGGCATCCGCGAGAGCGTCACCCTGCGCGAGCTCATCGCGCCGAAGGTGGTCAAGGGTCGCATCGCCGACCGCGCCGGCTTCGTCGGCACCGCGGAGCAGATCGCCGACTTCATCGAGGAGATCGGCGAGGAGGCCGACAACGACGGCTTCATCTTCTCCGGCGACCTGCACCCGGTGACGCTGCACCGCTACCTCGACGAGCTGGTCCCGGTGCTGCGGCGCCGTGGCATCCTGCGTCGCGAGTACGGCAACGGCGGCATCCGCGCCAACCTCTCCGACTTCTGAGGCTCAGCTTCCCGCTCGGCCGAGTTCGTCGCGCCGTCGGTTGTACTCGTCGTGGTCGATTTCGCCTCGGGCGTACCGCTCGTCGAGGATGTCGCGCGCCGCGGATCGTGGCGGTTGCATGTTGCCCGTCCCGTCCGGTCCTCCGCGCCGAGGGAGGGCGACGACCAGAAGAACGATCACGGCGACGAGCAGGAGCGGGACCAGGATCCAGAGGATCCACCAAACGCCCCCGCCTCCCATCATCCATCCGTACATCGACATCACCTCGCTTCGTCCGCTGCTGCCGAGTATGGTCCGCCGGGCGCTCCCGCCGTGAGGGTACTTGGTCCCTTGGGGAACCCCCGGCGGGTATTCAGCCGTCGACCGTACCATCGCTGGCGGAGGGAGGATCCATGCTCGCCGACTGCATCCGGATGCGCACGCGCACCTGGCGCTGTGTCATCGTCCTTTTCCTTGCGGTCGCCGGCGTCGTGACCGGCCTCCTCGCGATGCACGTGGTGAACACACCTGCTGCCACGTCGCACTCGTACGCGACCATGGATGCCGGGCACGCGGCGCCGACGCACGCGGACATCGCCGCACCGCTGCCGGTGAGACCGGCGGCGACCACCGGGTGCGCCGGCGACGGCTGCGACCCCATGCAGGACATGACGGCGATGGTCTGCGTGCTGGCGCTGCTCGCGACGACCCTCCTGCTCATCGCACCCGCGATCGGCCGAGCGTTGCTCGGTCTCGGCTCCCTCGGCCCGTCTGCACCGCTGTCGACGGCGGCCTCACGCGCCGTCGGGCCGCCACCGCCCTCTCGTATCGCCCTCTCCGTCGACCGCAGATGACGTGGGCTGCGCCTCCCGCCACCCGGCGGAATAGGCGTTCGGCATGCCCATTTCTGCAGAACGATACGACGAGAGAGATCCACCTCATGAACACGAAACTCATCACGCTCACCTCCGGCGCCCTGCTGATCGCGGTCGCCCTGACCGGCTGCTCCACCGGTCCAGATAGCCCTGGCTCCGGCGGCATGGGCGGAATGCAGCACGGCTCCTCGGCGGACACGTCGCCGGCCGCCGACCACAACCAGTCCGACATCGCCTTCGCGACCGCGATGGTGGCGCACCACCAGCAAGCCATCGAGATGGCTGACCTCGTCCTTGCGAAGGACGGCGTCGACTCCCGAGTGGCAGACCTCGCCCGGAAGATCAAAGCCGCCCAGCAGCCCGAGATCGACACCATGGAGAGCTGGCTCGCCCAGTGGGGCGAGAAGGACGACATGGGGATGGGCGGCATGGACATGCACGGCGGGATGATGTCGCAGGACGACATGGACGCCCTCCGTGGAGCGTCCGGCGTCGACGCCGCCGCGCTCTTCCTCACCCAGATGATCGAGCATCACGAGGGCGCCATCGCGATGGCGACGACGGAGGCCGACAACGGTCGCGCCGCCGCCGCCATCGCCTTGGCGAAGAGGATCGTGAAGGCGCAGACCGCCGAGATCGACACGATGAAGGAGCTGCGAGCCGCCCTCTGACCCGGCTGCGTCCAGGAGAGGGAGCACGCCGTCGCTGGTTTCGCGGCGGCGTGCTCTCGAAGCTGGTCGGCGGGGTGGCCTCCGGGCTCAGCGCAGCGCGCGAAGGTAGCGGCGCTTCGCGACCCGCTGCATGACGAGCAGCAGGGGGTAGAGCGCGCGCCACGGCTGCTGCGGCGCGGCGCGGGTGAGCGATCTCACCGTCAGGCGCACCTCGTCGTGGATGCGGCTCACGATGAACGCCTCCTCGCCGCTGACCGGGTGGCCGGGCAGGGTGCGGTACGAGAAGCCGACGCGATCGTCCGTCGCGACGACGGTGACGACCTCCACCGGCTCGACGATCCGGAGGCCGAGGAGGTGCGCGGTGACGGTGACGCGATCGCCCTCGGCCACGGGTTTCGCGGACTCCACCGAGAAGCCGCTCGCCGTCTTCACACCCCAGCGCAGCACCTCGCGGCTCGCGCGTGCCCACACCTCCTCGCCCCGGCCGATGACGGCGGAAACCTCCGATCTGCGGTAGGCGGGATCGGTCCCTGGCCAGTGCTCCGCCGCCGGATCGGTCACTGCCGCTCCTGCCGGGCGCGGAACGCGATCATGTTGACGCGGTTGCCGCAGCGGACGCTGCAGAAGCGCTTCGAGCCGTTGCGGGACAGGTCGAGCACGAGGCCCGTACAGTCGTCGGCGGCGCAGACGCGGAGCCGGCCCGTCTCGCCGGAACGGATCACGTCGACCAGGGCGAGTGCGATCTCGACGCGGATGCGTTCGGCGAGCGGGGCGTCCTGCGCGGTGGCGTGCAGGTGCCAGTCGAAGCCGTCGTGGCGCATCAGGTAAGGGAGCGCGTGCGCCTCCGCGAGCATGGCGTTCACCTCGAGGGCGGCCTGGTCGCGGTCGAGCGACCAGACGCGCATGATGCGGTCACGGGTCGCACGCACCTCCCGCAGCTCGGCCTCGTCGCCGTCGACGCGTCCCGAGTAGCGGTTCTCGGTCAGCAGCGCCGAGAGCTGCTCCGTGGTGGCCAGTTCGTCCTCGCCGCTCCTGGTCGCGCCGGGGTCGGTGTCGCAGAGAGCCACGGCGAACTCCAGCGCATCCACCGTGTCAGGGGCAAAATGCAAGTTGACTCCTTACCGAAGACGAGACTAGCGTCAGGACCATCATCCCATTTCGACCCTGACATCCGACTCTGACAGGTGACCCTCATGTCGCACCGCCCGACCTCCCTCGGTCTGCTCATCGCGCTGCTCGCTGCGGCGACCTTCGGGATGTCGGGCGCATTCATCAAACCGCTGCTGGAGAGCGGCTGGTCGCCGGTGGCGGCCGTGACCGTCCGGGCGGCGGTCGGTGGGCTGGTGCTGCTCCCGTTCGCGCTCGTCTCGGTGCGCGGGCGGTGGGACGCGGTCTGGCGCGGCCGCTGGCGGCTGCTCGGGATGGCGCTGGTCGGAGTCGCCGGCACCCAGGTGCTCTACTTCGCGGCGATCCAGCGCATCCCGGTCTCGACGGGCATCCTCGTCGAGTACCTCGCGCCCGTCCTGCTCGTCGCCGTGACGTGGGCGCTCAGCCGCCGGGCGCCGCACGCGGTGGTGCTCGCCGGTTCTGCCGTCGCAGTGGCGGGCCTCGTCCTCGTCGTGTCCCCGGGCGGCGCGGGCGCGCTCGACCCGTTCGGTCTGCTGCTCGCGGTCATCGCCATGGTCGGCTGCGCCGCCTTCTATGTGATCGCGGCGCGGCCCAGCGACGGGCTCCCGCCCGTCGCTCTCGCCTCCGGCGGCCTGCTGATCGGAGCGCTGGCGCTGGCCGCGGTCGGTGCGACCGGTCTGCTGCCCGTCACCGTGAGCTTCGCCGACGTCGACCTGTTCGGCCGTCCGACGGCATGGTGGGTGCCGATCGCGGTGGTCGGGGTGCTCGCCACGGCGGTCGCGTACGCCTCCAGCATCACGGCGACCGAGCTGCTCGGGTCGCGGCTGGCGTCGTTCGTCGGACTCCTGGAGGTCGTGGCGGCGACCCTCTACGCCTGGCTGCTCCTCGGCGAGCAGCTGAGCCCCCTGCAGCTGCTCGGCGGCCTGCTCATCCTCGCCGGCATCGCCCTGGTCCGTGCCGACCGCACCCCGGCCCCGGTCGCGCCCGTCCCGGCCCCGGTCCCCGCATCCAATGGACGCAACACGCCGTGACCGCCCCACGTCGCACGGCGTGTTGCGCCAACTCGTTCGGGCGAGTGGACCGCACGGTCCCCTTGCCGCGGGCCGCTGACGCGCGGATGGTGAAGGTATGGCACCGCACCCCGACGACGAGGACAAATCGACGATCGACGTCCGGCTGACCGGCGTCCGCGACCCCAAGGACCCGGACGGCCTGCTGACCGTCGAGCAGGACGCCGACCGCCCAGACCCCGCGCGCTACGGCGCGCCCGAGACGGACACGCTGGAGCGCGAGCGCTCCTACGTCGCCCGCCTGGGCGAAGACGGCTCGGCCGACGACCTGCCGCGGGTGCCGCCGAAGCGGGGAGTGACGGGCCTGGGGTGAGAATGGGCGGATGGCCCTCCCTGCGACTGAGCGCATCGTCCCCGTATCGGTGAACCGCATCGAGCTGGAGGCCGCCGTCGCCTTCGGGACGCTGCGGCGCGCCTTCGAGGCGGAGGTGCCCCCGCTGGATGTCGGCCACGTGCGCGAGCTGCTCTCGTCGGGCGCCGATTGGCGTCGGCTGACGCTCGAGGCGGCCGGACCCGGCATCCACCGGTTCGTCCGCTTCTGGACCGACCACCCCACGCCGGTCATGCGCGTGGGCGGCGCCGACATCCCGAGCGCCGTCTACCTGATCGGCGACTACGCGACGGCCGCCCGCATGTTCCGCCACGACCCGGGCACGCTCCTCTACACGCCGCTGCGGGTCGAGCTGCACGCCACCCGCTCCGGGGGCACCGTGCTGAGCGTCGACCAGCCGAGCAGCCGCCTCGGCAGCTTCGGCAACAACAAGGTCACCCAGGCGGGCTTCGAGCTCGACCGGATGCTCGGCGACCTGCTGGAGGAGCTCGACCTGCCGAGGCCGAGCGTGCTGCGGAGGTGAGCACGCCGGATGCGCCGTCCGCCCAAGCGGACATCGAGCGGCCCAGCGGCTCGCCGTCCTGCTAGTGTTCGGCCGTGACCATGCAGCCCCTCCCGCAGCCCGGCCCGACACTGGTTCACGTCGGCAATGTGACGGCGAACGATGCCTGGATCGTCACTCCGGCGGGCACCTGGCCGATCGCCGACGTCAACGTGACGACCGTGGATCAGACAAACACCACGACGCACACTCCGGCCTGGGCGATCGTGATGGTGGTCGTCTTCATCTGGTTCTTCCTGCTCAGCCTGCTGTTCCTGCTGGCGCGCGAGGTGCGGGTCGGGGGCTTCGTCGCCATCCACATCTCGGCCCGCAACGGGCAGACCTACACCGAGCAGGTGCCGGTCTACAGCGCCCAGCAGCGCGCCGACGTGTTCGCGCGTGCGGGCTACCTGCAGGCCCTCATCGGGCACGCCAGGGCCATCCGCGGCTGACCGCGCAACCCCCTCGGCCGTGTCGGAGGCGCGGCGTACTGTCGCCCGCATGAGCGACAGCGACACCACGAACGGCGCAGGCGACGACGTGCTCGGCGCCCGCGGCGAGGACGACACCAACCCCGCGAGCAAGGACCCGTCGGAGTGGGTCACCGGCGACGAGCCCATGACCGCGTCCCAGCGCAGCTATCTCGACACGCTGGCGCGCGAGGCCGGTGAGGAACTGCCCGCCGACCTCACCAAGGCGCAGGCGTCCGAGCACATCGACCGCCTGCAGCAGAAGACCGGCCGCGGCCAGAGCTGACGAACGAGTGGACGCGACACGCCGGGCCGGCGCAGCGGCCGACGGGGTGTCGCGTCCACTCGATCAGGCGCGGGAGGCTGGCACCGCGTCGCGGAGGAAGTCGGCCATCCATGCGGCGCTGCGTTTCGGCGTGCGACGCTGCGTCCGGTAGTCGACGTGGACGAGGCCGAAGCGGCGCGAGTACCCCCAAGCCCACTCCCAGTTGTCGATGAGCGACCAGATGAAGTAGCCGCCGAGCGGGAGCCCGGAGTCGATCGCGTCCCGGGCCGCTTCAAGGTGCGCCTCCAGGTACTCGGTGCGGGCGCCGTCGTCGATCCGGCCGTCCGCGTCGACCCGGTCGGGGTAGGCGGCGCCGTTCTCCGTGATGTAGAGCGGCAGTGACGGGGCGAGCGCGTTGGCCTGGCGGAGCACGTCCACCATGCCGTCGGGGTGGATCTCCCAGCCCATCTGCGTGACCGGAGCCCCGGTCTTGACGAACCGCACGTGCTCGCTGCCCGGGTAGGCGCTCGCCGGCGCGTCCTTCGCCGGCGTGAAGCCGGAGGCGACCGTGTGCCGGCTGTAGTAGTTGACGCCGAGGAAGTCGATCGGCGCCGAGATGAGGCGCAGGTCGTCGTCGGTGGCGTGCTCCGCGAACCACTCCGTCTCGCCGAGGTCGTCGAGCACGTCGGCCGGGTAGGAGCCGGTGAGCACGGGATCCAGGAAGAGGCGGTTGCTGAGACCGTCGATGCGCCGCGCGGCGTCGGCGTCTGCGGTGGAGTCGCCCGCCGGCTGCACCGAGTAGAGGTTGAGGGTCGTGCCCACCCGGGCGGAGGGCACCGTCGCGCGAAGGGCCTCCAGCGCGTGGCCGTGGCCGAGGAGCAGGTGGTGGGCGGCGTGCGCGGCCCGGGATCCGACCGTGCGGCCCGGAGCATGGTGCCCGCTCGCGTACCCCAGGAACGCGGAGCACCACGGCTCGTTGAGCGTGATCCAGTCGGTCACCAGGTCGCCGAGCGCGTCGGAGACCTGCTCCGCGTAGTCGGCGAACCGTCGCGCCGTGTCGCGCTCCAGCCAGCCGCCGCGGTCCTCGAGTGCCTGCGGCAGATCCCAGTGGTACAGGGTCGCCCAGGGGGTGATGCCGCGGTCGCGCAGGCCGCCGGCCAGCCGGCGGTAGAAGTCGATGCCCGCCCGGTTGGGCGCGCCCTTGCCATCGGGCTGGATGCGCGGCCACGCGATCGAGAACCGGTAGGCGTCGAAGCCGAGGTCGCCCATGAGTGCGACGTCCTCCGCGTAGCGGTGGTAGTGGTCGTCGGCCACGTCGGCGGTGCTGCCGTCGGCGATGGCCCCGGGGACGCGCGTGAACGCGTCCCAGATGCTCTCGCCGCGGCCGTCCTCGTGGGTGGCGCCCTCGATCTGGTACGCGGCCGTCGCGGTCCCGAGCACGAAACTCTCGGGGAGGTCGCTTCTGCGCATGGTCACTGCTCCTTGGATCCGGCGAGCAGGCCGCCGTCGCGCTGCTTCCCCACGCGAGAGTACCCGGTGTCCTGCCGCACCGTTCCTCTGAGCCCTCTCAGCCGTTCCCGACTCTCACCCAGCGCGGCCGGCCGAGCCTCCGCGATCCTGTAGGGATGCGCAACACCGTCCCGGCCGTCACCGCCCTGTGCTGGGTGGCCAAGCTGCTGACGACGGCCATGGGCGAGACCGCGTCCGACTTCCTGGTGAAGACCATCGACCCGTTCGTGGCGGTCGGCGGCGCCTTCGTCGTCTTCGCGGCGGCGCTCGGGCTGCAGTTCGCGGTGCGCCGCTACATCCCCTGGGTGTACTGGACGGCCGTGCTCATGGTGGCGGTGTTCGGCACGATGGTGGCGGATGTGCTGCACGTCGAGCTCGGCATCCCGTACCTCGTCTCCACGGTCGTGTTCGCCGTGGCGCTCGCCGCTGTGTTCGTGGTGTGGTTCGCGACCCAGCGGACGCTGTCGGTGCACCGCATCGACACCCCGGCGCGGTCGGTGTTCTACTGGTGCGCCGTGCTCGCCACGTTCGCCCTGGGCACGGCCCTCGGCGACCTGACGGCGACGACGTTCGGGCTCGGCTACTTCGCGTCCGCGCTGGTGTTCGGGGTGCTGTTCGCGCTGCCGGGCATCGCCTACCGCTGGTGGGGACTCGGCGCCACGGCCGCGTTCTGGACCGCCTACGTGATGACCCGCCCGTTCGGCGCCTCGATCGCGGACGGACTGGCGGTCTCGCACGCCCGCGGCGGGCTGGCCCTCGGCACGGGACCGGTCAGCCTCGTCCTGTTCGCCGCGATCGTGGTGTGCGTCGCGCTGCTGAGCCGGCGCCCGCAGCCGTCATGGGAACGCGAGCAGCGCCCGCTCGGCGACGCGCTGGAGTGACGCGCGGCTCGCGCCGGCCGACGCCTGCACCGCGAGCCCCGCGCTGACGGTGACGAGGTACTTCGCAAGCTCGGCGGGTTTTTCGTCGGCGTCGAGGTCGCCCTCCTTGACGGCACGGCGGAAGCGTTCGGTGAGCCGGCGCTCGCCGGAGGCCCGGCTGTCGGCGAGGAAGCGCACGATGCGCTGGTCCTCCGGGCTTCCGGCGAGGCCGCCCTGGATGGAGAGGCACCCGGCCGGCTTGCCGGGCGTCGTGATCGCGAGCACGTTGCTGCGGAGGTAGTGCTCCGCGACGGCGCGTGCGGTGGGCTCGGCGAGGGCGTCGCCGACGTACGCCATGTCGACCTCGGCGTAGCGCGTGACGGCCTGCTTGAAGGTCTCCTCCTTGTTGCCGAAGGCGGCGTACAGGCTCGGCCGGTTGATGCCCATGGCGGTGGTCAGGTCGTCGAGAGTGGTGCCCTCGTAGCCCTGGCGCCAGAAGACCTCGACCGCGGCATCCAGGGCCTCGTCGGTGTCGAACCCGCGGGGGCGTCCGCGTCCGGCCATATCATCGTCCTTTCTGTACCGATCCGAAAGAAATTCTGCCACCGACGGAATAGTGCGGCAACGGCTCTGTTTTATGTACCGAACAGAACAGAAATGGAGCACCCCATGGACACCACCATCACCACCACTCAGACGCTCGCGGGCAAGAAGGCCCTCGTGACCGGCGGCGCCCGCGGCATCGGGGAGGGCATCGCGCGCTCCCTCGCCGCACACGGCGCGGACGTCGCCGTCACCTACCGCGCGTCCCGCGAGCGGGCCGACGCGCTCGTCGCGGAGATCGTCGCGGCAGGCGGGCATGCCGTCGCGGTGCACGCGGACGCCTCCGACGCCGACACCGCGCGCGCCGGCGTCCGGGACGCGGTCGCCGCGCTCGGTGGCCTCGACATCCTCGTCAACAATGCGGGCGGTGGATGGTTCGAGCACTTCACCGAGACGCCGGACGAGCACATCGAGGCGACGATCGACCTCAACATCCGCGGCACGGTGTATGCCACGCAGGCGGCGATCCCGCTGCTTCCCGACTGCGGGAGGATCATCACCATCGGCAGCGTGAACGCCGAGCGGATCCCGTTCACCGGCGGCGCCGTCTACGGTCTCACCAAGGCGGCCATGGTCGGCTTCACCAAGGGACTCGCGCGCGACCTCGCCGCCCGCGGGATCACCGTCAACGTCATCCAGCCGGGGCCCATCGACACCGAGGGCAACCCGGCTTCGGGAGAGGCGGGTGACTACCTGGCGGGCTTCACGGCCTTCGGCCGCTTCGGCCACAGCTCCGACGTGGGCGAGCTGGTCTCGTGGATCGCGTCGGACGCCTCCGGCTACATGACCGGCTCGGCCGTCACGATCGACGGAGGCTGGACCGCCTGACCCCCCTCGCCCCACGCCAACAGCTCCTGAGTTTTTCGACCGTCGTACGGCGTGTCGGGTCGAAGAACTCAGGAGCTGTTGGCGTGGGGGAGGGCGGGGTCAGAACTCGGTGTGGCCGAGGCGCGGCTCCGGGACGAACGCGGCGACGGCCTCGGCGGCCGACTCCAGCTCGAGCACGATGAGCTCGTTGCGTCCGGCCCGGACGACACCGCGCGGCACGAAGAGCGTCTCCTGCGGTCCGCGTGTCCAGTAGCGGCCCAGGTTGAACCCGTTGATCCAGGCGACGCCCTTGCCCCATCCCGTCGTGTCGAGGAAGAGGGCGGCGGGCTCGTCGAGGTCGAACGCGGCGCGGGCGAAGACGGGACCGGCCAGTCGCTCCGGGGCGCCGGCACCCGACGCCGTCGCCGCATCGAGCGCCTCCCGCACGGGGTCGAGGTCGGCGAGTTCGAGCGGGAGGGCGCTCCAGCGCCGCAGCTCCTCGCCGTTGAGCTGCACCGGGCCAATCAGGCCCTTGGGCTCGCCGATGCGGGGGCCGTAGTCCACCCGGCCCTGGTCCTCGACGAGCACGGTCAGCGTCCCACGGCTCGGGGAGAGGGCGATGGCCGAGTCGTGGTGGTCTCGGGCGAGCACGCCCACGCGGCGGCCGTCGACGGAGACGTAGGCGCGGTCGCGCACCTCGCCGAACTCCAGCACCGCGGGCTCGGTCGTGTCGATCTCGGTGCGGTACACCCCGAACCCGGAGAAGTGGCCGAGCTCGTCGAAGGAGGGGAGGGCGTCGGAGTGGGTCCATGCGCCCAGCCGGTCGGCGACCGACCACAGCGGCGCGGCGGCGTCGAAGGGCACGGAGAAGGCGGGCGCCGCGGCGACCGCGACGGTCTCGTACTCCGGCACGGGCGCGTACTTCGCGATCACGTCGCGGAACGCCCAGAACTTCTCGGTCGGCTCCCCGGACTCGTCCAGAGGGGCGTCGTAGTCGTAGCTGGTGACGATCGGCTGGTACACGCCCTTGTCGTTGGCGCCGTTCGTGAAGCCGAAGTTAGTTCCGCCGTGGAACATGTAGAGGTTCACCGAGGCGCCGAGCGCCAGCAGGTCGTCGAGGTCGGCCGCCGACTCCGCCACCGGGGTGGTGTGGTGGTGGCCGCCCCAGCTGTCGAACCAGCCGTCCCAGAACTCCGAGCACATCAGCGGGCCGGTCGGCTGGTGCCGCCGCAGGGTCGCCAGCCGCTCGCGCGAGCGTGAGCCGAAGGATGCGGTCTTGAGCAGTTCCGGCAGCGACCCGTTCTCGAGCATGTCGTCCTGCGGCTGGTCGACGGTGGTCAGCGGGACGGTGATCCCGGCCTCCCGGATCACGTCGACGAGCTGCCGCAGGTACTCCTTGTCGTCGCCGTACGCGCCGTACTCGTTCTCCACCTGCACCAGCAGCACCGGGCCGCCCTCGGCGACCTGCAGCGGCCGCACGATGTCGAGCACACGGCGCAGGTAGCGGGTCAGCGCGGCGACGAAGACCGGCTCCGAGCGGCGGATGCCGACGGCCGGATCGGTGAACAGCCACGCCGGCAGTCCGCCGTTGTCCCACTCGGCGCAGATGTACGGACCGGGACGCACGATGGCGTGCATGCCCTCGTCGGCCACCGTACGCAGGAAGCGGTCGAGGTCGAGCGGGCCGTCGGCGCGCCACTCGCCCTCGCGGGGCTCGTGCGCGTTCCACGGAACGTACGTCTCGATCGTGTTCAGCCCCATCAGGCGCGCCTTGTGGATGCGGTCCGCCCAGTCGTCCGGGTGCACCCGGACGTAGTGGATGGCGCCCGAGAGGATGCGGAACGGCTCGCCGTCGAGGACGAAGTCGTCTCCCGCGATCTCGAAGGTGGTCATGGTTCTCCTGGTGAGGTCGGAAATGGGGCGGCCGGCCGCGGCAGCGCGCGACCGGCCGCCGATGGGGCTACTTGCCGGTGACGGTGAAGCCCTGCTGGTTGCCGTACTCGACCAGCGCCTTCTGCCAGGCCTGCAGGCCGGTGTTGAGGCTGGAGTTCGACGTGTAGGACTGGCCGACGGTGTCGCCGTAGATGCTGTTCGCGTAGACCTGGAACGGCAGGTACTGCCAGCCGGTCTTCACGTTCTTGGCGCCATCCACCAGCACCTCGTTGATCTTCTGACCGCCGAAATAGTCGGGGGCGGTGGCGAGGAAGTCGGAGGAGTTCAGGTCCTTCGTGGTCGACGGGAAGCCGCCGGACTTGAGGAAGACCTTGATGCTGTCCTCGTCGTTGTTGAGCCACTTGAGGAACCCGGCCGCGAGCGCCTGGTTCTTGCTCTGCTTCAGCACGACCTGGCCGCCGCCGCCGTTCTCGGCGTTGGCGGGGGTCCCGTCGTAGGTCGGGATCGGCGCGACGCGCCACTGGCCCGCGCCGTCCTTCACGGACGACTCGAGCACGCCCGGCATCCACGCGCCGGTGACCAGGGTCGCGATGGAGCCGTTGCCCAGCGCCTTGAACCAGTCGTCGCTCCAGCCGGGGACGGTGGAGAGCAGCTTGCCCTCGACCAGCTTGTCCCAGGTGGCCGTCCACTTCTTGGTGCCCTCGTCCTGCAGGTTGATCGACACCTTGGTGCCGTCGACCGAGAACGGGTGGCCGCCGGCCTGCCAGATCATCGAGGTGGTGAAGCCGGAGTCGCCGGAGTCGCTCGTGATGTAGGCGTTGGGGTCGGCGGCGTGCAGCTTCTGCGCGGCGGCGACGTACTCGTCCCACGTCTTCGGGACCTCGATGCCGTACTTGTCGAACAGCGTCTTGTTGTAGAACATCGCCATGGGGCCGGAGTCCTGCGGCAGGCCGACGAGCTTGCCGCCGACGTTGACCGAGCCCCAGGGGCCGGGGGTGTAGTCGTCCTTGAGCTTGTCGAAGCCGTACTGCTTCAGGTCGACCAGCGAGTCCGACAGCGCGAACTGCGGGATGGCGTAGTACTCGACCTGGGCCACGTCCGGCGCGCCCGATCCCGCCTTGATGGCGTTCTGCAGCTTCGTGTACTCGGTGGTGTTGGTTCCGGCGTTCACCAGCTTGACCTTCACCTTGGGGTACTGCTTCTCGAACGCGGCGACCTGCGCCTCGGCCGACGGCGTCCACGACCAGTAGGTGATGGTGCCGCCCTGCTTGAGGGCCTGGTCGATGTCGGAGGCGCTGCCGCCGCCGGAGGAGCTGCCGCCGGAGCAGGCGGCGAGGGTCGCGGCGGCGACCGTGCCGATCACCGCGGCGGTGACGGCCCGGACGATGCGCCGGGACGTGAGGTTGCGCTTCATGAGGCTTCCTTTCACTTCTTCGTGGAATGGGATTGCGTGGGGAGGGTGCAGTTCACTGCTTGACGCTGCCGGCGGCCAGACCCGACTGCCAGTAGCGCTGGAGCACCAGGAACGCCGCCACGATCGGGACGATCGTGATGAGTGACCCGGTGATCACGAGGTTGAAGATCGGCTGGGCGCCGACCCCCGTCGCCTGCGCGCTCCACTGGCTCAAGCCCACCGTGAGGGGGTACCAGGTGGGATCGCTCAGCATGATGAGCGGCAGGAAGTAGTTGTTCCAGGTGGCGACGATCGCGAACAGCGCGACCGTGACGATGCCCGGCGCCAGCAGCCGGAGCGAGATGGTGAAGAACGTGCGGAACTCTCCCGCGCCGTCCATCCGGGCCGCCTCGAGCAGCTCGGTCGGCACGGCCTCGGTCGCGTAAGTCCAGATCAGGTAGAGGCCGAACGGGCTGATCAGCGAGGGCAGGATGATCGCCCACGGCGTGTTGGTGAGCCCGGCCTGGCTGAACATGAGGAACGTCGGCACCGCGAGCGCCGTGCCGGGCACGGCGATCGCGCCGAGCACGACCGCGAACACGGCCCGCTTGCCCGGGAAGGTGTACTTCGCCAGCCCGTAGCCCGCGACCGTGGCGAGCAGGGTCGCGCCCCCCGCCCCGACGACGACGTACAGCAGCGTGTTGCCGAGCCACTGCACGAAGATGCCGCCGCGGTAGGTGAAGGTGTCGACGATGTTCTGGAACAGGTCGAAGTCCTTGCCGAACCAGAGGCCGAACGACGAGTACAGGTCGGGCTGGCTCTTGGTGGCGTTGACCACCAGCCAGATCAGCGGGACGAACGAGTAGATGACGAACAGCACCATCACGATCGTCAGCACCGGCGACTTCCGGATGCGGCGGCCCGAGTCGGCGGCGGCTCGGTTCCGGGCGGCGGCGCGCGAGGGGGCCTTGCGGGTGCGGTCGCGTTTCGCGGGGTTCTCGGTGAGCGTGGTCATCGGCGGGCCTCCTTCGGGGTGCCGCGCAGCTGCACGACGTAGGCGATGACCGCCGTGAGCACTCCCATCACGATGGCGACGGTGGCGGCGTAGTTGAACTGCTGCCCGGCGAACGAGAGGTTGTAGGCGTACATGTTGGGCGTGAAGTAGCTGCTGATCGCGTTGGGTGCCAGCTGCTTGAGCAGGTTCGGCTCGTTGAACAGCTGGAAGCTGCCGATGATCGAGAAGATCGTCGCGATGACGAGCGCGCCGCGGATCGCCGGCAGCTTGATGCTGAACACCGTGCGGAACGCCCCGGCGCCGTCGATCTCCGCCGCCTCGTACAGCTCACCGGGGATGACGCGGAGCGCCGCGTAGAAGATGAGCATGTTGTAGCCCATGAACTCCCACGTGACGATGTTGCCGATGGAGGCGAGCACCCACGGCCCGCTGAGCGGCTGGAGTCCCGTGCCGAGGAGGTGGTTGAGGCTCGCGGTCAGGCCGAACTGGTCGCCGTAGATGAAGCCCCAGATGAGGGCAGCGACGACGCCGGGGACCGCGTAGGGCAGGAACAGCGCGATGCGGAAGAACCCGGCCCCGTGCAGCCGGGCGCTGTCGAGAGCGAGCGCCGCGACCAGCGAGAGCACCAGCATGATCGGCACCTGCACGACCAGGAAGATCGTGACACGGCCGAGGGAGGCCCAGAACTTGTCGTCCTGGAAGACGGCGAGGTAGTTGCCGAGGCCGACGAAGGAGTTGCCGCCGATGAGCTGCTGGCGGAACAGGCTGAGGTAGAGGGCGTACACCACCGGCGCGATGATCATCGCCGCGAAGACGACCATGAACGGTGCGACGAAGGCCCAGCCCCGCCAGTCGCGGCGGTGGCGGCGCCCGGTCGGGCGGCGGCCGGGGCCGGTCGTGGTGCCGGCCCGCGAGAGGGACGTCGTTGTCATGTCTTTCCAGAGTTCGGATTCGGTTGGCGATGTTTACGTCAACATCGTGGCGGCTACTCTAGCATGTTGACGTCAACACGACGCAAGGTCGTTTTGCAGACGAGATGTGGAGACCATGACCGAGCCCCTCGCAGACAGCCCGTCCGCCCGCGCGGCGACGCGGAAGCGCGGCCCGTCCCTCGGCGACGTCGCGGCCCACGCCGGGGTGTCGACTCAGACGGTCTCCCGCGTCGCGAACGGCCTCACCAACGTGGAGGACTCCACCCGTCAGCGCGTGCTCGCATCCATGCAGGAGCTCGGCTACCGGCCCAACCGCGCGGCGCGCGCGCTCCGCTCCGGGCGGTTCCGGAACATCGGTGTCGTCATGTTCACGCTCTCCTCGTACGGCAACATGCGCACACTGGACGCGATCGCCGTCTCCGCGGCGAAGGCGGGCTACTCGATCACCGTCGTGCCGGTGGAGCGCCCGACCCAGCAGGACGTGAGCGTCGCGCTGGGCCGCCTGGTGGAGCAGTCGGTCGACGGCATCATCGTCGTCATCGAGGCGCACATCATCGACCGCGCCGACGTCGAACTGCCGGCCGGGCTCTCGGTCGTCGTGGTCGACTCCACCGAGCGCTCCGACTACCCGCAGGTGGACACCGACCAGGCCGAGGGTGCTCGGCAGGCCACCCAGCACCTGCTCGATCTCGGCCACCGCACGGTGTGGCACATCGCGGGGCCTGCCGAGTCGTACTCGGCCGGGCGCCGTCAGGCGTCGTGGCGGCGGACGCTGGAGGAGGCGGGCGCGCCGGTGCCGGACGTCCTGCCCGGTGACTGGTCGACCGGCGCGGGCTACCGTCACGGGCTGGAGATCGCGTCGCATCCCGAGATCACCGCCGTCTTCGCCGCCAACGACCAGATGGCGCTCGGCGTGCTGCGCGCCCTGCACGAGGCCGGCCGCCGGGTGCCGGAGGACGTCAGCGTGGTCGGCTTCGACGACATGGCCGAGTCGGACTCCTTCTGGCCGCCGCTCACCACGGTCCACCAGGAGTTCGAGGCCATCGGCCGCCGCGCCGTGGAGCTCCTGCTCGCCGAGATCGAGTCGCGCCCGGAACCCGTGCGCTCCTCCGTCATGGCGACCCACCTCGTGGTGCGCGCGAGCACGGCTCCGCCGCCGGCCCGCTAGGCCAGGCCCGCGTCGGAGATCCGGACGATCCGCCTGCAGATCTCCGACGGGAGTCGGCCCGGCAGGAGAATCGAACGTTCGATCGCTCACAGGGCGCGAGCGGCCCGGCAACAGAAAAGCCCCCGCCGGAGCGGGGGCTCTCTGTACTGTCTCAACCAGTTCTGTGTCTGCGCGACAGTGCGCCACGAGGGATTCGAACCCCCAACCTTCTGGTCTGTAGCTTCCGGGCTCCTCGCGCTCATCTTGAGCGCCCGCGCTGAGGCGGCGTCTCGTGGCTGACGCAGTGCTCGACATGCTCAATGCCAACGCCCGCAGCATCCGCGACGAGGTGCCAATCGCAGGATCGACCGCCACCGAGCGCGAAGTTGTGGCGCGTGATGCGCTGGCGCGGGGAACGCTCGGGTCGACGCTCGTTGACGACGGCGCGCGCGAGAACCGGTGGTACACGTGCCGGCTCGCTGATGGACGCGTCGTCGGCCGATGGTCGAACTCGTGGGCCGAAGCCGTGCTCTACACCGCCATGTGGACCGGCGTGGACGTGGTGCGCTGCGTGCTCGATCCTGACGGGTCGCTTCACAACGCCGAGCGCACGACACGCGGCACGGGTGTCCTGTTCGATCTGCTCGACCTCGCAGACGAGGGCGAACGATGAGCGCCGAAGCTCCGGTGTTTGCGTGCACGTGCGGCGTCGCGTGGGGCTCCGCTGAGGGTCCGTGCGTGTGCGAGGTTCCCGAGCACATGAGGGAGGCAGCGTGATGCTGCGAGTACGTGACCGCTGGGTGATCCTGCTCGACGCTCTGGGTGGCGAGCTGATGGGCCGTGCGACCGACCACCACTTGACGACCGATCCCGCGTGCGTCCGCTACCGTGCGCCGCGTCCCGGCAGCCGCCTCGATCGAGCCTCGCGCGGACACTCGTGCGGGCGCTGCATGGCTGATGCCGCATTCGGCCGGTACGAGCCCGGCGACTACGAGACCCATTGCCCTACCTGTGACGCCCCCGAGCCGACGCACACGGCAACGTGCGCCGTTCCGAGTCCCAGCGATCGTGTGTGCGAGTGCGGCCACAGCTACAACGCCCACGGAAGCGGCGTCACGACCGCGTCGTGGTGCATCGTCGCCCGCTGCCCGTGCGAGGAATACGTCCAGACACCAGACCACATGGTTGGTGGCCGTCAGGATTCGCCTGACAGTGAAATCGCGAGCGGGCCGGGGTCGGTATGAGCGCCCGTCGAGAGGTCGAAACGCTCGACTACGTGGAGTTCGCGAGAAGGATCATCCGGGCCGCTGGTGAGCGCGTGGCTGATGGTGACGAGTTCGAGCTGGCCGAGTTGGCGAGCCTTCGGGATGACCTGGAGGCGGCTATCACGAAGGCAGTGAAGGGTCAGCGTTCCATCGGTCGGTCGTGGGCGTACATCGGCGGCGCGCTCGGGATCAAGCGGCAGAGCGCGCAGGAGCGCTACGCCGAGAAGGCGAGCGCTTGATGCATTCGCGCAGCGCATGTGTGCCCCTCTTTGGGGTGCCGCGACGGATCGTTCTGTCCCCTTCCGAGGGTCGTAGCCTTTCTTGCACACCATGAACGAATTCACAGACGAATGGGCGGAGGCGATCCGCGATTACCTCGTGGCGCAGCGCGCCGCGGGGGCTCCGTCTACGACATGCAACACGAGGCGGCAGCACCTCGAACACCTGGCCCGACGCGTGAGCGCCGGGCCGTGGTCTCTGTCGGGTGAGGCGCTGGTGGCGTACTGCGGCGCGCAGGAGTGGAAGCCGGAGACTCGCCGTAGCCGGCGCACGACGTTCCGCTCGTTCTGGTCGTGGGCGTACGCGACCGGGCTCTGCGAGGTCAACACGGCGCTGGCCCTGCCGAAGGTGAAGCCGGGCCAGGCTCGCCCGCGGCCGACGCCCGAGCGCGTCTACGAGCACGCTCTCGCTCGCTCCGACGAACGGCTGCGGCTGATCCTGCGGCTCGCGCATGACGCCGGCCTGCGCCGCTCCGAGATAGCTCAGGTGCACTCCGATGACCTGTTCGAAGACCTCACCGGGTGGTCGCTGCGCGTGCACGGCAAGGGCTCGAAGGAGCGCGACGTGCCATTGACGCCGAGACTCGCGCTGGAGCTGCGCTCCCTCCCGTACGGGTGGGCATTCCCCGGCGACGACGGCGGGCACCTTTCGCCCCGCTGGGTCGGCAAGCTCGCCACGAACGTGCTCCCGGACCACTGGACGCTCCACACGCTGCGGCATTCGTTCGGGACACGCATCTACGCCCACAGCGACCTCGCGGTAGCGCAGGCTGCGCTCGGGCACGCGTCGCCGGCCACCACGCGCATCTACGTCGTGGTGCCCGACGAGCGTATCCGGGGAGCGGTGCTCGCTGCCGCCGGCTAGCGGCTGAGGTTGCCCAGCGCGGTCGTGCCGATCGCGGCCGTGCATGCCGCCGCCACCACGCCGCCCACGAGCGCGACGACGGGGCCGACGATGGGGCCGGCCGCTGCGACGACGCCGGCCGCAGCACCCACCGGCGTCGCGATCGCGTAGATGCCGAGGCGGAGACCCCTCGGCAGGGTCGGGGTGCTGGACTGCTGGTCATTCTCGGGTGCTGCGTGGCTCACTGGTCATCTTCCTTTCGGTGTCGGGCCGGCGGCATGAAGCGGGACCGCGGCCAGGTGTGTTCGATGCGTTCGATGCGCTCGTCTTGGGTCTCGTCGCTGCCCTCCAGCCGTTCGAGCCGTTCGCCGTGGTCGGCTTGCGTCTCGATGATCTGATTGAGCAGAGACTTGTTCTCCTCGTGGCGTTCGTCGGCTTCCTCGCGGAGGTTGGTCTGGTGGTTGTTCTTGACCTCCTCCTTGATGATCCGGGCGTCGTCGCGGGCGTGCTTGGCTCTCTGGGATGCGAGCCACGCGACCCCCGCGGCGATCAGGGATGCCGTGACGGTTGCGCTGCCGCTGATCACCGAGACCGTGATGTCAGCGGCGTCGCTCATGCGTTGAGGTAGGTCTTCGCGTTCTCGGCGTACCGGTTGACCGCGTTGTGGATGGCGTCCTGCTGGAGGTCGTTCACCTGGAGCGCTCCGAACGCCGCGGTCGTGCCGTCGATCTCCTTCTGGTCGGTGAGGTAGATCGACCCGAGCGAGCCGATGAGCAGCGGGGGCCGCTGGCCGGTGGATGTGATGAGCTTCATGTCGTCCTCCAGTAGTGATCGGATGTCGTCCGGGCTGAGCGCGGTCGCGTTGAGGGACGCCAGCGCGACGTAGGTGTTGATCGGGATGATGGGCATTGACGCCCACCGGGGGTTGTTGAAGTGCCACCACTCGGAGCCGTCCGGCTTGAAGCCGACGGCGAGCATGGCGGCACGGTCGGCGCGGTCGCGGATGTCCACCGCGGCGGCGCGCATGTGGTTGTTCTGCGCGTTGGGGTCGTCGGGGTCGGACGCGTACGGGTGGTGTAGCGGGTCGGCCTCGTAGTAGTCGCGGTACCCCTTCTGCTCCAAGTAGGAGCGCCACGCGTCGGTGACCGGGATGTTGTGGCCGGCGTGGGCGCTCGCGAGCTGGAGCATCGTGAGCGTGTCCGGGGTGAGGAAGTATCCCGGCTGCCAGGGGATCGGAACGAGCGTGTTCATGCGCGGATCGGCCCTTCGTATTCGAGCTGGAGGAAGCAGGAAGCCGGGCCGAGGTTGCCCGCGAGGACGGTCGCGCCGGAGTTCTGCGCCGCGATGAGGCGCAGCGTGTCGCTCGTGAGGATCGGCACGTGGTCAGCCACGAGGGTGACGTACTCGCCGCCCGGGTCGAAGCCGGCGCCGGATCTGACGAGGGTCTTGTCGTCGGTCGGGATCGCGCCGCTGCTGTAGTTCTTCACCAGGGCGAGTTCGAAAAGGCCGGCGGATGCGCCGGAGACGTTCAGGCCGGCGCGGATGCGGTAGAGCCCCTCGCGGAGCACCTTGAGGTCGCCCGTGTCCTGCTTCCACGAGAAGTCGGTGCTGGTGTACGTCTGGCTCACCAGGGAGAACGGTGACGAGCCGGTCGGCGCACCGAAGGCGCGGCCGGCGGCGCCGCCGATCAGCGCGACGGGCGAGGTAGCGCCGTTGGTCACGTTCTGCCCGACCGTGCCGGAAGCGCGCAGGTCCATGCTGGGCCGCACGCCGCCGGCCGGGTACCAATCGGGCGTCTTCGCGCCCTGCGGGTTCGTGCCCGCGTTGTACGTCGCGAGGTAGTGCTCCAGCATTCCGAGATCGGTTCGGTAGGCGAGTGCGCCGCGGTTCTGCAGGGCGATGCGCTGCGCTTCCGTACCGGGCACGCCCCAGAACGCGTCCCGGTCGGTCTTGGATGCGAACGGGCGCAAGTCGATGTTCGCTGCGACGTGATCGGACAGGGTGCCGACCTCTGCGAGCAGCGCGCCGATCGCGACGGAGGTCGCCTCCTGGCCCATGTTGAGGGTGTCGGAGAACGGCGACCGCGGGTCGTCCTCGCCGTACTGCCAGATGCCGTTCTCGTCCAGGTGACCGCTAGCCATTGGTCTGTCCCTCCAGGGTCGCGACGCGCTCGCTCAGCGCGTCGATGAGCTGCTGCTGCTGCTGCACGATGCCCCAGAGGGGCACCACGAGCCGTTCGTAATGGATGCCGCCGAGCTGCCCGTCGTCGGACAGGTAGACGAGCGCGTCGAGGCCGGCGGCGGCGAAGTCGTCCGCTATGAAGCCGACCTCGTACGGTGCCGACTGGCCGTGCTCCTTCACCGCCGCCTTGTATCGGAATGTCTTGGGCTCCAGACCCATGAAGGTGTCGATGCTGATCAGCCACGGCTTGATGTTCTGCTTGAACCGGCGCGCGGACGCCTGCGGGCCGATCCTGCCGCCGCTGCTGACGCCGAGGGCAACCCAGTCCGCGACCGGGTTCGCGCGCGTGTACGGCGAGGTGATCGCGCCGCACCCGATGTTCCCGGCGCTGTCGAAGCCCTGGCCGGTTCCACCGATGCCGAGCCCGGCACCGGCGTTCATCGTGCTCGTTGTCGCGATCGGCTGATTCGTGATCATCCCGATACCGGCGCCGAAGTTGCCCGGAGCGATCTTCGATGGCGGCAGCGCGGGAATCTTCGCGGCGGTCAGTCCGAGCCGGTCGGCATCGAGCACGCCCGTGGTGATCTTCGACGCATCGAGGGCGGGCACCTGATCCGCAGACAGGGTGCCGGTGATGTGGCTGAAGTCGTGGCCGCCGTCGATAATGTGCTTCGCGAGCTCGTCACCGCGGATGTTGTCGTTGTCGTACCCTTGCCGCCGGTCCTGGGTGCCCGGGAACACCGCCAGACCGATCGACGCTGCCAGGTCGCCGTTCGCCATGCCTTATACCGCCTCACTGATCCAGGACGCCCCGACCGGGCTGTCCAACCACTCCTCGCCCGGGGCGAGCTGTACCCACGCCGCCTTGGGCGTGTCCACGAGCCCCCGGCTCTTGACTTCCATCTCGCCGTCCGGGAACCGCCACGTGACCGCGCTAGCCGCGCCGGTTTGAACCGGTGTGTCGGGCAGCGTCATCGTGATCGGTGCGGAGGGCTCGACGCTGTAGTCCGACACGGCGCGCAGGTTCAACACTCGCCCGCGACCCAGCGCGCGCTCGAGAACCCGTTGCGCCGCTCCGGGGCCGGGATAGCGCGCATCGCGGTACTCCAGCGAGAGCACCTTCGAATAGCCGGGCGTCTCCGCCCAGTCGTAGGCGGTCTGCTGCATCCCCCACGCGTCCGTCCACGTATAGGTGATCTGCACGGCGTCATACCACTCGTTTCCGTCGCGGTCGATGTCGTCGGTCGCGTCGGTGATGGTGCTGAGGTAGGAGAGCACGATGTTGCCCTTCACGGTGCTGATCTGCTCCGCGAGCCGCCACGAGCGGCGGCCGTCGCACCACAACCTGAGTCCGGCCTGCTGAAGGATAGGCGTCAGGAACGACCACCACGTCATTCCCGGCGTCGCGACGCCCACCGTCGCGGGCAAGTCAGCGTCGGCCGGCCCGTCGAGAAGCACCGCCCCGATCTGCGCGAGCACGTAGGACACGAGCCCGCGGACGGTGGAGGCCGGTGGGCGAATGACCGCGCTACCGAGGAGAGCCTGATCTTGCAGGAGCGCCTCGTCGGAGGCTGCGACGATGCTCACGGTGCCGTCCTTGTGCGCGTAGGGGCGGCTGCGGACGGAAAGGTTGAAGGATCGGCTGGTGGTCGGGCGAACGCCGAAGCTGTTCCACGCCGCCGCCCTCCAAGCGCTGATCGCGCCGAGGGTCGCGCTGCCGGGGATGTCGTCGGGGCTTCCGAGCGTCTTGCCGGCCCACATGGCCGAGAGGTCGGCCAGGCGCCCGGATTCTCCGAAGTCCTGCCGTACCCGAAGGGTGAGGCGGATGTCGTTGCGCGGGTCGATAAGCTCCCGGACGGACGGATCGGGCAACGCACAGACGATGCGCGCCTGCACAAACGGCGCCCACGTCTCGTCCATCGTGATGTCCGCAGACTTCACGTCCAGCACGCCGCCGACGCTGAGCTGCGCGAAGATGCTGTGTCGGTCGATCGTCACGGTGCGACCTCGCGGTACGGGATGCTGACGGTCCACACGTAGCTCTCGCGATCGAGGTTCGTGCCGATGCTGCCGTCGCCGATGACGAAGCGCATGCTCAGCTCGGGTACCTCGCCGCTGTAGGTGAACACGGCCGGCCGGGCGAGAAGCCTGCGGGCTGCATCCGCGCTCGGGGCGTCCGTGAACAGCATGTCGATCGTCCCGGTGCGGAGCCCGGCCGGCGCGAGTGATACGTCTGGGTCCGGTCGCCCGAGGATGTCGTGCGTGATGTTGCGGCTTGCCTGCTGGCCGTCGTTCACAAGGATCAGGGCGGGGGTGATCGTGGTGGTGCCGTCGCTGATGGTCGCCACTAGAAGACCCTCTCGCCCGCTCGTGTCTTGCCGGTCACGAACACTGAAATTTCGCTGTTGTTGTACTGGCGGGTAAGCGCGTTGATCTTCGCCACGGCTGCGTCGGTCGTCGCGGTGACGGTCACGTTCTTCGTCGCGGGGAGCTGGTCGAGCGTGCTCTTGATCCCGCTGATCTGCTTCGCCGTGCCGTCGGACTGGAGCCCGAGCGCGTTCATCGCGTCGCGGACAGCGTTCGCCTTCTGCGCGGCGGTCTGAGACTGGCCCGAGTAGTTCGAGTACTCCTCGATGAGCTGCTGCATCGCCAGCTTCTCCGCCGATGCTGCGGCGGCCTGCGGACCCTTCTTGAGGACGTACTTGTCCGAGGCCTCAGCCGCGGCGTCGTACTTCTCCTTGAGAGCCGCCTGCACCTGGGCGAGAGCGTTCGCGTCGCCGGCCTGCGCCTGGAGGATCAGGGAGATATCCAGCCCGGATTGCTTGGCGTCGTCCTGAGCTTTCTTCCACTTCTCGGTGTCGCTGACCAGATCCTTGATCGCGGCCGCGACCTGATCCTTGGTCCGATAATTGTTGCCCGATTCGAGGAAATCGTCGTACATGGCCGAGATGCGTTCCTCAGCCTTCTGAGCGTTCTCGTCCGCCGACGTGGACATGGAGGTGAACACGCCGCCGAGCACAGCCGCACCGAGGCCGGCAGCGATACCGAGAGGGCCGGCAAGCGAGCTGGCAAGACCACCAAACGTGCCCTGCGCGAGATCGAGGACCGACTGCATGGAGCCGTCAAAGCTGGAGGTGACTTCCGAGAAGTTCTGACGAGCCTCGTCCTTGAATTCCTCCACGTTCTGGCGGGCCTTGTGGAAGCCGACCTCGGCGTCGTCACCGATGTCACGGGCTCCGCGCGCGGCCCGCCGCTGGGCGTCGATCGCGTTGCGCAGCTCGCCCTCGTACTTCGAGGTGGCCTTCTGCGCCGCCTTCATGTTGGTTTCCAGCTCATCGAGCCGGGAGGCGTCGCGGCCGATGTTCTTCACAGCGTCGTCGGCGTCCTCCAGCGGTGCGACGACTCCGGTCTGCACGGCACGCGCGAACTCGCGTGCCTCGCCCGCGATCGGGATGCTGATGCCCTTAGCCACGGCCGGCCCTCTCGAATCCTTCGAAGAACGTGCGGATGGTGGTCTGGACGAACAGCGACGCGATGCGCGGGATGACCTTCGACGCGGCCGGGTACACGGCGTACCCGGTGCGCGACGGGCCGCGGAACTGCCGGTTCGTGTGCCGGGTGACCCGGAACGTCTTGCCCTTGCGCGACCGCGCCGTGTACGTGTTCACGGTGTTCTGCGGTGCGCCGAACTCGACGGGACGCACGATGTCGGACGGCTTCGCTCCGCCGCTCAGCGCCTTGCCGATGTGGCCGGCGCGAAGCGTGATGTTCTGGTTGCTCACGAGGACGCGAGCCGTGTTTGCGAGCACCTTCACCTCCTGCGCGTTGCTCGTCCGACCGCGAACCGCCTCCGCCCATTCACCCGATGTGATCGAGCGGATGTGGATGCGGATCGCTTTCGAGATGTCCTTGTCCACGCCCTTGAGGATCGCGATCGTCTGTTGCAGCTCCTTGCTCGCAAAGACGCTGATCCGAAGGGCCACGGCTCAGCCCGCCGCCGGCACCCACTCGGGCTTGCCGGCGCAGCCCAGGGTGACGCTCGCGGTCGCCACGGCGTCGCCAGCGCCGCCGATGGAGCCCGGCACGAGGATCGCGTCGAACTCCCAGTGACCGCCGCCCGTCTTCGGCGTGAACGTGCCCGGCACGGTCTCGCCGTAGTGCTGGAAGAGGTACATGCCGAGCGAGTTCGCGGTCTCGTAGTCCTGCGCGAATCCGAGGGTGACCTGCCAGGTGGGCTCGGTCGGGAAGTTGAAGACGCTCCCCTTCTTCATGCCCTTGAACGTGACGAGCTGCCCGCCGTTCGGCGCGATCTCCACGTTGTTGACCGCGGACGCGTAGCCGTTCCCGTCGAGGGTCAGGTCAACGTCGTTGAGGATGAACGGCTTCACTTCGATATCAACCACGGGTCGATTCCTTTCGTGTGTACAACATCTTGAATGTCACATCGAAGGCGAAGTTCCCGCCTTCTTCCTTGGTGACGCCCCGCTCTGCGGTGGTCCATGTGATGATCGGCGCGGCGTCGGTGCGCGCCAGGTCGTCGATCGCGTTGAGCAGGTCGATAATCTCGTCGTCGAGCAAGTCGTCAACGGCGTCGATGTCGCGGCTGGGCTCTTCCACGCGGAGCGTGCCGAAGTACCACCGTGCGTTCTTCGCGACCTCGGGGGCGCGCTCGATCCGCTGGATGCTCGTGGTGACCGTGACCCGATCGAGCGTGTCGAGATTCGGGGCGGTATCGAGCAGCCGCCACCGTCCCGGCAGCAGTGGCTTGATGGTGTCGATGATGACCGTGCGGACGCTGATCTCGGCCATGTCAGAACGCTCCCGGGATCGCGCGCTTCGGGCGAAGCACCTGCTTGATGGTCCAGTCCAGGGGGAACGGGCGGAGCACGAACGTGTCGGTTCCGATGCCGCCGCTCGACGGGTCCACCTTGCCGGCGTTCCACAGATTGCGGGCCTGCATGAGCTGCGCGCGCCGGTAGTTCAGCGGGGGACGCTGGTCGGCAGCGAGGGCCGGCGCGTACGCGACCACGTCGTTGCGTGCCGTCCACAGCAGCTCGTAGAGCCACGCGTCGAAGCCGGGCGCGTCGCGCCAGTCGTCGCGGGCTGTGTCGAGCGTGTGCCACCCGTCGTCCGTGTCGGCCACGAGCCGGACGGGGGCCAGGCGTTCGCGTACCTCTGTGTCCGGGTTGCTGAGCACGACGCGCAGCTCATAGATGCCGGGCTGATCGAACGGGCTCGATTCGGGCCAGTCGATCACGATCACCTCGTCCTGGATGGTGGCGAGGAATCCGGGGGTGAGCACGGGGTCACCATCCGGCCCGTAGAGCTGCGCGTCGGCCTGGCTGAACGGTGCGAGGTCGATCGGCTCCTCATTCCGGGCAGGCTCGATCACGAGAGGCTGCGCGGGAACATCCCCGACGTAGTAACCCACGATGAGCCTGCCCTTCCTGAGTGAGTGATCCGGTGTGGTTACGCGTCCGCGGCGCCGACGATGACGAGCGCGTCGGCGTAGTCGGCCATGTACTGCGTGTACCCGATCACCGCCTTGTCGATGCCGCCTCGGGCGATGTCGAGCGCGGACAGGTTCAGCGGGGACTCGCCGCCCAGCTCGTTGACATGGGCGGCGTCCTGCGCGCCGACCATGACGGCCGGGGTGTCGTCGATGCCGATGTTGCCGCGGACGACGCGGACCTTGCCGTCGGCGGTGCCGCTCTGGTCGGTGATGCCGAAGCTGAGCGAGAGCCACTCGGGCAGGGCGTCCTTGGGCGCGTAGATGATCTCGCGCCAGGCGGCGGCGTTCGCGACGGCGAAGGCCGGGGTGTCGTCGATCGGGTCGGACGACACGAGGTCGACGCCCTGGATGAGCTGCTTGATCGCGACCGGGTAGTCGCGGGTGGGGTCGAGCACCGGGTAGGTGTCCGGGGCGACGAGGGTGGACGAGGCCACCATCTGTGCGAGGGTCCACTTGTCGGTCTGCCGGGCGTAGCTGTTGTTCACGAGGCGCAGGAACGCCTCGATGACCGCGGTGTTGCCGGGGATGTCGAAGAACTCGCGGGCGATGTCCGCGGCCCAGCCCCACCGCTGGAAGGTGGACGACACGAGGTCGGTGGTGCCGCTGGACGACGGCAGCTCGGTCTTGTTGCCGCTCCAGGGCTGGACCGGCTCGGCGTCGGCGGAGACGGTGAAGCCCTTCTCATCCTGCGCGGTGATGGTGCCGGGGGTGCCGAGCAGCGGGATGTAGCGGCGGTTGTAGGTCTTCTGCTTCCAGACCTCACCGAGCCACGACGGCTGGATGACGCTGCCGAACGTTCCGGCCGACGTCGGGGTCGTCTTGATGTCGGTGAGGGCGGCGAGCAGGGTCGCCGCCTCCTGGTCGCCCTTCATGGCGTTCGCCATGAGGGTGAACACCTCCCGGGCGGACTTCTCGTCCACCTGCCCCTCGGGGGCGACGAGGCTCCCCGCGGATGCGGCGAGCGTGGCGGGGACGATGCTGTTTGCACCCACGGTTTCCTCCTGGTTCTGTGCCGGCTGGTCCGGCTCCTTGACTTCCGTCACGGTGACGGTCGTGCGGGTGATGCGCTTCTTGCCCTCACCCAGGTCTTCGACTTCTTCGGTCGTCTTGGTCGTGTCGCTGTACTGCGACCCGTCGCTGTTGGTGGTCGCATAGCTGGACTCGCTGGTGGACTCGGCGGGGATCGGTTCGCCGTTCACGTCCACGGTGTCGGCGGCCATGAGGGTGGACGACGGGAATGCGCCCGCCTTGACGACGCCCGCGCCGTGGATGTTGCCGCCGATCGCCACGCCGTCGCGGAGCCGCACGTCATCGACCTCGATCGAGAGCTTGCGCGGTGCGTCCGGGTCGCCGGCGTTGTAGGCGGCGAGCAGAGCGTTGCCCTCGGGGTTGTCCGCGATCTTCCACGACGCCCAGATACCGTCGTCGGTCTCGGTCGCCATGAGCGCGGTGCCGATCTGCTTGGTGCGGTCGTGGCCGAGGTCGAGGCCGAGGAACGCGCCGATGTCCTTCGGGAGCTTGAACGCGCCCTTCTCGACCTTGAACCGGCCGAGGTTGGTTCGGCCGACCTCTCCGAACTTGAGCAGCAGGCCGGAGACGGTGCGGTCTTCGAGGTTCGCGGCGAGCGTGCCCGCCTCGATCTGGACGTTGGTCATGGTGGTCAGTCCTCCGTGGGTACGCCGGTGTCGAGCGGCTGGTGGTATGCGTCGTACTTGTCGAAGCGCACGCGCTGACCGCGCGGCACAACGTCGTCCATCGAGAGCCGCGCTTCGATGGGGTCGGTCCAGAACGGCAGGTCGAACTCGTAGAACGCGTTCTTCTCGCCCTCCTTGGTCGAGTAGGTGAGCGAGTCGATGCCCATCGTTCCGTCGAGCATCGAGGCGCGGATGTTCAGGAACGATCCGATGTCGGTGCGGACGGCGTTGCGGCCCTCGACCATGAGGTCGGCGTGCACTTCGCCGTGCACGTTGATCTCCAGTCCGGCCGGGGTGTAGCCGATCGCGCCGTTCTCGCTGCGACGCGCGTCGGCCCAGGCCTGCACGAACTCCCGGATCTCATCCGTCGTGAGCTCCGAGTCGTCGGTGACGTGCAGCTCGATCAGGGGGATGGGGTTGCGTGCTCGGCCGACCCAGGAGGCGTCGAGGTCGCGGGCACCCTTGAGGGTCTTGCTGGCGATGGTGAGCAGCCCTTCGAAGGGCGAGTTGAACAGGATGACCTGGCTGAGGTCGTCGATCGGCTCGTCCTCGATGTAGAGGCGGTGGCCCACGTTGGCGTCCGGCTTGATCGACCACTTGTCGCGCGGAACCCACTCGGCCGAGAGGATGGGGCCACCCTTCGGGGAGTTGCCCGCGCCTCGGACGACGCGCCAGAGCGAGTAGCCGTGGAAGATCAGGTCATCGACGGTCCAGGCCATGCGCTCGTACGGCGTGACGTTCGTGTCGGTCCGGTAGAGGAACGACGGCTGCGCCTTCGCGTCGAGCACCTCGTCCCCGTCCATTGCGCGCAGCGGGAACTTCGCGATCGTCGAGACGAGCAGGTTGCGCGCCTTCGAAACAGCCGGAATCTTGATCGCCGCGTCCCGCGTGAGCGGGAGCTGATCCGTGTTCAGACCGAAGGCCTCCGCGATCACCATCGGCTTGAGGTCGCTCTCCGGAGCCCACGGCGACCCGATGGCGAGCTGGTCTGCGGTGGCGAGCGCCTTAGCTGCGCGCTTCCCGAACCCGAGGCCGAAGATTCCCATGCCGAGAATCCTGCGGACGGATTTGGTCATTGATGGAATCGCCGGCGTGTCGAGCGGCGCGGCGGGTGTTGTTCTTCTCGACCTTGCGGCGGAAATCCCACACCTTGGGGTGCACGAGTTCCTCGTGAGTAACGCCCCGGCGCTCGGCGTCCTCTCGGTCGAAGGCGAAGCCACGCCAGTGTCCGCAGTCGGTGCAGTAGATCACGATGCTGGTCGGTGAGATGTCGAGCTTGATGGTCATCGCGGGTTCTCCTAGTTGCCCATGATCGGGCTGTTGTTGCCGCCCGCGGTCTTGGTTGCGAAGTGCTGGTCCCAGTTCCGCAGCGCCTTCGTCGCCGCGTCCAGGGTCGTGATGTCGTCGGCGAGGTCGCTGATCGTCCAGAGCCACACGCCCTTGTCGTTGCGGACCTCGCGCTTGGTTGCGACGGCGACAGCCGCGTTCAGCGACGGGTCGTTGTTGTGCTTGAGCTTCCCGCGTGCGAGGTCGCGCATGATCTGGACGCAGCCGGCTGCGGTCTCCCGGTAGGTCTGCACGCGCAGCCGGGGCCGGGGCCGCATGGGCTGCATCTCGGTCGCGGTCGCCTTGCCCTCAGAGATGTCGTCGTATGCGATGGTCGAGCCGACCCGCGCTCGCGTGATCGCCTGCGCCTCCTCGGGCAGCCACGTCGTGCCGGGTGCGTGCTTCACGACCTCGATGTACGCGGTTCCGCGCGAGTCGCGCCAGGCCGCGCAGATCGCCGCTGCCGAGCCTCCCGGCTTGATCGCCATGCCGAACGCGACCCGCTTGGGCTGCGCCGGCCACCGCTTTGCCTCGGCGTCGGCCCATGCCTGCGCGGTGATGACGCGCTCGCCTGCGGTCTCGGGCCATACCGAGCCGTACTCCCGCGCCCACTGCGGCTTCGGCAGGGCGCGGTAGTTCTTCCGCATCTTCGGCTCGATGGTGAGGGTGCCGATGCCGGGGTGGTTCTCCTGGAGGAGCCGCATCGCCGTCTCCTCGTCCTCGATCTCGTCCCACTGCACGTCGTACGGGAACGCGTAGTCGAGCCCGCCCATCGTCGGGTCGTCCTCGCGTAGGCGCTGGAGCATCGACCAGAACGGCCCGACGCGGGTCTCGCCGGCCGTGCCGGAGACGATGGTGGACGCGCCGATCTTCGTGTCCTGGAGGGGCAGCACTCCGGCCATGACCTCCGCGCCCTCGTCGGGGTCAACCTCCTGGAACTCGTCAAACCACGAGTCGTCGGCGCCCTCGCCGCGGTACGCGTCGGGGTCCGGCTTGAGCACGAGGAACGTCGAACCGTTGTCGAAGTAGATGCCCTTGCCGACCTCGCCGCGCATGATGCGAAAGCCGCGCCCACCGGGCCTCTCGGCCGCGTCGGGCAGCCAGTCGTCACCGAACAGGGCGACGGCGCGCTGCTGGCGCTTGTCCACGCGCTGCCGGCCGCGGAGCCACGGCGGGAGGTCGAGGTCGTCGGGCGGGTTCATGTCGTCGAGCCGCGCGCCCCACTCGCGGAGGCGGCGGGAGCCGGCGACGCCGTTCTGCGCCGAGAACGTGGTCTGCCGACCGGGCCGGTTGGCGCTGCGGCCGAGCAGCTTCATGAAGATGCTCGTGGTCTTCGAGGCGCGTCGCATGATCTCGATCACGTACTCGTCGTGTCCGGTGTCGAGGGCGTCGCTGATGACGAGCTGCTGCGGGAGTAGCTGGTCGCGGTAGCCGGCCTTGCGGCGGCGTGCTCGCTCTGCCCCGGCGAACTCCGGGTCAGTCAGCTCGCGCAGACGGCGCTCGGGGTCGTAGTCCTCCAGCTCGTAGCCCATGAGCCGCGCCCCCGTGAGGAAGTCGATGCGTCCCTGGGCGTCTTCGGCCAGACCGCCTGTCTTCCGCGGGTCGATCGCGAACGATCGGACCTCGTTCCACCGATAGAGAGAGAAATCCGTGCTGCCTACGGGCGGAGGTACGGACGCACTCTCAAAAACCATCGCCGTCATCGCCATGACCGCCGTCCCGACTCGGCCTGGTCGCGTGCAGCGACAGCACGTCGCGCTGCGTTCACTCGCGCTGCGCCACGCTTGCCGCCGTCGCTGAGGTTGCAGTGTGCGTGCACGGGCGCGGTGTTCTGCATCGTCGGCTTGCCACCGTCCTCCGCAGCGATGATGTGACCGACGTGCCAGCGGTCACCCTTGGTGACCGGCTGGCCGCATGCGAGGCACGGACGCGGGAGCAGCGCCGTCCACTTCTCGCGGAGCTTGGGTGCGTGCGTCGTCCACTTCTGGGCGATGTGGTGCCGGCTCATCGCCGGCCCTCGCCGTTGTCGGTGCGGTCTAGCTCAGAGCCGAGACCACCGAGACGAGCACGCCCACGATCACGCTCAAGGCCATGACTCCGGTGAACCAGGCGATCGCTGTCAGCCTGCTCTCCACGATCTGCTCGTGCGACTTCGAGGTGATCTGCGCCGCCTGCTCTCGCTGTTCGGGCGTCATGGTCGGGACCGGGTTGTCCTTCGGCAACGGCATGGTCGTTCCTCTCGGTGCGGTCGGCTTCGCGGTACGGAGCTGCGGTGATCCAGATGATAGCCGCCAGAGCGCCGAAGATCAGCACCACCATCCAGGGGTCATTGCTCAGGTCGAGCGCTGAGTCGGTCGCGTGCATCATGCGTACATCCCCTCTCGGGCTACGGCTTCGAGGTCGAGCCCTTCCCAGCGGGGCACCATGCCCCACTGCATGCGGCTGTGGTCGATGGTCTGGTAGCGCTTGACGAACTGGAGCGCTTCATCCCAGGTGGCGAAGTGGGCCGCATGCCCGGTGATGCGGTCGATGCCGAACCATCCGGGGAGCCAGGCACCTTCACTGCCGGCGCGCTGTACGGCGTAGGGGCAGGGGATGCGGCTCATGCGCTGACCGCCTCGTCATCGAGGGGCACGAGGTGGCCGAGAGCGCAGTGGCGCTCGTCTACGAGTTCGGCGGTGCAGCGGCGTCCGCCGATGCCGAAGTGCTCGCGTCTGGAGTCACCTTTAGAACTTTCTTTAGATGTTCTAACTGGTGTTCTTATAGGCGTTGGATTATCCAATGCGGTCCGCGTTGGCTTATCCAACGCGGTTCGCGACCGCGTTGGATTATCCAACGCGGTGAACAGGGTGGATGCGCCGAGGTCGAACGGGTCGCACAGCTCCCAGTCGTGGCCCTCGAACTTGCCGCCTCGACCCTGCACCACGTGGCGCTTCAGATAGCCGACCTCCTCCAGCTCCTCCACGGCGCTGCGTACGGCGTCGATTCCCTCTCGGGGGCTAGCTGCGGCGAGGTTCTTCAGGGTGATCGTCCAGCCGTGCTCGTGGCTGAGCAGCAGGTCGCGGATGCCGCGGGCGCGATAGGACACGCGCTCATCGCGGAGCCAAGCGTTGGGGATCTGAGTGAAGTTGGTCTCGAAGCGCATACGATGACGGATGAGCTTCGGTCCCGGCTCGTCCCGTGATGCGTTTTTCGTCATGAGTGCATCGAATCCGTCATGAGGACATAATGCGGGATTGCCTGCGGCGTGTCGTGTTATTCGTCGCGGTGATGCGCTACGGTGTTCGCATGACGATGATCGACAATCCTTCGTGGACGTTGACGGATCGGCTCAAGCGAGCGCGCCTCGTCGCGGGTCTGGAGCAAGGCCAGATCGCGCAGATGCTAGGGGTAGCGCGGACGACGGTCAGCTCGTGGGAACTCGGGAAGTCTGAGCCCAGCGCGACCAACTTCGTCCGTTGGGCCGAGGTCACCGGACAGTCGCTCGAATGGCTCGCAGAGGGCGTGCACGCAAAAGCCCCCGCCGAAGCGGGGGCCGATGTGCGCCACGAGGGATTCGAACCCCCAACCTTCTGATCCGTAGTCAGATGCTCTATCCGTTGAGCTAGTGGCGCGAGGCCCGCAAAGCAGGCCGGATACGAGCTTACATGACCGCATCCAAGACCGCCAATTGGCGCCGGAGCGCGACCTGGCGGTACGAGGTCTCGATCAGTTCGCGCGTCTCCGACCAGTCCGAGGCCGAGCGGTCGAGGTCGATGGCCAGCCAGCCGCTCGGCCCCCAGTACTTCGGGACGAAGACGCGCGGGTCCTCGCGCCAGGCCGGCGCCTCGGCCGGGTCGGGCTTGAAGACCAGGGTGTCGGGACGGTCCATCGTCGCCCCGAGCACGGCGAAGGCGCGGCCCTTCTCGCCGGCCTTCCATGACGGGCGGCCGTGGTTGAGGGTCTCAACCGCCTCCGGGAGCGCGAGGGCGAGCGCGCGGATGCGGTGGACCAGTGCGTCCCCGTCGTCGAAGAGCAGCGGGTGCTCCATCACCGGAAGACCTCGTCCAGGAAGCACACCATCGCCCGCCAGCTGCGCGCGTCCGCCACCGGGCGGTACCGGTCGGTGCCCGGGATGGTGAACGCGTGCGGGGCACCGGAGTAGGTCGTCACCTGCCAGTCGACGTGCGGTGCGCCTCGCAGCTCCTCCTCGAAGGCGACTACGGCCTCGTCCGGCACCACCGGGTCCGACCCTCCGGTCAGCACCAGCAGCGATGCCGCGATCTGGGCGGCGTCCGACGGATCGTGCGCGATCAGGCCGCCGTGGAAGGACACGACCCCGCGCGCGGGCGCCCCGGTGCGGGCGAACTCGAGTGCAGCGGTGCCGCCGAAGCAGTAGCCGATCACCGCGAGGCGGGCCGGGTCGACGGCGGGATGCTGCTGCAGCCAGCTGAAACCCGCCGCGACGCGGGAGCGCAGCAGTTGGAGATCGCGGTAGTACTTGCCAGCCTCCGCGGGCGCCTCGTCGCCGGTCGGCCGGACTCCGGCGCCGTACAGGTCGGCGGCGAACGCCACGTACCCGCTCCGCGCGAGCATCTGGGCGCGCATCCGGACGTTGTCGCCGACTCCGTGCCAGTCGTGGAGCACCAGCACGGCGGGCCTGCGCTCGTCGACGGACGCGTCGCGGGCGAGATAGCCCTCGAGCGGCGTCCCCTCGTGCTCGTAGGGCACGTTCTCGGCCTCGATGACCGAGCGTTCGCCGACGGGCACCTGTTCGAGAAGCGCCTGGAAGGCGGGGGCGAGTGCGGGCGACGGGCTGTCGAACGTCACGGGTGGGGCTCCAGGGTCGTCACGTCGCACGGTCGGCGGGTGCCGCCGGCGGCCGGGTCTGCTGTGACGATGGTCGCGGATGCGCGCGGGAGCCGACGGGTGCGGGTCGGGATCCCACGGGCACAGCCTACCCCCGTTCCTTCCCGCGGAGACGGACGTACGATGGGCGCATGGCCACCGAGTTCAGCGATCAGATCGACGCGAACCGCTACGCGATGCACGTCGACGGCGAGCTCGTCGGCGTGCTCGACTACCGCATCCTGGGCGACTCCATCTCGCTGACCAGGGCCTTCACCGTGCCGCACCACCGAGGCAAGGGCTATGCGGCTCAGCTTGTCGAGTACGCGGTCGACGACATCGAGAAGAGCGGGACGCGACGCATCGTGCCGATGTGCTGGTACGTGGCGGACTGGTTCGAGGCGCACCCGGAGCGCTCCGCCCTGCTGCAGCGACGCGCGGGCTGACGACCGGATGACGGAGCTGGACGGAGGCGGGCCCTCGCGCCTCGTGGCGCGCGTGTCGCGGTTCGGTGACGTCGGGGCGATGGTGCTGGCCCGCGAGCCGGTGCGGCCCCCGCGCGGCACGGAGGTGGTCGTCCGCGTCACCCACGCGTCGCTCGGCGCGACCGATCTGCTCGCGCGACGCGGCGGGTACGCGCTGCAGCCGGCGCCGGGGTTCGTGACCGGCTACGACTTCGTGGGGGAGCTGGTCACCGAGTCGGCCGTGTCCGTCGCGCTGGGCCTGCGCGAGGGCGCGCGGGTCGCGGGCGTGCTGCCGCGGATGGGTGCCCACACGACCTTCCTCACGCTCCCCGCGACGCTGCTGGTCGCGGTGCCGGACGGGCTCGACCCCGCATCCGCCGTAGTGCTGCCGCTCGACGGAGTCACCGCCGCCCGGGCGCTGCAGCTGGCCGGCGACGCCCGCCGGGTCCTGGTGCAGGGTGCCTCCGGGGCGGTCGGGATGCTGGCTGCTCAGCTCGCGCAGGAGCAGGGCCGCACCGTCGTCGGCACCGCCTCGCCCCGCAGCCGGGATGCCGTGGCAGGCCTCGGCATCCCCCTGATCGATCACCGCGACGCCGACTGGCCCGCGCTGGTCCGCGAAGCGGCGGGCGGAGCGATGGATGCGGCGATCGACCACACCGGTTCGCCGCGCGTGCGCGAGGCGCTCCGGGAGCGCGGCATCCTCGTCCACACCGCCTTCGCCGGTCGAGCGGGCCACGAACGGGCCGACACCGTGCGCGGCGGGGCGGCCGCCGCGGTCAGCCGGACCGACAGGGTCTGCAGCGCGCCCCTCTACGTCGCGACCCGCCGGCCCGAGTACCGCCGCGTCCTCGCGGGCCTGCTCGCCTCCGCCGCCTCGGGGTCGCTGCGGATCGCGGAGCCCGTGCCGTTCCCGCTCACCGAGGTGTGGGATGCGCACCGCGCGGCCGAGGAGGCGGCGCCCGGGCGCAAGATCGTGCTCACCATGCGCTGACCCTGCGGCCGGCCCGAGGGGCCCGGCCGACCGCAGGAGTCGCGGCCGACGGCGCGTCGCTGCGCCGTCTAGAAGGCGAACATCTGGCCGAGGATCACCACCGCGATGATGAACAGCACCACGATCGTGGCGATGACGATGACGGCACGGCTGGACAGCCGGGCGATGCCGAAGCCGACGAGGAACGGCAGGGCGATGCAGCCGAGCGCCAGCACCCACCAGAAGGTGGCGTACCCTGCCGCTGAGGCCGACTCCAGCCGGCCGCCGAACAGCTTCTGGGTGGTCGGATGCGTCGCGAACGCGATGCACGCCGACAGCGGGTACGCGATGAGCACGGCGGTGATGAGACCCGCGAACGCGCCCCACAACCCGCGCTTCTCACCGAGCTGGAGCGTCTCTTCGCGGTGCGGGCCCTGCCGGCTCTTCGTGCTCATGGCGCACAGCATAGCCACGGCCCGGTCCTCGCGGGTATGCAGCGAATCAGGGGGTGGCCGGCGGTCAGAAGTCGTCGGACGAGCCGATGACGACGGGCACGCACTCCGAGAACCGGTAGTGGATGATGTCCGGCCAGAGGCTGGAGTCGCACAGGTCGAACACATCTACCACCGCCGCTCCGCCGATGTGGGAGGGGAGGCGCAACTCGAACGGCGGCTCGCTGGTGCGCTCGAACTCGATCTCGAACGCGATGTCGTCACGTTCGAGCACGGCGACCACGGTCTCCACTCCGACCTCCTCCGACTCGCCTGCGGTGTCCCTGCCAGAGGTACGCCTTCCTGTGCGGGAGGCAACCCCTCGCGGGCGCCGGATCACGACGACGAGAGGATGTCGCCGGTCACGGCCCGCGCCGCGCGCCGCGCCGCGGCGATGACGGCGTCGTCGGGCAGGTCCGTCGAGGCCGCGGCCTGCACGGCGGCGTTGATCGACAGCAGGGCCATGCGGAGCAGCGCGACGGTCTCGGGGGTGCGCTCGGGGAGCAGCTCGCTCAGGTCTTCCGCGAGCCGGGAGAGGCCGGTGCCGACGCGGGGCTCGTCGCCGGCGGTCAGGCCTGCCATGAGGAGGGGGTTCGCGGCGAGGAACCGGATGCCCTGCAGCTTCTCCGCGGTGAAGGAATCGACCCACCGGAGGACCGCGTCGGCCAGCAGCTGCGGCGACCGCGGCTGCTCCCGGACCCAGGCGAGCAACTCCTCGGCCTCGTCGCCGCGCTGCTCGAGGAGGGACTGGACGATCGCCTCCTTGCCGTCGAAGTAGTAGTACAGCGACGCCTTGTTGATGCCGAGCTCGTCGGCGATCTGCCGCAGCGAGGTCGCCTCGTAGCCCTGCTCGGTGAACAGGCGCAGCGCCACCCGCTGGGCCGCCTCTCGGGTCTGCGCACCACGGCCGCGCACGCCGACATCCTGCCTGTCGCCCATCGCTCCAGTTTACCTACCTCACGGTAGACTATCTACCTACCGGTAGGTAGACTGCGGATCACTGGAAGAGAGGCGGCAACGATGACCGAATACACGATCGTGCGCGACTACCCGTACCCGATCGACGAGGTGTGGGCGGTGCTGACAGACCCCGAGCTGGTCGCGCAATGGACCACGACCGGGCAGGGCGGGCGCCCGGAGGGGTTCGCCCCCGTCCCGGGCACGAAGTTCCGCTTCGTGGGCAAGCCCACCGTGGGCTGGGCCGGGGTGGTGTACTGCGAGGTGATAGCGGTCGACGCGCCTCACTCGTTGCACTACACGTGGAAGGGCGACGAGGACACCGACGACGTCACCGACGTCACCTACCTCCTCGAGGAGACGCCGGAGGGCACGCGGTTCACCTGGCACCACACCGGCTTCACGGGCGTCGGCGGTTACGCGATGTCGAAGCTGCTCGGCAACGTGCGCAAGAAGATGCTCACCGAGGGCATGCCGCCCGTGCTGGAGTCCTACCACCGGGCACGGCGACTGCCGTCGAGCTGAGCGCGGAGACCGTTCGCCTCAGCCGCGCTCCCGGCGCACGGCGCTCACCACAGCGACCGTCGCCGCGGCAGCCGCCGCGACAGTGAGCAGGCGGCGCGGCAGACTGCGACGGCGCCAGCCGCCGGTCGTCGATGTCGGCCGCTCGGACGCGGCGAACAGATTGCCTGTCGACTCCGCCGCCGGCGCTGTTCCGAACTGGCCGACGAGGGACTGCCCGGCGATCGCCGCCTCCACCGCCGTCGGCCGCCGGCGGTGCCGCCGTACGAGGGCTCGGCCGGCCGCGGTGACCGTCCGCTCGGGGGTCCGCGGGTGCCGCCACGCGGCGAGGATCTCGTCCACCGCCTTCTCCGGCGCGTACACCGGTGGCAGCGCCTTGATCTCGCGTCCCACGCGGTTGCCCGCGTGGTGGAAGATCGGCGTGTCCAGCGTGGGAGGCAGCACGGTCACGACGTGCACCGGCGACTTCGCCAGCGACAGCTCCGACCGAAGCGAGCGGCCGAGTGCGATCACTGCCGCCTTCGACGCCGAGTAGGCCGCCGAATACGGCTGCGGCACCTCGCCGAGGATCGAGGCGACGTTGACGACCACGCCGGAACGCTGCGGGATCATCGCCCGCAGCGCGCTCCGCATCCCGTTCGCGTAACCGTGGACGTCGACATCGAGCACCCGCTCGAACTCGGCAGGCGGCTGCTCCCAGAACCGGCCGTAGCCGGTCACCCCGGCGTCGTTGACCCAGACGTCGACGCGCCCGTGGCGGGCGAGCGCCGTGTCCACCGCCCGGTCCGTGGTCGCCCGGTCGGTCGTGTCGCCGACGACGGCGACCGTGTCTCGCGCGCCCAGCGCACGGCACTCGGCGACCACGTCCTCGAGTGCGGACGCGCCCCGTGCGACCAGCACGAGCCTCGCGCGGCGGCGGGCGAACGCGTGGGCGGTTGCTCTGCCGAGGCCGCTGGAGGCTCCGGTGATGACGACGACGGGAGATGCGCTCATGGGTGGTCACGCTAACCGTGCGTCCGGACTCGGTGGAGGCCTTGACAGGCGGGGATGGGCTCGGTGCGGGTCGCCGTCCGCGAGCGCGGCGACCCTACGCGCTCCAGGGCCGGACGCCAAGGGCCTGACCCGGGGCAGCTGCGGGCCGACCATGCGGAGGAACGAGAGGAGCACCCATGTCCGCCACCGAGAGCGACCACGGCTTCCGCCGCGCGAAGCGGCCGCGCTCGCCCATCGCCGGGCCCTACGGCCACCCGTTCCACGCCACGATCGTCACCATCCCGATCGGCGCCTGGACGGCGGCCGTCGTCTTCGACATCGCCTCCCTGCTCGGCGCCGCGCCCGGTGCTCTCGCCACCGGCGCGCTCTGGCTAGTCGTCATCGGCGTGATCGGCGCCGTCGTGGCCGCCGTCTTCGGCCTGCTCGACTTCTCCCAGCTCCCGGCCGGCACGAAGGTGCGGCGCACGGCGCTCTGGCACCTGGGCTTCAACTCGCTCGCGGTCGTGCTGTTCGTCGTCAGTGCGATCGTCCGGGCGGGGGACCCCGACCATCCCAGCGTCGGGGGCTTCATCCTCGCACTCGTCGGCATCCTCGTGGTCGGCGTCTCCGGCTTCCTCGGCGGCGAGCTCGCCTACCGTCACGGTGTGCGGGTCGCCGACGAGCAGGACCAGCGGCGCGCGTACAACGGATGACGCGGAGCGGATACGGTGGGCGCATGTCGCGCATCCACGACGTCGCCCGCGAATCGTTCGGCTGGGAAGAGCTCCGCCCGCACCTGGCCGAGGCGATGGAGGTGCTGCTCGCCGGCGGCGACGTGCTCGCCGTCATGCCCACCGGCTACGGCAAGTCGTCGCTGTACCAGGTCGCCGGCACGATCCTCGGCGGCGTCACCATCGTCGTCTCGCCCCTGATCTCGCTGCAGGAGGACCAGGTGCGCGCGCTCGCCGAGGCGAAGGGTGTGCGGCCGGCGGTCGCCATCAACTCGTCGGCGGGCCAGCGGGAGCGGGAGCGGGACTGGGAGGCCCTGGAGTCCGGGGAGGCCGGATTCGCGTTCCTCACGCCGGAGCAGCTGGCGAACCCGGAGGTGCGGGAGCGGCTGCGCGGCATCCACGTCTCGCTCTTCGCGGTGGACGAGGCCCACTGCGTCTCCTCGTGGGGTCACGACTTCCGGCCCGACTACCTGGTGCTGGGCGACGTCATCGAGGAGCTCGGCCACCCGCCGGTCGTCGCGATGACCGCCACGGGAGCGCCGCCGGTCCGTGCCGAGATCGGCGAGCGGCTCGGCCTGCGCGGGGCGCGGCTCTTCGCGACGGGGTTCGACCGGCCCAACCTGCGGCTTGAGGTGGTGCGCCACGAGGAGGACTCGGACAAGCGGACCGCCGTCGTGGAGCAGGTCCGGAAGCTCGACGGCTCCGGGCTCGTCTACGTGGCGACGCGGAAGGATGCGGAGCTGTACGCCGACGAGCTGAACGGGCACGGCATCCCGGCCGCCGCGTACCACGCGGGCCTCAAGCGGGCCGACCGGGACGACGTCTACGAACGGTTCATGGACGACCGCGCCAGGGTCGTCGCGGCGACGAGCGCGTTCGGCATGGGCATCGACAAGCACGACGTGCGCTTCGTCGTTCACGCGTCGGTCACCGACTCCCTCGACAGCTACTACCAGGAGGCGGGACGCGCCGGCCGCGACGGCGAGCCGGCGGTGGTGACGTTGCACTACCGTCCGCAGGACTTCGCCCTGACGAAGTTCTTCTCGGGAGGCGGCCCCGACGCCGACGAGCTCGCCGGGGTGTTCGCCGCGGTCGCTCATCGGCCCGGCATCGACCGCGCCGCGCTCTCGGACGCGGTGGGAATCAGCGTCCGCTCCCTCGGCCGGCTGCTCGGTCTGCTGCGCGACGCGCGGGTGCTCTCCGGAGCCGACGACGACCTGCGCGCGGTCGACCTGAAGCCCCAGGATGCCGCAGGCCGCGCGGTGGCGGAGGCCGAGTCCCGGCAGCGCATCGAGCACTCTCGGGCCCAGCTGATGCAGGAATATGCCGAGACGGGAATGTGCCGCAGGCAGTTCCTGCTCGGCTACTTCGGCGAGGAGCTGCCGGAGCCGTGCGGGAACTGCGACACGTGCTCGTCCGGCAGCGCCTACCGCTGGGCGGAGGAGCACGACGCCGGCATCGAGGAGGACTTCCCGCTCGCCGCGAGGGTCACGCACGAGACATGGGGAGCGGGAGTCGTGATGCACACGGAGGCCGACCGGCTCACGGTGTTCTTCGACGCCGCGGGCTACAAGGTGCTGTCGCTGGCCGCCGTGAAGGAAGGCGGCCTGCTGGAGGTGCTCGGCCCGGCCGCGTGATGTTGCCCCGGGCCGGCCCGGGACGTCAGCTGCGGCCGATCGCGCGGGCGGAGGCGACCGCCGCCTCCGCGCCGTCGAGCCACGGCTCGCCGTGCCCGGGGAGAAGCACCCGGGCACCGGTCGCCGCGATGACGTCAAGGGAGGCGAGCGCCTGGGCCGAGTCGGCTGTGGCAGCACCTGCGACGATCTGGGCGCCCGGGATCCCCTTGTACGGGTCCAGCGTGACGATCGCGTCCCCGCTCAGCAGTGTCTCGTGGTCCCGGAGCAGCAGACCGCAGTGCCCGAAGGTGTGACCCGGCGTGAACACGACCTCCGGACGTCCGGGCAGGTCGAGCATCCCGGACCCCGCCAGTTCGGATACCGCCGTCACGCCCTTCACGGAGAGCGCCCCTGCGCGCACCATTCCCACCACGGGCGCGAGCGAGCGCGGATACAGCAGCGGGTAGACGAACGGCGTGTGCTCCCGCCGGTAGCGGTACGGGTGCGCGGCGAGCTCCCGGTCGCCGGCGTGGACGAAGACGGGAACGCCCAGCTCCTCGACGGCACGCTCGGCGAAACCCACATGGTCGAAGTGCCCGTGCGTGAGCACGATGCTCTGCAGGTCGCGCATACGCAGCCCCAGCTCGTGCGCCGCCCGGATCAGGGCGCCCCAGGTGCGGGGAACGCCGCATCCACCAGCGTCCATGACGCCCCGTCGACGAGCAGATAACAGTTGGTGAAAGCGTGCTCGAGCCGGTGCACCCCCGGCACGACGTCGGGCGTCAGCCGCGGGGAGCCGCGCCCCCGCTCCCCGGTGAGCGTCATGGATGCGGTCATGGGTCCTCCCTCGGTCTGCTCCGTGTCTACGCGCGCGTCGCCGGGGCGGGCAGGGGTTGACGGGGTGCGGCATCCGGGAGGGGCCTCGAACGCGCTGCAGAAGTTCTCGTCCGGCCCGCATCACGATCCCGCCCCCTTCGCCGTCCTCTTAGGTGGAGGACCGGTGCGAACGGGCCCCGGTTCCTCCCGGGTGATGCGGCGGACGGGTACGGGAATTCGGACGCCGCATCACCCCTCTTCATGTGTTCCGGTCCAGGGCGGACCATTTCGCCTTCCGGTCCCAGCCCCTATGCTGTTCCGGGGGAAAGGGGAATCCGATGGGTGCCATCGCTGTGCACGAGTTCGTCTCCCTCGACGGCGTGTTCGAGGATCCGAGCTGGACGGCGCCGTACGGTTTCGATCCCGAGATGGGGGACGACATCGGGCGCATCACGCGCGCGTCGGACGCCATCCTGTTGGGTCGGCGCACGTTCGAGATGTTCGCGCCCGCCTGGTCGCAGCGGACCGCCGCGGAGGACCCGGGAGCCCCGTTCTTCAACGACAGCCCGAAGGCGGTCGTCAGCGCGTCGCTCGACGACGCCGCAGCGGAGAGCACGTGGCACAACTCCCGCTCGCTCGGCGCGTACGACGCCGAGCGCATCCGGGAGTTCGCCGGTGGGTTCAGCGGCGGGGTCTACGTCAGCGGCTCCGGCTCGCTCGTGCGGGCGCTGCTCGCCGACGGCCTGGTCGGCGCGCTCCACCTGTTCGTCTACCCCGAGGTCCGCGGGACGGGCGCCCGCCTGTTCCCCGAGGGCACCGCGCCCGCGAAGCTGCGGCTGCGCCACCAGTACGCCTACGACAACGGCGTGCTCCACCTCCACTACGCCAGCGCCTGACCAATCAGAATTGAGGCCGCTCCGCGACCTCAATCGGCGTTAGCGTCGGTGGTGACCTGCACAATCGCACTGCATCGACACAGCACACACACCCGGGAATCACTGTGACTCTTCTTCGTCTCTCGCTCCGCTTCGTGCGCCCGTACTGGCGCTCGGTGACCGCGGTCGTGATCCTGCAACTGATCGCGACCATGGCCGCCCTCTACCTGCCCACCCTCAACGCCGAGATCATCGACAAGGGCGTCATCAAGGGCGACACCGACTTCATCTGGCGCACCGGCGGCATGATGCTGATCGTCTGCTTCGTCCAGGTGATCGCCGCGGTGGCCGCGACCTACTTCGGCGCACGCGCGTCCATGTCCGCCGGAAAGGACATCCGGCGCAGCTTCTACCGCAAGGTGGACGCGCTGCCGTCTCTCGACCTCGCCCGCTGGGGGATGCCGACCCTGATCACGCGCAACACCAACGACGTCCAGCAGGTGCAGATGCTGCTGCTGATGACGTTCAACTTCATGGTGTCCACGCCGATCATGTGCATCGCCGGGATCATCTTCGCTGTCCGCGTCGACGCCGGGCTGTCGTGGCTGATCTGGGTGTCGGTCGCGGTCCTGTTCATCGTCGTCGGCATCCTGGTGTCGCTGCTGCTGCCGATGTTCCGTGTCATGCAGGAGCGCATCGACGGCGTCAACGGCGTCATCCGGGAGCAGATCGTCGGCATCCGGGTGATCCGCGCGTTCGTCCGCGAGAAGTTCGAGACGAAGCGCTACGACGATGCGAACGCCGCGCTGACCCGCATCTCGGTGAAGGTCGGCAACGTGTTCGTGCTGATGTTCCCGGTCATCATGCTCATCCTCAACGTCGCCACGGTCGCGGTGCTCTGGTTCGGCGGTCACCGGGTGGACGCGGGCGACATCCAGATCGGCGCGCTCACCGCGTTCCTGCAGTACCTGCTGCAGATCCTCGTCGCGGTCATGATGGGCGTGTTCATGGCCATGATGATCCCGCGGGCGATGGTCTGCGCGGAGCGCATCCAGGAGGTGCTCGGCGCGGTCCCGAGCTCGAAGCAGGCGGGCGAGGGCGCATCGGCGGTCCCGGCGGACGGCCGGGTCGAGGTCGACGACGTGACGTTCGGCTACCCGGGCGCCGAGAAGCCCGTGCTCAGCGGGGTCTCCTTCACGGCAGAGCCGGGCGAGGTGACGGCGATCGTCGGCTCGACCGGGTCGGGCAAGACCACGCTCGTATCGGTGATCGCCAACCTGTTCACGCCGCAGAGCGGGCACGTCTCGATCGGCGGCGTGCGGGTCGACGGGCTCAGCCGGCAGCAGATCGCGGGCGTGCTCGGGCTCGTGCCGCAGCGTCCGTACCTCTTCTCCGGCACGATCGCGTCGAACCTCCGCTTCGGCCGGCCCGATGCGACCGACGACGAGCTGTGGGAGGCGCTGCGCGTCGCCCAGGCGGAGGACTTCGTCCGCGCCAAGGAGCACGGCCTCGACGAGCGCATCTCGCAGGGCGGCACCAACGTGTCCGGCGGTCAGCGGCAGCGCCTCTGCATCGCCCGGGCTCTCATCGCCCGCCCGAAGGTGTTCCTCTTCGACGACTCGTTCTCGGCGCTCGACGTCGCGACCGACGCGCGGCTGAGACGCGCGCTGGCCGACTCCACCGGCGATGCGGCCGTGATCGTGGTCGCGCAGCGCGTGTCCACGATCCGTGAGGCCGACACGATCATCGTGATGGACGACGGACGCGTCGTCGGCCGCGGAACCCACGACGAACTGCTGGAGACCAACGAGACGTACCGCCAGATCGTCGAGTCGCAGCTGAGCCTGGAGGTGGCCTGAGATGGCACGCACCACGGAACGCAAGAAGCGCGGCGGCCGCCCTGAGAAGGGGCAGGAGCCGACCGCCAAGGACATCGTCCTCGACGAGCTCGAGGAGGAGTACGACTTCACGCCCACCGAGGCAGACGGCGACATGTTCGGCGGGGCCCCGGCGAAGAAGGCCGAGAACTTCTGGCCCTCCTTCAAGCGCCTGATGGGCCTGCTCAAGCCGGAGTGGCTCGGGATGGCGTGGGTCACGCTGCTGACGGTCGTGTCGGTCGTGCTCGTCGTCATCGCGCCGAAGATCCTCGGCGACGCGACGAACGTCATCTTCCAGGGCGTGATCTCCTCGCAGATCCCGCCGGGGACGACGGTGGAGCAGGCGATCGAGCAGCTGCGGGCCAACGGCCAGAACCAGCTCGCCGACGTGATCGCCGGCTCCGGCGTCACGACGGGCCAGGGCATCGACTTCACGAAGCTCGGCCAGCTGCTGATGATCGTGCTGGCGTTCTACCTGGTGGCGTCGCTGCTGCAGTGGTGGCAGGGCTACCTGCTGAACGCGCTCGTCATGCGTGTGGTCTACGGACTGCGCAAAGACGTCGAGGCGAAGCTGAACCGGCTCCCGCTCAGCTACTTCGACACGAGGCAGCGCGGCGACCTGATGTCGCGCGTGACCAACGACGTCGACAACATCCAGACGGCGCTGCAGCAGGCGTTCTCGCAGCTGATCCAGTCGGTCCTGATGGTGATCGGCATCGGCATCATGATGTTCATCGTGTCGTGGCAGCTCGCGCTGATCGCGCTCATCTCCATCCCGCTGTCCGGTGTGATCGCGGGTGTGATCGGCTCGCGGTCGCAGAAGCTGTTCAAGACGCAATGGGCGTCGACGGGCGCCCTCAACGGGCACATCGAGGAGTCGTACTCCGGCCTCGACCTGGTGCGCGCCTTCGGCCGCGACGAGGTCATGCTCGAGGAGTTCGACAACCGCAACGGCAAGCTGCACGCGTCGCAGGTGGGCGCTCAGTTCGTCTCCGGCAGCATCATGCCGGCGATGAACTTCGTCTCCTACCTGTCCTACGTGCTGATCGCGGTGGTCGGCGGCCTCAAGGTCGCGGGCGGAAGCCTGACCATCGGCGACGCGACCGCGTTCATCCAGTACTCGCGCGAGTTCTCGCAGCCGATCGGGCAGATCGCCGGCATGGCGAACATGCTGCAGTCGGGCGTCGCGTCGGCGGAGCGGACGTTCGAGTTCCTCGATTCCGAGGAGCAGACGCCGGACACCGACACCGAGCACCTGCCGGAGCGCGCCGACGGCCGCGTCGAGCTCGACCACGTCGACTTCTCGTACGACCCGGAGACCGAGCTGATCCAGGACCTCTCGTTGAGCGTCCAGCCGGGCAGCACGGTCGCGATCGTCGGGCCGACGGGCGCGGGCAAGACCACGTTGGTGAATCTGATCATGCGGTTCTACGAGCTGAGCGGCGGCACCATCCGCCTCGACGGCATCGACACGACGCACCTCTCTCGCGCCGAGCTGCGCGGCCAGGTCGGCATGGTGCTGCAGGACGCCTGGCTGTTCTCCGGCACCATCCGCGAGAACATCCGCTACGGCCGCCTCGACGCCACCGATGACGAGGTCATCGCGGCCGCCAAGGCGACCATGGTCGACCGCTTCGTGCGGCAGCTGCCGGACGGCTACGACACCGTGATCGACGCCGAGGGCGGCAACGTCTCCGCCGGCGAGCGGCAGCTGATCACGATCGCGCGCGCGTTCATCGCCAACCCGTCGCTGCTCATCCTCGACGAGGCGACGTCGTCGGTCGACACCCGGACCGAGCTGCTGGTGCAGCACGCCATGGCCGCCCTGCGGACCGACCGCACGTCGTTCGTGATCGCGCACCGCCTGTCCACCATCCGCGACGCGAACACCATCCTGGTGATGGAGCGCGGGCGGATCGTCGAGCAGGGCGACCACGAGACGCTGCTGCAGCGCCGGGGCGCCTACTACGACCTTTACATGACGCAGTTCCGCGGCGACGACGCGGAGGAGGAGCAGGAGCGCGACACCGAGGTGCAGGAAGAGGTGGCCGCCCCGTAACCGCACCACCTGGTTGACACGACACGCCGCCCAACGCTCCGGCGGGGCGGCGTGTCGCGTCATCCAGAGGTCAGCGGCGGGCGATCTTCGTGATGGTGCGCACGGCGATCACGCCGGCGAGCACCCACGGTCCGGCGACGATGATCGGGTCGAGCCAGCTGTGCTTGACGTCGGCCCTGCGCTGGCCGAAGCGCGACGAGATCGGGTGGTGCCCGAGCTCCGACAGCACGCCGGACTCGGTGATCGGGTCGTCCGGACGACGGCTGGCGAGCGACTTCACGTGCTCGGTCACCGCATCCACCCGGTCGCCGAGCACGAGCAGCATCCAGTGCGCGGTGCGGCCCTCGCTGTACCGGTCGTAGGCGAAGCGGCGGATCGCGCCGGACACCCCGTGGAGCGGCTGCGCGGTGCCGAACACCGGTGTCAGCATCTCGTGCTCGATCGACCGCTCACGGCCGGCCCTCGGCTCCTGCAGCGGCGGGAACTCCCAGTGCGCACCGGTCGCCTCCGGATCGATCCGCTCGCGCGGGTGCGACGGCCGGTCGGCCGGGTCGCTGTCGACGCCCCAGCCCGGGATGCGCGCCCGCAGCGCCTCGGGGTCGTACTTCTTCGTGTGGTCGCTTGCGACATACGGCATGACGTTCTCCTCTCCTACGCGGCGGTCGGCACGACGAGCGGCTTGATGATGCCGTCGAGCTTGTTCGAGAACAGGTGGTACCCGTCCTGGATGTGCTCCAGCGGGATCCTGTGCGTCACGATCTCGCTCGGGGTGAGGTAGCCGTTCCGGATGTGCTCGAACAGCCGGGGCCACTGCCGCTTCACCGGGCACTGATTGGTATTGATCCGCAGACCCTTGTTCATCGCGTCGCCGAACTTCACCGCGCTGAACAGCGGACCGTACGCACCCATCACCGAGATGGTGCCGCCCTTGCGGACCGAGTCGATGGCCCAGTTGAGGGCGACGGGGGAGCCGCCCTGGAGCTTCAGCTTCGCCGAGGTGACGTGCTGGAGCACCGCGCCGTCGGCCTCCGCCCCGACCGCGTCGATGACGACGTCGGCGCCGAGGCCGTCGGTGAGGCGCTTGATCTTCAGCACCACGTCCCCGACTTCGACGAAGTTGTACGTCTCGGCGTGCGCGAACTCGCGCGCCTTCTGCAGCCGGTAGTCGAGGTGGTCGACGACGATGACCCTCCCCGCCCCCATCAGCCAAGCCGACTTGGCGGCGAACAGGCCGACCGGACCGGAGCCGAGCACCACGACGGTGTCGCCCTCCACGATCTCGCCCAGCTGGGCGCCGAAGTACCCCGTGGGCAGCGCGTCGGTGAGCAGGACCGCGTCGTCGTCGGACATCCAATCGGGGATGACCGTCGGGCCGACGTCGGCGAACGGCACGCGCACGTACTCGGCCTGACCGCCGTCGTAGCCGCCGGTGGTGTGCGAGTAGCCGTAGATGCCGCCGACCGCTGTCGCGTTCGGATTCACGTTGTGGCAGTTCGAGTACAGCCCGCGCACGCAGAAGTAGCAGCTGCCGCAGAAGACGTTGAACGGCACCATCACGCGGTCGCCCACCTTCAGGTTGCGGACGTCCGGCCCGACCTCGTCGACCACGCCGATGAACTCGTGCCCGAACGTGTGGCCGATCCGGGTGTCCGGCATCATGCCGTGGTACAGGTGCAGGTCCGAGCCGCAGATCGCGGCGAGCGTGACCCGCACGATCGCGTCGCCCGGATGCTCGATCTTCGGCCGGTCCTTCTCCTCCGCGCGGACCTTGTACGGACCGCGGTACGTCATCGCCAGCATGCTGCCCCTCTCGTCGTGGTGGATGCTGCCCACTCGAAGCCCCCGGCCGATTCGAGTCGAGGCATTGACAGCGCCGGAGGCGGGTGCCCATACACCGTTTCGTTAGGCAAGTGAACGAGTTGCCGGATGGATCGCCCGGCCGTAGAACAGGAGCATGACCAAGGATGAGCGCGCCTCCCTGCCCCCGGGGCCCGAGTTCAAGTACGGCGGGTACACCGTCCAGCTGGAGCCCGAACACGGGCGGACGGGCCGCTGGCGCGTCGTGGACGACGAGAACTACTACGGCCTGATCGCGGCCGCCGACCCGATCAACGGCGAACCGGAGGTGCACTTCGCCGCGCACTTCCCGGGCGAGGAGGACATCCCTCCGATGAAGATCGTGCCGTTCTGGACGACGGCCGCCGAGTTCCTGCTCGACGCGGGCAAAGGCGAGGCGCTGTGGGGGCTGCCGGACGACCGGACGGCGCCGCACCCGATCGTCGCCGACGCCCTCCCGGTGCCGGACGACGGGAGCGGCGACGCCGACGCGGGCACGGCCGGCCGGACCGATGCGCCCTAGGAGCCTGTAGACGACGGAAGGCCCGGAGCCGATGGGCTCCGGGCCTTCCCGTGTTGCGGGTCCGCTCAGGCGACCGCGCCGATCGCGAAGCTCACGGCGCCCTGGTCGTCGACCTGTGCGTCGAGGACCTTGTCGTCGAGCACCTCGGCTGCCTGGGTCTCCAGGAAGATGCGGGCTCCGCCCGACTCGACCACCTGGTCCGATGCCTCGGGCTCCGGGGTGACCGCCGCCGCGAAGGCGGTGGCGTCGGGGTTGCTGCTGCTGATCCGCAGACCGGCCGTCTCATCCGGCGACTGGTCCGTCAGCGTCTTGACGATGGTGCTGGCGTTCTCGGTGAGGGTGAGCATGCGCTCTCCTTCCTTTGATGGTCCAGGAGTGACCCAGGCTCCCGCGGGTGCGCCGTGGCCGCAACCCGTGTGGAGGCCATTGCCAGGGAACGTCCATCGTCCTCTACGAGAACGCCTTCACCAGCTCGCGGTCGAAGGCTTCCAGGTCGTCGGGTTTGCGCGACGAGACCAGGGTGAACGGTCCGTCGTCGACCACGACTTCCTCGTCGACCCACGTGGCGCCCGCGTTGCGGTAGTCGGTCTGGAGGCTGGGCCAGCTGGTCAGCGTGCGACCGCTGACGACACCGGCCTCGATCAGCACCCAGCCGCCGTGGCAGATGACCGCGATCGGCTTGCCCGCGTCGGCGAACGCCTTCACCAGCGAGACCGCCTCCGGGAACGTGCGCACCTGGTCCCCGTTGGCGACGCCGCCCGGCAGCACGAGCGCGTCGAACTGGTCGGCGCTCGCGGAGTCGAGGGTCACATCCACCGGGAACGTGTCGGCCGGGGTGAGGTGGTTGAAGGCCTGCACCTCGCCGGACTCCTTCGAGACCAGCTTCGGAGTGCCTCCCGCGTCGGACACCGCCTGCCAGGGCTGTACCAGCTCCGCCTGCTCGATGCCCTCCGGGCCGACCAGGAACGCGATCGTCTTGTCGTTCAATGCCATGTCGTTCTCCTTCCGTCACCCCACCTGTACGCGCGCGGCGGGGCAGAATGAACCCATGGCGAGCATCCCGCAGCTGACTCTCAACGATGGCAACACGATCCCGCAGCTGGGCTTCGGGGTGTACAAGATCCCGGAGGCCGAGACGGCGGATGCGGTGCTGGCCGCGCTCGACGCGGGCTACCGGCACATCGACACGGCGGCGTTCTACGAGAACGAGCGCGGGGTGGGGGAGGGCGTCCGCCGGAGCGGGCTCGACCGGTCGGAGGTGTTCGTCACCAGCAAGGTCTGGTGGACCGAGAACGGCTACGACTCGACCCTCCGCTCGTTCGACGCGAGCATGGAGCGGCTGGGCTTCGACACGATCGACCTCTTCCTCATCCACTGGCCGGCCCCCAAGAGCGACCGCTACGTGGAGACGTGGCGCGCGCTGGAGCGGGTGCGCGACGAGGGGAGGGCGCGGTCGATCGGGGTCGCCAACTTCCACACCCACCACCTGGACCGGCTGGCGCGCGAGACGGAGACGGTGCCCGCGGTGAACCAGCTGGAGCTGCACCCGTGGCTGCCGCAGGCGGAGGTGCGGGCGTACGACGCGGCGCACGGGATCGTGACGGAGGCCTGGTCGCCGCTGGCGCGCGGGCGCGTGCTCGGCGATCCGACGCTCGACGCGCTCGCGGCGAAGCACGGCGTCACCCCGGCGCAGGTCGTCATCCGCTGGCAGCTGCAGCTGGGCAACGTCGTCATCCCGAAGTCGACCTCGCCCGAACGCATCCGGTCGAACGCCGACGTCTTCACCTTCACCCTCGACGCCGCCGACCTCGCCGCGATAGCCGCCCTCGAAACCGGCGAACGCACCGGCAAGGACCCCGACGACCTCGGCTGACGCGCGCTACTCGCCGGAGGGGTGGGCGCCGACGACGTCGAGGAGCCAGGCGAGGGCGAAGGCGCGCTCGCGCCAGGCGGCGTAGCGTCCGGAGACGCCGCCGTGGCCCGCGGCCATCTCGATCTTGAGCAGAGCGTCGGCCTCCACCTCGCGCAGCTTCGCTACCCACTTCGCGGGCTCGACGTACAGCACGCGCGTGTCATTGAGGCTCGTGATCGCGAGGATGCGCGGGTAGTGCGTGCGGTGCACGTTCTCCAGCGGCGAGTACGACTTCATGTAGTCGTAGACCTCTGGGTCGTGCAGCGGGTCGCCCCATTCGTCCCACTCGATCACGGTGAGCGGCAGGGACGGGTCCAGGATGCTGGTGAGCGGATCCACGAACGGCACCTCGGCGAGGATGCCGGCGAAGTCGCGCGGCGCCAGATTCGCCACCGCGCCCATCAGCAGACCGCCGGCGCTGCCGCCCTGCGCGGCCATCCGCGACGGCTCCGTCCACCCGCGGTCGACCAGGTGCCTGGCCGCGGCGACGAAGTCGGTGAAGGTGTTCTTCTTGTGCAGCTTCTTGCCGTTCTCGTACCAGAGCCGGCCGAGCTCCCCGCCGCCGCGCACGTGCGCGATCGCGAACACGACGCCGCGGTCGAGCAGGCTGAGGCGCGGGATGCCGAACGACGGGTCCATGCTGGCCTCGTACGACCCGTAGCCGTAGAGCACGAGCGGTGCGGGCTCGCCCGGCGTGACCAGGTCGCGGCGGTACACCAGCGAGATCGGGATGCGCGCGCCGTCGGCCGCGGTCGCCCACTCCCGCCGCTGCTCGAACAGCGACGGGTCGAACCCGCCGAGCACCGGCTGCTGCTTGCGGAGCGCCAGCTCGCCGGTGCGCACGTCGTAGTCGTACACGGTCGACGGCGTCACGAAGCTGCCGTAGCCGAGGCGGAGGAAGGGCTGCGTCCACTCAGGATTGCCGCCGACGCCGACGGTGAAGAGCTCCTCGTCGAAGTGCAGCTCGTGCGGGGTGTCGTCGGCGGGGCGGTCGCTCGCCGGGTCCGGCACGCAGGCGACCGCGACGCGGGTCATGCCGTCGCGGCGGTACTCGACGCTGACGAAGTCGCGGAACGCATCCACGCCCTCCAGCCGTACGGCCGGGTCGTGCGGGAGCAGGATCTTGCGCGGGCCCTGCGGGTCCTCCGCCGAGACGCTCACCAGCTCGAAGTTGACGGCGTCGTCGTTGTGCACGATCAGCAGGCGGTCGTGGCCGCCGACGACGGCGTGCTCGACGTCGTACTCGACGCCCTCCTTCCGCGGCCAGACCACCGAGAACTCGCCGGTCGGGTCGTCGGAGCGGAGCAGCCAGGCCTCGCTGGTGATGTTCGATCCGGCCTCGATGACGAGGAAGCGGCGGCTGCGGGTGAGGCCGACGCCGATCCAGTACCGCTCGTCCGGCTCGTGGAAGACCTGGACGTCCTCCACTTCGGGGCCGTCGCCGACGCGGTGCCGCCAGATCGTGTCCGGCCGCCAGGAGTCGTCGACCGTCGCGTAGAAGACGTAGGCGCCGGTCTGGTCGAACAGCGCGCCGCCGGAGGTCCCCTCGATCTCGTCGGGGAATTCGACGCCGTCGTCGACGAGCGAGCGGATGCGGAGCGTGTACCGCTCGTCGCCCTCGGTGTCGACCGCCCACAGCAGCCGCGTGCCGTCGGCGCTCACGTCGAAGCTGCCGAGCGCGTAGAAGTCGTGCCCCTCCGCCTCAGCGTTGTCGTCGAGGAGCACCTGCTCGCCGGGGAGGCCGTTGCGCTGGGCCTCCTCGTCGAGGGTCGGCGGCACCCAGTCGTCGGCGGAGGCGATCGGCGCGCGGCAGTGGATGCCGTACTGCTTCCCCTCGACCGTGCGGGTGTAGTACCACCAGTCGCCCTCGCGCACCGGGACGCTCATGTCCGTCTCGCGGGTGCGGGCCTTGATCTCGTCGAAGATCTGCTCACGGAGCACCGCGAGGTGCTCGGTGCGGGCGTTCGTGTAGGCGTTCTCCTCGTGCAGATGCGCGATGACGGCCTGGTCGTCCTTGTCGCGCAGCCACTCGTAGTCGTCGACGTAGACGTCGCCGTGGTGGATGCGTTCGACGGGCTTCTTCGGCGTGACCGGCGGGGTGAGCATAGCCCAAGGCTATCGGGCGACGCCCACCCCGCCGCCTGCGGTCACGGGCGCAGCAGCACCTTGCCGACGCGGCCGGGGGTGTCGCTGGCGGCGACCGCGGCGGAGATGTCGCCGAGCTCGTGGGTGCTCGCCACGGGCAGGGTCAGAGTGCCGTCCTGGATGCGGGCGAACAGCTCCTGGAAGAGCCGGCCGCGCTGGTCGGCCGGCATCTCGCGGCTGACGACGCTGCCCCAGAACCCCTTGACGGTGGCCTGTTTGAAGATGACGTCGCCGGCGGAGAGCTCCAGCTTCGGCGACCCCATGGACCCGAAGACGACGAGCGTGCCGTTCTCGGCGAGGGTCCCGAGCACGTCGCCCGCGGCGGACCCGCCGACGGAGTCGACGCCCACGCGGATCGGCGCACCGCCGGTGATCTCGGCCACGCGGTCGCGCCACGCCGGGTCGTCGGTCGCGACGATGCGCTCGATGCCCTGAGCGCGCAGCTCCTCGACGCCGGCGGCGCGGCGCACCAGGCCGACGACGTTGAGGCCGCGGGCGGACCCGAGCTGGGCGACCATGCGGCCGACGGCTCCGTTCGCGGCGTTCTGGATCATCCAGTCGCCCTCGCTCAGACCGAGCGAGTCGATCAAGCTGATCGCGCTGAACGGCATCGAGACGAGCTGGGCGGCCGCCTCGTCGGGGAGCCCGTCCGGCACCGGGATGAGGGCGCCGGCGCGGGCGACGAAGTACTCGGCCCAGACACCGAAGGTGCCGCCGGTGACGACGCGCTGGCCGACGGCGAGCTGGTCGACGCCCTCGCCGAGCGCGTCCACGACGCCGAGCGCCTCGGTGCCGGCCTGCGCCGGCAGTTCCGGCTTGAAGCCGTAGGTGCCGCGCACCGTCCACAGGTCGTGGTTGTGGATGGGGGAGAGCAGCATCCGGACGCGGACCTCGCCGGGGCCGGGCTCGGGAAGCGGGCGCTCCTCGACGGCCAGCACCTCGGCCGGGTCGCCGAACGCGTGGTGGATCAGTGCCTTCATCGCTCAGTCCTCCGAGACCGTGATCGTGACGTCGATGTTGCCACGGGTGGCGTTCGAGTAGGGGCAGACGAGGTGAGCGGCATCCGCCAGCTCGTGAGCCAGCTCGTGCTCGAGCCCGGGCAGGACGACCTCGAGCAGCACGGAGAGCTGGTAGCCGCCCTCGCCGTTCGGGCCGATCTGCACGCGGCCGCCGACGGACGAGTCCTCCAGCTTCACCTTCTTGCCGCGGGCGACCGCCTGCAGCGCGGAGTGGAAGCACGCGGCGTACCCGGCGGCGAACAGCTGCTCCGGGTTGGTGCCGGCGCCCGAGCCGCCCATCTCCTTCGGCACGGCGAGGTCGAGTGCGAAGGTGCCGTCGCTGGTCGCGACACGGCCGTCGCGCCCGGCTCCGGTGGAGAGGGCTTCTGCGGTGTAGAGGGCGTTCATCGTTGCCTTTCGTGGGTGGTTCATTCGGTTGCGGCGACCGGCTGCTGCGCCGCGGCGGCGTGCATGGTCTCGGTCAGCCGGTGCAGCGTGTCGATGAGGGCCGCTGCGGCCTTCTCGTCGGGCAGGCCGGTGCCCGCGGCGATGCGCTGCGGGATGTGCGCCAGCTGCGGGCGCAGCTCCAGGCCGCGCTCGCCGACGGCGACGGTCACGACGCGCTCGTCGCCGGGGCGGCGCCTGCGTGTGACCAGGCCCGCCTGCTCCATCCTGCGCAGCAGCGGCGACAGTGTGCCGGAGTCGAGCTGCAGGTGCTCGCCGAGCGACCCGACGGTCTGCTCGCCCTCCACCCACAGGGTGACGAGGACGAGGTACTGCGGGTAGGTCAGGCCCCACGGCTCCAGGAGCGTGCGGTAGGCCTGCGTGGTGGCGCGCGTCGCGGCGTACAGGGAGAAGCACACCATCTCATCGGTCACGGGCATGTGGATATGGTTGCACACAATTAGGTTGTGCACAATTTAATGCAGGTGCCTGTCAGGGTGCGGTGTCGCCGCCGCGGAGCGTGACGGCGAGGGTGCCGAAGGCGTCGTGCACCCGGGCGAGGTCCGGCGGGGCGGCGAGGCTGCGGCGCGCGGTGGCGATGGCGCCGCGCAGGCGCTCGCCGTCGCGTGCCCCGGTGCCGGAGGCGCGGTCGGCGAGCCGGGCGTCCAGCGCGTCCGGGAGCGCAGCCGCCGCCTCGATGCAGTCGATCGCACGCACCCGGCGGCCCGCGATCACCCGAGCGGCGCGATGCGCGGGCGCGAGCTGCTCGACGCGGGCGACGGAGGCGCGGAAGGCCGCGATCCGGCGTGCGCGCTCGCCGGGGGCCGCGTCCGGGTCGACCGGCGAGAGCACCGAGCCGAGGGTCGTGAGCACGTCGGCGAGTCGCCTGCGCAGCACGTCGACGCTCTTGACCGGCAGCACGAACCAGCTCGCCGCGATGCCCAGCACCGCGCCGACGACGATGGCGACGAGCCGCTCGGCGAGCATCCCGGCCTCCCCGGCGATCGTCGCCGCCCCGGTCAGCTCCTGCAGCAGCGACAGCGCGAGCGTCACCGCGACCGCCCAGTACGCGTAGCTCACGGTCCGCAGCCAGGTGCCGGCGAACAGCGCGAGGAAGATCGCGACGACCGCACCGGGACCGGAGGCGTCGGGCAGCACGGCGACGATCGCGACGGCGCCGATCGTGCCGCCGAGCGCACCGAGCACCCTCAGAGCGCTCTTGTGCAGCACGTCGGCGCGGCCGCGGTTGCCGGAGCAGACCAGGAACGCCGTCAGCACGACCCACACGACGTGGTCGGGGAACACGGCCCAGCCGACCACGAACGCCGAGGACAGGGCGACCGCCATCTGGATGGCCATCCGCGTGCTGGCGGGCAGGCGGCGAGTGCCCGGCTTCGGCGCGGCCTGCTGTCGCGGCTCGGGCGGAGGTGCGGCCTCCTGCAGCTGCGCCTCGCCCGGGATGAGCCGCAGCAGCTCGCGGGCGACGGCGACCCAGAGCGCCGCCACCACACCGGCCATCAGCACGAGGACCGCCGTCAGCCAGGCCGGGACGCCGGGGGAGGCCGGCACGGGTGCGACGAGCACGGCGGTCAGAGGGAGGGCGATCAAGGCGCCGAGGCGGGCGACGCGCGGGCCGAAGCGGCGCATCCAGATCGGGATGCTCATCCCGGCCACGAAGAGCGCCGCGCCGAGCGGGGGAACAGTCATGAGCAGCCAGCCGACCGCACCGGCCGCGAGGCCGATCACCGGGAGGAGCGCGGCGGAGCGCGCGAAGTCTGCCCTCGTCGCGAACGTCCGGCGCCCGAGGGACAGCGCCACCACCGTCGCCAGCACGCAGGCGGAGCCGCCCGCGCCGACCGCGAGACCGATGAACCACATCGTCGCGCAGGCCCCCGCCGCCGCGGCGGTGACGACCAGCGCGGCCAGCCCGATGCGCACACTCACCGCGTCATCCTCTCACCGTCCCATCGTTCACAGCCGCGGCCCGGGCGTTTTTCCATGGGACGCAACACGCCGTTTTGCGCGCGGGTATACGGCGTGTTGCGCCCCATGGATGCGCGCGCGGGCGCGTCAGCGGGCGGCGGCGAAGGCGAGCAGGGCTGCGCCCGCGCGGCCGGCGTCGCCGCCGAGCGCGCTCTGCACGACCGGCGGGCGCTCGCGCCAGGCGAGGCCGTCCGACATCCGGTCGCCGAGCGGGCCGAACAGCGCGTCGCCCGCGTGCGAGACGCCGCCGCCGAGCACGATCAGCCCGGGGTCGAGCAGCAGGGTCAGGATGTTGAGGCCCTGAGCGAGCACGTCCAGCGCCTCCGACCAGATGCGGTCGGCGAGAGGGTCGTGGCCCAGCCGGTCCACGATCCTGCGCGTGCTCAGCGCTTCGCCGCCGGCGGCGCGGTACCGCCGCGCGACCCCGGCGCCGGACATGTACACCTCGAGGCAGCCGCGCTGACCGCAGGTGCACGGCTCGCCGCCCGGGACGACCGGGATGTGCCCGAACTCGCCGGCGGCGCCGGTCGCGCCGGTGACGGCGCCGCCGGACGAGACGAGGGCGGCGGCCACGCCGGTGCCGATCGGCACGAGGGCGAAGTCGCCGAAGCCGCGGGCGGCTCCCGTGCTGCGCTCGGCGAGCCCCGCTGCGCGGACGTCGTGTCCGACGGCGACGGGCAGCTTCAGCTCCGAGCGCAGGATGTCGAGCAGTGGGACGTCGCGCCAGCCGAGATTCGACGCGTAGTGCACCAGCCCGCGCTGCTCGTCGAGCATGCCCGGTGTCGCGACCCCCGCGCCCACCACCTCGTGGCCGGCGTCGGCGGCGGTCCGGCGCAGCTCCGCCAGCATCGCCACGAGGGCGGTCAGGATGCCGTCCGACGGCGTCGCCAGCGTCGACTCGGCGACGGTTGCTCCGTCCTCTGCCACGACGGCGCCCTTCATCCCGGTCCCGCCGAGGTCGACGGCGAGGACGACAGGGAGGCCGCTCATGCGTCGCGCCCTTCCGCCGTGCCGCGCACAGCGGAGACGACCGAGCGCACGACCTCCGCGGAGGTCACCTCGCGCGTCCCCGGGTCGTAGGCGGTGGGCGTCCCGGCCGCCGCGGCCGCCGACGGCACCGCGTGCTGCGCGCGCAGGTGCACCTCGCGCACACCGGTGCGCTCCAGCACCTCCACCACATTCGCGGGGCGCACGCCGCCGCCCGCCAGGATCCCGATGCGATCGCCCGCGAGCTCGACCAGCCGCGCGAGATCGTCTGCGGCCTCCAGCACGGTCGGGGCGCCCGCGGACGTGAGCACCCGCGCGACGCCGAGCGAGGCGAGCTGCTCCAGCCCTTCCGCGTGGTCCGCCAGCTGGTCGAACGCCTTGTGGAACGTCACCGGCGCGTCGCCGCACGCCGCGACCAGGCGGCGGGTCGCATCCACGTTGATCCGTCCGTCGGCACGCAGTGCACCGATCACGAAGCCGAGCTGGACGCCCGCGGGGTTGGGCAGGGCCCGCATCGAGTGGATGTCGTCGACCATCGCCTGCAGCTCGTCCTCGTCGTACACGAAGTCGCCGGGCCGCTGCCGCACGAGCACCTGGATGCCGATGCTGCTCGCCATCCGGAGCGCCGCCGCGACCGTCCCGATCGACGGCGTGATGCCGCCCTCCGCGAGCGCTGCGCACAGCTCGACCCGGTCGGCGCCCTCCTGCTCGGCGATCCGTACCCCGGCGAGGTCGTCGAGGCAGATCTCGACGGCGGTCACGCGAGGCGTCCGAGCGCGGCGGTCAGGTCGGCGCCGAGCTCGATCGAGCCCACCGGGCGGCCGCCGCCGAGCACCGGGAGGTCGACCAGCGCGCGTGCGTCCGCGATGGGGGCGCCGAGCGTCTCCAGCACGCGGAGGGCGATCAGCGTGGTCGCGCGCGGGCTGCCGTCCACGATCTTCATCGCGACCGCGGTGCCGTCGGCCGCCGCGACGCCGATGACGCCCTCCGCGCCGCCCTTGGCGAGAGCCCCGGGGACCGTCTCCATGAGGGTCGTGTTCTGGTGGCCGGAACCGCCGACGTAGTAGGGGTGCTCGCGCATGGCGTCCGCGACGGTGCGCTCGGGCGTTCCGGGCTCGGCCTGCACCAGCCGGCCGAAGGCGCGCGCGATCCCGCGCACGGTCGTGCCGAAGAGCGGTGCACCGCAGCCGTCGATCGCGTCATGGCCGACCGGCACGCCGGTGACCTCGGCCATGACGTCGCGGAGGTGCCGCTGGAGGGGGTGGCCAGGGTCCAGGTAGCCCTCGGTCGGCCAGCCGTTGGTCGCCGCGGCGAGCAGCATCGCGGCGTGCTTGCCGGAGCAGTTCATCCGCACGCGCGCGCGGCCCTCGCCGTCGCGCAGCATCCGCTCGAAGGTCGCCTCGTCCTCCGGCCGGTCGACCGGGCAGCCGAGGGCGTCGTCGCCGAGGCCGGCGCGTTCCAGCAAGGACCGCACCACGTGCACGTGCTCGTCCTCGCCGGTGTGGCTGCCCGCGGCGATCGCGAGCTCCGGCCCTTCGAGCGGCGCACCGGCGGTCAGGCAGCCGAGCGCCTGCAGCGGCTTCACGGTGCTGCGGGGCAGCACGACGGCGTCCGCGTCGCCGAGCTCGAGCAGGGTCGCCCCCGACGGGTCGAGCGCGACCAGGCTGCCGAAGTGCCGGCTCTCGATCAGCCCGGAGCGGCGCACCACCGCCAGCTCGGCGAGCGGGACGGCGGCTCCGGCGGTCGGAACGGTCACGGTGACGGCGTCAGGCATGGTCGGCTTTCGTGGTGTCGGCGTCGTCCGCGTGCGCTGCGGCCGCGACGGCGGGAAGGGAGGGGAGGGTCGGCGGGGCCGTCGTGCGGCGGCGCGACCCGCGCTGCAGGCGAGAGGCGAAGGCCGAGAGGCTGCCGTTGACGATCAGGTAGATCACCGTGACGGCGACGTAGGTCGGGATGAGCAGGTGCAGGTACGAGGCGAGCACCTGGCCGCGGTACAGCAGCTCGGTGAACGCGACGATGTAGCCGAGCGAGGTGTCCTTCAGGAGGCTGACGAACTGGGTTACGAGCGACGGCGTCACGTTCCGCACCGCCTGCGGGAGCACCACGTACGTCATCGCCTGCGCCGGGCGCATCCCGAGGCTGAGCGCCGCCTCGCGCTGGCCGCGCGGGAGGCTCAGGATGCCGGCGCGGACGATCTCGGCGAAGACGGCCGCGTTGGCGATCGTCAGCGGCACGACGAGCTTCCACAGCGTCGGCAGGTTGATCCCGATCTGCGGCAGGCCGAACAGCATCAGGTAGATGACCAGCAGCACCGGGACGGTGCGGGCGATCTCGATGTAGAGCCCGCAGAGGAAACGCACCCACTTCACGTGGCTGACCCGCCCGAGGGCGAGCAGCACGCCGAGCGCGGCGCCCAGCACCGCCACGATCGCGGCCGCTTCCAGCGTCCCGAGCAGGCCGACGAGCAGGTACTGCCAGATCGCCCACTCGGTGAACGGGGCCCAGCGCGCAGGGTCGAGCTGACCGTGGGCGGCGAACTGCCAGAGTCCGAGGCCCACGACGGCCGCGAAGATCGCGACGCTGACGATCGACCCGATCAGGATGTTGCGCCGGCCGCGCGGGCCGGGCACGTCGTAGATGAAGGCGGCGTCGTAGCGGCGCTTCGCGCGCTTGGCGCGCATCGGCGCCGGCCGGTCCGGGATGAGCTGCACGGTCATCGGGCGATCGCCACCTTCCGCTCCACCCAGCCGGCGGCGAGGCCGATGGCAAGGGCGATGGCCATGTAGAGGAGTCCTGCGCTGGAGAAGATCAGGATGGGCTGCGCCGCGACGAGGTTGATCTTGTTGACCTCGGCGGTGAGCTCGACCACGCCGACGGCCGCGGCGAGGGCCGTGTTCATCGCGAGCGCGATCATCACATTGCCGATCGGCTGGACGACGGCCCGCAGCGCCTGCGGCACGACGACGTACCGAAGCGACTGCCAGAGGGTGAGGCCCAGGGCGCGGGACGCCTCCACCTGCCCGACCGGGACGGTGTTGACGCCGGAGCGCACGGCTTCGGCCACGTACGCAGCCTCGTAGACGGTGAGCACGATGATCGCGGTCGGGGTCAGCGGCAGCAGCAGCCCGGCATCCGGGAGCGCGAAGACCGCGAGGAGCAGGAGCGCCAGCAGCGGGACGTTGATGAAGAACTGGACGTAGAGGAACGCGGCGGCGCGGAGCACCGGGATCGGGCTCACCCGGGCGATGGTGACCAGCACGCCGAGGATGATGGAGCCGACGCCGGCCACCACGGCCATCAGCAGCGTGGTGCCGAGTGCCTGGAGCAGCGGTCCCAGGTTGTCGATCAGGGGGTTCATCGTTCTCTCGTCCAGCGGTGGCGGTCAGGGGTGGCCGGATGGGGTGGCCGGATGCGCGCGGGCACGGGGGGCTGCCTCACACGCGCATCCGGCCGGTCTGTCAGGAGCCGGGGACCGAGCCGATCTCGGGCGGCGTCGGAACGGAGGAGTCGGTCACGGTGCCGAGCGTGGTCTTCCACGCCTTGCCCCACTGGCCGTCCTTCTGGATGGTCTTCAGCCACTCGTTGACGAACTTCTTGAAGTCGTCGTCGCCGTGCTTCAGGCCGATGCCGTAGGGCTCCTTCGTGAAGGGCTGCCCGACCACCTTGATCTGCTTCTCGCTGGCGGCGTCGCTGGCCAGCAGCGTGTAGTCCTGGACGTACGCGTCGCCGCGGCCCTGGATGAGCGCCTGCACGGCGGCCGGGTCGGTGCCGAACGCAGTGACGGTCGCCTTCGGGGCGATCTTCGGCACCTCGGTGACGGCCGGCGTGTTGGCGCCGACGATCACGTTCTTGCCGTCGAGGTCCTTGTAGCTCTTGATGTCCTTGTTGTCGCTCTTCACGGCGACAGCGAGGCCCGACTCGAAGTACGGGCCGGCGAAGTCGACCTGCTTGGCGCGCTCCTCGGTGATCGTGTACGTGTTGAAGACGACGTCCACCGTGTCGTTCTGCAGCATCGCCTCGCGGGTCTCCGACGCCGGCGGGACGATCTCCACATTCGGCTTGCCGATGATGTAGGTGGCGAGCAGCTTGGCCAGCTCCGCGTCGAAGCCGGTCACCTTGCTGGGGTCGGTCGGGTCCTGCTGCGAGAGCAGCGGGGCGTCGAGCGCCTCGGCGACGATGAGCTTGCCGCGCTTCTTGATCTTCTCCATGGTCGAGCCGGAGAGGATCAGGTCGGCCTTCGCGACCGGCGCGCCGGCGAGCACGGAGTCTCCGGACGCGGTGGAGCTGGCGTCGCTGCCGGGCAGCGCCGTGTTGCCGGAGCAGGCGGTGACGGCGAGCGTCACGGCCGCGAGCACGACGCCGGCGAAGACGCCCTTCTTGCGGATGCTGCGGGTCATGGGATGCATCCCTTTCTGATTGGAGGGGGGTGTGATGTGGAGCAGGTGGTGCGCGGCCTCGTGCGTGCGGGTTTCAGTGCGAGAGCACGGAGGCCAGGAACGACTGCGCCCGCGCGGTGGCAGGCGAGTCGAAGAACTGTGCGGGCGGGGCCTGCTCGACGATCTGGCCGCGGTCCATGAAGACCACGCGATCGGCGGCTCGGCGGGCGAAGCCCATCTCGTGGGTGACCACGATCATGGTCATGCCCTCCTTGGCGAGCGAGGTCATGACATCCAGCACCTCGCCGACCATCTCGGGGTCGAGGGCGCTGGTGGGCTCGTCGAACAGCATCACCTTGGGCTGCATGGCGAGCGCCCGCGCGATGGCGGCGCGCTGCTGCTGGCCGCCGGAGAGCTGCGCGGGGTGGCTGTGCGCCTTGTCGGCGATGCCGACGCGCTCCAGCAGCTCCATCGCCTGTGCCCGGGCGGCATCCTTGCCGAGCTTGCGCACCTTGAGTGGCGCGAGCGTGACGTTGTCGAGGATGGTGCGGTGCGCGAACAGGTTGAAGGACTGGAACACCATCCCGACCTCGGCGCGCAGCTTGGCGAGCGGGGCGCCCTCCTCCGGCAGCAGCTCGCCGTCGACGCGGATCTCGCCGGAGTCGATCGTCTCGAGCCGGTTGATCGAGCGGCAGAGCGTCGACTTGCCGGAGCCGGACGGCCCGACCACCACCACGACCTCGCGCTCGGCGACATCCAGGTCGATGTTCTGGAGCACGTGGAGGTCGCCGAAGTGCTTGTCGACCGCGCGCAGGCTCACCATCGGCCGGGCGTCCACTGCTGTCATCGGAGGTTCCTCGCATCGTCTTCGGGCAGGTTTCGATGAGCGTACTAAGTGTCTGCCGTTTATCGCAATATCAAAATTAGTTAATGCGAAATCGAACGAAGTCGGTACAGTATTCTTCAACGCAGCGGAGGCACACCCGACCTCCGCGAGTCGAGGGGACGCGGCAGTGGTGAGTACGACAGGGCCGAGCACGATGGAGGTCGCGCCCACGCACGCCGGGCATGGAACGCCCGGCGGCATCCTGGACCTGGTGCGGTCCGGCCGCTCCCGATCGCGCGCCGACATCGCCCGCAGCACGGGGCTCTCGCCCTCCACCGTCTCGCAGCGCGTCGACTCCCTGATCGCCGCCGGCTACCTGCGCGAGGCCGGCGCCGGCGTCTCGCAGGGCGGGCGCCGCCCGCGCGCCCTCGAGGTGGATGCGTCCACCGGCGTCGTCTGCGCCGCCGACCTGGGCTCGCACCACGCGACCTTCGGGCTCATCGACCTCGGCGGACACCTCATCGCCTCACGCACGGAGCAGACCGACATCTCCGCCGGCCCCGCCGCGATCCTCCGCTGGATCGCCGAGGTCGCCGCCGAGCTGACCGCCGAGCACGCCCAGCCGGGGCAGACGCTCCGCGGCTTCGGCGTCGGGCTGCCCGGTCCGGTCGACTCGAACACCGGCCGCATGGTGTCGCCCTCGCGCATGCCGGGCTGGAACGGGGTGGATGTGGCGGCCGAGCTGAGCCGCATCACCGGTCTGCCCGCCGCCGCCGACAACGACGCCAACCTCATGGCCCTCGGCGAGTACGACAGCCTCGGCGCCGACGTCGGCGAACTCGTCTTCGTCAAGGCCGGTTCGAGCATCGGCTGCGGCATCGTCGCCTTCGGCGGCGTCTACCACGGCCACCACGGCATGGCCGGCGACATCAGCCACGTCACCGTCCCCGGCGCCCCCGCCGTGCTGTGCTCGTGCGGGCGGATCGGGTGCCTGGACGCCGTCGCCGGCGGCGCTGCCATCGTGCAGTCGCTGCGCGCCTCCGGGGTGGACGTGACCGACACGCGCGACGTGCTGGCCCTCGCCCGCGACGCCCACCCGCGCGCCACGCAGGAGCTGCGCGAGGCGGGCCTCCGCACCGGTGGCGTGCTCGCCACCATCATGAACTTCTTCAACCCGCAGCGTCTGGTGCTCGGCGGCATCCTCGGCGAGGCGGACGCCTTCGTCGCCGGCGTGCGCTCGGCGATCTACTCGGACTGCCTGCCGATGATCACCGACCAGCTCGACATCGCGGTGAGCGTCGCGAAGGAGCACGCGGGCATCCGCGGCGCCGGCCGGCTCATCCTCGACTCCGTCTTCGACCCGGCCGCCGTCGACCTCGTCGTGCGATGAGCCACGGGGTCGCCGTCGTCGGAGCGGGCCGGATGGGCCGCGCCCACTCGCAGGCTTGGGCTGCCAACGGTGTGCCGGTGCTCTGGGCGGTGTCGCCGCGGACCCGGCCGGAGCTCCCCGCCGCGCCCGCCGCCCGCTGGGCCACCGACCTCGCCGAGGCGCTCTCAGACCCGGCGGTCACGATCGTCTCCGTCTGCACGCCGACGCCCTCGCACGCGGAGCTCGCGATCCGGGCACTGGAAGCCGGCCGCAGCGTCCTGCTCGAGAAGCCGATCGCGCTGACCCTTGCCGACGCGCAGCGGGTGGCCGAGGTCGCCGCCCGGGCGCCGGGCGCGCTCATGGTGGCGCACGTCGTCCGGTTCTTCCCCGGCTACGCCGCGCTCGCGTCGCGCGTCGCCGCCGGCTCGGTCGGGCGGCCTCGGCTCGTGCGGGCGTCCCGGGTGTCGGCGAGACCGGTCGGCTACGACTGGCTGGACGACGAGGAGCGGTCGGGCGGGATGCTCGTCGACTTTGCCATCCACGACCTCGATCAGGCGAACGCGTACCTGGGCCGCGCGGTCGCGGTGACCAGTGTCCCGGCCGGCGGTGCGGGTTTCGGAGTGCCGACGGCGACCACCGTCGAGTACGCCGGCGGCGGTGTCGCTCAGGTGCTCAGCGTCTCCGACCTTCCGGAGGGGCAGCCGTTCACCACCGGTCTCGAGGTGGTGGGCGATGCCGGAATGGATGCGGCGCAGCCGGACGCAGGGGACGCCTTCGCCGAGCAGGCCCGCTACTTCCTCTCCTGCGTCGACGGCGGCGTCCCGCCCGAGCGCGCCCCCGTCGCGGCGGCGGTCGATGCGCTCCGGGTGGCCCTCGCCGCACGAGAGTCCGCGCGGACGGGACGGCGCGTCGAGCTCGGCGGGTAGGGTGGCCCCGTGAACGACAAGTGGTGGCAGTCGGCGGTCGTGTACCAGGTGTATCCGCGGAGCTTCGCGGACAGCGACGGCGACGGCATCGGCGACCTGCGGGGCATCATCCAGCACCTCGACTACCTGAAGACCCTCGGCGTCGACGTGGTCTGGCTCTCGCCGATCTACGCCTCGCCGCACGACGACAACGGCTACGACATCAGCGACTACCGCGCGATCGACCCGCTGTTCGGCACCTTCGAGGACTTCGACGAGCTGCTGGAGGGCCTGCACGCGCGCGGCATGAAGCTCGTCATGGACCTCGTGGTGAACCACACCTCCGACGAGCACCCCTGGTTCATCGAGTCGGCCTCCTCCACCGACAACCCGAAGCGCGACTGGTACTGGTGGCGTCCGGCCCGCGAGGGCCACCGCCCCGGCGAGCAGGGCGCCGAACCCAACAACTGGGGCTCCTTCTTCTCCGGCCCCGCGTGGCAGCTCGACCCGCAGACCGGCGAGTACTACCTCCACCTGTTCTCCCGCAAGCAGCCGGACCTCAACTGGGAGAACCCGGAGGTGCGCGCGGCCGTCTACGAGATGATGAACTGGTGGCTCGACCGCGGTGTCGACGGCTTCCGGATGGACGTCATCAACTTCATCTCCAAGGTCACCGACCTGCCGGACGGCGAGGTCCCGGAGGGGGGCCTGTTCGGCGACGCGTCCCCCTACTTCGTCGATGGCCCGCGCATCCACGAGTTCCTGCACGAGATGCACCAGCGGGTGTTCACCGGCCGCGGCGACCGCTACCTGACGGTGGGGGAGATGCCCGGGGTGACCATCGCGGAGGCGCGGCGGTTCACCGACCCGGCCAACGCCGAGGTCGACATGGTGTTCCAGTTCGAGCACGTCGACCTCGACCACGGCCCCGGCGGCAAGTGGGACCACCGGCCCGCGAGCGTGCTCGACCTGAAGCGCAACCTGAGCTCGTGGCAGGAGGGCCTCGCCGGCGTCGGCTGGAACAGCCTCTACTGGAACAACCACGATCAGCCGCGGGTGGTCAGCCGGTTCGGCGACGACGGCGAGCACCGGGTGGCGTCCGCGAAGGCGCTCGGCACCGTCCTGCACCTGATGCGCGGGACGCCGTACGTCTACCAGGGCGAGGAGCTCGGGATGACGAATGTGCCGTTCGAGACGATCGGGGACTTCCGCGACATCGAGTCGCTCAACCACTACGCCGAGGCGGTCGACATCCTCGGTGAGCCGGCGGAGGAGGTGCTTTCGGCGCTGCGCCGGACCAGCCGCGACAACGCCAGGACGCCGATGCAGTGGACCGCCGGCCCGAATGCGGGCTTCACCAGCGGCATCCCGTGGATCGCGGCCAACCCGAACGCCGCGACCATCAACGCCGACGCCGAGGTCGCGGATCCCGACTCCGTGTTCGCGCATTACCGGGCGCTGATCGACCTGCGGCACCGGTCGGACGTCGTCGCCCGCGGCGACTACCGGCTCGTGCTCGCCGACCACCCGCAGGTGTTCGCGTACACGCGTTCGCTCGACGGTGCGTCTCTGCTCGTACTGGCGAACCTGACCGGCTCGCCTGCGTCGTTCGACCCGGCGGAGCTGACCGGCTGGGCAGGCGCCGAGCCCGTGCTCACCAACCTCGGTGCCGCGACAGGCGTCGCGGACGGCGTGCTGCGACCGTGGGAGGCCGTGGTCTTCGCGCGCGGCTGAGCCGACCGGCTCGACCGGCTCCTTGTGCGCCGCCGCCTGCGGGTGTGTGATGGGCGGCACGGACGGGAGGGACCATGGGCAATTTCGTAGCGCGAGCGGAAGTGGACGTGGCTGCGCCGCGGCGGATCGTCTGGGACGTGCTCACGAGCAACGGGTCGCGGCCGGAGATCCTGTTCGGGGCACGGGTCGAGTCCGAGTGGAGGCTCGGGTCCGCGATCACGTGGAGCGGCGAGTACGAGGGCAGGACGTTCGAGGATCATGGCCGGATCGTCGAACTCGAGGATCTGCAGGAGCCGTGGCGGATCGTCCTGACCCACTTCAGCCCGTTGAGCGGCCTGCCGGATGTGCCGGAGAACTACCACTCGCTCCGGTTCGAGCTCGACGAGATCGACGGTGGCACGCGGGTGACGCTGGATCAGGACAACAACCCGACGCGCGAGGCGGCGGAGCATTCGCAGGCCAACTGGGCGCAGATGCTCCGCGGGGTGAAGACGGTGGCGGAGCGGGAGGCGGCGGCTCGGTAGCCGTCAGTCGCCGAAGGCCTCGCGCAGGAAGGCGTCGAGGAAGACGTCGAACGCGTGCACCGTCGCGGTGCGGTCGCCGCTCATCAGGTAGCCGAAGTGCAGGCCTGCGGCCGAGTCGACCAGCCAGTGCGCGAGCACGCCGGCGCGGCGGGTTTCGACGCCCTGCTTCTTGAGCCACGACTTCACGGTGTCGCGCCACCCGGTGAATGCGGTGGTGATGCGCTTGCCGATGTCGGGGTCGATGGGTTCGAGCGCGCCGGCCTCGAACTGGAGGCGGAGGGCGGTGCGGTTGTTCTCGCGCAGGGAGTGGCGGAACGCCTCCTTGTACCAGTCGCGGAACTGGTCGCGGTCGAAGGCGGTCACGTCGACGCCGACGAGCGACTCGCTCTGCTGGCGCACGCCCTCCTCGAGGATGGCGTCGATCATCTCCTGCCGGGAACCGAAGTGGTAGACGAAGGAGTAGGTGCTGACCCCGAGCGCGCTGGCGAGGCTGCGGAAGGTCATACGGGAGAGCGGCTCGGTCGCCACATGGTCCATGATGCGGCCGAGCAGCTCGGGCTTCCGGTTCGGATCTGGCGTTCGTCCCACGCCATAACATTAGTCCGAATATCGCGCCAGATGGCTAGACACCTGTGGCGCAGGGACCCGACGATTCCGAGCCCGGTCCGTCCGGATCGGCGGCCGGGGTCACGGCTTCCCTGGCTTCGCCGGACCTCCCTGATTGCCGCCCTGGCCCGGTCCGCCGCCCTGGCCGCCCTGGCCCGTGCCGCCACCGGTGCCAGGCGCCGGCGCGGTGGGCGACGTCGGCCCGGTCTGCTTGGGCGGCGTGGGGGCCGTCGTGTACTTGGCGTTCGGCGACGGGAAGGCCGCGCCTCCATATGCCGCGTTCAATGCGGTCAGGATGCGCTTGGCGATGGCGAACTTGACGTTGCCGCCGCCGATGCCCTGGAAGCTCTGGCTCCGCAGTGCCACCTGACCCTGCACGTTGCCCACCCACGTCGCCTGAGCGACCTTCGTGGTGGAGGTCACCAGCCAGTTCTCGAGCGAGTTGTCCGTCGTTCCGGTCTTGCCGAAGATCGGCACGCCGTCGCCCGGGTTGGCGGAAGCCGCCGTGCCGCCGCCCCGCAACACACCCTGAAGCGCGTAGATCGCCGCCGCCGCGATCTGGGGGTCGATCGGCGTGGCGGAGCAGGTGGACTTCGGGACGGCGTGCTCCGCACCGTTCGCGTCGACGATCTTGTCGATGGCGATCGGGCTGCAGGCGACGCCGTTGTTGGCGAGCCCGGCGTAGGCGGTCGCCATCGTCAGCGGGGCGATGTAGTTGGTGCCGAGCACGGCGGAGGGGTTCGACATGAACGGGTTCTGAGCCTCGTCGGCTCCGTGCACCAGGAGGTCCTGGGCGCGCTGCTTGATGCCGCAGAGGTCGAGCTGGGTCGCCATCTTCGCGAAGATCGTGTTGATGGACTGTGCCGTCGCGTTCATCACCGTTGTGGAGGTGACGGACTCGCCTTCGTCGTTGGAGACGTTCCACGGTGCGCCGCCGATGTCGTTGCACGGATCGCTCGCGTGGAACTGGTTCTGCGGGAAGACGTGCTGCGTCCCGTTAACCGACTGGTAGAGCGAGTGCCCCTCCTGCAGCCACTCGAGCAGGTCGAACACCTTGTAGGCGGATCCGGTCTGGAAGCCCTCCGAGCCGCCGTAGTCGTAGTCGGTGTTGTAGTTGACGGCCGTCGTGCCGGGAGCCGGGGCCGCGGTGTTGTCGTATTGCCGGTTCTGCACCATGGTCACGACGCGGCCGGTCCCGACCTCGACGGAGACGTTCGAGGACCCGAGGTCGAGCCGCGGGCTGGTCGGCGGGATGTAGGCACTGATCGCCTGCTGCGCCTGGTTCTGGAGGTCCAGGTTGAGCGTGGTGTAGATCTTGAGGCCGCCACGGGTGAGGTAGTTGGTCCGGTCGTCCTCGGTCTTGCCGAAGATCGAGCTCTGCTCGATGGTGCGCTCGACGTAGTCGCAGAAGAACGCGGCGTTGTACTGCTGGGCCGTCATGCAGCCGTTCTGCGTCGGCGTGATCTTCGGCTCCACCTTCGTGGCGCGCGCGGCGTCGTGCTCCTCCTTGGTGATCTTGCCGTTGGTGAGCATCCGGTCGAGCACGTAGTTGCGCCGGTCGAGGGTCTCTTTGTACCCGTTGGCCGCGCCGTTCTCCTTGCTGTCGGGTCGGTCGATCCGCAGGTTGTCCGGGTTGTTGAGGATGGCGATCAGGGTCGCCGCCTGCTGCAGATTCACATCCTTCGCCGCGACCCCGAAGTAGTACTCCGCCGCCGACTGGACGCCGTACACGCGGCCGCCGAACAGCGCGATGTTCAGGTAGCTCTGAAGGATCTCGTTCTTCGAGTACTCCTTCTCGAGCCCGATCGCGTAGCGCATCTCCTTGAGCTTGCGGGAGGGGTCGACCTTGGTCGCGTCGTCGTAGCACGCTTCATAGACCGCCAGCTGCTTCTTCTGCACCGCGTCGGTCGCCGTCGGGTCGGGCTGCTTGTTCTCACACCGCTGGACGAGGATGTTCTTCACGTACTGCTGGGTGATGGACGATCCGCCCTGCACCGACTTGTGCAGCGCCGTCAGCACCGCGCCGCGCAGCGTCCCGGAGACGTCGACGCCGCCGTGCTCGTAGAACCGCGGGTCCTCCGTCGCGATCGCGGCGTCTTTGAGGTTCTGCGAGATCGCATCCCAGCCCACCTCGACGCGGTTCTGCGAGTAGAAGGTGGCGATCGGGACTTGCTGGCCGTTGCTGAGCGCGTACATCGTGGAGGCCTGCGCGAGCGGCTCCACCTTGATGTACTCGGGCAGGCCGTCGAAGACGCTGATGGTCGAGTCGGCCGCACTCCCCGTCAGTGCGACGGCGGGTGTCACCGCCGCAGCCGCGAGCACGCCGGCCACACCGCTCAGTGCCACGAATCCGGCAAGCGCAGGCGCCCATCCCCATCTCACGCGTCTTCTCCCTCGTTCACGACCATTCGTCCGTGGCGGCAATGTTACGCGTCGCCGGCGAGCGATCCGCGAGGCCGACACTCAGGTTGTGGAGAGAGCGAACGCCTGAGGGCCTGTGGGCACGTTCAGACGTCGTCGCGCAGCTTCTCGCACAGCCGCGCGAGGGTCTCCAGTTCGTCGGGCGTGAGCCGGCCTCCGACACGCTCGGTGATCGTCTTCATGTGATCGACCGCGACCTGCCGGAACATCTCGAACCCCGTGTCGGTGAGCCGGATCACCGTGCCGCGCGCGTCGGACGGCTCCGGGCACTTGGCCACGAGCCCCTGCGCCACGAGCCGGTCCACGAGCCGGCTGACGCTCGGTTGCGTGAGCAGGACGTGCTTGTTGAGTTCGCGCAGCCGCAGCGAGCGGTCGGGCTGGCGGGAGAGGTTGAACAGCACGTCGTACTCGTTGAAGGAGATGTCCCGCGTCGGGAACTCGGCCGCCAGCGTCCTCATGACCGCGACCTGGGCCCGGAACAGCGACTCCCAGGCCGCCACTGCGCTGATGCGGGCCCGCGTGGGCGACGTCACTTCCGTCGCCGCGTTCTCCGCCATGACCGTCCTCCTCTAACAAGCTCGATGCATTCGCATCTTCTCATCATGAGCAGGGAGAAGCATCCGTGCCACCACTGGCCGGATGTGGGTGACCGCCGGGAGAAAAGATCGAGGGCCGGCCGCAGAGGCTAGCGGCCGGCCCTCTCCCTTGCACCAAGAGTGTCCTGCAATCACATTCCGCGATGGCTGCCACAGCAAACAACCATTGCTCTTGAACTGTATAACGAAGAGGTAACGACCGCTAGTTACCAATCCGTTATTTTTCCTGCGAATTCGCTATGCGTACTTTCGAGGAGCCGAAGCCGGGGCCTCGAGTCGTGGCGAGGCGACGGCGTAAGCCGGCACGGCAACGGCCGCGGTGACCACGTGCATGAGGGCGAGCGCGATCACCGCGGCGGTCGTCGTGCCCGGGATGAAGCGGAAGATCCCGAGGAGGAGGTCGGGCGCGAACGACAGGGCGAGCGCGACGGGGACGGTGATGGCCAGCGCCCGGCGTGGGTGTGCCGAGCGTCGCGAGATCAGACGCCAGCCCGCCCAGCCGGCGGCGATCCCGAGGATCGTCATCGAGGCGTAGGCCGGGGCGGTGAGCGGCCCGTACGAGGCAGAGGCCCCGAAGGCGACGGCCGCCGCCGCGATCAGGGCATTGAGTGCGATCGCGACGATGGTGGCGATGACCAGGACGACGGCCGCGCGCGCCGGGTGGACGCGGGCGACCGTGGGGGCGGCGGTGGAAACCATGATGTGCTCCTCAGATCCGGCGAGAGAACGGATACGGTTCCGGTCGGTACCGTAATTGCACTTACGGTACTGCCTGTTCCCGAAATGTACAATGGGGCCATGGCCTCCCCTGTCGCCCGGCCGTCCGGCCGCCCTCGCGTCGAAGAGCTCGAGGGTCGGATCCTTGAGGCAACGCAGGACCTGCTGATGGATGCCGGCTACGGCGGGACGACGATCGCCGCCGTGGCAGAGCGCGCGCACTGCGGCAAGTCCGCCATCTATCGCCGCTGGGAGACGAAGGTCGACCTCGTCGTGGCGGCGGTCCGTGCCTCGCAGGTGCAGCTGGAAATGCCCGACACCGGCTCTCTTCGCGACGACCTTGTCGCGGTGGCGATGCACTTCGCCGGGGGCGACGGCCGCGCCGGTCGCATCCTCGCCAGTCTCCTGACGGCGATCGGCACCGACTCCAACCTGTACGAAGCGGCGTACCGCGACGTCGGCCAGCCGCCGGTCCGCGCGTTGATCGCGATCATCGAGCGGTGGATCGAACGCGGCGTCGTGTCTCCGGCCGTGCCGGTGGGGCTGATCGCCGGCATCGTCCCGACGGCGGCATTCGGCAGCGTCGTACTGCGCAAGCAGTACCTGGACGAGCCGGCCGTGCGTGAGCTGATCGACTTCGTGATCCTGCCCGCGCTCGGCCGGCCCGTCCCTGACCGTCCGCTCTGATCCCTAGCGCGTCGGCACGGCCGGCAGCTCGTCCTGGGCGGCGGCAGGCGCCGAAGCGGGGGCGTCGTCGCCGTGTGTGTCGGCGCTCAGCGTGGTCTCGTCGAAGGCGAGCTCGCCGCGCAGCACCCGGCGGGCACGGTCGGCATCGAACTGGCGCGTCCAGGTCCCGATGAGCACGGCCGCGACGGCGTTGCCGGTGAAGTTGGTGACCGCGCGGCCCTCCGACATGAAGCGGTCGATGCCGACGATGACGCCGACGCCGTTGACGAGGTCGGGCCGGTACGCCTGCAGGCCGCCGGCCAGCGTCGCGAGGCCCGCTCCGGTGACACCGGCCGCGCCCTTGGACGCGATGATCATGAAGACGAGGAGCCCGATCTGCTCCGGGATCGACATCGGCTGCCCCATCCCGGTGGCGATGAACAGGGACGCCATGGTCAGGTAGATCGCCGTCCCGTCGAGGTTGAACGAGTAGCCGGTGGGAACGGTGATGCCCACCACGGGCTTCGAGACGCCGAGGTGCTCCAGCTTCGCCATCAGGCGGGGGAGGGCCGACTCCGACGAGGAGGTGCCGACGATGAGCAGGTACTCGCGGCCGAGGTAGCCGATGAGGCGGAAGATGTTCACTCGCGCGACCGCGTAGAGCAGCAGGCCGAGCACACCGGCGATGAACACGAAGCAGGTGATGTAGAAGGCGACCATGAGCAGGCCCAGGCTCCAGATCGCGCCGATGCCGGTGTTGCCGACGACCGCTGCGATCGCGCCGAAGGCGCCGACCGGCGCCAGCCACAGGATCATGCCGAGGATGCGGAACACGAGCGACTGCAGATGCTTCACCGCGTTCATGATGCCTTCGCCGGTCCTCCCCATCTTCTGCACGGCGAAGCCGACGAGCAGCGCGATGAACAGCACCTGCAGCACGCTGCCCCCGGTGAAGGCGGAGAAGAACGACGTCGGGATGATGCCGAGCACGAACTCCGACGTCGAGGTCGCCTCGGCGGTGGCCTTGTAGGTGGCACCCGTCATGTTGAGGCCCTCGCCCGGGTGGATGAGGTTGCCCACGACGAGCCCGATCGCCAGCGCGACGGTCGACATCACCAGGAAGTAGACCAGCGCGAGCCCGCCGACCTTGCCGACGGTGGCCGCCTTCGCGATGGAGCCGACGCCGACGACGATCGTGCAGAAGATGATCGGCGCGATCATCATGTGGATGAGCGCCACGAACCCTTCGCCGAGCGGCTTGAGCGCCACGCCGACCTCCGGCCAGACCAGGCCGACGATCGCGCCCAGCACGACCGCGGCGATGACCGACAGGTAGAGCCAGGCGTGCTTGTCGGGGCGCCGCTTGCGCCGGCTGCCCCAGCCGGGCAGCAGGAAGGATGTGGTGCGGGTCGAGAGTGACATGGTCGCCTCCAGGAGAACGTCGCTGTTCGTCCCCGCCGGTTTCGGCGGGCGGTCGCACAAGCATGGCCGCGGTGAGCGCTCCCGTCGGGGTTGCGGTCGTATTGGTCGCGATCGCATCCGGGATTCTCTGGCACGCTGGGAGGACTATGGCTCGACGGGGAGTGATGCGCAGCGCGGCGTCGCGGGTGTTCGCGGTGCTGGTCGCCGTCGTGCTCGTCGCCGGCGTGCTGACAGCCGTGCTGCTCGTGCTCGACGCCCAGCGCTCGGCCAGGGTCGAGGCGGAACGTGTGACGCGCTCCGTCTCGGAGACGCTCGCCGACCTCCCGGAGGTGCGGTCGGCGCTGACGTCGGGGCCGAGCGCGGCGACCGCCGAGCTGCAGCCGGTCACGGAACGCATCACCCGGAGCGCCGGCGTCGACTTCATCACGATCATGACGGCCGACGGAATCCGGGTGACCCACCGCGACCCCGGTCAGATCGGCAGGCACTACCTCGGCACCATCCCGGGCACTCCCGTCGCCCGCACCGAGGAGTTCACCGGGACGCTCGGTCCCTCGGTCCGGACGATCGTGCCCGTGCTCGACGGAGGCCGGGTGGTCGGCTGGGTCTCGACAGGCGTCACGGTCGAGAGCATCGGCAGCACCCTCCTGCCTCGGCTCCCGTACGCGATCGGGATCGCGCTGGCCGTCACGGCCGCCGGGGTCGTGGGTGCGCTGGTGGTGCGACGGCTCACGCGGCGCGTCACGGGCGACCTCCCCGCCCGCGAGGTGCGCGACGCGGTCTCGTCGTACGAGTCGGTCCGCACGCTCGGGGAGGCGCTGCGCGCCCAGAACCACGAGCACGGCAACCGGATGCACACCGCCGTCGCCCTGATCGAGCTCGGCCGCACGGACGAAGCCGTCGAGCTGCTGACGGAGACCTCCCGGCAGAGCCAGGCGCTGGTCGATCAGGTCACCGCCGCCCGGGCCGGCGATCCGACCGTCGGCGCGCTCCTGCTGGGCAAGGCGGCGCAGGCCGCTGAGCGCGGGGTGGAGTGGGAGGCCGTGCTCGACCCCGAGACGCCACGGACGACGCTCAGCGCGGTGGACGCCGTCTCGGTGGTCGGCAACCTGATCGACAACGCGCTCGACGCGGCGGCCGCCGGGCCGGAACCGCGCTGGGTGCGATTCACGCTGGCGCCCGGCGACGCCGGCGGCGTCGTGGTGGAGGTCGCCGACAGCGGCGACGGCATCCCACAGGGCACGCGTGAGCGCATCTTCGAGCCGGGCTTCTCCACCAAGCCGGCGGACGAAACCGGCCGCGGCGTGGGACTCCCGCTCGTCAAGGCGATCGTGGAGGCGGCGGGCGGCACTCTGCGCCTCGACGCCGAGCCCACCCGGTTCCGTGCCGAACTGCCGGGAAGGGAGACGCCGTGATCGGCGTCCTCATCGTGGACGACGAGGCGCTCACCCTCGAACTGCACCGCCGCTACGTCGAACGCATCGAGGGCTTCCGTGTGGTCGGCGAGTGCGCCGGTGCCCACGCCGCGCTCACGGCACTGCTCGAGAGCCCGCCCGCCGAGCCCGTCGACCTGGTGCTGCTCGACATGACCATGCCCGACGCCAGCGGCCTGGAGGTGCTGCGCCGCCTGCGCGCCCGCGGGTCGGACGTCGACGTCATCGCCATCACGGCCGTGCGGGATGCAGAGGTCGTGCACCAGATGGCCGCGCTCGGCGTCGTGCAGTATCTGGTCAAGCCGTTCTCGTTCGCGGTCTTCGCCGACCGTCTCGAGCAGTTCCGCGAGTACCGGCGTCGCGCCCTGGAGGCGGCGGGTGCCCCCACGCAGGACGAGATCGATGCGCTGCTCGGAGCCCGCCGCCCGGCGACGGCGCCCCAGCTGCCGAAGGGTCTCTCGCCGGAGACGCTGGGCCGCATCCGGGACACCGTGCGAGAGCGCGGCGCGCTGTCGGCGGCCGAGGCGGCATCGCAGCTCGGGATGTCGCGCGTCGCCGCTCGCCGCTACCTCGAGTACCTGGCCGACGCCGGCCGCCTCACCCGCGAACCCCGGTACGGCGCACCCGGGCGCCCCGAGACGGAGTACCGCTGGCGGTAAGCGCCGCCCGTCTCCTGTCCCGACCACGACTGGCCGGACGTCTCCGCGCCCCCGACGTCATAGACGGCTCGGTCTATGCGTCTTGGAGGGTGTGACCCCATCGCACCCCACGCCCCGCGCCCGCGCCTACCGAATCCTCGTGGTGGCCGTCGTGGTGGGGTTCCTCGCGCCCGGAATGTCCCTCGCGACACCGGCATCGGCATCGCCCGCGTACGCGCCGTGCCCCGCGACGGTGGACGTGTCGGCCTGCGACGCCGACGCGGACGGGCTCCCGGACACGGTCGAGCGCGTGGTCGCCGGTTCGGCGACCGGCGCGACAGGGCGCGAGGACAACGACAAGGACGGCGTGCCGGACTGGCTGGAGGTGATGGCGTGCGGGAGCGTCTCGTGCGCATCGCCGTCGAAAGACTCCGTGGGGGACGGCATCCCGGACTACGCGCGGATCCTGGCCTGTGGGTCGGCGACCTGCTGGACGGACAACAGGGACGTCAACGTCAACGGCGTTCCCAAGTGGGCGTCGGTCGTGATCTGCGGAACAACCGGGTGTGCGACCGGTCATGAGGACTACGACGGCGACGGGGTCTCGGATGCGATCCAGCTGGCGGCGTGCGTCAAGGCTCGAGACCTCCTGGCCTCGACGGGGTCGTGGCTGCCCATCGGGCTGATCGTCGCGATCGCCGGGGGCCTGATCGCGACCGGTGTGGTCCTCGCCCGCCGTCGCGGGCTGTTCCAGGCCGCCGTCGACGCGGGCGCTGCCGCCTGATGCGGGGATCGAGCAAGCGGGCGACGTTCGCCCCGCGCACGGCCGGCGCGCGTGTCCGGTCCGCTGTCACCGCGACGGTCGCCGTCGTGGCCCTGACGCTGGTGGGAACGGCGACCCCGGCGCAGGCGTCGCCGCAGGAGCTCGCCCGGCGGACCGCGGCGGCCACGCTGGCGGAGGTGCGGGCGGCCGCGGCGGTGCAGGAGCGCCGGGTTCGCGCCGAGACCGAGACTCCGCATCCCGCCGCGACGGGACAGATCGACCCGGGCACGGAGTCGACGGTCACCGCAGACGGGTTGGGCGCGTCGGTGACCTTCTCCGGCAACAAGGTCGACTCGGCCTTGACGGTGGCGGTCGGTGCTGCGCCGAAGAACGCATTGCGGGCGGCTAAAGCAGAGCAGCCCGCCGGCGGCACCCCCGTGTCCGATCCTGTGGAGATCACGGCGACCGACGCCCGCGGCAAGCAGGTGACCCAGTTTCCGGCGAAGACGACCAAGACCCGCGGTGGCGGCGACAAGGGCCCGGTGGTGTCGGATGTGACCCCTGGTGTCACACTGGAACTGAAGCCCGACACGGACCGCGTGAAGGCGAACGATCTGAACCCGGCGACGCTGCAGATCTACACGCGCGAGACCGCCGGTGACCCGTGGGCGGTCCTGCCGTCGTACTACGACGAGAAGGCCGGGGTCGTGCGCGGGGAGTCGACCCACCTCTCGCAGTTCGTCGTGATCGGGATCCCGTTCCCGCTTCCGCGAGGCCGACGGTCGTGCTGGACCCGGACAACGATGAGGGGATCGCGAACACACCGGCCCCGCGGGTGAGCGAGCTCGGCTACAACGTCCAGCTGGCGCAGCGGGTGCGGACGCTGCTGCAGCAGGACTGCCAGGCCAACGTGGTCCTCACCCGCGAAGACCCGGCGGTGCCGTTCATCAGCCGTGCGACCCGTGCCGGTATCGCCGCCGCCGCGAACCCGACCCTCACCCTGGGTATCGGGTTCAACACGAACCAGGGCACGGCGTGGGGTGCGCCCAGCAATGGCGGGTCGCAGGTGTACTCCCGTGGTGGAGCGGTCGACGACGCCGTCTCGAACTCTCTCGTCGGCGTCCTGCCGACCTACACGACGCGGCCGGCGAAGAACCTGGGCAACAACGGCAACTTCCCGGGAGACGAGTTCGCGGGCCTTCCGAACGCGTTCACGCACCTCGAAGCCCTGTTCATGGATCACAACTACGACCGTCCTGTGATCGACAACGGGATGCCGTCGATCGCGAACGGTGTGCTGACCGGGCTCGGCGTGTACCTGGAGTCGCAGGGATTCGACTGCACCGACCCGGTGACCGGCGGCTGGCCGTCTCCTCCGTCGCAGGCGGAGATCGCCCGCTGGCGGCAGCTCGGTCACCAGAACCACCAGACCTACGGCGGGGAGCCGTTCTCCTTCTCCACCGGCAACCTCATCGAGGACGAGAAGCTCTTCACCCTTCCCGGCGCGGGCGGCTCCGCCACCGACATCACCTTCACCTACAACTCGCAGGACGGCCGGCTCACCCGGATCGGCGCGGGCTGGTCGTTCGGACTCGGCGTCCGCGCGCAACGCTTCATCGACGGCTCGGTGATGGTGGTCCGCGGCGACGGCGCCTCGTTCGTGTTCACGGGCGACGGCAAGGGCGGCTACACGACTGCGGATGCGGGCGTCCACCAGACGCTGACCGAGGCTGGCGGCGGAAAGCTGCGGCTGACGGACGTCTCCGGTGAGTCGTGGCTGTTCGACGCGTCGAACATCGACGGCATCGGCAACCTGATCGCGCACACGGACGCCGCGGGTCACACGACCACGCTGACCTATGGCGCCCCGAACCCTGATGTCAATCAGTTCTATCCGCTGACATCGATCACCGACTCGAGCGGCCAGACCATCACGGTCGACTCCGACGCCGTGGGACGCGTGACAGGGTTCACCCGGCCGGGCGGCGACCACTGGTCCCTCGGCTACGACGCGGCGGGCAACCTCACCAGCATCACCAAGCCCGACGGCCGATCGAAGTCGTTCACCTACGACGACAAGCACCAGCTGCTGGCGGCGACGGATGCGACCGGCGCGCTCTACCTGAAGAACGAGTACGACGCGCAGGGCCGCGTCGTGAAGCAGTGGGACGTGCAGGGCAACCTGCGGCGGCTCGACTACTCCACCCCGGGTCAGACCACGTACACCGACAACCTGGGCCGCAAGAGCGTGTACTCCTACGACGACCAGTCGAGGATCACGAAGGTGCAGCACCCGGACGGCACCACGGCCGTCTTCGGGTACGACGACGACAACAACGTGACCCGGTCGACCGATGAGAACGGCCAGAAGACCGCCTACACCTACGACGCCGCGGGGAACCTGCTCACGCAGACGGCGCCGGACGGCGTGGTGACCAAGTACACCTACACCCCGACCGGTCTGGTGGCGACCAAGACCGACACCGGCGGCAAGGCGGGTGCGGAGCGCACCTGGGCGTACGACTACGACGCGGCCGGACATGTCGTCGCGGTGCACCAGCCGGATGGCACCACCCTCGCCAACACGTTCGATTCCGCGGGGAACCTCACCGCGACGACCCAGCCCTCCGGCGCCCGCACCACCTTCGGCTACGACGCGGCGGGTCACCTGACGACGGCGACGGACGCGAACGGTCATGCGACCACGTACGCGTACGACGCCGCCGGGCGGATGGCGTCGCAGACCGACCCGAACGGCCACACCACCCGCTATTCCTGGGACTCCGGCGACCGCGTGGTCACGGTGTCGAACGCGGCCGGGGGAGTTTTCTCCTACGGGTGGGAACCGAACGATCACCTCGCATCGTTGACGGACCCGCTGGGCGGGGTGACCAAGTACTCGTGGGACGCGATGTTCCACCTCACCGACACCACATCCCCCACCGGTGGCGTGACGAAGTACGACTACACGGCTGAGGACGCCCTGGCCAAGCAGACCGACCCGCTCGGCGGGACGACCTCCTACGCGACGGACGACCAGGACCGCACGGTCAAGACAGTCGATCCGAACGGCGGCGAGTGGACCTACACCTACGACGGTGTCGGAAACCTCACCGCCTCCACTTCGCCGGCGGGTGCGAAGACGACCTACACCTACGACAGCAACGGTCAACTCACCAGCCAGACGGACCCCACCGGTGGCAAGTCGACGTACAGCTACGACAGCGTCGGCCGTCTGGTGAAGCAGACCGACCCGGACGGTGTGGCCACCAGGTACGGCTACGACCTCCTGGACCGGGTGTCGCGGATCACCGACGGCCTCGGCAAGCACACCGACTTGGCCTACGACATCGACGGCAACCTCACCAGCGTCACCGACCGGCAGGGCAACGTCACCACGTACGCGTACGACCCGGCCGGGCAAGTGGTCTCGCAGACCACCCCGCTGGGGGAGACCACCCGGTACGGGTACGACCCGGACGGCAACGTGATCACCGTCACCGACCCGCTGGGCAGGACGACCGGCTACGCGTACGACGCCCTCGAGCAGCTCACCGCACGCACCGATCCCGCCGGCAACACCACCTCCTACCGGTACGACGCCGACGGCCGCACCACCGCGGTGACCGACCCGAACGGCCACACCACCAAGTACGCCTACGACGCGGCAGGCAACAACACCTCCACGACCGATCCGACGGGCGCCGTCACCGCGTACCGGTGGGATGCCGACGGCAACCAGACCTCCCTGGTGGACGCGAGCGGACACGTGACCCGCTACGGGCATGACCCGGCCGGGCAGCTCACCACCGTCACGGAGGAATACAAGGCCGGCGCCAAGCCCGGCCAGGATGTGAACGTCGTCTCCACCTACGGGTACGACCCGGACGGCAACCTGACCACCGTCACCGACCCCAACGGGCACGCGACCAAGTACACGGCCGATAGGGCCGGCCGCACCCTGTCAGAGGTCAACCCGGTCGGGAACACCACCACGTGGGCGTACACCGCGGCCGGCAGGCCGGCGAAGACGACCACCGGCACCGGCGCGACCATCGGCTACGGCTACAACGTTCGCGGCGACCTGACCCGCCAGGACCAGGCCGGCGCTGCCGCTTCGTACGAGTACGACGCCGAGCAGCGGTTGATCGCGATGACCGACCCGACGGGTGTCTCCGGGTTCACCTACGACAAGGACGGCCGCCTGACCACGCAGATCGACCAGCAGGGCGGCCACCTGACCACCGCGTACGACAAGGCGGGCCAGACCACCTCGATGACCCTGCCCACCGGGCAGACCCTGGACTACACCTACGACACGGCCGGTCGGGTGACCTCGCAGGCGTCCCCGTGGGGGTCGCTGTCGTACGGGTGGGACCCCGCAGGCAACCTGACCAAGCTGGCCCGGTCCACCGGGGTCACCACCACCTACGGCTACGACCCCGACAACCGCGTCACCGACGTGCTCCACACCACCCTGGCGGCAGCAGCCGCTCCGGCCACTGCGACCCCGACCCCGACGCCCACGCCTGCGGCGTATGTGTCCGGGGACGCGGCTGCAGCCCAGTGCGAGACGGTCGCCGGGTACCTGTCGTCCCGGTCTGCGTCCGCGGCAGGGAGCAACGGGATGTGCAAGCACACCGCCGCCTACCTGGGCGATCGCACCCTCCCGGCCGCGGCCAACCCGGTCCCGGATGGTGGAAGCCTGCGTTTCACCTACGCGTACGCGCCCGACGGGAACCTCACCGACGCCACCCGCACGATCACCGGTGGCGCGTACGGGAGCGGTTCGGCTCCGGGTGTGGTGAGGAAGACGTCGAAGGTCTACGGGTACGACAACCTCGACCGCCTGACCTCTTCTGTCATCGATAAGAAGGAGAAGAACACCTACGCCTACGACCCGGCCGGCAACCGCACCGGCTGGACCCGGTCAGGCGCCACCGACGGCGACTTCACCCAGACCGCGACGTACAACAACGCCAACCAGGTCACGCAGACCGCAACGGACAAGTCCGGCAGGGGAGTCTCGGCGGGGGTGGCCACCTACGGGTACGACGGCGCGGGCAACCGCACCTCGCAGTCCGTCGCCGGGGTGGGCGCCTCGTACGCCTATAACGCGGTGGGGCAGACCAGCCAGGTGACCCGTGACGGCCGCACCACCAGTTACGGTTACGACGGTCTGGGCCGGCAGGCATCCATCACCGACCAGACCAAGTACGGCACCGACACCACCCGCAACGTCTACAACGGCGGCGACCTCGCCCAGACCGCCAGCGTCAGTCACGGCACCAGCACTCTGGTCTCGGATGCGATCGGGCAGCTGGCCGAGCATGTCACCGCGACCGGGTCAGCCACCTGGGATCTCCTGGATGGCCTGGGTTCCACGGTCGCCGGCGCCACCGGTGGTTCGATCACCCAGCTGGCGTCCTACGACGACTGGGGCACCCAGGTCTTCGAAACGACCGGTTGGTCTGCACCCCAGAGCTACACCGGGCAGGCTGGGGACCCGACGCAGGGTCTGGTGCACAACTCCGCCCGCAGCTACGACCCGGCCACCGGGTCCTGGACCAGCCCCGAGACCTGGCGGGGCCTGCTGACGCAGCCCAAGACGTTGGCCCGCTACCAGTACGTCTCCGACAACCCGGCCACGTACCTCGACCCCGACGGGCACCTCTGCGCCCGCCGCGGCGCCGGTGACGGGCTCCCGTTGGGCTGCGGCGCCCCTCCCGTCCAGGCGTACAACAACGTCAAGATGCCACCACCCGCGCCACCGTACGTTCCCAAGAAGAAGGACACCCCCAAGCCCAAGGGGCCGGGAACCCAGACGAAGGTGCAGGAGCGCCACGCTGACGGCGCCGACTTCGTCGGCCCAAATCTCTCCCTGACGGCAAATCGCCAAATTTGTGGACCTGGAGTTGCGCCAACAATCTGCGCCTTCATCAACGGGAACAGCGAGAAAATCCGCGCCGCCCAGCATGAAGCATGGGTCAATGAGACGAAGGATCTTGCTCAGACATTCGGCAATATCGCCGCAGGCATCGACTTCGTTACCCTGGTCTTCCCTGCGCTTTCGCCGCTTACGGTCCCTGCTGCTGTGATCGTTAACGCGGGGAGCGTAGCTCTCTCGTGCGGTGCCGATTGGAACACGCGCAACTGCCTGCTCGGCGGCTTCCTCTTCGTTTCCTCGCTAGGACTAGCGTCGGCCGGGAGCATCAAAGCCCTCCCGGGTCTGTCGGGTGCAATGCTCAGAGGCGCTGGATCGATAACGGGAAGTGGAAGCGACGTCGGAACCCTCGCAGGCAACTTCGACGACGGTGTATCCAGATGGTGGGATCAGAAGGTGTTCGGATGAAACGATGGAGCGTCTGGCGACTGCTGGCTGGGGCGTCAGTCGCGGGGACTGTGATTGCGCTCAGCATTCACGCGGTTCTTGGCAGTGGTGCCGCGTTCTGGCAACTATTGGCCTACCTAGCCCTCGGTGCAATCCTGCTGATGATCGCCTCAGCGATCCGGCGGAGCGATATGAGAGAGGTGGGTTATGCCATCCGTTCGATCAGGAGGAGGGTAAAATCCAAGGTCTGGGTGGTGAAGGTCGCTTCGGTTACGTTCGGTGATTTCAGCAACCTCCGTGAACGCTTAGGCGTGCTTAGCGTGGCCGGGGAGCCCTTGCCATACCTGCTGCTCACTGTGACCCGGGGCTCGCTCCTGCTATTCCTACCCGTTCATCACGAGGATCCGATCGAAAGCAGAGCCCTCACAGAAACCGACCTGAGCATTGCTCGCGGAACACTTCAGATTCGATCGGCCGATGGTATGGGAACGCTCGATCTCAGGGTGATTTCGACGCCCTTGTATCTACCCTCGCGTACGCTTACCCGGTCGCTCTACAACTCCCTGCGCTACCACGCTGTGGCTGACCACACTGGAACACGCTGATGGTGCGGTTGCGCGGTTTCGCGCTTCATCTCCTTGCGAATCAAGGCAGCAGACGTGTTATCAGAGGCACAGAGTTCCTGTGACGTGGACCATTTCCCAATATGAGCCGTGTTCCTACGGTGGGCCCACCTGCTATGGCTCGACTGTCACGGCATTTCCCTCTCGACCGCAGAGCTGACGTGGACCACGTTCAATGGGTAGCCGTTGTATTCGGGCTTGTGGCCATCGGGTGGGGGGCGATTTGTGTGGTGTTGCCTGCACGCCTGAAGCTCCCGGATGGCACCAGGTGGCGCCCCCTCTTGGAGCAAAGGCGGCGGATGAGCCCGCGGGAAGTACGAATGAGCGGAATCGCGTCTATCGTCTTTGGTCTGGCCGTCACCACGTTCGGATTCCTCGGAGCGTTCGGGTAGTGAGGCTGCTGGATCCGGAAAGACGGCGAACTGAAGAGTCGACGACGTGGGATCTGCTGGATGGCCTGAGTTCCACGATCGCCGGCGTGGCCTGTCACCTTCGGCTTCGGCCCAGAGGTGCACCTATATGGAACCGCCGGCGTGAGCGTTGGCAAGCAAGAAGGCCTGAGTCTTGTCGGGTCGTGCGGAGTAGTTGCAGTCCCAAACATATCCGTAGGTGGAGGGTGGAGTTTCGGTCGCCAATCACCGATCGCGGGCGCCTCTGGTTGTGAGCTCCTTCGGAATAGTGATGGTCACAATTTCAATCCTCTTTGGGTTGGCGGCCTGAGTTGCAGAATCGGTCAGAACGGGAGCGGTTCCTGTTCGGCTCCGAGCGTGCTGGGCAAGATGTTGAAGCAGGTGACGGGAGCATTGAAATGGCCCCGCCATCGCGCAGTTGGCCTCCCACGAGGACTGGGGCGGCAGAACTTCGAGACGAGCGACTGGTCGGCACCCGAGAGCAACGCCGAGGAGATGTAACTGTGTTGTCGCGAATCCAGATTCTGGTGGGGTAGCTCTATTGGATGTTCAGGCCGTTGTTATGGGTATCGCCGGAACGCTCGGTATCGCGGCCGGGATCGGGCGTCTGATCCGCGACCGGATCGCAGCCAGGAATCAAACGAACTTTGAGAAGCGAGTAGATCGCGGTCGGAGTGCGCGACGAGCTGCCTCCAGCGCCGGCCTCAGCGGCATATGGTGCAGGGAGGCGACGAAGACGAGCAGGTCGCACGAACTCTCGGGTTCCTCCCCGAACGCGCGCTGCTCGACCCGAACGGACGGGAGCGTCCGGCACCGTTCGGCGGCGACGGCTGCCGTGCGTGCGTCGGGTTCGATGCCGATCGTGGTAGGCAAGAGAGTGGCGAGCCGGGACAACAGTTCGCCCGTCCCGCACCCGACATCCACTGCGGTGGTACCGCCGCGACGACGCACGGCTCGAGCGTGTCTCAGCACGACCCCGGTGAAGGCGTCGTTGTGCGACCACGGGTGAGCGGCGTTGATGCGCCCGATCGCGGCGAGGAACCCCACGGCGACAGCCTAACGACCGTCTCCACCCGGCTCTCCACTCGTGGGTTGATCCGCGCTCGCCATCGCGTTCCTAGCGTGAAGTCATGTTCTCCGGTCTCCCCGTCTCCGTCTCCGCTTCCCGTGTTCTCGCCACCGTCGCGGGGGCGCTCGCTCTCGCGGTCGGCGCCGCCGACGTCGGGCCGTGGGCTCCGTCCGGGCTGGCGGTCACGAGCGCTGTCCTCCTCGCCGCCGGCGTCGCGTTCTGGATCGGCGTCGTCCTGGAGCGTGGTCCCAGGCGGTCCGGGCCCTGGTGGGTGCGGGCCGCCTCCGCCGCTTCTCTCATCGCGGGTGCCGGACACCTGCTCGCCGGCGGCGGCGGCGCGGGGCTCCTCCCCGCCCTCCTCGGTCTTGCGTCGGTGGTGCTGTCCGCCCTTCCCGCCTCGCGGCGCTCCTGGACGCCGCCCCCCCTTCTCCGCCCGCCGCCTGGTGGGCGCGGTCGGGGTCACCGCGATGGTGCTCGCCGGGCTGACGGCGGCCGGAGCCGCTGCGACCGCGGCGCCCTGCTCCTTCCCGCGCGTGACCGCCAGCGGGCTCGACGTGTCCTCCAAGGGATCGGGTGGCGACGGGATGCTGCCGAGCGGAACAGTCCGGGCGACCGACGGCACACGCCTGACCTACTTCGCGTTCGTCCCGGCCCATCCGGTCGCTTCGCTGGTGTTCTTCCACGGGTCGGGAGCCGACAGCACGCTCGGGTACCTGGGCTTCGGCCGCGCTCTGGCCGCGAACGGTGTCGCGGCGTACCTGTTCGACGTCCGCGGCCACGGTGCCTCCGGCGGGCCGCGGGGCGATACACCGTCGCCGGGACAGCTGATCGCGGACGTCTCCACAGACGTCGGCGTCGCCGCCCGGGCACACCCGGGCCTCCCGGTGTTCGTCGGCGGCCACTCGGCCGGTGCGGGCATCGTGCTCAACAGCGTCACGGCGCTCGGCTCGCGCGTGAGCGGCTACGTCCTCGTCGCGCCGGACTTCGGCCTCCACTCCGGTACGGAGTCGGTCGCCGACGCGGCCAACTTCGCCACGGTCTGCCAGGCGCCGCTGATCGCAGCGACCCTCAGCAACGGGCTGGTCGACGGTCACCGGGACGCGGTCGCGTTCGCCTACACGCCGGCGCAAGTGCGCTCCGGTCTGATCCCGCGCTATACCGCGGCGATGGCGATCGGCCAGAACGTGAACGACGCCCGCAGCATCCTCAGTCGGATCCGTCGGCCCGTCGGACTGTGGATCGGCGCGCGCGACGAAGTCTTCTCGCCGGCGAAGGTCGTCGCGTTCGCCCACGCGGCTCCGCAGCGCTTCCTGTCCACCACGATCGTCCCGGGCGCGACCCACCTTTCGGTCCTCGACTCCGTGGGGCCGCAGGTCGCCTCCTGGATCCGCGCCCACGCCTGAGCCCGGGGACGCGGGACTTGCTCGGCGACGACCGCACCCGTTGCGCCCGTCAGGTGAACCACAGGGCGAGCCCGAACCCCCAGGCGACCAGGGGCAGCGCCACGACGAGCAGGAGGGCGGCCGTGCCGTTCACGCGCAGTCGCATCCCCTTCGGGGTCTCGGCCGAGATCAGCGGGATCGCCAGGGCAAGCACCGCGAGTGCGAGGAGACCACCGAGCTGGAAGGCGGTCTGCGCCTCGCCGACATCCGTGTTGTAGTCACGCGGCCACCAGCCCCAGTCCGCGGCGATCCGGAACGGCAGCGCCCCCATGAACAGGTAGAGGAGGAACAACGGGAGCGCGGGGATGGCGTACCAGCCCAGCATCCGCCATTCCGACCTCGGCGCCCCACGGTCCACCCCATCCATGGGTCCATCTTGCCGGTTCATCGGGCTGGCGCGGGAAGGGCTGGACACGACCACTCGCCATCGAATACTCTGACCAGAGTATTCGATCCAGAGGAGCGGCTCATGGCTAAGCGTGCGGTGTCCAATCCGCTGGCGCTCGCCGTGCTCGCGTGCCTCTGGGAGCGTCCGATGTACCCGTACGAGATGACGACGACGATGCGGGAGCGCGGCAAAGAAGACAGCATCCGCCTCAACTTCGGGTCGCTGTACGCGGTCATCAAGTCGCTCGAGAAGCACGGCTTCATCGAGGTCGCCCAGACCGAGCGCGAGGGCAACCGGCCGGAGCGGGTGGTCTACGCCATCACCGCGAGCGGACGGGCCGAGGCCGAGGAGTGGCTGCGCGAGCTGGTCGAGCTGCCGGTGAAGGAGTACCCGGCGATCGAGACCGGCCTGTCGCTGCTGCCGATGCTCCCGCCGCAGACCGCGGCTGCGCTCCTGGAGAGCCGACGCGACCGGCTGGACGCCGAGCTGGCCGACCGCCGGCGCGAGCAGGAGGAGATCGTCGGCCTCCCCGAGCTGCTCGTGGTCGAGTCGCAGTACCGGATCGCGGTGCTGGACGCCGAGCGGGCCTTCGTCGCCGACCTGGCGGCACGCATCCGGGACCGCACGATCGGCGGCTATGAGTGGTGGGAGCAGCTGCACGCGCTGCTCGGCCGGGGCCTCAGCATGGAGGAGATCGGCGACCGCATCGCCGCCGGCGACTTCGGAGAGGAGGCGGCCGCGCTGTTCGATTCGTAGCTGCAGCACCTGCACAGAACGATGGCCGGAGAGCGGCAACTCTCCGGCCATCCACACCTTCAGTCGTTCCGTGAGGAACCTGCGTCAACAGTCACCGAGGGCTGTCTTCAAGGATATCCCGTGCCGGTGGCTGCTCATCAGAAGAAATGGAGAACCACCATGGCACAGCCATCCGGGCCGGCGCTCGTCGCCGACCAGCTCGTGAAGACCTACAGCGGCGGGAGAGGCAAGCCTCCCGTCCGCGCGCTCGACGGCCTCGGGTTCGAGGTGAGGGCCGGGACCGTGTTCGGCCTGCTCGGACCGAACGGGGCCGGCAAGTCGACGACCATGAAGATCCTGTCGACCCTCTCCCGCGCCGACTCGGGCTCGGCCTTCGTCGCGGGGATCGACGTCGTGCGGCAGCCCTCCCGCGTGCGCCGGGCGATCGGTTTCGTCGCGCAGAAGCCGGTGTCCGACCCGATGGGGACGGGTGCCGAGAACCTCGTGCTCGCCGGCCGCCTCCAGGGCATGTCCGGCCGAGAGGCCGTCGCGCGCTCGCGCGAGCTGCTCGACCGGTTCGGGCTCACCGGGCACGCTCGGCGGCAGGTGAAGACGTACTCCGGCGGCATGGCCCGCAAGCTGGACGTCGCGATCGGCCTCATGCACCGCCCGCAGGTGCTCTTCCTCGACGAGCCCACCACCGGGCTCGACCCGGAGGCGCGCGCCGAGCTGTGGCTCGAACTGGAGCGGATGACCACGGGCGAGAACCTCACGGTGCTGCTCACCACGCACTACCTGGACGAGGCGGACCGTCTCGCCGACCGCCTCGCGATCGTCGACCACGGCCGCGTCGTCGCGGGTGGGACGCCGGAGGAGCTCAAGAACGGACTGCGCGGCGACGCCGTCGTGGTCGAGCTCGCATCCGACGCCGACCCGTTCGCCGGCCTCGCGGCGTTGCAGCGGGTGGAGGCGCTCCGCGAGGTCGGAGGGGACGGCCGCACCCTGCGCGGCCGTGCCGACAGCGGCGCCGCCACGCTGCCGCAGGCGCTCGCCGCCCTCGAGGCCGCCGGCGTCGCCGTCGCCTCCGCCACCGTCGCCCGGCCGAGCCTTGACGACGTCTACCTGCGGCACACCGGCCGCACCTTCACGCGGGCGCAGGAGTCCGCCGAACTCGTCCTGGAGAACGCACGATGACCACCGCAGTCCTCACCCCCTCCCGCCCGGTGCGCCGCGGCGGACCGACCTTCCTCACGCACACGCTGCTGCTCACCGGGCGGCAGCTGCGCGCGGCCTGGCGGATGCCGGCCTTCCTGGTGATGAACCTGGTGCAGCCGGTCATCTGGCTGCTGCTCTTCGGGCAGCTGTTCAAAGCCGTGATCGACATCCCGGGCTTCGGCGTCGGCCAGAGCTACCTGGAGTACCTGACGCCGGGCGTTGTGATGATGCTCGCGCTGTTCGGCAGCGCGTGGTCCGGGACGGTCTACATCCAGGACATGGACCGCGGGGTGATGGACCGGTTCCTCACCTCGCCGACGAACCGCGCGGCGATGATCGTGTCGACGCTGGTGTACCAGTCCATCCTCGCGGTGGGCCAGTCGCTCATCGTGCTCGGCATCGCGTTCTGGGCGGGCGCGCGCTTCGACGGCGGGGTCGCCGGCATCCTGCTGCTCCTGCTCGGCGTGGTGCTGCTCACCGCCGTGTTCTGCTCGCTCTCCAACGCGATCGCGCTGCTGACGCGCGAGCAGACGGCGCTCATCGGGATCTCGCAGCTGCTGACGCTGCCGCTGATGTTCCTCAGCTCCGCCATCATGAACACGAAGCTGTCACCTGAGTGGGTGCAGAACGTCTCCGCCTACAACCCGTTCGAGTGGGCCGTGATCGTCGGCCGGGAGGCGCTCTCGGCATCCCCCGACTGGCCGTCGCTCTGGCTGCACGCTGGGCTGCTCGCGGCCCTGGCCCTCGTCATGGCGACCTGGGCGACGAGCGCCTTCCGCACCTACCAGCGCACCACCTGATCCCAGCCAACAGCTCCTGAGTTCTTCGCGCTGATCCGCCTGGATCGGTCGAACAACTCCGGAGCTGTTGGCGTGGCGTGGCGGTTAGAAGAGGTCGGGGGAGGGGGCGCTGGCGTAGCGGATGGAGACGTCGGCGTGGCGGTCGAACCGGTAGCCGACGCCGCGGACGGTGCGCACGATGTCCTCGTAGCGGCCCAGCTTCGCGCGCAGGCGGCGCACGTGGACGTCGATGGTGCGCTCGTTCGGCACCTCGTCCTCGTCCGCGCCGCTCCACAGCGAGCTGATCAGCTCGGCGCGCTCGATGGTCCGGCCCTCGCGCAGCACCAGGTACTGCAGCAGCTCGAACTCCTTGTAGGTGAGCGCGACGGTCTGGTTGTCGAGCACGAGACGCTTGCGCGAGATGTCGACGACCACGCCGGAGGCGGCGCGGTCCTCGTCCTCGTCGACGGTCACCTCGTGGCGGTGCTTGGCGATCGCGGCCGGGTCCTGCAGGGCGAGGCGCACCACATCCACGTCGCGTCCGCCGGCACCGGCCGGGGCCAGGGCGACGGCGGCGTAGGTCTCGGCGGTGGGCGCGAGCTCGGCGGTCAGGCGCTTCAGCGCCTCGACGATGCGGCCGAGGTCGGTGCCGGCGGCGGCGGCCTTCGCCTCGTCGATGCCGACGTAGAGGACGAAGCCGCGGGCCTCGGTGCCCTCGGGGACGGCGCGGATGCGGGGCGCCGACTCGGTGGAGGCGGGGGCCGGGGCTGCTGCGGTCGCGGTCTCCGCGGGGGCCGGGCGGACCGGGCTGACGGGGGAGACGGCGGAGGTGCGGGGGAAGGCGGTGTCGATGGTAGCCAGAGACATGGGAGTCGAGTCCTTAGGTGATGATGTTGTCCCGGATCCCGGTGTGCCAGTGCTCCGCGGGTACGGCGGAGGGCGGGGATTTCGCGGGTGCCTTGTGTTGTGGCCCGGTCAGAGGGGCCTGGTGCGCGGGAGCGTGAGTGTGGCGCTCCCGGGGAGCGTGCGCCCGGTCACGACCAGATGGGTCGGAGGGCGGCTGCTCGGCGAAGGGTCGTCAGATCAGCGACACATTCGGCAACACATGACCGAGTCGCGGCCGGCCATCATCATGCCGGCATCCCCAAGGGCCTCGAAGGAGGTCAGGGTACGCGAGTTGTCAGTCATGCAGGACAGTAAAACCGACGATGACTCGACGTGTCAAATCATTACGGAATGTTGCGGACGCGTCAGACGGTCCCGTAGAGCCGGTCACCCGCGTCGCCGAGGCCCGGGACGATGTAGCCGTTCTCGTTCAGCCGCTCGTCGAGAGAGCCGAGGACGATCGTCACATTGCGGCCCTCCGTCGCCTTCTCCAGGGCCTCCAGGCCCTCGGGAGCTGCGAGCAGGCAGATCGCGGTCACATCCACCGCGTTGCGCTGGAACAGGAAGTCGATGGCCGCGCCCAGCGAGCCGCCGGTGGCCAGCATCGGGTCGAGGACGAAGCACTGGCGGTCGGAGAGGTCCATCGGGAGGCGCTCGGCGTACGTCGTCGGCTCCAGGGTCTCCTCGTTGCGCACCATGCCGAGGAAGCCGACCTCGGCGGTCGGCATCAGCCGCACCATCCCCTCGAGCATCCCGAGGCCCGCGCGCAGGATCGGGACGACGAGCGGCCGAGGCTCGCTCAGTGCGACACCGGTGGTCGTCGTGACGGGGGTCTGGATCTCGACCGGCTCGACCCGGACGCCCCGCGTCGCCTCGTAGGCGAGCAGCGTGACGAGCTCCTCCGTCAGCTGCCGGAACACCGGCGACGGCGTCGTCTTGTCGCGGAGCACCGTCAGCTTGTGGGTGATGAGGGGGTGGTCCGCAACGTGCACTCGCATAGGCTCAAGGCTAGCCGAACATCCCCGCACCGACCCCCGGAGGAGCCGTCGTGAGCCTCGCCGTCCCCGACGCGTACGAAGAGTGGATGCGTCGCGCCCTCGCGGACGCACGGCTCGCCTTCGACACGGGCGACGTGCCGGTGGCCGCTCTCGTCCTGGACGAGTCCGGTGCGGTCATCGGGACGGGCCGCAACGAGCGCGAGCTGCGCCACGACCCGACCGCGCACGCGGAGGTGCTGGCGCTGCGCGAGGCTGCGGCCTCCCGTGACGACTGGCACCTGGAGGGCTGCACGCTCGTCGTCACGCTGGAGCCCTGTGTGATGTGCGCCGGAGCCGTGCTGGCCGCGCGCGTCCCGACCGTGGTGTTCGGCGCGTGGGACGAGAAGGCCGGCGCGGGCGGCTCGGTGTACGACGTGCTGCGCGACCGACGGCTCAACCACCGCGTCGAGGTGTTCGCCGGGGTGCTCGCCGAGGAGTGCGGAGAGGTTCTGCTCGACTTCTTCCGCGCGAAGCGCTAGCGCGGGCAGCTACCGCGGCAGGCTCTCCAGCCACTCGGAGAATGCGGCCCGCGAGGCCTGCTGCATCCGCGCCGAGTACGCCTCCCGGTCGCGCCGGAGCGCCTCCGGGTCGATGGCCAGCTCATCCAGCTCGTTGTACCCGTCCGACACCCAGGTCTCGTGCATCTCGTCCGTGACCTCGGGATGGAACTGCACCGCCAGCGCGAAGTCGCCGATCGCGAACGCCTCGTTGGAGTAGTCGCTGGAGGACGCCAGCAGCGTCGCCTGCTCCGGCAGCTCGAACGTGTCGCCGTGCCACTCCACCACCGGGACGCCGTCGAAGTGCCGGATCGGCGACCCGGCGCCCGCCTCGGTCGGCTCGACGCGCCGGTAACCGATCTGCATAGTGTCACCGCGGTAGACGCGCTCGCCGAGGGCGCCCGCCATGAGCTGCGCGCCGAGGCACACGCCGAGCGTCGGGCGCTCGGCCTCGATCCGCGCGCGCAGCAGGCTCTTCTCCTTCTCGAGGAAGGGGAACTCGTCGGTCTGGTACGCGCCCATCTCGCCGCCCAGCACGACCACCAGGTCGGCCTCCGCCGGGTCGATCGCCGAGACGTCCTCCGCGGTCACGTCGACGACGCGCAGCTCGTACCCGTGCTCGACGAGCACCGGGCCGATGTTGCCGAGGTGGATGCTGGGGTCGTGCTGCAGGATGACGGCGGTGCGGGTCACTCGAGTCCTTTGATGACGATGGTGTCGGTCGCCGGCGCGGCCTCGTTGGGGTCGATCCAGACGTCCGGTTCGATGTAGATGACGCGGGCTGCCGGAACGGCGTCCCGGATGCGGCGCTCGACGACGTCGATCGCGGCCGCGACGTCCGCCAGGCGGTGCTCGCCCGAGAACGCCAGCTTCGCGGCGACCATCAGCTCGTCCGGGCCGAGGTACAGCGTCTTCATGTGGATGATGCGCTCGACCTCGTCGCCGGCCGTCACGGCCCGCTCGATGGCCGCGACGTCGGCGTCGCTCGCGCCCTCGCCGACGAGCAGGCTCTTCGTCTCGATGCCCAGCACGATGGCGACCGCGACCAGCAGGAGGCCGATCAGCACCGTCCCGATGCCGTCGAACACGCTGTTGCCGGTGATGACGGTGAGTCCGACGCCGAGGAGGGCGAAGACGAGGCCGGTGAGGGCCGCGACGTCCTCCAGCAGCACGACGGGGAGCTCCGGGGCCTTCGCGCGGCGGATGAACTGCGGCCACGACATCCCGTGCTTGTGCGGGCGCGACTCGTGCACCGCGGTGCGGAGGGAGAAGGACTCCAGGCCGATGGCGATGAGGAGCACGAGGATGGGCAGCCAGGCGTTCTCGAGCGGGTGCGGGTGGGTGAGCTTCTCCACCCCTTCGTAGATGGAGAAGACGCCGCCGACCGAGAACAGGATGATGGAGACGACGAAGGCGTAGACGTAGCGCTCGCGGCCGTACCCGAACGGGTGCTCGCGGTCCGCCTTCTTGCGCGACTGGCGGCCGCCGAGGAGGAGCAGCAGCTGGTTGCCGGAGTCGGCGAGGGAGTGCACGCCCTCCGCGAGCATCGACGAGGAGCCGGAGAACGCCCACGCGATGAACTTGGTGAGGGCGATGCCGAGGTTGGCCGCGAAGGCCGCGACGATCGCCCTGGTTCCACCTGATGCGCTCATGCCCCTCATCCTAGGATGGCCGCATGGACGACGCGCAGAACGTGAACCTCCCGACGATCGCCATGCTGGGCGCGGGCTCGATGGGCCGCGCCATCCTGAGCGGCCTGCTCGCGCCGCACGTGCACGCGGCAGGGATCCGGGTGACCAACCGGTCGGAGGCGCGCGCGGCGGAGCTCTCGGGCACCCCGGGCGTGACGACGTACGCGACCGAGAAGAAGCCGGACGCGAACCGGCTCGCCGTCGACGGCGCCCAGCTGGTCATCGTCGCCGTCAAGCCGGCGATGGTGCGCGACCTGCTCGCAGAGATCGTGGACTCGCTCGCGCCGGGGACCATCGTGGTGAGCGTCGCGGCCGGCGTGACGACCGCCACGATGGAGTCGCTGCTGCCGGACACGATCTCGGTCGTGCGTGCGATGCCGAACACGCCTGCCGTCGTCGGCAAGGCCGTCACCGGGATCAGCGCGGGCTCGCACACCGAGGAGGACGACCTGGCGCTCGTCCGCACCCTGTTCGAGACCGTCGGCGAGGTCGTCGAGGTGCCGGAGTCGCAGCTGGATGCGCTCAGCACGATCTCCGGGTCGGGCCCGGCGTATGTGTTCCTCCTGATCGAGGCGCTCACGCAGGCGGCCGTCGAGAAGGGCTTCACCCCGGAGCAGGCGGCGACCCTGGTGAACGGCACGTTCCTGGGCGCCTCGGAGCTGCTGGTCTCCTCCGACGAGGACCCGGCCGAGCTGCGCCGCCGCGTCACCAGCCCAAACGGCACCACCGAGCGCGCGATCGCCGTGCTCGCCGACGCCGACCTCCCCGCCCTCTTCACCCGCGCCACCGACGCCGCCCTCGCCCGAGCCCGCGAACTAGCCGCCGGCTGACGCCGCCCGCCCCATCGCTTCCTCACTTAATCCGGCGACACGCCGGTCCCGGGCGGAATCATCGAGGAAGCGGTTGCGAGGGCACGACGGACTGACAGGACGGCGCGCGGGGTCTGGCCACGGAGGTCGGCTGCCGTAACGAAGACGACATTCCAGCCTGCGGCCATGAGACGTTCGCGGCGATAGATGTCCGCCTGGTAGACCTCGTCGTCTGTTCTGTGATGATCGCCCAGATACTCGATCGCGACTCGGCGGTCGGGGTAAGCGAGGTCGACCATGGCCAGAAGGACATCGCGCTCCACGATCCTGTGGTTGAGATGGGGTTCAGGCAGGCCCGCGTCGACCAGCTCGACCCGAAGGCGTGATTCTTGTGGGGAGAGGGAACCGTGTCTGATCCGGTCCAGGGCCAACCGAAGATTGCGGACCCCTGGGCGGCGGCCATGGCGCTTGGCCGCAGCCGCCAGATCATCGCGCGTCCAGGGACTCCGAACGCCTGAATACGGTTCATCCCCGGTAAGGAGGAAGTCGCCCATCGCGATCAGGTCGGTCAGGCCAATGGACCCGGAAAGCTGTGCCCAGGTGTCCTGAGCAGACATGCAGCGGAGTCCTTCCACATCGACCACTCGGTGGCCCGCTGGGCGAAGCTCGTGAGGGATCACGCCGCGCACGCGCGACGGCTTGCGAGGAGCGAACACCGCGACATCGATGCCCCGAGGACAGAAGCGTCTCGGGAGAGGGAGGTGATGGAGGATGGCAGCGCTGAAGTGGCTGAACACATCGCCAGCGTGGTCGCGAGATGCGTACGCGTGGCATAGCGCTCGGTGATCGTCGAGCGGCATCTCAATGGTGCGGACGCCGTGGAAGGGCCGCTGGAGGTCGCGCCGATAGAGGCGATGTTTGCTCAGTCCTGCGCCTAGAGCTTCGGCAAAGGTGAACCCTTCTCTCGCCAACCCGGTCCGCTCGACGTCATCGGTACCCATTCCCCGATCCTGGACTCACTGGAGCGCTCGCCCCGCGTTATCCACATCCCCCTCATCGCTTCCTCGGTTAATCTGGTTCTCAGGGCCCCGGCGACAGATTAATCGAGGAAGCGATGGTCAGGACTCGAGGGCGGCGAAGCGCTCTATGTCGGCGGAGGAGCCGGAGACGATGATGAGGTCGTGGTCGGTGACGACGGTCTCGGGGGTCGCGTAGGTGAAGGGGCGGCCGGGCGGCTTCACGCCGACGACCGTGATGTTGTGCTTCGACCGGACACCGGACTGGCCGAGCGGGAGGCCGCGGATCGGCTTCGGCGGGTACATCTTCACGAGCGCGAAGTCGTCGTCGAACTCGATGAAGTCGAGCATCCGTCCCGACACCAGGTGCGCCGCGCGCTCTCCCGCCTCGGCCTCCGGGTAGATCACGTGGTTGGCGCCGATGCGCTCCAGGATCTTGCCGTGCGACTTCGAGATCGCCTTCGCCCAGATCTGCGGCACCTTGAGGTCGACCAGGTTGGCGGTGATGAGCACGCTCGCCTCGATCGATGATCCGACGGCGACCACGGCGATGGAGAAGTCCTCCGCGCCGATCTGCCGCAGCGTCTCGATCGAGCGGGCGTCCGCCTGCACGGTGTGGGTGACCCGGTCGGCCCACTTCTGCACGAGGTTCGCGTCGGTGTCGATGGCGAGGACCTCGCGGCCGAGCCGGTCGAGCTGGCCCGCGGTGGCGGCGCCGAAGCGGCCGAGGCCGATCACGAGGACGGGCGCGTTGTGCTTGATCCGGTCACCCAACGAGCGGCCTCTCCTCCGGGTTGTGGTAGAGCTGTCGCCGCTGGCTCTGCGCCAGCGCGGCGGCGAGAGTCACTGTACCAACGCGCCCGCAGAACATCGTGGCCGCCATCACGTAGACGCCGGCGTCGGGCAGTCGCTCGGTCAGGCCGGTCGAGAGCCCGCAGGTCGCGAACGCGGAGATGACGTCGAACAGCACATGGTCGAGCGGCGCCTTCGTGATCTGCAGGATGAGGATGCTCGACACCGCCACGATGGTCGCGCCCCACAGCGCCACCGACACGGACAGCCGCAGCACGTCGATCGGGATGCGGCGCTTGAACGCATCCATCGACTCCACACCGCGCGCCTCGGCGAATGCGGCCAGGAAGAGGACGGCGAGGGTGGTCACCTTGATGCCGCCCGCGGTCGAGGCCGAGCCGCCGCCGATGAACATCAGCATGTCGGTCACGAGCAGGCTCGACCCGTGGAGGTCGTCGATCGGGATGGTCGAGAAGCCTCCTGACCGCGCCATGGTGGACAGGAAGAAGGACTGGAACACGGTGTGGCCGGCATCCAGATGCCCGAAGGTCTTCGGGTTGTCGTACTCGAGCACGATGTAGAGCACCGCGCCCGCGACCAGCAGGATCAGCGAGGTCAGCACCGTCAGCTTGACGTGGATGCCCCACCGCCGCCGCTTCTGCCGAAGATTGGATGCGATGGCGAAGATGACCGGGAACCCGATCGCGCCGAGGAACACGCCGATCATCAGCGCCGTGAGGAACCAGTAGTCCGTCGCGAACGCCTGGATGCCCTCCGCGTTCGGCGTGAAGCCGGTGTTCGTGAACGCCATCGCCGAGTAGTACAGCGACTCCCAGGCGGCGGTGCCGACGTCGATCCCGGCGATCAGCATCCGGGGGAACAGCAGCAGGGCGATGCCGCCCTCGATGACGACCATGCTGATCGCGACGGTCGTCAGGAGTTTGCCGACCTCGCCGAGGCGCACGGCCTGGCCCTCGGCCACCGGGCCGGAGTGCATCCGGAGCGGGTTGCTGTCGCTCGCCGCCATGAGCTTCGCCCGCAGCCCGAGCTTGCGCGAGATCACGAGGCCGAGGATGGATGCCATCGTCAGCACTCCGACCGCGCCCACCTGCACGCCGATGTAGACCAGCAGATGCCCGAAGACGGACCAGTGCGTCGCCATGTCGACCGTGGACAGACCGGTGACGCAGATGACGGAGACCGCCGTGAACAGGGAATCGGCGAGCGGCGTCCAGCGTCCGTTCGCCGACGAGATCGGCAGCGAGAACAGCAGCGTGAACACCAGGATCAGCAGGGTGAACACGAGGATCGCGAACCGCGAAGGACTGCGCGCCGCGAAGGCGTTGATCGCCGCTCGGACGCGTCCGACCGGCGTCGCGGGGAGGCCGCGGGCCACCCGGGTGGCGCTCATCTGTCGGTCCTTCCCGTCGTCTCGTCTGGTCGGGGCGGGCTTCGGACATGGTACTGCGCCTGGCGAATGGCTAGCCTTGGGGCATGGCCGACATCTTCGACGTGATCGCCGATCCGACGCGCCGCGACATCCTCCGCGTGCTGCTCGACCGCAACACGGAGGCGACGCATTCCGTCGGCGAGATATCCGTCTCCGAGATCGTCGCCACGCTCGAACTGAGCCAGCCGACGGTGTCGAAGCACCTGAAGGTCCTGCGCGAGGCCGGGCTGGTGTCCGTGCGCGAGGAGGGCCAGCACCGCTACTACCGGCTCGACGCCGGGCCGCTGGAGGCGGTGGAGGACTGGGTCATTCCGTTCACGGCATCCGAGGAGGACGTCGCCCTGACCGTGCGCCTGGCGGAGGAGACGCGGGAGTTCGCGAGCTCGGTCGGCAAGGTGCTGGCGGACACCCGCCACCGCGTCTCGTCGGCCACCGAGCGCGTGACGCCGAAGAAGTGGCGCAAGGACTGACCCCGGCGAGTACGATGTCCCCACAGAGGAGGACAGAGCGATGGCACACGACCTGAAGGACGTGCGCTTCCTGACGGTCGCCGAGGTGGCCGACATGATGCGCGTGTCCCGGATGACCGTGTACCGCCTCGTCCACGCGGGTGAGCTTCCGGCCATCCGCTTCGGGCGTTCGTTCCGCGTTCCCGAGTCGGCGGTCGAGCATCTGCTCGATGCGGCCACCTACCGTGAGGGCGGCGTCGCGGACTCGGCGTGACGTCGGGTAGACTTGCTCTTCGTGTCGCCGCGCGCCCCGCGGCATACCCCTGATTCTTTGTGAGGTCTACGTGGGTTCCGTTATCAAGAAGCGTCGCAAGCGTATGGCGAAGAAGAAGCACCGCAAGCTTCTTCGCAAGACGCGCCACCAGCGTCGCAACAAGAAGTAGACCCCGGTCTGCGGCTCAAGCGTCGGTCCACCCGGGCCGGCGCTTCTTGCTGTGCGTCGAGGCTCCCGGCCGTGCCGTTTAGAGTGGATGCGTGTCCACCGTGTCCCTGACGCTCATCGGCAAGCCCGGCTGCCACCTCTGCGATGACGCGAGGGAGGTCGTCCGCTCCGTGATCGCCGACCTGCCGGCCGATGCGCCGACGGTGACCGTCGAGGAGCGGGACATCCTGCAGGAGCCCGACCTCCACGAGAAGTACGTCGAGGACATCCCGGTCGTCCTGGTCGATGGACGCATGCACACCTACTGGCGCGTCGATCCCGTCCGCCTGCGAACCGCCCTGCTGGAGGCCCGATGACCATCCGCCACGTCGTCTCGTGGAAGCTCGCGACCACCGACGAGCAGGAGCGCGCCGAGCAGGCCGCCCGCATCAAGAGCGGGCTCGAGTCGCTGCCCGCCGTCATCCCCGAGCTCCGCTCTGCGGAGGTCGGCGTGACGGTCGCGCCCGGTGACGACTTCGACGTGGTGCTGATCAGCGACTTCGACAGCCTGGACGACATCCGGATCTATCAGGATCACCCCGCGCACCTGGAGGTGGCGGGGTACATCCGCTCGGTCGTGGCCGGACGCGCAGCGGTCGACTTCGAGGTCTGACCACCGGCTCTGACCACCGGCTCAGAGCACCGGACTCAGAGCACCGGGCTCTGGGCGATGTCCACGTCGCGGCGGCGGTAGTCCTGCAGGAACTGCGTCAGCGTCCCGGAGTAGAGCGCCTTCACCAGGTCGCCGGCCTTCGCGCCGTCGCGCTCCTTCGCCGCGGCGAGGATGTCGGCGAGGGCTCCGGGGAGGTCGTCGACGCCGAACGGCGTCTGCCACACCGACACGTAGCGCAGCAGCTGGGGACTGAGGCCCTCGCTCATCGCGGTGAGCACGTCATTGCCGCCCGAGCGCACCAGGTCGAGGAAGAAGTCGTTGAAGGCGTGGCCGAGGGCGGGGAGTTCACGGCCCTTCGACGCCTTGCGCACCTCTTTGAGCGCCTTGTCGAGGCTCGCGATGGTGGCGTTGTCGATGGTCGGGACGAACGTCCTGGCCGCCTTCTCGTACAGGAGGCCGGTGCTGTAGATGGCCTCGTCGATCGCCTTGAGGTCGATCGGCGCGACACGCGTGTACCGGTTCGGCGCCATCTCGACGAGCCCGAGGTCGGCGAGCTTCATCAGGGCCTCGCGGATGGGCGTGCGGGAGACGCCGAGCCAGGCGGTGAGCTTCTCGTCGAGCAGGGTCTCGCCAGGCTCCAGGGTGCCGTCGAGGATGCCCTCGTAGAGACGGCTGTAGACGACGTCGCGCAGCAGTCGCCGCTCGACGGGTGCGGTGTCGCTCACGGGCAGCGGCATCAGCGCATCTCCTTCTGGGTGGACACGAACTCGTCGGCGATCGCCGGAAGCGTCTTGTCGAACAGGTCGGCGGCGGCGCGGGCCGCCTTGTCGCCCTTGCCCGCGACGCCGGCGTCGGCCAGCGCCTTGAGCGAGCCGCGGGCCTTGTCGAACGCCGAGTCCGACTTGACCGCGTTGAGCGCGCGCTGCACCTCGGGCAGGTGGCGCTTGAGCAGGCGGGCGATGGTGCCGTTGTCGAGGCGGCGCACGTAGACGCCCACGAGGCCGTCGGCCGAGAGGGCGGTGCGCACTGCGGTCGCGGCGTCGCCGTCGGCGGCCGTGCGCAGCGCCTCGCGGTCGTCGTCGGTCAGCAGCGGGGTCGCGTCGCGGACGACGCCGGTGACCAGCACGCCGACGGTCGCGATCAGCTGGCGCAGCCGCTCCGGGTCGATCGGCGTGACGCGGGTGCGCCGCTGGGGCAGGATCTCCACCAGGCCCATCGCGGCGAGCTGGTTGAGCGCTTCGCGCACCGGGGTGCGGGAGACGCCGACCCACCGCTCGATCTCGGCGTCGTAGAGCTGCTCGCCGGGAAGGAGGTCCCCGCCGACGATGGCGTCGAGGAGGCGCTGGAAGACTTCGTCTCGGATGAGCCGCCGGGGGCTGGCGGCCTCTGTCACGGGCACGGGCATAGAGGCATGTTACATCCGAACGTGAGCGGTTCGGCCCCGAAATACCACGTGTTGAAAGCCTGCATTGCTTGCAATTCCGGGCATCTGCACGCGCAGCGGACGCCCATCCCACGCGCACCGGGCGCACAGCGTCGCGGGCGTAGGCTGGTCCGGTGAGTACAGCCCCGACCGCACGGCGGGAGACTGGCGTGACGGTCCTGGAGGCCGAGACCGCTCCACTCGATGACGTCCGCCAGCTCATCCCCTTCCTCGACTCCCGCACCCCGCTGCTCTGGCTGCGCAAAGGCGAGGGCATGGCCGCCGTCGGCGAGGTGCTCCGGCTCGACTTCTCCGGCCCCGACCGCATCCAGCAGGCCTCCGCGGCCTGGCGGGCCACCGCCGCCGCAGCGGTCGTCGACGACGCCGTCCGCACTCCCGGAACCGGTCTCGTGGCCTTCGGCACGTTCGCCTTCGACGACGAGAGCACTGCGACGAGCACCCTCATCGTCCCGGAGCTCGTGATCGGGCGCCGCGGCAGCAGGAGCTGGGTCACGCGTATCCGCCGGGCGGGGGAGCCGCCGTCCTCCGTGCTGCCGCACCCGACGCCGTTCGGCGACGAGTACCGGCTGAGCCTCCTGCCGGGCCGGCTCGACGACGACGGCTACCGCACCGCCGTGGCGCGCGCCGTCGAGCACATCCGGGAGCAGGACCTCTCCAAGGTCGTGCTCGCCCGCGAGCTGCGCGGCCACCTGCCCCTGGAGTCCGACCTCCGCCGCGCCCTGGTGGAGCTCGCCCTCGGCTACCCCGACTGCTGGACGTTCGCCGTCGACGGGCTCGTCGGTTCGTCGCCGGAGACGCTGGTGCGCGTGCACCACGGGACGGTCACCGCGCGCGTGCTCGCCGGCACCATCTCGCGCGGCTCGGACGCGGCGAAGGACGCCGCCGCCGCTGCCTCTCTCGCGGCGAGCGCCAAGGACCAGGGCGAGCACCGCTTCGCCGTCACGAGCGTGATGGATGCGCTCCGCCCGCACAGCGCGGACCTGGCGGCCAGCGAGGAGCCCTTCACCCTGAAGCTCCCGAACCTCTGGCACCTGGCCACCGACGTCGCCGGGATGCTGAGCGACGGCTCGAGTTCGCTCGACCTCGCCGCCGCGCTGCATCCGACCGCCGCGGTCGCCGGCACCCCGCGCCGCGACGCCGTGGAGCTCATCCGGGAGCTGGAGCCGTTCGACCGCGGCCGCTACGCCGGACCGGTCGGCTGGGTCGGCGGCGACGGCGACGGCGAGTGGGCGATCGCCCTCCGCTGCGCCCAGGTGACCCCGGAGGGCGACCTGACCGCCTACGCCGGCGCCGGGATCGTCGCGGACTCCGACCCGGATCGGGAGCTCGCGGAGACCACGATGAAGTTCCGGCCGATCGTGGAGGCGTTCGGCTGAGAGCCGCGTTTCAGGACTCGGCGAGCCGTCGCTTCTGCTCCTCGACGTCGTAGTTCGGCGTCGGCCAGCGCAGATCGAGACGCTGCAGGGCCACGATGAGGAGCTGCTGGACCGCGACCCTCGCGTACGACTTGTGGTCGGCGGGGACGACGAACCACGGCGCGTTCTCGGTCGAGGTGCGCTCCAGCATGAGCTGGTACGCGTCCTGGTAGCCGTCCCAGCGGAGGCGCTCGTCCACGTCGGCCGGGTTGAACTTCCACAGCTTGTCCGGGCGCTCCAGGCGGGAGGCGAGCCGCTTCTTCTGCTCGTCGCGGCCGAGGTGCAGCATGACCTTGACGATCGTGGTCCCGGCCTCGGTCAGTTCCTGCTCGAACGCGTTGATCGCGCCGTACCGGCGCTCGATCTCGTCCGCGGGGGCCAGGTTGCGCACGCGGCCGATCAGGACGTCCTCGTAGTGGCTGCGGTCGAACACCCCGACCTGGCCGGCCTTCGGCACCTCGCGCCAGACCCGCCAGAGGAAGTCGTGCGCGAGCTCCTCCGGTGTCGGCTTCCCGAAGCCCGCGTAGTGGACGCCGCCCGGGTTCATCGCGCCGATCACGTGGGAGACGATGCCGCCTTTGCCCGCGGTGTCCATCGCCTGGAGCACGAGCAGCACCGAGCGCGACTCACCCTCCCTGCCGCACGCGAACAGCAGCTCCTGCAGGCCGGCCAGGACGCTCTCGCCGTCCGCGAGCGCCTTCTCCCTGTCGGCCTTGCCGCCCTTGAAGCCGGGCGTCGCGTCCGTCGGCTGGTCGGCGAGACGGAAACCGGGCTCCGCACGCAGCAGTTCGTAGGGATCGCCCGTCCAGTACGTGTCGTCGGACACCGTCGCCTCCTCGTCCCGCCGCGTCGTCGCCGCGCGTGCGCCTGGGGCGCCCATGGTAGTCCTCCGGGGGCCGGCCGAAATGCGTTCTAGCCACGACTCGTCGCGCGGCATTACGGTGTGCGCGTCGAGAGGAGTCCGAGATGGGCACGTTCTGGAGCGTCTTCCTGTACGTCTTCTGGATCTTCGCGTTCGTCGCGTTCCTGATGGTGCTGTTCACCGTGCTGGTGGATCTGTTCCGGGACCACCACCTGAACGGCTGGTGGAAGGCGCTGTGGGTGATCTTCCTCGTCTTCTTCCCGGTGCTCGGAGTGCTCGTGTACCTCATCGCGCGCGGTCGCGGGATGGCGGAGCGCAACCTGGCGCGCCAGGCCACCGTGCCGGAGGACGACAGCTGGGGGCAGCATCCGACCGCGTCGGCCACACCGGCGGCCGACATCCAGCAGGCGCAGACGCTGCTCGACCAGGGCGTCATCAGCACGGGCGAGTTCAACGCGCTGAGGGCCAAGGCGCTGGGAGAGCGGTACTGAACCGGTGTCTCGCGCGCAGCAGCGCCGCCTGACCGTTCGGCGTGCATCCTGCCGCTGGAATGCAGGCGACCGGGACCGCAGCCTAAGCTGGTGGGGTGAGTAAGGCCGACCTCAGCAAGCAGCCCGCCCAGGTCGCCGCCATGTTCGACCAGGTGTCGACGCGCTACGACAGGACGAACGCGGTCCTGTCGGCCGGGAACGCGGCGCTGTGGCGTGTGGCGACGACGCGAGCCGTCGCGCCGCGCGCGGGCGAGACGATCCTCGACGTCGCGGCGGGGACGGGCACCTCGAGCGCCTCGCTCGCGCGCAACGGCGCCTCCGTCGTCGCCGCCGACTTCTCCGAGGGCATGATCGAGGTGGGCCGCCGTCGTCAGGCGGACAACCCCTTCGTGCGCTTCGTGCAGGCCGACGCGACCGCGCTGCCGTTCGACGACGACTCGTTCGACGCGGTGACCGTCTCGTTCGGGCTGCGCAACATCGTCGATCCGAAGAAGGCGCTCGCCGAGTTCTACCGGGTGGTGCGCCCGGGCGGCCGGGTCGTGGTGTGCGAGTTCTCGCAGCCGCCGCTCGCGCCGATCCGCGCCGGGTACGCCGCCTACCTCAAGTACGGGATGCCGGTGCTCGCCCGCGTCGCCAGCTCCAACCCGGCCGCGTACGAGTACCTGATGGAGTCGATCCAGGCCTGGCCCGACCAGCAGGCGCTGGCCGGCTGGCTGCGAGAGGCGGGATTCGAGCGCGTCGCGTACCGAAACCTGACCGCGGGGATCGTGGCGCTTCATCGCGGGTTCAAGCCCGAGCGCGCCGTCGTCGAGGAGGCGCCGAAGGCCGCTCCTGCGGCTAAGCCGAAGGCCGCGTCGAAGCCCCGGACGGCGCCGAAGCCGAAGCCGAAGCCCGAGGCGGCTGCCGCATCCAATCCGAAGCCCGCCGCCGCGCCGAAGCCCTCTGCGAAGCCCGGAACGCAGGGGAAGGCCGCGCAGGCGAAGCCCGCGCAGCCGAAGGCCACCCAGCCGAAGCCCGCCGCCGCGCCGAAGCCGGCGTCGGCCTCGAAGCCGAAGCCCACCGCGACGCAGAAGCCCAAGCCGAAGCCGACCGATTCCGCATCCGCCGTCCCGTCCGAGGGGGAGTAGTGCCACGAAGTGTCCCGGCTGTTCGGCGACCGTCGCTGACCGGCCAACTGGGCTTCACCGAACGGATCTTCCTCCGCGGCCAGGACCGCGAGCTGGCGACCGCCGTCGACGACGGCCTGGCGCAGGTCGAAGAGGGCCTGCACCGCGAGATGCACTTCGCCGACAACCTGGCGGACGTCACCGCCCGCTACCTGCTCGAGGCGGGCGGCAAGCGGGTGCGGCCCATGCTCACGCTTCTCGCCGCCCAGCTGGGTGACGGCACCAACGCCGACGTCATCCAGGCCGCGGCCGCGGTCGAGATCACCCACCTCGCCTCGCTCTACCACGACGACGTCATGGACGACTCGCAGATGCGCCGAGGCGTTCCGAGCGCGCAGTTCGTCTGGGGCAACTCGGTGGCCGTCCTGACCGGAGACCTGCTGTTCGCGCGCGCGAGCAAGCTCGTCTCGGCGCTCGGAGAGCGGGCCATCCAGCTCCAGGCGGACACCTTCGAGCGGCTCTGCCTCGGCCAGCTGCACGAGACCATCGGACCGCGCGAGGACGAGGACCCGATCGAGCACTACATCCGCGTGCTCGAAGACAAGACCGGGTCGCTGATCGCCGTCGCCGCGCAGATGGGCGTCGTCTTCTCCAACGCCCCCGAGGAGTACGAGCAGCCGGTCGTCGTGTTCGGCGAGAAGATCGGCGTCGCCTTCCAGCTCATCGACGACGTGATCGACCTGTCGTCGCAGGGGGTCGCGGAGACCGGCAAGACGCCGGGCAACGACCTCCGTGCCGGCGTCGCGACGCTTCCCGTGCTGCGCCTGCGCGAGCGCGCGGCGGGCGACGCCGAGGCGGCGGCGCTTCTCGAACGGCTCGAACGGGACGTCATCGGCTCGGCCGAGGACGGCGAGGTCACCCCCGCCGCCATGGAGGCCATCGCCGCGCTGCGCGAGCACGACGTCACCCGGCAGACGCTGGAGGAGGCGCACCGCTGGGCCCGAGAGGCCGTCGAGGCGCTCGCACCCCTGCCGGACGGCGCGGTGAAGAAGGCGCTGGTCCGGTTCGCGGACACCATCGTCGAACGCTCCAGCTGAGCGACAAGCAACCCCAGAAGGAATCAACGCATGACCAAACTGCGACTGGCCATCGTCGGCGCCGGCCCGGCGGGCATCTACGCCGCCGACATCCTGCTGAAGGCGGAGCGGGGCTTCGACGTGTCGATCGACCTCTTCGAGCAGCTCCCCGCGCCCTACGGCCTCGTGCGCTACGGCGTCGCCCCCGACCACCCGCGCATCAAGGGCATCATCACCGCACTCCGCGAGGTGCTCGACCGCGGCGACATCCGCATCTTCGGCAACGTGGAGTTCGGCCGCGACATCACGCTGGACGACCTCAAGCGGCACTACAACGCCGTGATCTTCGCCACGGGCGCCGTACGCGACGCCGACCTCGAGATCCCCGGCGTCGAGCTGCACGGCTCGTACGGCGCGGCCGACTTCGTCAGCTGGTTCGACGGCCACCCCGACGTGCCGCGCACCTGGCCGCTGGAGGCGAAGTCGGTGGCCGTGATCGGCAACGGAAACGTCGCCCTCGACATCTCCCGGATGCTCGCGAAGCACGCCGACGACCTGCTGCCGACCGAGATCCCCGACAACGTCTACGAGGGCCTGAAGGCCTCGCCCGTCACCGACGTGCACGTCTTCGGCCGCCGCGGCCCGGCGCAGGTCAAGTTCACGCCGCTGGAGCTGCGCGAGCTCGGCGAACTGCGCGACGTCGACATGATCCTGTACGACGAGGACTTCGACTACGACGAGCAGTCGAAGGCCGCCATCGCCAGCAACAAGCAGGTCATGGTGATCGACCGGGTGCTGCAGCAGTGGCGGCAGCGCGAGGTCGGCAACGCCTCGCGCCGGCTGCACCTGCACTTCTACGCCAAGCCGCTCGAGGTGGTCGGCGACGAGCACGGGAACGTGCGCGCGCTGCGGTACGAGCGCACCGAGCCGGACGGCGAGGGCGGCGTGCGCGGCACCGGCGAGATCCGGGAGCTCGAGATCGACGCGCTCTACCGTGCGGTCGGCTACTTCGGCTCGCCGCTCCCCGGCATCCCGTTCGACCGGAAGCACGGCGTCATCCCGAACCACGAGGGCCAGGTGCTGCGCAAGGGCGACAACGAGCGCATGTACGGCGTCTACGCGACCGGGTGGATCAAGCGGGGCCCTGTCGGGCTCATCGGCCACACCAAGTCGGATGCCATGGAGACGATCAAGCATGTGATCAACGATCAGGGCAACTGGTGGTCGCCCGCAGACCCTTCCGAGGAATCTGTGGAGAACCTGCTGCGCGAGCGGGGTGTGGAGTACACGAACCTCGACGGCTGGCACAACCTCGACGCGTACGAGCAGGCGCTCGGCGCGGAGCGCGGCCGCGCGCGCATCAAGGTGGTCCCGCGCGACGAGATGGTGCGTGTGTCCAACTCCGAGACGGTCGCGAGCGGGCCCTCCGCCGAGTAGGCGGTAGCCTCGGGGCATGGCTCCCCGGCCCGAGTGGCGACCCGACATCCTCGGGGAGCACTTCGAGCAGCTCACGCTTCCGCTGCGCCCGGACGCCGAGGGCGACGTGGTGGCGACGCTGGTCCGCTACTCACCGCCGCCGCGGCTGCACCTGCACCGGGGGCCGGCGGCGGACGCCGACGTGCTGTACGTGCACGGCTGGTCGGACTACTTCTTCCAGACCGAGCTGGCCCGCTTCTGGCACGGCCAGGGCGCCCGGTTCCACGCGCTCGACCTGCGCAAGTACGGCCGCAGCCTCCGCGACGGCCAGACGCCCGGCTTCGTCGACGACCTCGCGGTGTACGACGAGGACATCGCGGCGGCCCTGGAGGCGATCGAGCACGGGGAGGGCGAGCAGCCGCGCCGGCGCCTCATCCTGCTCGGGCATTCGACCGGCGGTCTCACGCTCAGCCTGTGGGCCGACCGGCATCCGGGACGGGCGCACGCGCTCATCCTGAACAGCCCGTGGCTGGAGTTCCAGGCGCACTCCGCGGGCCGCGCGGCCCTGGCGCCGCTGATCGACCTGCACGCCCGGCTCGACCCGAAGGCGGCGATGCCGAACGTCGACCTCGGCTTCTACACCCGGACCGTCTCCCGCACGATGGACGGCGAGTGGGACTACGACCTGGCGTGGCGCCCGGTGCGCGGCTTCCGCGTGCACCCCGCATGGCTCACCGCCGTGCTCGCCGGTCACGCGCGAGTGGCCGCCGGGCTGCACATCGACGTACCGGTGCTGACCCTGCTGTCGGCGCGGTCGACGATCCTGCCCTACTGGACGCCGGCGATGCTCACCTCCGACGTCGTGCTCGTCGTGCGCGACATCGCCGAGCGTGCACTCGGCCTCGCCGGCGACGTGGCGGTGTCCTGGGTGCAGGACGCGCTGCACGACGTCTTCCTGTCGGCGCAGCCCGCGCGCACCGCCGCCTACGCCGCGATCGAGCGGTGGATGCGGGGCTACCTCAGCGCAGGTTGACGAACTGCAGCGCCACGTCGAGGTCCGCGTTCTTCAGCAGCGCCATGGTGGCCTGCAGGTCGTCGCGGCTCTTGGAGCTGACGCGGAGCTCGTCGCCCTGGATCTGCGACTTGACGCTCTTCGGCGCCTCGTCGCGGATGAGCTTGTTGATCTTCTTCGCGGCGTCCTGCTCGATTCCGTTCTTCAGCCCGACCTCGATGCGGAACTCCTTGCCGGAGGGGTAGGGCGCGCCGGTGTCGAGCGACTTGAGCGTGATCCCGCGCTTGATGAACTTCGACTCGAGCACCTCGAGCACGGCCTTCACGCGCTCCTCGGTGTTGGCCTTCAGGAGCACCTTCTCGCCGCTCCACTCGACGGAGGCGCCGACGTTCTTGAAGTCGTAGCGCTGGTCCACCTCTTTGCGGGCCTGGTTGACGGCGTTGTCCGCCTCCATCTTGTCGACCTTGCTGACGACGTCGAACGAGGAGTCTGCCATGGTGTCCGTCCTTCCCGGTTGAGCTCCCCTCCAGTCTACGAGGGCGGGCCGTGGGTGGCTCGGCCTCGCGACCGCGCCGCCGCGGAAGGAGTGCTGCTGCTCGACCCGGCGCGGATGTTCCGGGAGGCCGCAGTCGTGAGAGCGGAATGTAAAGAACCGGTAAGTCGTCTGCGGATCGCGCCCGAGCGGGCGGGGCTGCCGCCATGATGAGAGGGTGGGCGAGGACAGGGGCTTGGTGCTGGTCGTCGAGGACGAGCCGACCATCGCCGACCTCGAGCGGCTGTACCTCGCCGACGGTGGGTTCGGCGTCCACATCGAGCGCGACGGCGGCCGCGCCCTGGAGGCCGTCGCGCGACTTCGGCCGGTGGCGATCGTGCTCGACATCGGCATCCCCGGGATGGACGGGCTGGAGCTGTGCCGCACGCTGCGAGCCCGCGGCGACTGGACGCCCGTGGTCTTCGTCACCGCGCGCGACGACGAGGTCGACCGCATCCTGGGCCTGGAACTCGGCGCCGACGACTACCTGACGAAGCCGTTCTCGCCGCGCGAGCTCGTGGCGAGGGTGCGGGCGCTGATCCGCCGGGCCTCGGTGCCCAGCGGCGCGCCGGTGCGGACGATCGGAACGGTCGTGCTCGATCCCTTGCGGCGGAGGGTGGAGGTCGGCGGTGCGCGCGTAGAGCTCACGGCGACGGAGTTCGACCTGCTCGAGCACCTGATGTCGCAGCCGGGACGTGTCTTCACCCGCGAGCAGCTGCTCTCCTCCGTCTGGGGCGTGGCCGACTACAGCAGCAGCCGGACCGTCGACGTCCACGTGGCCCAGGTGCGCCTCAAGCTCGGTTCAGCCGCATCCGTCATCCACACCGTGCGCGGGGTCGGCTACAGCGCGGCCGAGCAGGAGGCGTGACGCGGTGAGCGCCGGACGGCCCTGGACCGCGTCCGTGACGGCCCGGATCATGCTCGGCACATTCGCGGTGAGCCTGATCGCGGTGGTGGTGACGGGCATCGTCGCCCTGCAGGTGGTGCAGGGCGTCGTCGAGAGCCAGGCGCGGCAGCAGCTGAAAGCGCAGGCGACCGCGCTGGTCGCCGCCCGGGCGACGGGGTCGCACCTGGCGGCGACGCGGCTGGCGGCGCTCGGCGACCGCTTCGCGGTGGTCGAGCCGGACGGGACGGTCACCGGGGCCGCGCGCTCGTCGGTGAGCGGCACGGTCGTCCGCGAGCTGCGCGCCGGCCGGGTGGTGTCCGGCACCACGACCCTGGGGGACAAGGATGCCGTGCTGGTGGGCATCCCCACCTCCGACGGCGGCGGCGTGGTCGGTGTGCGCAAGGTCGCCGACATCTCCGCCGCCAGCGCTGAGCTCATCCGCTGGCTGGCGCTCGCCCTGGTGCTCGGGCTCGCGGTCGCGTCGGTCGCGGGGGTCCTGCTGGCCCGGCGGCTGGGGCGACCGCTCACGCGCCTGGCCGGGAGCGCGCGTGAGCTGGCCTCCGGACGCCGCGGCGTGGCGATCGAGCGGGAGCCGGTGGCCGAGATCGAGGACATCGCGCAGGCGCTGCGCGGGCTCGACGCCGCGCTCTCGGTCAGCGAGGACCGGCAGCGCGAGTTCCTGCTCTCGGTGTCGCACGAGATCCGCACACCGCTCACCGCCATCCGGGGCTACGCCGAGGCGCTCGCGCACGGCGTCGTGCCGTCGGACGACATCGGGCGCGTCGGCGGTACCCTCACCGCCGAGGCGGACCGGCTTCGGCGCTTCCTCGACGATCTGCTGGAGCTGGCGCGGCTGGAGGCCGACGACTTCCGTCTCGACCCGCAGCACTTCGACGCGCGGGAGACCGTGGAGCGGGCGGTCGCGGCGTGGAGCGGGGTCGCCTCCCGTGCCGGCGTGCTGCTGCGCGAGGAGCTGCCCGGTCGCCCGGTCCCGGTCGACACCGACGAGTCGCGCCTGCGGCAGGTGGTCGACGGGCTGATCGAGAACGCCCTGCGGGTGACGCCGGAGGGCGCCCCGGTGGTCGTCTCCGTCTCCGCGGGCGACGGAGTGCGGGTCGGGGTGCGCGACGGGGGACCCGGGCTCACGGCGGAGGACACGGAGGTCGCCTTCGAGCGGGGAGAGCTGCACGCCCGTTACCGGGACGTGCGGCCGGTGGGCACCGGACTCGGGCTCTCGATCGCCCGCCGGCTCGTGGGCAGGCTCGGCGGAACGCTGGAGGTACGGCCGGCCCCGGAGGGCGGCGCGGCCTTCTCGGTCTCCTTACCGTCCTCTTACATTCCCCCGGCGGAGCGCTGACATCCCCCTGCGACGCTTCGGGTATGGACAACCACGACACCGAACCGTTCGACACCGAGCCCCTCGGAACCACGCCCGCGGCCCCGGCCGCGCCTGCTGCATCGCCGGCGCCCGCGACGGCGCCCGCATCCGCCCCCTCCTTCCTCCGTCGCCACGCGATCGGGGTCGGCATCGCCGCCGCCGTGCTGGCGGTGGTGGTCGTCGCCGGCGGGACGGCCTGGGGTGTGTCCGCGGCGGTGGCGAGCACGCAGCCGGCGGCCGTGGCGCCGGTCTCCGACAACACCGCCATGCACTCGACCGCGCACAAGAAGAAGGCGCACGCCAAGCGTGCAGAGCACGGAGCCGTCGGCACGCTGACGGCGGTGAACGGCGACAGCTGGACGATCAAGGCCGCCTCCGGGAAGACCCTCACGGTGAAGCTCACCTCGTCGACGGCGTTCGGCACCAAGAAGGCGCCGGCCACCCGCGACAGCTTCACGACCGGGAGCAGGATCGGCGTGCTCGGCAAGCGCTCGGGGGACACGGTCACGGCGACGCGCATCGTGCACGTCCCGCTGCGCGCGCACGCGGCGAAGGCGACGCCGACCCCCGCGCCGAGCGTCTGAGCGGGCGAACGTTCGAGGCCCGGGGTCGGCGCTCCCTGCCGGGTGCGCCCGACCCCGCCTTGACGCTGACGGCCGCCGTAGGGGAGGCTTAGGCAAGCCTTACCTGAGTCAGGAGACCCGACATGGCCGAACCCATCCCCTTCTCCGAGGCGCTGCGCGAACGCACCCGCGGCGTCCACCAGGAGAGCGAAGGCGCGGTCTTCATGCAGGACCTGATGAGCGGCAAGGGCTCGCGCGACGACTACATCGCGCTGCTGGCGCAGCACTACTTCATCTACGAGGCGCTGGAGGAGGCAGCCGTGGGGATGGCGGACGACCCGGTCGCCGCCCTGTTCATCAGCCCGAAGCTGACCCGGCTCCCCGCGATCGAGACCGACCTGGAGTTCCTCCTCGGCGCGGACTGGCGCGACCGCATCGCGCCGCTGCCGTCCACCATGCGCTACACCGCCCGCATCCGCGAGGTGGGCGCCGGCTGGCCGGGAGGGTTCATCGCGCACCACTACACGCGGTATCTCGGCGACCTGTCTGGCGGCCAGATCATCCGCACCCTGCTGCAGCGGCAGTACGGCTTCGACACGAACGGCGTCGGGTTCTACCTGTTCGCCGACATCGCCAAGCCGAAGCTGTTCAAGGACACCTACCGGTCGCAGCTGGATGCGGTGCAGTGGACAGAGGAGGAGCGCGACCGGGTCATCGGCGAGGTGGGGCTGGCGTTCCGCTTCAACACCGAGCTGTTCGACGACCTGGCGACCGCGAAGGCCGCCGCCTGAGCCTTCTTGTCCGGCGGCTCTAGACCACCTGCACGCCGTCGCGCCAAACTGCACGCACCCCGAAGTCGTCGTCGAGCAGCACGGCGTCCGCCGCGTAGCCGGGGACGAGTCGCCCGAGATCGTGGCCGCGGCCGACCGCTGCTGCAGGCGTCTCCGTGACGGCGCGCACCGCCTCGGCGACCGGGACGTCCGCCTCGCGCACGGTACGGCGCAGCGCGTCGTCGAGCGTGAGGGTGGAGCCGGCGATCGATCCGCCGCCCGCCAGCCGCGCGATGCCGCCGCGCACCTCGACCGCAAGGGAGCCGAGCACGTAGTCGCCGTCCTGCGAGCCCGCCGCGGCCATCGCGTCCGTCACCAGGGCCATGCGGCCTGGCGCAGAGGCGAACAGCATCCGCACGACCTCGGGATGGACGTGGACCCCGTCGCCGACGACCTCCAGCGTCACACCCGGGGTCCTCGCCGCGGCGGCGACCGGGCCCGGCGCGCGGTGGTGCAGCCCCGGCATGGCGTTGAAGGCGTGTGTCAGGATGCTCGCGCCCGCCTCGAATGCCGCGAGGGCCTGCGCGTAGTCGGCTCCGGTGTGTCCGACCGCGACGGCGACGCCCGCGTCCGCAAACGCGCGGACCGCGTCCATCCCTCCCGGCAGCTCAGGCGCGACCGTGATCTGACGCAGGGTGCCGCGCGCGGCCTCCAGCAGCGTGTCGATGTCGGCCCGGGTCGCAGGCCGCAGCAGCGACGGCTCGTGCGCGCCCTTGTGCCCGGCGTCGAGGAAGGGACCTTCCAGGTGCGAGCCGAGGATGCGCGGGTCGGACGCCATGAGGGCGGCGACCCCGCGCACGCGGCCGGCGAGCTCGGCGACCGAGGCGGTGACAAGCGAGATCACGGCGCGGGTGGTCCCGTGGCGCTGGTGCAGGTCGAGCCCGCGGGCGATCGACTCGCCGCCGTCGTCGAAGCTCGCGCCGACCCCGCCGTGCCCGTGGATGTCGACGAACCCGGCCGTGAGCCAGGCGCCTGCAGCGTCCGTCGTCGCCACCGCGGGCTCCGACCGCCAGGACGGGCCGGACCCGACCGCCGCAACGGCGCCACCGGAGAACCGCACCCAGGCGTCGTCGGCGACGGTGCCGCCGTCGACCAGCCGGGCCGAGTGGATGAGGTGGTCGCCGCCGGTCACGCGATGACCGCCGCTGTGCCGGCGTTCGCTCGTACCACTCTGTTCATCTGTGCCCCGTCTCCTCGTCGCGCGCTCCATCGTCTCATCCGGCGATGCCGGTCGGTCCGACGGGCCGCCGAGGAGGTCGCGGGCGCGCTCAGGCGGTCGCGCTCAGGCGGTCTGGGCGAGCTCGGCGTAGTAGGTGACGTGGCAGCCGTCGCCGCTGCACTCGACGCACACGGTGATCTCCTCGCTGTGCTGGAGGGGGTCGGCCCCCGTGCCGTCGCACCGTTCGCAAATCTCCAACGTTCTCATGCCCACGATTGTGCGCCCGACCACCGACATCGGCGGCAGGCGCCCCGGGGTGTCGCGATCGCGGCATCGGGCGCGCGGGATTCTGCCCACAGCAGAACCGACGACACCCTCTAGCGCGGGCCCACCCGCTCCGACATAGGCTGAGGCCATGCTTCTGCGGCACGCGATCGGGTCCGTGCTCCGCCGGATCAGGACGGAGCGCGGTACGACGCTGCGCCAGCTCTCCGAGGAGTCGCGGGTGTCCGTGCCCTACCTCTCCGAGATCGAGCGCGGCCGCAAGGAGGCCTCGTCCGAGATCCTCGCCGCGCTGTGCCGCGTGCTCGACGTCACGGAGGGCGAACTGCTCACCAGCGTCGCCGCCGAGTTCGCCGAGGCGCAGGTGCTCTCTCTGGTGCCGGAACGCGAGGCCGTCCCCGCGCCGCCGGAGCTTCATCCTGCAGCCGTGGAGCCCGGCATCGTGGCGCTCGCTGCCTGAACGCCCGCTGATTTCGTGTGCGGGCGCGCGTACGGCTATTCTTGTCTGGCGCCTTCGGTCACGAGAACACTGGTGGTCGGGAGCGCCAATGGCGAGTTACCCAAGCGGCCAAAGGGATCTGACTGTAAATCAGCTGTCTACGACTTCGGGGGTTCGAATCCCTCACTCGCCACCCTTTCACTGAGTCGCCCTCGGCCAACGGCCGGGGGCTTCTTGCTGTGGCGAGCGATCGAACGTTCGATTCTCCTGCTGGGCAGGCCTCCGTCGGAGATCTGGAGGCGGATCGCCCGAATCTCCGACGGAACCGGGAGCAGAGAGCCGGGAGCCGGGAGCCGGAGCGGCGCAGCCGCGCATCTGTCAGGCTGGGGGCATGACCTCCAACGCCGAGCTGCTCGAGATCGCCGCCACCATCGCCCGCCGGGCGGCCGCCTTCGCCCTGCAGCGCCGGCGCGACGGGGTCGAGATCGCGGCGTCCAAGTCGTCGCTGAGCGACATCGTCACGCGCGCCGACCGTGAGACCGAGCAGCTGATCCGGGATGCGCTGGCCGCCTCGCGCCCGCGCGACGGCTTCCTGGGCGAGGAGTCCGGCGGGGGCAGCAGCGACAGCGGACTCACCTGGGTCGTCGACCCGATCGACGGCACCGTCAACTACTTCTACGACATCCCGGCATGGGCCGTCAGCATCGCCGTGGTCGAGGGCGACCCCGACCCGGCGACCTGGCGCACGCTCGCCGGGGCGGTCGTGAACCCGGTGCTCGGCGAGGTGTTCACCGCCTATGCAGGCGGAGGGGCGCGCCTCAACGGGGAGCCCATCCACGTCAACGAGGGCGTGCTGCTGCCGCTGGCGCTGGTCGGCACCGGTTTCGGGTACGACGCCGGGGTGCGGAGGCGCCAGGCGGCCCTCGTCGGCGAGCTCATCGGCGAGGTGCGCGACATCCGCCGCATCGGGGCAGCATCCCTCGACCTGTGCGGCGTCGCCGCGGGCCGGCTCGACGCCTACTTCGAGCGCGGCCTGAATCCGTGGGACCACGCCGCCGGCGCCCTCATCGCGCAGGAGGCCGGCGCGCGCGTCAGCGGGCTCGGGGGAGGCCCGGCGGACAACCGCCTCATCGTGGCGGCCGCGCCGGACCTCTCCGACCAGCTTCACCCGCGCGTCGAGCCGTACTTCGCCGCGTGGGAGTGAGTACCCGCGACCTCAGACCAGCCAGACGGCCGTGTCGCGCGGCAGCAGCCCGTCCTCCAGGGCGCCGCTCGCCAGCACGATCTCGCCGGCGGGCAGGGTCACCGGGGTCGTCCCGAAGTTGACCACGACCGTGACGTCGCCGCTGCGGAACGCCAGCGTGTCGCCGCCGAGGTCGAGCCACTCCGGCGTGCCGAACGCCAGGTCGTGCGTCCGGCGCAGAGCCAGCGCATCCTGGTACATCGTCAGAGTCGAACCGGGCACACCCTCCTGCGACGATCGCGTGTACGCCGCCCAGCTCGCCGGCTGGGGGAGCCAGCTCGCAGCGGTCGGGCCGAAGCCGTACGACGCCTCCTCGCCCTCCCACGGGATCGGGACGCGGCAGCCGTCGCGGCCGTAGCGCTCCCCGTTGGTGCGGAACCAGGTCGGGTCCTGCCGCGCCTCGTCGGGCAGGTCGATCGCCTCCGGGAGGCCGAGCTCCTCACCCTGGTAGAGGTACGCGGAGCCGGGGAGCGCGAGCATCAGGGCCGTCGCCGCTCGGGCGCGGTGCAGCGCGAACGCCGGGTCGGGCAGGCCCTTGGTCTTCGGCCCGATGCCGTGGCCCTGGAGGTTGCCGGGCTGCAGCGCGAGCCGGGTCGCGTGCCGGACGACGTCGTGGTTGGACAGCACCCACGTGCTCGGGGCGCCAACGCTGCTGAACGCCGCGATGGAGCGGTCGATCACGCGGCGGAGCGCCGCCGCGTCCCACGGGGTCTCCAGGTAGGCGAAGTTGAACGTCTGCTGCATCTCGTCCGGGCGCACCCAGCGGGCCAGCTTGTCCAGCGGCTCCACCCAGGCCTCACCGCACAGCACGCGGTCGCCCTCGTACTCGTCGAGGACCTTGTGCCAGTCGCGGTAGATCGCGTGGACGCCGTCCTGCGCGAAGTACGGCGGCGTCGGCGGGTCTGCCTCGGCGTGCGCGGCGATCTCGGGCTCGAGCGGGACGCCGCCCATGCTGCCCATGTCGGCCGGCGGCGTGTAGTCGGGGAGGCCCGCCTCCTTGATCATGCCGTGCGCCACATCCACGCGGAAGCCGTCGACGCCGCGGTCCAGCCAGAAGCGCAGGACGCCGCGGAACTGCTCCCAGACCCACGGGTTCTCCCAGTCGAAGTCGGGCTGCGACTTGTCGAACAGGTGCAGGTACCACTGGCCGGGCGTCCCGTCGGCCTCGGCGATGCGGGTCCAGGCCGGTCCGCCGAAGATCGACTCCCAGTTGTTCGGCGGAAGCTCGCCGTTCTCGCCCTTGCCGTCGCGGAAGATGTACCGCGCGCGCTCCGGACTTCCGGGGGCAGCCGCCAGCGCCTCCTGGAACCAGACATGGTCGCTGGAGGAGTGGTTCGGGACGATGTCGATGATGACGCGCAGCCCGAGGCCGTGGGCCTCCGCGAGCATCCGGTCGAAGTCGGCGAGCGTCCCGAAGCGCGGGTCGACGTCGCGGTAGTCGGCGACGTCGTAGCCGGCGTCTCGCTGTGGCGAGCGGTAGAAGGGCGACAGCCAGACGGCGTCCACTCCGAGGGCGCGCAGCGCGGGGAGGCGGTGGGTGATGCCGGGGAGGTCGCCCATCCCGTCTCCGTCGGAATCGGCGAAGGATCGCGGATACACCTGGTAGATCACGGCGGAGCGCCACCACTCGCGGCCGGGGGCCGACGGCGTGAGCGCGGATTCGGGGGAGGGGGTGGATGCGATGGTGGTCACCTCGTGTTCGTCTCTCTTTCGGGGGTTTGCTGGCTTGCGGGGGTTCGCTGGCTTGCGGGGGTTCGCTGGCTTGCGGGGGTGTGCGGGGTCAGGGGTGGGCGGCGGTACTCGACCGCACGATCAGGTCGGCCGGTGCGATGTGGCCGGACGGCTGCGGGCGGCCGGGGGCGCTCGTCCGGGAGCGGTCGAGGGCGGCGAGCAGGAGCTCGGCGGCGCGCTCGCCCTGGCCGACGGGATGCTGCGCGACCGTGCTCAGGCCGAAGAACTCGGCGAGTGGATGGTCGTCGATGCCGATGATCGACACGTCTCCCGGCACCTGCAACCCGAGGTCGCGGGCGGCCAGGATCGCGCCGATCGCCATCTCGTCGGAGGCCGCGAAGATCGCGGTCGGCCGCTCGTGCGGGGTGCCGAGCAGCTGCTTCGCCGCGTCGTACCCGCCGGGGATGGTGAAGTCGGACGCGCGGTGCAGCCGTTCGTCGACCGGCAGGCCGGCCTCGCGAAGGGACTCCTCGTAGCCGAGCCGGCGGCTGGTCGGGATGTGGAAGTCGAGGTCGAACTCATGCGACCCGCCGATGTGCGCGATCCGGCGATGCCCGAGAGAGACCAGGTGGTCGGTCGCCAGGCGGGCGACGGCGACGTCGTCGATGGTGAGGGTGCTGACGCCGGGGAGCGGGCCGCCGACCCCGACCACGGGCTTGCCGATCGCGAGCAGGCGGCTCAGCTCGTCCTCGGCGAGTTCGAGGGAGACGGTGAAGACGGCGTCCACCCGATTGCGGAGCAGGTTGTGCTCGAAGACGCGCCGCCGCTCCTCGCCGTCGCCGCTGAGGTTGTACAGGGTGAGGTCGTAGCCGCTGCGCAGCAGCACCCGCTCCGCGCCCTCGATCACCGAGGTGAAGAACCAGCGGTTGAGGTGCGGGACGACGGCGCCGATGTTGCGGGTGCGGCCGGAGGCGAGGCTCGAGGCGTCGGAGGAGACGACGTACCCGAGGTCGGACGCCGCCTGCACGACGCGCGCCTTGGTCTTCTGCGAGACGGGCCCGTTGCCGCTCAGCGCGCGCGAGACGGTGGCCGTCGAGACGCCGGCGAGGCGCGCGACGTCGTCGATGCCGGGCATGCCACCTCCTGGAGCGTCCGCGGTGGAAGCGCTTGCGACCGCCGGTGCCGGGCGTGTCGCCGGGCACACGGGGAGTATAGCGAGTCGGGTGGAAGCGTTTGCAGTCAGTGACTGCGGTACGGCGTCACGTTTGCGCGTGCGCGCGCGGGCGCAGACGTGACGGGAGGCAGCAGTCCGCGGGTCAGCGCCAGTGTGCCGGCTGGTCCAGGGTCGCGGGGAGGCGGGTGCGGGCGTCGCCGGCGGCGGCGTTCACCTGCGACTGCGCGAGGTAGATCGCCTCGTGCAGGTCTGCGCCGTCCAGGCGGGCGTCGCGCAGGTCGGCGCCGATGAGCTCCGCGCGGGACAGGTCGGCATCGCGGAGGTCGGCGGCGATGAGCAGGGCGCCGCGCAGCTCCGCTCCGCGCAGATCGGCCCGGCGCAGGTCGGCGCCCATGAGGTCGGCTCCCGGCTGGATGCGCGACCGAGCCACCCGGCCGCGTCCCGAGCCGATCGGGCCCGCGCCGACCGGGCCGGACTCGCGGGTGAGGCGGGCGGCGTCCCGCAGCAACTGGGCGGCGGGCGCGCGCAGCTGCTCGAGGTCGGCGGCGACGATCTCGGCGGCGGGCGCCTGCGCCAGCGAACGGACTGCGGCACGCGCCTGGCGGAGGGCGGGATGGAGGTGAGCGGCGGCCGGAAGCGCGAGGGCGTCCTCCAGGTACCAGAGCAACTCGTGCAGCTGGCGCATGATCGGGAAGGTCGCGAACATACCGGAGCGGGTATCGGCGTCGTCGCGCCAGCTGCGCCCGCCGAAGGTGTGCTGGGTCACCTGCTGGCCCGCGCCGAAGCAGTCGAACACCGTGCAGCCCTTGAACCCACGGTCCCGCAGCTGCGGGTGGATGCGGCAGCGGTCGTCGTGGTCGAGGTTGACGCACGGATCGCCCGCGGGCTTGTCGAACGCGAAGTCGGCGGAGCGGGCGAAGGCGAGCGCGACGCAGCAGAGGCCGACGCAGCGGGAGCAGTCGGCTCTCAGCTCGCGGCGGGGATCCTCGGCGGTGCGCACCCGTCCACAGTACGGGCCGACGCCGACCTTTCCACATCTTCAGGGAGAGCCGGAATAGCGCCGGGAGGGCCGCGTTAGCGTGGAAGAGGAACAAACGAAGGAGATCACGCATGACTGCACCCCGCCGCACGATCGGCTCGTCCGACCTCGAGGTCTACCCGCTCTCGCTGGGTGGCAACGTCTTCGGCTGGACGGCCGACCGCCAGACCTCGTTCGACGTGCTCGACGCCTACACCGGCGCCGGGGGCAACTTCGTCGACACCGCAGACGGCTACTCCGCCTGGGTTCCGGGCAACACCGGCGGCGACTCGGAGCGCATCCTCGGCGAGTGGTTCGACGCGCGCGGCAACCGCGATCAGGTCGTGCTCGCCACCAAGGTGAGCCAGCACCCCGACTTCAAGGGGCTCGCGGCCGACAACGTCCGCCGCGCGGCCGACGCGTCGCTCGAGCGCCTGCGCTCCGACTACATCGACCTCTACTACGCGCACTTCGATGACGAGACGGTGCCGCTGGAGGAGACCGTCGCCGCCCTCTCCGGGCTGGTCGACGCGGGGAAGGTCCGCTACATCGGCATCTCGAACTATTCGCCCGAGCGCATCGAGGAGTGGTTCCGGATCACCGAGCGCGAGGGCCTCCACCGCGCCGTCGCACTGCAGCCGCACTACAACCTGGTGGAGCGCGGCTACGAGTCCGCGTACCGGCCGATCGCAGAGCGCGAAGGCCTCGGCGTCATGCCTTACTTCGCCCTCGCCGCGGGCTTCCTCACCGGCAAGTACCGCGACGGCGTGACGGTCGACAGCGCCCGTGCCGGCGGCGCCTCGAAGTACCTCGACGAGACCGGTCGCGCCGTCCTGGCCGCCCTCGACGAGGTGGCGGCCGCGCACGGCGCGTCCGTCGCCACCGTCGCCCTTGCGTGGCTCGCCGCTCAGCCGACCATCACGGCCCCGATCGCGAGCGCCCGCACGCTGGAGCAGCTGCCCGACCTGCTGGCCTCCGTCGAGCTGCAGCTGTCCGCCGCCGAGCTCGCCGCCCTCGACGGGGCCTCAGCCGCCGCCAAGGCCGCCTGACGCTCGGCGCACATCCGGCCGCCCGTCGCGGCCGGCCGCGTGCCGCAACATCCATAGGTCGCAACACGCCGTTTCGACGCCCGCATAACGGCGTGTTGCGCCCCATGGATGCGCCACCCGCGCGTGGTTCGGAGCACCCGGCCGCAGATGGTATCCTCGTACGGTTGCCGAAAACGGCCGGTCCTCTGGCCGGCGCCGGCTCCGCCCCCTTAGCTCATTGGTAGAGCACTTCCTTGGTAAGGAAGAGGTAGTGGGTCCGATTCCCACAGGGGGCTCCGTCTCCCCGTCTCGCGACGCGTCGCACGACGAGGGGATGCCACGGCGGGGTAGCTCAGGTGGTTAGAGCACACGGCTCATAATCGTGGTGTCGCGGGTTCGAGTCCCGCCCTCGCTACAGTCCTTGAAACACTGGAACGGCGGCTGTTGAACAGCCGCCGTTCTCTGGTTTCCGGAGCAATGTGGACACAGTTTGGACACTCTCCGAATCGCCCGGACTGACTCTGGTCACTTCTGGTGACCGTCGCGAATCGTTGAACGAGACGAGGGGCTGGGCGGGGTTGTCTACGCCATCATCCGTCTCCGCGGACGTGGAAGATGAACCGTGGCGTGTCGTCATCGGTCGTCTCACTCGCGCGGGTCGTGTATCGGAAGATGGGCGTGGATCACGGTGCCCGCGGGCCCTGTGTGGAGTTCGAATATGCCCTCTGCTGCTTCGACTCTGTCGCGCATCCCGATTACGCCTGTGCCCCTTTGAAGGTCGGCGCCCCCGATGCCGTTGTCCTGCACCGCGATGCTCAATTCAGACCCCGCGATAGATACCGCGACCGATGCAGTTGAGGCGTGCGCGTGCTTGGTCACGTTCGTCAGCGCTTCGGCGACGATGAAATAGGCGGTCGTCTCCAACTCGACTGGCAGACGGCTCGGCGTCACATCGAGAGCGACCTTCAGGCTCATCTCCGCGACGAGCGACTCGATGGCCGTGCGCAAGCCCGCTGTGGAGAGCACGGCCGGGAGGACACCGTGTACGACATCGCGGAGTTCCTCGTTGGCGGCCTCCGCATGGCGGAGTGATTCTTCGATCAGCTCCCAGGCCTCATCGGGATCCCGGAGGCGCACGTCGCGAGCGAGCTTGAGCGCGATGATCGTGTGAACAAGTCGCTGCTGCGCGGTGTCATGGATGTCGCGTTGCAGTTGACGGCGCGCTTGGTCGGCGGTTGCGATGACCCGGGCGCGGGACGCCAGCAGCTGGGCCTTGTTGCGGTCGTTGGCGAGGGCCAGACCGATCAAGTCGGCGAATCCGCTGATCTCTGGTCGAAATTCCGCGTTCTCGACACGATCAGTCGGGTCGGGGACGATTACCAGCGAACCCCACGGGAGCTCTTCGACGGTGATGGGGGCGGAAACCACGGGCTGGGTCTCAGGTGACGGTTTGTCGCCGGGGGCACCAAGCGGAACAACCTGGACATCTGTCACCCCGTATTGAGCTTTGACCTCTTCGCTCACGCTAGCCAGCAGCTCGGCGAGCGGAGCGCCGCGGGCGACGAGTGTTGCGATACGGCGCAAGGCCGTCTGTTGTTGCGCGATCTGTGCGGCTTCGAATCGGGAGGGGATCCGTATGGAGCCAAAACGGTCGGTCGGAGCGGAGTTGTAGAAGCTGTGCAACGACGTGATTCGTCCACCCTGGACCGTAAGCACTTCCATGACCAGCCCGTCGAGCTGCCAGTCCACCTGATCTGGTTGGAACTCCTGGAGGGCGCGGAAACGGTACTCGATCACAACCGTTTCATCGCTGGCCGCGGCAACGACACGGTCTACCAGTCCCATGCCCGGAAACTGTTCGAGGAATCGCTCTGTGTAGAACATGGCGGCATCGGCCCCGAACAGTTCTCCGCCGTCGATGCGGTACCGAATCTCAGGGGAGATCAGTGCTCGCATCTGGGTGAAATCGCGGGCATTGAACGCGTCGTAGTAACGCTCCGCGACGAGCGCAGGCGAGCCACGTACAGCCCCGTCAGTCATCACCCCACCCTCGCAGCAGATGCCGAAGTCTATCTCTCGCAGGTTGCACTGAGCTATCGAGCCCGCTGAACCATGGGGGAACTTCTCGACGACTTCCCGCTCGCTGTACTGGCAAGGCAGCGGCTGCCCGAATGAGAGCGCGGCTGGGCAACAACGCATGGCCGTAGGGTTTGCCGGAAAAGTTCTCCTACAGTCCCCAGAGTCGCGGTCTCAGCCGCGGCGCAATCTCGTAGCGAACGGACTACGTCCGAGTGAGGGAGACACAAATGGGAACAATCACCGTCGGCGGCGAGAACTCCGCGCCGATCCAGCTGTACTACGAAGACCAGGGCGCCGGGCAACCGGTCGTGCTCTTGTCCGGGTGGCCGTTCGACGCCCGCTCATGGGAGCCGCAACTGCATCCGCTGCTGGAGGCGGGCTACCGGGTCATCAGCGTCGACCGGCGCGGCTTCGGCCGCTCCAGCGGCACGACCACCGGGTACGACTTCGACACGCTCAGCGGCGACGTCGACACGCTTCTGACCACCCTGGACCTGAACGATGTGAACCTCATCGGGTTCTCCCTCGGGACCGGCGAGGTCGCCCGGTATGTCGGACGCTTCGGCACGTCCCGGCTGCGGAGCGTCGCTTTTCTGGAGAGCTTGACCCCGTCATTCGTGAAGAGCGACGACAACCCTAAGGGCGTGGACGCCGCGGGGGTCAAAGGCGTCCAGGACGCGATCGCCGCGGACCGGTTCGCGTGGCTGACGGGGATGATGGACAACTTCCTCAACCTCGACGACTACCAGGGAAAGCTCGTGAGCGAGGACACGGTCCGCTGGATGTGGTCCACCGGCGCCGATTCATCTCCGTACGCCACGTGGGCGTGCCCGCAGCTGTGGCTCGAGGACTTCCAGTCCGACCTCGCCCGCGTCGACGTTCCGGCGCTGATCATGCACGGCACCGCCGACCGGATCCTCTCCATCGACGGGCAGGGACACCGTGCCCACGAAGCGCTCCCGGCCGCCCGGTACGTCGAGATCGACGGCGGACCGCACATCAACCCCGTCACCCACGCCCCCGAGGTCAACCGCCAGCTGCTCGACTTCCTCGCCAACCCGGCCTGACACCAGCGACCCCAAACCCACCCACCCCAGTGAAGCAAACCCAACCCAGAAAGGACGGACATCATGTCCGAAGTCGTGCTCGAACCCGGCGCTCAGGAAATCGCCGACGCCACCGCTAACCCGCCGTACCTGTACGAGATCGGCGTCGAGAAGGCACGGAAGGTCTTCGACGACCTCCAGTCCACACCGATCGAGAAGGCCGAAGTCGGTGAAGACAAGTGGATCACCGTCCCCGCCGAGGTCGGTGACGTCCCGGTGCGCATCATCAAACCGGTCGGCGCCACCGGCACCCTTCCCGTCATCCTCTACGTCCACGGTGGCGGGTGGATCCTCGGCGACTCCGGCACCCACGACCGACTCATCCGGGAACTCTGCGCGGGCGCTAACGCCGCCCTCGTGTTCCCCGAATACGACCGCTCCCCGGAGGCACAGTTCGCTCACGCGATCGAGCAGGCGTACGCGACCGCCCGGTGGATCACCCGGAGCGGCGGTGATGAAGGGCTCGACGCGTCCCGGATGGCGGTCGCCGGCGACTCGGTCGGCGGCAACATGACCATCGCGCTGACGATGCTTGCCAAGCAGCGCGGCGACGTCACGTTCGTCCACCAGTCCCTGTACTACCCGGTCACCGAAGGCGCCCAGAACACCGAGAGCTACAGGACGTTCGCGAACGGACCGTTCCTGACGGCGAAGGCGATGGCGTGGTTCTGGGACGCGTACCTCCCGGATGTCGAGCGCCGCTCGGACGTGCTGGCGTCACCGCTGAACGCCACCCTCGACGAGCTCCGCGGGCTGCCGCCGGCGCTCGTGATCGTGGACCAGAACGACCCGCTCCGCGACGAGGGCGAGGCGTACTCGGCCAAACTTGTCCAGGCCGGGGTGCCCACGGCGAGCGTCCGCATCAACCACGTCACCCACGACTTCATGATGCTGAACAAGGAACGACCCACCCTGGGAACGACGGCCGCAGTCGACCTGGCGATCGTCACGCTGCGCAGGGCGCTCGGCACCGAAAAGCCGTAGCCCTGGCCACGGTGTCATGCCAACGATGCCCGGTGATGCTCCCCTCAGCGCCGGGCATCGCTTCCGTCTTCGAACAGCACGGCGTGTGAGCTCCGACGACGTCCGCAGCTTCGCGGAGGACACGACTTCATCCTTCGAGAGGCAGCCGCAGCTCGCGGCGCTCCGTCACCGTCACCTCCGCTCGCGTGGCGTCACGAGCGATCAGCGATACGCGGAAGTCGGTGAAGACCTCCGCGATGAAATCGGCCACCGTGACGCCGGTGACATGGAACTCCACGGCGGCTTCGCCCCCGCACAGTGTCCCGATTTCCCGGGCGGTGAGAATGATCTCGTCCTCACCGCCTGGTGACGCCTCCAGGTCGATGGCGATGATCCGCCACCGGTGGGCGTCCAGCCCGACCGTCTCAGCGAGCGTGGGATGGCGGATCGCGACGTGTTCATCCGCCCACGCGCCGCCGGCCCAGTCGGCGTAGTCTTCGCCGGCGTCCCGGCTGCTCCACGGCCTCCTCGCCACGACGGGCCGTCCTCAGCCCCACGTGAAGCGAGCGCCGGTGTCCACCCGGTGGAAATACGTCCGCACCAAGGTGATCTGCTCATCGAGGGTCAGGCCGCTCATGCGTGCGCCTCCCCGCCGTCGACGAAGAGCTCGCTGCCGGTGGTGAAGCTGCGGTCCGAAGCGAGGAACAGGACCGCCTCTGCGACTTCCGCTGGTTGGACGAGACGCCCGAGCGGGATGTTCTGGTTGAAGTTGTTCAGCAGTACCTCTGCGGCCTTCTCGTTGGGGGCGAGCCCGCGCAGACCGGGCGTCTCGGTGGGACCGGGCACGACGTTGTTCACGCGGATGCGGCGGGGCGCGAGTTCGATCGCCCAGGTGCGGGTGAGCGAGCGGATCGCCGCCTTGGTTGCGGCGTACACGCCGAAGTTCGGGGCGGCGGTGTCGGCGGTGCTGGAACCGGTGAGGATGACGGAGGCGCCGTCGTTCAACAGCGGAAGGGCCTTCTGTAGGGTGAACGTCGCTCCGCGGACGTTCCGTGCGAAGGTGGCGTCGAAGTCTTCGACGGTGAGTTCGTGCAGGCCCGCGAATCCTCCTCCGCCGGCGTTGATGTGGAGGACGTCCAGGCGGCGTCCGCTGTCGCGGATGGCGTTGAAGACGGCGTCGAGGTCGTCGAGGTCGGAGGCGTCGCCGCGGATGCCGGTGCCCCTCTCTCCGATCGAGGCGACGGCAGCATCGAGGTCGGACTGAGTGCGGCCGGTGACGAAGACGTAGGCGCCCGCCGCGGCGAGGCGCTGAACGACAGCGAGACCGATGCCTTTGGTTCCGCCGGTGACGAGCGCGGTCTTGCCGGCGAGCTCCTGCTGTGCGTCCATGATGTTCTCCTTGGGGTCGATGTTTCAGGGGGAGGGCTCGGACGCGGTCTTCCGGCGGGCGAGTCGTTGCGCTGCAATGGCTTTCCAGGTGAGTTGGGCGGCGACGGCGATCAGCAGCAGCCCGAACAGGGTGCTAGACAGCTGCGGTGGGAGGGCGAGCGCCAACCATGCCCCCGGGACCGATGCCACCGTGGCGGCGAGCCCGAGCGCGAGGCCGGTGGGGACATCCACGTTCTTCGCCCGCCAGTTGGAGATGGTGCCGACCACGCTGGTCGGGATCATGACGACGAGCGAGGTGCCCTTGGCGATCAGGTCGCTGACACCGAAGACGTTGATGAGGGCGGGGACGGCGATGATTCCGCCGCCGATGCCGAACAGGGCGGAGAGCACGCCCATCAGCAGGCCGAGCACGACGTAACCGACACCGACCGCCGGGGTGAACGCGACATCGTGCCCGCGTTGCGGCGTGATGAAGAACAGGCGTGCGGCGACGAGCAGGATGAAGACGATGAACATCCAGCGCAGCCAGGTCAGCGGGATACGTTTGAGCAGGGCGCTGCCCGCAAGCGCGCCGACGACGGCGCCGACGGACACCAGGACGGCTGCGAGCAGGTCCACCTCCCCGGCGACGAGGTACGTGATGGAGCCGACGATCGAGGTCGGCACGATCGCGGCCAGGGAGGTCGCCGCGGCGACTCGCTGGTTCACTTTCGCGAAGGTGACCAGCAGCGGCACCATGACGATGCCGCCGCCGATGGCGAACAGCCCGGAGAGCAGGCCGCCGACCAAACCGATGACGACGATCGTCGTCCAGCGTCGCGGGGTCGCCGGGGCAGCGTGTCCAGTCATCGGACGATCTCCGCGGACCCGAAGACCAGCACTGTCTCCTCCGGTAGCGACAGGCCGGCGCCGCGGGCGTTCGCCGAGTGGTCGTAAACGCCGAAAAGACTGACCTGCCCGGCGGCGAGACGGTCACGGATCGTGTCGACTACGACCGGGACGGGGCGGTCGATTCGTGTGGTGTGCCAGTACTTCATCGTCGTTCCCTTTCCGGCGCCCGCTTCGCTGCGGGTGTCCCATCGCTGCGGGTATGAGGTCGTCTGCTGATGGTGACAGGTCTGGTGACGGCGTCGTCGGCTTTCCGGAGGGTCTGCTCGGCGCGTCGCGCTCCGCGCCGGACGCTGGTGACCAGAGCCAGACTCCGGACAGCAACAATGAGGGTCAACACAGTGGGGACGACGGCCAGGAGCACGGCGACGGGCTCCCAACCGGGGAAGCCATCCAGTCGCACCCACTGGATGCCGTAGGAGGCGGCCGCTGCGACCGGGAAGGTCAGCGACCAGAAGCCGAGACTGAATTGGAGTTTGCGGTACGTGCCGATGAGGAACAGCTGCAGCAGGACCATGATCGCGAGCATCCCTAGGAAGCACAGGGACACCGGGTCGCGGTGCGTTCCGGCAATCAGGAACCAGGCAGTGCCGCCGAGAGCGGGCGGCGCGAGAAGGATGGCGAGCGTCGGCGTCAATGCGTCTGGAAGCGGTGGGAAGAGCGCAAGCCGGGAAAGCAGCACCGTGAGCAGCACAATCCAGAAGAACAGCCCGACAGCGAACGCCGCCACGGCGACGCCGTTCACCTGAAGCCGCGCGGCGACGATGGAGGCGATGAAGGAACCGCCGACGGTCGGCAGCAGGTACGCGCCGTGGAACGCTTCCGGGTTCAGCGCCCCGGTGTGCCAGTAAGAGAGGATCCATCCGCCGAACAGCACCGCCGCGACGAACGACACTGCGGTGAGGATGACGGCGCCGACCGGCCACCAGGCGGTGAGCTGCGAGCCCAGCAGCATTCCGATCGCGGGGATGACCGCTGCGATAGGGCCTTGCGCCGGGTGTCGCAGCTGAGACCGCAGCGTCTCGGTGCTGTGCCGCCCACGGTTCAGGTGCGCGATGATCAGCCACACCCACGCGACCGCGGTCGCGCACCAGAGAACGGCCGGTGCGAGGCCGTTCCAGCCGAACACGGTCGTGACGGTGCTCCACACGGTGGCGAGGCCGGCGATGCCGAAGCAGATGGCGAATGTGTTCAACGGGATACGCGGCATCGACTTGCGGGGACCGGCAGCGGTCATATTCCTTGCCTCCTGTGCTTCTGTCGACCCGGCTGGTCAGGGCTCGAGGGTGGCGATGGGTTCTCCGGCCTCGACGATGTAGGTGGAGAGCATCCGGCCGAGGTCGGGCCCGAGATCGGTGGCGTTGTGCGGGACTCCCGGCGGGATGAGGAAGCCGTCGCCGGCGTTGAGGATCTGGGTATCCGCATCCTGTCGTTCCATGCGGACCCGGCCGGCGAGGATGTAGCCGACCTCCTCGCCCGGGTGGTGGTGCCATCCAGAGGAGACGTCCACGGGGATTTCGGTCAGCACCTGGACGATGTCGCGTCCGGGGATGGAGGAGCGCTGGTGCTGAATCTCGGTGCGCTTGAGGCGGTCGCGGAGGTCGTCGGCGTCGATCGGGCGGTCGTCGGTGGGGGTCGTGTCGGTCATGACTGCTCCTGCGAAGTGGGCGGCTAGTTCGTGCTGCCGCCGAGTCTTCGCTCCGCCGCGTCGGGCGACGCCCGGGAGGCCCGGAGAAGATTTCCGGCAAACCCTACGGCGCCCGTCGCCCATTCGGCGCACGATGAGCGTGTGTCCCTGTCGGTGATGGTCGTAGATGATGACGAGCGGTTCCGCGAATTGGCGCGACGAATGCTCGCCGGGTGCGGCTACACCGCGGACGGGGAAGCGGGGAGCGTCGCCGACGCGGTGAGGATGACGTCATCCCGGATGCCCGACGCTCTACTCGTGGACGTGGGGTTGCCCGACGGGGACGGGTTCGACCTTGTACGTCAACTGACCGCCGGTTCCGCGTCGCCGCGGGTCGTCCTCGTTTCGGCCGACCCGGATTCGGCGTCCGGGCGTGACGCCCGTGCTGCCGGCGCACTAGGATTCGTCCCGAAGAGCGACCTGAGTTGTGCCGTCCTGCATCTGCTTCTCGACACTGACTGAAGCGCAAGGGGAAGATCGGTGGTCCAGCCGGTGAGGGTGTCCGTCGGAGAGGATGACGTGCTTCTCCGACGTGGGGTCGTCCGCGTCTTGACCGACGGCGGCCTCGACGTCGTCGCCGAATCGGGGAGCGCACCGGAGCTGCTCGCCAAGACGCTCGCCTACAAGCCAGACGTCGCAGTTGTCGACATCGGCCTCCCACCCCATCGCGGAGACGATGGATTGCAGGTTGCCGTGGAACTGCGCCGGCGGCTCCCGTCGATCGGTGTCGTCGTGCTCACCCAGCATGACGAGCCCGCCTATGCGATGGAGCTGATCGGCGACCGCGCGGACGGGGTCGGCTACCTGTTGAAGGAACGCGTGGGTGACGTCACCGACTTCTGCGCCGACATCGTCCGTGTCGCTCACGGCGGAAGCGCGTTGGATCCGACCGTGGTCGCCAAGATGATGCGACCGAACACCATCCCCGAACAGCTGGCGCTGCTTACGGAGCGTGAACGTGCGGTTCTCGCCGCGATGGCCGAGGGGCAGTCGAACGCCGGCATCGCACGCAGCCTGCTGATCAGTACTGCGGCGGTCGAAAAGCATGTGACCTCGATTTTCCGCCGACTGCAGATCCCGGAGGACCCCGCCGGGCACCGACGGGTCCAAGCCGTGCTCCGCTACATCACGGCGAACCAAGGGTGACCTCTGGCGTTCCGGTGGGGCTGCTCCTGACAGTTGCCGTTGTACGCGATCCGGAAACGGGCGGCTCCATCGGCCGTCAGGTCGGCGCCGGCGCTGATGTCAGGGTCAGTCCCGGGCCTCCTGGACGTCGCGGGCCTTGAGGGTGCGGTAGGTGGTGACGGGGTGCGTGCCGAGCACGATCTTGCCGCGGGAGTGCAGATTCTGCAGGTCGTCATAGGCGTACTTGATCTCGTCGAGCGGGTAGAAGCCCGAGATGAGCAGGGTGAACGCGCGCTCTTCGGCCAGTTCGGCCAGCCGGGCGAGCTGTGCGGTGCCGTGGGCGACGGATTCCGGGTCCTCCTGCAGCAGCGTGAGCTCGGTGTCGCGGCGGTCCTCGCTCGACCGGTAGCGGGCTGCAGGGACGCCGAGGGACTCGGCCAGGGCACGGCCGTCCCGGCCGAAGTTGTCGATCAGCGCAGTGACCCTGCCGGGCGCCTGCTCGCGGATCCGCTCCTCGATCGCTTCTCCGTATCGCACCGGCTTGATTCCGAGCTGTCGCAGATAGTCGAAATTGCGGTCGCCGCAGGTGCCGATCACGTACGCGCCGCGGTGCTTCGCCAACTGCGCCTCGATGCTGCCGACGCCGCCGGCCGCGGCCGAGATCACGACGATGTCGTCGTGCCCGATCCGCAGGTCGTCCAGGGTGTCGAGCGCGGTGACGCCCGCCAGGTACAAGCCTCCGGCGACCTCCCATGGCACATGCGGCGGCTTCGGTACGAGTGCGCCGACCGGTACGACGATGTGGGTCGCGTGGGCTCCGGTGCGGACATGGCCGATGACCTCGGCGCCGCGGCGGAACCGTCCGCCCGCATCGCCAGTGACGACGATCCCCGCGAAGTCGCTGCCGGAGCCCCGCGGGAACGGCTCGTCGGCCCACGCCTCCTCACGACCGCTCCGGATGAAGCCGTCGATGTGGCTGATGCCCGTCGAGATCACCTCGACCAGCACCTCTTCCGGGCCGGGCTCGGGGAGGGGGCGCGTGCGCTTCTCGAGCACGTCCACGTCCCCGTTGCGGTCGTACTCGAAGACCGTGATCTCCTCGGGCTTCTTCGCCATCGGATGCTCCTTCCGCCAGGGTCCAAGACCCTGGCCGAAGAATATCCCTAGCCGGGCTAGAAATTCTACGGGCTACGGTTCATGTCCTCATTCGAATCGCCCAGTTGCCGAATGAACTGCGGAACGCTCCGCCCCGGAGCCTCGATGAACGAAGGGGGCTCGGTTCGCGGCCGCGACCGGGCGCCGTTCTTTCGCCTGCAGCGCCGCCCGAACGCCTTCGGGGCTGATGACGGCGTCGAACATAGTGGTCGGATGCGCAATGCTCAAGTGGCCTTTCTGCTCGTGCCAACTCGGCAACGAAACGGATGTGATCCGAGAATGTGGACACACTCTGGCCTCGATAGCCGGAAAGCCGTCGATGCGAGCACGCGATTCATCGACCTGGCGTCGCGGGATCGAGTCCCACTCTCGCCGCAAGAGCCCCGGAATCTCACGGTGCCGGGGCTTTTCGTCGCCCGGCCCGGTCGCACTGTCAGGTCGCGCCGTCGCTGAGGTGTCGACTCCTCAGCTCCGCGATCAGCGCGTCCACCGGCATGTCGTCGGTGTGGGCCGTCAGCGGCCGCCCGTCCCCGTCGCCGCCCCTCCAGCGGGCACCCCACGCAGCCAGCTGGTAGAGGATCGGGACCGACTGGATGCCGGCCTCGGTGAGGCTGTACGTCGTGCGCTGGCCCCTGCGGCCCTCGCCCCTGACGAGGAGTCCCGCTTCCACGAGCCTGACGAGGCGGTCGGCGAGGATGTTGGACGCGATCCGCTCACGCGACCCGAGGAGGAGCGCGCGGAAGTTGCGCCGGTCCTCGAACACGATGTCGCGGAGGATCAGCAGCGTCCACCGGTCGCCGAAGACGTCCGCTCCCTCGGCGACGTGGTCCGAAGCGCTGTCCATCGATCCTCCTTGACACGGGGCTCGACCCCACTATAGTGATTGCAACTTACAACCACTATCGATTGGTCGCCGGATGGGCCGCTTCGTCTACACCATGAACACCTCGCTCGATCTGCTGATCGAGCAGGTGCCCGGCGATCACGGAGCCGGGTGGTGGCTGCGGATCGACGAGGAACTGCACCAGGACTTCAACGACGAAGCGAAGCGCTTCGCCATGTTCGTCCAGGGCCGCGTCTTCTACGAGATCATGGAGAAGGCGTGGCCGGATGCCGCGGAAGACGCGTCGGCTCCCGGCGTCACGCAGGAGTACGGCCGGATCTGGGTCTCGACGCCGAAGGTGCTGGTCTCCCGCACGCGCACCAGTGCCGACAACGACACGCGGATCATCGGCCGGGGCGACACGATCGCCCAGCTCGCCCAGCTCAAGGCCGAGACCGAGGGGCGGATCGCGGTCGGAGGGGCGGCGCTGGCGTCGCAGCTCCTGCGTGCCGACCTGCTCGATGAGCTCCTGCTCTACACCCACCCCAGCATCATCGGCTTCGGGCGCCCCCTCTTCGACGACGACGACAGGCCGATCGACCTGCACCTGCTCGAGCAGAAGAGGTTCACCTCCGGTGTGACGATGCACCGATACCAGGTCGTCTCGATGAAGGAGAACGAACAGTGACCGATTCCGAACGTCCGGCGCACCCGACGATCACCCGCCTGCGGGTGGGCGATCTGCAGGCCGGCGACGAGCGTCTGCCGATCAATGTGCACGTGATCGACCACCCCGAGGCACGGATCCTCGTCGACACGGGCCTCACCCGGACGCATCCGGCTGTCGAGGACATGGACCCCCGCTTCCAGCCGCTGGACGAGCTGCCAGGGTTCGATCCGGGCAGCGTCGACATCGTCGTCAACACCCACCTGCACTTCGACCACGTGGGAGGCAACCACCTCTTCGCCGGGCGTCCGATCTACGTGCAGCGGGCCGAGTACCGCGAAGCGCACGCAGGCGAGTACACGATCCTCGACTGGGTGGATGCTCCGGGCGTCGAGTACACGCTGGTGGACGGGGAGCTCGAGCTGCTGCCGGGCGTCCGCCTCCTGCCCGCGCCCGGGCACTCGTCCGGATCCCAGATCGTCGTCGTCGAGACCGCCAACGGTCCCGCGGTGATCTGCGGTGACAGCGCCGTCTTCTTCGGCGAGCTGGACGATCCCGCCACCGAAGCGCAGCACCTCATCCGCAGCCTCGACCCGACCGAGGTCTGGCTCGCCCATCAGGACGCTCCGTGGCCTCCTCCTTCTCTCGGCTGAGCGGCCGGTAGCGGTCGAAGACCACGAGCCCGACCGCTCCGGTCGCGGCGATGGCCGCTGAGATCCAGAACAGGTGCGGGACGCCGAGCCAGGAGGTGCCGAGGCTCCCGACGAAGCCGCCGACCGCGGCGTTGACGGCGAAGGCACTGAGGAACACGCTCGACGCCATGCCGACGCGCGACGGCTCAAGGCGCTGGGCGACGGTGATGCCCAGGACGCCGAACGTCGCGATCACTCCGGCCATCAGGAACTGTCCGGCGATCAGCGCGCTCACCGGTGCCCGGAAGAGATCCGCAGAGGCGTAGCAGCAGTGGGCGGCGACGGCCATCGCGGCACCCGCGAACAGCACGGGGCGGATGCCGAACCGGTCGGCCAGCTTCGCGGCGACAGGCATCAGCGCGACCTCGACGAGCGGCTGGAACCCGATGACGGCGCCGCGAAGGCCGGCTGCGAGACGTAGGGGGCCGTCCATGTAGAGAGGGAGGTAGGCGAGCTTGACCGTCTCCCCGCACATGATCAGGACGTAGATGCCGGTGAAGACGAAGAGCGGAGTCAACCTCCCGCGCTCCGCCGCCGAAAGCGCGGGCGGCCGGTCGAGGCTGGGCGAGCCGGACGGCGGTGGCGCGCCGGCGCCCGCCCCGAGTGTCGGCAGGATCGACAGCAGCATCGTCAGTCCCGTACCCAGGAGCAGCGGACGGAGGCCCCAGACGGCTCCGGCCACCGCTCCGATCACCGGGCCGACGATCCAGCCGATCGCCATCGCCATGCGGATCAGCGCCACGACCTGGTTGTCGACCGGCGTCGGGTTGACGGTCAGCTCGTCGCGCACGGCGGCCTGGAGCTGGGCGGCGCCGGCGCCGGCGGCGCCGAGCAGCACGATGTTGATTGCGAAGGGCATCCAGGTCTGGGTGGCGACGGCCATCAGGGTCCACCCCGCGAAGCCGGCCAGGGCGGAGAGCCGGAAGACGAGCAGACGGGATCCGAGACGGTCGGAGAGGGATCCGAGGGCGTAGCCTGCAACCGGCGCGGCCAGGTTGGTCAGGAAGTACAGGCCGGCGACGGTGGCAGACATGTGGAGTTGCTGGACGAGGAACAGCGTGATCTGGGGTGCGGTGACCGAGATCCCGATGCCGGATACGACCAGGCTGACGAATGCCCCGCTGAGCAGCCGCGACGACAGGATGTAGCGCGCCGGGGACGGGCGCCCGCTGCGAGACGTGAGGGCGTTCGGTATAGAATTGGTAATAAGTGGTATTGTACACAGCCCGCCGGATGGAGAATGCGCGTGGAAGCGATCACGAAACGAGCCGTGCTGGTCAGCCATCTCGGCTACGACTCCGGCGCGCCGAAGGCCGCGGTGGTCGTCGGCCTCGCCGACGGCCTGCGCGCGCGGATCGAGGACCCGGACGGCCGCCCACTCGGCGTGGCGGTCTCCATCGCGGCGCCCGCTCCCGTGGCCGGATGGTCGAGCGTCCGCTATGCCCGGCTCGAGTTCGACGAGCTGCGCGCGCCCGGCCGCTACCTCCTGGTCGCCGAGGACGACGACGGCGTCGTCGTGTCTGAGCCCTTCACCGTCGCCGACGACCGCATCCCCGGACTGATCGTCTCCGACATCACCGCGATGTTCCGGGCACAGCGCTCCAGCGGCGAGATCGAGCGCAAGGATGCCGCGGCCCGGTTCTACGGCGACGACTCGGGGCGGTCGGTGGATGCGCGCGGCGGCTGGCTGGACGCCTCCGGCGACTACAGCAAGTTCCTCAGCCACCTCACCTACACCCGGATGATGAGCCCGCAGCAGATCCCGCTGTGCGCCTGGTCGCTGCTCACCGCCGGTCGCGAACTGCGCTCCGCGCATCCCGGCTTCTCCACCAGCCAGTACCCGCGGCTGCGGGACGAAGGGCTGTTCGGCGCCGACTTCCTCGTGCGGTTCCAGGACGAGAGCGGCTTCTTCTATACGGCGATCTTCGACGCGCTCACGAAGCGGCTCGAGGAGCGGGTCATCACCGCGCCCCTGCAGGACAGCGTGCGCACGCAGCGATGGCAGGCCGGCTACCGACAGGGCGGGGGAGTGGCGATCGCCGCGCTGGCCCTAGCCTCCACCGCGGACACGGACGGCGACTTCACGCGCGAGGAGTACTTCGCGGCGGCGATCCGCGGGTTCGACCACCTGGAGCTCCACAACCGCGATTATCTGTTCGACGGCGAGGAGTCGGTCATCGACGACTACTGCGCCCTCCTCGCGACCGCCGAGCTGGTCCAGGCGGCCGCCGAGCGCGGAGACGATGTCTCGCGGTTCGCGGCGGCGGGCGCAGCGCGGGCCGCGTCGCTCGCCGGGCGGCTGCGGCAGGGCGACGGCGGCGCCTGGCTGGTCGGCGATTTCGAGGGCCGACCGTACTTCCACGCGGCGGAGGCCGGCCTCCCCGCGGTCGCGCTGCTGCGCTGGGCGCAGGTCGCGCGCGACATCCTGGGCGACCCCGCGGCGGCCGAGAGCGCGGCGCAGACCGCAGTTGCCCTGCTGGCGGGGACGCTGGCCCGGACGGACGCCGTGCCGAACCCGTTCGGCTACCCGCGGCAGCGCGTGCAGCCGCTCGGCGGGCAGCCGCGCGACGCGTTCTTCTTCCCGCACGAGAACGAGACCGGCTACTGGTGGCAGGGCGAGAACGCCGGTATCGCGTCGCTGGCGTACGCGGCCGCGGTCGCCTCCCGTCTTCCCGGGCTCGACGGCGGCCTGCGCGAGCGGCTGCGCCGTCTCCGTTCCGACGTCGTCGGGTGGGTCGGCGGCCTCAACCCGTTCGACTCGTGCATGGTTCAGGGGCGGGGGAGGAACGGCGTCGAGTACTCGGCGACCTACCAGAACACGCCGGGCGGCATCGTCAACGGCATCACGTCGGGGTGGGACGACGAGGAGGGCATCGCGTTCCTCCCGGAGGCGGCGCCCGACGGCGAGGAGTGGCGCTGGGCGGAGCAGTGGATCCCGCACTCCGGCTGGTTCCTCCTCGCCGTCTGCGCGGGCTGACCGCGCCGACGCATCCGGCCGGTCAGTCGGTGGGGAGCGGGGCGGGGTCGTCCTCCGAGAAGTCCATCACGGGCGGCTTGCGACGGAAGCCTCCCGTGATCAAGGCCAGCAGCACGACGCCGATCGCGACCCAGATGGCGCCTGCGATGAACGTGGTGACCGACAGGCTGGTCCAGAGCCAGACCGTCAGGGCGAAGCCGATCAGCGGCGCCACCAGGTGCGAGAGCACCGCGCGGGTGCCGCGCTCTCGCCGATCGATCAGATAGTGCTTGATCACCGCCAGGTTGACGAAGCTGAAGGCCACGAGGGCGCCGAAGGAGATCACCGAGGCGGCGACGTCGAGCGGCAGCAGCAGCGCGCCGACGAGTCCGACGGCGCCTACGATCAGGATGGACAGCCACGGCGTCGTGAAGCGCGGGTGGATGGCACCGAACACCTTCCGTGGAAGCTGCCCGTCCCGTCCCATGGCGAACAGGATGCGCGCGACGCTGGCCTGCGAGGTCATCGCCGACGCGAAGCTGCCGGCGATGTACGCGGCGGTGAAGAAGGTGAACAGCGCCCCTCCGCCGATCCGGGTCATCACATCGAGCGGCGCGGAGTCGGCGTTGGTGAAGTGCGCGTAGTCCGGGAACACGAGTCCTGCGACGTAGGCGGTCACGATGAACAGCAGACCGCCGATCAGCGTGCACAGGATGATCGCGCGCGGGATGCTCTTCCTGGCGTCCTTGGCCTCCTCGCTCAGCGTCGACACGGCGTCGAAGCCGAGGAAGGCGAGCGCGAGGATGGCCGCTCCCGCCGCGATGCCCCCGACCGGCGTGCTCGCCGAGAAGAAGGGGTCGAGGAGGTTCGGGACCTGTGCGCCGCCACCGAGGTAGGCGATGCCGGTGGCCACGAAGACGACGATGAAGACGATCTGCACGCCGACGAGGGCGAGGTTGGCGCTCGACACCAGGGTGATCCCGATGACGTTCAGGAGGGTGACGACCACCACCGATCCGACGACCCAGACCCAGGCGGGCACGGCGGGGAAGGCGGCGTTCAGGTAGATCCCGATGACGAGGTAGTTGAGTAGCGGGAGGGCGAGATAGTCGAGCAGCAGCGTCCACCCGGTGAGGAAGCCGAGGTGGCGACCGAAGGTGCGCTGCGTGTAGGTGTACGCGGAACCGGCGACCGGGTAGGCGCGCACCATGCTGGCGTAGCTGCCCGCGGTGAACAGCATCGCGATGGTCGTCACGAGGTAGGCGCCCGCGAGGTGCCCGCCTGTCGTCTCGGTGACGAGGCCGTAGGTGGTGAAGACGGCCAGCGGGAGCATGTAGGCGAGGCCGAACAGGAGGAGCGACGGGGTGCCGAGGCTGCGCTTGAGGCGTGGACCGGCCGGAGCGACGGTGCTCGCGGTCCCAGGGGTGGTGGTCACGGGGTGCCTTTCGTCGATGCGGGAAAGCGTTTACCCGGAATGTATAGCTTTGGTCCTGGATTGGTAAAGAGAAATCTTTCCGAGCCGACTCCCGGTCGGTTCAGGGCTCGACGACGGCCTTGACGAACCCGGGCGCGCGATCGGCCATCAGCGCGTAGGCCTCGTCGACCCTGTCGAGCCCGAACCGGTGGGTGATGAGCGGGGCGAAGGTGAAGGCGCGCGATGCCACCTGGCCCAGCGCGTCCGTCATGGCCCGCATGACGCGCGGGTGGTCCGGGCAGAAGCCGTTGACCACCGTCGCGCCCTTGTACCAGAGCTCCATGTCGAAGGGGGCGTCGCCGGTGTGGTGATAGCCGACGACGCACAGCGTTCCGAACGGGCGCACGAGCGGCGACGCCGTCGCGAGGCCGCGCGTCACTCCCGTCGCCTCAAGGACGACGTCGGCGCGAGGATCCGCCGCCCCCGTCCCGTCGGCCGCGACGAAGGCCGGCACCTCGTCGGGGTGGAGCACCACTTCGGCACCCAGCGAGAGCGCCCGGGCCCGCGCCTCCGGGTTGGGGTCGACCGCGATGATCGTGCGCGGCATGCGACTGCGTGCGAGCTGGAGCAGGCCGAGGCCCATGAAGCCCAGCCCGACGATCGCGACCCGCGAGCCGGGGGAGAGGGGAGTGCGCGAGATCGCCTCCTCGAGGGTGGCGATCGGCTCCCCGATGGCGTGCGCCGGTTCGATCCCCGCGGGGACGGGCAGCAGCAGGTCGTCGTCGAGGACGGCGTGCGATGCGAAACCGGGGCCGCCGAGCCCGGTGACGAGTTCGCCGGTCCGCCAGCGGGAGGTGGCGGACCCCGTGGCCACGACACGGCCGGTGATCTCATGACCGAGCTCGATCGGCGGCTGCCCGTCGGCCGGGCCGCTCAGCCACGGGCCGAGGTCGGAGGTGCAGACCCCGCTGGCGACGATCTCGACGAGAACCTGGCCCGGCGCGGGCTCGGGAGTGGGCTCCTCGTGGATGCGGGAGGTGCGGGGTGCGACGACGCGACTGATCAGCATGCGGTCAGTGTAGCGCCGTGGTCCATTGTGGTTTTAGGTGGACGGCTGTCCTGCGGTGTGTTGAGTCGACTTCCGATGTTTCCAGCGCGTAAATCAACGAACCATCTCTTGTTCAGCGGCCTGTTCTGTCTTAGTCTGGCATTGCGTGGTATCCAACTGGGATACCGCCGGTTCGTTCAATGGAGACAGCGATGCAGACGTATTCCGCGGCCGTCGTCGCCGCAGGCGGGCAGGGCCGAGTCCATGCCGCCGCCTATGCGGCCGACCCACGCGTGCGCCTGGCCGCCGTGGCCGACGTCGACCTCGCCGCGGCGCGACGCCTAGCGGAGGACCTCGGCATCCCGAACGTCTACACCGAGGTCGCGGACCTCCTCGCCGCCGAGCGCCCCGATGTCGTCAGCGTCTGCACGCCGCCCGCCCACCGCCGGCCGATCGTGGAAGCGGCCATCGCCTCCGGGGTGCGGGCGATCCACTGCGAGAAGCCCTTCGCGCTCAGCTACGGGGACGCCGTGGCGATGACCGAGCTCGCCGCCGCGGCCGGGGTGCAGCTGACCGTCAACCTGCAGCGCCGCTTCGAGCCGGTCCACCGCTTCGCCCGCGCGCAGCTCGACGACGGCGCCATCGGCGAACTAGTCAGCATCGAGGGCTACTGCCCCAACCTCTTCGACTGGGGCAGCCACATCGTCGACCTCGCGCTGTTCTACCGGCACGATCGGCCGGCCGAGTGGGTGCTGGGGCAGATCGACGTGAGCACCAACCGCTACGTCTACGGCGCGTTCGTCGAGACGTCCTCGATCACCCAGGTGGCCTGGGAGGACGGCGTCCGCGCGGTGATCTCCACCGGGCGGGAGCCGGCGACGCCGGTCCTCAACCGGGAGAACAACCTCGGCCTCATCCTGCAGGGCACCCGCGGTCGCATCGTCGTCAACGGGCGGGAGGCCCTCGTCCAGCGGTTCGGCGCCGACGGCATGCGGTTCGCCTCCCCGTACGCGAGCGATCCCGCCACCTGGGACCACGGCATCGACCCCGCGATCTTCGTCTGCACCGAGGCCGCCGTCGCCGACCTGATCGACGGTGTCGAGACCGGGTCCGAGCCGGTCCTCGCCGCACGTCACGCTCTCGCCGGAGCCGCGATCGTCTTCGCGACCTACGAGAGCAGCCGGTCGCGGGGCCGCGTCCCGCTGCCGCTGGAGGTCCACGACAACGCCCTCCTCAGCGGCCTGCACGAGGGACTGTGGTCTCCCGTCGGCGAACTGCGGTCGACGTGGTGACCGCGGTGGCGACGGCGACTGTCATGCTCGTGGGCGACGACGTGTACGAGGACCTCTTCGGCGCCGGCGTCGAACTGCAGGCGCTCCTCGCCGAGGAGGGGCTGGCGACACGCGTGCGCATCGGCGCAGGAGCGCTCCGCGATGCGCAGACCGCCGACGGCGTGATCGCGCTGTACCGCGCCGCCGGCGAACTCGACGACGCCGAGAGGCGCGGGCTGGAGGAGGCCGTCTCCGGGGGAGCGGGCCTGCTCGCCGTGCACTCGACCGCCTACCTGGAGGACGACGAGCTGGCTCCCGTGATCGGCGCACGCTACGTCGACCACGGCCCGCGACCCCACGAGTCGCGCTTCGCGGTGCAGCTGGCCCCGCACCCGGTGACCGCGGGCGTCGCACCGTTCCAGCTGGAGCACGAGCACTACAGGCTCGCGGTCCAGCCCGGCGTCGACGTGCTCGCCTGGCGGGAGGCCCCGTACGGCCGAGAGCCGCTCGTCACCGCGCACTCCTACGGCCGAGGCCGCGTCTGCTACCTGCAGTTCGGCCACGACCTGCGCGCCTGGGGCGAACCGGAGGTGCGGCGGCTGGTGACCAACGCCGCCCGCTGGCTCGCCGCCCCCACGACCACCCGCCCGAACGACGCGGAGGACACGAACCCGCTATGAGAGTGCTCCTGAGACGAGCCGTCTTCTACCTGATCACCGCCTGGGCGGCGATCAGCCTCAACTTCCTGCTGCCGCGGATCATGCCGGGCAGCCCGGCGGATGCGCTCATCGCCAAGTTCCACGGCAAGCTCTCGCCGCAGGCCATCGAGGCGCTGCGCGTGCTGTTCGGCCAGAGCGACGCCAGCCTGTGGCAGCAGTACCTCGACTACTGGAAGAACCTGTTCAGCGGCAACTTCGGCATCTCCTACGCGTACTATCCGACGCCGGTGTCGGACGTGCTGGCGAGTAGCATCGGCTGGACGCTCGTGCTCATCACGGTCTGCACCGTGCTCGGCTTCGTCATCGGCACGGGACTCGGGATGATCGTCGGCTGGAAGCGCGGCAGCTGGCTCGACGGCCTCATCCCGGTGACGACGCTCCTGTCGAGCATCCCTTACTTCTGGTTCGCGATCTGCGTGGTCCTGATCTTCTCGATCATCCTGCGCTGGTTCCCGCTCTCCGGCGGCTACTCGGTGACCGAGACCATCGGCTGGAACCTCGGCTTCATCGGCAGCGCCACCTACTACGCGGTGCTCCCCGCCCTGACGATCGTGGTCGCCTCCATCGGCGGCTGGCTGATCGGCATGCGCAACATGATGGTCACGACCCTCAGCGAGGACTACGTCCGGCTCGCCGAGGCGAAGGGGCTCTCCAAGCGCCGGGTGATGGTGACCTACGCGGCGCGCAACGCCATCCTGCCCTCGTTCTCGAGCTTCGCGATGTCGCTCGGCTTCGTCGTCGGCGGATCGATCGTGACCGAGGTCGTCTTCAACTACCCCGGGATCGGGACCGTGCTGTTCAAGGCCGCGCAAGCGCAGGACTACCCGCTGATGCAGGGCATCTTCCTGGTGATCACGATCACGGTGCTGATCGCGAACATGCTCGCCGACCTCCTGTACGTCTTCCTCGACCCCCGCACACGAGAGAGCTGAGAGCTGACATGGCCATCGCCACCGCCACCGTCGCCGAGGCGGAGAACGCCGAGACGGACACCCCGACATCCCGCTTCGCGTGGATGCGCGCCTTCCGGCGCCCCTGGACGCTGACCGGCGTCGTCATCGTCGCGATCTTCTGCCTGTTCGCGATCATCGGGCCGTGGGTCGCCCCGTACGACCCGTCGGCCGTCAGCAAGGAGACGCTCCAGCCGCCGAGCCCCGAGCACTGGCTCGGCACCACCCAGACCGGCCAGGACGTCCTGTCGCAGATGCTGTACGGGACGCAGATCTCGATCATCGTCGGCGTGGGCGCCGCGATCATCGCGACCCTCCTGTCGGTGCTGGTCGGCCTCGCCGCGGGGTACCTGGGCGGCCTCTCCGACGAGCTGCTCTCGCTGCTGGCCAACGTGTTCCTGGTGATCCCGGCGCTTCCGCTGACGGTCATCCTGGCGGCCTACCTGCCCAAGTCCGGCTCGATCGGCATCATCCTGGTCATCTCGATCACGGGATGGGCGTGGGGCGCCCGCGTGCTCCGCGCGCAGACGCTGTCGCTGCGCAAGCGGGACTTCGTGGAGGCCGCCCGCGCGACCGGCGAGCGCACGTCGAGCATCATCTTCCGCGACATCTTCCCGAACCAGATCGCGGTCATCGCCGCGAGCTTCCTCGGCACGGTGACCGGTGCGATCCTCACCCAGGCGAGCCTCGCGTTCCTCGGCCTCACGAACGTCACCGAGTGGTCGTGGGGCACCATCCTCTACTGGGCGCAGGTGTCCAGCGCGATGCTCACCGGCTCCTGGTGGTGGTTCGTGCCGGCCGGTCTCGCCATCGCGCTGCTCGGGACGGGCCTGTCGCTGGTGAACTTCGGCATCGACGAGTTCATCAACCCGCGGCTGCGGCAGGCGGGCATCGGCACGAAGAAGGCGCAACGGGCTCAGGCCAGGGCGCAGCGGGCGCGCGTCGTCCGCCGTCCGGCCCGGGCGCGAGGCGAGCGGGCCCCGCACCGGCCGTACGACCCGGCGACGAGCGACGTCATCCTCCGCATCCAGAACCTCCACGTCGACTACGTCGGCGAGAACTCGGTCACGCCCGCGGTGAACGACGTGTCGCTGACCCTGCGCCGCGGCGAGGTGCTCGGCATCGCGGGGGAGTCCGGATCGGGCAAGTCGACGCTCGCCTACGCCATCACCCGGCTGCACAAGCCGCCGGCGCAGATCACCGGCGGCGGCATCCTCTACACGAACGCCGACGGGTCGACGACCGACATCCTGCGGATGAGCGACAGCGAGCTGCGGGAGTTCCGCTGGGACGAGCTGTCGATCGTGTTCCAGTCGGCGATGCACGCCCTCAACCCGGTGCTCACCGTCGGGGCCCAGCTCGACGACGTGCTGCGGGCGCACCGCCCGGAGATGTCCAGCGCCGACCGTGCCGCCCGCGTCATCGAGCTGCTGGGGCTCGTCGGCATCCAGACCGACCGGGTCGACGCGTACCCGCACGAGCTGTCCGGCGGGATGCGGCAGCGCGCCATGATCGCGGTCGGGCTCGCGCTCGACCCGGAGATCATCGTCATGGACGAGCCGACCACCGCGCTCGACGTGGTGATCCAGCGGCAGATCATCGAGAAGATCATCGAACTGAAAGACCGCCTCGGGTTCGCCGTCGTCTTCATCACCCACGACCTCTCCCTCCTCATCGAGCTCTCCGACACGATCGCCGTGATGTACGCCGGCCGTGTCGTCGAGCTCGCCGACGCGGGCGAGTTCTACCGCAATCCACGCCACCCCTACAGTCAGGGGCTGCTCGCCTCCTTCCCGACGCTGTCCGGGCCGAAGCGCGAGCTCGCCGGCATCCCCGGGTCCCCGCCGGACCTGCGCAAGCTGCCCGCGGGATGCGCGTTCGCGCCCCGCTGCCCGCTCGCCTTCGACCGGTGCGTGCAGGTCGTCCCGCCCCTGGTCCCGCTCGCCGGGCCGGCCGAGTGGCGCCAGGCAGAGGCCGCCTGCCTGCTCTACGAGGGCGACGGGTCCGCGCCCGACCGCCCGACCGACGCGGTGGCCGAGCTCCCGCACGCCGATCAGATGGAGGACGCCCGATGACGACCACCGAGACCGCCCCACTCGCCGGGTCCCCGGCGGACGGCGACGTGCCCATCCTCGAGGCCCTCCACGTCACGAAGCACTTCCCGGCCCGGGGCTCGCTCTTCAAGCGGGGCCCGCGCCGGGTGGTTCACGCCGCCGACGACGTGTCGATCGCGCTGCGCGCCGGACGCATCATGGCGCTGGTCGGCGAGTCCGGCTCCGGCAAGTCGACCTTCGCCCGGCTGCTCGCGCAACTGCACCCCGTCACCTCCGGGGAGATCCGCTACCGCGGCAAGCCGGTCCGGGTGAAGGGCGGCCGCTCGCTGCGCGCGCACGTGAGCAAAGTCCAGCTGATCCTGCAGGACCCGTTCGGCTCCTTCAACCCGGTGGCGACGATTGCCCGGACGCTCATGCGGGCCGTCCGCATCCACCACCCGAAGGCCACGGCCGCCGAGCAGCGCCGCATCATCGACGACCTGCTCGGCCAGGTGAGCCTCCGGCCGGCGCGCCAGTTCACCGAGAAGTACCCGCACGAGCTCTCCGGCGGCCAGCTGCAGCGCATCTCGATCGCCCGCGCGCTCGCCGCGAACCCGGACGTGTTCCTCGCCGATGAGCCGGTGTCGAGCCTCGACGTGTCCATCCGGCTCGGAGTGCTCAACCTCCTGCGTCGCCTGGTCGAGGAGCGCGGTGTCGCCCTGCTCTACGTCACCCATGACATCGCCTCCGCGCGCTACTTCGCCGAGGACACCAGCGTCATGTACGCCGGGCAGCTCGTGGAGGCCGGACCGAGCGAGACGGTGACCCAGAACGCCGCGCACCCGTACACCCAGCTGCTGATCGCCTCCGCCCCCGACCCGTCCCGCGCGGACGACGCCCGGCCGCGCGACATCGGCCAGCCTCCCAGCCTCATCGACCCGCCGAGCGGATGCCGCTTCCACCCGCGCTGCCCGTTCGCGATGGAGCGCTGCCGCACCGACGCGCCGCCCGCCTTCGCACTCGAGGACGGCCAATGGGCGAAGTGCTGGCTGTACGACGGCGACGACGAGGCCGCAGCGCGCCGCGTCGAGAACGCCGCGGCCTACGGACTCGGAGCGGTGCGCCCTGCGGGCCGCCGTCTCCCCACAGACGCTCCAGCAACAACCGACACCAAGGGAGACCAGCAATGAATCGCAGAAGGTCCATACGTCACGCCGCCATCGGCGCGGCCTTGGCCGCCTCGCTCGTCGTGCCGCTCGCCGCCTGCTCCTCGAACGGTTCCGGCTCGGGCGACGGACTGATCCTCAACGTGGCGAGTCAGTCCGACAGCCTCACCCAGTCCTTCAACCCGTACCTGCCGAACACGGCCCAGGGCGCGACGTACACCAACCAGGGCGCCGGCGGCTTCATCTACGAGCCGCTCGTGCAGATCAACAACGTCGACATCGGACACGACATCCCGTGGCTCGCCAAGTCGTGGGAGTGGACGGACGAGAACAAGACCCTGACGCTGCATCTGCAGTCCGGGGTGAAGTGGACCGACGGCCAGAAGTTCTCGGCCGACGACGTCGTCTTCACCTACGAGCTGCTCAAGAAGTACCCGGCGCTCAACGTCGGCGGCGTCAACTTCGACACCATCACCGCCAAGGACCCGGACACGGTCGTCATGACCTTCGCCGCGCCGTCGGAGACGCAGTTCACCTCGCTGGTCTCTGCCGCGATCGTGTCGAAGCACATCTGGTCGAAGGTGGGCGACCCCACCAAGTACGTGGACAAGAACCCGGTCGGCACCGGTCCTTTCGTCCTCGACACGTTCTCTCCCCAGAGCTTCGTGCTGAAGACGAACAAGAACTACTGGCAGACGCCCGCGAAGATCGGCGGCATCCGGTTCATCCCCTACAAGGACAACCAGGGCCAGACGAACGCGCTGGTGCAGGGGCAGGCCGACTGGTCCGGCACCTACATCGCCGACGCCGAGAAGACCTACCTCTCCAAGAGCAAGGACAACCACTACTGGGCGCCGGTCGTCGGATCCGACGGCCTCATCCCGAACCTGGAGAAGTGGCCGCTGAGCGACATCGCGGTGCGCCGGGCGATCAGCCTGGGCGTCGACCGCGCGCAGGTCGGCGCCGCCACGGACTCGCCGCCGGCCACGAACCAGACCGGCCTGCCGATGCCCGCGTTCCTCAGCGAGGTCGCGCCGAAGTACAAGGACCTGAACTTCAAGCAGGACAAGCCGGCCGCCGAGAAGCAGCTGACCGACGCCGGCTACACGAAGGGCTCGGACGGGTACTACGAGAAGGGCGGCAAGAAGGTCGAGTTCTCGGTCAGCTTCCCGGCGTCGTACACCGACATCGCGGCCCGCGCCCAGGTGCTGGTCTCGCAGCTGAAGGACATCGGCATCAAGCTCGACATCGACACCACCTCGGTGAACGACATCAACAAGATCACCGCCGACGGCACCTTCCAGTCGACGATCGGCTATCCGGTCGGGCCTGCGCCTCGAGCGTTCAACATCTACGACTCGATGATGAACCCGAACAAGTACTACCCGCTGGGGCAGGCGACGCCGACGTTCGAGAACATCGAGCGCTTCAACGACCCGGTGGCCAAGCAGCTGTTCACGCAGTACCCGCTGGCCACCTCGGACGCCGAGCGCGCCAAGATCCTCGAGCAGCTGCAGGGGATCTGGATCGACCAGCTCCCGATGATCGTGATGTTCTACTGGGGCAACTACGGCGACTGGAGCAGCGCGAAGGTCACCGGATGGCCCAGCGAGCAGAACCCCTACTTCGCGCCGTACCCCAACCCGGTGGTGGCGCTGAAGCTCAAGCCGGTCTCCTGAGCGACCGCGCAACCGCCCGCGGACGGGCCGGGCAGCCGGCCCGTCCGCGGTCTCGTGAGAGAAGAGAGATGAGCAGCAACAAGAACGCACTCGTCGTCGTGAACGGCGACGACATCCACCACGACCTGCTCACGGCCTCGCTGGTCTACCAGCAGCTCGGCCTGGAGGCGGGGCTGGTCACCCGCCGGGCGATGGGCATGAACCGGTTCGTGGACCCGCGTCCGGAGACCGCCGAGGCGGACACCTACCTGCTCTACACGTCGGGCGGCCAGTTCCCGACCGCGCAGCAGGAGGCGCTGAAGGCCGCGGTCGCCGGGGGGAAGGGCCTGGTCGGCATCCACGGGGCCAACATCCTCGGCTGGCAGGGGGACGGGCTGGACCCGGCCGACCGGCCGATGTTCGAGCTGCTGGGCAACCGCTACCTCTCGCACGGGCCCGGCCATCACGAGGGCCGCCACACGATCGAGATCGTCGGCGACCATCCCATCACGGCCGGGCTGGAGGACTTCGAGCTGTTCGACGAGTACTACGAGTTCGAGCTCGCGGACGACGACATCGACGTGCTCGCCAAGCGCCACCGCGCGGACGGACTCGAGATCCCGGTGATGTACGCCAGAGAGGTCGGAGCAGGGCGCGTCGTCTACCTGGCGCTCGGTCACGACCTGCGCTCGTGGGGGGAGCCGCCGGTGCGCGAGCTGGTCCGCCGGGCGCTCCGCTGGACGGCGGGCGCGCTGTGAGCGCGGAGGTCCGCACGGCTGTGCCGCTCGCGGTGATGGGCTACACCATCCTGGAGCAGGCGCTGGCCGACCTCGAGGGCACCCTCGACCGGGTCGCCGCCATCGGCTACCAGGGCGTCGAGACCTACGGGCTCGTGGAGGAGTACGGGCCGGAGCGGGTGCGTCGCGCCGCCGAGGCCGCGGGGCTCGCCATCACCAGCGCGCACACCCCCTTCCCAGCGGGCGACGGGGCGGAGGCCCTGCTCGACGTCGCCGAGGCGCTGGGCGCGTCCACGCTGGTGTGGTCGATGGAGCGGGAGGAGTTCGACTCCCCCGACGCCATCTGGTCGGGAGTGGAGCGCGTGAACGTTGCGGCGGAGAACGCCGCGCGGCGCGGGCTGACCATCGGTTACCACAACCACTTCGCCGAGTTCTCTCAGGTCTTCGGCGGCCGCCAGGCCTACGACGTGCTGCTCGGGCTGCTCGACCCCCGCGTGGTGCTGGAGCTCGACGCCTACTGGGCGCGGATGGGCGGAGCCGATCCGGCGGAGGTGCTCGCCAGGCTCGGCGATCGCGTCCGGCTGATCCACATCAAGGACGGCCCGGCGGTCAGCTACGAGGACGACCTCATGGTGCCGATCGGCGAGGGGGCGATGGACTGGGAGCGCATCCTGGGCACGCCCTCGGGGCTGCGCTGGCACATCGTCGAGCTGGAGCGGCTGAGCGTCGACACGTTCGACGCCCTGGAGCGGTCGTACCGGCACCTGGTCGGGCTCGGCGTCTCGCAGGGGAGCGTGGCGGCATGAGCGCGCGTGTCCTCTTCCTCGGCGGCAACGGGATGATCGGCTCGGCGGCTGTGCGCGAGGCGGTCGACCGAGGGCTGGAGGTCACGATCGTGACCCGCTCGGCGCCCCGCCGGCCGGTGCCGGACGGCGTCCGGGTGCTCACCGGCGACGTGCGCGACCCGGAGGAGCTGCCCCGGTTGCTCGGTGACCAACGGTGGGACTCCGTCGTCAACTGGGTCGCGTTCACGCCGAAGGACCTCGACGGCCACGCCGCCTACTTCGCCGAGCGCACCGGACAGTACGTGTTCATCTCTACCTGCTCCGTGTTCGCCCGGCCGGTGCCGCTGCTGCCGATCACGGAGTCCAGCCCGCGGAGCCAGCCGGTGTTCGGGTACGCGCGCGACAAGATCGCCTGCGAGCTGGAGCTCGAACGCGCCTCGCGGGAGGACGGCCTGCCCCTCACCATCGTGCGGCCCTTCCACACCTACGACGACACCACCGTGCCGGTGCTCGCCGGCTGGACCGCCGTCGAGCGCATGCGCTCCGGCGAGCCGGTGATCGTGCACGGCGACGGCACCTCCCTCTGGACCCTGATGCACTCGTCCGATTTCGCCCGCGCCTTCGTGCCGCTCCTGGGGCTCGGCCACGCGATCGGCGAGAGCGTGAACGTCGTGAGCGGCGACATCCTCACCTGGGATCAGATCCACCTGGAGCTGGCGAGGGCCGCCGGTGTGCGCTCGCCGCTGCTGGTCCACCGGTCGAGCGCGACGATCGGCGAGGAGATCCCGGGGTGGGACGAGGTGCTCGAGCATGACTTCCGGCACACGATGCTGTTCGACACGACGAAGCTGCAGAGGCTCGTCCCCGGCTTCGCTCCGCAGGTGTCGTTCTCCGAGGGCGCGCGCCGCGTGGTCGAGCACCACGACCGGAACGCCGGGGCGAGGAGCGTGAGCGCGGAACTCGCCGCAGCGTTCGATCGTCTCGCCGCGCGGTAATGAGTGGTATGAATGAGGCGTGCTATCGGCGGGGGAAGGGTATCGACGTTGACGCAACCGGAGACTCTGGGCCGGGACGCGGTCGCCGCGATCAGGCCTGACTATCCCGAGCCCCTGTGGATCCAGGTGATCAACCTGATCAACCACGAGATCGCGACCGGTGTGCTGAAGCCGGGGATGCGCCTCCCTCCGGAGCGGGAGCTCTGCCAGCAGCTCTCGATCTCCCGGGTGACGCTCCGCAAGGCGCTGAGCCAGCTGGTAGAGGACGGCGTGCTGAGCGCCTCGCACGGCCGGGGCTGGTACGTGGCGCAGGCGCCCGCGCCGGGCAAGGACTTCCCGAACAGCCTGGAGTCGTTCACCGAGACGGCGAACCGGCTGGGGCTGGCCTCGTCGTCACGGGTGCTCCGCGCCGAGACCAAGCCGGCGACCCTGGACGAGGCGGAGGAGCTCGGCGTCGCGCCGGGCACGCCGCTGTTCCACCTGGAGCGCGTGCGCCTGCTGGACGACGTCCCCATCGCGGTCGACGTCACGCGCCTCCCTGCGTCGCTCGCGCCGTCGCTCGGGTCGGTGGACTTCTCGACCGCCTCGTTCTACGAGGCGCTGTCGGACGCCGGCGTCGAGCCGTTCCGCGCCGACGCGACGATCGAGGCGAGGGAGTCGACCGGCGACGTCGCGGAGCACCTCGGCCTGGAGGTCGGCAAGCCCGTCCTGGTGATGCGCCAGGCCGCCGTCGACCAGTCCGAGCGGCCCCTGTTCGTCTCCACGATCACGTACGCCGGCGAGCGTTACCGCCTGCGCACGCACTTCGCGCGCACCCGCTGAGCACGTCCCGGCGGGCCTTACCCCCAGCGTCCGTCGGGCGTCAGACGCGGGCGAGCAGCTCAGCGACGGCCGCATCGTCCGCCCAGGCGCGCGCCCAGTGCCGCTCGTCGGCGGGGCCGGGGTCGGAGGGGCTGACGAGCACGTCCGGTGACCCCAGGTGGCGATCGGGGTCGACCTGGAACGGCTCGGAGTGCGGATCGGGCGCGGCGCGCACGAGCAGCTGCGTGTAGGGGTGCACCGGGTCGAGGATGACGTCGGCCGAACGCCCGCGCTCCACGACGCGACCGTGGCGCATGACCACGATCTGCGTCGAGAAGTGCCGTGCGGTCGCCAGGTCGTGGGTGATGTAGAGCACCGCCAGATTCCGCTCGCGCTTCAGGTCGTCGAGGAGCTGCAAAATCTCGAGGCGGATGGACACGTCGAGCATCGAGACCGGCTCGTCGGCGATCAGCACCTCCGGACGCGGGGCGAGCGCCCGGGCGATGGCGATGCGCTGGCGCTGGCCGCCGGACAGCTCGTGCGGGTACTTGGCGAGGATCTCGGACGCGGGCGCGAGGTTGACCGAGTCGAGCAGTCGGCGCAGCTCCCGCTCCTCCTCGGCCCTGGTGCGCACGATGCCGTGGATGCGCAGAGGCCGCACCAGCTGGTGCCGGATGGGCAGTGACGGGTTCAGCGACGAGAACGGATCCTGGAACACCATCTGCACGCGCTTCCGGTACCGCTTCGTGGCGCGGCGGCCGGCGGGGATGCGTTCGCCGTCCAGGGTGATGTCGCCGCCTGTCGGCTCCGTCAGCCGGATCAGCATCTTCGCGATGGTCGACTTGCCGCTGCCGGACTCGCCGACCAGGGCGACGGACTCGCCCGGCCGGACGAGCAGGGACACGTCGTCGACCGCCTTCAGGGTCTGCGGGCGCAGGCCGCGGCCGCGGATGGGGTAGTCCTTGCTAAGGTGGAGCGCCTCCAGCGTGGTCACGCGAGCGCCTCCTCTCCTCGGTCGATGTAGCGGGTCCCGGTCACCGGCACGTCGCCGCGCAGACTGGGGAAGGACCGCAACAGGTGACGGGTGTAGTCGTGCCCGGCACCGTCCAGCAGCGCCCGCGGGGTGTTCTCCTCGACGAGCCGGCCGGAGAGCATGACGCCGACGCGGTCGCTCACCTCCAGCAGCAGCCCGAGGTCGTGGGTGATGAGCAGCACCGCGAAGCCGAACTCCGCGCGCAGGCGGTCGATCTCCTCCAGGATGTTGCGCTGCACCACGACGTCGAGGGCGGTGGTCGGCTCGTCCATGATGATCAGCCGGGGCCGCAGCGCGAGCGCCATCGCGATCATCACGCGCTGCCGCATCCCGCCGCTCAACTCGTGCGGGTAGCTCTGCAGGCGGTCCACCGGGATGCCGACCGTGCGCAGCAGCTCCGCGGCGCGCTCGCGGCGCTCCGCCCGGCTGAGTCCGGTGCGGTGGTCGATCAGGACATCCTCGATCTGGGAGCCGATGCGGTGGACGGGGTTGAGCGCGTTCATCGCGCCCTGGAACACCATCGAGATCTCCTGCCAGCGGAAGGCGCGCAGTGCCCGCCCGTCCAGGCGCAGGATGTCGGTCGATGACCCGTCCTCCTGGCGCCACTCGATGGTGCCGCCGCTGATCTGCGCGGGCGGCTGCAGCAGCCGGGTGACGGCGTACGCGAGGGTCGACTTGCCGCAGCCCGACTCGCCGGCCAGCCCGACGATCTCGCCGGGGCGGACGTCGAGCGAGACGCCGTCGACGGCGCGGACCGGCCGGTCGGTGACGTAGTCGACGGTGAGGTCGCGGATGCGCAGCAGCGGCTCGCTCATGCGGCGGCTCCTCTCGTGAGGCGCGCGCGGGACCGCTTGGCGATCGCCGCGGTGCGCAGGCGCGGGTTGATGCGCTCGTCGATGGAGAAGTTGATCAGACCGAGGGCTGCGCCCAGGATCGCGATGCAGAGCCCAGGCGGGACGAACCACCACCACGCGCCGAGGGTGATCGCCTGCGCGTTCTGGGCGAAGAACAGGATGCTGCCCCAGCTCTTGCCGCCGGGGGCGCCGAGCCCCAGGAACGACAGACCGGCCTCCGCCAGGATGGCGCCGAGTGCTCCGAAGACGAACTGCGAGGCGATGATCGGCATCAGGTTGGGCAGGATCTCGCGCAGCATGATCCGCCACGTCGACTCGCCGGCGACCCGGGCGGCGTCGACGTAGTCGCGCGAGCGGACGCTGAGGGTCTGCGCCCGGAGCACGCGGGCCGCGCCCGCCCAGGAGACGAGGGCGATGACGATCGCGATCACGACGATGTCGCGCGACTCGACGTAGTCGGTGACGATGATGAGCAGCGGCAGCCCCGGGATGACCAGGAACACGTTGCTGATCAGGGACGAGGCGTTGTCCCAGAAGCCGCCGAGGAACGCGCCGCCGATGCCGAAGAGCATCGAGAGCACCACGGTGATCGCGCCGGCGACCACCCCGATCACCACGGATCCGGTCGTCCCGGCGACGACCTGGCCGAACACGTCCTGGCCGATGTTGGTCGTGCCGAACCAGTGCTCGGCGCTCGGCGGCTGCAGGCCGACCGGGCTGGACTGGTTCGGGTTCGGCACGAGGAAGGGCGCCGCGATCGCAACGACGGCGAAGAACGCGCAGATCCCGATGCCGACCCAGAATTTCCATCCGCGGGTCGTGCGCCGCCGTCCGGCGGCTCCGCCTCGGCGGCCGGCCGCGCGGAGGAAGCCGGTGCGGGCGGTGGCCGCGTCGTCGGTGTCCGCCTCGGAGCCGGACAGCTCCGGGTCGGCGAGCTCTTGCTGGGTGAAGCTCATGGTTCCTCCTAGTTCGCCAGCCGGGTGCGGGGGTCGATGAAGCCGTAGACCAGGTCGACGATCAGGTTCGCGCCAAGCACGGCCAGGGTGATGATGAGGAACAGGGCCTGCATCAGGGGGTAGTCGTTGTTCTGCACGGCGGTGAGCAGGGTGAAGCCGACGCCCGGGTAGCCGAACACGCTCTCGGTGACGACGGACCCGTTCACGATGAAGCCGAGGGACATCGCGAAGCCGGCGACCGACGGCAGCAGCGCGTTGCGCATGGCGTAGGACCCGAACACGCGGGTCGGGCGGAGGCCCTTCGCGCGTGCGGTGACCACGTAGTCCTCGGCCATGGTCGACACCATCATGTTGCGCGTCCCGAGCAACTGGCCGGAGACGGAGGCGAGGATGATCGTGATCGCAGGCAGCGCGCCGTAGACGACGACCGAGCCGATGAACTCCGGGGTGAAGCCCGGCGCGACGTTGAGGTCGTAGCCGCCGCTCACCGGGAACCAGTGCAGGATCGAGCCGAAGACGTAGACCAGCACGAGCGCCAGCCAGAAGTACGGGATCGCCGAGAAGAAGGTGGATGCGGGAAGCGCGGCGTCCGTCCAGGTCCCGCGGCGCCAGCCGAGCCAGGACCCGAACACGACGCCGATCACGTAGCTGATGACGGTCGCGAGGCCCACGAGGCCGAGGGTCCAGGGCAGTGCCTGCATCACCACATCGATGGCCGGGGTCGGGTAGTAGCTCACCGAGAGCCCGAACTGGCCGGTGAAGATGTTGTGCAGGTACTGCCCGTACTGCACGATCAGCGGTTCGTGAGAGACGCCGAACTGCAGCTCGAGGGCGTGACGTGCCTCCGGGGGCATGGGGGCGACGCCCTGGGTCTTGGCCAGGATGACGTCCACCGGGCTGCCCTTGACCAGCCGGGGCAGGAGGAAGTTGAGGGTGATCGCGATCCAGCCGGCGATCAGGTAGAAGCCGAGCTTGTTGAGGTAGTAGCGCACGAGGCCGTCCCACCGGGTCGGGGTGCGGGACGGCGACCGGTCGGCCGCCGCCCCGCACCGGGGTTCACTTGACGGGCTTCAGCGACTTCGCGATGTAGCCGATGTTGCCGGAGAGCCAGTTGGACGGTGTCGCCCACAGGTTGTCCGGTGTGGGCATCCCCGTGAAGTACTGGTCGCGGTAGGTGGTCACCGCGCCGTTCTGGCTGAGGATGATGTACGGCTGGTTCTCGGCGAAGTAGGTGCCGAGAGCCTGGTACGCGGTGGTCAGCGTCGCCGGGTCGTTGGTGCCGCCGGCCTGTGCGATGAGCGCATCCACCTTCGGGTCGCTGAAGCGCACGAAGTTGGCGTTCGCCGCGGTGCCCACCGGCGCGGTCTTGGCCGAGTCGAGGCTGTCGCTGAACTGCTGGAAGGGGTTCGGGCCGGTCGGGATGCGGTCGTCGAGCAGATCGAACGTGCCGTTCTGGCGGGCCGTCGAGTAGGCGCCGAGCGAGAGCTCCTCCGGGGTGGCCTGGATGCCGATCTTCTGGAAGTCCTGCACGAGCAGCTGGTCGGCGGTGATGGTGTCGGTGTAGCCGGTGACCGTGGTGATCTTGAACTTCACCGGCTGCTTGTCCTTGCCGAGGAGGTTCCCCGAGCCGTCGTAGGTGTAGCCGGCGTCGGTGAGGGTCTTCTTCGCCTTGTCGATGTTCTGGTCGAGTGTCTTGCCCTGGTACTGGGCCGGGATATAGGCCTCGTCGCGCGGCTGCAGGAGGCTCGTCGGGTTGGCCGGGGTGTCGGTGCCGCCGAACGCCTGCTTGATGATGGCGTCGCGGTCGATCGACAGGCTGAGCGCCTGGCGGAACGCGAGGTCGTTGAACGGCGCCTTGCTGAGGTTGGGCATCAGCACCTTGATGTCGGCGGGGATCGACGTGTACTTGTTGTACTTCTTGTCCTTGTCGACGAACGACTTCTGCACGTCCTGGAGGGCGATGCCCGCCCAGTCGATCTGGCCGGCGTTGAGCGAGTTGAGCGCCGCGGCGTTGCCCGTCGAGGTGACCAGGCGGATGCCGGGGATGGCCGGCTGCCCCTGCTGGTAGTAGTCCTTGTTGGCGGTCAGCGTCACCGACTGCGGCGTGAACTGGCCGAAGTCGAACGCGCCGGTGCCGACCGGCTTCTGGTTGGTCGTCTTCGCCGGATCCGGGATGCTCTTCCAGATGTGCTCGGGGACGATGAAGGTGAGACCGAGCAGGCGGTACTCGTTGGGATAGTCCGGCTGGCTCAGCGTGATGGTGACGTGCGTGTCGTCGACGGCCTTGGCGTCGGCGATCTTGAGGCCGTAGAGGTTGAGCTCCGGCTTCTGCTTGAGCAGGTTGTACGTGTAGGCGACGTCTGCGGCGCTGAACGGCTTGCCGTCCTGCCACTTCACGCCGTCGCGCAGCGTGACGGTGTACGTCAGGCCGTCGGGCGACACGGTGTACTCGGTCCCGAGCCAGGGATGCGGCTTCTCGTTCTTGGCCGAGTTGAAGTAGAACAACGGCTCGTAGACCGCACCCAGGACGGCGCCGTTCGCGCCGTAGGCGACATCGGCGACGAACGGGTTGAAGTTGTCGGTCAGGTTGCCGGGGTTGCCGGAGTAGACGTTCAGATAGCGGGAGCTGCTGGAGGCTCCGCTGCTTCCGGCGCATCCGGTCATGATCAGCGTGGCGGCTGCCACGGTGGCGAGAGCCGCAGCCACTCGCCTCTTGGTCGACGTTCGTGGTCGCACTGCATTCTCCTCGGGTAGCGGGGTGATGGATGACCGTGAGCATACATAGCGGTACCTAGAGGTAGCAAGAGGTATTCTTTCTTTCGCCGAAGATCGGTTTTGGTATAGACCAATGGCGTACCACATCGCTACTATTGCGAACATGCCCCATCGAGCAGGAGGAAATGTGATTCGAGTCGGACTCCTCGGTTCCGGATTCATCGCCGACACCTATGCGGACGCGCTCCAGGACGCCCGCGGAGCCCGGATCGTCGCGAACTACTCCCGCGACCGCGCACGGGCGGAAGCCTTCGCCGAGAAGTGGGGACCCGTCGACCGGCAGTACGACGACATGGCCGCCCTGTGCGCCGACACGGAGGTCGACCTCGTGGTCGTCGCCCTGCCGAACGAGGCGCACGTCGAGGCCGTGCGCATCGCGGCCGCGGCCGGCAAGGCGATCGTCTGCACCAAACCGCTTGCCCGCACGGGGGCCGAAGCGGCGGAGATCCTCCGGCTCGTCCGCGAGGCAGGCGTGTGGCACGGCTATGCGGAGAGCTCGGTGTTCTCGCCCAACATCGCGAAGGCGCATCAGATGGTCGTCGCCGGCGCCATCGGCGAGCCGCTCACCATGCGTGCCCGTGAGGCGCACTCCGGCCCGCATGCGCCGCACTTCTGGGACGCCGAGACCGCGGGCGGCGGCGCCCTGCTCGACATGGGCTGCCACACGGTCGAGTCGGCCCGCCACTTCTTCGGCAAGGACAACCCGGTCACCGAGGTGTTCGCCTGGGGAGCCACCATGGCGCACGCGGACAAGACCACGGGCGAGGACACGGCGGTCGCGCTGCTGAAGTTCGCCGGCGGCCAGCTCGCCCAGATCGAGTCGTCGTGGATCGAGAAGGGCGGGATGCAGCTGCGCCACGAACTGGTCGGCACCGCCGGGCGACTCGTCACAGACACCTCGCACACCCCGGTCTGGGGCTTCATCGAGAACCCGGCGGGGTACCTGGTGGAGAAGGCCGACGCGGACACGGGCTGGGTCTACCCGGTGCCGGAGGAGGCGCGCGCCTACGGCTTCAGCCAGGAGATGCGGCACTTCGTCGAGCGGTTCGCCGCCGGCGAGGAGCCGGATGAGACCTTCGACGACGGCTTCGTCGTCAACTGCATCCTGGACGCCTGCTACGCCTCGATGCGGACCGGCGTCTGGGAGAAGGTGAGCCTCGAACGATGACGACGACACCGATCGGTCCCGTGGGCGGCGTCGTCCGGGCCGACTACCCCGACCCGCTGTGGGTGCAGGCCGCGGCCTCGATCCGCGAGAGGATCGGGGCGGGCACGCTCCGCGCCGGGTCGCGCCTCCCACCGGAGCGCGAGCTGTGCCTGACGCTCGGCATCAGCCGCGTCACGCTCCGCAAGGCGCTGCAGGCCCTGGTCGAGGACGGAGCGCTCGCGCCGTCGCACGGACGCGGCTGGTACGTCTCCGGCCCGGGCGACACGCGCAACGAGTGGCCGAACAGTCTCGAGTCGTTCAGCGAGACCGCCGAGAGGATGGGCCTCGCCGCGACCTCCCGGGTGCTGGAGGCGAGCGTCGCCCCCAGCACCATCGACGACGCCGAGCTGCTCGGCATCGCTCCGGGGCTTCCGCTGTTCCGGCTGGGCCGCGTCCGCATGCTCGGCGGTGTGCCGATCGCCCTGGACTGGGCGCTCATCCCCGCTGCGCTGCTCCCCGACGCCGACCGCTACGACTTCGAGACGTCCTCCCTGTACGAGGCCCTCACCGAGACCGGCAACGAGCTCGCCAACGCCGAAACGACCATCGAGGCGCGGGAGGCGAGCGCCGAGGTCGCCGACCAGCTGGGCGTGCAGCCCGGCACGCCCACCCTGGTCATGCACCAGGTCGTCCGCAACCGCTCCGAGCGCGCGGTGCTCGCCTCCACCGTCCAGTACGCCGGCGACCGCTACCGGCTGCGCACCTACTTCTCCCGCCACAACCGAACGGAGCCCTGACATGACCGAGACCGCCCCCGCCCTCGCTGAGACCGACTCCGCGGCCGTCGCCGCGGCGCTCGCCTCCCTGCGCCCCGAGGAGGTCGCCGCCTCGCGGGCCATCCTGGTCCGGGAGGGGCTGCTCGGCCCCGACGGGCACGTGTCGTACTTCGGGCTCCTGGAGCAGGACAAGCGCACGCTGCTCGCTCCGGGCGCCCGCCCCGAGCCGCGCCGCTTCCGGGCGATGCTCGTCGACTTCGGCACCGGCGCATCGCATGACGTGGTCGTCTGCCCGGCGGAGGACCGGCTGGTCTCCGTCGTCGAGCTCGACCCGGCGGACGGCCAGGTGCCGGTGGTGCTCGCGGAGTTCGGCCTCGTCGAGGAGATCGTGCACCAGGACGAGCGCTGGCGCGCCGCCATGGCCAAGCGCGGCCTCACCGACCTCACCACCCTCCGCGTCAACCCGCTGTCGGCGGGCGCTCCGGCGACCGACGAGGCGGGCCGGCGCATCCAGCGCTGCTTCACCTTCGTGCAGAAGACGCCGGACGACCTGGGCTGGGCGCACCCCGTCGACGGCGTCACCGTCATGGTCGATGTCGTGACCCGAGAGGTGCTCGACGTGATCGACTACGTCGACCTGCCGGTGCCGCAGGAGGACGGCAACTTCCACCTCCCGGAGTGGGTGGGCAAGCCGGAGCGGGCGGGCCTCAAGCCGATCGAGATCACGCAGCCCGAGGGCCCGAGCTTCACGATCGACGAGAACGGTGTGCTCGACTGGCTGGGCTGGAGGCTGCAGGTGTCCTTCGACCAGCGCGAGGGACTGGTCTTCCACAACGTCTCCATCGCCGACGACGGCGTGCAGCGTCCCGTGCTCTACCGCGCCTCGATCGCCGAGATGATGGTCCCCTACGGCGACCCCAGCCCGCAGCGCTGGTTCCAGAACTTCTTCGACTGCGGCGAGTACCTGCTCGGCGGGTTCGCGAACTCGCTCGAGCTGGGCTGCGACTGCGTCGGCGACATCACGTACCTCGACGCCACCCTCGCCGACAACGCGGGGAACGTCCGCGTCATCCCGCAGGCCATCTGCATCCACGAGGAGGACGCCGGCATCCTCTGGAAGCATTTCGACAACTGGAACGGGTCGAGCGACTCCCGGCGCAACCGCCGGCTGGTGGTCAGCTTCTTCGTCACGGTCGGCAACTACGACTACGGCTTCTACTGGTACTTCTCGCTCGACGGGAACATCGAGCTGGAGGTCAAGGCCACCGGCGTCGTGTTCACGTCCGCCTATCCCGGCCCGGGCTACGCGTACGCCTCCGAGCTGGCTCCGGGCCTCGGCGCCCCGTACCACCAGCACCTGTTCTCCGCCCGGCTCGACACCATGATCGACGGCACGGTGAACGCGGTCGACGAGCTGGAGGCCGCCCTCGTCCCGCGCGGGCCCGCGAACCCGACCGGGACGGGCATCACCCAGACGGTCACCCGGCTGCGGACGGAGAAGGAGGCGCAGCGGATGGCGGACAACGCCAAGAACCGCGTGTGGCTGATTTCGAATCCGGAGCGGCAGAACCGTCTCGGCGGCGACGTCGGTTACGTGCTGTATCCGGAGGGGAAGCCTGCGCTCCTCGCCGACGAGCAGTCGGACATCCACCAGCGCGCCACCTACTCCGCCAAGCACCTGTGGGTGACCGCCTACGAGCCCTCCGAGCTCTACCCGGCCGGGGACTTCGTCAACATGCACCCGGGAGGGGCGGGTCTGCCGAAGTGGACGGCCGCCGACCGCGACGTCGACGGCGCCGACATCGTGCTGTGGCACACGTTCGGGCTGACCCATTTCCCGCGCATCGAGGACTGGCCGGTGATGCCGGTCGACTCCGCCGGCTTCACCCTCAAGCCGCACGGCTTCTTCGGGGCCAACCCGACGCTCGACATCCCCGAGACGGTGGGCGACCACTGCGCGCCGGGCGACGGCGGGCACGAGCACCACGGGCATGAGCACCACGGGCACGAAGGGCACGGCGCATGAGCCTCGGCATCCAGCTCTACAGCGTCCGCGACGACATCGGACCGGACGCCCTCCCGCACACCCTGGAGCGTCTCGCCGGGTACGGCTTCACACACGTCGAACCGTACGACATCCTGAGCGACACCGAGGGGCTCCGGGCGGCGCTCGACGCCACGGGGCTCGTCGCAGAGACGGCGCACGCCAAGATCACCCAGCTGGACCGCGACGCCGTGCTCGACGCCGCGGCACGCCTCGGCATCTCGACGGTGATCGTGCCGTTCGTCCCGCCCGAGAGCATCGCCGACCGGGACGGCGTGGAGGCGCTGGCGGACGCCATCAACGCGGTGGTGCCCGTCGCCGCCGACCGCGGCATCCGCATCGGCTACCACAACCACGACTTCGAGCTCTCGCAGCACATCGACGGCCGGACCGCCTACGACGTGCTCGTCGACGCCCTCGACCCGGCGGTCGTGCTGGAGCTCGACACGTACTGGGCCGCCGTCGGCGGCGAGGATGTGCTGTCGTTGATCCCGCGCCTCGGCGACCGCGTGCGGTTCCTGCACGTGAAGGACGACGACGCCAACCCGTTCGACGTGACGGAGGCCATGGCCGCCGCCACCGCGCTCGAGCTCCCGGTGGTCGAGGTGGTGGTGCACGAGGGGGATGTCTTCCCGCTGGTGGAGCGCAACGCCCGCTTCTTCGGGGCCGTCCGTCCGGCGGTGGGCGCATGACGGCCACGGGCGTCGGCATCGTCGGCGCGGGCAACATCTCGGACGAGTACCTCCGCTCCCTCGCCACGTACCCCGACATCCGGGTCGTCGCCATCGCCGACCTCGACGTCGAGCGTGCCCGGGCGCAGGCGGAGCGGTACGAGGTGGAGGCGGCGCCGTCGGTGGCCGCGCTGCTCGCCCGCGACGACATCGAGATCGTCGTCAACCTGACCATCCCGGCCGCCCATGCCGAGGTCGCGCTCGCCGCCATCGCCGCGGGGAAGCACGTCTGGGGCGAGAAGCCGCTCACTCTCGAGCTGGCAGCGGCCCAGCAGGTGCTCGACGCGGCGGAGGCGGCAGGCGTCGTCGTCGCGAACGCGCCGGACACCATCCTGGGCGAGGGCATCCAGCACTCGCAGCGCCTGCTCCTCGACGGCGCGATCGGCGAGCCGCGCACGCTGCTGACCCTCATGCAGGGTCCTGGACCGGACGCCTGGCACCCCCGCCCCCAGTTCCTGTTCGCCCGCGGGGCGGGGCCGCTGTTCGACATCGGCCCCTACTACGTGAGCACCATGATCCAGCTGCTCGGACCGATCGTCTCGGTGGAGGCGATCGGCCAGCGACCGCGCTCCGAGCGCGTCATCGGGTCGGGACCGGACGCCGGGACCCGGTTCCCCGTGGAAGTGGACACGCACGTGAGCGTGCTCACCCGGTTCGCCTCGGGCGTCGTCGGGACCTCGGTCTACAGCTTCGACTCGCCCCGTCGCCGCCAGGCGTTCGAGATCACCGGCTCGGAGGGCGTGCTGGAGGTTCCGGTGAGCGGCTTCGACGGCGCGACGCGCATCCTCGCCGGCGACGACCGCGACCACGACTGGTCGGAGTCCGCGCCTCCCGGTGCGCACCGCGAGCGGGGCGTCGGCGTGCTCGAGCTCGCCCGCGCGCTGCGCGAGGGGCGGCCGCCGCGCGCCTCCGGCCGCCTGGCCTTCCACGCCCTCGAGACGATGCTCGCCATCGAGGAGTCCGCCCGGTCGGGCGGCCCGGTCGCCGTCCGCAGCTCCGCTCCGGTCGTCGAACCGCTGCCGACCGACTGGGATCCGACCGCACAGACCACGCCGGCGCCCGCCGGCACCGCACCGTCAGGGGGAGCCCGATGAAGGGGTACATCACGTTCGCGGAAGCACGCGCCACGCAGGCCTCCGAGCTGAGCCGGGCGATCCCGCTGATCGCCGATCAGGTCGCGGCGCGGGCGGAGCTCGGCCAGCTGGCCGGGCCCGGTCCGGTCTTCGTGGGCATCGGCGCCAGCCTCGCCGCCGCCTGCGCGCCGGTCTGGGCGCTCCGGTCGCGCGGCATCCACTCGTGGCGGCTCGGCGCTGGGGACTACCCGCTGCCGTTCCCGTCCAGCCCGCACCCGATCGTCGGGATCTCGCAGAGCGGCCGCAGCGCCGAGACGCTTGCCGTGCTCGAGTCGGTGCCGCCGGAGCTGCGGTTCGCCGTCGTGAACAGCGAGCCGTCGCCCATCGGTCGCATCGCCTCCACGCTGTCGCTGGGGAACCTCGCCGACAGCTACGCGTCGACCCTCGGCTACACCGCCACGGCGGCGGCGCTCGGGATGCTCGCCGACACCTGGGACGGCGGAGAGCCCGACCCGGGCTGGCTCCGACTCGGCGACACCTTCGCCGAGGTCGAGGACCGCCTCGCCGGGCCGCTCTCGGCGCTCGCCGGGCTGTTCGAGCATGTGACGTCGAGCGACTTCGTCGGCTCGGGCCCCGCGGTCGGGTCGGCCGAGGCCGGCGCACTGCTGTTCCGCGAGGTGGCGCGCATCCCGGCGACCGGTATGAGCACGCGGCAGTACCTGCACGGGTCGATGGAGTCGGCGGGCGGCGGTGTGCATGTGGTCCTCGGCGACAGCCGGGAGCTCGACCTGGCGACGACCCTGGCCGACGCCGGCCACCACGTCATCCTGGTGTCGGCGGAGGACATCGTGTCGTCGCCGACCCTGCACCCGGTGCGGCTGCCGAAGCTGCCTGCGGCGCAGCGGGCTGTGCTGGAGGTCCTGGTCATGCAGATCCTCGTCGGCGCCGTCGCGGAGGTGCGCGGGGTCGAGATCGAGGAGTTCGTCTTCCACAACGCGGACACCAAGGTGCCCGTGGACGCGGGAGGGGCGGTATGAGCACCCCTTTGATCGTGGGCTTGGATGCCGGTGGCACCAAGCTCGGTGTACGCGCCGAGACCCTCGACGGCTCGCGCGTCGCCGACGTCGCCCTGCCGGCGGATGAATGGAGCGCATCCCCGGCAGGCGGCGCCGCTCGCTGGCTGCACGCGCGCGTCCGTCAGGTGCTGCCGGAGGGGGCCTCGGTCGCGGCGCTCGGCGTCGGCGCCCAGGGCCTCGACACCGTCGAGCACGCCCGCGAACTGCGCACGGCCCTGGGCGAGCTGGGCTACCGGGCGACCGTCGTCAACGACGCCGAGCTGCTCGTGCCCGCCGCCGGCCTGACCGAGGGCATCGGGGTGATCGCGGGCACCGGCTCCATCGCGGTCGGTTCCGACGCCGGTGGACGCACACTCTTCGCGGGAGGATGGGGCTGGGTGATCGGCGACGAGGGCGGAGCGCCCGCGATCGTCCGGGAGGCCACCATCGCCGCCCTGCGCGCCGAGGACGAGGGTGCCACAGACGATCCGTTGTCCGCGCTCCTGCAGCGGTCCTTCGGCGTGGATTCCGCACCGGCTCTCGCGCGCGCGGTGAACGACGACCCGACCCCCGAGAACTGGGGTCCGCACGCGGTCACCGTCTTCGAGGCGGCCGACGCCGGCTCCGCGCTCGCGGCCGGCGTGATCCGGAACGCCGGGCAGGCGCTCGCCGAGCTGGTCGGCAGGGTCGTCGTACGCGGAGCGACCGGCTCCCACATCGTCGTCGGCGGCAGTGTCTTCGTGCACCAGCCCCGCCTGCTGGCCGCGTTCGGCGACGCCGTCGCCGCTGCGCATCCTTGCCTCACCATCGTCCCGCTCGCGGACGCGCCGGTCGCCGGCGCCGTCGAGCTGGCCAGGCGCATCGCGGTCTGACCGCCCGCGCACCCCCACCGGCCGTCGCAACGAAGGAGTGAACAATGGCCATCGCCTCCATCAACCCCAGCACTGGCGAGACGCTCAGGACGTTCGAGCCGCACACCGCGGAGCAGCTCGAAGAGATCCTCGCCGCCGCCGAGTCCGCCTACCGCGGGCTCGCCGACACCACCTTCGAGCAGCGGGCGGAGTGGATGCGCGCCGCGGCCGATCTGCTCGACGCCGAACTCGACGAGGTCGCCGCGCTCGTCACCACCGAGATGGGCAAGACCATCGGCACGGCGAAGTACGAGGTGGCGAAGTCGGCGCGCGGGATGCGCTGGTATGCCGACCACGCGGCCGAGTACCTCGCCGAGGAGCACCCGGTCGCGGCGGGCGATGTCGGGGCGTCCGCGGTCAGCGTGCGGTACCAGCCGATCGGGACCGTGCTCGCCGTGATGCCCTGGAACTATCCGTTCTGGCAGGTGATCCGTTTCGCCGCGCCCGCGCTGATGGCCGGGAACACCGGCATCCTCAAGCACGCGTCCAGCGTTCCGCAGAGCGCCCTGTACCTGGGTTCGCTGTTCGAGCGCGCCGGGTTCCCTGCGGGCGCGTTCCAGACGGTGCTGGTCGAGGGCGGCGCCGTCGCGCCGCTCATCGACGACCGTCGCATCCGCGCGGTGACGCTGACCGGCTCGGTCGGCGCCGGCTCCTCGGTCGCCGAGGCCGCCGGGCGCAACATCAAGAAGTCCGTCCTGGAGCTCGGCGGCACCGATGTGTTCGTCGTCATGCCGTCCGCCGACATCGCCGCCGCCGCGACCGCGGGCGTCAACGCCCGCGTCCAGAACTCGGGGCAGAGCTGCATCGCCGCCAAGCGGTACTACATCCACGATGTGGTGTACGACGCGTTCGAGGAGGCCTTCGTGGCCGGGATGCGGGCGCAGGTCATCGGCGATCCCTTCGACGAGGCGACCTCGTTCGGTCCGCTCGCGACGGAGCAGGTGCGGCGCGACACCCACGAGCTGGTGGAGGACGCCGTGGCGAAGGGCGCGACGCTCCTCGCAGGCGGTGTGCTGCCCGAGGGGCCCGGGTGGTTCTACCCGGCGACCGTGCTCCGCGACGTCACGCCCGAGATGCGGATCTTCCGCGAGGAGTGCTTCGGACCCGTGGCCTGCCTCTACCGGGTGCAGTCGGCCGAGGAGGCGGTGGAGCGCTCCAACGACTCCGACTTCGGGCTGAGCTCGAGCGTGTGGACGCAGGACGACGACGAGGCGGCCTTCTTCCAGGACCGCATCGAGGCCGGGGGCGTCTTCGTGAACGGCTTGACCGCCTCCTTCCCGCAGCTGCCGTTCGGCGGGATCAAGGACTCCGGCTACGGACGCGAGCTGTCGGCGTTCGGCATCCGCGAGTTCACCAACATCAAGACGGTCTGGCGGGCATGACCGCCGGCGCGCCCGTCCGCCCTCCGGCCCGTCGGCTGCGGGTCGCGGACGGGCGCGCCCTCCCCGCGCCGACGTCGCGGCCCACCTCGCATGGCCTGCTTATGACGCTCGCCCACGAGCTCCCGGCGGTCGGCCTCATGCTGGCTGCGTGCGTCACCGGTGGGGGAGCCGCCCTGTTCGGCGGCGCCCTGGCGCTCGCGCTGCTGGCCATGCTCTACGCCCGGTCCGCACGCCGCTCCGCCTTCGCGCGCGAGCACATCGTTGACCTGTGGGCGATGCAGGTGCTGCTGGTGGCCATGGCGTTCGGGGAGGCGGGGGTCGCGTCCGCGTCTCCGGCGGGACACCACCACGGTGCGGCGCTCGCGTCGGGGCCGGTGGCCGTCGCGTTGACCGTCGTGGCGCTCGCGGGCTGGACGCTCGGCCGAGTGCTCCTGGCCCGCCGGGTGCTGCGCGCGCACACCGTGATCTCGGCGACCCTGTGCGGAGGCATGCTCGCGGCGATGGCGCTGCTCCCGTGAGCGCGACGCGCCGACGCGCGGGTATGCGCATTCCGAGGGCGGCTCCCGCACGGTAGGGTGAGCCGTGTGACCGAGGCAGCGAACGATACGGCGCCGCGGCGTCCCGTCACGCTGACCGACGTCGCGCGGCGAGCCGGCGTCTCGCAGCCCACGGCCTCCCGCGTCCTCAACGGCAGCGCTCGCACGGTCGCCGACAGCTATCGCACGCGCGTGCTCGAGGCCGCGCGGGAGCTCGGATACACCCCGAACCTGGCGGCGCAGGCCATCGCCCGCGGCACGTCGCGCACCATCGCCCTCGTCATCAGCGGGATCTCCGACCCGTACTTCTCGGCGATGGCGACCGAGCTGATGAAGCAGGCCGAGAAGTACGGGATGCGCGTCTCCATCGCGGTCACCGAGCGCCGCGTCGACCGCGAGCTGGATCTGGTCCGCGAGCTGCGCGGACAGCAGCCGCAGGCCATCGTGCTCGCCGGAACGGGGTACGTCGACCCGCCCAACGGCGACGAGCTGGTCGCCGAGCTGCGCCGTTTCGAGGAGACCGGCGGCCGGGTGGTGCTCATCAGCCGCACCGACCTGCCCTTCGAGACGGTGACCTTCGACAACCACGAGGGCGCCAGGACGCTGGCCGCCGAGCTCTCCACCCTCGGCTACCGCCGCGCCCTGGTGCTCGGGAGCGGCACGCCGCTGCTGTCCATGCAGCAGCGCGTCGACGGGTTCGTGGAGGGCTTCGCGGGCGAGGCGACGATCGCATACCCGGACTTCTCCTGGGAGGGCGCCCGCGCACACATCCGCTCGCTGCCGGACGAGGAGCTGCGGAGCCTGGAGCTCGTCTTCGCGATCACGGACGACATGGCGCTCGGGGCGATCGCCGGCCTGCGCGACCGCGGCCGCCGGATCCCGGAAGAGGTCGCCGTCGCCGGCTTCGACGACATCACCACGCTGCGGGATGTGGTCCCGGCGCTGACGACGGTGCATGTCCCGCTGGACCAGGTCGCCGAGGAGACGGTCCGTCGCGCGCTCGACGGCGACGCCGGCGGCCGGACGGTGCCCGCGCATCCCGTGATCCGCGCCTCCACGCCGCCGGTGCGCCGGTAGGTTGGGCGTGTGAGCGAGAACCTCCCCACGCTGTCCGACGTCGCCGCGCACGCGGGCGTCTCGCTCGCGACCGCGTCCCGTGCCCTCAACGGCAGTGCGCGGCGGGTCAACCCGGAGCTGCAGGAGCGTGTCGCCGCGTCCGCCCGGGCGCTCGGCTACAGCGCGAACGTCCAGGCTCAGGCCGTCGCCCGCGGCACCAGCAATGTCGTGGCCCTGGTGGTCGGCGACATCGCGGATCCCTACTTCGCCGCCATCGCGTCCGGGGTCATCCGGGTCGCGGACCAGCGCGGGCTCGTCGTCACGATCACCGCGACCGGCCCCTACGCCGGGGAAGCCTCCGTCGAGCGGGAGCGCGCCGCTCTCGCCGCGCTCCGGGGCCAGCGCCCCCGGGCAGTCGTCCTCGCCGGGAGCCGCGTGGACGGGGCGGCGCAGCCCGACGCGGGCAGCACGCGGGTCGCCGTGGTCGGCTCCGGCGCACCGGGGCTGCGAACGATCGCCGTGGACAACCGGGGCGGCGCCGCGGCGCTCGCCGTCGAGCTCCGCCGGGCGGGGTACGAGGACGTCGCTTTGCTGGCCGGCCCGGAGGAACTGGTGACGGTGCGCGACCGGGTGGACGGGTTCCGCTCGGTGATGCCGGACGCCCGCGTGGTGCACGCCGAGTTCTCCCGCGCCGGCGGCCACAGCGCCATGGCCGGGCTGCTTGCCTCCGGGGACCGTCCCGAGTGCGTCTTCGCCGTGAGCGACGTGATGGCGATCGGGGCCATGGCGGCCCTGCGCGAGGCCGGGATCGAGCCGGGGGAGGGCATCGGGGTGGCCGGCTTCGACGACATCCCGCTGGTCGCGGATGTCACGCCGGCCCTCACGTCCGTCGCGCTCCCGCTGGCCGACATGGGCGCCCGCGCGCTGGAGCTCGCCCTTGCGGACGAGCCGCCGGCCGACGACGAGCCGGTCGTCGCCGAGGTGCGCCTCCGCGCCTCGACGCCCCGCCGCTGAGGCGCGCCGCTACAGCTTGACGCCGCCCGAGATCAGGTCGATCTTCCAGTAGCGCTGCAGCGACAAGAAGAGGATCGCCAACGGCACGATCGACACCAGCACGCCCGCGATGACGATCGAGTACTGGGCGGCCTGCCCTCCCGTGATGATCATCAGGCCGTAGAGGCCCAGGGTCAGCGGGTACAGCTGGTCGTTGTTGATCATCACGAACGGCAGCAGGAAGTTGTTCCAGATCCCGATGAACTGGAGCAGGAAGACCGTGACGAGCGCCGGCATCATCAGCCGTGAGCCGACCGACCAGAAGATCCGCCACTCGCTGCCGCCGTCGATGCGCGCGGCCTCCATGATCTCGTCCGGGACCGAGGCCTCGGCGTAGATCTTGCACAGGTAGATCGCGAACGGCGACACCAGCTGCGGCAGGATGACGGACGCGTACGTGTTGGTCATCCCGAACTTCGCCAGCAGCAGGAACTGGGGGATGGCGAGCATGATCTGCGGCAGCAGCACGGCCGCCACGATGGTGCGGAAGATCCACTTCGACCCGGTGAACGTGTACTTGCCGAGGGCGTAGCCCGCGGCGCCCGCGATGACGGTGGACAGCAGGCCGCCGCCGACCGCGTAAATGACCGAGTTGAGCGCCCAGCGGCCGAAGATGCCGTTGTTGTAGGTGAACAGGGCCTGCATGTTGGTCCAGAAGCCGCCCGAGAAGGACGGCACGAACGAGGGCGTGGAGAAGAGCTCGTCGTTCGTCTTGGTGGAGGCGATGAGGATCCACAGCACGGGGAGCACGCAGTAGAGCGCCCCGACGACGAGGATGAGCGTCGGCACGATGTGCAGCCCGCTGCGCGTGCGCAGCGGTGCGCGCGCACCGGAGCGTCCGGTCGTGCCTGCCTGGTCGGGTCGGGTCGCGGTGGCGGTGGTCATCGGGTCTCCCTCCGGGCGAAGCGCCGGCCGATCAGGTTGACGATCACGGTCGCCGCGACGGTCATGACGATGAGGATGAACGACGTCGCCGCCCCCTCGTAGATGCTGTTGTTGACGAAAGCGTCGGTGTAGACCCGCATCAGCGGCACCCAGGTGGACGAGATCGCGTTGGCGAGCGGCTTGAGCGTGGTGGGCTCGTTGAACAGCTGGAGTGCGCCGATCACAGAGAACAGCGCGACCATGGTGATCGCCGGCGTGATCAGCGGGAGCTTGATCCGGAGGGCGATCTGGAGCTCGCTCGCGCCGTCCAGTTCCGCGGCCTCGAACAGCTCGCGCGGGAGGCTGCGGACCGCGGTGTAGAGGATCACCATGTTGAAGCCGACCACTCCCCAGACCGCGACGTTGGCGACGGAGAAGAAGATGCCGGTGCTGCCGAAGTAGTCGATCACCTGCCCGCCGATCGGACTGGTCGCCGGCAGGTACATGAACCCCCACAGCAGCGAGGCGACGACACCTGGGACGGCGTACGGCAGGAAGATGGCGAGCCGGGTGACGCCGACCAGGCGTGCCCGCTTCGCGTCGAGGCAGAGCGCGAACAGGCTCGCCAGCACCACGGTCAGCGGCACGCCGATGACCGCGATGACGAGCATCCGGCCGAGGCTCGCCCAGAACTCCGGGTCGGTGAGGGTGCTGATGTAGTTCGAGAGTCCCGCGAACACCTCCGTCGGGTCGCCGCCGCCGAGCAGGCCGCCGCCGACCTTCAGCTGCAGGAAGCTCAGGATCACGGCGTAGACGCCCGGCGCCACGGTGAAGAGCACCAGCAGGACGACCGCGGGCGTCACGAGGAGGACCGGGAGCAGCGTGCGCCGGCGGCGCGGTCTCCTGGTGGCGGTGGGTGCGATGGCGGCCATGGGCGGCGCTCCTGTTCGCGCGAGGGTGGTCAGGGGAGGGGACGGGCGGGGACGGCCGGGGGGAGCCGTCCCCGCCCTGGCATGATCAGCCGGCGACCTTGAAGCCGATCTTCTTCATGTCGGCGACGGTCTCGTTCTGCATCGTGGTGAGCGCTGCCGAGAGGGACGTCTTGTTCTGCAGCGCTTCCCCGAACGCGTTCGAGTAGGAGTCGAACGTCACGTTGGCGTTCGGGCCCCAGATGTCGAAGGTGCGGACGCCCTTGGCCACGGTCGCCATCAGCGTGTTGTAGTCCGGCTGGTTGGACATGAACGGCGGCGGGGTCTGGAGCTCGGGAGCCGTCTGGTTCGACAGGCTGGCCGGGAAGACCTGCACGTTCTTGATCAGCGACGCGACGCCCTCCTTGGAGGAGTTCATCCACTTCACGAACTTCGCGGCCTCGGCGGGGTGCTTGGAGTTCGCGGTCACCGCCTCGGTCTCACCGCCCCAGATGCCGACCGTGTCGTCGCCTGCGGTCCAGGCGGGCAGCGGAGCGGCCTCCCACTTGCCCGCGGTGTCCTTCGCGATCGAGGGCAGCTGGTTGGGCGCCCACTGCGCGCCGACCCAGCCGACGAGCGTGCCGTTGTTCATGTCGGTGTTCCACTGCGCCGACCAGTTCGGCTCCGGGCTGACGACGCCCTGCGAGACCAGGCCGCCCCAGTAGTCCGCCACCTTCTTGCTTGCGGCGTCGTCGATGGCGACCGTCCACTCGTCGCCGGACGCCTTCCACCAGTCCGCCCCCGCCTGCTGGGCGAGGCCGGCGAACCAGCCCGGGTCGGCGGCCGTGAAGTTGCCGATGTACTTCTTCGGGTCCGCAGCGTGGATCTTCGCCGCGTCGGCGGCGTACTCGTCCCACGTCTTCGGCGGGGTGAGCCCGAGCGAGTCCCAGATGTCCTTGCGGTAGAAGAACACCATCGGGCAGACGTTCTGAGGCACCCCGTAGGTCTTGCCCTCGAACTGCACCTGAGCCAGCGTCGACTTCGAGAAGTCGCCGGAGAGGTCGCCCACGTACTTGTCGATGGGCACGACCACCTTGTTGGCGATCAGCGCGGGCAGCGCCTGGTACTCGACCTCCGTCACGTCGGGGTTGGTGCCCGCCTTGTTGTTAGTGATCAGCTTGTTGTAGAGCGTGTAGCCGGTTCCCGACGGCTTGGTCAGCTTCACCTGGATGTCCGGGTTGGCCTTGTTCCACTCGTCGACGACGGCCTGCATGCCGCCGTCCCAGTTCACGTAGCTCAAGGTCACCTTGCCGCCGGACGCGGAGCTTCCGCTCCCCGTGCTCGAGCAGCCGGTCAGGACCGCGGCGGTGGCGGCGGCGACGCCGATCACGGCGCCGACGGTCCTCAGCGTTGTCTTCCTCACTGTGTGCATCTCCTTTGATGGATCGTGGTGCGGGTGTGTCGGTGCTTCGGGTGTCGGGGTCAGCCCTCGGCCCATGCGGGGTACTGCACCGGAGTGGTCTGGATGCCGATCCACTGCCGGTGGGTGAAGCCGGCGAGCTGTCCCTCGCCGCCGTGGCGGGCATACCCGTCGTTCACGTGCACCTCGTTGCTCTTGACCCGCTCCGCGAAGGCGAGCCCGCGAAGCGGGTCGCCGGTGAAGACGGAGTTCATGAGCGTGCGGTGCCGGTTGACGAGGGCGAGGGCGTCCGCCTCGCTGTCGACCACGGTGATCGGCATCACCGGGCCGAAGATCTCCTCCGTGAAGACCGGCATGTCGGTGGTGACGCCGGTGAGCACGGTGGGCTGGTAGAAGAGGCCGTCATGGGTGCCGCCGACCGCGACGCGCGCGCCGGCGTCCACGGAGGGGCGGACGAGACCGTCTGCGAAGCGCCGCAATTGCGTCTCGCTGACGATGGGGCCGAGGTCGACGTCGTCGCGCAGCGGGTCACCGACGCGGAGTGCCCGCACGCGATCGACGACCGCGTCGGTGAACCGCTCGGCGACGTCGCGGTGGACGATGTGCCGCCCGGCCGTGATGCAGGTCTGACCCTGATACCAGAGGGAGGACCACACGGCGCAGCTGGCGGCCTGGTCGATGTCCGCGTCCTCCAGCACGACGAACGCGTTGTCACCGCCGAGCTCGGTGGCGACCGGCGTGAAGGACCGCGCGGCGAAGTTCGCGATCTGATGGCCCACCTCGAACGAGCCGGTGAAGTGGATGAGGTCGAGGTCCGGGTGCTCGCTGAGCGTACGGCCCGTGGTCGGCCCGTCCCCGGGGACCACCGCGAAGACGCCGGCGGGGACGCCGGCCGCGTGCGCCGCCTCCGCGAGCACCTGGCCCCCGGCGATCGGCGTCAGCTCGGCCGGCTTCAGCACGACGGCGTTCCCGTACGCGAGCCCGGGTGCGAGCGCGCGCATCGCCAGGCTCATCGGGTAGTTCCACGGCACGATCAGACCGATGACGCCGAGCGGAACCGCGCGGGAGAGCGAGAGCTTGCCCGACTTGTAGGGCGGCAGGATGCTGCCCGCGTTCTCGGTGAGCTGGGTGGCGGAGTTCTCCAGCTGGGTGATCGCCTGGCCGAGCTCCTCCTCCGCCTTCTCCAGCGTCCCCCCGGTCTCCCGGATGAGCAGCGTCAGCAGCTCGTCGCGGCGTGCGGCCAGCTCGCCCGCGAACCGGCGGATGATCGCCGACCGCGTGTTCGCATCCACGTCGGCCCAGGCGGGCTGCGCCCGGCGGGCGGCCTCCACCGCGCGGTCGACCTGCGACGACGAAGCGTTGCCGTAGGTCCCGAACGGCACGCCCGAAGCCTTGTCGAGCACCGGGATGCCGTCGCCGGCCTCGGGGTGTTCGAAGCGGCCGTCGATGAAGACCTGGACGTCGTAGTCGCGCAGTTCGCGCATGGTGGGTGCCTCCCGGATGGTGGTGGCCGTGACGGCCGGGGTCAGGGGTTCGGTCACAGTCTCAGGCAACGGCGATCAGAGCTTCCTTCGTGACGGGGTGTTCGGCCGGTTCCCCGGCGACGAAACGTTCGATCTCGTGGCGGGCGCACTCGCCGAGCCGGCGCAGCTCGGTGCCGAGGGCTCCTGCGACGTGCGGGGTGATGATCACGCCGGGCAGCGTCCGGAGCGGGTGGCCGGCGGGCAGGGGCTCGGGATCGGTGACGTCGAGCACCGCCCGGAGCCCGCGGTCGCGCACGGCGGCGGCCAGCGCCTCCTGGTCGACGATCGGCGCCCGGGCAGTGTTGATCAGCGTCGCGCCGTCGGGGAGGAGTGCGAGCTGCGCGGCCCCGACCATCCCGACCGTCTCCGGCAGCAGCGGGGCGTGGATGCTGACGATGCTCGACCCGGCGAAGAGGTCGTCGAGCGGGACGCGGCGCACCGCGTCCAGGATCGGGTCGCCGGGATGGAGGTACGGGTCGTAGAGCAGCACGTCGATGTCGAAGGGCGCGAGCAGCTCGATCACGCGCCGCCCGACACGGGACGCGCCGACGATGCCGACGGTGCGCTGGAAGTTCCCGATCCGGGGGTCGGGGTCCTCCCCGTACAGGCCGGGGTCGGCGGCGTAGCCCCGGATGTAGTCGGGGACGCGCTTGCCGGCGAGCAGGATCATGGCGAGCGTGTACTCGGCGACGGGAAAGGCGTTGGCGCTGGCGGCGCTGGTCACGAGGATGCCGCGGTCCCAGGCGGCGTCGTCGAGGTGGCCTTTGACCGTCCCGGCGGCGTGGACGATGGCGCGCAACCGGGGCATCCGGTCGAGTTCGGCGCGGCCCAGCCGGGGCGCGCCCCATCCCGTGATCAGGATCTCGACCTCGTCCAGGAGCTCGGCCGGCGCGTCGTCGAGGTCGGCGATCGCGAGGTCGGGGTCGAGCCGGGTCACCGCGCGCAGTGCCCGCAGGTCGTCGCCCGAGAACAGCAGCGGCGGCAGGTCGGGCCGCATGGCGAATGCGGCGACGGGCGTGCGCACTGCGGTCATCGTCGACTCCTCGGGTGGGCCGGAGCCCGGTTCGGATAGCGCATTCCCAGAATGCGCATTCCAATAGTTGCGCATGGCGCGCCGATTCGTCAAGCGCGAATCCGCAGACCGTGCTCAGGCGGTCAGCCAGAGCGCCGCGCGACGCAGGATCTCGCGGTGCGTCGGCGACTCGTACGATGCTGCGTCGTGGCCGAGGGCGTCGTAGAACACGCGCGCCGGACCGTACGTGCGTGCCCAGATCAGAGGGTGCTCCGCGCCCTCGTGCTCGTGCGACGCGAGCGGGACGACGTCGGCCGCGACGCGGAGATCGGTGTAGCGCTCGTCGTCGACCTCGAAGTCGTCGAGTCCGGCCACAACGTGGTGTCGCTCCGGATGGACGTGGATGCGCGCGCGGCCATAGTCGGGGTGGAACGTCGCCCCGCGAACCCACACCCCGCCCAGGATGTCCTCCCACTCGGGAACGCCGCGGAGCGAGGTCGAGCTGACATGCGATGCCAGCAGCCGCCCTCCGCGCGCGAGGTACGCCAGCAGCCCGGCCCGGCCGAGCTCTTCCGCCTCCGGGTCCGGCGTGCCCGTGAGCGCCGGGTCGCCGATGTTCAGCACCAGGAGGTCGGGATCGGCGTCGAGCCCTTCGGGGCTGTCGTGCGGATAGGCCAGTGCCGCCATCCGCGCATCCACCGCCTCCGACACCTCGACGTCGAAACCGCTTCCGCGCAGGATGTCGGCGATCCGCCCGGAGGTCTCGGCGAAGGGGTGCCACGGGTCGGCGTAGCGGCCGGCCCCGCTCAGGATCAGTGCTCGCATCGAAAGTCCCTCGATCCTCTCGTCGGGTTGACAGCCCGGTTTCCGCGACTACCGTAACGCGATGGTAAGCGCTTTCTCGCGCGCGTGCCGATCAGTGACGATCGGAAGGGAAATTTCGTGTCCGACACCGCAACCGTCTCCACCCGCCTGAACCCCGACCAGCGGAACGCGTTCATCGCGTCGCTGCTCGGCTGGATGATGGACGCCTTCGACTACTTCATCATCGTGCTCGTCTACGCCGACATCGGCGCGGAGTTCGGGGTCCCGCTCGAGCAGATGGCGTTCCTCACCACCATCACCCTCATCATGCGCCCGGTCGGCGCGTACCTCTTCGGGCTGTGGGCCGACCGGATCGGCCGCCGTGTCCCGCTGATGGTCGACGTCTGCTTCTACTCGATCGTCGGGTTCCTGTGCGCGTTCGCACCCAACTTCACGGTGCTGTTCATCCTCCGTCTGCTCTACGGCATCGGCATGGGCGGCGAGTGGGGGCTCGGGGCGGCGCTGACCATGGAGAAGGTGCCGCGCACCCGGCGCGGCCTGTACTCGGGCATCCTGCAGGCCGGCTACTCGGCGGGCTACCTGCTCGCCGCGCTCGCCTTCCTGCTCGTCCACTCGGTGTTCGGGCTCAACTGGCGGTGGATGTTCGCGCTCAGCATCCTGCCGGCGCTGATCACACTGATCATCCGCAGCCGGGTGAAGGAGTCCGAGGTGTGGGTGAACACGCGCGAGCGGATGCGCAAGGCCGACACCTCCATCCGCAGGGTCTTCTTCGACGGCAGGGTGCTGCGCCGGTTCGTGTACCTGGTGCTGCTGATGGCCGCGTTCAACTGGATGAGCCACGGCACGCAGGACATCTACCCGACGTTCCTGAAGTCCACCGAGAACGGGGGAGCCGGGCTCGACGCCGCGACCGCGGGCTGGATCGCGGTGGTCTACAACATCGGCGCCATCGTCGGCTGCATCGTGCTCGGGTCGCTGTCGGACCGCTGGGGGCGCAAGGCGACGATCATCCTCGGCGCCGCGCTGACGCTGCCGATCATCCCGATCTTCGCGTTCTCGCAGACGGCCGGGCTGCTCTGCCTGGGGTCGGCGCTCATCCAGTTCACGACGCAGGGGGCGTGGGGAGCGATCCCGGCGCACCTCAACGAGATGTCGCCGAACGCCATCCGCGGGTTCTACCCGGGTGTGACCTATCAGCTCGGCAACGTGATCGCGGCGTTCAACCTCCCGATCCAGCAGGCGCTCGCGCCGCAGCTCGGCTATGGCTGGGCGATGGCGTCGACCGTCGGCATCGCCGCCATCGCGGTCATCCTCCTGACGGCGTTCGGCAAGCAGGCGAAGGCGATCGACTTCACTGCGGCGGATGCCGTCACCCCCGCCGCTACTCCCGCTGCTCCCGCCTCCCCCCGCTGACGATTCGTGCCGAATGTGCGGAATGCTCGCCCGATAGCGCACATTTGGCACGAATCAGGCTCGTCGGATGCGAGTCGTTGACGGGAGGCGCGGCGGGCGCTACGGTGGGTAAGCGCTTTCCCGCAACACGAACGAAGGAGTGAACGTGTCGTCGATCGGCATCATCATGAACGGCGTCTCCGGGCGCATGGGGTACCGGCAGCACCTGGTGCGGTCGATCCTCGCGATCCGCGAGCAGGGCGGGGTGCTGCTCTCCGACGGCCGCCGGGTCCAGGTGGAGCCGCTGCTCGTCGGCCGCAACGAGGAGAAGCTGGCCGAGCTCGCCAAGCGCCACGACATCCCGGACTACACGACCGACCTCGATGCCGCCCTCGCCGATGACCACTGGCAGATCTACGCCGACTTCCTCGTCACCAAGGCGCGGTCGGCGGCGATCAAGAAGGCGATCGCCGCGGGCAAGGCGATCTACACCGAGAAGCCGACCGCGGAGAGCTTCGAGGAGGCGCTCGAGCTCGCGCGCCTGGCGAACGACGCGGGCGTCAAGAACGGGGTCGTGCACGACAAGCTCTACCTGCCCGGGATGCGCAAGCTCAAGCGGCTCATCGACTCCGGCTTCTTCGGCCGCATCCTGTCGGTGCGCGGCGAGTTCGGCTACTGGGTGTTCGAGGGCGACTGGCAGGCGGCCCAGCGGCCGAGCTGGAACTATCGCGCGGAGGACGGCGGCGGCATCGTCGTCGACATGTTCCCGCACTGGAGCTACGTGCTGGAGAACCTCTTCGGCCGGGTGGAGACGGTGTACGCGCAGGCGGTCACGGAGATCCCGCAGCGGGTCGACGAGCAGGGCCGCCCCTACGCCGCGACCGCGGACGACGCGGCGTACGCGATCTTCCAGCTGGAGGGCGGCGCGACCGCGCAGCTGAACTCGAGCTGGACGACGCGGGTGAACCGGGACGAGCTGGTCGAGTTCCAGGTCGACGGCACGCTCGGAAGCGCCGTCGTCGGGCTGTTCGGCTGCAAGATCCAGCCGCGCAACGCCACCCCGAAGCCGGTGTGGAACCCGGACCTCGCCGACGAGCACGACTACGCGGGCGACTGGATCGAGTCTCCCGCGAACGAAGTCTTCGAGAACGGCTTCAAGACCCAGTGGGAGGAGTTCCTCCGCCACGTGCTGGAGGACGCGCCCAACCGCTTCGACTTCCTCGCGGGCGCCCGCGGCGTCCAGCTCGCCGAGCTCGGCCTGCGCTCGTCGCGCGAGGGGCGCCGCATCGAGCTGCCCGAGGTATCGCTCGTGTCCGCGACGGAGGAGGGCGACGCGCTCGCGGCCGGCTTGGCGGCCACGCGATGACCGCCGCCACCGCCTCCCGCGTCGCCCTCCTGAACGCGGACGGGAGCACGTCGTCGGCGGTCCTCGGCGAGGCCCCGGTGTTCGGCCGCCCGAGCGGCCCGCTCCGGTCCCGGGTCGCCTACGCGGCCGCCCACGTCATCCCGAAGGCGTGGGGCGAGAACGTGCCGGGCGCGCCCGCCGACATCGACTGGGATGCCACCCTGGCCTTCCGCCGTCACGTCTACTCCTGGGGGCTCGGTGTGGCCGACGCGATGGACACGGCCCAGCGGAACATGGGCCTCGACGCCGCCGCGACGCGCGAGTTGATCGCCCGCAGCGCCGCGGACGCCGCGCTGGCCGGCGGCTCGGTCGTCGCCGGCGTGAACACGGACCACGTCGACGAGCCGGTCATCCCGCTCGCCGCCGTCGCGGACGCCTACAAGCAGCAGCTGCACTTCACCGAGGACGCGGGAGCCGGTGTCGTGCTGATGGCCAGCCGGCACCTGGCGCGCGCCGCCGCGTCGCCCGCCGACTACGAGCGCGTTTACTCGGAGGTGCTGTCCGCCGCCTCCGGCCCGGTGGTGCTGCACTGGCTGGGGCTCGCCTTCGACCCGGCCCTCGCCGGGTACTTCGGGGCGACCGGGTTCGACGGCGCGGCCGAGACCGTGCTCCGGATCATCGAGTCGGCCGGTGACCGCGTCTCCGGCATCAAGATGAGCCTGCTGGATGCGGACGCCGAGCGCTCGCTGCGCGCGCGTCTCCCCGAGGGCGTGCGGATGTTCACCGGGGACGACTTCAACTACGTCGAGCTCATCGAGGACGACGGCGGAGCGCACTCCGACGCCCTCCTCGGCGCCTTCGCCGCGCTGGCGCCCGCCGCCTCCGCCGCGATCCAGGCGCTCGACGCCGGCGACGCCGGGCGCTACCGGGAGATCCTCGCTCCGACGCAGGCGCTCTCGCGCCAGGTGTTCGCGGCGCCGACCTTCTACTACAAGACCGGCGTGGCCTTTCTGTCCTGGCTCAACGGCCACCAGCCGGCGTTCTCCATGGTCGGCGGCCTGCAGTCGGCCCGCAGCCTCCCGCACCTGTCCGAGATCGTGCGCCTGGCCGCCGCGTGCGGCGCCCTCGAGCGGCCCGATCTGGCAGCCGAGCGCTGGTCGACCCTCCTGCGCGTGAACGGGGTGGACGCATGACGAGGCCGCACCCCCGCCTGTCGATCAACCAGGCGACGATCAAGTACGCCTCGCTGGCCGAGGCGCTCGACGTCACCCGGGAGGCCGGAGTCGAAGCCATCGGCCTCTGGCGGGAGCCGGTGGCCGATGTCGGCCTGGACGCGGCTGTCCGTCTGGTCTCCGGCTCCGGTCTGCGCGTCTCCAGCCTGTGCCGCGGCGGGTTCTTCACCGTGCCGGAGGGGCCGGAGCGGCGTGCGGCGCTGGACGACAACCGTCGCGCGATCGACGAGACCGCCGCCCTGGCCGCGGCGGGGGCGCCCGGGTCGGCTGCCGTGCTCGTGCTGGTGGCCGGCGGACTCCCTACCGGCTCGCGGGACCTGGCCGGCGCGCGCGGGCGCGTGGCGGACGCCGTCGCGGAACTGGAGCCCTACGCCCGCGACGCCGGTGTCACCCTCGCGCTCGAGCCGCTGCATCCGATGTATGCGGCCGACCGGGCCGTGATCTCCACCCTGGGCCAGGCGCTGGACCTCGCCGAGCGCTTCCCGGCGGAGTCGGTCGGCGTCGTCGTCGACACCTTCCACCTGTGGTGGGACCCGGAGCTTTTCGCCCAGATCGCCCGCGCGGGCGCGGGCGGCCGGATCGCGAGCTACCAGGTGTGCGACTGGGTCACCCCGCTCCCTGCCGACGTGCTCCTCGCCCGCGGGATGATGGGGGACGGCCACATCGACTTCGCACCCATCGGTGCGGCGGTCGACGCGGCGGGATACTCTGGCGACATCGAGGTGGAGATCTTCAACGAGGCCATCTGGGCGACCGACCCGGTGGCCGTGGTCGAGCGGACGGTGAACGCGTTCGCGGAGACGGTCGGCCTCAGCGCGGCGACGGGCGCGTGACTGCAGGGCGTCCTGGGAGGCGGAGGCGATGAGCGTCATCGTGGTCGCGCCCGACTCCTTCAAGGGCTCCGCCGCCGCGGTCGAGGTCGCCGAGGCGCTCGCCGAGGGCTGGCGCTCCGTGCGTCCGCAGGACCGGGTCGTGCTCGCGCCGATGGCGGACGGCGGTGAGGGCACGCTGGCGGCCTTCGGGGCGGCGGTGCCGGGCGCCGTGCGCCATCCCGTCCGAGTGCTCGGTCCCGCCGGCGCGTCCGTGGTCGCGAACTGGCTGGAGCTGCCCGGCGGCCGGGCGCTGATCGAGCTGGCGGAGACGAGCGGCCTCGGGCTCATGCCGTCCCTCGCGCCGTTCGACGCGCACACCGTAGGCTTCGGCGAGGCCATCGCTGCGGCGCTCGACCACGGGGCGACGGAGCTCCTGCTGGCGATCGGGGGGAGCGCCTCGACGGACGGCGGTGCGGGGGCGCTGGCCGCGCTGGGCGCGCGGCTCCTGGCTGCGGACGGTCGGGAGGTGCCGTATGGCAACCGCGGCTTGTCCGCACTCGACCGGGTGGACGTCTCGGGTCTTCGTCCGCTGCCTCCCGGCGGGGCGAGGATCCTCAGCGATGTCACGGCGCCTCTGCTGGGGCCGGCCGGCGCCGCCGCCGTATTCGGCCTGCAGAAGGGTGCGGGACCACAGGACATCCCGGTGCTCGAAGCCGGGCTGGACCGCCTCGCGACGGCCCTCCGGGAGGTCGGTCTCCCAGTCGATGTGAACGCTTCAGGGGTCGGAGCCGCCGGCGGCACGGGGCTGGCGCTCCTGGCCTGGGGTGCCAGGATGGCGCCGGGGGCTGACGCCGTCGGCGAGGCGATCGGGCTGCCCGGGACGATCGCCCAGGCGGATGCCGTGATCACCGGGGAGGGGCGCTACGACCAGCAGTCCCGGTCCGGCAAGGTGCCGTCCTACGTCGCCCGGCTCGCCGCTGAGCAGCACGTGCCTGTGCTACTCGCCGCCGGCTCGGTCGAGGCGACGACGGAGCATTTCGCGGACGCGGTGGCGCTGTCGGACCTCGCCGGGGACACCTCCGCCGCCATCGCCGATCCGCATCGCTGGGCGGCCGCCGCGGGTGCCGCTCTTGCCGGACGATTCGCGGCGCGGTGGTAGGTTCCGCTCATGGAACCGGCCTCGTTCGAGCAGGCATCGTCGTTGCTGGTGGGCGCTCGCGAATGGCTGGGGGAGCACGTGGCGGGCGGCTGGTCTCTCCGGCACGGCGACCAGGTCGCGTCCGTCACCGGTCTGTCGGCATCCACGATGAACGGGGTGTGGTCCGCGCGGCCCGACACGGACCGGTTGCCCGAGCTGCTGTCGGCCGTCGGGGATGCCGGGCTGCCGTATTGCGCGCAGTTCGTGTCGGGCTCGGCGGAAGGCCGGGATGCGGCGGCCGGCGCCGGCCTGATCCGTGATGAGGACATGCCCCTGATGTACACGGCCGCGCGGCCCGATCCGGTGATGGTTGACGGCCTCCGCATCCGGAGGCTCGGGGCCGCCGAAGTCGTCCTCCATGCCGAGATCGCCGCGGCAGGCTTCGGGGCGCCGCCCGCGCTGTTCTCCCCGATCACGCGGCTCGGTACGGCGGAGGGTTCGGCGCTCAGGTTCTATGTCGCCGAGGTGGAGGGCGAGCCGGTCGCCACCGGCCTCGGGCTGTTCCTGCAGGACCACGTCGGCATCTTCAACGTCGCCACGCCGCCGGAGCGCCGGCGGAAGGGGTACGGGTCGGCCGTCACCGCTCGCATCGTCGAGGACGCGCTCGGCAACGGCGCCGCGGGCGCCTGGTTGCAGTCCAGCCCCGAGGGCCATCCGGTGTACCGGCGACTCGGCTTCGCCGATGTCGGAGCATGGGAGTGCTGGGTCAGCCCGCCGTCGTGAGACCGGCGAACGCGGGCACCGGCTGGGCCGACGCCGCCTTCGCCCGCCGCGACATCTCGTCGATGAGCACTTCCTGCGCTCCTGCGGCGATGGCGGACAGGGCGGCTTCGGCGACCTCCCGCGGGCTGAGCTTCGGTCCGGGGAACGAGGCCATCATGTCCGTGTCGATGAAGCCGGCGTGGATCGCGGTCACCTGCACGCCGCGGGGGCTCAGCTCGGCCCGGAGATTGTTCGTCAGGGACAAGGCGGCGGCCTTGGAGACGGCGTAGGCCAGGTTGCCCGGGCCGGCGAGCCAGGAGCCGGCGGAGAGCATGTTCGCGATGATCCCGCCGCCGTTCTCGATGAGCCTCGGGGCGAACGCGGCGCTCACCGCGAGCGTCCCGACCAGGTTCGTCCGCATCACCGACTCGACGACGTCGACGACGGTGTCGTCGAAGACCGAGGCGCGCTGGTGGATGCCGGCGTTGTTGATCACCATCGTCACGTCGGACAGCTCCTGCGCCAGGTCGGCGATCCGGCGGCGGTCGGTCACGTCCAGCCGGACGGGCGTGACCCCGGGTGCCCGGACCGTCTCGGGATCGCGGGCGGCGCCGTACACCTTCTTGGCGCCGAGCCCGACGAGTGCGTCGGCGAAGGCTGCGCCGAGTCCGCGGTTGGCTCCCGTGACGAGCACGGTCATGTCTTCGTAGCCGTCGATCATCGCGGCCTCCTCCTGTTCGGGTCCGCTGTCCTGAGGACGACGATGGCACCGGCCGCTTTCATGGCGCTTACAGAGCGCTGACATCCGGATGCCGCCGCCGCGTCCCGGGTGGAGAATGCCGTCATGGCTGATTCGATCCTGCTCGTCACCGGCACCTCCTCCGGCATCGGTCTCGCGACGGCGGTGGAGGCCGCGCGCCGCGGCTTCCGCGTCGTCGCGACGATGCGCGACACCGGCAAAGCCGGGCCCCTGCGGGAGGCGGCCGCAGTGGCCGGGGTGGAGGTGGATGTCCAGCCGCTGGATGTAACGGACCAGGAGTCGATCGACGCGTGCCTCGCATACGTCCGATCGACCTACGGCGGCCTCGACGCGCTGGTCAACAACGCGGGCGCAGGCCACCTCGGGACGATCGAGGTCGAGTCGGTGGCGGCGGTGCGGGCCGTGATGGAGGTCAACTTCTTCGGCGTCGTGGCGACGACGAAGGCCGCCCTGCCGCTTCTGCGCGAACGCGGCGGCCGGCTCCTCACCGTCACCAGCGTCGGCGGCGTGGTGGGCCAGCCCTTCAACGAGGCCTACTGCGCCGCGAAGTTCGCGGTCGAGGGTTTCATGGAGTCGCTGACTCCGGTCGCGGCATCGCTCGGTGTGCGCGTGACGGTCGTGGAGCCCGGCGCCGTGCGCACCGAGTTCGTGGCCTCGGTGCAGGCGCAGGAGGCGCTGCCGGTGGCGGGGACGCCGTATGCCCCGCTGCTCGACGCCTACCTCGTCCGCACCGCGGCGGCCTTCGACCCGTCCGCGGCGCAGACGGCGGAGGGCGTCGCGGAGGTCATCGTCGCGACGCTGCTCGACCCGGCGCCTGCGGCGCGCGTCCAGACCTCGGAGGCCGCCCGCCGGTTCGCCGGCGTCAAGCTGAGCGACCTCGACGGCGCGCACGTGCAGCACGTGACGGCCCATTGGGTCGCCGGCGACTGAGGCGCTCAGCGGCTCCTTCGGGCGGGACGTGGTGCGGCGGGGACGGCGACCCGGGTCAGGCGCAGCGCGGCCAGCGGGCACAGCCGCACGGCCTCCTCGGCGTCCTCGAGCTCGTCCTCCCGCAGCGGCGCATCCGTCCGGCGCTCCGGCGCACCGCGCGTCGCGACCGGGTAGCCCCAGTCGTCGCGGGTGAGCGCGCGCTCCAGGATCTCGGTGCAGAGACCGCGGCCGTCGCAGCGGGTCCAGTCGATGTGCAGGGCGTGGGTGCCCGTCGTCGCTCCCATCACGCCCTCCTCGTGCACCGGCCGGTGGCGTGGGCGCGCACGTCGTGGGCGAAGACGTCGAGCGCGCTGCGGATGAGTCGCACCGTGCCGTCCGGGTGGTGGCACGCGCCGCGGCCGACGATCAGGCCCGACACGCGCCGAAGCTCGGCGGCGCTCTCCTCGGCGGCCTGGCCGCGGGCGAGGGAGGTGAACCGCGTCGCCAGCGTGGGCAGCCCGAACATGCACGGCCCGCACTGGCCGGCGGTCTGGCCGGCCAGGTACTCGACGATGTCGGCCGTGGCCCGCAGGCCGCAGCGCCGATCGGAGAGCACGTGGACGATCCCCGCCCCCGGCTGCGCGCCGAACGGCTCGAGGCCGGAAGGCGTCAGCGGCGTGCCGAACGACGACGCCGGCACCCAGGCGCCGTGGTAGCCGCCGATCAGGGCCGCCGCGGCCGAGCCGGGCTCCAGGCCGCCTGCCCGGAGCACGCCGTCGAGGGTCGCGTCGGTGGCGATCTCGAACACGCCCGTCCGCGGGAGGTCGCCGCTGAGGGTGATCAACCGCGTCCCCGGGTCCTCCGGCGAGCCGACCGAGCGGAACCAGGCGCCGCCGAAGCGGGCGATGAGCCCGAGGTGCGCCATGGTCTCGACGTTGTGCACGAGGGTCGGCCGGCCGCGAAGACCGGACTCGGAGAGCCGCACGGTGCGGTCGATCGGCCGCGGGTCGTCGTTCTCGATGGCGTTCACGACCGCGCTGGCCTCACCGGCGATGAAGCTGTCCGCCGCCTCCACGACCTCGATACCGCGGGCGTCGGCGCGCTCGCCGATGGCCCGCTCGACGGAGGCGAGGGAGCCGGACCCCGCGTACAGGAGCACGTTGCGGGCGCCGAGGGTGCGGGCGGCGGTCAGCATCCCGTCGATCACGAGGTGCGGCGCGTTCTGCAGCAGCACCTCGTCCTTCCAGCTGAGCGGCTCGCCCTCGGAGCCGTTCGCGATCAGGAGCGGCGCGCGTCCCCGCCGCCGCCCTGCCGCGGCCGCGCCGGTGGCCGCGAGTTTGCGCCAGGCCGGGAAGCCCGCTCCGCCGCGGCCGGTGAGCCCGGAGGCCTCGAGCTGGTCCAGCAGCGCGCCTGGGTCGCGGAGGGGGAGCGGTCCGAACGTGCGCAGGTGCGCCTCGTGGTCGGCCGCCGCGCCCGCAGCGAGCACGCGTTGCGCGCCGGCCGGCGCCTGGACGGCGGGGGCCGTCGACGGCTCCGAGGTCATGGTCATCGTGTCTCCTCCCGGTAGACGTCGGCGATGCGTCTGGTCTGCGCATGCTCGAGGAACCCGGCCGACGCCCGCCAGATCACCGCAGCGAGCACGAGCAGGGCGGAGCCGGCCGCGAGCAGCAGGAACCAGCCGCTCGTGCCGTTGGTGCCGTTGCCGATCGCGTGCACGACGGCGATGGGCCACATGGCGTAGGTGAACCAGTGCACGAACCGGAACGCGCGCTGCCCGATCCTGCGCCGCAAGAGGCCCGTGATGACGATCGCGGCGACCAGGTCGAAGGCCACGGTGCCCAGCCCCTGCCAGAACGGCTTGAAGGAGCCGAGGAACGGCACGACGACGTCGATCGGGTTCAGCTTCGCGTAGGAGTCGAACATCAGCGTCCCGACGTGCAGCACGAGGAAGACGACCGCCAGCAGCGACACGTTCCTGTGGACGAGCGAGACCGAGAACCGAGGCATCCCGGGCAGTGGTCGTCCGGACCGGGTGACGATCCCGAGCAGCACCGTCACCGTGAACAGGATGAGCGCGATCACGCCGCTCGCCCGCCCGAAGGCCCACAGCATCTCGTTCATCGCGCACCTCCGGACGGCAGCGCATCCGGCGCCGGCCATGCGCCGGTCGCGACGACGCGCCCCTGCAGGTCGACCAGGCGCGCGGCCGCACGCTGCTCGGCGAGCCAGCGGGGTGCGCCGCGCCCGCGGACGATCGCGGCGGTGCTGAGGGCGTTGGCCTCCACGCAGTCGGCCGTGGCGACCGTCGCCGACCGCCAGGCCGGGACGACGGGAGCCCCGGAGGCGGGGTCGAGGATGTGCTGATGGACGCGTCCCTCGTGCCGCCAGCGGCGCTTCTGCGTGCTGGAGGTCGCGATGGCGCTGCCGTCGGGAAGGAACACCTGCTGCGACGGGTCGGCCGGCGCGTCCTGCACGAGCACCTCCCACCCGCCGGCGGATGTCGTGCCGGCCGTCGCGATGTCGCCGCCGAGCGAGACCAGCACACCCGTGTCCAGCCCGCTCGCGATCCGCGCGGCGACGAGGTCGGCGGCGTACGCCTTGGCGGTGGCGCCGAGGTCGAGGCGCAGGGACGCGGGCAGCGTCAGGGTGCGGCCGTCGAGGCGGACGGCGCGCCAGCCGGGGGAGCGCCGCGTCACGGAGACGGTGAACGTGGCGGGCCGGCCCGTGTCGGAGGTGGCGGCAGTCGCGTCGAGCTCCTCGAGGTCGCGGTCGTAGCCCCAGCGGGCGAGCTCACGGCCCAGCGTGGGGTCGACGCTTCCGCCGGTGCGCTCGGCGACACGAAGCGCCGTGGCGACGAGGTCCGCGAGCAGCGGGGACACCTCCACGCCGCGTGCCGCCCGCTCATCCGCCAGACGGGAGAGTTCGGACGCCGGGTCGAAGCGGTCGCACGCCGCGCCGACGGCGGCCAGCACGTCGTCCGCGATCGCCCGGGCGGCGTCGATGACGTCGCCGCGCTCGACGACGACGGAGGCGTCCGTGCTCCACACCCGCCAGTCGGAACGCGCGGACGTGAGCTCAGGAGCCAGAGGATGTGCCACTGCTCTGCCCTCCCTGGCTCGGAGCCACCGGCGCCGGGGCTTGCGGAGCGGCCGGGGCCGGAGCAGCCGGCGCCTGCTGCTCGTCGTCGCCCTCGGTCGACGGATCGGACGGCTGCGACGACTCGGAGGAGCTCCCGGACGACTCACCCGAGGAGGGCGTCGTCGACGCGGGGGTGGTCGAGGATGCCGTGTGGGTGCTGCCGAGCAGCACGCCCGACATGATCGCCGTGACGGCCAGGCTCCCTGCGCCGATCAGCCCGGTCAGCCAGCCGGCGATGCGCTTGCCGCGTTCCCGTGTCGCCATGGTGCGCCTCCGTTTCGAATCACCTGCCTCCAGGGTCGTCGCGGATTCTTGACGGATTCTTACGTGGCGTGGGTGAACGCTGGCAATGCCCTTTGGGAACCCGGTGCTGGGCGGCTCCGGGATGCAGGCGCGGCCGGACCGGAACCCGGTGGAGGATGAGGGGATGACCATCCTCATCGTCACGGCCCACCCGCACACACCGTCCCTGACCTCGGGCATCGTCGAGGCGTTGCGGGAGGCGTCGGGGAGCGCCGAGGTGGAGCACGCGGACCTCGCACGGGAGGGGTTCGATCCCCGGTTCACCCTCGCCGACCGGCACACCTACCTGACGGGCCGGGACGCCCCGGCCGATGTCGTGAGGGAGCAGGAGAGGCTGGACCGGGCGACCGACGTCGTCCTGGTCTTCCCCGTGTTCTGGTGGTCCATGCCCGCGCTGCTGAAGGGCTGGATCGACCGGGTCTTCTCCAACGGATGGGCGTTCGCCATCGGCGCGGAGGGCGGCATCGAACGCAGGCTCGGGCACCTGACGATCCACATCCTCGCGGTCGCGGGCGACGACGCCGGTGTCTACGATCGGCACGAGTACGCGAGCGCGATGCGCACGCAGCTCCAGCACGGCATCGTCGACTACTGCGGGGCCCGGCGCGGCGCGATGACCTTCCTCCACGACTCCGAGAGCGAGGACGCCGCGACCCGCAGCGCCGCCGTCGCCGCATCCGTCGACGCGATCCTCGGGGCGTTGAGCGAGCGGAGGTGACGGGTCACCGGATGACGAGCCGTCGCACCCCGCCACGGACCAGCATCAGCACGACGATGAGCAGGGTGACCTGGAAGAAACCGCCCAGGTGGACCGCGTCGCCGAACACGAGGTCGACGAGCTCGAGCACGAGGAACTTGCTGCCCGGCAGCACGAGGAGGAGCGCCACGACGTTGACCACGCGGATCAACGCCCGGTCGCTGTTCCGGATCCGCGCCACGATCCGCTTCTTCACGGCGAGGACGAGCTCGAGCACGAGCTTCAGCAGCACCGCCGTGAGCAGTGCGACGAGGAAGCTCTCGGAGATGACGGCGGGGAACACCTGGATGAAGAGGCCGAGGACGACGAGGTAGCTGAACACATCCACGACGTCGACCGCGCGCACGCCTGTCCATGCCCGCCCGAGGGGACGCCCGTCCGGCTCCATGCGCTCATGATCCCAGACGTCCGCAATCCGGCGGCTGGTACGGTCCATGGTGTGAGCGACATCGCCATGGATGCGAGTCTCGCCGAACCCACGAGACGATCGTGGTTCTCGACGAGGCTTCCCTGGTGGGGCTGGGCGGTCGCGCTCGTCCTGATCTTCGCGGCGTCGATCCTCGGCGTCGAGTTCGCTCCCTCGCACAGCTCCGTCGCCGTCTGGTGGCCCGCCGCCGGGCTGTCCGTGCTGCTGGTGCTGGTCGTCCGCACGCGGCGGGAACAGGCGTGGGCGCTCGGAGCGATCCTGCTGACCACCGCGGTCGCGAACGTCGTCGCCGGGCGTCCGCCCGCCGTCGCCGCCGCGTTCGGCCTGGCCAATGCGCTGGAGGCGCTCGTCGTCCTCGCCGTGCTGCTCTCGTCGGGAAAGGGCGACCCGACCCTGCGGAACCTGGCCGCGGCAGCCCGATTCGTGCTCGCCGTCGTCTGCGGCGCGATCGTGATCGGAGTGCTCGCCGGCTCGACGGTCTCCGCGCTCTCCGGCGTCCCCTTCCTGCCGACGGCAGCGCTGGTCGCCGCCTCGCACGCCGCCGCCGTGCTGATGATCGCGCCCTTCGGGCTGCTGCCGCCGCCGCTGCCCGTGCGGGCGACGGTGACCGAGATGGTCGTCCAGGCCGCGATCCTGGCCGGAGTGATCGCGCTGGTGTTCCATCCGTCCGTGCACCTGTCGCTCGCGTTCGTCCCGTACCCGGTCCTCGCGTGGGCGTCGTTCCGGTTCCCGATCCGCGTGGTGGTGACGGAGACGCTACTGGCGTCGGTGACGATGCTCGGACTCACGATCGCGGGCGGAGGGCCGTACAACGTGGAGTCCCTGGACGTGGCGCTCCGCGCAGGGACGGCGGAGGCCTTCCTGGTGACGTTCTCCGGTTTCGCCATCGTGCTCGCGACGGCGCAGTACGAGCTGCGGGCCTCGAACCGCCGGCTGGTCGCGACCTCCCGCCTGCTCTCGGGCAGCCTCGTGGAAGCAGCGGTCGGCCTCCTGATCGCCGAGCGCTCGGGGAACGGGACGCTGCGCGTCGTCTGGTCGAACCGGACGGCGGCGGAACTCCTGCCCTCCGACGGCGGCGCGCTCTGGGACGGCCCCATCGCGGACGCGGCGACAGCCGCCCTCGCCGGCGCCGGGACCGCGACCTTGCCGTCGGGGGAGAGGACGCTCACCGTCGCGGCCAACCCGATACCCGACGAGGAGGACCGGTTCGCCGTTCAGCTCGTCGACGTCACCGAGACGCTCCGGCTGCAGGCGGCCACGCTCGCTGCGCAACAGGCGCAGGAGGCGGCCCACTCGACGCGTATCGACCTCGAACGCCAGCGCGGCGACTTCGTCGCGACGACCAGCCACGAGCTTCGGACGCCCATCACGAGCATCATCGGCTTCTGCGAGCTGCTCGCCGACGACGACTCGCTCGGAAGCGAGGAGCGCTCCTGGATCGAGGTCATCGGCCGGAACGCCGCGAGGCTCGGATCACTCGTCGAGGACCTGCTGACCCTGAGCGCTGCGGACGGCAAGGCCGAAGGCGGCGTTCGGCAGGACGTCGATCTGGACCAGCAGATCGGCCAGGCCCTCGGCGACCTGAGCGTCGTCGCCGCCAAGAAGCGGATCGCCCTCAGGACGGAAGGGCGGGCGGGCGTCGCCGTGGCCGATGCCGCCGACGTCGGGCGCATCCTGACGAACCTGCTCTCCAACGCGGTGAAGTTCACCCCGGAGGGCGGCGCGGTGACCGTCTCCGCGTCCGCCTCCGGAACGACGGCGACCATCGTCGTGTCCGACACGGGACCGGGCATGAGCGAGGAGGAGCTGGCGCACGCGTTCGACCGCTTCTACCGCGCCCCCGGCATGGAGCGGGCGGCGGTCCCGGGCACCGGGCTGGGGCTGGCGATCGTCGCCGCCCTCGTCGAGCGCAACCAGGGCTCGGTCGGACTGGCCTGCGGGCCCGGCGGCGGCACGCGGGCTACCATCGAGCTGGTCCGCGCGCCCTGAGGCACCTCAGCGCACCGAGCGGCGCCAGCGCGCGGGCGTGGTGCCGGTGGCCGCCTTCCACGCGCGGATGAAAGCCGTCACATCGGTGTAGCCGACGGCATGGGCGATCTCCGCGACGGTCGCGTCGGTCGTCAGCAGCAGGCGCTCCGCCGCCGCCGTCCGTGCCGCGCGGATGGTCGCCCCGACGGTGCGGCCCTCCGCCTCGAAGGCGGCGAACAACGTCCGCACCGAGACGTGGAACGCGGAGGCCAGCGTCGCCGCCGTGAGGCCCGGGTCGGCGAAGGAGGCGTGGATCCGGTCGATCGCCTTCTCGACCAGCCGGTCCGTCCGGAGGCCGTCAGGCTCTCCCTCTCCGTGCCCGAGCTCGATCAGCATCGAGCGTGCGGCCCGGACCAGCTCGTGCGACAGGGCGTACGGGCCGCCGTACCCGTGCTGCGCTCCCGGTCCCGGCACCCCGCGCAGCATCCCTTCGAGGAGGAGACGCCCCGTCGAGTCGCCGGCGACGGTCCTGCCGTTGAGCGACTCGGGCAGCACTCCCCGTGCCCGGAGGAGCACCGTCGGCACCTGCACGATGGTGGTGCGGAACTCCCGCGGATACACGAACGAGAACGGCCGGCTGGCGTCGTAGACGGCGAGGTCGCCCGCGGCGAACCGCGTCTGCACGTCCCCCTGCTGCAGGATGAGGCTGCCCGAGTGGACCAGCTGGAACTGCGTCGACTCCATCGCCTGCGCGGGCACCTCGCCCAGGTGGGCGGTCACGGTCTGCGGCACGGAGGCGATCTGGGCCAGCCCGACATGCCCGAACGAGTGCCGTCGCATGCGGCGGTACACCGCCTCCTCGGCGTGCGTCGTTGCCGTCATCTGCACCAGGACGCAGGTGGGGTCGGTCGGGAGCCGCATGTCCCTCCAGGGGTCGGGCTTCCAGCATCGCATGCGGACGACCCCGGCGGGGGAGTGCGCGGCGTTGCTACGCTCGACGCATGGCGCGCCGCCGCGAGTTCGATGAGGACGCGCTCCTCGAACGGAGCACGTCCCTCTTCTGGGAGAAGGGATACACCGCCACGTCGATGTCCGACGTGGCGGCGGTCTCCGGTGTCGGGAACGGCAGCATCTACGCGGCCTACGGGTCGAAACCCGAGCTGTTCCTGCTCGTCTTCGAGCGCTATTGCGCCGGCCGTGTCGACATGGTCCGCGGTGCGATGGCCGAGGGCACCGACGCGCAGGATGCCGTCGCCTCGTTCTTCGAGGCAGTGATCGACGACTGCGCCTCCCACCAGCCGAGCTGGGGCTGCCTGATGCTCAACACGCTCGCGGAGGTCGGGCGGGACTGGCCCGAGGTCGTCGAGGTCGCCCAGCGGGCGATCGCCGAGATGGAGCGCCTGGTGGATGCGCGGCTCGCGCTCGAGGGCGTCGCCGGCGACGGGCGGGCGCTGCTGGCGGCCGAGATCGTCCTCGTGTCGCAGGGCCTCATCCAGTTCAGCCGCATCGAGCAGGAGCCGCAGCGGCTGCGCGACATCGCCTCGTCGGCGCTGGAGCACCTGACGCCGGCCCTCCGCGCCGCCTGACGGAATCGGCCGATCGCGCAGATCTGTACCCATTTCGGCCCCGCATACGGCAATCTGGAACGGTGAATCCAGTTAGGGCGAACCGGCACGGAGATCGGGAGGGATGAGCGCCGCGAACGCCGCGCTGGGCGCCTACCTGCGCGCCCGCCGGGACGCCGCCCGACCGGCCGATCTCGGCCTGCCCGCCGAGGCGCGGCGCCGGGTGCCCGGGCTCCGGCGGCAGGAGGTGGCGTCGCTGGCCGGCATCAGCCCGGAATACTACCTGCGGCTCGAGCAGGGCAAGGACCACCAGCCCTCGCCGCAGGTGCTGCTCGCCCTGAGCAGAGCCCTGCGGCTGGACGCCGACGCGACCGAGTACCTGTTCCGCCTCGCCGGCCAGTCGCCGCCCGCGCGCCGCGGCACCGCGGGCGGAGCTGCGCCCGACGCCTCCCACACCGAGACGCTAGACAGCGTCGCCACGATGATGGAGCAGTGGACGTCGTCCCCGGCGTACGTGGTCGACCGCAACCAGGACGTGCTGGCGGTGAACGCGCTCGGGCGCTGCTTCGTCCCGCTGCAGCTGGAGCCGGGAGCGAACCTGATCGAGGCGATCGTCGCGGGCTCGGAGCGGTCCTCCCGCGAGGGCGAGGACGCCGGCGAGCGCGATTTCTGGGACCGCTCGATCCGGTCGGCGGCGGCGAACCTGCGCTTCCACGCCGACCCGCTGGACGCGCGGCTCCAGCTCCTGGTGGCGTCGCTGTCGTCGCGCTCCCGCGTGTTCCGGGAGGCGTGGGCCAGCCACGAGGCGCACCCGCAGCGCCAGGGCGCGGCCCTCGTCGCGGTGGAGCCCTTCGGCTACATCCCCTTCCGCTGGCAGACCCTCGAGGTGCCGGGCGGCGGGCAGTACCTGACGACCTTCTTCGGCGACCCCGGGTCGCCGGCCGCCTCCGCCATCGAGTACCTGATGGCGAAGGACCGCGTCGGCCGGGCGATCCGTGCGGCCGGGAAGGACCGCCCCGGCCCCGACGAACTGGTGCAGCCCGATCCCGGACGGTGATCCTCGCAGGGACACGACACCGCGCGAGGCACTGCCTAGCGTGGCGAGCGAACCCCTGAGAAAGGAACGCCACCATGGCCGCACCCACCATCGTCCTCGTCCACGGAGCCTTCGCCGACGCGGCGAGCTTCGCTCCCGTCACCCGCATCCTGCTCGACCACGGGCACACCGTTCGCGTGCCCGCCGTGCCGAACCGCAGCCTCCTGGGCGACTCGGCCTACATCCGCTCGGTGGTCGAGCAGATCGACGGACCCGTGCTCCTCGCAGGCCACTCCTACGGCGGCGCCGTCATCACCGTCGCCGGCGCGGCGGACAATGTGGTCGGCCTCGTCTACATCTCGGGCTACGCGCTCGACGAGGGCGAGAGCCTCGGGCAGCTCCAGGGCGGGTTCCCCGACTCCGACCTCGCCGCGAACCTGGTCTACACACCGTTCCCGATCGAGGGAGCGGAGCCGGGCACCGACGTCTCGGTGAAGGTGGACGCCTTCCCCGACGTCTTCGCCGCGGGCGTCGACCGCTCCGTCTCCGAAGTGCTCGCGGCCTCCCAGCGGCCGCTCGCCGCGCTCGCCTTCAGCGAGACCGCGCCCGTCGCCGCCTGGAAGACCAAGCCCGGCTGGGGCATCGTCTCCGCGAACGACCACACGATCAACCCGGATGTCGAGCGCTTCGGCTACAAGCGGGCCGGCCTGCGCTCGGTCGTCGAGATCGACGCGCCGCACCTCGTCATGCGCTCCCACCCGGAGCAGGTGGCGAAGGTGATTGCCGACGCCGCCGCCGAGCTGTCCTGACCATCGTCACCCCAGGAGGAGAACAGAGCATGCCTACTGCCAACCCCAAGGGCTACGCCCTCGAGCCCGCCGCGCAGGCCTTCTGCGAGGGCACCGTCGAGCCGCCGTACCTGTACCAGCTGCCGCCCGAGGAGGGCCGTAAAGCGGTCGACCAGGTGCAGGACTCCGAGATCTTCAAGCCCGACGTCGACGAGAAGTGGATCACCGTCGAGGGCGGCCCGACCGGGTCGGTGCCCGTGCGGATCGTGAAGCCGAAGGGGGCCACCGGCAGCCTCCCGGTGATCGTCTACACGCACGGCGCGGGCTGGGTCTTCGGCGACGCGCACACCCACGACCGCCTGGTCCGCGACCTCGCCGTCGGCACCGGAGCCGCGGTGGTCTTCCCCGAGTACACCCGGTCGCCCGACGTGCACTACCCGGTCGCGAACGAGCAGTCGTACGCCGCCGCGAAGTGGGCGGTCGAGCACGGCGCGGACGAGGGCCTCGACGGCAGCCGCATCGCGATCGCGGGCGACTCGGTCGGTGGCAACATGGCGATCGCGCTGACCCTGATGGCCAAGGAGCGCGGCGACATCGCCTTCCGCGGCCAGGTCCTGTTCTACCCGGTGACGGACGCCGCGTTCGACGACGGCTCGTACCAGGAGTTCGCGGAAGGCTACTGGCTGACCCGCGACGCCATGAAGTGGTACTGGGACCAGTACACGACGAGCGACGCCGAGCGGGCCCAGATCACCGTCTCGCCGCTCCGGGCCTCCGAGGAGCAGCTCGCCGGGCTGCCCCCTGCGCTGGTGATCAACGCCGAGTGCGACGTGCTGCGGGATGACGGCGAGGCGTACGCCTCGAAGCTGCGGCGGGCGGGCGTGGAGGTGACCGGCGTGCGCTACGAGGGCATCATCCACGACTTCGTGATGGTCAACAGCATGCACGACACCCCGCAGGCGAAGGCCGCCGTCGCGCAGGCGGTCGCGTTCCTCAGCGCATGGCTCGCCGCATGAGCGGGGACTTCAATCCGCTCGACTTCGCGATCGTGGAGCCGCGCACGTTCGAGCAGCTGCGCATCGGCGAGGTCTTCCGTGCGCCGAGCCGCACGCTCACCGACGCCCACGCCTCCGCCTTCCAGGCCGTCTCGGCCGACAACCACCCCGTGCACTACGACGAGGTGTGGGCGAAGGCGCACGGGCACTCGGCACCCGTGGTGCACGGACTCCAGGTGCTGGCGTTCACGGCGCCCGGTGCGACGCTGTTCCCGCATGTGATCGGCGAGGTGTTCATCGCCTTCACCGGCCTTTCCGCGCAGTTCCTGGGCGAGGTGCACGCCGGAGACACCCTCTACTCCCAGCTGGAGATCACCGCACTCACGCCGGACGGGCCGAACGGGGTCGTGACCGCCGCGGTCACGGTGCACAACCAGCGGTCGGAGGTGGTCCTGACGGGGGAGCACACCTACCTGCTGCGCCGCACTCCGGACGCCGCCTGAACGGATGCCGCCGACGTGGGACCTTCGGCCCGCGTCGGCGGCTCCGGCCGGTCGTACCGTTACGGCGTCGGGCTTGTGGGAGGAGAAAGCCATGTCAACGAAACCGACGACGGTCGCCGTCGCCACCTACGCCTCGAGGGACGCCGCGGTCGAGGACTACGAGATCATCCGGGGCGCGAAGCACCAGGGCGAGCTGGACCATCTCGCCATCGCCGTCGTCGCCAAGGACGATGAGGGCAAGCTGGTCGTGGACCGCCACGACTCCACCGCCAAGCACTTGGCGTGGGGAGGCGCCATCATCGGCGCGTCGCTCGTGGTGCTCGTGCCGCCGCTCGGGATCACCACCCTGGCCGCCGCCGGCGCGGGAGCAGGGGCGGTCGCAAGCGCCGGCGCGCTCGCCGGTGCGGGCGGGCTCATCGGGCACTTCTACCGGAACATCCCCAAGGAGACCGTGGAGGAGATGGGGAAGACGCTGTCGTCCGGACAGGCCGGCCTCCTGATCATCGCTGTCGACCCGAAGGGGCTGGACGTCGAGGCGCTGCTCACCAACGCGGAGAAGAAGATCGTCAAGACCGGGGTGACGGATGAGAAGGACGCGGAGGACGACGCCCTCGAGTCCGCCTTCGAAGAGCTGAGCGACACGAGCGCGGACGCATCCAGCGGAGTGAGTGCCTCCGCATAGCAAGCGGTCAGAACACCCATCGCCGGGACATAACCGTGCGAAAGGTCACGGTTATGTCACGGCGGCAGGGTTGCCGGCATGTCTCAGCCAACGACCCTCGCCCTCGACATCGTCGTGCCCGTCTACAACGAGCAGGCGACGCTCGAGGCCTCCCTCCGCCGGCTGCACCGCTACCTGACCGATGCGGTGCAGGAGAGCTGGCGGATCACGATCGCCGACAACGCCAGCACCGACGCGACGCCGGCGCTGGCTGACGGGCTCGCCGCGGAGCTGGACCACGTCGTCGCCGTGCACTTGCCGCTGAAGGGCCGCGGCCGCGCCCTCAAGGCGGTGTGGGGATCCTCGCCGGCGGAGGTGCTCGTCTACCTGGACGAGGACCTCTCCACCGATCTCGCCGCGCTCCCGCCGCTGGTGGCGCCGCTGCTCTCCGGCCATTCCGACCTGGCGATCGGCACGCGCCTCGGGAGGACGTCGCGCGTCACCCGCGGTGGCAAGCGCGAGTTCATCTCCCGCAGCTACAACCTCCTTCTGCGCCGCACGATGGCGGTCGGCTTCTCCGACGCCCAGTGCGGCTTCAAGGCCATCCGCCGCGACGTCGCCCAGCGGATCCTGCCCCTGGTGGAGGACGACGGCTGGTTCTTCGACACAGAGCTGCTGATCCTCGCCGAGAGGGCGGGGCTGCGCATCCACGAGATCCCGGTCGACTGGGTCGACGACCCGCACAGCTCGGTCGACATCGTGCGCACCGCGCGCGAGGACCTCAAGGGGATGGTGCGCGTCGGGACCAACATCGCGCGCGGACGCATCCCGCTGGAGGCGGTGTACGCGGAGCTCGGGCGGCGGCCGTTCGCGCCGCCGTCGCCTCCCAGCTTCGTCGGCCAGGTGGTGCGCTTCGCGATCGTCGGCGTGCTCTCCACCGCGGCGTACGGCCTGCTCTATCTGCTGCTCTCCGGGGTGCTCGGCGGCCAGGTCGCCAACTTCGCCGCCCTGCTGCTGACCGCCGTCGCCAACACGTGGGCCAACCGGCGCTTCACCTTCGGCGTGCGCGGGAGGCCAGGGATGGTGCGGCACCAGTTCCAGGGCCTCATCGTCTTCGGGATCGCCTGGGCGCTGACGAGCGGTTCGCTCGCGGTGCTGCACGCGACCGCACCCGGTGCATCGACCCGGGTCGAGCTCATCGTGCTGACCGCCGCCAACCTGTTGGCCACGCTGCTGCGCTTCGTCCTCCTGCGGCTCTGGGTCTTCCGGGCCGGCCGCGACCGGACCACTCCGCCGCATCCCACCGACGCCGACCGACCCTCCGACCCCGCCCGCGTGCTCGTCCCGACCGAAACGGAGCAGTGACCATGTCCCTCACCACCGCGCCCACCACCGCGCCGAACCCGACCGAAGTCCCGGCCCAGCCGCCGAGCAGCCGGCTCCGCACCGGCCTCCGGAGGCTCGTCCGCGGGCGGGAGGACGCCGCCGCCTGGGAGCGTCCGGCGCTGCTCGGCCTCCTCGCCGTCACCGCCCTCCTCTACCTGTGGGACCTCGCCGCCAGCGGCTGGGCCAACTCCTTCTATTCCGCCGCCGTGCAGGCCGGCTCGGTGAACTGGGAGGCGTTCTTCTACGGCTCCAGCGACGCCGCCAACTCGATCACGGTCGACAAGCCGCCGGCGAGCCTGTGGATCATGGCCCTGTCCGTGCGCCTGTTCGGCCTCAGCTCGTGGAGCATCCTGGTGCCGGAGGCGCTGATGGGCGTCGCGACGGTGTGGCTCGTCTACCTGACCGTGCGGCGCCACTTCTCCGCCCGCACGGCGCTCCTCGCCGGGGGCGTCCTGGCCCTGACGCCGGTGGCGGCGCTCATGTTCCGGTTCGACAACCCGGATGCGCTGCTCGTGCTGCTGCTCACCCTCGCGACCTACCTGACCCTGCGGGGGATCGAGTCCGGCCGCATCCGCTGGGTGATCTGGGCGGGCGTCGCCGTCGGCTTCGGGTTCCTCACCAAGCAGCTGCAGGCCTTCCTGATCCTCCCGGTGCTGGCGGGCGTGTACCTCGCCGCGGCACGGGTGTCGTGGGCCAAGCGCTTCGGTCACCTGTTCGCGGCGCTCGGCGCAGTCGTCGTCGCCGCCGGCTGGTGGGTCGCCGTGGTCGAGCTCGTCCCCGCCTCGTGGCGGCCGTACATCGGCGGCTCGCAGAGCAACAGCTTCCTGGAGCTGACCTTCGGCTACAACGGCTTCGGCCGGCTCACGGGCAACGAGACCGGCAGCGTCACCGGCGGCGGCGGAGCCGGGGGAGGCGGGATGTGGGGCTCGACGGGCATCCTCCGGCTGTTCGAGAACGAGATCGGGGGACAGATCACGTGGCTGCTGCCCGCCGCGCTCGTCCTCTTCGTCGTCGCCCTGGTGCTGGGCCGCACGCTCGCCCGCACCGACCCCGGCCGCGCGACCCTCCTGCTGTTCGGAGGCTGGCTCATCGTCACCGCGCTGGCCTTCAGCTTCATGGCCGGCATCTTCCACGCGTACTACACCGTCGCTCTCGCCCCGGCGCTCGCCGGCGTCGTGGCGATCGGCGCCTCGGCCGTCTGGCGGTCGCGCGAGAAGCTGTGGATCCGCATCCTCTCGGCCGTGACGATGCTCGGCACCGCCGTGTGGGCCTGGGTGCTGCTGGACCGCGCGACCGACTGGCTCCCGTGGCTGAAGGTCGTCGTGCTGATCGTCGCGCTCGCGGCATCCGTGCTGCTGCTCCTTCCCCCGCGCAGCCGGATGCTGTCGGGCGCGACCATCGCCGTGACCCTGGTCGGTGCGCTGCTGGCGCCGACGGCGTACACCCTGCAGACGGTGACCACCGGGCACACCGGTTCGATCGTCACGGCGGGACCGACCGTGTCGGGCGGGATGGGCGGCTTCGGGGGAGCGAGGCCGCGCGGGCAGGGCGGGTTCGGCGGAGCACCGAACGGCGCCCAGGGCGCGCCGCCGGCCGGCGGCTTCCCGGGCGGAGCGCCCGGCGGCACCACCAACGGCGGCAACGCCGCAGGCGGCACCGCCACCGGCGGCACCCGCGGCGGGATGGGCGGCCTCCTCGACTCCGGCACCGTCAGCTCCCAGCTCAGCAGCCTCCTGAAGGCCGATGCCTCGAAGTACACCTGGGTCGCCGCGGCGGTCGGCTCCAACTCGGCCGCCGGCTATCAGCTGGCAACCCAGGAGGCCGTGATGCCGGTCGGTGGCTTCAACGGCTCCGACCCGTCGCCCACGCTCGCGCAGTTCAAGCAGTACGTCGCCGAGGGGAAGATCCACTACTTCGTCTCGGGCGGCGTCGGCCGGTCGAACGGCGGCAGCGACGCATCCAGTCAGATCGCGAGCTGGGTGGAGGAGAACTTCACGGCGACCACCGTGGGAGGGGTCACCCTCTACGACCTGACGGAGTGAGATCGGAGGAGTTCTCGCGGTCCGACCGCAGCGCCGCGCGCGCTGCGGTCGCGACGTCCGCCGCGGACGGCCTGTCCGGCGCGTCCGCGAGTGTCATCGACCGGATGAGAGTGCGCCAGGGCTCGGGGACGCTGTCGGGCAGTTCCGGATCCCGGTCCAGCCGGGCCAGTGCCGACTCCACGGGTGCCCCGGGGAATGCGACCGTCCTGGTGAAGCATTCCAGCAGCACGAGGCCGAGCGAGTAGATGTCCGACGCCGGCGTCAGTGCGACGCCCCGCACCTGCTCGGGGCTCAGGTAGGCGGCGGTGCCGAACGTCTCCTCCGTGAACTCCTGAGGCTGCGTGGCGTCGATGGCGATGCCGAAGTCGGTCAGCCTGGCTCGTGGACGCGAGAACCGGGTGCGGTAGTCGACGATCATGATGTTCGACGGCGTCACATCGCGGTGGATGACGCCCCGCGCGTGGACGTACTCGAGTGTCTCCGCGACCTCGAACGCGACCTCGCCGATCCGCCGGGTCGACAGCGGGCCCGCCTCCAGGAGTGCGCGGAGGGTGTCGCCCTCCACCAGCTCGATGACGAGGAACGGTCGCGGGTCCTGCGGCGAGGAGTCGTCGACCCCTGCGTCGAGGATCGACACCACCCCGTGGTGGCGAAGGGCGGCGAGCACGCCGACCTCGGCCCGGAACCGCGCGACGTCGCCGTGGCTGCCCGAGGAGAACAGCTTCACCGCGACGTCCCGGCCGAGGTTCTCGTCGCGGGCGCGGAAGACCATCGACGATCCGCCGCGCGCGAGCAGCCGCTCCGGCCGGTACCTGCCGAGCAGCAGGGGGATCGGGGCCGGGGGTTTGCTCACCCCATCATCTTCCGGGATTCCGCGAATTTCCGCCGCCGGGTAGACGGGGAAGCGCGACCGCGGTAGGAGCCGCTACTCCTGGTCGGCGATGACGACCTCCACGCCTGCGTCGCGCAGCAGGTCGAGCTGCGCGGGGTCGGCGCTGGAGTCGGTGATCAGCATCTCCACCTGGGAGATCTCGGCCATCTGCGCCAGGGCCACGTTGCCGATCTTGGAGCCGTCGGCGACCACGACCGTGCGCTGGGCCTTCGCCACCATCGCGCGGTTGGTGCGCGCCTCGGTCTCGTCGTGGGTCGTCACCCCGGTCGCGGCGCTGACGCCGTCGGCCCCCAGGATGGCGGTGCCGACGTTGACGGCGTTGAAGGTGCTCTCCGCGAGCGCTCCGACGAGTTCCAGCGACTGCGGGCGCAGGAAGCCGCCGGTCATGATCACCCGCACGCCCGGGTAGCCGGAGAGCAGCCCGGCGATCGAGAGCGAGTTGGTCACCACCGCGATGTCGCGGTGGTTGGCGAGCGCCCGGGCGACGCTGGCGGTGGTGGTCCCGCCCGAGAGGGCGACGACGTACCGCTCTGCGGGCAGCCGCCGCACCATCGCCTTCGCGATCAGCCGCTTGGCCTCCTGGAACCGTGTGTCCCGCAGCGCCACCGGGATCTCGCGGCCCTGCTCCACCGCGGAGGCGCCGCCGTGGGTGCGCACGATGAGGTGCTGGTCGGCGAGGTCGGAGAGGTCACGGCGTGCGGTCGCCGCCGAGATGCCGAGCGTCTCGGAGAGCTCGGCCAGACCGATCGATCCTCGCTCCGAGACGAGGTCGAGGATGGACACCATGCGCTGGGCGCGTCGCCCGGAGGTGACGCGGGCGATCAGGGATTCGGCGCTGGGGGCGGCCATGACGGTCCTCTCGGTCGGCCGAACGTCAAGCGAACAGCAAAGCAATCAATCTGCTTGATCACTTTAGCCCCGAATCGCTCATTTCGTTGCGCGCACCGCACACCGTATCGCAGGATCGCAGCATGCCTCAGATTGTCTTCCTCGGTGCGGGCAGCGTGGTCTTCACGCGGCAGCTGCTCGCCGACCTCTACCGCTTCGACGACCTCCCGGTGCTCGACATCGTGCTGCACGACATCGACGCCGAGCGGCTGGAGGTGGCGCGCGGCACCGCGGAGCAGGTCGCCGGCCGCTTCGGCCGCACCGCGAGCATCACCGCGACACTCGACCGCCGGGAGGCGCTGAGCGGCGCCGACTTCGTGATCAACATGATCCAGGTGGGCGGCATCGACGCCACCCGGGTCGACCTCGAGGTCCCCGCCGCCGCGGGCCTGCTGCAGACCATCGGCGACACGACCGGCGTCGGCGGGGTCTTCCGCGGACTGCGCACGTTCCCCGTGCTCTCCGGCATCGCCGCCGACATGCTCGAACTCTGCCCGGACGCGTGGTTCCTCAACTACACCAACCCGATGGCCATGAACGTCTGGTGGATGTCCGTCGTCGCTCCGAGCATCAAGACCGTCGGCCTCTGCCACAGCGTCTACTGGACCGTGCACGACCTGTGCGAGCTGATCGGCGTCCCGCTGGAGGGCACCCACTACCGCGCCGCCGGGGTCAACCACCAGGCGTGGCTGGTCGAGTGGTCGCGCGACGGGGAGGACCTGTACCCGCGCCTGCGCGAAGCGATCGAGCGCGACCCGGAGCTGCGCCGCCGCGTGCGCGTCGAGATCTTCACCCGCATCGGCTACTACCCGACCGAGACGAGCGAGCACTCCTCCGAGTACCTGGACTGGTTCCTGCGCTCGCCGGAGCAGATCGAGCGATTCCGGCTGCGCCCGCTCGAGTACGTCGGCATCTCCGAGGAGAACGTGGCCGAGTTCGAGCACGCCAAGGCCGCGCTCGCCGCCGGGGAGGCGCTTCAGCTGGAGGAGGGCGCCGCCGAGTACGCGCCGCAGGTCATCCACTCGATCCTCACCGGCACCGAGCGCACCATCCACGCGAACGTGGTGAACCACGGGCTGATCGACAACCTCCCGCAGGGGGCCGTCGTCGAGGTGCCGAGCCGGGTGGACGTGGACGGCGTGCACCCGCTGCCGTTCGGCGCGATCCCGGTGCAGGGAGCCGCGCTCAACCGCACCTATCTCTCGGTGGCGGAACTCGCGATCGAGGCCGCCCGCACGGGCGACCCGGAGCTGGTGCGGCGGGCGGTGCTGACCGACCCGAACGCGTCGTCCTCGCTCACGCCGGAGCAGATCTGGGCGCTGTGCGACGAGCTCACGAAGCGCCACGCCGCCCTCCTGCCCGTGGCGCTCGGCGGCACGCTGGAGGTCCCGGCTCCGGTGGGGGCCGGCGCCGGCGTCGCCCGATGAGCCCGGCGGGCACGGCGGAACTGCTCTCGGCCGCGGTCGGGACGGGTCGCGCCGTCGCCGCCTTCAACGTCCTCTCGCTCGACCACGTGGAGGCCGTGGCCGCCGGTGCCGCGGCGGCGGGAGCACCCGCGCTGCTGCAGCTCAGCGAGAACGCGATCGCCTTCCGGGGCGCGCCGGAGCCGCTGCTGGCGGCCTGCAGGGAGGCGGCCGCCGCCTCCGGGACCCCGCTCGCCATCCACCTCGATCACATCGAGGACCGCGAGCTGGTCGCACGGGTGCTGCCCCGCGCAGCCGACTTCGGCATCGGCTCGCTCATGTTCGACGCCTCGAAGCTCGACTACGACGCGAACGTGGCCGCCACCCGCGAGGTGGTCGCCCGCGCGCACGACGCCGGGGTCTGGGTGGAGGCCGAGCTCGGCGAGATCGGCGGCAAGGACGGCGCGCACGCTCCGGGAGTCCGCACCGACCCGGCGGAGGCGGCGTCGTTCGTCGCGGCGACCGGCGTCGACGCCCTCGCCGTGGCGGTCGGCAGCTCGCATGCGATGCGCGACCGTTCGGCGCAGCTCGACCTGGAGCTGATCGCCCGGCTCCGGGAGGCCGTGCCGGTGCCGCTCGTGCTGCACGGCTCGTCCGGTGTCGCGGACGACGTGATCGCGCAGGCGGTGGCCGCGGGCATCCGGAAGGTCAACGTCGGCACGGCGCTCAACGTCGCCTACACCGCCGCGCTGCGCGCCTCCCTGGCCGAGCAGCCGGACGCGGTCGACCCGCGCCGCTACACGGCCACCGCGCGCCGCGCGATGACCGAGCTGGTGACCGGCTTCTGCCGCGTGGTGGCCGCGGCCTGAGCCGCCGCCACCGCGCGGTGCCGTGTCAGAGGTTCAGGACGCGGCGCGCGTTGCCCGCGTAGACGCGCTGCAGCAGCGCGGGGTCGAGCGCGAGCGCCGACACGTCCCACCGGCCCTGACCGGGGACTTCGCTGCCCGGGTCGTACGAGAACCCCTCGTCGGCGGTCTCGAAGAAGCGGTAGTGCAGGCGGTACTGCTCCGCCGTCACCGGGTAGATGTCCGTGCCGAACAGCACCTGGTCCGGGTAGGCGGCGACCAGGCGCGCGAACCGCCGCGGCTGGCGGCCGAGCTCGGCCATCCGCCCGGCCGTGTCGATCGTGTAGTTGGGAGCGGCGGCCAGAAGCCGCTCGACGCGGTCGAGGTCCTCGGCCGCGCCGCCGGCGTGTGCGCCGATGAACGTCGTGCCCGGGCAGGCGAGCACCAGCGCGGCGTGCGCGTCCATCAGCCGGTCGAAGGTGGGGTGGACGCTGCGGTCGCCGAACCACCAATCCGGCACGCCCGCGAGTTCGTCGATGCGCTCGTTGTGGCGGTCGAGCGGCTCGAAGAAGGCGATCGGGTCGGCGGTGTGGATGAGCACCGGCAGCCCCAGCTCGCCCGCGTGCCGGAGCACCGCGATCACCCGCGGGTCGTCGGGCGAGATCAGCGTTCCGTCGGCGTCGCGGAAGGTCAGCCCGAGGCTCTTCCAGACCTTCACCCCGCGGGCGCCGCGGGCCGCGCTGTCGTCGAGGGAGGCGATGAGCGCCTGCTCGCCGTCGGTTTCGGCCAGCCGCGCCCACTCCAGCTGGCAGAAGGTGACGAAGCGGCCGGGGTGGGCGCGGTCGTAGCGCTCGACGTTCGCAGTGACCTCGTCGCCCCAGAGCCCGTCGAGGTTGACCACCGTCTCCACGCCGCACTCGTCGAGGAGCGCGACCAGCGCGCCCGGGTCCTGGATCATCCAGTCGCCGTCGTGCGTCAGCCAGCGCCCGAGGTGGTTGTGCGCATCGATCACGGGGAAGGCGGGCTCTGTCACGTCGGTGACGGCCGCCCGCAGCTGGCTGCGGGGCGCCCAGTCCTTCAGGCGCAGGTCGAACGGGTCGGGAGCGGGGGCGTGCGTCATCGGAACCTCTCTGGAACGGACGGGGCATTTGTGCAAACGATCAATCTGAATGATCGATCTGCACATCTTTATTGTCAAACGCTCAGTGTGTGCCAATGATAAATCAACGCCAACCACCCGGGCGGCGCACCGCACATGACACCAGGAGCACCAGACGTGACACTCACTTCCCGCGAAATCGCCAGCCAGCCGGCCATCTGGCGTGAGGCGCTCGAGACGCGCAGCGCTCGCGCGACCGAGCTGCTCACCCTGCCCGGCCAGCGCGTGCTCGTGCTGGGCTGCGGCACCTCGGCATACCTCGCCGAGTCGTTCGCCGCGCTGCGCGAGCGCGCCGGGTTCGGGATGACCGACGCGGCCTACGCCTCGGAGCCCTGGCCGTGGCGCGACTACGATGCCGTGGTGCTGCTCAGCCGCTCCGGCACCACCACCGAGGTGATCGACGCGCTCGACGCGCTGCCGGAGGGGGTGCGCACGATCGCCGTCACCGGTGTCGCCGACTCCCCGGTCGCCGACCGCGTCGACGACGTGCTGCTGCTCGACTTCGCCGACGAGGAGTCGGTGGTGCAGACGCGCTTCCCGACCACGTTCCTGCTGCTGGCCCGTGCCGCCCTCGGCGAGGACGTCGCGGGCCTCCCCGACGAGGCTGAGGCGGCCCTGGCCCTCCCGCTCGACGTCGACACCGAGCGGCTCTCGCACTTCGTCTACCTGGGCAGCGGCTGGACCCACGGCCTCGCCCAGGAGGCGGCGCTCAAGATCCGGGAGGCCGCGCAGGCGTGGTCGGAGTCGTATCCGGCCCTCGACTACCGGCACGGCCCGCTGGCCGTCGCCGACGAGCGCTCCCTGGTCTGGATCATCGGCCCGGCCGAGCCCAGCCTTCCGGCCGACATCGAGCGCACCGGCGCGACCGTGCGCGTCAGCACGCACGACCCGCTCGTCGAGCTCGCGAACGCCCAGCGCCTGGCGGTCGCGATCGCCGCGCACCGCGGCCTCGACCCCGACAACCCCAGGCACCTGACCCGCTCGATCGTGCTCGGCTGAGCCGCGGGGGCGCCCCACCCGCCCGCGTCCAGCCGGTCGACCAGCACCGCACACACCCGAGATGAGGACAACGATGACGACTCCACTGAAGAAACGGCACGGCGGGAGTGCGCTGCGTCGCCGCCTCCTGCGCACGACGGGAGCGGCGGCCGCGACCGCCGTCCTCATCGCGCTGGCCGGCTGCTCCGGCTCCTCGGGCGCCACGACGCTCGACCCCAAGGCCAAGGTGACCATCGAGGTGTGGTCCGGCCAGGCCGACGCGGCGCAGCAGGAGATCGAGGCGCTCGCCAAGGAGTTCGAGAAGCAGCACCCGAACGTCACCGTCGACCTCTCGCCCGGCGCCTCCTCCACGGACCAGCTGCTGCAGAAGCTCTCCGCGGGCTTCGCGGGCGGCCAGTACCCCGACATGTCGTACGCGTTCGGGTCGTGGGCCGGTCAGCTGGAGGCCTCCGGCCGCACGCTCGACATCTCCTCCGAGGTGAAGAAGCCGGAGGTCAAGTGGGACGAGTTCACCGCCGCCGCGCGCGGCACCGCGCAGCCGACGGGGGAGAAGGTCATCGGCTTCCCCGCGGTCGTCGACAACATCGGGCTGCTCTACAACAAGACGCTGTTCGACAAGGCCGGGCTCGCGTATCCCACGAACGACTGGACCTGGGACGACTTCCGCACGGCGGCAAAGAAGCTGACCGACACCGCGAACCACGTCTACGGCTACGCCTACTCGGTCTCGGGCAGCGAGGAGACCACCTGGCAGTTCTGGCCGCACCTGTGGCAGAACGGCGGCGAGATCCTGAACAAGGACGCCACCAAGTCCGAGTTCGCCTCGCAGGCGGGCGTCGATGCGCTGACGTTCCTGCAGAAGATGGCCGTGGACGACAAGAGCGTCTACCTCGACCAGACCGACGTGAAGTTCGGTCAGCTCTTCACCAGCAACCGGATCGGGATGATCACCTCCGGCCCCTGGCAGCTCTCCGACCTCAAGACCGGTGGCACGGACTACGGCGTCGTGCAGCTGCCCGGCACGAACGGCGACCACCAGACCGCCTCCGGGCCGGACATCTGGGCGCTGTTCGACCACCAGGACAAGAACCGCGCGTACTGGGCGACCCAGTTCGCCGAGTGGCTGACCTCGGCGGAGCAGGACGAGCGGTTCAATGTCGCGATCGGCAACCTCCCGCTACGCTCCTCGGAGGCCGGCAGTGAAGCCGTGAAGAAGGAGAGCGCCGAGTACCCCGGCTACGAGGTGTTCGTCGCCAACTCCGCCAACGTCAAGGAGACGCGGCCGACCACCAAGGGTTACGCGGCGCTCTCGGTGGCGATCGGCAAGGCGATCTCGCAGGTGCTGCAGGGCGATGGCGAACCGAAGGCCGCGCTGGAGCAGGCGGCCAAGACCGCAGACGCCGCCCTGAACAAGAAGTAGGCGTGAGGGAGGGAAACGGCATGGCAGACACCACCCCTCCCGCGCTGTCGCGGCGGGCGGCCTCGCTGGAGGTCGCTCGCCCGCGCAAGGCGCGCCGCCGTCAGGGCCTGGCCGCGGCCCTCACGGGCTGGGGCTTCGTGGGCCCGGCGACCATCATCATCCTCGGGCTCTCGGTCTTCCCCGCGATCTGGGCCTTCGTGCTGTCGTTCCAGAGCTGGGACGGCTTCAGCCAGGCCACCTGGGTCGGCGGTCAGAACTACGCCGACCTGGTCACCGACGCGGAGTTCGGCAACGCCGTCGTCAACACGCTCGGCTTCACCGTGCTGTTCGTCCCGGCCTCCGTGCTGCTCGGGCTGTTCCTCGCGGTCGCGCTGAACCGGCGCATCCGCGGGATGGCCTTCTACCGCACGGCGATCTTCGTCCCGTTCGTCGCCTCGGCGGCGTCCACGGGCATCCTGTCGACGTACCTGTTCAGCCCGCAGTTCGGCCTGGTGAACAACGTGCTGCGCGTGCTCGGCCTGCCGCAGCAGGGCTGGCTCGACGACCCGAAGCAGGCGATGCTCGTCATCGCGATCATGTCGCTGTGGGGGTCTGCCGCGTTCACCACCGTCATCTACCTCGCCGCGCTGCAGGACGTGCCGGCCGACCTCATCGAGGCGGCGCGCATCGACGGCGCGAACCGCTGGCAGACGTTCTGGCGCATCGTCTGGCCGCAGCTCGCGCCCGTGACCGTCTTCGTCGCGATCTGGCAGACGATCCAGGCCATCCAGCTGTTCGACCTGGTGTACACGACCACCCGCGGCGGCCCGCTCGACGCCACCAAGACGATCGTCTACTTCCTCTACGACAAGGCGTTCCACGCCCTGCAGTTCGGCTACGGCTCCGCCGCCGCGTACGTGCTCTTCGCGGCCACCCTGCTCATCACGATCGGCGTCGTCGTCTTCCAGCGGCGCCGGGGATCGGAGGCCTTCTGATGGCGACCGTGCTCGACGAGGTGTCGCAGGCCTCCCGTGAGGTGGCGAACAGCCCGACGCGTCCCGCCGGGCGCAGGAGGAGGATGAGCGGCTGGCACTTCGTGCTGTTCCCCATCGCGATCCTGTTCCTGGTGCCGTTCCTGCAGATGACGCTCGCCGCGTTCTCTCCGGCGAAGGAGCTGGTGGCCTTCCCGCCGCCGTTCATCCCGTCGCACTTCACGCTCGACGGCTTCGTCAAGCTGTTCGGGCAGACCGACATCCTGCTGTGGCTGGGCAACACTGCGATCGTGTCGGCCGCGGCGATCGTGTCGAACCTCGTCCTGTGCTCGCTGGCCGGGTACGGCTTCGCGCGTCTGCGGTTCGCGGGGCGCAACGTCGGCTTCCTGATGATCCTGGCGACCATCATGATCCCGACCCAGCTGCTGATGATCCCGACCTACATCCTGTTCGCCAAGCTCGGACTCCTGAACGGCCTGGGCGCGGCGATCGTGCCCTGGCTCGCGACCGCGTTCGGCATCTTCCTGATGCGGCAGTTCTTCCTCACGCTCCCGGCGGAGCTCGAGGAGGCGGGGGCGATCGACGGCTGCAACCGTTGGCAGATCTTCTTCCGCATCGTGCTCCCGCTCGCCCGGCCCGCCCTCGCGACCCTCGCCATCTTCACCCTGCTGAGCGCCTGGAACGACCTGGTCTGGCCGCTCATCGCGATCAACAACCAGCAGGCGTTCACGCTGCAGCTCGGCATCGCGAACTTCCAGGGCGCCCACCAGACCGATTGGAGCCTCATCATGGCCGGGAACGTCGTCGCGACGCTGCCGCTCATCCTGTTCTTCCTGTTCGCCCAGCGGCACTTCGTCGCGACCATGACCTTCTCCGGGCTGAAGGGATGACCGCCCCGCGCACGGTGGACGTGCTCGTCGTCGGCGACGCCAACCCCGACCTGCTGCTCACCGGCGACACCGTTCCACGGTTCGGTCAGGCCGAGCAGCTGCTCGACGGCGCCGACCTGCTCCTGGGCGGCAGCGCCGCGATCGTCGCGCACGGGCTGGCGAGGCTCGGCGTCCGCACGGCGCTGGCCGCGGTCGTCGGCGACGACCCCTTCGGCGCGTTCGTGCTGGAACGGCTGCGGGAGGGCGGCGTCGACGTCTCGGCGGTGCAGACCAGCGCGAGTCTCCCGACCGGCATCTCGGTCGTGCTCTCGGAGCCGCACGACCGGGCGATCCTGACGCTGCCCGGCACCATCCCGGCCCTCACCGCGGAGGCCGTGCTCGCCGCAGTGGACCGCCTGCGGCCGCGGCACGTGCATGTCGCCTCCTACTTCCTCCAGCCGGAGCTGGCGTCGGAGCTGCCCGGCGTGCTCGACGCGCTCGCGGACCGCGGCGTCACCGTGAGCCTCGACACGAACTGGGACCCGGCCGAGAAGTGGACGGGACTGGAGGAGGTCCTCCGTCGCGTCGCCGTGTTCCTGCCCAACGGCGAGGAGGCGCTCGCCATCGGCGCCGCCGTCGCCGGACGGCGCCTGACAGACGTCGACGAGGCGGCGTCCGTGCTCTCCCGCCTCGGCTGCCGCGTCGTCGTGAAGGCGGGCGCCGACGGCGGGATCGTCTTCTCCGGAGGTGAGCGCGTCGCCGCAGCGCCTGGGCTGGTCCTGGAGGTGGTGGACACCACGGGAGCCGGCGACAGTTTCGACGCCGGCTACCTCGCCGCGCTCGACGCGGGCGTGACCGCCGAGGAGGACCGCGTCCGCTGGGCCGCGGTCGCCGGCTCGCTCTCGGTGCGGGGACGCGGCGGCACCGGCGCGCAGGCGACCCGCGGCGACCTCGCCGGCGTGCTCGCGTGACCGTCCACACCCTCGGGCTCACCCCGGCCCTCGACGTCGTCTACGTACTCGACGAGGTACGGCTCGGCGGCATCCACCGGCCACCCGTCGTCCTGCGATCGGCCGGGGGCAAGTCGCTCAACGTGGCCAGGGCGCTGACGCTCCTGGGCGTCCCCGTGCGTGCCATCGCACCGCTCGGCGGGCGCATCGGCGACCTGGTCGCGCAGTTGCTGGACGAGCACGGCGTACGCGTCGACCGCATCACGTCGGCCGTCGAGACCCGGATGTGCGTGACGGCGAGCGACACGACCGCGCGCACCCTGACCGAGTTCTACGAGCCCGTCACCGCGTTCGACGTGCCCCTGGCGGAGATCGCGCAGCGCACGGCACGCGTGAAGCCGGGGGAGTGGCTCACCCTCTCCGGTGCCGTGCCCGGCGCGGTGGACCCGCGCGCGCTCGCCGACCTGCTCGCCGCCGAGGTCGACCGCGGGGTGCTGCTGGCGGTGGATGTGCACGGCCCCGCCCTCGGCACGATCCTGGAGGTCGCCAGCCCGCGCCTGGTGAAGGTGAACCGGTCGGAGGCCGAGGAACTGACGGGGTGCGACGACCGCGAGGACGCCGCCGCCGCCCTGCTCGCCCGCGGGGCGACGGTCGCGGTGGTCACCGACGGCGAGGCGGGGTCGTTCGCACTCACCGCGGACGGCGAGCGTGTGTCCGCGCCCCCGGTGATGCGCCCCGGGCTGTTCCCGGTCGGCAGCGGCGACTGCTACCTCGCCGGCCTCGTGGCCGTGCTCGATGCCGGCGGCGGCCTCACTGCTGCGCTCGACGCGGCCGCCGCCGTCGCCGCGGCGAACGCGCAGCTGCCGGGAGCCGCCGTGTTCGACGTGCCGCCGATCGGGGCGCTGGCGGGCAGTTCAACGCGGTAGCCCGACCGCCGCGACACCTATGGGTCAACGAGTATCGCCGCGGGCTCGTCTCAAGTCGCCTCGGGCTTTGCGACCCGATTACGCGAACTGGGGATGGTGTGGGTCCTCTCAGATTCGGTAGCTTTCGGTCGATCGAGAGGCAATGAACGATGAGCACCCCACCAGGCTGGTTCCCGAATCCGGCCAACGCAGACGAAGAAGTGTATTGGGACGGCGACCGTTGGACCGGGGACAAGCGTCCGGTATACGACCCGGCGATTGCCGAGACTCAAGCTGAATCCGGCGACGACAGCGGATCGACGATGCGTCCCGAAGACGCGTCCGGAGGGAACGAGCTGTCAGCAACGCCCGTTCCAAGCGACCTCGAGAAGCGTAAGACGCGGAAGGTGCTCTGGATCACAGTCGCGGGGATTGTCGCGCTCCTTGTGATCGGTGGTGGGGTTACCGCCGTCGTGGTCAGCAACAACGTGCACGCACAACAGGTCGCGGCGCAGAAGGCCGCTGCCAAGAAGAAGGCCGAGGCCGAGCAGGCGAAGGAGGCTGCTGCGGCCGCACAGCAAGCTGCCGATGACGCGAAGCGATCGCAGAGGCGAGATACCGTTACGCAGGTTGAAGCGTCGATCAAGAAGATGGCCGAGGACGATATCAACAAGGGGCTGCTTACCGGACCGGTGATCGGCGTCACTTGTAACCCCGTGTCTGGATCCACCGATGACCTCACCGACACGACGACGACGTTCGACTGTTTTGTCGCAAACAAGGACAACGGTGACGGGACCAGTTCGGGCTACTTCTTCAACGCGACGGTCAATTGGACGAGCGGGTCGTACACGTACGGGCTCGGAAAGTCGGCAGGCTGACTGGCTTGGCCAACCCACCTCAATCGCGACGCCACCTAATGCGACTGATCGGTCGGTTGCGATTCCCGATCGTGGCTCACGACCCGATGGGCGTCTAGGCGAACCTCCCGTCGCCACCCGCAGGACGCGGTGCTACCGTTCGCGCATGGACGACCCGGACTTCCTCCTGCCTGCGGCCGCGGCCCTGCGGGCCGGGGTGCCGGAGCTGCGGATCCACGCTGCGATCCGCAACGGCGAGGTGAGGACGGTCCTGTACCGCGGCGAGGTGCGCATTCCCGCTGAATCCCTGGCCGACCTGCGGCAGCGGCTCGGCGCAATCGACACCGGCGTGGCCGCGGTCGAGGGGTAGCGCGCGGAGGTCAGCGGTACTCGACCGGGCTCCTGCCGGTCCGCCAGGCGAGCTCGTTGTCGAGCACGAAGCGGGAGAGCGTCTCCTCCTCGGGCAGGAGGGCGCCGACCGTCGACTCCACCGCGTCCATCACCGTGCGTGCCGCCGCCGGTGTCGGGTCTTCGAGCAGCGCCGTCAGCATCCCGTCGAACCCGTCCGGTTTGTCCGGCAGGGCGCGGGTGAGTGCCGCGAGGTACTTGGGGCCGGAGAAGAAGACGCGGTTGTGGGCCAGCAGCGCGCGGGCCGCCGAGGTCGCCAGGTGCGTGGAGGCGTGCGCCAGCAGCATCCTGTCGCCGCGCTCGTGCGCCTGCTCGAGGAAGTAGCCGCCGTGCAGCCGGCACTGCGCGACGAAGCCGGCGCAGAGATCGTCCCACCGGCTGTCCGGCACGTCGGCGATCCTGCGCAAGCGCTCTCCGAGGTCGTCGACGCGGCTGAAGGCGACCCTGACGTGGGAGAAGGAGTCGCGGACCGGGTCGTCCCCGCGCTCCGCGGCGTCGTCGAGGTAGGACAGGGTGGCCAGCTTGATGTCGTAGTAGCCGCCGTCGTAGCCGATGCCGTCGACGCTGGTGAACATCAGCCGGCGCGCCTCGGCGGCCTCGCGCCAGCGCTCCTCCGTGACGATCAGGTACAGGTCGACGTCGGAGCCGGCGCGTTCGGTGCCGCGGGCCACGGAGCCGCTGATCACGACCCCCAGGACGGACGGGTCGTCGACGACCGACCCCACGAACGCGTCGACGGCGTCGTCATGGTGCTTCACTGCATCCACTCCTCGAGTTCGGGCCCTGATCGGCGACAGTACAAGATCGCGTGCGAAGATGCGACCGCCCCGGTTGCCCGACCGGGGCGACGACTCTTGCACCCCCGGAGGTCCCATGGCGCACGCCCACGTCCATTCGCACGGCCGGTCGGGCCGCGAGCCGCGCGCACGGGGCCCTCTGCGGGTCGTCGTCGCGGCCATCCTGATCGTGGCCGGGCTGGCGACCGCGGCGGGGCTCGCCCTGCTGTGGCCGGACCAGGCGAAGGTCGCCGCCGCATCCTCCGGCATCCAGTTCGCGGCGCCCGGCACCACCTTCCCGACGGGACGCATCGTCGCCCTGTCGAAAGACTGCCCTGGCTACTTCTCGTCCGGCTCGGCGTCGTCGCAGCCCGGCGACACGCGGGCCTGCCAGATCGCCACTGTGAAGCTTCTCAACGGGAAGGACGAGGGCAAGACCCTGACGGTGCCGCTCCTCTGGCCGTGGGCGACCGCCGGCGTGCACCCGGGCGACGAACTGGAGTTGATCGTCCCGCCGCAGGTCTCCGGCGCCTCCGCTCAGACCGGCGAGGGGGACGCCCCGCAGGGCGTGACCGTGAACGGCGTGGTGAGGGACAACCCGCTGCTGCTGTGGACGCTCCTGTTCGTCGGGATCGTCGTCGCCGTCGGGCTGCTGCGCGGGCTGATGTCGCTCGTCGCGCTCGGCTTCACCGCGTTCATGATCGTCCAGTTCGTGCTGCCCGCGCTCATCTCCGGCCGGCCGGGTCTGGCGGTGGGCGTCGTCGGTGCGTCGGCGATCATGTTCGTCGCTCTGTACCTCGCGCACGGACTGTCGGTGCGCACGACCGTCGCCCTGCTCGGCACGCTGTTCGGGATCCTGCTGACCGCCGGGATCGCCCAACTCGCCGTCGACTCCACTCATCTCACCGGCGTCAGCGGGGATGTGGGCGGGATGCTCGCCGGCGCGACCCAGATCGACTTCCGGGGCCTGCTCACCTGCGCCATCGTGATCGCCGGGCTGGGCGTGCTCAACGACGTGACGGTGACGCAGGCCTCGGCCGTGTGGGAGCTCCGCGCCGCCTCCCCGGAGCTGTCCCGCCGCCAGCTGTTCGCGCGGGCCATGCGCATCGGCCGCGACCACATCGCGTCCACGATCTACACGATCGCGTTCGCGTACGCGGGAGCGGCCATGGTGGTCCTGGTCGTGCTCTACCTCTACGACCGCTCGGCGCTCAGCCTCCTGTCGCAGGAGGACCTGGCGGCCGAGGTGGTCAGGACGCTGTGCAGCGGCATCGGGCTCGTCCTCGCCGTCCCTGTCACCACCGGCATCGCCGCCGCCCTCGTGCCCCGCGAGGTCGTGGTGCGCGAGGGCGGTGGCGTGATCGAGGCGCTCAAGCTGCGCTGGTACTCCTTCATCCCACGGGCCGCGCCAGAGGAGGCGACGCGGTCGTACTGAGCGGCCGGATGGTCCCGCAAGAGGCACCTGGAAGTGCCTTTTGTACGCCTCATTTCACTCACTCACAATGGTGTTACGCACTGATAGTGAGGTAGAAGGATGAGTGGAGAGGCGGCGGCGACCGACCCCGATCGCCCGGTGGTCATCGAGGTCTGGGCCGATCTGGGCTGCCCGTGGTGCTACGTCGGCAAGCATCGGCTGGAGAAGGCGATCGCGGGTCGCCCCGACGCGGAGCGGTTCGTGGTCAAGCTGCGGTCGTTCGAGCTGAACCCGGACGCGCCGCACACGCCGGAGACGATCGAGAGCGCGTTCATCCGCTCGCACGGCGGGAACGCGGAGGCCGTGCTGACAGCGGAGCGCCGCATCCAGGCGCTCGCTCAGCGGGAGGGCTTGCCCTTCTCGCTCGACCGGCTCAACGCGAACACCTTCGACTTCCACCGCGTCGTGCACTACGCCGACGAAGCGGGCAAGGGGCTGGAGTTCTTCTCGCGGGCCCAGGACCGCTTCTTCGCCGGGGAGATCGACCCCTTCGACCCGGACGCTCTCGCGCGGGTGGCCGAGGAGGTCGGCCTCTCGGGCCAGCGGGTGCGAGAGGTGCTGGCGACCGACGAATACGCGGACGCGGTGCGCGCCGACGGCGAGGAGGGCCGGGAGCTCGGTGTCCAGGGTGTGCCGTTCACGGTGTTCGACCGGCGCTTCGCAGCATCGGGCGCCCAGTCCGTGGACGTGTACGCGCAGGCACTCGAGCAGACCGTCGAGGCCTCCGCTTCAGATCCGGCCGCGGGATAGTCGCAGCCGCGGCGCCCGCTCAGAGAGACCAACAGAACACAGAGGAGAACCATGCCCACCATCGCCATCATCGGAGCCGGACGCGGCCTCGGGCTCGCCATCGCCCGCAGGTTCGGATCCGAAGGATTCGACGTCGCGCTCATCTCGCGCAGCAAGGACAAGCTCGATGCCCTGGTCGGAGAGCTCGCCTCCGAGGGCATCACGGCCGCGGGCTTCGCGGCCGACGTCCTCGACCGGCCCGCACTTCGAGCGGCGCTCACGGCCGCGAAGGAGCACTTCGGCGGCATCGACGTGCTGGAGTACTCGCCCGCCGACGCGTCGGCGGGTCCGCTGGCCCCCGTGGACATCCGCGAGACCACCCCGGAAAACGTGCAGCCCCAGATCGAGTACTACCTCTACGGGGCCATGGCCGCGACGGAGGTGGTGCTGCCCGAGCTGCTGGCGGCGGGATCCGGCACCCTGCTGTTCACGACCGGCGCAGGATCGGTGTACCCGGTCGCGCAGTACGGCAACGTGACGGCCGGTGGGGCGGCGCTGCGCAACTGGGCACTCAACCTGGGCTCCGCGCTGGCCGGGACCGGTGTGCACGTGGCCCACATCGCGATCGCGCTGATGATCTCGGACGAAGCGCCGGCCTCCGGCCTGGACTGGCTCCCTGCGGCCGAGATCGCCCCGCTGTACTGGGACCTGCACCACACCCGCGCGGTGCACGAGCTGGTCGTCAAGAAGTGACGGCGCTGCCGGTCGGCCGGGGCGAGGCGCCGTGCGCCTTCTCCCGGCCGACCCCGCTGCGCTCGTGAGCCGCCCGGCTCGCGGCGACGTCCTCGTAGTGGGTCGCGGCCCAGGACGCCATCGACAGCACCGCATCCAGCAGCGAGCGGCCGAGGTCGGTCAGCTCGTACACGACGCGCGGTGGAACCTCCGGGAACGCGGTCCGCGTGAGCAGGCCGTCGCGCTCCAGGGCCTTGAGCGTGACGGTGAGCATCCGCTGCGAGATGCCGGGGATGCTGGCCAGGAGATCGGAGTAGCGCAGGGGCTCGCCGCCGAGGGTGCTGATCACCAGCATCGTCCACTTGTCGCCGATCCGATCCAGCACCTCGCGGATGAACGCGCTCTCGGACGGCCAGGCGCGGCACGGGCCGCTCAACGTCCTGTTGGCCACCGTCACCACCTCCCTCTAGTTCCTGATCTGACTGTAACCACACTACCAGTAACTAAAAAACCCGTCCCGAAGGAGCCCCCTCATGTTGATCGCCTACTGGATCATCGCCGGCCTGCTGGCCCTGGCCTACCTCGCCGCAGGGACGCAAAAGGCGTTCCGCGCCCCTGACAAGCTCGTCGCGCCGGGCATCGGCTGGGCGAAGGACATGCCGCTTCCGGTGGTCCGGCTCATCGGCGTCGCCGAAGTGCTCGGGGCCGTCGGGCTGATCCTGCCGCCGCTCACCGGCATCGCACCGATCCTCGCCCCTATCGCGGCGCTCGGGCTCATCGTTCTCCAGGTGGCCGCGATCGTCTTCCACCTGATCCGCCGCGAGGCCAAGGCGCTGCCCATGAACCTCGTGCTCCTCCTGGCGGCGGTGGCCGTCGCGGTGCTCGGCTTCCTCCTCTGGGGCTGAGCCGAGCCGTCGGCCGCCGCTGCCAGGTCAGCGTCTCGTCGCGCTCAGGAGGCGACGGCGAATCCGCCGGTCCAGGAGATCCGCTCCGCAGCCGCGAGGGTGATCTGCAGGAAGCCGATGGCCTCGAGCTCGCGGGCGCGCTTCAGCGAACCGGCGTCGATGGCGCGGAGGCCGCCTGCCAGGACGATCTCGGTCAGGGTCGCCTTGGCGCTGTCGTCGTCGCCCGCGATCAGGACCGTGGTGGGGAGGCCGCCGACCGTCTTCGAGGACAGGGTCGCCGCGAAGGTGGTGTTGAACGCCTTCAGGACCGTCGCACCGGGAACCTTGCTCGCGATCATGGCGGCGGCGGAGCCGTCGGCCGGGACGACGAGGCCGTCGAAGGTGGCGAAGTCGAGCGGGTTGGTGATGTCGACGATGGTCTTGCCGGCCAGGGCGTCGCCATAGGTGGCGATGACCGCGTCGACCTCGGGATACGGCACGGCTAACACGACGATCTCGCCGTTGATCGCATCCCCCTCGCGCCCGGCGTACTCGACGGTGTTGCCGCCGGACGCGACGACGCCGCCGATCGCGTTCGCCATGTTGCCCTTGCCGATGATCGTGACGGTGGTCATTGTCTTCCTCTTTCCGGCCGAAGCCTTAGTTGAATCTTCAACTAAATGTAGATCGGCTTTCTTGAAGCGTCAAGTAAATGGGTAGAATGGTCTCCATGACGAGTGCAAAAGACGACGAGACGCGCCGCGCGGCGTGGCTCGGCCTCGTCGCGCTCACCCAGGTGCTGCCGCCGGTGCTCGACAGTCACGCCTCGCGCGACTCCGCCTCCACGCACTACGAGTACTTCGTGCTCACCCGGCTCGCCGAAGAGCCGGGGCGGCGGATGCGGCTCAGCGCGCTCGCCGCGGCGACCAACGCCTCGGTCTCCCGTCTCAGCCACGTCATCACGCGCCTGGAGTCCCGCGCCCTGGTGGAACGGGTCCCCTGCGAGGAGGACGGCCGGGCGACGAACGCGGTTCTCACCGCCGCGGGCGCGGAACTCGTTTCGAACGCGGCCCCCGGACAGCTCGAACTGGTCCGCGAGCGGCTGCTCGGCTCGCTGACCCCGGCTCAGGTGGAGCAGCTGGCCGAGATCTCGACCGCCCTGATCGGCAGCATCGACCCGGCCCGCAAGCCGAGCGACGTGTGCGAGTCGGTCGTGCAGGCGGCCGAGTCCCGGGGCGCGTGACCGCGGGGGAGTAGCGGGCGTCTGCTGTCAGCAGTACTGCTCACAGCAGAGGCACCTGCCGGATCGGCGAAGCCGTGTGCACTGTGGATCGCATGAGCGAATCCCCGAAAGTGCCGAACTTCTCCGAAGCCGTGCGACGGCAGCTGTACGAGCGCCGCGTCCTCGTCCTGGACGGTCCCCTGGACGACGACAACGGGACGCTGATCGCGACGCAGCTGATCAGCCTGGCCGCGGAGGACGAGTCCGCCGACATCTCCCTCTGGATCCACTCGCCGGGCGGCTCCGTGCCGGCGATGCTCGCGATCCGCGACATCATGCACACCATCCCCAACGATGTGTCGACGCTGGTGTTCGGCATCGCCTACAGCGCCGGGCAGTTCCTGCTCTCGGCGGGGACCAAGGGCAAGCGGAAGGCCTTCCCCAACTCCCGCGTGCTGCTCCACCAGGGCTCGGCGGGAATCGCCGGTACCGCCGTCGACATCGAGCTCCAGGCGGACGACCTCCGCCACACGCGCGACACCGTGCTGTCCCTCATCGCCGAAGACACCGGCCAGCCGTTCCCGAGGGTCTTCGAGGACTCGCTCCACGACCACTGGTACACCGCCGAGGAGGCGCGCGAGTACGGCTTCGTCGACACGATCGTCCGGTCGTTCGGCCAGTTCAGGCCGTCGGCGAAGAGCGTTGCGGGCTTCGGCCGACCGAGCGAGGGAGACGAGCGATGAGCAGCTACACCATCCCCAACGTCATCGCCGAGCACCCCCGCGGCGAGCGGATCATGGACGTGTACTCGCACCTGCTCACCGAGCGGATCGTCTACCTGGGCACCGCGATCGACGCGGGTGTCGCCAACGCGATGATCGCGCAGCTCCTCCACCTCGAGTCCAGCAGCCCGGACCGCGACATCCAGCTCTACATCAACTGCGAGGGCGGTGACCCGAGCGCCATGCTCGCGATCTACGACACTATGCAGTTCATCCGGCCCCAGGTGGCGACGACGTGCGTCGGTCAGGCGGTCGCCGTGGGCGCAGTGCTCCTCGCGGCGGGCGCGCCGGGGAAGCGTGCCGCGCTGCCCCACGCGCGCATCGTCCTCCATCAGCCCGCTGCCCAGGGGGGGGAGCCATCCCGGACCTGATCCTCCAGGCCGACGAGGTCGTGCGCATGCGGGCCGACATCGAGGACGTCCTCACCCGTCACACCGCGCAGACCGCGGAGACTCTGCGAGCCGACACGGACCACGACCGGGTGTTCACCGCGGCCTCCGCGCGCGACTACGGACTCGTCGACCAGGTGATCGAACGGCGGTGAGACGAGGCGTACGGCCGGAGCGTGGTCCAGAAGGTCTCGACGAGCCGTTCCTGGTTTCGCGGTTCGAGGGCGTCCGCGCTCGGCGCGACGACGCGGCCGCCCTCCAGGTAGGAGCCGCTCGGGACGTCGGCCTCCGCCGCGTGGAGCACCCGGGCAGCGCCTTCCGTGGCCGGACCGCCGATCCGTCCCATCATCGCCGAGCTGAGCGGGGTGTCGTTCAGCCCGGGGCACAGCGCGACCACGGTCGGGCCGCCGGGCGCGATCTCCCCGGCGAGCAGGCGCGACCAGGCGACCATGGTCAGCTTGGACCGCGCGTATGCCGTGACCGGGGTGTAGTCGCGCTCCAGAGCGAGGTCGTCCCAGTCGAAGTGCTCGACCCGGTGCGCCGACGAGCCGACGTTCACGATGCGCCCACCCTCTGCCAGCGACGGCATGAGGAGCCGCGTCAGCAGGGCCGGCGCGAGCGCGTTGACCTGGAGGGTGCGCTCGAAGCCGTCACGGGTCAGCACTCGCGTCGGCGCACCGGGAACGCCGGCGTTGTTCACCAGGAGGTCGACCCGGGATCCGCCGACCAGCGTCCGCACGCTCGCTGCGAGGGCGACCACGTCGTCGAGCCGAGAGAAGTCCGCCGAGAGGTACTCCACGGTTCCGCGCGCGACGGCGTTCAGCGCGGCGAGCAGCGCTCCGACGGACGCGGGCGCCTCCGGACCCTGGACGATCAGGCGCTCGCACCGCGGCGCGATCCGCAGCGCCGCCTCGCGGCCGATGCCGCTGGTCGCACCGGTCAGCACCACGGTGCCGAAGCGCGTCGACCCCCGGCTCATCGCGACGACTCCGCGCCCGCGGCGGGCCGGGACAGGATGCGGGTGAGCCAGGCCGACCGTGCGGTTCGGGCATCGGTGGCGAGGAGGGTCTTCGGGAACAGCGCGTCGAAGCCGTGCACGCCACCGCTCCAGACGTGCAGCTCGGCGTCGACCCCGGCCGACCAGAGCCGTTCGGCGAAGGCGACGCCCTCGCTGCGGAAGAGCTCGGCGCTCCCGGCGTCGACGAAGGTCGGCGGCAGGCCGGAGAAGTCCTCGGCCAGCGCGGGCGCCAGCACGCCGGGGACGGCCTCCGGGTCGGCGCCGTGCAGGGCAGCCGACCAGGCGAAGTCGTTGGCCCGGCCCGTCCACGTGCCCGCCTCCACGAACTGGGCGGCGGAGGTGGACGCGTTCCGCGGGTCGAGCATCGGGCAGAGCAGCAGCTGGGCCGAGACGGGAAGGGCGCGGTCACGGGCCAACAGGGTGACCCCGGCCGCGATCCCGCCGCCGCCGCTGATCCCGCCGACGATCAGGCGGGCTGCGTCGATGCCGAGCTCGGCGGCGTTGTCCGCGACCCAGCGGAGGCCGGCGTAGGCGTCCTCCACCGACGTCGCCCCCGGCACCTCCGTCGCGAGCCGGTACTCGACCGTGACGACCGTGAGGCCGAGCCGGTCCACCCAGTCGAGCACGACCTCGAGCTGGGAGAACCGGTCGCCCATGACCCGGCCGCCGCCGTGCATCCAGTACACGCAGGCGGTCGGCGAGGTGGCGGACGCAGGGGAGAGGGCCGTGAGTGCGATCGAGCCGCCGTCGGCGGTCGGCACCTCGAACTCGCGCCGGAGGATCGCCCTCCCCTCGAGGAGCGGCTCGACGGGAGACGACGAGTACGGCCGGATCAGGGGCAGGGTCTGCGCGTCCAGCTGCGGGCCGGCCGGCAGGGCGGCGAGCAGCGGTGCGATCTCCGGGTCCACCGGAGGACGGGATGCGGTGCTCGTGCTCATCGCGAGGTCACCGCCTTGCCGCCGACCGGGGTGAGGTCGGTGTACTCGGCGTCGCCCGCGAGCAGCTCGCCGAACTGCGCGACGATCGCCTGGGCGGGCTCGCCGGCGAAGACCCTGTGGTGGTCGTCCTCGCTGGTCCAGCCCTCCACGACGTTGACGACGTCGGCGTCCGTCGCGGAGCGGCTGACCAGGTAGACCAGGCAGTGCTCGGACGACGCCGGGTTGCCCGGGTTCAGGCCGGTGAGCAGGAGGGCGACGACGTCATCCCCTCTACCGGGCTTCGCCCGCATGGTGGAGCTGAAGCCGTATCCGATGGTGGTCATGTGCATTCTCCTTGCTGTCGATTCGTTGCTTCGTCGAGGTGCGGGTTCAGAGGTCGTAGCCGCCGGTGGCCTCGATGTCCTGGCCGGTGATCCAGCCGGACTCCGGCGAGGCCAGGAACGCGATCACCGCCGCGACGTCCTCCGGCTCGCCGATGCGGCCGAGCGCGGTGCGAGCTGCCTGCGGCTCGATGAGCTCCGGGAACCGGCTGAACGCGTCGCCGCCCAGCCGCGTGCGCGTCGGGCCGGGCGAGACGGAGTTCGCGCGGATCCCGCGGGTGCTCAACTCCCGAGCCAGATAGTGGGTGAGGACGACCAGGCCGCCCTTCATCGCGGCGTACACCGCGTACCCCGGGGTCGCGCCGGTCGGTCGGGTCGAGGAGCTCGTGGTGTTCACGATGGAGGCACCGTCGGCGAGCAGCGGCAGGAGTGCCTGCGTCAGGAACAGCGGCGCCTTGAGCAGGATGCGGTGCAGGCCCTCGTAGTCGTCGTCGGTGATCTCCCCGACGAGCGCCGTCCCGCTCCGGCCGGCGTTGTTCACGAGCGCGTGGACGCGCGTCTCGCCCCACGCCGTCCCGATCGTGTCGCTGACGCGCTGGGCGAAGTCGCCGAACGAGGCGGTGTCGGCCGCATCGAGTTCCAGGGCGACGGCGTGACCTCCGTCCTGCTCGATGGCGCGGACGGTCTCGTCGGCGCCCTCCGGGTGGCTGCGGTAGGTGAGCACGACCGCGAAACCGCGGCGGGCGAGGTCGATGGAGGTGGCTTGCCCGATTCCGGCACTGCCTCCGATGACGACTGCGACATTCATGGGTGACTCTCTTTCGTCGATAGCGATCAGGTTCACCCAGAAGTCAACAGGGATCGGGCCGTTCGCCCTAGTTCGTGGCTCCCGAAGACTTGCCTATTCCTCCCAACCTGATGAGAATCCGGCAACGCAGAAGGACGCCTCCGCGCTACGCTGACGGCATGGAGCTGGCAGACCTTCGCGACCTCATCGCGCGACACACGCAGCACGGCGACGTCCGCATCGGCCGCAGCGCCACGATCTCGGCGATCGACCGCGTGGGGCCGCCGGAGTTCAGTGCGACCGGCACGCTCCTCGTGCTGCTGGCGCAGGGAGCGAAGCGGCTGGTCGTGGGAGAGCGGGTGCACACGTACCGGCCGGGCGAGTTCCTCGTGGCCTCCCTCGACCTGCCGACCGTGGGCAACTTCGTCGAGGCCAGCCGCGCAGAGCCCGCTCTCGGCTTCTCGCTGCAGCTCCGGCCCGAGCTCGTCGCGGAGCTTCTGCTGCAGCCGGCGGCCGCGGAGGTCGCGCCCTCGGGCCGCGTCGCGGCGGCGGGCGTCGGGGTCGCGCCGGTCTCCGCCGACATCGTCGACGCCGTCGCGCGCACGGTGGGGCTGCTCGACCGCCCCCGCGACCGCGACGTGCTCGCGCCGTTGTACGAGCGGGAACTGGTGTGGCTGGCCCTGCAGAGCCCCCTCGGGGCGAGCGTGCGGCAGCTGGGCACGGCCGACAGCGCGCTCCGGCGCGTGAGCGACGCGGTGACCCTGCTCCGGGAGCGCTACGCCGACGCCGTCCGCGTGGACGAGCTCGCCGAGGTCACCCGCATGAGCCCCTCCGCGTTCTACCGCAACTTCCAGGCGGCGACGTCGATGAGTCCCATCCAGTTCCAGAAGCATCTGCGTCTGCAGGAGGCCCGGATGCGCCTGCTCGCGGCCCGTGCGGACATCGCCGGGATCGCGTACGACGTCGGCTACGAGAGCCCGTCGCAGTTCAGCCGCGACTACCGCCGCTCGTTCGGCGTCTCGCCGAGCCAGGAGCTGCGGAGGGCGCAGGAGACGACGGCCGCGTGACCGTCGCCATCGGGAACGGCGCCCACGAGCGCCCGGCGCCCGATCCGGCATAGGATGTCCGTCGCTCGACCGAGGGCGGAAGGCGAGGCGGAGCGATGGGCGATGAGCGGGTGACGATCGTCGACGTCGCGAACAAGGCCGGCGTCGCGATCAGCTCGGTCTCGAGCGCGCTCAACGGGCGCCCGGGGGTCTCGGACGTCACCCGCGAGCGCATCATCCGGATCGCCGCCGAACTCGGCTTCGTACCGTCGCTGCGCGGCAAGAGCCTGTCCGGGCGACGCGCGTTCACGCTCGGCCTCGTGCTGCACCGCGACCCGGACGTGCTCGAGCTCGACCCGTTCTTCGGCGGCTTCATCGGCGGCATCGAGGACGCGATCGATCCCGCCGGCTACGCGCTCGTGCTCCAGATCAGCGCGGAGTCGGACAGGGTCCTCCAGCGCTACGACAAGCTCGCGGCCGACCGTCGCGTCGACGGCGTCTTCATCACCGACCTGGAGGTCGACGACCCGCGCATCCAGCTGGTCCAGAGGCTCGGGCTGCCGGCCGTCGCGATCAACCCGGGCATCGACTTCCCGATCCCCGCGGTCCGGGAGGATCCGGAGGCGGGCATTCGTGCGACGCTCCGGCATCTCGTCGAGCTCGGTCACCGCCGCATCGCCTACGTCAGCGGCCGCGCCGACATGACGCACTCGGTGCAGCGCGAGCAGGCGTGGCGGAGTGGGTTGCTCGAACTCAGCCTCGCGCCGGGACCGGTGGTCCCCGGAGACTTCACGTACCTCGGCGGGGCCTCCGCCGCCTCCACTCTGCTTGCGCTCGCGGAGCCGCCGACCGCGGTGATGTGCGCGAACGACCTGTCTGCGATCGGCCTGATCGCGCAGGCCCAGCACCTCGGTGTTGACGTGCCGGGGCAGCTCTCGGTGGCGGGGTTCGACGACATCCGCCTCGGCACCTACGTGCGGCCGTCGGTCACCACCGTCCACACGTCGCCGAGGCTCCTCGGCAGGGAGTCGGGGAGGATGCTCGTCGAGCTGATCGAGGAGGGCGCTGTGGCCGACGTGCGCATCCCCGACGCGGAGCTGATCGTCCGTGATTCCACCGGGCCGGTGGGCGCCGGGCGCTGAACTCGCCGCCGATCGTCCGGCGCAGGGCTTGCATTCGTCCGTCGATGCATGGCAACATGGCCGAACCGAAACGTTTCGGTAAGGCACTGTTCCCTTTCCGAAACGTTTTTGTACCCGAATCACCCCCTGCACCGTTCCCGAACTCGACGAGGAGACAACACATGGCAACGAAGAGGTTGCGCGGCACCCTGGGCCGGCGGCTGATCGCCGGCGCGGTCGCTGCGGCCACGATCGGCGCGCTCGCCGCCTGCTCCGGCGGCGGAGGGTCGAGCGACGGCGAGCCGAGCGGCAAGCTGCAACTGCTCGTCTCGAGCAGCGACGCGACCGACGCCGGCTTCCGCGCGGTCAACGACGCCTTCGAGAAGCGGTACCCGAAGGTGGATGTGGTCTTCTCGACCGTCTCGAACGACAACTACCCGGCCACGAAGTCCTCCCGCCTCACCGCGGGCAACCTCGACCTGTTCGTGGTGAAGGGCTTGATGGAGACGCCGTCCTATGCGAAGGACGCGGCCACCGACGACGCCCGCCTGGCCAAGGCCGGCGCCCTGGTCGACCTGACGGGGGAGTCGTTCCTCAAGCAGTACACCCCGACGCTGCTCGACGCGCAGGCCATCGGCGGCAAGCAGTACGCGGTCCCGACGGGCGTCAGCTACTACACCGGCGTCTTCTACAACAAGAAGATCTTCGCCGACAACGGCCTCGAGATCCCCACCACCTGGAGCCAGTTCACCGCGGTGGTCGATGCGCTCAAGGCGAAGGGGATCACCCCGTTCGGCATGGGCGGCAAGGACAGCTGGCCCGCCGGCCTGCCGATGCTCGCCTCCGTCGCCTCGCTGTACCCGACGGCCGACGACAAGCAGCAACTGGCCAAGGAGCTGTGGACGAACAAGGCGAAGCTGACCGACCCGACCGAGGTGAAGGTGCTGCAGCAGACCGAGTACGTGCTGCAGAACTCGCAGGACGGCGCGGCGGGCACCGACTACACGTCGATCCCGTCCGGCTTCGCGGCGGGCGACTTCGCCATGACCGTCGACGGCACCTGGGACCAGCCGGTGATCGACGCGGCCGTCGCGAAGAAGTTCGACTACGGCTATTTCCCGTTCCCCGGCGCCGATGAGGCGAAGGACAACGCTCTGCTCAACGGCAAGACCGAGCTGCAGCTCGCCGTGCCGACCTCGGCCAAGAACAAGACCGCGGCGATGGCGTGGCTCAAGTTCTTCTCCGACAAGAAGAACTACGAGCTGTTCCTGCAGAAGTCCGGCTTCTCGTCCGCTCAGCCCGGCATCTCGACCAGCGCGTTCCTCCAGTCGATCGGCCAGTACACGAAGTCGTACGAGCCGGCGTGGGACCAGATCTGGTTCGCCAACAACAAGGCCGGACAGGACGCGGTCTTCCCGTTCAACTACCCGGCGCTGACCCCGCTCGGTTCCGCCACGCCGGAGCAGGCCGCGCAGGCCGCTCAGAAGGCCTGGTCGGCGGCCGGCTGACACTGTCGGGCAGGGCGGTCCGCCATGAGAGCGGGCCGCCCTCCCGGGAGTCGAGAGACAGATGACTGAATCGTTCCCCTTCCCCCGCCGCACGCCGGTCCGGCTGACCTTCGGCCTCGGGATGCTGCTGCTCGGCATCTTCGGCTTCGTGCCCGCCGTCGGCGTCCTGATCGCGTCGTTCACCGACCTGCGCGGACTCCCCGGCATCCCGATCAACTTCGTCGGGCTGCAGAACTACGTCGACTTCTTCTCGCCCGCGAAGTGGGCGGACAGCGCCAACGCGCTGCGGAACACGATCATCTTCGCCGTGGTCAGCACGGCCGTGCAGATCGTCGTCGCGCTGGCCGTCGCCGTGCTCCTGAACCGCCGCCTCCGCGGGCGGGACTTCTACCGTGCGGTCGTGTTCATGCCGACGATCCTCGGCGTGACCGTCACGGGCCTCGTGTGGTCCCTCATCTTCAACGTGAGCGGGGGACCGGCGGCGTCGATCCTCGGCCTCTTCGGCGGCCACTCGGCCTTCTTCGGCGACCCGCGGCTCGCGCTGTCTCTGGTGATCCTCGTGCAGGTCTGGATGGTGCTCGGCGTCTCGGTCATCATCTTCCTCTCCGGGCTCCAGGCGGTTCCCGAGGAGCTGTACGAGGCCGCCGAGATCGACGGGGCGAGCGGCTGGCAGCGGTTCCGCAGCGTGACCGTCCCGCTGCTGGCGCCCTCGATCACGGCGAACGTGCTCCTCGGCATCGTCAACGCCCTGCAGAGCTACCAGCTGATCTACGTGCTCAGCGGGCCCAACAACCGCTCGACCCAGGTGCTCTCCCTTCTCGTGTACGTGCAGGGCTTCGGCGGCGCGTCGGGGACCACCCTGTCGCAGTCGCAGGGCTACGCGGCCGCCGTCTCGATGGTCCAGTTCGTGCTGGTGGCGATCGTCTCGATCGTCGCCCTGGCCATCCTCCGCAGACGGGAGGCGAAGCTGTGACCGCTACCACCGACACCGCGACCTCGACCCTGGTCGAGCCGCCGCCGCAGCCCGCGGGGCCGCACCGAGAGGGCGAGCAACGCCGCCGGCGTCGCCGCATTCCGATCGGAGCATACATCTGCGCCGCCCTGCTGATGGTGCTGTTCATGTTCCCGCTGCTGTACCTCCTGAACACCGCGCTGAAGTCGCAGGCGGAGTTCGTCGCCAACCCGGTCGGGCTCGTCTCCGACCCGCAGTGGGGCAACTTCGCGACCGCCTGGGAGAAGGGCGACTTCGGCGCGTACATCCTCAACAGCGTCCTCTACACGGCCGCTGGTTCCGCGATCGGCACTCTACTCACTCTGGTGCTCGCTTTCCCCGTCGCCCGCGGGTACATCCGCGGGGCGAAGTACTGGTCCGTGGTCTTCGTGCTCGTGCTGTTCCTCCCCAACGCACTGATCACCCAGTTCCAGCTGCTGCTGCGGCTCGGGCTGTACGACACCCAGCTCGGCTACATCCTGCTGGTGGGCGTCGGCGTCGGCGTCGGCCCGCTGCTGCTCAGCGGGTTCGTCAAGTCGATCCCGCGGGAGCTCGACGAAGCCGCGGCGATGGACGGCGTCGGCTACTGGCGCTACCTCTTCACTTTCATCCTGCCGTTGGCCCGCCCGGCGCTCGTGACGGTGTTCATCCTGCAGGCGGTGTGGATCTGGAACGAGATCATCCTCGCGACGGTCCTCCTCGCCGACCCCACGAAGTTCCCGGTGACCGTCGGGCTGTACGCCTTCAAGGGGACGTACGGCAACCAGTGGCCGCTCCTCGCGGCCGCGACCTTCATCGTCGCCGCTCCGCTGATCGTCGGCTACATCTTCATCCAGCGCTACCTGGTCAACGGCGTCGTCGGCGCCGTCAAAGGCTGAGCAGCGCACCCCTGGCCCCACCACCTGAGAGAGGTCCCGTGACCACCACCATCCCCGCCGGCAGCACCGCTGTCGCCATCCCGTACCTCCTCGAGCGCGCCGGCGTCGTCATGGAGCCGGACCCGAGCGACCCCCGGCAGGTCGAGGGCGTGCTCAACCCGGCGACAGTGCAGGGACCCGACGGCACCGTCCACCTGTTCCCGCGGCTCGTCGCAGAGCACAACGTCTCGCGCATCGGCCGGGCACGGGTCGTGCTGACCGACGGCGTCCCGAGCGGGGTGGACGGCCTGGAGGTCGCCCTGGAGGCGGAGCGCGGGTGGGAGCACGGAACCGCGCACGGCGGTGTGGAGGATCCGCGGATCACCCCGCTCGCCGACCTCGGCATCCACGTGATGGCGTACGTGGCGTTCGGCCCCCTCGGCCCCAAGCCCGCGATCGCGGTGTCGACCGACGGCGTCTCCTGGCGGCGGCTCGGCCCTATCCAGTTCGCCTACGACGACGCGCTCGACACCGACCTGAACCTGTTCCCCAACAAGGACGTGGTCTTCTTCCCCGAGATCGTCCCCGACCCGGAGGGTCGCCCCAGTTTCGCGATGCTGCACCGGCCGATGTGGGACTTCGGCTTCGTGCGGCCGGACGAGCAGCCGCCGCTTCCGGCGGGCGTGACGGACCCTCGAGCCAGCATCTGGATCTCGTACGTCCCGGTCGACGACGCCGTCCAGGATCTCACCGCCCTCACCCGGCCTGCCGGCCACCGCTTCGTCGCGGGCCCGGAGCACGAGTGGGAGGCGCTCAAGATCGGCGCGGGGCCTGCGCCGCTACGCGTACCCGAAGGCTGGCTGCTGCTGCACCACGGCGTCACCGGCGACCTGCCGGGCGGCTCGTTCGTGCCGCAGGCGTTCAGCGTCCACTACGTCGTCGGCGCCATGCTGCTCGACGCCGACGACCCCTCGCGCGTGCTCGCCCGCACGGGCGAGCCCCTGCTCACCCCCGAGACCGCGGACGAGACCGCGGGAACGGTGGCCAACGTGGTGTTCCCCACGGCGATCGAGGAGATCGGCGGAGAGCACTTCGTCTTCTACGGCGCGGCCGACACACGCATCGCCGTCGCCCGCCTGGTCCGCACCATCTGACAGCATCGCCCCAGCACACGAGGAGTCCAGCGCAATGACGCGTCATCCCGTTCCGAACGCTCCACGCCCCCCGCTCGCCCGCCGCTCACGAGCGGCGGCGTTCGTGGCCTTCCTCGTCGCCGCCCTGCTGGGCGCGGCCGGGATCGCCGCGCCCGCCCAGGCCGCCGACCTGGAGTCGGACGTCTCCACCATCGTCTCCCGCCTGCAGGACTACTACCTCAGCCAGGGTGACGAGGTGCAGATCGCCAACGGCATCTACCTGGCGCAGACCTCGAACGCGCTCGACTACGTGGCCTCGCAGAACGCGGACGGCTCCTGGTCCGACGTGAACTACCAGGACACGACGAGCTCGGCGAACGGCAAGACCTGGGACGCCTACAAGGCGCTCTACCGGATGGTCGCCATCGCCCAGGCGTACCGGGACAAGACGGCGAAGGGGTACCAGGACGCCCGGCTGATCGACTCGGAGCAGCGCGCGCTCGCGTACTGGGACCAGGTGAACCCGGGCAACACCAACTGGTGGGAGACCGAGATCGGCGAGTCGATCGCCATGGGGCGCATCTCGATCTTCGTCGGGGACGCCCTCGGCGCGGACGCCGCAGCCCTCGCGATCAAGCACAACCAGGGCAAGCTGGACCCGGCAGGTGCGAACGGCGCCTGGCGCACCTCCGACTACCTCTACAAGGCACTCGCCACCCGGAACGCCGACCAGATCAGGGCCGGCTTCGCCACCATGGTGCAGACCGTGGCCGTCGACGACTCCGGCACCGTGCAGGAGGCCGTGCAGCCCGACGCGACGTTCTGGGCGCACGGCGCCCAGCTCTACAGCGAGGGCTACGGGATGGCGCTGTTCACGATGGTCGCGATGTGGGCGGACTCCGCCCGCGGCACCAGCCTGGCCTTCACCCGCGACCAGCTCGACACGATCGCGTTCTACATCGTGGACGGCACCCGCTGGCTGATCCGCGGCGAGATCGAGATGCTCTACCTGCTCTACCGTCCGGCGACGACGGTGGACGGCGTCACCAGCTACGCCGCCGTCTTCCTCGACCCGCTGGATCGGATGGCGCGCACCGACCCGCTGTACGCGACCGACTACCGGGAGATGGCGGACAACATCCGCGGCAAGACCGCGGGTAACGGGGCCGTCGGCGACCGCTACTTCTGGCGGTCCGAGTTCTCGTCGCACCAGCGTGCGGACTACGGCATCGTCACCGGGCTCAACTCGAGCCGCACCGTCGGCAGCGAGTACCGCTCGACCATCCGCAAGGACGTCGGCAACGAGATCGTCTGGAACCGGACCGGCACGACCGCCATCCAGGTGACGAACAAGGAGTACACCGACCTCGGCCCGGCGTTCGACTGGTACCACTACCCCGGCACGACCGTCCCGTACGTGAAGGAGACCACCCTCGGGAAGGACGGGCGGTCGGCCAACGGCGGCGCCTTCACCGGCGGCGTCTCGGACGGCACCTACGGTGCGAGCGTGGAGAGCCTGGACCGGGCCGGCACGCAGGCGCAGAAGAGCTACTACTACTTCGACGACGAGATGGTGGCCCTCGGCGCGGGCATCCGCTCCACCTCGGCCGCGCCCGTCCACACCACGGTCAACCAGGTCGCGGCGAAGGACAACGCGTCGGTCGACGGGCAGAGCCTCGCCGCCGGAACGGACGGAAAGGTCGTCGGGGACCCGTCGTGGGCCTACAACGACAAGGTCGGCTACGTGTTCCCGACCGACCAGCCGGTGACCGTCTCCGACAAGACGCAGACCGGCAGCTACTACGGAGGCGACCCCGAGAGCCACGACGCGTTCACGCTGTACTTCGACCACGGGACGGCGCCGACGGACGCGGGATACGAGTACATCGTGCTCCCCGCCAAGTCGGCCGCGCAGACCAAGGCGTACGCCGCGGACCCGGCGGTGAAGGTGCTCCGCAACGACACGTCGGTGCAGGCGGTGCAGCATCCCGGGCTCAAGCGGACCATGGCGACGTTCTACCGCGCCGGGTCGCTCGACCTGGGCGACGGCCGCACGCTCTCGGTGAGCCAGCCGAGCATCGTGATGCTCGACGAGTCTTCCGGCGCCCCGGTGGTGAGCCTGTCGAACCCGAGCCAGCCCGGTCTGCTCGTCGACGTCGCGCTGAAGGGCGGGACGACTGCGTCGCACGGCACCTTCGTGCTCGGTTCGGGCGCGAACCTGGGCAAGACCGTCACCGAGCCGCTCGCCGTCGACGACTCCGACGGATCGGCGTACACCGCGAGCGGCTCGGCCGCCGGCTACGGCCCGTCGCGGGCGGGCGACAAGGACACGACGACGACCTGGCAGTCCGCCGGCGCCGCGCCGTGGCTGCAGCAGCGGCTCGCCGCAGGCTCGTACGCGACCGGCGCGGACATCGACTGGGGCGCCGACTACGCAGGCCGCTTCCTCCTCCAGACCTCGACCGACGGGCAGACCTGGACCGACCAGAAGCTGGTCCAGAACGGCACGGGCGGCCACCAGCACGTCGACTTCCCGGCGACCGCGGCGAACTTCGTCCGCATCCTGCCGCTCGACGGGCCGGGAGGCGGCTCCTACTCGATCGCCGAGTTCGCGGCCGCCGCGAGCGTGAACCTCGCCCTCGGCGCACCGACCACCGCCTCCGACGGCACCAGCCCTGCCAGCGCGACCGACGGCAACGCGACGACGCGCTGGATCGCCGACCGCACAGGGTCTCCGGACACGTCATGGCTGCAGGTCGACCTCGGCACGGTGCAGAAGATCGGGGCGGTCCGCCTGTTCTGGGAGGCGTCCTACGCCAGCCAGTACAAGATCCAGGTCTCGGACGACGGCAGCACCTGGCGCGACGCCTACGCCACCCCGGCGGCAGGCGGCGACGGCGGCACCGACCTGGTGACGCTGAACGCGAGCGGCCGCTACGTGCGGATGCAGACGGTCAAGCGTGCGCTCACGAGTTACGGCGTCTCGGTGTGGGAGTTCGAGGTCTTCGGCGACAGCGCCATCGCTTCGGCGCCCACGTCGACCGGCCGGGTGAACCTCGCCCAGGGCAGGCCCACCACGGCGGACAGCGTGTACAACAACCTGGCGAACGTGCAGCCCACCGCCGCCACGGACGGCTCGAAGACGACGAAGTGGTCCTCGGCCCGGCCGTCCGGCTCGGCGCCGTACACCAGCCAGAACTGGCTGCAGGTCGACCTCGGGTCGGTGCGCCCGGTCTCGCAGGCCGTCGTCGAGTGGGAGACCGGCAACTCCACCGACTACCGGATCGAAGGATCGGCGAACGGGTCGGACTGGACGCCGCTCGCCCGCGTGCAGAACACCGGCACCGCCGATCACCACCGCGACACGACCGACTTCCCGACGGCGGAGGTGCGGTACGTCCGGGTGATCGGGTCACCCGCGACGAAGTACGGCCTCAACATCTGGGAGTTCGAGCTCTACGGCGGGTACAGCCTGGCGTGCGGCGCCTCGGTGAACGCGGAGCGGAACAGCACCGCGACGCTCGGCGCGACCATCACGCCGGTCGACGGCGGGGACACGTTCTCGGCGTACTCGCTCGACCCGTCGGTCGCGGCGGTCACGTCCGCGCCGCAGGCGGCCGCCGACGGAACGCTCGCGGTCCCGCTCAAGACCGGGGCGCCGGGGAGCACCTCCATCGTGCTCGTGCACGGCGCGGGAGACGAGTTCGCCCGCTGTCCGGTCACGGTCGCGGTCGACCGGAGTGCGCTGCAGGCGCTTGTGGACAGGGCGAACGGTCTAAACAGCACGCAGTACACGCCTTCGAGCTGGGCGCCGCTGGTACCGGCATTGGAAGCGGCCAAGGCGACCCTGAAGGCGGCCGACGCCACCCAGTCCGCGATCGACGCCCGCGCCGCGGCGTTGAAGGGCGCCATCGACGGGCTGCGCGCCACCTCGGCGATCAGCGCCCCGGCCGTCACGACGGCGTGGGGTACGGCGGCGACCGTCACCGTGACCGTCACGTCGCCGCTGCCGGTGACCGGGCAGGTCGCGCTGGCAGAGGGCGACAAGGACCGCGGCGCGGCGCCCCTGCGCGACGGCGTCGCGACGGTGACGCTCCCCGTCGGGCTGGCAGCGGGGGTCCACACGCTGACGGCGACGTACAGCGGCAGCGACACGGTCGCGGGCGCCAGCACGACGGTCGCCGTGACGGTCACCCTCCCGGACGCCTGGGTCAAGACGACCGCTTACAAGGCGGGCGACATCGTCAGCTACCGCGGTTCGGTCTACAAGGCGGGATGGTCGACCAAGGGCGAGCAGCCCGGCCTCAGCAGCACCGGGGCCTGGCAGGAGCTCGCGATGACCGAGAGCGGCCAGGCGGTGTGGACCGCGTCCCGTGTCTTCGGCGCCGGCGACACCGTCGTCTACCAGGGGCGGACGTTCCTCGCGGGCTGGTACAGCCGCGGCGATGTCCCCGGGTCGGTGACGGGACCGTGGCAGGAGATCGCGACCGCTCCGGATGGCACGGCTCTCTGGACGCCGTCGCGTGTCTTCAACGCCGGGGACCGCGCCAGCTACAAGGGTGTCGTGTACGTCGCCAAGTGGTACACCCGCAACCAGGCCCCTGGCGCGGCCAACGGGCCATGGGCCGTGGCGGGCTGAACGGCGGGGCGGCGGGGCCGGGGCCCGGTTCGGGCCTGGGCTCCGACCCCGCCGCCGGCTCCTCCCCGCCGCCGGGCGAGCGACCCGTCACCATCGCGGATGTCGCCGCCCGGGCCAGGGTCTCCAAGAGCGCCGTCTCGTTCGTCTTCAACGGGCGACGCGGGCTCAGCGCTGACACCCAGGCGCGTATCGTGCGTGCGGCGGAAGACCTCGGGTGGACGCCGAACGCCCGCGCACGGGCCCTGGCCAGGCGGCGGCCGCGGAGCGTCGGCCTGGTGATCCGCCTGGACGGCGAGGATGCGGGCCCGTGGACGGACGTGGTCGGCTTCCTTGAGGGGCTCGGCGGCGCACTCGCCTCGGGCGGCACCGCGCTGGTGGTCCGCGCCGTCTCCTCCGCCGTTGACGAGGAGGAGGCGTATGCCGTGTTCGCCGACGAGTCCCAGGTCGACGTCGTGCTCGTCGGGGCGCTCGGGACCGGCGAGGGCGTGCCGGCCGTTCTGACCCGGTCGGGACTGCCGTTCGTCGTCGCCGCCCCGGCACCGGCGGCTGCGGCGGTCGCCGATCGGGAGGAGCGGGCGCGCCTCGCAGTCCGCCACCTGGCCGCCCTCGGCCATGGGCGCATCGCCCTCGTGGCGGGGGAACGGGCTCCGTTCGACGCCTTCGCCGAGGAGGCGCGTCTGCTCGGAGTCGAGATCGTGCCGCGTCCTCTGCCGGACTCCTCGCCCGTCGCTGCGGAGGAGGTGACCGCCGCGCTCGTGGCAGGCACGTCGCCGCCCACGGCGATCGTCTACGAGACGGCGCTGCTCGCCGTGGCGGGCCTCCGCACGGCAGTGGCCCTCGGGCTATCCGTGCCCGCGAGACTCTCGGTGGTCGGCCTCGACAACGACCCCGTCGCCGCCTCCACGACTCCCACGCTGACGACCGTGAAGAGGGACGAGGCCGCATGGGGACGGGACTGCGCCCGCCTCCTCTTCGCCAGCATCGACGGTGACCGCCCCGGGATCGCGGCCCTCCCGCGCGCAGAGCTCGTCGTCCGCGGCAGCACCTCTCCGCCCCCGTCTCCGCTCCGCCATGAAAGGACTCCCTGATGCCCCGCCTCGTCGCCTTCGACCTCGACGACACCCTCGCGGTCTCCAAGTCGCCCCTCGACCCCCGCATGGCCGGGCTGCTGACCGGGCTCCTCGAGATCGCGCAGGTGTGCGTGATCTCGGGAGGCCGGTTCGAGCAGTTCCGCGACCAGCTCCTCTCCCGCCTGCCGGAGACGGCGCGTCTCGACCGGCTCCACCTGATGCCGACCTGCGGGACGCGCTACCTGCGCTGGGAGGGGGAGCGGTGGCGGCTCGTGTACGCCGAAGACCTGAGCGACCGCGAACGCGCGGAGACGGTGACGGCCGTGGAGGAGGAGGCGTCGCGTCTCGGGCTATGGGAGGAGAACACCTGGGGGCCGGTGATCGAGGACCGCGGCTCGCAGATCACCTTCTCCGCGCTGGGCCAGTCGGCGCCCGTCGCGGTGAAGGCCGCCTGGGACCCCGAACGGACGCGGCGGAGGGACCTCCGCACGGCGCTGCAGGCGAGGCTCCCCGGGCTGGAGGTGCGAGCAGGCGGCTCGACCAGCATCGACATCACCCGCCGCGGAGTGGACAAGGCGTACGGGATGACGAGGCTCGCGTCTCTGACCGGTATCCCTTTCTCCGACATGCTGTTCGTCGGAGACAGGCTCGACCCCGACGGCAACGACTATCCGGTGCTGAAGCTCGGCGTCCCGTCGGTCTCCGTGCACGACTGGACGGAGACCGCGGCCGTCGTCGAAGCGCTCCTCGCATCCGAGCGCGAGCACCCGCTCGCCGGATCGGGCGCCGTGCAATAGTCTCCGATCGTGCGCCTCGGAGTCCTCGATGTCGGATCGAACACCGTCCATCTGCTCGTCGTCGACGCGCATCCAGGGGCCAGGCCCCTTCCCGCAGCGACCCACAAGTCGGTGCTGCGCCTCATGCGCTACATCGAGCCGGACGGCGGCATCAGCGACGAGGGCTGCGACGCGCTGCTCGCCGCGATCTCGTCGGCGCTGCGGGTCGCCGAGGAGGAGGACATCGACGAGCTGCTGCCCTTCGCGACCTCGGCGCTGCGGGAGGCGACCAACGGCCCCGAGCTGCTGGCGCGCGTGCGGGAGCAGACGGGCGTCGACCTGCAGGTGCTCTCCGGAGCGGATGAGGCGCGGCTGACGTTCCTCGCCGTCCGGCGCTGGCTCGGCTGGTCCTCCGGTCGCATCCTGCTGCTCGACATCGGCGGAGGGTCGCTGGAGATCGCGTCGGGCACCGACGAGTACCCGGACACCGCGGTGTCGGTTCCGCTCGGCGCAGGACGCGCGACGATCGGCTTCCTGCACGACGACCCGCCGCGCGACGAGCAGGTGGAGGAGCTCCGCGACCACGCCCGCAGGCTCCTCGCGGAGGTGGTGCCGGAGATCGAGCGGGGCGATGGCGACCACGTCATCGGGACCTCGAAGACGATCCGATCGCTCGCCCGGCTCGCCGGGTCCGCCTCCGCGCGCGCCGGAGGCGACGACCGCGTGCACCTGACCCGCTCCGGGCTCGCGGACTGGGTCCCGCGGCTCGGCCGGATGCCGGCGGACTCCCGGACGGCCCTCCCGGGCATCACCTCCGACCGTGCCTTCCAGATCGTCGCGGGCGGGATCGTGCTCCGCGAGGCGATGCGGGCCTTCGACGTCGACGAGCTCGAGGTGTGCCCGTGGGCGCTGCGCGAGGGCATCATCCTCCGCTACCTCGATCACCTCGACTGAGCGGCGACCTCCGCCAGGAACGGGTCGACGACGCGCCAGGTGGCCTCGGGATTCTCCAGGTGCGGCAGGTGCCCGGCGTCCGGGATCTCTGCGAACCGGGCGCCGGGGACCGCGGCGGCGAGGGCGCGGCCGTAAGCGGGGGTGACGATCCCGTCGCTGTCGCCCCACACCATCAGCGCCGGGACGTCGACCCCGCCCAGCCGAGCCAGCAGCGCCGGGTCGGCCATGCTGGAGGCGATCGTCGCCATCGTGCGACCGTTCCCCTGCTGGATGGCGCGCTGCTCGTCGGTGAGGCCGGCCGGGTCGATATAGCCGCGCTCCGGGTCGTGCCAGGCGAGCTCGGCGAGGCCGCGGGCGTCGAGGCCGAAGAAGTCGGCGATCGGCTCGCCCTCGACGATCGCGCCCACCCCGTCGATGTCGACGACGGCGGAGATCAGGCCGGAGTAGCGGGCGTGCGCGGCCGCCTGCAGCGCCATCTCGAGCGCGATCCAGCCACCGATGGAGGAGCCGATCAGGACGACGCCGCGCTCACCGCCCTCGAGCAGGCGGTCGAGGTAGCCGGTGGCGAGGTCGGCGACGGAGGCGATGGAACCGGGCAGTTCCGTCCCCTCCCAGCCCGGGTGGGTGGGGGCGACGACGTGCATGGTCGAGGCGAGGTGCGCGACGATCGGCGCGACCGTGCGCGGGCCGCCCCCGCCGTGCAGCACGAGCGCTTCGGGGGAGGCGGGGTCGCCGGCCTCCATCACGGGGAGGTCGAGGGGAAGGCTGATCGTCATGGCGGGCTCCTATATCAACATGTTTATCTAAGAATGTTGATACAGTAGCACCATGACGGTGGAACTGGAAGCACTCGGCCTGGCGATCAAGCGCGCGCAGTACCGCAACCACCGCACGATGGACGCCGCTCTCCGGCCGGTCGGGATCACCCTGGTCCAGTGGGACGCGCTGCGCGCCATCGCGCGCATGCCCGAGGCGTCGGGGCACGATCTCGCCGCCGCCACCTTCCAGAGCGACCAGGCCTTCGGCACCCTGGCGAACCGGCTGGCCGAGCGCGGGCTCATCGTCCGGACGCCCGGCCGCGGGCGCCGCATCGTCCACGAACTGACCGACGCCGGCCGTGCCGCGCTGGAAGAGGGCCACGCGGTGGCCGCCGATGTGCTCGACGACCTGTTCGCTCCGCTCGACGAGGTCCAGCGTGCGGCCCTGCTGGAGACGCTGGGCCGCCTCACCTCGCACTGAGGCCGGTTCCCGGAGACGGGGTACGGTGGGGGCGGACGACGGCAGGGGGAGTGCATGGATCCGGCGGACGAGAAGATGATCGCGGAGATCGACGCGGCGGCCACGGCCCTGCGTGCGGCGGGGCCGGGGGACTTCGCGGCGATGGATGCGCTGTGGCGGGCGGTCTACGCCCTCCCGCGCTGGGCGTTCATCGCCCGCGGGACCGACGACGCGCCCTCGCCGTTCGTCGGCGAGCTGGACTCGGGTCCGATGCTCTTCGCGTTCACCACGATCGCCCGCGCGCACGACGGCGCACTGAGCGCCGGGCTCGACGAGGAGGCCGCATCGCGCGTGCTCACGGTGCCGATGCCCGACGCGATCGAGTGGTCCGCGTCCTTCGCCGACTCCGGCGTACGCGGGATCGTCTTCGACCTGCCCGGATTCGGGTACTTCGCGCCGCTTGCGAACCTCGTGCCCATGCGCGACTACATGGCGGCGAACCCGGCCCGCTGACGCGCCGAGTGGTGACATCACGTCACGACTCGACCCGGATTCCCGCGGTTAATCACCACTCGCCGCGACCACACGCTCCCGGATCATGCGGAGGGAGGTGTTGAGCGTGGATGCGACGAGCAGTGCCAGGTAGACGACCCAGAACACCGCGGTGCCGCCGTGGAGCAGCCGGACGAGCTCCCACGTCTCCTGCGTCGCGATCAGCGCGCCCCCGACGGCGACGGTGAACCATCCCGTTCCAGACGCCCGGAACAGCCGCGCGCGCGACCCGACCGAGGGGTCGGCGGCGATGCGGCGGCGGGTGATGACGTACATGGCCGGCGGGAAGAGCCACCAGTACCGCGACGGCAGGGCCGACTCGTCGTGCGCGATCGACGACTCGATCCTGTGCAGCTCCACCGACCCCTGGAACAGCGGGCCCGCGACCAGGAACCACGCCCCGATGAAACTCGCCCACACGACCACGGCTTCCATGCGCACAGCCTGGCACGGGACACCGCCCGGCCGCGCCCGCTACGCTCGGCGCATGACGATCGAGGTGCTGCCGGCGACCGGCCGCTGGGACGACTTCGCCACCTTCATGGTGCCGCGCAAGCCCGGCGGCGGTGGCTGCGTGTGCATGTCGTACCGGGACGCGCGCCTGCCGATGCCCGAGCGGATCGCGTACATGGAGCACGAGTGCGGGACGACGCCCGGTCCGGGCGTGCTGGCCTACCTCGACGGCGAGGTCGCCGGTTGGTGCAGCGTCGCGCCGAAGTCGACGTACCGGCGGCTGATGAACTCCCGCACCATCCCGCACCTGGATGAGGAGCGCGACCCGTGGTCGATCGTGTGCTTCGTCGTGCGCGGCGGCTTCCGCAAGCGCGGCGTGATGCACGACCTGCTGGACGGAGCGGTCGAGCACGCCAGGGCGAGCGGCGCGACCGTGGTCGAGGGCTACCCGGTCGACACAGGGGGCGAGCGGGTGGACGTGATCAGCGGCTACGTCGGCACCGTCGACCTGTTCGAGAAGCACGGCTTCACGCGCCTGACCGAGACCGACGCGCACTCCGGAGGCCGGGTTCGCTGGATCGTGCGCCGGGAGCTGGGCTGACGCGATCCCTCTAGGCCCCGGCCGCGGTGTGCAGACGGTACGACGCGAAGAACGTGCCGCCGTAGAGGGCGGCGGCGACCAGGAAGCCGGTCGCCATCAGGTAGGACGCCCATTCGCTCCCGGACGCCATGGTCCCGACACCCGCGAGGAAGGTGACCACGATCACCACGAGCCCCCACACCGCGAGCCGCTGACCGAGCTGCGCGCGTCGTGCCGCCAGCAGCAGCCGCACCGCGATCACCACCAGGCCGATCGCGATCAGGATGTGCAGGACGATGACGACCCAGTCGGCGGCCACGGCGAACCCGCCTTCCGGCTCCCCGATCAGGTTGGCCGCCATCCCGAGCAGGAACTGGAGCGCCAGCGCGGTGAGCGCCTCGCGGGAGCGGCGGCGGAGGCTCTCGGCAGCACCGGCGGGTGCTTCGGCTGCGGACATGCGGTGCTCCTCTGACTCGGACGGCTCGGGAATCGAGGTCATTCTGCTCCGTCCGCGCGTCGAGGGGAACAGCCGATCGGCCGTCCCCGAGGTCAGACCCGGACGGCGGCTCGCACGGGAGCGGCGGCGCGTTCCTCCGGCTCGACGATCAGCCCTCGGGAGCTGTCCGCGGACGCGGCCAGCTCTGAAAGCCACGTTCGGTTCAGCGCCGGTGCGCGGGAGCCGTCGAAGTGGAAGAGGACGTTGCTCGCCGGGTGGATCCACACGCTGGTGCGTCCGCCTCCCGACGACTGTCCGTCCTTCCAGGACATGGCGAAGCTCTGCCCGTGGCGGAGCTTGTTGACGATCACGACGTGCAGGTGCGCGAGCGTCCGGTCGTCGATCTCGACGTCGTGGTTCTCGTAGCTGAGAAAGCCCATGATGGTTCCCTCCTGTCGGTCCGGAAGGGGGCAAAGAGTCGGATGCCAGCCGAGTTCACGTCTACCGGAGGGCGTCTACCCAGTGTGACCCATGTGGGGGGTAGACACCAGTGGCCTGCGAAGATTGTCAGGCGCGCAACAGGGAGCTGTCGACAACGGTGAAGGCATCGGACGCCTCCGCGGCGGCCTCCGCTTCGGACAGCTCGAAATAGACGCCCAGCACGGACGGGGTGATCTCGTGCGGCATCACGACGACGAATACGGGGACATCCACCCTTCGAGCTTCCTCCTTCCGTCCCGATCCGTACCGGGTTGACAAAGGGCGGCCCGTGTGAAGCAGGCGGATGCTGCCTAGACTGAGCCGATGGATGTGGAGCTCGGGCCGGCCGGGGAGGCCGACCTCCCCGCCGTCGAAGCCCTGGTGTGCGAGGCCTACAAGCCGTACACGGCCCGGATCGGACGACTCCCCGCGCCGATGCTCGTCGACTACGCCGCCGTGATCGCGGAGGGCAGGATGATGGTGGCCCGCCGCGGCCGGATCGTCGGGCTGCTCGTCTGCTCGCTGCATGAGGACCACCTCCTGGTGGAGAACCTCGCGGTCGCGCGCGAGGAGCGGGGGAGCGGCATCGGCTCGCTGTTGCTGGATGCGGCGGACGCGCAGGCGCGTGCCGCCGGCGTCCCGGAGCTCCGGCTGTACACGAACGAGAAGATGCATGAGAACCTCGCGTACTATCCACGCCGCGGCATCATCGAGACCGGCCGGGCCGAGCAGGACGGGTTTGCCCGCGTCTTCTTCGCCCGTCCGGTGGGAGCTGCGCCGGCCTAACGGCTCCCGGTGAGCGCGCGCGCACTCCGCAGGAACGACGCGGCGAGCGCGTCGGCCGCGTCGAGGTAGCCGGCGACCATCGCCCCGTCGCGGATGAGCATGAGGTCGTCGGCGACCGCGTGCGCATCCGGGAGGCCGAGCGGCCCCACGATCTGCTCGAACGTCGCCTTGCACCAGGCGCGGTGGGCGTCGACGGTGAGCCGGACGGCGCTCGCCGCATCCGGGTACTCGGCGGCGGCGTTGATGAACGGGCAGCCGCGGAAGCCCTGTAGGCAGGCGAACTCGCCGAGCTGGGCGGCGATGAGCTGGAACACGCGATCGGGGTCGCCCTCGGCCGCCGCGATCGCGCCGAGGATGCCGTCTCGCTCCTGTTCCGCGCGCCGCTCGAGGTGCGCGACGACGAGGTCGTCCTTGCTCTTGAAGTGCCGGTAGAAGGTGACCTTGGTCGTGCCGGCGCGCTCGATGACCTTGTCCACGCTGACCGCGCGGAGTCCCTCCGCGTAGAACAGTTCCGTCGCGGCGTCGACCAGCCGGTCCCGGATCGACGTCTTCACGCTCCCGATCATAAGTGCTCCTCGTGGGCCGCTTGCGTTCGTGCCCGGCCTCTGGCTATGGTGTGAATCGTTGTAGAGTTACTAGTCATTCTACATCTATTCATCTCGCTGAAGAAAGAAGCTCATGACCACGACCACCCCGGATACGCGGCCCGCGACGATCGCGTCGGCGCTGCGAGCCCTCTACTTCGTCCGCTTCGGTTTCGCCATCGTCTGGGCGATCCTCATCGCATTGACCGCCGCGTCGGTGACGCCGCTGACCGCGAGCCTGCTGGTGCTGTATCCCTTGTTCGACGTCGTCGCCGCGGTGATCGACCACCGCGCATCGCGGGGCACCCGGTCGGCTGGGCTCCTGTACGTCAACATGGCGTTGAGCGTCCTCGCGGCCGTCGGCCTCGTCTTCGCGGCCGGTTCCGGGCGGTCGGCCGTGCTCCTGGTCTGGGGGCTGTGGGCGATCACCGCCGGTGTCGTCCAGCTGATCGTCGGCATCTCGCGGCGCTCGCTCGGCGGCCAGTGGCCGATGATCCTGAGCGGCGGCATCTCCGTCTTCGCGGGCGCCGGGTTCGCGCTGCAGTCGGCCGGCGCGGGCGCCTCGCTCGTGAGCCTGGCCGGGTACGCCACGCTCGGCGGCATCTTCTTCCTGGTGTCGGCGATCCGTCTGTCGCGCGCCTCGAAGGCGGAAGCCCGATGAGCGCCGACGTTTACGACGTCATCGTGATCGGTGCGGGCCCGGTCGGCGAGAACGTCGCAGACCGTGCGGTGCAGGGCGGCCTGACCGCCGTGATCGTGGAGGCCGAGCTGGTCGGAGGCGAGTGCTCGTACTGGGCGTGCATGCCGACCAAGGCGCTCCTGCGCGACGCCGCCGCGCTCCGTGCGGCCCGCAGCCTCCCGGGCGCGGCCGCGGCGATCACCGGAGAGCTCGACACCGCCGCAGTGCTGGAGCGACGCGACCGGTTCGCGGCGCACTGGCACGACGACGGGCAGGTCTCGTGGCTCGAGGGCGCCGGGATCGCACTGGTCCGCGGTCACGGGCGTCTCCTGGGCGAGCGGACGGTCGCCGTCACCGGACCCGACGGCGGCACCACCGTCCTACAGGCCCGGCACGCCGTGGTCGTCGCGACGGGCACGAGCCCCGCGGTCCCGCCCATCCCCGGGCTCGCCGATGCGAAGCCGTGGACGAGCCGCGCCGCCGTGTCCGCCGAGCGCATCCCGGAGCGCCTCGCGATCATCGGCGGCGGAGTCGTCGGTGCCGAGCTGGCCACCGCCTACAGCGCCTTCGGCACGGCCGTGACGCTCATCGCGCGGGATGGGCTGCTGCCTCGCGTCGAGCCGTTCGCCGCCGAGCAGGTCGCGTCAGCGCTCGCCGCGGACGGCGTCCGCCTCCTGGTCGGCGCCGAGCCCGTCGAGGTGTCGCGTGAGGAGGACGGCTCCGTGCGGATCGCTCTCGCCGACGGCGGGATCGTCCGCGCGGACGAGGTGCTCGTCGCGACCGGCCGCCGTGCGAACACCGGCGACATCGGGCTGGAGGCCGTCGGCCTCGCGCCGGGAGCCTGGCTCACGGTGGATGAGACCCTGCGCGTGGTGGACGAGACCGGCACCCCCGTGGCGGGTGGCGGGCTCTACGCGACGGGCGACGTCAACGGCCGCGCCCTCCTGACCCATCAGGGCAAGTACCAGGCCCGCGCGGCGGGCGACGTGATCGCCGCCCGCGCGGTCGGCGGCGACGTCGACGACGCGCCCTGGGGACGCCACGCGGCGACCGCCGACCACCTTGCGGTGCCTCGGGTGATCTTCACGCATCCCGAGATCGCGTCGGTGGGCCACACGCTCGCCAGCGCGACGGCGGCAGGGCTCCGCGTGCGCCCGGTCGAGTACGACCTCGGCGCGGTCGCGGGGGCATCCCTGCACGCCGACGGCTATACCGGCCGGGTCGGGATGCTGATCGACGAGGACGCCGGAACGATCGTCGGCTTCACCGCCGTCGGCCCCGACACCGCCGAGCTCGTGCACGCCGCTACGGTGGCCGTCGCCGGCCAGGTGCCGCTAGAACGGCTGTGGCACGCCGTCCCGGCCTACCCGACGATGAGCGAGCTCTGGCTGCGGCTGCTGGAGACCGCCGGCAGCGAGACCCGCGTGAGGACGCGGTCCACCCACCAGCTCGTCACGAGCGACCGATAAGAACCACCCATAAGAGAAGGAAGACGGACCATGCCCACCAAGATCACCCTCATCATCGACAACCCGGCCGACCCCGCCGCCTTCGAGGAGGCGTACGCGGAGGTCGAGTCCCTTGCCCGCCGGCTGCCCGGCCTCCGCCGGACCGAGGCGGCGAAGGTGTGGCCGAAGGAGGACGGCACTCCTACCCCGGCCCACCGCACCCTCGACCTCTACTTCGACAGCTACGAGGACGCGTCGGCCGCGGTCGCCACTCCCGTCGCCGGCGAGTTCTTCCAGCGCCTCATCGGGACGGGCACCCCGTTCACCGGCCTGTTCTCGGAGATCGCCGAGGACTGAACGTCGCTCTCGCTCACGCCGCCGAGCGGTCTTCGGGCCGCCGGCGGCGGAGCGACGCGTCGACGATCGGCGGCGTGTTGTACTCCTGGTCCATCCGGCCGACGCCGGTTCCGGGCGGGACGATTTCGTCGATCCGGTCGAGCAGCTCGTCCGAGAGCTCGACGTCCGCTGCGGCCAGGAGGTCGTCGAGCTGCTCCATGGTGCGGGGGCCGATGAGTGCCGCCGTCACGCCGGGATGCGCGATGACGAAGGCGAGCGCCAGGTGCGTGAGCGGGATCCCGGCCTCCTCGGCCAGCGGGATGAACCGCTCCACCGCGTCGATGCGGCGCTCGTCGCGGAGGGCGGCGAACAGCCCGACGCGACGGAGGTCGGTGTCCTGCCCGCGCCGCACCCGGCCCGTCAGCATCCCGCTGGCGAGCGGACTCCAGATCACGGTGCCCATGCCGTAGCGCTGGGCGACGGGCAGCACCTCCCGCTCGACCGTGCGGTCGAGCAGCGAGTAGTGCGGCTGCTCGACGCGGAAGCGCTCGAGGCCGCGGCGCTCGGCCGTCCACTGCGCCTCGACGATCTCGGAGGCCGGCATGTCCGACGACCCGATCGTGCGCACCTTGCCGCTGCGCACGAGGTCCGTCATCGCCGAGAGCGTCTCCTCGATATCGGTCTGCGGGTCGGGGCGGTGCAGCTGGTACAGGTCGAGGTGGTCGGTCTGCAGCCGGCGTAGGGAGTTCTCGACGGCGGTCATGATCCAGCGGCGGGAGCCGCCGCGATCGTTGACGTCGTCGCCGATGGGGCGCGCGAACTTCGAGGCGAGCACGACCTCGTCGCGGCGTCCTTTGAGTGCGCGGCCGACCATCTCCTCCGAGTCGCCGTACGCGTCGGCGGTGTCGACGAGGTTGATGCCGGCGTCGAGCGCGCGGCCCATCATCCGGTTCACGTCGTCCTGGTCGCTGTTGCCGAACGAGCTGAACATCATGGCGCCCAGCGCGAAGGGCGAGACGTGGATGCCGGTGCGGCCGAGCGGGCGGTACTTCATGGTCTCCTCCAGTCGATGTCCGGGTGCCGATCGCGGTAGGATCGGCTAAGCGGAACACTCGTCCGCAACTATACGGAACATTGTTCCGTTTGTCACGCGAAGGAACAGGATGACCGTGCCAGACGAGCGCACCGCCGCACCTGCGCGGCGCAAGCGCGCCGATGCGGTGCGCAACACCGAGGTCGTGCTCGAGGCGGCGAAGTCGGCGTTCGCCGAGCTCGGGGTGGATGCGCCCATGCGCGACATCGCCGCGCGCGCCGGGGTCGGCGTCGGCACGATCTACCGCAACTACCCGCAGCGCTCCGACCTCATCATCGCCGTCTTTCGCCGCGAACTGGAGGACACCGGCGCGGAGGCCGAGCGTCTCGCGGCGGCGCACCCTCCCGCGGAGGCGCTGCGGCTCTGGGCGGACCGCCTCGGCCGTTTCGTGGCGACTAAGCGCGGCTTCGCGAGCGCGCTGCATTCGGGCGACCCCGCCTATGCGCCGCTGCCCGGGCAGTTCCTCGGGGTGCTCGCCCCGAAGGTGCAGAGCATCCTGGACGCGGGGGCGGCCGACGGCACCATCCGGCCGGGCCTGCGTGCCGAGGACCTCATCCACGCGCTCGCCCGCCTCGCGGACGACCGGGTCGGAGACGCCGACGGGCGGCCGGGCCGGATGATCGGCGTGCTGCTCGACGGGGTGACCGTGCCCGCTCAGGCGGGCTGAGCGCGGCTCCCGTCACTTCGCGGCGGCGACCGGCTCGCCCGTCGGCACCGTCTTGGGCAGGTTGCGCGAGAAGAACAGGGCACCGCACGAGATCAGTGCGATCGTCGCGAAGGAGAGCCGGAGCGCGGCCAACTGCGACTCCGAGTACAGGTTCTGCAGGGTCGCGCTGTCGGAGGACGAGAGCCCGTGGTCGGACGCGATCTTCGGAACCTCTGAGACGGCCACGACGCCGACGCCGTGCTGCGTCTCCTGCTGCACCTGCGTCTGCACGTCCTGCGGGAGCTCGCTCGCGGCGACGGCGCCGGCGAACGACGTCGAGAGCGCGGCGATCATCACCGAGCCGACCACCGCCGTCCCGAGCGACGAGCCGAGGTTCTGGAAGACGCCCTGGATGCCGCCCGCCTCACTCAGCTGATCGGGCCCGACCGACGACATCGTGACGTTGCCGAGCTGGGATGCCAGGAGGCCGAGCGCGGCGCCGGCCACGAACATCCCGACGCCGAAGCTCCAGCTGTCGAGCTGAGGGTCCACCGCTGCGAGCAGCACCAGGCTCGCCCCGACGAGGGCCAGCTGGCCGATGCGCGCGATGCGCCGGGGTGCGACGCGCTTGGCGAGCACCGTGCCGAGGATGGAGAACAGGACGAGCGCGATCGACAGCGGGAAGATCTTCAGCCCCGTCGAGAGCGCGTCGAGGCCGAGGGTGAGCTGCAGGTACATCGGCACCACGAAGAAGAGACCGGCCGTCACCGTGTACTGCAGGCCCAGGCTTCCGACGCCGGCGCGCAACTGCGTGATGCGCAGGAGGGACGGGTCGAGCAGCGGCGGCCGCCCCCGCCGGATCAGCGCACGCTGCCGCAGGAAGAACAGCCACAGCACCACCGCTCCGCCCGACACGAGGAACGGGACGGGGGAGAGGCCGAGCACGGTCACGTCGGTGTTCGGGAGCAGCCAGCCCCAGACCTTCGTCTGCAGGAGTCCCCACACCACGAGCACGAGGCCCAGCGCGGACAGCAGCACGGAGAGGGCGTCGATGCGGACGCGCTCGCGCTGGCCGCTGTCGTGCACCAGCCCGCTGAACATCAGCACGATGGCCATGATGACCACTTCGCCCGCGAACACGTACCGCCAGCTGGCGTAGGTGGTGAGGAACCCGCCGATCAGCGGCCCCACCGCCACCGCGACGCCCGAGGCCGCGCCGATGACGGCGAAGGCGGTCACGCGGGCGTGGCCGGAGTAGTTGTCGGCGATGAGTGCTGCGATCGCCGGGATGACCAGCACGGCGCCGAGCCCCTCGACCACCGACCACCCGACGAACAGCACGACGATGTTGGGGCTGAGCGCCGTCGTCCCGGACCCCACCGCGTAGACGATGGAGCCGATGATGAGCGCCCGCCGCCGGCCCCAGATGTCGCCCAGCTTCGCCCCGAGCAGCATGAACGCCGCCATGGTCAGCGTGTAGAAGGTGATCGTGGTCTGCATCGCGGCGATCGTGGTGTGCAGGTCGCGCACCACCGTCGAGATGGACACGTTCATCACCGTGCTGTCGAGCACCATCACGAACTGCGCGGCGCCGAGCACCGTCACCGCACCCCACCGCTCAGCCATCGCGTGACCTCCCGCCGACACGCGGAGGCTAGCATCGCCGCCGGGCCGCGCGCGACGGGGCGGTTACCGGGAGGCGCCGCACGGTGGATGCCGCCGGCCGATAACGCACGGCGGCGATCGCCTCACGCGTCGTCGTTTCGCGATATCCCCGTGCGGGCGTGATCTGCGAAGCGCTTGAGGCACCATCACCGGGCAGATCTGCGGGCGTGTCTCACGGGAATCGGTGGCCGCGGGCGTCAAATACCCGCCGAACGCGGACAGGGGTCGGGTCGCATGCCGCATTGGTGGACCGGCTTACGCACGGTGGAGGCCTCGGCAGACAACACGCATCCCCATACGATGGCTGCAACGTCCGATTGGAGAAGACATGCTCGTTGATCAAGCTGCGTCGGTCGAACAAAGCTGTCAGGCGGGCGCATCGTGACGTTCTTCTCCCAGGAGCCTCTGCCTCGCGAGCGCCCAGCCGAGCGGTCGAGCGAGTCGCTCCGGTCGGTCGTTCACGCTGTCGGAGGGATGGGGCTCATAGTGCTCCCGATCATCCTCGTCGTCGCATCGCTGATGACAGCGTCCCAGAAATGGGGGTACACGGCGGATGCTGAGCGCGCCGCGATCGACGCGAAGGCGTTCCCTCTCATGATCGCCGCCGGTCTCATCATGGCGGTCAGCGCGATTGCAGTATTTGTGCTGCGAGCCGCAGTTCGCGGCCGGTTTGGTGGCGGCAACGCCTGGGTGATCCTTGCGGTGCTGGCTCTTCCGGTGGCGCTCGGTCTAACCGTCACCGGCGCAGCGAACCTCTGACGCCACGCGGCTGCCGGCAGAGGCGACAGCCGCGTGGCGGGAGACGACGACGCGGAGGATGGGCGAGGCGAACTCGTCGAGAATGAGCTCGCCCCATCGGCGGCGAGACGCGAGCCCCTTCCGCGATGATCGCCCCACGGGGTTCTCTGGGATTGTCTTGAGGCCCCTTACACTCTCGCCGGTTACCGATGATTTCCCTGTGCTTCAAGGACGTCGAGGTGATGATCTCGGCATGGGTGTCGTGGTGAACGTGGACAACTTCGCTCGGGCGGAGACGCATCGGATGATGCGGGATCTGCAGCAGGCCGCCGGGGGAGTCAACCGGTTCGACCATCGCCGGGAGCCGGCCGCGATCGACAAGCAGACGGTGATCCGGATGAACCGGGACACGCTCTACAGTTCCGCGATCGTCGATGTCACCGGTGGGGCGACGCTGAGCATCCCGGAGCATGGGAACCGGTACCTCTCGGCGATGGTGGTGAACGAGGAGCATTACGTGAACGCCGTCTTCCACGAACCGGGACGGTACGAGCTGACCCAGGAGCAGTTCGGGTCGGCGTACGTGCAGGTCGTCGTGCGCATCCTGGTGAGTCCGGACGATCCGGAGGACGTCGCCACCGTCGCCGCCCTCCAGGACCGCATCGGGCTCGAGGCAGGCTCGTCGACACCATTCGCGATGCCCGACTACGACCAGCGGAGCCTGGACGAGACCCGGGAGGCGCTGCTCGCCCTGGCCCGGAACCTCACCGAGTTCGAAGGAGCGTTCGGCGCCGAGGGCGAGGTCGACCCGGTCCGTCACCTGATCGGCACCGCCGCAGGGTTCGGCGGTCTTCCCGCGACGGAGGCCCGCTACATCCACGTGGAGCCGCAGCTTCCGGTCGGACAGCACGAGCTGACCGTCGGCGAGGTGCCGGTCGACGGGTTCTGGTCGGTGACCGTCTACAACGCTCATGGCTTCTTCGAACCCAACGACCGCGACTCGTACAGCGTCAACAACCTCACCGGTGCGCCGAACCCGGACGGGACGATCACCATCCGCTTCGGCGACTACCCGCCCAATGTACCGAACGCGATCCCCACTCCCGAGGGATGGAACTACGCCGTCCGGCTCTACCGGCCCCGCGCCGAGATCCTCGACGGAAGGTGGGTCTTCCCGTCACTGCGGGAGTGACCGGCCCGATAGCGCCCGCCGTCGCGCGAGACGAGAGACCAGCGCTAAGGTCGTATGCGGCTCGGCCGTCCGGTAGCCGATCGGCTATCGGACGCCAGTCGCAGCTTGTTGCGGTCGGCGGTTTCCGATCACGCCGGCCGGCTGAACAGGTTGACGAGGTTGCCGTCGGGGTCGCGGAAGAGCGCGGAGCGGTTGCCCCACGGCATCGTCGTCGGAGGGAGCACCACGTCCGCGAGCGACGACTTCAGGCGGCCGTACTCGGCGTCGACGTCCGGGACCTCGAACTCGACGACGATCGAACGGTTCGCGGCGGGCGCCAGGGCGTCGCCGAGCATCGCCACTGTCGCCGGCGCCGCGATCGCGAGGGTCGCGCCGGGCCCGGCGAACTGGGCGAAGACAGGGGCGAGGCGTTCCGCGGTCAGTCCCGTGACGCGCTCGTAGAACGCGGCGAGACGGTCGACGTCGTCGGTGATGATGCGGATGGATGCGAACGGCACGGTGACCTCCGGGTGGTGGATGGATGCGGCCCGAGCGGACCGGCCCCATCAGCCTCCCCGGGGGTCGCGACAGCGTCCTGTCGGTGTTTCGCCGAATCCACTCACCGCGGGTCGTCGAGGATCGGCCGCAGCGTGCCGAACGGGATGTCGAGCTCCTCCCGCCGGAGGGTCCGCGCCGGGGGCCGCTCATCCGTCACCTCGATCGACACCACGCGGTCTCCCCGGAACGCGCGGACGCCGTCGCGCAGGCGGCACCAACCGATGAGGTACCAGTCGCCGCCCTTGCCGATCGAGCCGAGCGGCTCCACCTCGCGGTGGGTGAGCGCGCCGTCCCGGTCTCGGTAGGTCAGGCGGATGACCCGGTCGGCTCGCAGCGAGGCGGCGAACTCGGGCACGACGGACCGCTCGTCGTCGGCCTCGAGCAGGTGGATGCGAGACGCGGTGGAGGCCGCCCGGCGCGCGTCCTCGTCCGGCATCACGGCGAGCACCTTGCGCTGCGCGGAGCCGGCCGCCTGCCGGAACGGGCCCCGGCGGAGGGTGCCGAGCCCGATCAGCACGGCGAGGGCCTCATCCGGGGTGAACCCCATCGGCCCGAGCGTCGCCGCCGCGTCGATCGTGTAGCCGCCGGTGCGCCCCTGCTCCGCCCAGATCGGCACCCCGGCCTCCTGCAGCGAGCCCAGGTCGCGCTCGATGGTGCGCACCGACACGTCGAAGCGCCCGGCGAGCCACCGGGCGCTTCGAGGGCGCGGCGCCGCCGCGCGAAGCTCCTCGACCAGGGCGTACAGGCGATCGGTGCGGTTCACACAGCGATCATCCCGCACACCCCGGCGAGGACGCGCCTCACGCGGTGACCGACCGCCGCTTGTTGTACACGTCGAACGCGACGGCCGCGAGCAGCACCAGGCCCTTGATGAGGAGCTGGTAGTCGCTGTCGATGCCGAGGATGGACATGCCGTTGTTCAGCACGCCGATGATCAGACCACCGATGATCGCGCCAGGGACCGTTCCGATGCCGCCGGTGACCGCCGCGCCTCCGATGAAGACGGCGGAGATCGCATCCAGCTCGAACCCGTTTCCTGCGCTCGGGCTCGCCAGGTTGAGGCCGGCGGTGAACACCAGGCCCGCGACCGCCGAGAGCACGCCCATGTTGACGAACAGCAGGAACGTGACGCGCTTGGTCTTGACGCCCGATAGCGCGGCCGCGGCGAGGTTGCCGCCGATGGCGTAGATGTGCCGGCCGAACACCGAGCGGTTCATGATCGCCGAGTAGCCGACCACCAGCACCGCCAGGATGATGAGCACGATCGGCGTGCCGTTGTAGCTGGCGAGCAGCACCGTGATGATGAGCACGAGCAGCACCAGGAACGCGAGCTTGACCAGGAACCACCACAGCGGCTCGTCCTCGAGGTCGTACTTGCGGCGCACCGCCCGCTGGCGGAGAGCGTTTCCGACGATCGCGATGCTGGCGAGCAGGCCGAGGATCATCGTCAGCGGCTCGTAGCCGGTCGTCCCGAAGGCCGGGAGGAAGCCGGAGCCGATCGCGCGGAACTCCTTCGGGAAGAACGAGATCTGCTGGTTGCCGAGCGCGATCTGGGCTGCACCGCGGAACGCCAGCATGCCCGCCAGTGTCACGATGAACGCGGGGATGCCGAAGTACGCGATCCAGAACCCCTGCCAGGCGCCGACGAGCGCGCCCAGAATCAGGCAGAACAGCACGGCGAGCGGCCACGGCAGGTGCCATTGCGAGATGAACACACCGGCCATGGCGCCGATGAACGCCACCACGCTGCCCACCGACAGGTCGATGTGGCCCGCGATGATGACCATCACCATGCCGATCGCGAGGATCAGGATGTAGCTGTTCTGCACGATCAGGTTCGACACGTTGATCGGCGCCAGCGTGATGCCGCCCGTGGCGATCTGGAAGAACACCACGATCGCGATCAGGGTGATGAACAGGCCGACCTGGCGCAGCTGCCCGGTGAGGTAGTTCAGGGCTTTGGTGAGCGATTTCATGCGGTCTTCTTCTCGCGTTCCTGGGTCATGAATTGCATGAGGTATTCGGCGGTGGCCTTCTCCCGCGGCACATCGGCGGTGATCCGGCCCTCGCTGAGCGTGTAGATGCGGTCGCAGATGCCGAGCAGCTCCGGCAGCTCGGAGGAGATCACGACGATCCCCTTGCCCTGGTCCGCGAGCTTGTCGATGATCGTGTAGATCTCGTACTTGGCGCCGACGTCGATGCCGCGCGTGGGCTCGTCGAGGAAGAGCACGTCCGGGTCGGAGTACATCCACTTCGACAGCACGACCTTCTGCTGGTTGCCGCCGGAGAGCTTGCCGGTGATCGCCAGGACGCTGGGCGTCTTGATGTTCATCGACCGCCGGTACTCCTCAGCGACCAGGGTCTCCCGCTGCTCGTTGATGAACTTGAACCAGTTGACGAGCTTGTCCAGCGCCGCGATGGAGATGTTGCGCTGGATGTTGTCGATCAGGTTCAGCCCGAAGTGCTTGCGGTCCTCCGTCGAGTAGGCGAGGCCGTTGTCGATCGCCTTGGACACGGTGCTCACCGAGATCGGCTTGCCCCGCTTGTAGACCTGGCCGCTGATGCCGACGCCGTAGCTGCGGCCGAAAATGCTCATCGCGAGCTCGGTGCGGCCGGCGCCCATGAGCCCGGCGATGCCGACGATCTCGCCGGCGCGCACCGTGAAGCTGACGTCGTCGACGACCTTCCTGGTGCGGTCGAGCGGGTGGTGCACCGTCCAGTTCTCCACCCGGAGCAGCTCCTCGCCGATGTGTGGCACGTGGTCGGGGAAGCGGCTCGCCACATCCCGGCCCACCATCCCCTTGATGATGCGCTCCTCGCTGGTGCCCTCCTGGCCCATCTCGAGCGTCTCGATCGTGTGGCCGTCGCGGATGATCGTCACCCGGTCGGCGATCGCTTTGATCTCGTTGAGCTTGTGGCTGATGATGATCGACGTGATGCCGTGCGACTGCAGCTGGCGGATCAGCTCCAGCAGGTGGGCGGAGTCGTCGTCGTTGAGCGCGGCGGTCGGCTCGTCCAGGATGAGGATCTTCACCTCCTTGGACAGCGCCTTGGCGATCTCGACGAGCTGCTGCTTGCCGACGCCGATGTCCTTGATCTTGGTGATCGGGTTCTCGTGCAGTCCGACGCGCTCGAGCAGCTTCGCCGCCTCGAGGTTCGTCTCGTTCCAGTCGATGAAGCCGCGCTTCTGCCGCTCGTTGCCGAGGTAGATGTTCTCGGCGATCGACAGGTACGGCGACAGCGCGAGCTCCTGGTGGATGATGCCGATGCCGGCCTCCTCCGAGTCGTTGATCGACCGGAACTCCACCGGCTCGCCGTTCAAGACGATCTCGCCCTCGAACGTGCCGTGCGGGTAGACGCCCGACAGCACCTTCATGAGGGTGGACTTGCCTGCGCCGTTCTCGCCGCAGATCGCGTGGACGGATCCCTCCTCGACGCTGATCGAGACATCCTCCAGTGCTTTCACACCGGGGAAGGATTTCGAGATGTTGCGCATCTCGAGGATCGTGTTGGCCATGGTCTCCCTTGCTTCGCGAATGAGGTCCGGGCGGGCGCGTCGCGCGCGCCCGCCCGGACCGTGCGGCCGGTGCTACTGCAGTTCGGATTCCTTGTAGTAGCCGCTGTCGACGAGGACCTCCTTGTAGTTGTCCTTCGTGACGACGACCGGCTGGAACAGGTAGCTCGGGACGACCTTGACCTTGTTGTCGTAGCTCTTGGTGTCGTTGACCTCCGGCTTCTTGCCCGTCAGCAGGTCGTTCGCCATCTTGGCGGCCTCGTTGGCGAGCTTGCGGGTGTCCTTGTAGATCGTCGAGTACTGCGTGCCGGCGATGATCTGCTTGACGCTGGCGACCTCGGCGTCCTGACCGGTGATGATCGGGATCTGCTTGCCGCCCTGACCGTAGCCTGCGCCTTCGAGCGCGCTCAGGATGCCGTCGGACAGGCCGTCGTAGGGCGAGAGCACGCCCTGGACCGTGGCGCCCGTGGAGTACGACTTGGCGATCAGGTCCTGCATGCGGGCCTTGGCCGTCGCCGGGTCCCAGCGCAGGATGGCGACCTGGTTGAAGTTCGTCTGGCCGCTCTTGACGACCAGCGTGCCGTCGGCGATGTACGGCTTCAGGGTGTCCATCGCGCCGTTGTAGAAGAACGTGGCGTTGTTGTCGTCGGGGCTTCCGGCGAACACCTCGATGTTGAACGGGCCCTTCTGGCCGGTCTTCTTGCCGTCCTTGTCGAGCACGCCCAGGCCGGTGAGGAGCGAGTTGGCCTGGTAGACGCCGACCTTGTAGTTGTCGAACGAGACGTAGTAGTCGACGTTCTTGTCGCCGGTGAGGAGGCGGTCGTACGAGATGACCTTGATGCCCGCCTTGGCGGCGGCGTCGAGCTGGTCGGTCAGCGATCCACCGTCGATGGACGCGACGATGAGCACCTTCGCGCCCTTCGTGATCATCGTGTTGACCTGCTGCACCTGGGTCGGGATGTCGTTGTTGGCGTACTCGAGGTCGACCTTGTAGCCGTTCTTCTCGAGGTCCGACTTGACCGCATTGCCGTCCGCGATCCAGCGCTCGGACACCTTGGTCGGCATGGCGACGCCGACGAGGGCGCCCTTGTTGTCGGTGGTGGAGGAGTTGTCCCCTCCGCGGCCGCCGGAGCATGCGGCGAGTGCGACCGCGACGCCGAGTGCCGCGGCGGCGAGTGCGACTTTCCTGAACTTCACTGTGATTCCCTTCGAGCGGTGAGGCGACCGGTGCGCCCGATGCGCAGGGGTTCGCCGGGCTCGGAACTGTCACGCGCCCGTCGGCCAGCGTGCGACGGGGTGACGCAGGTGCGACCGCGGCTGTGCGATCGGGGTGCTGACATCGGCGACTCCCTCGTCGTATGCTGGGCCGTACGCGATATATGTGACCGGTCCCAGAACGGGTTAGACGTTATGACCCCGACCCCGGATCAGTCAAGTGCTTCGGCCAAATATGATGAGCGAAATCGCGCGGCACTGTCGCCGAACCCCACGACGGAACAGGACGTATGGAAGAACCGGGACCCGGCGAGAAGCGCGCGCTCTCCATCCGGGACATCGCCCGGCTGGCCGGCGTCTCGCGTCAGACGGTGTCGCGGGTGCTCAACGGCGAGCGGTACATCAAGCCGTCCACCGAGGCCCAGGTGCGCAAGGTCATCGAGGAGCACTCCTGGCGTCCGAACAGCGCGGCGCGGGCCCTCGCGACCGCCCGCTCGCGGACCGTCGGGCTGCTCGTGTCGGCCCGGTCCCACTACGGCCCGTTCAGTGCTGCCACGGCGATCGACGAGGCGGCGAGGAACCGCGGGTACGCCATCCTGACCGCCACCCTCGCCCGGGAGGACGACGAGAGCATCAGCGCGGCGCTCGACGCCTTCGTGGCGCAGGGCGTGGAGGGCGTCGTGGTGATCGCGCCGCAGCAGCGGGCGCACGAGGCGCTGCAGCGCGTGACGTTCAAGGTGCCGCTGGTGAGCCTGCACTGGAAGAGCGCGGGCGACGACCGCGTGGCCGCCTTCGACCAGCTCGCCGGGGCCCGGCTCGCCACCCGGCACCTCATCGAGCTCGGCCACACGCGCATCCGGCACCTGGCCGGCCCCCAGGACTGGAGCGAGGCGGAGGACAGGATGAACGGCTTCCTCGCCGAGCTCAACGACCACGATCTGCCCGTGACGGCGCCGATCCTGGGCGACTGGACGGCCGACCTGGGCTACGAGGTCGGCCTCAAGATCTTGCACTTCCCTGACTTCACGGCGATCTTCGCCTCGAACGATCAGATGGCGCTCGGCCTCATGCACGCCGCGGCGGACTTGGGTGTCGCGGTGCCGGAGCAGCTCAGCATCGTCGGCTTCGACGACATCCCGGAGGCGAAGCACTACTCGCCGCCGCTCACCACGGTCCGTCAGGACTTCGGCTGGCTCGGTGCCCGCGCGATCGCGGTGCTGCTGGCACAGATCGAGGGCGAGGACACCGGGCCGCCGGCGGAGTTCCCGGTGCCGCAGCTCATCGTGCGCGCGAGCACGGCGCCGCCGCCTCCCGGCCGCTGACCCGCCGCCTCGCCGCATATTCGTGCCGAATGTGCGCTATTGCGCCGCGAAAGCGCACATTCGGCACGAATGGCGTGGCGTCAGGCGAGCCACTCGAGGTAGAAGGCGCCGAGGCCGACGGCGACGAGGATGCCGGCGACGATCCAGAGGCGCACCACGATCGTCACCTCACGCCAGTTCATCAGCTCGAAGGTGTGGTGGATGGGCGTCATCAGGAAGAGCCGCTTGCCACCGGTGGCCTTGAAGTAGGCGCGCTGGACGATGACCGACCCGGCCTCGATGACGAACAGTCCGCCGATCAGGAGCAGCAGCAACTCGGTGCGCGTCTCGATGGCGAGCGCGCACAGCGCGCCGCCGAGACCGAGCGCGCCGGTGTCGCCCATGATGATCTTCGCGGGGTTGGTGTTCCACCACAGGAAGCCGACGAGAGCGCCGCAGATCGCGGCCGCGACGATCGCCAGCGACAGCGGGTCGGCCGTGGCGTAGCACTGGGCGACGTTGTCCGGGTGCAGCCTGCCGCCCGCACACGCCTGGCTGAACTGCCAGAAGCCGATGAACACGTACGCGCCGAGCGAGAGGATGGAGGCGCCGGTGGCGAGCCCGTCCAGCCCGTCCGCGAGGTTCACGCCGTTGGTGGCCGCCGCGGCGAGCACGTTGACCCACAGGATGTAGAGCACGACGCCGATGGCCGGGATGGCGGTGGCGAAACGCGCGAGATCCAGCGCCGGGATGTCTCGGATCGCCGAAATCGCCGTGGAGGCCGGCGTCAGCCCGTTCGTGGCCGGGAGCTGCACCGCCAGGATCGCGTACACCGTTCCGACGGCCAGCTGCCCGGCGATCTTCGACCAGCCGCCGAGGCCCAGGCTGCGCTGGTTGCGCACCTTCAGGAAGTCGTCCACGAAGCCGACGGCGGCCATCCCGACCAGCATCAGCAGCACGAGCAGCGACGACGGCGTGATGCCGTCCCCGCCGTTCAGCAGCGCGGCGACGAAGAAGCCGAACAGCGTCGCCAGGATGAATACGATGCCGCCCATGGTCGGCGTCCCGCGCTTGACGTGGTGCGACTGCGGGCCGTCCTCGCGGATGTACTGGCCGAGCTCCAGCCTCCGGAACAGACGGATGAAGGCCGGGGTCAGCAGGAGCGAGAAGAGCAGCGACAGGCTGGCGGCGGTCAGAAGGGTCCCCACCCCGTCATCCTGCCAGGTCGCCGGAGGGCCCGCAGACTCACCGGGCCGCTGTGCTCACCAGGCCACGGTGTCCCCGTTCCGGTCCAGGTAGGCGAGTCCGGCGACTCCCCGCCGGCGGTCGATCGTGTTGAGCAGTGCGGGCACGCTCTCGTCGATGGTCAGCGGCGCGCCGGGGCCGCCCATCCCGGTCTGCACCCAGCCGGGCGCGAGCAGCAGGAGCGAGCGCGCGTCGTCGGCGTGACGGGCCGCATAGCTGCGGAACAGCTGGTTGAGGGCCGCCTTCGACGCCCGGTAGACCTCGAATCCGCCGCTGGTGTTGTTCGCGACGCTGCCCTGCCCCGACGACATCACGGCGATGGTTCCGGCGGGGTCGACGAGGTCCTGGAGCGCCTCCACGGTCCGCATGACGCCGAGCACGTTGGTCCTCATCACGGTGTCGAAGTCGTCGTCGGACGTCTCGGCCCCGGCCTGCCAGCGGGGAGCGAGGGAGACGCCGGCGACGACGAAGAGCAGGTCGAAGCGCCGTCCGTCGAGGCGGGCCCGCAGCGCGGCGATCTGCGCGGGGTCGGTGAGGTCGAGTCGTTCGGTCTCGACGCCCGTCGGCGGTTCGGAGTCCGGGTTCCGCACGGTGCCGACGACGCGCGCGCCGCGGTCCGCGTACGCCTCGGCGATGGCGCGACCGAGCCCGCGGGAGGCTCCGACGATCAGCACGTCGCGGATGGGGGAGGGGGTGGGTGTCTCTTCGTCGCTCATGAGTCCAGCCTTCCTGCGGCGAGCACTCGCTCACCACACGTTGAGTGACGATACCACTCTCGCTCAACAGATGTAGAGTGAATCCATGACGGCGGCGAGTTCACGCGCGGAGCGCAGGGCGGCGACGGCCGCGAAGATCCTGGGGGCGGCGCGGGCCGAGTTCGGCGAGCAGGGCGAGGACGGCGCCACGATCCGCGGCATCGCGCGGCGCGCGGGGGTCGACCCGTCGCTCGTGCTGCAGCACTACGGCACCAAGCAGGCGCTCTTCGCGCTGGCCGTCCGTCCGGCGACCGACCTCGATGCCGAGGACGTGCCCGCCCATCTGACCGAGGTGCTGGCGGCGCGGCTGCACGACCTCCCGCCGGCCACGCGCGCCCTGATGCGCTCGATGCTCACCTCGCCGGAGGCGGCGGCGGTCATGCGCGACTACTTGCAGGAGCGCACGGAGAACCTGGCGAAGACCCTGACCGGCGAGGATGCGGAGGCGCGGGCCGCAATGGTCGTCGCCGGCATCCTGGGCATCACCATCGCGCGGCACTTCCTCGAGCTTCCGCCCCTGGCCGACCTCGACGAGGCGGCATCCGCGCGCCTGCTGGAGGGCTGGCTCGCGACCCTGCGCTGAGCCCACGCGCGACTGCGGCCGTTCGGAACGTCCGCCCCGGGTCGAGCGGGCGCAGACGTTCCGAACGGCCGCGGTCGGTCAGTGCGCGACGACCGGTTCCGGCGCGTCGGCCGGCGAGTCGGCGCCGCCGGCGGGCGCGGCCGCGAGCGTGGCGGAGCGGCGGCGGTAGAGGAACGCGGTCAGCACGGCGCCGAAGGCGAAGAACGCCGCGCCCCACCAGTACGCCGTGGCGTAGCTGTGCACGGCCGCCTCGGCCGCGACCTGCGGGGTCGGCGGGAGGTGCGACGCGAGGTAGTCGGCGGCCGCGGTCGCGGCGAGCGTGTTGAGCAGCGCGGTGCCGATCGAGCCGCCGACCTGCTGGCTGGTGTTGACCATGGCCGAGGCGACTCCCGCGTAGTGGCGGTCGACGCCGAGGGTCGCGGTCTGGATCGCCGCCGGCATCGTCGAGCCCATGCCGAAGCCGAGGATCATCAGGGGCGGCAGGAGGTCGGCCGCGTAGTTCGCGGTGACGCCGAGGTGCGTCAGGTAGACCATGCCGCTCGCGGCGATCGTCATGCCGATCGGCACCATGACCTTCGGGCCGAAGCGCGGGACGAAGATGTTGGTCGACAGCTGAGCCGCGAGCACCAGCATCACGATCATCGGCAGGAAGCCGAGTCCGGTCTGGATGGGCGTGAACTTCAGCGTCGCCTGCAGGTAGTAGGTGACGAACAGGAAGATGCCGAACATCCCGGCGCCCGCGATCAGGATCGCGCTGTACGACGCCGCCCGGTTGCGGTGAAGGATGATGGGGAGCGGCAGCAGCGGGTGCTCCGCCTTGCGCTGCCACAGCACGAAGGCGACCAGGAGCACGCCCGAGGCGGCGAGGAAGCCCCACGAGGCCGGTGAGTCCCAGCCGTCGGACTCCGCGTTGGAGAAGCCGTACACGAGCGAGAACAGGGCGGCGGAGACCAGGATGGTGCCGGGTACGTCGAGCTTCGGCCGCGGTCCGACGCGCGGCACGGAGGTGACGAACACGACCGCTCCCGCGATGGCGACGATCGCGATGACGACGTTGATGTAGAGGTTCCAGCGCCAGTCGAGCTGCTCGGTGAGCACGCCGCCGAGCAGCAGGCCGACCGCGCCGCCCGCACCGGCGATGGCGCCGAAGATGCCGAACGCGCGGGCGCGCTCCTTCGGCACGGTGAAGGTCGTGGTCAGCACGGCGAGGGCGGTCGGGGCGAGCAGCGCGCCGAACGCGCCCTGCAGCGCACGCGCTCCGACCAGCAGGCCGAAGGTGCTCGCCGCGCCGCCGAGCGCCGAGGCGCCCGCGAAGCCGATGAGGCCGATGATGAAGGCGCGCTTGCGGCCGATGAGGTCGGAGAGGCGGCCGCCGAACAGCAGGAGGCTGCCGAACGCGAGCGAGTAGGCGGTCACGATCCACTGGCGGTCGGCGTCGCTGAAGCCGAGGTCGGCCTGCGCGGAAGGCAGCGCGATGTTCACGACGGTCGAGTCGAGCACGACCATCAGCTGCGCCAGCGCGACGGTGACGAGCGTCCACCAGCGGCGGGTGGAGGCGGCCGGCTGCCCGGGTGAGGCCGGCGGGAGGGTGGGGGAAGTCTGCGACATGCGGGCCAGCATATACGAAACTGTCGAGTTCCGGATCTCTTTTGTTCAGAAATTCATCTAGACTGTCCGCAATGGATACTTCAGCCCCCGCGACGAGGCTCGGGCGCAAGCGGGACCACACGCGCGACCCGGAGATCCTCGACGCCGCCCTCGACGTGCTCGCCGAGGTCGGCTACGACCGCATGACCATGGACATGGTCGCCGCACGCGCCAAGGCCGGCAAGGCCACGGTGTACCGGCGCTGGCCCTCGAAGGCCGACCTCGTGATCGAGGCCGTCGCCTGCATGAAGAAGGTGGATGTCGACCCGGCGACGCTGCCCGACACCGGCACCCTCCGCGGCGACATGATCGCGATGATGAAGCCGCACACGATCGTGGACGCCGAGAAGAAGCTGCAGGTGATGGCGGGTCTCGTCTCGATGCTCGCGCAGAATCCCGAGTTCACCGACGCGGTGAACCAGGCGATCGTCGAACCGCGCGCTGCGATCAACCGGCTGTTCCTGCAGCGGGCGGTCGACCGCGGCGAGATCCCGGCGGACGTGGACATCGAGCAGCTCGCCATCCTGGCGCCGTCGATGGCCTCCTACCGTGTGCTGGTGCTGCGCAAGCCGGTCGACCGGGCGTTCCTGATGGGCGTGCTCGACGACATCCTGCTGCCAGCCGTCGGCATCCGGAAGGACGCCGCCGTCAGCGCTCAGGCGTGAGGTAGCGGCCGAGGGCCTCGATCAGCCCCTTCGTGCCCTGCTCGCGGCCGACCCCGTCGGCCCAGAACCGGTCGAAGAAGACGCCGTGCTCGGTGTGCGTGAAGCGCGTGCCGCCGTCGACGGGGTCGAACTCCAGCGAGGCGACGGAGGTGGACATGTGCTCGCCGTCCAGCCACATGTCGTACGTCGTGACGATGCGGACGTGCTCCACGATGTCGGTGTACGTGGCGACGTAGCGAGAGACCGGTCCGTTGTGGAACTTCGCCTCGGCGACATCGCGGCCACCGACCCGGAAATCGAAGACCCACTCGCGGTTCTCCTCGATGGCGTCGCCGGCGCCCCACCAGGCGAGCTTCTCCTGCTCGACGGCGAAGGCGTCCCAGACGCGCTCCGGCGGTGCCGGGTAGTCGCGGGTGAGGGTGAAGCCGGAGCGGGCGAGGCGGCGTTCGGCGGTCATGCGGCGTCCCTTCGTCAGTGGATGAGGTCTCAGCGGGTGAGGGTGATGTGGAGCTCGCCGCTCTCGGCGACCTCGCTCGTCACCGTGTAGTCGGCGTCGAAGCCGGCGAGGTCGTCGAACAGGCGGTGGCCGCGGCCGAGGAAGATCGGCGCGACCATCAGGTGAAGGTCGTCGACCAGACCGGCGCGGAGGAAGACTTTCGCCGTCCGGTAGCCGCCGCCGATGCGCACATCCAGACCGCCCGCGGCCTCGGTCGCTTCGGCGAGCACCTCCTCCGGGCTCGCGTCACGGAAGTGGAACGTCGTGCCGCCGTCCATCTCGATCGAGGGTCGCGGAGCGCTGTGGGTGAGCACGTAGACCGGGGTCCCGAACGGCGGACGCTCGCCCCACCAGCCCTTCCAGTGCGGGTCGTCGGGGAAGCTGTGCAGGCCGAACATCCCGGCGCCCATGATCTCGGCCCCGATGCCGTCGAAGAACGCGGCGGCGTAGCGGTCGTCCACCCCGGTCGTGCCGGCGCCGGTGGTGTCGCCGAAGATCTTGGCGCGGAACGTGCGGGTGCCGACGTAGGCGGCCGTGAGGCGCCCCCAGTCCGGCCCCATCGGGTCGTCGGGCGTGGCGTCGGCGGGGTCGGGTGTGTAGCCGTCGAGCGAGGCGAAGAGGTCCATGCGGACGCGGGTCATGTCAGTGCTCCTCTGGGCGGTGCGGACGAGGTGGATGCCGAGCCGGTCGGCCTGGTGCTCTGCGGGCGTGCGCTGCTCCCCGAGCCAGAGGTGGAGCACGTCGAGCGCTCCTGGCCGGAGGGTGACGGTGCGCACCCTCCCGTGCTTCTCGGAGGTGATGACGCCCGCATCCTCGAGCACCCGGAGGTGCTGCAGGAACGACGGGAGCGCCATGGCGAACGGCTCCGCCAGCTCCGACACGACGGCCGGCGCCTTCGCCAGCCGCTCGACGACCGCCCGACGCGTCGGGTCGGCGAGCGCGCGAAGCACGCCGTCGAGCTGGTCGTAATAGTTAGGCACGCGCCTAACTATCCCTGCTGCATCCAGGCAAGCGCAAGCCCGGGTCACGGTTCGGGATGCAGTGACGTCGGGCAGCACGGCCGCGCTGGTTGACGCAACACGCCGACCCGGCGAGCGGCACACGGCGTGTTGCGTCAACCAGCGCTGGGCGCGCGGACCTCGGGCCGGCGCGCATAACGGGTTGGTAACAGCGGTTTGCGTCAACGCGTTTGACGCTTTTAGCGTGGCGTCAATCGATTGAAGTCAAACGATTGACGGACGAAGGAGCCCCGGATGCTGACGATGAAGGACATCGCCTCGCACGTCGGCGTCTCCGTGTCCAGCGTCAGCCTCGTGCTCAGCGGACGCGGCGAGGGCCGGGTCAACGCCGGGGTCGCGAAGCGCATCCGGGATGTCGCCGACGAGCTCGGCTACGTCCCGAACCAGCTCGCCCGCTCGCTCAAGACCAAGCAGAGCCGCACCATCGGCGTGGTCTCCGACCAGGTCGCGACCGTCCCGTTCTCCGGGCATATGCTCGCAGGCGCTCAGCAGGCGGCGTGGGAGAGCGGCTTCATGCTCATGCTCATCGACACCTACGGCAACGACGAGGTGCAGACCCCCGCCGTGCAGTCCCTGCTGCAGCGCAACATCGAGGGGCTCATCATCGCGACGAACTTCCACAAGGTCGTCGACCTCCCGCTGGTGCCGCCGACCATGCCGGTCGTCGTGCTCGACGGGCGGCCGCGTGACGACTCCCACCCGACGGTCGACTACGTCGTCCCGGATGAGGAGCTCGGCGCCTACACGTCGACCAGGATGCTGGTCGACGCCGGCCACACGCGCATCGGCTTCTGCGACGTCGCGGCCTACCCGATCGCCTCCCGGTTGCGCGCGAAGGGATACAGGCGCGCGCTGGAAGAGGCCGGGATCGAGGTCGACCCCGCTCTCACCGTCGTCGCCGAGGATGCCGCGACGCGGTACGCGCTCGAACCGGCACGGCAGCTGCTCGACCGCGACGACCGGCCGACCGCCATCTTCTGCTTCAGCGACCAGACGGCCATGGGCTTCTACACCGTCGCCCGGCGGCTCGGCCTGTCGATCCCCGGCGACCTCTCCCTCGCCGGGTTCGACAACCAGGAGTTCGTCGCCGAGGCGCTGGACCCCGGACTCAGCACCGTGCAGCTGCCGCATCGCGAGATGGGCGAGTGGGCGGTGCGCCGCCTCGTCGGCCGTCTCGACGGCACACTCGACGGCGCGGAGCGGGAGGGCCGTCTCATGCCCTGCGAACCCGTGACCCGGCAGTCGATAGGGCCGCCAGGCAGCGCCTGAACCACCCCCCGAATCCCTCATCCGCACCACCCGCCGGAGGCACCGGTGGCGTGAGCCTGCCCTCGCGCCGCCTGTCTCCACGACACCGCACCACCCGATGCAAAGGAGCAACGCAATGACATCCACCAGGAAGCCGGGCGCCCGCAGGGTCGCCCGCCTCGCCGCCGCGGCCGCCGCAATGGCCGTCGCCGCCGCAGGACTCGTCGCCTGCAGCAGCGGCGGGGGAGGCGACGCAGGCAAAACGTTCACGATCCTGCAGTACGAGGACCCGAAGACCGCGCAGGGCCAGGGCTGGCAGCTCGCGCTCGAGCTGTTCAAGAAGAAGCACCCGGATGTGAAGGTCGACTTCCAGACCACCAGCTTCGACGCCGTGCGCAAGAACGCGAAGCTCACCCTCGGCGGCAACAAGGTGCCGGACGTGGTCGAGTTCAACAAGGGCAACGCCGACGGCGGCCAGCTCGCCAGCCAGGGCCTGCTCACCCCGCTGACCGACCAGGTCAAGAAGTACGGCTGGGACAAGAAGGTCACCGGCGGCATGCAGTCGTTCGCCAAGTACGACGAGCAGGGCAGGGCCGGCTCCGGCGACTGGTACGGCATCCCGAACATCGGCGAGTACGTCACCTTCTACTACAACAAGGACCTGTTCCAGAAGGCCGGCATCACCGCTGCGCCTGCGACGATGGACGAGTTCGTCGCGGCCATGCAGAAGCTCCAGGCCGCGGGAATCACCCCGGTGTCGTCGTCGGCCTCGACGAACCAGGGCTTCAACCAGATGTGGGTCTGGTACTCGCTCGTCTCCGCCTACGCCGACCGCAAGCAGATCGACGACTTCATGTTCCTGAAGGGCAAGGTCGACTTCTCGGCCGACCCGTGGAAGAAGGGCACCCAGCAGTTCCAGGACTGGATCGACAAGGGCTACCTCGGCACCGACCTCGCCGGCCTGACCTACGAGCAGGCGAACGTCAACTTCCTCAGCGGCAAGACCGGGATGCTGATCTGGAACAACGGCGTCTTCTCGCGGGTGAAGGACCAGAAGGACTTCCCGTGGGGCTACTTCACCCTCCCCGGCGCGAACATGTCGATGGGCTCGTCCGGCCACCTCTGGGGCGTGCCGGCGAAGGCGAAGAACAAGGACCTCGCCTACGACTGGATCGACACCACGCTGAGCCCGGAGGTGCAGAACAAGATCGGCGAGCTCGGCGGTCTCCCGCTGGCCGGCGACTCCTCGAAGATCAGCGACCCGGTGACGCGCGCGTACACCGAGCGGTTCGACGAGATCGTCAAGGCGGACACGCTGACCTTCTACCCGGACTACCCGGTGCCCGGCTTCCTGGACTTCATCCAGACCAACATGGCCGCCATGTCCAACAAGAACGAGACGGCCGACGAGTACATCGCCAAGCTGCAGAAGTTCTACGACGACGGCAAGAAGGCCACCGACCAGGGCTGACCAGGCGTGCGGGGGCCGCGCGACGCGGCCCCCGCATCCCCCGACGCTTCCGAACCGAAGCGACGCCTCCGAACCGAAGGACCACGCACATGACGACTGCGGCACTCACCCGCCGCCGCACGCGGCCGCGCAGCGCAGGCTACTGGCTCTACCTCCTCCCGATGATCGCCGGCACCCTCCTGATCGTGCTGCTGCCGTTCGCGGTGAACGTGTTCATCAGCCTGTTCCGCTGGAAGGGCGGGATCGCCCCGATGAGGTGGAACGGCCTCCAGAACTACGTCGACCTGCTGAACGACGCGCAGTTCTGGCTGGCCTTCAAGAACACGATCTTCATGATCGTCGGCATCGTCGTCATCCCGACCCTGCTCGGCCTGCTGCTCGCGGCGATGCTGTTCGACTACATCGGCCGGGAGTTCGGCGGCAAGGCCGCCGCGTTCCTTCGGGCGACCTACTACCTGCCGCAGATCCTGCCGATCGCGGTCGCCGGCTTCATCTGGAGCTGGGTGCTCGCCACCCAGAACGGCCTGCTCAACAGCGTCATCGAGGCGATCGGTGTGACCAGTCCACCCGACTGGCTGGGGGACCCGAACATCGCGATCTACGCGGTGATGCTGATGCTGATCTGGCTGCAGCTCGGGTATCCGGTCGTCATCTTCATGGCCGCGCTGCAGCGGGTCGACCCCGAGCTGTACGAGGCGGCCTCGCTCGACGGCGCGGGCTGGTGGCGCCGCTTCCGGGCCATCACCGTCCCGCAGATCCGGCCGGAGGTGTTCGTCGTGGTCATCACGGCGACGGTCGGGGCGCTGAAGGTGTTCGCGCCCGTCCTCATCCTGACCGGCGGAGGACCGGAGGGGTCGACCGTCGTGCCGTCCTATTACTCGTACCGCAACTTCTTCGAGCTCTCCAAGGTCGGCTACGGCTCCGCCATCGCGACCGCCATGTCCATCGTCATCTTCGCCGTCGCCGGGGTCATGCTCTGGCTGCAGCGGCGGAGTGCCAGAGAGGAGGCCGCCGGATGACCGCCACCATCGCACCCGACCGGGAGGCGACCCGGCCCGCGCCCACCCGCCGGAGCACCCAGCGGCGGCGCCGGCCCCGGCCGCTTCGCTGGGTGATCCTCGCCGCGGCGATCGTCGTCGCGCTCGTGATGCTCGCGCCGCTGGTGCTGCTCGTGCTCAACGCCTTCAAGACCGGAGGCGACTACTCGGCGCACGGTCCCCTCGCCCTGCCGACGGAGTGGAGTCTGAAGTCGTTCCAGGACTACCTGGACCGCGTCGACTTCCTGCGGGCGCTGTGGAACTCGGTCGTCATCGCGACGCTCGTCGCTCTGCTCGGCACGCTGGTCTCCCTGCTCAGCGCCTACGCGATCGGGGTCGGCCGGGTGCGCGGCAGCACGGCCCTGCTCGCGGTGTTCCTGCTGGCCACGATGCTGCCGCAGGAGGCGCTGATCTACCCGCTGTTCTACGGGGCGCAGGCGACCGGCACCTTCAACACCGTGTGGAGCGTCATCGTCGTCTTCACCGTGCTGCAGGCCGCGTTCGGCACGTACCTGCTGTCGAGCGTCATGTCGACGCTGCCGCCGTCGCTGCTCGAGGCGGCCGCGCTCGACGGGGCCGGACGCTGGCGCATCCTCTGGTCGGTCGTCTACCCGGTGATGCGGCCGACGCTGTCGGTGCTCATGGTGTTCTTCTTCGTCTGGACGTGGAACGAGTTCTACATCCCGCTGATCCTGCTCTCCGACCAGTCGGTGCAGACGGTGCCGATCGCGCTCGCGACGCTGCAAGGCCAGAACTCGATCGACATCACCTCCCTGAACGCCGGCTCGCTGCTCTCGCTACTGCCGACGCTCATCTTCTTCATCATCTTCCAGCGCACGCTGAGCCGCGGTGTGACCGTCGGCAGCGTCAAGTGACCACCAGAGAACCGAGGAGAACCGTGCTTCCGACCCTGTCCGACCTGCTCGCCGCCGACGGCGTGAGCTCCCGCTCGATCAACGCGGAGAACCCGACCGGCGAACCCGGCGCAGCTGCGGCCGCGAGCTCGCCCCTCGGCCCGGGGCGGAAGGGGAGCGCGTACCTCCCGCTGCCCGCCGGGGGCAGCCTGACGCTGGCCGACATCGAGGGGCCCGGCGTCATCCGGCATATCTGGATCACCGTGCCCGATCGCACGGAGAGCGGCCCGTTCGTGCTGCGCGACCTGGTGCTGCGCATCTACTGGGACGACGAGGAGCAGCCGTCGGTGGAGTCCCCGCTCGGCGACTTCTTCTGCAACGGCTTCGCCGCCCGCGCGCTGGTCACCTCGGAGCCGATCGTGGTCGCGCCGACGGGCGGGATGAACTCCTACTTCGCGATGCCGTTCCGCCGTCGCGCGCGCATCGTCATCGACAGCGAGCACCCGGCGTCGATCGACCACGTGTTCTTCCAGGTCGACTACACGGTCGGCGACGACATCCCGGAGGGGACGCCGTACTTCCACGCGCAGTGGCGTCGCTCGAACGCGACCACAGCGCTGGGCGAGGACCACGTCATCCTCGACGGCGTCACCGGCCGAGGCCGATACCTCGGGACGTACATCGGTGTGGCCGCACTGTCGCGCTACTGGTGGGGCGAGGGCGAGGTGAAGTACTTCGTCGACGGAGACACCGACCTCCCGACCCTGTGCAGCACGGGTCTCGAGGACTACGCGGGCGGCGCCTGGGCGTTCCAGGACGAGCTGCGCACCGACCCGGAGCCGGTGCCGCTGACCTTCAGCGCACCGTACTGCGGGTACCCGTTCTTCAGCACGCGGGACGAGACGCGGGCGGCCACCTTCATCCAGTCGACGGCGCCCATGCACGCCGTCTACCGCTGGCACCTGCCCGACCCGGTGTGGTTCGAGCGCGACTTCCGGGCCACTGTGCAGCAGATCGGCGTCTGGGACCGGGGCGGCCTGTTCGAGCGTGTGGACGACGTGTTCTCGGTGGCCTACTGGTACCAGACCGAGCCGCACGGCGCGTTCCCGGCGCTGCCGGACGCCGCCGCCCGCGTGCCGCGCTGACGCCGCCCCCTCGCCATTCGTGCCGAATGTGCGCTGTTCGTGACGAATAGCGCACATTCGTCACGAACTGCGGCTCTGGGGTGGGTCAGCCGAGCGTGGCGGTCCACTCGTCGGCGGTGAGGACCTCTGCCTGGCGGGGGAAGACCTTTTCGGTGAGGACGCGGTGCACCTCCTCGTCGGCGTCGGCGCAGGCGTCGGCGAGCACGGTGAGGCGGAGGTCGAGGTCGGCGGCCTGACGCACGGTCGAGAGCACCACGCCGGACGTGGAGATGCCGGCCAGCACGAGGGAGTCGACGCCGAGCCCGCGCAGCAGCACCTCGAGGTCGCTGCCCGCGAAGGCCGAGATGCGCTTCTTGACGACCACGGGCTCGTCGGGACGTGGGGCGAGCGCGTCGGCGATCTGCGTCGCGGGGCTGTCGAGCAGCATGGTGTCGCCCGCCGCGGCCGCCCGACCGCCGAAGGACGAGCCGGCGGCCACCTCGGGGTAGCCGGGGCGGAAGGCGACGCGGATGAAGAGCACGGGCATCCCGTCGCGGCGGGCGGCGTCGAGTGCACGGGCCGCGGCGGCGACGGCGCCCTCGAAGCCGGGGCGGCCGGCGATGCCGTTCTGGAAGTCGAGGAGCAGGAGTGCGGTGGTCATGGAGTCCTCCGGAGCAAAGTAGACAGTTACAACTGCGCAGTCTAAACTGTTTATATGACGACAGAGCAACCCGGACCGACCCCGCACCAGATCGCCGTCGACCTGCGCGCCGTCTTCGCCAGGCTGCTCCGCAAGCTCCGCGAGGCGACGAACGAGGGCATCACGCCGTCGCAGGCGTCCGCGCTCTCCCGGCTCGGCAAGGGCGGCGTCTCCACGGTCAGCGCGCTGGCGCACGCCGAAAAGGTGCGCCCGCAGTCCATGGCGACCATCGTGGAGGCGCTCGAAGGGTTCGGCTTCGTCACCCGCAGCCAGGACCCGAACGACGGCCGTCGCCAGATCGTCGACCTCACCGACGCCGGCTGGGCGCAGATCGCCGGTCAGCGCGAGGCGGGCGTCGCCTGGCTCGATCAGGCGCTCAGCGAGGAGGTCTCGCAGGCCGAGCTGCTGACCCTCGCGGCGGCCACGGCAATCCTGGAGCGGATCCTCGACCGATGACCCGCACGCCTCCGCCAGAAGGCCGCTTCGACCGCCGGCTGCTCGCGCCGATGATGCTCGGCGCGGTGCTCAACCCGATCAACACGGCCATCATCGCGGTCGCGCTCGCGCCCATCGGCATCGCGCTCGGTGCCCCCGCCTCCGAGACCGTGTGGCTGGTGTCCGCGCTCTACCTCGCGACGGCTATCGGTCAGCCGCTCGTGGGCCGCCTGGTCGACGTCTTCGGCGTCAAGCGCCTCTACCTCGCGGGCGGCGCCCTCGTCGCCGTCGCCGGTGCAATCGGCCTGCTGATCCCGGCGACCCATGACAGCGTCTGGTGGCTGGTCGTCGCGCGGGTCGTGTTGGGCCTCGGCACCTGCGCCGGCTATCCCGCGGCGATGCACCTCATCCGGGCGGAAGGGCAGCGGACGGGCGTGGCCTCTCCCGCGATCATCCTCACCGTGCTGTCGGTCACGACGCAGACGGTGGCGGTCATCGGCCCGACCCTCGGCGGCCTGCTCATCGGCGCCTGGGGCTGGCGCGCGACGTTCGCGGTCAACCTTCCGCTCGGGGTCGCCTGCGTGATCCTGGGCTGGATCCTGCTGCCGCGCACGACCGGACTCGAGCCGGCGAAGGAGGACCGTCCGCGCATCGACGGGCCGGGCATCCTCCTGTTCGCCGTGGCGATGCTGGCGCTGCTGATCTTCCTGCAGAACCTGTCGGTCGCGACCCTCTGGCTGCTCGCCGTGGCACTGGTCGCTGGCGCAGGCCTGGTCTGGTGGGAGCTGCGCGTGACCGAGCCGTTCATCGACCTGCGCGTGCTCGGCGGCAACGGGCCACTGCTGCTCACCTACACGCGGGCGCTGCTGACGGCGATCATCGCCTACACCTTCGTCTACGGCTTCACGCAGTGGCTGGAGCAGGGCCGGGCGCTCGACCCGACGGTCGCGGGGCTCGTGCTGCTGCCCGTGTTCGCTGCCGGGATCGTCTTCGCGCTCGCGTTCGGACGGCGCCCCGAGGTGCTGTGGAAGCTGCTGATCGGCTCCATTGCGCAGCTCGCCGCCGGCATCCTGGTGCTGTTCATGACCGGTGGATCGCCGATCTGGTTCCTGGTCGTGACCATGCTGGTGCTCGGCATCCCGCAGGGGCTGAACAACCTGGCGATCCAGAACACGCTCTACTACCAGGCGCAGCCCGAGCGGATCGCGTCATCGGCGGGGCTGCTGCGCACCTTCATGTACCTCGGGGCGATCGTCTCGTCCGTGATCTACGGCAACGTGTACGGAGCGCGCGCGAGCACCTCCGGCCTGCACGTGCTGGGCTGGGTGGTGATCGGTGTCGCGACCGTGTTCCTGCTGATCACGGTGTTCGACCGGAGCCTTCGCGCTCTCGGGAGGGAGTCGAAGGGCGCGCAGGCGGAGCCGTCGAGGGTGGATTCGCGGGCGTAGCCGATCGGCTTCACTTGGGCGGCATCGCCATCCTGTCCCGCAGCCGTCGTCCGGGGGAGTAGCACGGGCAGTCAGCGCGGTTCGGGGTAGGGAACGTTCTGGAAGTCGGCCTCGGCGCCGGTGAAGGAGCGCACCCACCCGTGGACGGTTATGGCGACGGGGGCGGTGGTGCTGTCGTCGGAGTCGGGGGAGGAAGCTGTGAAGGTGACGGGCACGGCGTTGGAGTCGACAAGCCAGCAGCCGATGGCGGCGAACCCGGGCTGGGAGCCGGGCCAGGCGCAATCGGCCTGCCAGCTGCTGATCGTATAGCTCGGTGCTTGAGTGATATTCCAACGGCTGTTGGTCCACCACTTCTTTGTGGTGTCGATGGAGAAAGGGCAGTTCGGCGCGATTGCAGCGTCGCCCTTGGTGGCGCAGCCGGTCAGCCAGTTATCTGCGCCGCGGTGTACTGCGGCGATCCCCGCTTCGGTCAGGGAGGCACCGGGCGTGACGTTGAGGTGGGATCCGAAGCCGGTGAGCGTGTTGGTAACCGGCGTGATGGTGATGTTGGGGCTGGACGTTCCGGCGAGTTCGTAAGTGCCCGGGAAAGCGTGGACGGTGGTCACCTTTTCCGCCGGTATCGCTTGTCCTGCGATTGTCGGCGCGGTGCCAACAGGGCTCGGGGCGATTTGCAGGAACCCAAGTGAGGCGGGCAGGAGCCTCCAGGAGTCCTTGGTCTTCTTGAGGGTCAGGCGCGTGGTCTTGGTGCCACTGTGCTGGACGGTGCGAACCCGGACGTCGGCCCGCCCCTTCGTCAGGGCTGTGTCGAGGATCTTGTAGTCGCTGATCCGGTCGGTCGCCTTCTTGTAGGCGGCATTGGTGAGCAGCACCTCGCCTGCCCCGACCGTGGTGCCATCGAGTTTCAGGGCGGCCTCGATGTCACCGTCGACCACGCGGGTGAGGTATTCGGCGGCGAGCTGCTTGGGTCGGGTGTCGACGGTCGGGGTGCATGCGGTCAGCCCTGCCGAGACGATGCAGGCCTGCACAGCAATCGCCGCCGTGAGGAGGAGTGGCCGTGGCGTGGGCGATGCGCTCATTCGAAGTGCTCCTGAAACTCGGTGGGACGCGACACGGGCGACGACCCGCGCCTAATAAGACACGATGCGGGCCGAATTGTGACGAGGTTTTGAGAATTGATGTCGACTGCGTCGGCGAGGTGCCATGCGCCCTGATTTAGGTCACTGCGCCCGCCCGCCCGGCTGGGCGGTGGCCATCGCGACGGCGGCCTCTGCTGCTCACGGCGTTCGATCGGGGCCCGCGAGCCTTCGGGTGTCAGTGGAAGGACGCTCCCGAGTACTGGCCGGCGGAGCAGGGCGCGGCGCGGAGCTGACCGCGTCGCCGCGCAGCGACCGGACCATGCTCTGGAGGCTGCGGAAGGCGGCCGTCTGCTCGTCCGGTGTCATGCCGGCCAGCATCCTGAGCTCGACCGATCGGACGGCGGCGCTCGCCTGCTCGAGGCTGCGCCGCCCCCGCTCCGTCAGTCGGGTCGGCAGCGCCTTGCCGACGGAGGGCTCGGCCGCGCGCGTGACGAAGCCGTCGCGTTCGAGTGACTGCAGCAGCACGTTCATCGTCTGGCGGGTCACGAAGGCGCCGCGGGCGAGCTCGGAGTTCGACAGGCCCGGACGCTGGGCCAGCAGCTCGAGGCAGGAGTAGTGCGTGATGTTCATGCCGAGGGGCCGCAGCACGTCCTCCATCGCCGTGCGCAGCGCACTGGCGGCCTCCTTGAGCAGGTAGCCGAGGGAGGTCTCCAGGTGGATCCCGGCGTCGTCTTGACTCATGTCAGTATTCTGACATAGCCTACATGTGTCAGAAAACTGACATCGATTTGAATGGAGCTTCCCATGCCCGTCACCGGCCCCGACTTCGTCTCGCTCCAGGTGCGCGACCTCGACGCCTCCCAGGCGTTCTACGAGCGGTACCTCGGCCTCGTCCGCTCGCCCGCCGGCCCTCCGCACGCGGTCGTGTTCGACACCGCGCCCGTCGCCTTCGCGCTGCGCGACCTCGTGCCCGGTACCGACCTGGGCTCCATCGAGCACCCCGGCCTCGGAGTCGCGCTGTGGCTGCACGCCACCGAGGTGCAGGCCATCCACGACGCGCTCGCCGCCGACGGTCACCCGATCGTCGCCGCGCCGATCGACGGCCCGTTCGGTCGGACGTTCACCTTCGCCGATCCCGACGGCTACCACGTCACGCTGCATGACCGCGGCTGAGCGAGCAATCGAACGTTCGAATCTCCTGCTGGGCTGACTTCCGTCGGAGATTCGGGCGTCGATCAGTCGGATCTCCGACGGAAGCAGTGGCGAGTGGGGCAGTGAGCGCGCTTCACCGGCGGACGGTCCGGCACGCCAGCTGCACGGCGAGCCGCGTCTCGGGGTCGCCGAGGTCGAGGCCGAGCAGCTCCTGCGCGCGGGCGATGCGGGTGGAGACGGTGTTGCGGTGCAGGCCGAGTGCCTCGGCCGTCGCGGCGATGCCGGACTCGTGGTCGAGGTAGGCCGCGAGCGTCTCGACGAGCTCGGGGCCGCGGGCGAGCAGGGGAGCGAGCAGCGACTCCGCGGCAGGCACGAAGGTGTCGCTCCCGGTCCAGGACAGCAGCAGCTGCTCGAGGCCCAGGGCGTCGATGCGCAGGAAGTAGCCGGTCGCCGATCGATCGGCGGCCAGTCGCGCGGCATCGGCGGCGCCCTCCAGCGTGGCGACGAGACCGGAGGAGCCGGTCTCCAGCGTGCCGACGCCGGTGGCGACGTTGAAGGCGCGACGGGCGGACGCGTGGAGCGTGCGCAGGGCGCGGACGCTGTCCTCGACCCGGCTGGGCGCCGGGGGAGCAGCGAAGCTGAGCCAGCCGGTGACGCCGCGTCCGCTGGTGGCGGCGTGCGAGTCGGCGGGCAGCGCGGTCAGCTCGCGGGTGACGAACCGCAGGAGCTGGAACGTGTCGACCCGGCTGCGGCCGAGCAGGCGGAAGCCGAGGTGGTAGCCGCCGGTGCGCCAGCCGCGCTCCAGCATCCGCTGGTCGAGCTCCCGATCGCGATCGTCGCCGCGCTCCAGGAACTCGCGCAGCAGCCCCGAGGCGACCGCGGCGTCGTTGACGTCCGCCACCTCGTCGATCAGGATGCGGGCGGCGACGGCCGGCATCGCCACTTCGGCCGCCACGCCGAGCGCGCTCAGCTGGAAGGTGCTGAGGCCGGTGCCGAACACCGCGAGTCGCAGGCCGGCGCGGCTCGGGCTGTCCACCCGGACGGACGCGGCGGCGCCCTCGGCGACCGCGACGGTGTCGAGCCACGGGGCGAAGTCGATGGCGGCGTGCACCGAGGCCGGGAGTTCGCCGCCGGCCTGCAGGAGCACGCCCTCGCTGTCGATCAGGGCGACGCCGTGCCCGACGCTCGCGGAGAGGTGCCGCAGCAGGTCGGCGAGGTTGTCGGCGTGGTACTCGATCGATTGCGCGACGCGCCGCACGTAGCCGAGGGTGAGCGCATCCCGACCCTCGACCAGCTCCCACGCGGCCCGGGCGAACGCCATCGGCTCGGCGACGTCGAGCAGCGCGAGACCGAAGCGCTCGGCGAGCATGCGGGTGCCCGGCCCGAACGACTCCGCCCCGGGGGCGGCGAGGGCGCGGTAGCCGCGGTCGCGCACCCGGCGCACGAGCGCGTCCTGCTGCCACGGCGTGGCCGGAGGCGGCGAGGTGAGCAGCGCGAGCAGACCCGCGCCGTCCGCCGGCAGGTCGGCCTCGGTCGTGCCGACGACGAGGTCGCGCCACACCGTGGCGGGGTCGGCTCCGGCGAGGATGCGGACGCCGCCGCCGGCCGGATGGGCGAGCAGCGCGGCGAGGTCGAGGCTGTCACTCACGCGGCCTCCAGCCCGGCCAGGCCGAAGGCGGACGGCGTGACGCGGGACAGCCGGTCGTCGCGCTCGGTCCACCACACGGGTGCGGGGAGGGCGAGCACGGTGACGTGGCGGGCGATGGTGACGCCGTCCACCTGCAGGATGTCGCGCGACAGGGTGTCGAGCGCGACCACGATCTCGGGCGCGGAGGCGACCGTCTCGCCGTCGCGCACCACCGCCAGCAGCTCCGACCGGGCGACCAGCCGCAGCAGCGAGCCGTCGTCGGCGTCGACCTGCACGGCGCTGACGAACGGGTCCTCCGGCGACGGCTCGACCCGCGACACCCGGCCGGAGCCGAGCAGCCGGCCGCCGAGCGCCTGCGCCAGCGTCGCCGCGTCGGCTTCGGCGGCGGCCTCCATGCGCTCGCCGAGCTGCAGCGCGCGCGTCGTGGTGCCCGTGACGGCGTGCTCGCGCAGGTCGCCCACGGTGAAGCCGGCCATGAGCACGGCGCCCGTGCCGCCCGCCTGCACGATCGCCGCGCGCACCTGCGACTCGACGTCGGCCGCGCGGGTGGTCTCCACCACTGCGACGCCCCTGCCGGTGTCGCACACGGTGACGACGCCGGGGAGCCCGTCGACCAGGACGGAGACCTGGTCGAGCCGCGGCAGCGCGCGGCCCATGCAATCGGCGTCGACGACGGCGAGCCGGTCCGCCAGCAGCAGGGGAGCGAGGCCGTTCATCCCGCCGCCCTCCAACGCGCACACCGCCTTGGCCCGCACGCCGGTCCAGCGCTCCGCTGCGGCGAGCAGCGGGTCGAACGCGGTGGCCGGAGGGATGCGCTCGCTGAGCAGGTAGGTGGAGCCGGCGAACGCGACGGTCGCGCAGGGGGTCGACGGGTCGAGGTCGTCGACGGCGTGCACGTTGAGCGGCCAGATCGGCGACCGCGCCGCCATGAGCCGCAGCAGCGTCGGGGAGCCGCCCCCGCCGGAGCCGAGCAGGGAGAACCCCCGGCTCAGTGCGTCGAGGCGCTCCGGGCCGAGGGTTCTCATGCTGACAAGGGTAGGCGGAGTCAGGCCGATCCGGCCCGCGCGAGCTCGCCGGACTCGACCGGGACGAACTCCTCGGTGAGCCCGAACGCGCGCGGCCCGAACGCGGCGAGAGCCTCCGGGGTCCGCATCATCTCCGGAGTCGAGATGCCGAGCACCCGCACACGCTGCCCGTAGCGCAGGCCCTCGGTCGTGATCGGCTCGCCCGACTCGATGTCGGTCACGCAGATCAGGTCGGGCACGATGGCCACCAGCTGCCCGTCGCGCACCGCGATCAGGTTCTCGTTCTGGAACCGGATCTCCAACGTCGAGTCGTCGCCGGCCTCCAGGGCCGAGACGGTGGCCCTGCCCTTGGCGAAGCCCTCCGTCGTACGCCGTTCTACGTCGGTGACCTTGCCGCTGAACAGCTCGCGCACCTCCGGGTACAGGGTCGTGGACAGCGTCTCCGCGATCGCCTCGAACGGCGAGCGGTGCTGCTCCCGCGCCTCCCGGATCGACCGGCCGAGCGCGAGCGCCATCGAGAGCGTGCGCGGGACCGCCGTGCGGCGGACGTCGGCCCCGCTCATCGCGTACTCCGCGATGTGGCCTACGCCGCCGAGCCGGATCGTGACCCCGCGGGCGAGCCACTCCATCTGCCGGTCGTCGTCTCCGGTGTCGATGACGACCGTCTCGCCGCGCTCGCCGGCGAGGGCGAGCGGGGAGCCGTGCACGCCGTAGACCGCGAAGGTCTCCATCGACAGCTCCGGGAACGCGCGGCCCATGCCGTCGGCGTCCACTACGGGCAGGCCGGTCTCGGCCGCGACGATCAGCGGGATCATCGAGTTGATGCCGCCGCACTCGATCGGCATCGTGGCGTCGGCGGTGCGGCCGAGGTGCGCCTCCAGCGTCCGCATGGCGAGGGTCGGCTCGGTGCCCGCCGGGATCTTCTCGATCATCACCGTCGGCGCGCCCATCTGAGCGGTCGGGATGACGAACAGGTCGTCGGCGAGGTCGTCCGGGTCCAGGATGGTGATACCCCGGTCGCCGAGCACGCGCGCGACCAGCATCTGGCCGATGTACGGGTCGCCGCCGCCCCCGGTGCCGAGCAGGGTGGCGCCGCGGGCGAGGTCGGGCAGGTCGGCCGCGGTCAGGGTCCAGCTCATGCTCCCGCCTCCACGAGCCGCCGCTCCGGCGTGCCGTCGAAGCGGTGCGACGGGAGGTCGTAGCCGAAGTAGCCGGGGCCGACCATCGCGAGCGCCTCCGGCGTGTGCCAGCGCGGGTCGCTGGGGGCCGCGACCACGCGGACGCGCTGACCGTAGCGCAGGCCCTCCGTGGTGATCGGCTCGCCGCTCTCGGCGTCGAGCACGATGATCAGGTCGGGCGTCGTGGCGAAGGTCACGTCACCCGACTGGGCGATGAGGTGCTCGTTCTGGAAGGACAGCTCCAGCGCGTCCGTGTCGCCGGGCGCTTCGATCCTGGCGCGCCCGCGGGCGAATCCGGTCGTCGTCGCACGTTCGACGTCGACAACCTTGCCGAAGTAGAACTCGCGCCCGCCGAGCCGTTCGACCGTCGCGGCCACCGGATCGGTCTTCGCCCGTCGCGCCTCCGCGATGCCGGAGCCGATGGCGAGGCTGTGCGAGAGAGATCCGCCCACCAGGGCCTCGCGGGCGATCGAGCCGCTCATCGGGAAGCCGGAGATCATCACCGAGCAGCCCATCTCGACGCAGGCGACCCGCGCGATCCGTTCCGTCCAGTGGTTGTCGACGGTCTGCAGCACGCCGACGTTGCCCTTCTCGTCGCTGAACGCGAGCGGCGACGCCGTCACGTCGTACAGCGTCGGAAGCACCATCTGCAGCTCGGGGAAGGCGCGGCCCATCCCGTCGGCGTCCAGCAGCGGAAGGCCCAGCGCGGCCGCGGCGGCGACCGGGATGGTGGAGTTGACGCCGCCGATCTCGGCGCACGCCACGTGCGTGACCGGCCGGCCGAGGTAGGTGCCGAGAGCGTGGACGGGCGCCACCACCTCGTCGAGGCTGGGCAGCTTCTCCACCATGACGGTCGGAGCCCCCATCATCGCGACCGTGAGCACGAGGGCGTCGTCCGGCACCTCGTCGAGACCGACGACCGTGACCGGTCCGTGCTCCGCGAGCGCCTGCCGGGCGAGGAGCGACCCGATGTACGGGTCGCCGCCGCCTCCGGTGCCGAGCACCGCGGCGCCGCGGGCGAGGTCGCCGATCGCGTCGGCGGTGAGGGTCCAGCTCATACCCGCACCCCCATCGCCAGGTCGCCGACCGCCTTCACCCGGATGCGCGTCGCATTGCCGGGGAGGTACGGGATGGGCACCTCGTCGAAGTCGACGATCGCCACCGACGTGGGGGAGGCGCCGGCGGCGATCGCCTTGTCCACCGCCTCCGCCCGAACGGCGGCGATGGCCTCCTCGCGCCGGCCGGGCTCGACGGCGTACACCTTGTCGATCTCGCCCCCGACCTGCGCGATGGATGCGCCGATCGCGTTCGCGACGGCGTAGTTCTCCGGCCGGTGCACGGCGCCGAAGATCGGCAGCTCGTCCGGCAGGAGGATGGAGCCGCCGCCGACGGCGACGACGGGGATGGGGTCCGGCGAGGTGCGCATCCGGTCGACCGCCTCCGCGATCCGTTCCGCGATGCGGGCCAGGACGCGCTGCACGAACGCGGGGTCGAGGTGCGCCACCTTCGACGGGTCGCCGACCTGCGCGCGCCCGGCGGCGACGGCGATGTCGGTGGCGGTGAGCGTGGAACCGCCGAAGACGAGCGCCTCGGTCGTCAGCCGGTAGCCGACCGACTCCGGGCCGACCTCCGCGGTCTCCGTGTCGACGATGGAGCCGCCGCCGATGCCGATGGAGAGCACGTCCGGCATGCGGAAGTTGGTGCGGACGCCCGCGACCTTCACCTCGTTGGCGGTCTCCCGCGGGAAGCCGTTGATGAGCAGGCCGATGTCGGCCGTGGTCCCGCCGATGTCGACGACCGCGCAGGTGTCGAGGCCGCTGGTCAGGGCGGCGCCGCGCATCGAGTTGGTCGGGCCGGAGGCGAAGGTGGCGACGGGGTAGAGGCGCACGTAGTCCTCGTCCATCAGCGTCCCGTCGTTCTGGCTGAGGAAGATCGGTGCGTCGATGCCCTGGGCGCGGACCGCGGCGGTGAGGCCGTCGACGATCTCGGAGGCGAGCTCGCGCAGCGCGGCGTTGATGATCGTCGCGTTCTCGCGCTCGAGCAGCCCGATCCGGCCGATCTCGTGCGACAGGGAGATGGCGACGTCGTCGCCGAGCTCTGCGGCGAGGACGGCCGCGGCCTGCGTCTCCACGTCGTGGTTCACCGGCGAGAAGACGGACGAGATGGCGACGGAACGCACACCGTGCGCGGCCATGTCGGCGGCGATGCCCTTCAGCTCGGCCACGTCGAGCGGGGAGATGGGCCGGCCGTCGAACTCGTAGCCGCCGTGCGCCAGGTAGGCGCGGCCGCCGATCGCCTCGATCAGCGTCTCCGGCCAGTCCACCAGCGGCGGCAGCGCCTTGGTCGCCGGGAGACCGAGCCGCAGCGCCGCGGTGGGCGCGAGCCGCTTGGCCTGCACGAGCGCGTTGATGAAGTGGGTGGTGCCGATCATCACCGCGTCGATGTCGCCGCCCTCGAAGCCGCGCGCATCGCGCAGGGCCTCGATGGCGCTGACGATGCCGCTCGTCACGTCGGGACTGGTCGAGTTCTTGACGCCGGCAAGGGTGGTCCGGCCGTCCATGAGCACTGCGTCGGTGTTGGTCCCGCCGACGTCGATGCCGATGTGCATAGGTTCCGCTTTCTGCTGTGCTGCGTGCGCCGCCCGGGGACGGCGCACGCAGCGGGTGGATCGGTGCTGCGCGCCGCGCTGCTCAGTGGTGGTGGCCGGTCAGTTGGTGGCGACCGCCTCCGGCCCTGCCGACGCGGCGGCCGGCTCGGAGTCGGCCGGGTCGGCCTGCTGCGTGGTCGCGCGGCCGACGCCGCGCACCCAGCCCAGCTTGCCCGCGACCGTGTAGAGCACGATCGAGAGCAGCAGCGACCAGATGGCGGGGATGCCCCAGGTGACGAAGTAGCCGACCAGCGACGAGACCAGCCACACCACGAGGGTCACCGGGACGATGCGCGGCGCGAACTCGGGCAGCCGGCCGCTGCTCCTGGTCGCATCCAGCTCGCCCCGCCACTTGCGCACGAAGAAGTACTCGGCCACCATGATGCCCGCGATGGGCGGGAAGGCGACGCCGAGGACGATCAGGAAGTCGGTGAACGCCGACAGGATGCCGGCGGCGGCGAGGACGGTGCCGACGACGCCGAGCACGATGGTCGTGGTCACCCGGTGCAGGTTCTTGTTGAACGCCGTCGAGATGAAGTTCACCAGGCCAAGGGTGGAGGAGTACAGGTTCCAGTCGTTGATCTTCAGCGTGCCGGTGATGACGATGATGAGCCCGACGAAGCCGATCGACGAGGTCACGATCGCGACGATGTTCCCGGAGGCCGCCGCGTGGGCGAGCAGCACGCCGGAGAGGCCGATCACGAACTCGCCGAGGCTCACTCCGACGACCGTCTGCTTCACCACATCGGCGCGGCTGCGGTTGAACCGGGTCATGTCGGCGGTGATGATCGCGCCGACGATGAGGCCGCCCGCCACGATCCCGGTGCCCTGCCAGACGCTCATCGCGGGGCCGGGAGCGGGGGAGGTGAGCAGGTCGCCGATGTTGTGCTTGCTGAGCTCGCTGATGACCGACCAGCCGACCAGGATGAGGAACAGCGGCACGGTGATGTTGGCGAGCCACTGCATCCCGACGAAGCCGAACGCCACCACGGCGGTCACCGCGAGGCCGAAGATCACGCTCCACAGCCAGATGGGCATGGCGCCGGGCATGAGCGCGTCGAGCGACTGGGCCGAGATGGCCGACTGGATGCCGAACCAGCCGATCAGGCTGATGCCGATCGCGAGACCGACGAGCGACGCTCCGATCTCGCCGAAGCCGGTCCACCGGGCGAGCAGGGCGGTGTTGAGGCCCTCCTTCTGCCCGATGATGCCGACGATGCACATGATGACCTCGAGGATGATCGAGCCGAGCAGGAGCGCGAGGGCTGCGTTCCAGAACGTCATGCTGTAGCCCAGGGTCGCCCCGAGCAGGAATTGCGAGAGAGCCGAGACCTGGCCGAACCGCTGCACCGCGATCCCGAACCACGGCTTGCGGGCGTCCGGGGTCACGCGGGAGAGGGCGAAGTCGTCGGCATGTGCTGTACGTGCCATGGTGGAATTCCTTCTGACGGGTGGAGGGAGCGGGGGTTGCGACCACCGTAGGGATCCGCCGGAAGCGGGGGAATGTGCGTTCCGCCCGAATCGAGCGTGATTCTGTGCAGGCTGCACAGCATCAGGCGCGGGGTGCCACTGCTTTCACCGACTGGCGCTGCACGACCGGCATCGGGATGAGGTGGCGCGCCGGAGTCGTGTCTCCGGCGAGAGCGAGCTCCATGGCCTTCCGACCCATCTGCTCGTACGGGATGCGGGCCGTGGAGAGCGCCGGCCGGAGGATCGACGCGAGGACGTCGTCGTCGAAGGAGACGATCGACACGTCGTCGGGGATGCGGACTCCGGCCTCCTGGAACGCCTGGTACACGCCGAAGGCGAGGTTGTCGTTGAGGCAGATCAGGCCGGTGATCCCGAGACCGTCCTCGATCAGCTCGCGGGCCATGCGGTAACCCGCTTCCGGCTCCCAATGCCGCTCGTGCAGATCGGCGACGAGTTCGATGTCGTTCTCGGCGAGAACGCCGTCGATGCCGGCGAATCGGTCCAGGATCGTCACGGACTCCTCCGGGGGAAGGATCTCGGGCGAGATGCGGCCGATCAGGCCGATCCGCCGGTGGCCGGCGTCGATCAGCAGCTGGGCCATCGCAGCGCCGGCCGCCCGTTCGTCGGGCAGCACGACCGGGTAGTCGGTGGTCGTCGTGGCGTTCAGCATCACGACGGGGATGTCGTCGGGCAGAGGGGGCAGCTCCACCTGCCGGGCCGCCATCGAACCGAACACCAGGCCCGCGGCGCGGCGGTCGACCATCGCGTCCAGCACGCCGCCGAGGCGTTCCGGGTGGTGCCCCGTCTCTGCGATCAGCACCGTATGCTCGCGGTCCTCCGCCACATCCAGGAGGCCGCGGATCATCGCGGAGGCATACCGGGTGAGGGTGACGTCGTCCGAGACGAACCCGATCATCGGCGCCTTGCCGAAGAAGAGCGTGCGTGCGGCGGGGTTGGGCCGGTAGTTGAGCTCTTCCGCGATCCGGCGGACGCGCTCCGCAGTCTCGGGGGAAAGTCGAGTGCCGGGGCGGTCGTTCAGGATGAGGCTGACGGCCGACTTCGAGAGGCCGGCCTTCGCGGCGACGTCGGCGATGGTCACCCTGTCCGCCATGCCGACCTCCTTCGATCCCCGCACCATTCAAGCAGCCGATCCGCGGCTCTGGTTGCGCTCGCCTCATCCTATTGCTATCTTGACGTTGCTAAACGCGTTTAGCCCGATGGTAAACGCGTTCAGCTCCGAACTCGCACCGAGCCGGACGACGATCACACATCCAATGGAGGATCACCATCGTGAGGAAGACAACCCGCCGGGCCCTCATCGCCACGGCCGTCGTCGCGGCGACCGCGGCGCTCACCCTGACTGGCTGCGCCAAAGGCGGCGGCACGGGCGGCACCGGCACGTCCGGCGGCCAGCTCGTCATGTGGACGCACAACGCGGGCAACAAAGCGGAGCTGGGGGCGATCGAGAAGATCGTGGCCGACTTCAATGCGTCGCAGTCGAAGTACAAGGTCAAGGTCCAGGCGTTCCCGCAGGACTCGTACAACCAGTCCGTGACCGCGGCGGCGGCGTCGAAGAAGCTGCCGTGCATCCTCGACATCGACGGACCGAACGTTCCGAACTGGGCATGGGCGGGCTACCTCGCACCGCTGACGGGGATGGACTCCACGCTGTCGAAGTTCCTCCCGTCGACGGTGGGGAAGTACGACGGCAAGACCTACTCGTACGGGTTCTACGACGTGGCGCTCACGATGATGTCCCGCACGTCGACGCTGAAGGAGGCGGGCATCCGCATCCCCACGATCGACCAGCCGTGGACCAAGTCGGAGTTCCAGGACGCCCTCGACAAGCTGAAGGCATCGGGCAAGTTCGCCTACCCGGCCGACTTCGCCACCGGGTTGACCGGCGAGTGGTGGCCCTACGCGTACTCGCCGCTCCTGCAGAGCGCTGGAGGCGACCTCATCGATCGCGACGGCTACAAGACGGCCGACGGCGTCCTGAACGGGCCGGACGCGATCGCCTGGGCGAAGTGGTTCCGCGGCCTCGTGACGAATGGCGACATCTCCGCCAAGAGCGGCTCCGACCCGGTCGCCGATTTCGTGAACGGCAAGACCGGCATCCTCTACGACGGCGGCTGGGCGGCCGAGCAGGTGCGCGCCCAGTTCAAGGACGACGCTCTCTTCCTCCCCTCCGTCGACCTCGGGAGGGGCCCGAAGATCGGCGGCGCCTCCTGGCAGTGGGGCGTCTCCAAGACCTGCTCCGACCAGGCCGGGGCCGCGGCCTACATGAAGTTCGCCGCCGCCGACAAGTACGTGGCTCAGGTCGCCAAGGCGACCGGCACCATCCCGACCACCGAGGCCGCGGCCGCGATGGTCCCCGGATACGGACCGGGGGGCGACAACGCGATCTTCCGCGAGTTCTCCAAGAAGTTCGCCGAGGTCCGGCCCGTGACCCCGGGCTACCCCTTCATCGCCACCACGTTCACCAAGGCGGCGCAGGACATCATCAACGGCGCCGACCCGAAATCGACCCTCGACCAGGCGGTCAAGGACATCGACGCCAACCAGAAGTCGAACAACTACTTCAAGTAGCCGACCGGCCGGCCGGGGCGCGGCTCCCTCTCGCCCCGGCCGGTCCCTCGACGGACAAGGACGTCACCATGAGCACCATCACGAAGACGGCGCCGTCACGAACCGACGGCGCCCTCACCACCACCAAGCGGGCGAGGACCCGTGTGGTCGGTGGACGGAAGGAGGCCGCGGTCGGCTGGGCCATGCTCCTGCCCGCGGCCGTGCTGATCCTCACCTTCCTGCTCGTCCCGATCGGTCTCACCTTCGGGCTCGCCTTCACCAACGCCCGGCTGATCTCGCCGGAGCCCGCGCGGTTCGTCGGCATGGACAACTTCGCGGCCCTGTTCACGGACGACACGTTCTGGGCGTCGCTGCGCAACACCATCGTCTTCACCGTCGTGATCGTGCCCTTCCAGTCCGCCCTAGCGCTGGTGCTCGCACTCCTGGTCAACACCAGGACGCGCGGGACCACGTTCTTCCGCACGGTCTTCTTCCTGCCGGTGGTGACCTCGATCGTCGTCGTCTCGATGCTGTGGCTGTTCATGTACCAGAAGGACGGCCTGATCAACGTGCTGCTGTCGAAGGTCGGCATCCAGGGGCCCGACTGGCTCGGCGACCCGCACTGGGCGCTGCTCGCGATCATCCTGATGTCGGCCTGGCAGGCGATGGGCTTCCACATGATCATCTGGCTGGCGGGGCTGCAGACGGTCCCCGCCGAGCTGTACGAGGCAGCGTCGCTGGACGGGGCCACCCGCTGGCAGCAGTTCGCCCATGTCACCTGGCCCAGTCTTCGAGCCACACGCACGTTCATCCTGATCACGATCACCATCGCCGCATTCGGGCTCTTCACCCAGGTGCAGATCATGACCCAGGGCGGTCCGCTGAACTCCACGACCACGCTGGTCTTCCAGGCGGTGCGCAGTGGATTCCAGCAGCAGCAGACCGGCTATGCCTCGGCCATCTCGCTGGTCTTCTTCGTGCTCGTGCTCGTGGTCACCCTGATCCAGAGATTCCTCACCCGAGACAAGGAGGCCCGCCGATGACGGATACGATCCGCGACGTCGCGGACATCGACACCCCGCACGCGATCGAACCGGACCGGCGCCGTCGCCCGATCTGGCGACCCGCGCTGACCCTCGCCCTGAAGATCGTCCTCGCGCTCGTGTTCGGCCTGCCGCTGGTCTTCATGATCGTCTCCAGCTTCAAGCCGGATGCGCAGATCTTCGGCGACCTCGACGGCATCCAGGCCTTCCTGCCGGTCGGGAACCTCAGCTTCGACAACTATCTCGGAGTGTTCGACCGGGTCCCGTTCGCGCAGTTCCTGTTCAACTCCATCCTGATCTCGGTCCTCACCGTCGGCCTCGGGCTGGTCGTGAACTCGCTGGCCGCCTTCGCCCTCTCGCGGATGCGCATCCCGGGCGGTCGGATCGCTCTGGGGGTGATCCTGGCGACCCTGATCGTGCCGTTCGAGGTGATGGCCCTGCCGTTGCTGTGGGAGGTCAACCAGCTGCCGTACTTCGACGGCACTCAGATCGTTCAGGGCTGGCTCGACACCTACACCGTGCAGATCGTCCCCTTCATCGCGAACGCGTTCTCGATCTTCCTCTTCTACCAGTACTTCGATTCCATCCCGAAGGAGCTGGACGAGGCGGCGCGAGTCGACGGCGCCGGCTGGTTCCGCATCTACCGGAGCATCATCATGCCGCTCGCCGGCCCGGCGGTGGCGACGGTCGCGATCCTGACCTTCCTGCCCGCGTGGAACCAGTACCTGTGGCCGCTGATGGTCACACAGAGCGAGGCCGTCCGGCCGGCGATGGTCGGCATCGACTACTTCAAGCAGCTCAACACGTCGTGGGGCCAGATCATGGCCTACGCCAGCATCATCACCGTCCCGGTGCTCGCGCTCTTCGTCGCGTTCCAGCGCTCGTTCGTCAACTCCATCGCCTCGCAGGGCCTGAAAGGCTGATCCGTGTTCTCTCTCCCCGAAAGCTACGTCTGGGACTTCTGGCTGGCCGACGACGGCGACCGGTACCACCTGTTCTTCCTGTACGCGTCCAAGGCGCTGAAGGATCCGGACGCCCGTCACTACCGTGCATCGATCGGGCACGCGATCTCCGACGACCTCGTGAACTGGACCCGGGTCGTGGACGCCCTCGTGCGAAGCGACGCGCCCGCCTTCGACGAGCTCGCGACCTGGACCGGCAGCGTGGTCCGCGCCGACGACGGGCTGTGGCGCATGTTCTACACCGGCACTGTGCTCACCGGCCACGGGAACGTGCAGAGCATCGGTGTGGCGACGTCGCCCGACCTGTACGAGTGGACCAAGAGCGAGCGCAACCCGATCCTGACCGCGGACTCGCGCTGGTATGAGCGTCTCGCCGACGGGCACTGGCACGACGAGGCCTTCCGCGACCCCTGGGTCTACCGGGATGAGCGCGCCGGCGCGTGGCGCATGCTGATCACCGCGCGCTCGAACCATGGCCGGCCGGACGATCGCGGCGTCATCGCGACGGCTCTCTCCGGCGACCTCGAGAACTGGGAGCTTCAGCCGCCGTTGAGCAGCCCCGGTGCCGGGTTCGGCCAGCTCGAGGTGCTGAACACCGCTGAGATCGACGGTGAGCACGTGCTCTTCTTCTCCTGTCTTGCCGCGGACCTCGCCGAGGAGCGACGAGTCACCGGGACCACCGGAGGCGTGTGGGCTGTCATGGCAGACGCGGAGGGTCGGTGGGATCCGCGACTGGCCGAGCAGCTGACCGAGCACGATCTCTATGTCGGACGCGTCATCCACGATAGGCAGACAGGTCGGCCGATGTTCCTGGCCTTCCGGAACTCAGCGCCGGATGGCTCTTTCGTCGGCGGGATCGCAGATCCGCGGAGCATCTCGGTGCGGGATGGACGGGTCGTGCTCGACGCTGTCGCCGGGATGCCGGATCCGGCTGTGGGCAGCGTGGTCGGAGGCCGCTGACACCGCGCTCGCGGCGCAGGGACCTTCGGCCCGACGCGGCCGATGTGCCCGGCCTAGGGTCGGCGCATGGAGGCAAGGGCGGCGGATGCGACGCCGATGGCGGCGGTCGACGCGGCGAACCTGGCGCTCGAGCGCGGCCAGCCGAACGTTGTGACGCTGGCCGGACTGCTCGCGCCCGGGGGCGTCGTGGATGCGGACGGCCGTCCCGATCCGGCCGCGCTGCGCGAGGTTCTCGCCCCGCGCATCGCGCGGGTGCCAGCCCTGCACCGCGTGCCCGTCGAGACCGGGGGAGAGTGGATGTGGCGTGCGGCCGTCCCGGACCTCGCCCACCACATCCGCGTGATCGACGCCTCCATGTCTTTCGAGCGCACCTGCGCGCGCGTCGTGATGACGCCGGTCGATCCCGGCCGGCCGCTCTGGGAGCTGCTGCTCGTGCCGCACGCCGACGGCGACCGCTGCGGGATGCTGTTCCGGCTGCACCACGCCGTCGCCGACGGGCTCGGGGCCGAGGCCCTGGTCGCAGCGCTCTCCGACGAGGCGCCGGGCGAGGAGGCCGCCGGCGCTAGGCCCTCCGAGCCTGCGCCCGCCGCACGCCGTCCGCTCCTCCGCCGCTGGGGCGACCTCGCCGTGCAGACGGCCGCCGTCTTCCGGCGCAGCGTCCGCTCCGGCGTGCTGCTCGGACCGCTCGGGCCGACCCGCGACGTCGCCTTCCTCGACGTCGACCTGGAGCGCCTGCACGACGGCGCCCACCGGCTCGGCGGCACCGTCGGCGATGCGTTCCTCGCCGCGTTCGGGCACGGGATGCGCGCGATGCTCACGGCGGCGGGCGAGACCCCGCCGGACTCAGTCCCGGTGTCGAGCCCTGTGCGGCTCGCGCGCCGGGCGGGAGAGGGGAACGCCACGGGCGTGATGCTGATCCCGATCCCCGTCGCGGGCTCCGACGCCGACGCCGACATCGCGGGGAGCGTCGCGCGCGTCGCGTCCCTCACCCGCTCCGAGAAGGCCCGCGCCCGCGCGGTCGGCACGTACCGTCTGATGAGCAACCCGCGCGCGGCCCGGATGCTGATGCACTTCGCGCGGAGCCAGCGCGCGGTCGGCGCCATCGCGTCCGAGCTCACCGGACCTCCGGAGACGCTGCGGCTGGCCGGTGCGGAGCTCATCGCTGCGTGGCCGCTCGCGCTGCTCTCCGGCAACGTCCGCGTCGGCGCGCTCGCCGTGTCCTACGCCGGGCGCTTCCGGGTCAGCATCCAGACCGACGCGTCGCACCTGCCCCCGGCACGGGTGCTCGCCGACGGGATGGAGCGAGCACTGGAGCGGATCGCCGCGCAGGCGTAGCCCGAGCGGGCGTGACGAACGTGAAGCGACGTGGCCGCCACCGCCGAAGATTTCGGTGGCGGGCCGACAACGACGTTCCCGCCGAACCTCGACGCATGCCGGAAACACGCGGTGGATAGGGTCTGAAGACTCACCAGAGAGACCACCCAGGAGGATCCATGCGTTCGGGGAGACACCACCATCCACCCATCGGCCGACGCCTCGCCGCCGTGGCCGCCACGGCGGCGATCGTCGCGGCCATCCAGCTGCCGATCGCCGCGCCGGCGGCCGCCGCGCCGGCACCCGGCGCGCCGACCATCGGCGACACGCTCTTCGCGGGAATCGGCAACGGGGGCTACGACGTGACCCACTACGACGTCGCCATCGCCTACAACGACGACAAGACCATCGACGCGACGACCACGATCAGCGCGACGGCGACGCAGGAGCTCTCGTCGTTCTCGCTCGACCTGGAAGGTCTCACGGTCGGCGCCGTGCAGGTGAACGGCGTCCCGGCGGCGAGCTTCGACCGGAGCAGCGACCCGGCCACCTCGTCCTACAAGCTGAACATCGTGCCGGTTTCACCCGTGTCGGGGGCGTTCACCGTTCAGGTCGCCTACTCGGGGTCGCCGGTCACGCACGTCGACCCGGACGGCTCCAGCGAGGGCTGGGTGCTCACCAGCGACGGCTTCACCGCCCTCGGCCAGCCGGTTGGGACCATGACGTGGCTGCCCAGCAACAACACCCCGGCGGACAAGGCCACCTACGACATCTCCATCACCGCGCCGAACACCGTCGGAGGGGCACCGGCCGCCGCCGTCAGCAACGGGCAGCTGGTGACGGCGACGCCGGTCGGCGACGGCAGCCGCACCACGTGGCACTGGCAGCAGAACAAGCCGATGGCCACCGAGCTCGCGATGATCTCCTACGGCAAGTACCTGACCTATGAGTCGGACATTGCGCTCTCGAGCGGCCGCACCATCCACGAGTGGACATTCGTCGACCCCGCCGTCACGACGGCGAATCAGACGACCATCCAGGCCCGTCGTGCCGCGCTTCCCGAGATCCTGAACTACCTGGAAGCGCACTACGGACCATACCCGGGCGACAGCACCGGCTTCGTCGTCGACATCACGAGCCTGGGATACGCGCTCGAGACCCAGGACAGGCCGTACTTCGAGCGGTCCGTGAGCCAGTCCACGTTCATCCATGAGCTCGCGCACCAGTGGTTCGGCGACTCCGTCACCCCGGGCGACTGGAACAGCATCTGGCTGAACGAAGGACCTGCCACGTTCATCCCGACGCAGTATGCGTACGACCACGGGACGTCGGCCAACTCGACCGCCACCACGTACTTCAACCTGTGGAACTCGACGGCCGCGAGCAACTCCCGGTGGACCATCCCTCCTGCGGGGATGACCGACCCGGCCGACCTCTTCGACTGGCAGGTCTACTCGCGGGGCGCGATGACGCTGGAGGCCCTGCGCCAGGCGATCACGCCCGCCGTGTTCGACGACGTGATGAAGACCTGGACAACACGGTACGCCGGGCAGAGCCGCGATACGCACGACTTCATCGCGCTCGCCGAGGAGCTCTCCGGCAGGGACCTGACCGCCTTCTTCCAGGACTGGCTGTTCGACGCCGACAAGCCCGCGTGGCCGGCCACCTCGACGCTGACGCTGGCCTCCGCTCCGGCGACCGGCTCGGTGCACCCGGGCGACACGGTCGACTACACGCTGTCGCTCGCCAACACCGGGCAGGTGCCGCTCACCGGCGGTATCGTCCGGGTGGATGCGGCCGACCTGGTCGACGACGCCGACCTCGCGACGCTCCCGGCCGATCTGGTCGCGAGCGGCTCCACACTCCAGTGGACGGTGCCGGACACGGCGCTCGGCGACACCGCGACGACGACGTTCTCGGCCACGGTGAAGGCGGCCTCGTCAGGCGGGACCCTGACGGCCACCGCCACCGGAGCGACGCTCGGGATCACGTGCGCGACGTGCACCTCCACCCTCACGACGCCGGTCGTCACCGGGCCGGCGCCGATCACCGAGGCGGACCTCACCGATGCCACCCGCAACGGCGTCACCGCGTCGCCCGACACCATTGCACCCGGCGCGAAGGTCACCGTGACACTGCCGACCTCGGCGTATGACGGTCAGACGGTGACGGCGCTGCTGTTCTCCAGCCCGCGGACCCTGGGGACCTCGACGGTGACGAACCGGGCGATCACGGTCACCATCCCTGCGGATGCGGCTCTCGGGGCGCACAAGCTGGCGCTCGCCGACGCCTCCGGCGCTCTGATCGGCTGGGACGACCTCTCCCTGGCGGCCGCGGTGGCCGGGACCGGCAGCGGTTCCGGCACGTCCGACGCAGCGAGCGCGGGCGGAACGGGCGACCCGCTGGCGAGCACCGGCTCGACCATCGCCGGGCCGGCGATCGCGGGCGGTGCGCTCGCGCTCCTCATCGGTGTTGCGGCGGTCACGTTGGCGGCTGTCCGTCGCCGCCGGACGACCGAGTAGCCCGGGCGCGGATCGGCGCGGGCGCTGCACCAGCGGATCTCCCGACCGATCGAGGACCTGGCCGCCACCGCCGATGACTTCGGTGGCGGCCAGGTGGCTGTCAGCCTCCCGCGCGAGGGAGGAACACGCGCATGGTGCTGGGCCCGTGGTTCGCCCAGCGGAAGTACGGCTCCAGCCGGAGCGGTCGCTCCTCCTCTGCGCCCGGCGCCGCCGGCTGCGATCCGTAGGGCCAGCCGGGATGCGCCTGCGGGCGCAGCCGCACGGTCACCTCGGCGCCGGTCGGCGTGGCCACGAGAGGGCGGTCGTCGGCGAGGAGGACCGCATCCACGTCGGTGCCGGAGGGCAGCCCAGTGGACTCGGCGCACAGCACGAGCGGTCCGCGCTCGACCGCCACGGTGCCGCGGAGCGCGTCGATCGCGGGCGCCGGGTAGGCGAACCGCGGGAGCATCGGCAGCTCGACCCGCACGGGCTCCTCCGGCCGGAACTCGTCGACGATCCGCGCATAGCCGTCCCGCACCTCCACCGGCGCGCCCGCGTACGAGACGCGAGCGCCCTCGGCCCAGGCGGGGATGCGGACCGCGAGCTCCGTCTCGGCGCCCGACTCGGCCTCCAGCACGATCGAGCCGTCGAACGGGTACCCGCCCGCCCGCATCCGCAGCGACACCGCGACGCCGTCGCCGGTCGTGGTCGTCAGCTCCGCGTCCGCGAACTGGTGCACCTGGATGCCGTGCTCGCTCGCGGTGGCGACGTAGGACGCGACGCTGGCGAGTGTCCGGGCGACGTTCGTCGGGCAGCACGACACCTCGAACCACGGCGCCCGGAGGCTCGACTCCGCTCGCTCGCTCAGCTCGTCCTCCGCGGGGACCGTTCCGCGGACCCGCTGGTGCAGGGTGTTCGCGTAGTAGAAGGCGCGCCCGTCCTCGCGCGGGGAGACGAGCACTGCGTTGAGCAGCGTCCGCTCGATCAGGTCGGCGTACTTGCTGTCGCCGGTCTGCAGCAGCAGCCGCCAGCTCAGCATGACGGACCCGATCGCCGCGCACGTCTCGGCGTAGGCGCGGTCCGGCGGGAGCTCGTAGTCCGACCCGAACTCCTCGTTCTGGTGGTGCGCTCCAACGCCGCCGGTGAGGTAGGTGCGCCGCGCGACCGTGCTCTCCCACTGCCGTTCGACCGCATTCAGCAGCTCGGCGTCGCCGAACTCGGTCGCCACATCCACCGCGCCCGCCGCCAGGTACATCGCGCGCACCGCGTGGCCGCGCAGGTGGTCGGCCGCGCGTACGGGCCGGTCGTCGAGGAAGTACTCGCTGCCCTGGAACAACGTGGTCTTGAGGCTCCGGCGGCCGCGACGCTCCACGAACAGCCGGGCGAGTTCGAGGTAACGCGGCTCGTCGAGGGCCCGGCCGAGTTCGGCGAGGGCGGTCTCGATCTCCGGATGCCCGCACACCGCGTCGCGGCCGTCCGGCCCGAACACCTCGTAGACGTGGTCCGCGAGCCGTCGCGCCACCGCCACGATGGTGTCGTCGTGGCCGGTGCGGAACCGCGCGACCGCGGCCTGGAACAGGTGCCCGAAACAGTACAGCTCGTGCCCCCACTCGAGGTCGAAGAAACGGGGACGCTGCCCCGGGCGGCCGAAGGATGTGTGCAGGTAGCCGTCCGGCTCCTGCGCCGCAGCCACCCGATCGACGAGCGAGAGGTAGGTCTGCTCCAGCTGCGGGTCCGCCGAGCGGCCCAGCTCCCAGGCCATCGTCTCCAGCAGCTTGTAGACCTCCGAATCGACGAACTCGATGCCGTCGTGGTGCTCGGCGACGGTGCCCGCCGCCGCCCGGTCGAAGTTGCCGATCCAGCCGATCCGCTCCATCCAGGTCAGGCAGTGCCCGATGATCGTGGAGGCGTTCAGCTCCTGCTTCTCACCCCAGAAGCCGCCGACGATGCGGAGCTCCTCCGGCCCGAGCGGTCGCAGCCGGGCGTGCGAGGGCATCACGGGGCCGCCGATGCGGGTCCGCGGGGTGGTGTCGGTCATCGTTCTCCTGTCAGGGCCGCGGGTGCGGCGGCCGGCTCGGCCCGGCGGCCCGCATCGGCGGCGAGCGCCAGGTAGACGCTCGCCGTCCAGCTGTAGGCGCGGTCGCGCAGGCCTGCGCCCGTGCGCGCGTCGAAGTTCTCGGCGAAACCGGACCGTTCGCAGACGGCCCGGAAGCGCTCGCTCACGCGATCGGCCAGCGCGCCGTGCCCGGACCGGCGCAGACCGTCCTCCATCAGCGCGGTGGACGGGGCCCACACCGGGCCGCGCCAGTAGCCGTCATCCTCGTACTCAGGCGAGTCGACCGGCTCCGTCGCGGGCCCCCACTCGGTGAGGTGACCCTCGATCCGCCGGGCCAGCGCCTCCGCGACGTCGCCGGGGAGCAGCTCGCCCAGCACGATCGGCAGGGTGGTGAGCAGGCTGCGCGAGGGCACGGCCTCGCCCGTCCGCACGGAGCGCGCGACGAAGCCGTCGCCGGTCCACAGCTCGTCGAACAGGGCGTCGGTGAGGTCGTGCCGCGCGGTCTCCCACTCCTCCGTCGGCAGGCCGAGACTCTCCGCCAGCAGGCTGAGCTCGCGCAGCTGCAGGATGAGGAACGCGGCCAGATCCGGCGCCTCCACCACCCCTCCGCGGTCGAATGCAGTGGAGTTGTCCCAGCCGCTGTCGTTGCCGTGCTGGTAGTACGGCAGCCGGTGCCCGGGGCGGCGCCGGTGGTCGAGCCAGAACCGCGTCCAGGCGGCCAGGCGGTCGTGGACCACCCTGCGCTCCTCCTCGGTGAACGCCCGTGGCGAGCGCTCCCGCAGCTGTGCAAAGGCCCAGCCGTGGATGGGCGGCTTGACGAAGTTGTAGAGTACCTCCGAGTGAGTGACCGAATCCGGGAGTGCACCGGAGGGGTCCTGGTGGTCGAACGGCAGCAGGAACTGATCGAGCGCGGCATCCGGGTCGGCCGGCGCGAGCGCGATCGCGTTGAAGCAGTGGTCCCAGCTCCACACCTTGTCCATCCAGTGCTTCGACATCAGCACGGCCTCGCGGCCGACGAACCCGGCGGGCGAGACGGTGGCGGACCACATGACGTAGGCGGCCTTGACCGCGGCGGCGCCGGCTTCCCATCCGGCCATGCGTCCGCTGTACTCCGCGAACTCCGCCTCCCTCCGCCGGGCGAGCACGGCGAAGGTCCCGGTCGCGACGAACGGTGCGGCCGCCGTGCCGATCTCCTCGAGCACCGCCTCCCACTCGTCTTGATCGCCGCCGAACTCCACGAACCGGTCGCCGCGGCCGAGCCTCTGATCGCCCACGACCGTGGGCGACCCGGTGAGGGTCGTGAGCCGGTAGCGCCTGCCCGACTCGTAGCTCGTCAGCGTGACGGAGCCGTCGACCGGATCGGTGAACAGGTAGCCGCCCGTGAAAGGCGTCAGCTCGTCGCCGGCCTCGAAGCGCAGGCCCAGTCCGTCCCCCCGGAAGCGGACCCCCTGGCCGTCCTCGAACGCGGCCTGCACCGTGCGCTCGCCGACGCTCCAGGAGAGGACGGACGGCGTGGCCCGCACCTCCGCGCCCACCACGCTGCCATCGAGCACCGGGAGCAGGCGGAACACGGCATGCATCCCGCCGGTGTGGGTGACCAGGTGGATGTCGTCCACGGTGCGGTGCAGGCCGACGACCCGGGAGAGGTCCATCCAGGCGCCGCGGCGCGAGAACGGGATCTCGGCGATGTCGAACGAGAAGGCGTGCTCAGCTCCCATCTCAGTCCTTCACCGCCCCCGCGGTCACACCGGCGGCGACGTAGCGCTGCGCGAGCACGAGAAGCACGGCGGCCGGGATCGAGGCGACCACAGCCGTCGCCATGATCGCGTTCCACTCCTGGTTGTTGTTGCCGATGTACTTGTAGATGCCCAGAGTGATGGTCTGCAGCGTCCCGCCGCTGTTCAGCGTCGACGAGAAGATGAAGTCGGACCACGCCCACAGGAACGCGAACAGCGACACCGTCACCACCGCGTTGCGGCTGACCGGCAGCACGATCGACTGGAAGGTGCGCCAGGCACCGGCCCCGTCGATCTTGGCTGCACTCATCAGCTCGTCCGGGATGCCGGCCATGAACGCCGAGAAGATCAGCACGCCGAACGGCACCGCCAGGGTGGAGTCGGCGATGATCAGACCCCAGAGGGTGTTCAGGATGCCCAGGTTCAGGTAGATCGCGTAGAACCCCATCGCCATGATGATCCCGGGGATCATCTGCGCGATCAGCAGCACGAAGTTGAGGGCGCCGCGCCCGCGCGGCCGCAGCTTCGCGAGCGAGTACGCGGCCGGGGCCGACAGGGCGACCGTGAGGATCACCGTGCCGATGCCGACCAGCAGGCTCGTGCCGAGGTACGGCAGCTGCTGGCTGAGCACCGCCTGATATCCCTCGAAGGTCGCGTGGATGGGGAACAGGTTCGGCGGGCTCTTCCGCATCTCGGAGGTCGGCGTCAGCGAGACGTTGATCATCCAGTAGACGGGGAACAGCATGATGAGGGTCAGGACGACGCCCACGAGCGTCTTCCACCAGGAGCGCCGGCGGTTCATGCGATGTCCTGCTTTCGCTGCGTGCGGATGTAGATGAAGCCGAACACCAGCGCGATCACGATCAGCACGTTGCCGACCGCGGCCGCCGGGCTGAAGTCGGGCAGCGTCGACGCGAACCCGAGCTGGTACGACCAGGTGGCGAACGTCGTCGAGGCGATGCCGGGCCCGCCGCGGGTCATGATCCAGATGATGTCGAAGACCTTCAGCGTGTAGATCAGGCCGAGCAGCAGCGTGATCGCGGAGACCGGCCGCAGCAGCGGGAAGGTGATGCGCCAGAAGATCTGCCAGCCGTTCGCGCCATCCAGCGCCGCTGCCTCGTACAGGTCGGAGGGGATGTTCTGCAGCCCCGAGTAGATGATGACCAGGTTGAACGGGATGCCGATCCAGATGTTCGCGATGATCACGCTGGTCAGCGCCCAGTCGGGCGAGGTCAGCCAGTTGATGCCAGGGAGGCCGAACGCCTCCAGGGCTGCGTTGACCACGCCGGAGTCGCTGTTCAGCATCCACGACCAGGTGGAGGCGGACACGATCAGCGGCAGCAGCCACGGCACGAGGAACAGGGCGCGCAGCGTGGCGGAGAGGCGGAAGTTCTGGCGGAAGAACACCGCCAGCGCCATCCCGATCGTGAACTGGAACACGATCGAGATGATCGTGAACAGGGCCGTGTGCAGCAGCGCCGGCCCGAAGGTCGGGCTCTGGAACACCTTGATGTAGTTGTCGAAGCCGACGAACGGGGCGTCGCCCATGACGAACGAGCGCACCGTGTAGTCGCGCACGCTCAGCTCGATGTTGCGGTAGAGCGGGAAGGCGTAGAACACCACGAGGTAGATCACCACGGGTGCCAGGAACGCCCAGGCCGCCCACTGGCCGGAGCGCCGGCGGCGCCGGGGAGCCGGCGGGGCGGCGTTCGACGCCACCCCGCCGTGGTCTCCGACAGAGCCGCGCGGTGCTGTCTGAATGGTTGTCATCGGTGTGCCTTCAGGTGTCGCGCGGGTTACTTCGTTGCGGCGGCCGCGGCCGACTGTGCGGCCTTCAGCGCGTCCGCCGGCGACTGCGAACCGCTCAGTGCGTTCTGCACCGCGCCCCACAGCTGCTGGGAGATCTTCGGGTACTTCGTGCCGAGGTTGTCGCTGGTGCGGCCCTTCGCGGCGGCGACGGCGTCGACCCAGGGCGCGAGCTCCGGGTTGGCGGCCACCTGCTCCTTCTGCGCGGCCGTGGTCGGCGCGATGTAGGAGAGGGTGGTGTCGGTCTTCACGAAGCTCTCGGTGCTGGTGAGGCAGTCGGCGATCTTCTTCGACGTGGCGTAACGCGCGGTGTCCTTCTGCACCGGGATGGTCATGAACTCGCCGCCGGTCGGTGCCGGTGCGGACCCGCCGTCGATGCCGGGGATGTTCAGGATGCCGTAGTCGATGCCGGCCTTCTTCACGTTCCCGAGCTGCCAGGTGCCGTTCTCGCCGAACGCGAAGTCGCCGGTCGCGAACTCCTGCCACGAGGTGGTCTGGGTGTTGTTGATGACCGAGTTCGGCGCGTAGCCCTGCTTGACCCAGTCCGTCCAGAGCGACAGCGCCTGCACGGCCTTGTCGGAGTCCAGCTTCTTCAGGTCGGCTCCGGAACCCCAGAACCACGGCAGGAACTGGAAGCTGCCCTCCTCCGTGCCGATGGCCGAGAAGGTGATGCCCTTCTTGCCCGCGGCCTTCACCTTGGCGAGGGCGTCGGTGAGGCTGTTCCAGTCCTTGATGGAGGCGACATCCACCCCTGCGGCGCTCAGCACGGCCTTGTTGTAGTACAGGGCCAGCGTGTTCGCGCCGATCGGGACGCCGTACGTCTTCCCGTCGAGCTCCCCGGCGGCCAGGATGTTCTTCTGGATGTCCGAGGTGTCGAGCTTGTTCTCACTCGTCGTGGTCAGGATGCCGGCCTCCGCCAGCGTGGAGACGACCGGGTTGTCGACGAGCAGCAGGTCGGGCGAGCTGCCCTGCTGGCCGGCCAGGAGCGCCTTGTTGGTCAGGTCGCTGGTGTCGTAGCCGGTGCGCTTGACGGTGACGCCCGCCTTGGTGCCGCACTGCTCGACCAGCTTGGTCCAGTCGGCCGAGGCGTCGAACTGGGGGTACGGGTCCCAGAACGTGTAGGTTCCGCCGGCGCTGCTGCCGGAGCCGGAGCCCCCGCCGGAGCCGGAGCACGCGGACACTCCGCCGATGACGGCGGCCGCGAGCATGGCGGCGCCGATGAGGCGCACGCGCTTTGTTGCGATCACAGTATTCCTCCTTGAATCGTGCATTGCTGGGTGTGGGTCCGCGGAGCCGTCTGCTGCTGCGTCTGGTCCGGGTCTATCGTGTGCTTCCGCGGATCGTGAGTTCCGGTGCGATGAACCGCGTGACCGGGGCTCCCGCGAGCTCCGGGGACGTGATCCGTCGCACCAGCTGCCGGACCGCTTGCTGGCCCAGCTGATCGGGCGAGCTCTCGACAGCCGTGTACGGCAGCGAGAACGTGCGCCCGAAGTCCTTCGAGTAGAGGCTGACCACCGAGAGGTCCTCGGGGACGCGGGTGCCGCGTCGCGCGAGCACCGACGGCAGCGCCGCGATGGTGGCGTCGTTGTGCACGACCAGCGCCGTGGCGTCGGGGCGTGCGTCCAGGATGGCGTTGATGCTGCGCCCGATCGCCGGTTGCTGCGACTCGCCGTAGTAGGTGTGGATCTGCAGCCCGTAGCGCGCGCCGCGTTCGAGGGCCGCATCCCGGAAGCGCCAGCCGTACGCGCCGCCGCGGTCGAACACGTGGCGCGGGGGCGAGACGACGACGATCTCGCGGTGACCGAGCCCGTACAGGTGGTCGATCAGGATGCGCGCCGACTCGCCGAAGTCGAGGTCGAAGACGTCGAGACCCTCGGTGTGGCGGGGGAGCCCGACGAGCGCGCCGGGCTGCGGGGCGGCACGGAGCGTGTCGAGCCGTGGGTCCTCGTGGATCACATCGAGCAGCACGACGCCGTCGACCATCCCTGCGCTGGTGACGCGGCGCAGGGCTGCCGTGGCGTCCACCTCGGTGACCAGCAGGATGTCGTAGCCGAGCTCGCGGGCGGTGTCGGAGACGGGAAGGACGTACTGCAGCATGGCGGGCGCGAACTCGTCCTGATGGAACTGCGTGAGCAGGCCGATGACCATCGTCTGCGACGTGGCGAGGGCGCGGGCGCCGGCGTTCGCGGTGAACCCGAGGGCGGCGATGGCCTCGTCGATGCGCGCCCGGGTCGACGGCGAGATGGACCGCTTGCCGGAGAGGGCGTACGAGACGGTGCTGGGGGACACGCCCGCGTGGCGGGCCACATCCGTGATGGTGATCGCCACGGCGCCTCCTCCTTCTCGTCCATCGTCGTTGTCGAACCGGTTCGATCACCGTAGCGCCTCTTCGCGCCCAAATACAAGTCGAAGCGGTTCGACGGAATTGCCGCCGATTTCGCCGCTCGGTCCTGGCGACGATTCGTGGCGAATCGCCGCGCTTCGTGACGAATAGCGCCCATTCGTCACGAATCGCCGCGACGCGCGGGCGCTGGCGCGTAGGTGCCGAAGCCATGGGCCGCGACATCCGTGGGGCGCAACACGCCGCAATGGCGCGTCGATGACGGCGTGTTGCGTCCCATCGATTGCGGACGCGGCGCCCGGACGACGAAGTGGGTCGCCCCGGCGGAGACGGCACGCCCGGCGGGAGCCGCCCGGCTCCCCTCCGCGCCGAACGGGCGACGCCGGCGAGCGGCTATGCGGCCGGGCCTGTGCTGCCGCGGTCGGTGAGCGAGGGCTCGATCAGGCGGACCACGGGCACGCCGGCCTCGGCGGGATCCGCGATGCGGCGGATCAGTTGCTGCACGGCGAGCTGGCCGAGGCGGTCCGGCGAGGTCTCGACGGCGGTGTACGGCAGTGAGAAGGTCTGCCCAAACTCCCGCGAGAACACGCCGACCACGGAGAGGTCGTCCGGCGAGCGGAGTCCGCGGTCGTTCAGGTACGACGGGAGCGCGGCGATCGTCGCGTCGTTGTGCACGATCAGCGCGGTGGCAGCGGGGGAGGCCGCGAAAGCCGCGTCGAGCGACTCGCGGATCCCGGGCTGGCGCGAGTCGCCGTAGTGCGCCGTCAGATGGATGCCGTACCGGGCGGCGCGCTCGACGGCGGCATCCCGGAACCTCCAGACGTACGAGCCGCCGCGGGCCACGACGTGCTCGGGCGGCGTCATCAGGATGATGTCCCGGTGCCCGAGGTCGGCGAGGTGGTCGATCGCGAGCCGCGCGGCCTCGCCGAAGTCGAGGTCGAACGAGTCGAACCCCTCCGCGTCCCGGGCGTAGCCGATGAGCACGGCGGGCTGCGACGCGCGCCGGAGCGGCTCGAGGCGCACGTCGTCGTAGGTGACATCGAGCAGCACGACGCCGTCGACCATGTACGACGACGTGGTGCGGGTGACCGCGCCCACCAGGTCGGTGTCGGTCACCATCAGCAGGTCGAAGCCGTGCTCGCGGGCGGTCGTCGAGACGGGCAGCACGTACTGGAGCATCGCGGGGGCGAACTCGTCCTCCTGGAACTGCAGGTACAGGCCGAGCACGTTGGTCTGCGCGGTGGCGAGGGCCCTCGCTCCGGCGTTGGGGGTGAAGCCGAGCTCGTCGATGGCAGCCTGGATGCGCTCCCGGGTCTCGTCCGAGATCATCCGCTTGCCGGAGAGTGCGTACGAGACGGTGCTGCGGGAGACGCCGGCCGCGCGCGCGACGTCGCCGATCGTCGCCGCCATGCTGCCTCCCTCCGGGCTCGTCGGTGTCCCGATTCTCCCACGCCGGCCTCCGCCGACTCCGTCTGCCCGCCCGAGTTGCACGTCGTGGTCGCTATCCGCGTCGAATAGCGACCACGACGTGCAACTCGGCCGCCGCGAGCGCAACGAACGACGTCTGCCCCGGGATCGCGCGTCGAACCGGTTCGCGACGGATTCCTTGACGTACGGCAACGGAGGGCGCTATTTTGCCGCTGAGTTAATCGAACCGGTTCGACGATTCGCCGGACCCCGATGCAAGGGAGCATCCATGAAGCCGCCCCTCTCCGCTCACGACCCCTCCGGTCCTCCGCCGCAGCACTCGCTGCGCCGCCTCACCGCCGGAGTCGCGACCGCCGCGCTGATCGCCGCAGGCGGGGTCATCGCCGCCCTGCCCGCCGAGGCCGCCCCGACCGCGGCGAACACCCTCACCGTCAGCGCCGACCAGCCCTTCCGGCCGGTGAGCCATGTCGCCACCGGCTCGCTCTACGGCCTCGCCAACGCGACGACCCCCTCCGACGCGCTCGTGCAGGCGATCAAGCCGAGCGAGTTCGTCATGAAGCCCATCGGGGGCAAGCAGCAGCCGACCGGCGACATCGGCGTGACCTGGCAGAAGGCCGCCGCCGCGGGAGCGAAGGTCGTCGACCGCCTCTCGGACTACTACGCGGGCTGGCCCTACCAGTTCAGCTGGAGCACGTGGGATCAGGTGGTGACCGACCACGTCCACCAGGTTCAGGCGTCCGGCATGACCAACCTCGCCGCCTACGCGCCGTGGAACGAGTCCGACAACACCTGGCTCGCGTCCAACGGCAGCTTCGAGGACTTCTGGACCCACACCTACCGCCTGATCCGCAGCCTCGACCCGACCACGCCGATCCAGGGTCCGTCGCTCTCGGACAACATCGGCGACATGCAGAACTTCCTGAACAATGCCGTCGCGACGAACACCGTCCCCGACATCCTCGCCTGGCACGAGCTCGAGACCTCGTCGAAGATCGCCGGCGACGTGGCCAAGGTGGAGGCGATGGAGGATGCGCTCGGCATCCAGCGCCGTCCGATCGACATCGAGGAGTACGCCGCCCCCGCGGAGGTCGGCATCCCCGGATCGCTGGTCGGCTACATCTCCAAGTTCGAGCGGCTGGGCATCCGCAACGCCGAGCTGGCGTTCTGGAACCAGTCCGGCGCGCTCGGCGACCTGCTGACCGGCCAGGGCGGCAACCCCAACGGCGCCTACTGGCTGTACACCTGGTACGCCGGGATGAGCGGCGACATGGTCACCACGACGCCACCCGCGAACAACAACTTCGACGCGGCCGCGGCCGTCACCTCCGACAAGAAGGAGGTCGACGTCATCACCGGCGGCACTTCCGGCACCGCGGGCATCCGCATCGCGGGTCTCGACAAGCTCGCCGTCGGTTCGAAGGTGAACGTCAAGCTCGAGTTCACGCCGTCGTACGGTCGCACCGTGGCCGTCGCAGGACCGACGACGATCTCGAACACCGCCTACACGGTCGGCGCCGACGGCTCCATCACCGTCCCCGTCGTGATGAACCCCGCCTACGGCTACCACCTGGTGGTCACCCCGGCGACCGACACCACCGACCTCTCCGGCACCTACACCGTGACCAACGTCAACAGCGGGCTCGCGCTCGACACGCAGGCGTCGGGCACCAGCGAGGGGACTGTCGCGGTGCAGAGCGCTCCGGCGGCCGGCGGCAGCGCCACCCAGACGTGGAAGCTCGTCGCGGCCGGATCGGGGCTATACAAGATCGTCAACCCGGCGACGGGACTGGTGCTCGGCATCCAGGGCGCCGCGACCTCCACAGGGGCACCGGCCGTGGTCTGGGGCGACAGCGGAAGCGACGACCACCTCTGGCAGGTGGTGCCGGACGGCAAGGGGAACTATCGCTTCGCCAACTACGGAACGGGTCTGGTGCTGGGCGTCGCGGGCATGAGCAAGGCGGCGGGCGCCGGCGTCATCCAGTGGACGGACGGCTCGGTCACCTCGGGCTGCACGGCCACCGGTCCACGCCAGCCGGGGAAGATCGGCTCCGCTCTCTCCTTCTGCAACAGCACCGCCTACGCGACGCTGCCGACGGGGGCTGTCAGCAGCCTCACCGGCGACTACACGGTGTCGGCCTGGGTGAACCCGGCGAGCAACGCGTCGTGGCAGCGGCTATTCGACATCGGCTCCAGCAGCAACGCCAGCATGTTCCTCACGCTCAACGACGGCACGGAGCTCCGCTACGCGATCACCACGAGCGGCGCGGGAGGCGAGCAGCGGCTGAACAGCAGTGCGAAGACGCTCCCGCTGAACCAGTGGTCGCTGGTCACGGTGACCGTCGCGGGCAGCACGGGCACGCTCTACGTCAACGGCCAGGTCGTCGCGACGAACGCGAACATGACGACGCACCCGTCGGCGTTCGGCCAGAGCACGCGCAATTACATCGGCAAGTCGCAGTACAGCAGCGACCCGGCGCTGAACGCGACGGTGGACGACTTCAACATCTACGGCCGGGCGCTGAGCGCGGCCGAGGTGGCTGCGCTGGCCTCCGGTCAGGCGGGCAGCGGGGACGTCGTGCACTACGCGTTCGACGAGGCAGGCGGCGCCACCCTCGTCGACTCCTCCGGTGCGGGCCGTAACGGCACCGTGGTCGCCGGCAGCTCGGCGACGACGAGCACCTCGGCCAACGACGCCCAGACCGCCGACCACTTCTGGACGCTGCACGCCGTGAGCGCGCCGGTCGCGCCGACAGGGGTCGCCGCCAGCGCGACCGCGTCCGCCGTGACGGTGAACTGGAGCCCGGCAGCGGACGACGGTGGCTCTCCGGTCACGGGCTACCGCGTCTACCGCGACGGCGTCGCCGATCCGGTCGCCACGGTCTCGGGCGACGCCACGTCCGCTTCGGTCACCGGCGTGTGGCCGGGCGACACCGCACGCTTCGCGGTGTCGGCGGTGAACGCCGCAGGCGAGAGCGCGAAGTCGGACTGGAGCAGCCCGGTCGTCGTCCCGGACGGCTCGACCGCGAAGCCCGGCCAGGCGGTGCTGTCGAACGACAACGGGTGGGACACCGGCCTCAAGGACGGCGACTACAACGTGGTGATGAACCTGTGGTGGGGCGAGGAGGGGTCGATCTACCGCCTGTACGAGAACGGGACGCTGATCGCGACGAAGCAGCTCGCGTTCGGCGGCGTCGGGGCGCAGAGCGCATCCATCCCGGTGCACGGCAAGCCCAACGGCACCTACGTGTACACGGGCGAGCTCGTGAACGCGACGGGGACGACCGCGACCACCAGCACCACGGTAAAGGTCACCGACGCGAACCCCGGCACGCCGGTGCTCAGCAACGACGACTGGAGCGGCGGCGGCACCTACACGGTGACCGCGAACCTCTGGTGGGGCACCAACGCCACGTCGTACACGTTCTACGAGAACGGCGTCGCCGTCGGGCAGGGGGCGCTCACCGCGAGCACCCCGAACGCGCAGACCGCGACGCTCAAGGTGGAGGGGAAGGACAAGGGCACGTACGTGTACCGGGTCGACTTCGCCAACGCCGCCGGCACGACGAGCAGCAAGACGATGACGGTGACCGTCACCAAGTAGAAGGGACGCGAGAGGGCGGGACCGGCGCTGTGCCGGTCCCGCCCTTCCGTGTCAGCGGCGGTGGATCAGTGCGACGTGATCGTCAGACCGTCGAACTGGTTGATCGCCGACTGGCTGACGTCGTGCGACGTCGAGAAGATCCCGGCGTCCTGCGTCGCGGCCGCCGAGGCGAGCGTGACCGGCGAGCCGATCGGCACGTAGTTCGCGCCGTCGTACGAGTACGACGCGGTGAACGTCGTGCCCGTGCGGGCGAGCTTCACCCAGATCGGACGGAACACGTCGACGGATGCCTTCGCCTCCGTGTCCAGGTAGCCGTCGCCGTTCGCATCCCACTCGAAGACGACGCCGTTGCGAGCCGTCACCGCGACCACCGCGTAGCCCGCGGAGGATCCGGCCTTCGTGATGTCGTTGCGGACCATCACCCCCGACTTCGCCGAGGCGTTGCTGTCGTTCACCGACACCACCCGGGCGGACACCGTGGCGTCGCCGCCGAACGATCCGGCGCGGTAGATCGCGCCGAACTGGTCGGAGCGCTGGCCGCCCGCACCCCACACGTCGGCACCGGCCGCGGCAATGCCGAAGGCGTCGCCCGCCTGCCCGAAGTACGAGCTCACGGCCGAGGAGCCGGTGGTCGCGTAGCCCTTCACGGGCGCGGCGACCGGGCAGCCGGTGAACCCGAACTGGTTGGCGTTGAGCGAGGTCCGGTACTGCGGGGCGACACCGGAGGCGCAGATCACGTCGAGGGCGCCCTGCGGCCAGTTGGTGCCGGTCACCTTGACGTTGTTGATCAGCTGGTTGTTGTGCGCTGCCGCGTTCGGCGCCGAGATGCCGCCGGAGTTGTACCAGTTGTTCCTGATCACGTTGTCGCTGGTGTTGTTGCGCAGGCTGTACGCGTTGGTGAACACGAACGAACCGCCCTGCACCACGTTGTTCTCGTAGATCATCGAGCGCGATCCCTCGTCGAGGTACAGGCCGACTCCCGAGATGTTGAACAGGTAGTTCTTGTCGACGACGCTGCCCGGGCTGGCGGACAGGTTGTAGACGGAGCCACCGTCGGCGAAGCGCGCCTTGGTGTTGTGCACCAGGTTGCCCTCCACGCGGTTGTCCTTCAGGGTGGTCGGCGTCGTGTAGAGCGTGTTCCACTTGTAGTAGCCGCGGTCGACGTAGTCGTTGGAGCCGCCGGCGTCGTTGATGCCCCAGCCGTAGCCGGTGTCGATGCCGTCGTAGGGGACGTTGGAGACCTCGTTGTGCAGGATCTGCGCGTTCGTGACGTACGTGCTGAGGATGCCGCTGTTGTCCTTGTAGTCCACCGAGACGTGGTCGATCGTGTTGTCCTGGATGAGGATGTCCTTGTTCGTCATCCGGGGATCGCTCGGGTGGTGCGCGTCCGGCAGCACTCCGCCGATGGCCACGCCGTGCCCGCTGTCCTCCATGAACCGGTTGCCCACGACGCTGATGCTGCTGGCGCCGTAGCCGACGCCGGTCGCGACCGCGTTGGTGTCCTGACCGATGCCGAGGGCGGTCGAACCGAGGTTGGTGAACGTGTTGCCCGTGAACGACACGCGGCTCGCGGCGGACACCTGCACGGCCGACGGCTCCTGGAACCAGCTGGTGCGCGCACGCTCGAACATCTCGCAGCCGCGGGAGCAGCTGGTGAACGCGTCGGCGGGCCGGTAGTCGTAGCTGCCCTTGATGAAGAGGCCGTTCTGCTGGTCGGCGTAGCCGTCCGTCGACGGGCCGAGCCACGAGGTGCCGGAGAACTGGATGCCCTCGAACGACAGCCCGGAGACCGGCTTGTCGTACGTGCCGCCGATGCTGATCAGCGACTGCAGCCGCGGCAGCTCGATGTCGAGGCTGTTCGGGTCGACGCCGGCCGCGGGCTTGTAGTAGAGCTTCCCGCCCTGCGGATCGATGTACCACTGGCCCGGCTGCGTCAGGAACGCGAGGGAGTTGTCCAGGTACCAGCTGGGCCCGGCGAGGAATGAGTTCTGCACGGTGTCCCAGCCCCAGGTGTTGTTGTCCCAGGCCGGCTGCGCCATGGTGATCTCGCTCGCGCTGATGCTCTGCACCGGCGAGTAGCGGTTGGTGAAGTCGCCGAGGGACTCGAACTCGATGCGCCCCTGGTCCGGCAGGGCGGCCAGGTACGAGAGCGCCGGGTTCTTGATGGTGAGCCCGGTGGCGGTGGGGGTCACATCCGAGTTGGCGAGCCGGATGGACGCGCGCGGCGCGATCGTCCCGTTCACGTACAGCTGGCGCGTGTCGAGTCCGGCCGGGCTCTTCGCGACCCAGATGCCGTCGCCGGCGTCCGACTTCGTCCAGCCGCTCACGGCAGAGGCGCCGGTGATCACGGGGTGGGCACCGGGGGCGGCGGCCCAGTGGACGGTGTGGTCGCCGCCGCCGTCGCCCGCGTCGAAGCTCAGGGGCTTGGAGAGGCGGTACGTGCCGTCGGCGAGCTGCACGGTGACGTCGCCGTGCTTGATGGAGGGGCGGAGGACGTGCTGCGCGCGCTCGAGCGAGCAGGGTTGGGACTGGCTGCAGTGCCCGGCGTCCTTCCCGTCCGGTGCGGCGTAGAAGACCGTGGCCGGGGCGGCGTTGGCTTTCAGCGGGATCAGTGCCGAGGCGATGACGGCGGCGGCGCCGAGGAGGGACAGCAGGACGGGCCTGCTCCCTCGTCGCCGTGCCATCGATCGTCGCGAGTCTGACGTCGATGTCATGTTCGATCGCTTCCTGTCGGGGAGGGCGTCGGTGCCCCCCCGAACAGGGTTATCATACGTATTATGTTTGTCGCAAGAGACGTATGACCTTTCCTCGTCGCTCAGCGACGAGAGGCCGCCCGCGCGGGGTCCGGCGCGAGGCCCGTGGCGTCGAGCTCGGCCCAGAGCGCCTCCGGGATGTCGGCGCGGTAGCGCTCGACGGTGCTCTCGACGTGCTCGGCCGTGCGCATCCCGGTGACCACCGAGACCACGGCGGGATGCCGCAGCGGGTACTGGATGGCCGCCGCCGGGAGGCTGACGCCGTGACGGGCGCAGACCTCGCCGATGCGCACGGCACGCTCGACGACCTCCGCGGGCGCGGTGCCGTAGTCGAAGTGGGCGGCGCGGTCGACCACGTCCGTGCTGAGCAGCCCGGAGTTGTAGACCGCCGCCGCGATGACGCCGACGCCGCGCTCGCCCGCGACGGGGAGCAGGTCGTCGAGCGCGCCGTGGTCGAGCAGGGTGAAGCGGCCGGCGACCATCACCGCATCCACATCGGTGCGGCGCACGAACTCGGCCAGCATGGCCGACTGGTTCATCCCGGCCCCGATCGCGTGCACCACGCCCTGGTCGCGCAGCTCGATCAAGGCGTCGATCCCGGTCGTGGAGGCCGCGTCCCAGTGGTCGTCCGGGTCGTGCAGGTAGGCGATGTCGAGGTGGTCGGTGCCGAGGCGGGCCAGCGACGACTCGACGGAGCGGAGGATGCCGTCGCGGCTGAAGTCCCACACACGGCGGGTGCTCGCCGGGACCACGAACCCGTCGTCGTCGAGCCGGTCCGCGGTCTCGGGGCTGTCGGCGAGCAGTCGGCCGACCTTCGACGAGAGCGTGATCGACTCGCGCGGCGCGTCGCGCAGGGCGGCGCCCAGCCGTCGCTCCGAGAGCCCGAGGCCGTAGTGCGGCGCGGTGTCGAAGTAGCGCAGGCCGTCCGCCAGCGCAGTCGAGACCGCCTCGGTGGATGCGGCGTCGGTGGTCTCACGGAACAGATTGCCCAGTTGCGCGGCGCCGAACCCGAGCTCGGTGATGGTGGTGCCTGTGCGGAGTGTGCGGAGCGGGAGTGGCGTCGTCGACATGCGCGCAGTCTATTCCATTGAGCATACGTATTATGTTTGGATATTGATGAGCTCGAGGAAGGGGCACCGGCGATGTTGGCGGCGGAATACACAGGCGACAGGACGATCACGGTCGAAGAGCGGGAACCGGAAGCACTCCGGCCGGGGGAGGTGCGCGTCGCCGTCGCCTACGTCGGCATCTGCGGCACCGACCTCCACGTCTTCCACGGCGACATGGATGCGCGGGTCACCACGCCCGCGACGATCGGGCACGAGATGTCGGGCACGATCGCGGAGGTCGGCCCCGGGGTCGACGGCTGGGCCGTCGGCGACGCGGTGACGGTCATGCCGCTCGACTGGGACGGCACCTGCCCCGCCTGTCTCGCGGGCAACCAACACATCTGTCAGAACCTTGACTTCATCGGCATCGACAGCCCCGGTGCGCTCCAGCAGCTGTGGAACGTGCCGGCCTCGACGCTGGTGCGGCTGCCCGAGGGCGTCTCGCTGCGCGACGCCGCCCTCGTCGAACCGGTGGCGGTGGCCGTGCACGACGTCCGCCGGTCCGAGCTCGCGCCCGGCGACAAGGCGGTCGTCATCGGCGCCGGCCCGATCGGCGTGCTCATCGCGACCGTGGCGACGGCGTTCGGCGCGGACGTCGTCGTCGCCGAGATCGACGCGAACCGGCGCGCCGCCGCCGAGGAGATGGGCCTGCGCACCCTCGACCCGTCGGCGGTGGACCAGGTGGCCTGGGTGAACGAGTGGACCGGCGGCGCCGGAGCCGACGTCGTCTTCGAGGTGTCCGGGGCCGCGGCCGCGGTGCTCGGCGCGACCTCGCTCGCCAAGGTGCGGGGCACGCTCGTCGTGGTCGCCATCCACTCGCAGCCCCGGCCGATCGACCTGCACCGCCTGTTCTGGCGGGAGCTGCGCATCCTGGGCGCGCGCGTCTACGAGCGCCCCGACTTCGAGCGGGCCATCGAGCTGGTGGCGGAGGGCGCGATCCCGGCCGACCGGCTGATCACCCGGGTCGTGCCGCTGCTGGAGGTCGCGTCGGCCTTCGAGACGCTGGAGGCCGGACGGGCGATGAAGATCCTGGTGGAGGTCGCCCGATGACCGGCTTCGACCTGACCGGCCGGCTGGCCGTCGTCACCGGCGCCAAGCGCGGGATCGGCTACGCGATCGCGGAGGCGCTCGCCGAGGCGGGGGCCGACATCGTCGGCGTCTCCGCGACGCTCGACCCCGAGGGCTCGGCGATCGGCGACCGCGTGCGCGCGCTCGGCCGGAGCTTCGAGGGCCACCGCGTCGACTTCGCCGACCGGGCCCAGGTCGTCGACCTGGCCTCCCGGCTGGCCGGGCAGGAGCGTCCGGTGGACATCCTGGTCAATAACGCGGGCACCATCCGGCGCGCACCGGCGGCCGAGCACCCGCTCGAGTGGTTCGACGAGGTGCTGGAGGTCGACCTCACCAGCGGCTTCGTCCTCAGCCAGGCGCTGGGCGTTCGGATGCTGCTCGAGGGGTACGGCCGGATCGTCTTCACCGCGTCGCTGCTGTCGTTCCAGGGCGGCATCAACGTCCCCGGGTACGCCGCCGCCAAATCCGGTGTCGCCGGGCTCGTGCACGCGCTCTCGAACGAGTGGGCCGGCGGGGGCGTCACGGTGAACGGCATCGCGCCCGGCTACATCGCGACGGACAACACGCAGGCGCTGCAGGACGACCCCGACCGGTCGCGCTCCATCCTGGAGCGCATCCCGGCGGGCCGATGGGGGACTCCGGAGGACATCGGCGGCGCGGCCGTCTTCCTCGCGTCGGACGCCGCGCGGTACGTCTCCGGCGCGATCCTGCCGGTCGACGGAGGGTGGCTCGGGAGATGATCGCGTTCGGTCCGCTCCTCCCGGTCGTGGTCATCGACCGGGCGGAGGACGCGGTGCCGCTCGGTCGTGCGCTGCTCGCCGGCGGCATCCGGCAGGCGGAGGTAACACTGCGCACGCCCGCGGCGCTGGACGCCCTGCGCGCACTTGCCGGCGTGGAGGGGCTGCTGGTCGGCGCCGGCACGGTGCTCGACCCGGTGCAGGTGGATGCGGTCGTGGACGCCGGCGCTCGCTTCGTCGTCAGTCCCGGCCTCTCGGACGAGGTCGTCGCGGCGTGCGAGCGGCGCGGCGTCGACGTCGTGCCCGGCATCGCGACGGCGACCGAGCTCATGCGGGGCCGGTCGCTCGGGTTGCGCACCGTGAAGTTCTTTCCGGCCGAGTCGTCCGGCGGTCCCGCCGCGATCGCGGCGCTCGCCTCGGTGTTCCCGGAGATGCGCTTCGTCCCGACCGGCGGCATCGGGTCCGACCGCGCCGCCGACTACGCGGCGCTGCCCTCCGTGGTCGCCGTCGGCGGCAGCTGGATGGTGCCGCGGTCGGCCATCGCGGCGGGCGACCTGGCGACCGTCGAGCGGTTGAGCAGGCAGGCCGTCGAGGCGCTGGCATGACCGGTCACGTCCTGACCTTCGGCGAGACGATGGGCCTGTTCCGCGCCGCCGACGTCGGGAGCCTGGCCGACGTCCACGAGGCCCGCATCGGCACGGGCGGCGCGGACAGCAATGTCGCCATCGGGCTGAGCCGGCTCGGCGTCCCCGCCGTCTGGGTCGGCCGGGTCGGCGACGACGGCCTCGGCAGGCGCGTGCTCCGCGACCTCCGCGGCGAGGGGGTGGAGGTGCGCGCGATCGTCGACGGCGGCGCGCCGACCGGTCTCATGGTCAAAGAGAAGCCGCTCCCACATCGCACCCGCGTCTCCTTCTACCGCTCGGGCAGCGCGGGAAGTCGGCTGCGACCGGAGGACGTGGATGCGCGACTGGTGCAGAGCGCGGCGCTCGTGCACATCACGGGCATCACCGCGTCGATCTCGACGTCGGCGCGGGAGACCGTGCGCAGCGTGCTGGCGGTCGCGCGGTCGGCCGGCGTCCCGGTGTCGTTCGACGTGAACCACCGCAGTGCGCTGTGGCGCGAGGGCGACCCCGCACTGGTCTACCGCGAGCTCGCCTCCGCCGCGGACGTCGTGTTCGCGGGCGAGGACGAAGCGGCCATGCTGGTCGGAGGAGATGCCGACCCCCAGCGGCTGCTCGAGGCCATGCTCGCTCTAGGCCCGTCGACCGCGGTGCTCAAGCGCGGCGAACTCGGCAGCATGGCGAGCGAGGGCGGCGCGGTCGTCGAGTCGCCGGCCCTTCCTGTCCCTGTCGTCGACACGGTCGGCGCGGGCGACGCCTTCGTGGCCGGCTTCCTCGCCGGCCGGCTGCAGGGCGAGGATCTCGCCGGGAGCCTGCGCCTTGCGACCGCCGCCGGCGCCTTCGCCTGCATGGGATCGGGCGACTGGGAGAGCTCCCCGCGCGCCGCCGACCTTGCCCTCCTGGAGGGCACGGAGCCGGTCTCGCGCTGACGCTTGGCAAACATCATACGTATGCCCTATAGTCGGACTACGCCTCCTCGGAGTCGTCAACGAAGTCGACAAGACAAGGACATCTCATGGTCGGAATCCACACTGTGGTGCGTTCACGCCGTCGTTCGGCGCTGACCGTGGCCGCACTTGGCGCCGCGACGGCGCTCCTGGCCCTCACCGGTTGCAGCACCGGCGGGGGCTCGGCGAACGGGTCGTACGGCTTTCCCGAAGCCAAGCAGGACACCTCCCAGACGATCACCGTCTGGGTGGACGCGGACCGTCAGGCCGCGGCGAAGGCATTCGAGAAGGCCAACCCGGACACCAAGATCAAGGTCGTCACCTACGACGGCTCCGCGAACGGGTCCAACTCGTTCCGTACGAAGATGCAGCTGTTCGACCGGGCCGGCAGCGGCTGGCCGGACGTCGTGTTCTCCAGCCAGAACAACGACGCCGCCTGGGCCAGCCAGAAGAGCAACGGCAAGCAGGCCTTCGCCGCCGTGCTCGACAAGGGGCTCGTGCCGAAGGACACGCTCGACAACTTCACCCCCGGCTCCCTCAACCCGTGCACCGTGAACGGCCAGGTGTACTGCCTCCGCAACGACCTCGCCCAGGCGGTGCTCTGGTACGACAAGTCGCTGATGGACCAGTTCGGCTACACCGTCCCGACCACCTGGGAGGAGTACCAGGCGCTCGGCGAGAAGGTCGCGAAGGAGCACCCGGGCTACATCATCGGCACCGCCGGTGACGCCTGGACGCCCGAGGTCTTCATGTGGGCCAGCAAGTGTCAGGCCAACGACATCACCGGCCCGAAGTCGGTGACCGTCAAGACCGACAGCACCGAGTGCAAGCGCGCAGCGAGCCTGCTCGACACCCTGCGTGAGAACGGCACCGTTCCCGCGGTCAGCGTCTTCACTCCGGAGTTCGTCAAGAGCTACACCGGCAAGGTCCTGATGATGCCCGGCCCCGCCTGGTACGCCGGCGCCATCTTCAACAACCCGCAGTCGCTCAACGTGCCGGCCGGCCAGCTCGGCATCGCGGCGCCGCTGCCCTGGAAGGGCGAGGACAAGCCGGTCACCGGCAACGTCGGAGGCGGCACCTGGTTCGTCTCCAGCCACTCCAAGAACCTGAAGGCGGCCGAGAAGTTCGTGCAGTTCGTCACGACCTCCGACGACTACCAGGTTGACGTGGCGCCCGGTTACCCGGCCTACGCTCCGGCCGCCGAGAAGTGGGTCGCGAAGCAGGAGGCGAGCAAGTACTACGCGACCCCGCTGACCCCGATCACCACCGCAGCATCCCAGGTCTGGGACGGCTGGGGCTTCGGGATCTTCAGTCAGGAGGCCGTCTGGGCCAAGACGATGACCCCCGCCATCACCGGAGGCAAGACGATCGAGGAGCTGCTGCCGACCTGGCAGCAGGCGATCGAGAACCAGGCCAAGGTCGACGGATACAAGGTGAACTGAAATGACCCTCGCTCCACCGAGCGACCAGCTGACCGCCGGCGCGCCCTCGCGCCGGCGGTCGGCCCGGCGAGCCGGCCGGGCGCCGGGACGGACCCCCATCGGCTACGTCTTCGTCTCGCTCTACGCCCTGCTCGCCATCGCCTTCGGCATCATCCCGGCGCTCTACGCCGTGCTGCTCGCCTTCACGAACGCCGACGGCGGCTTCGCCGGCCTCGACAACTTCGTGAAGGTCGTGACCGACTTCCGGTTCTGGCCGGCGGTGCTCCACGTCACGATCTACCTCGTGATCTGGCTGATCAGCCTCGTGATCTTCGTCGTGTTGCTCGCCCTCGTCGTCCACGCGCTGCGCGTGCGCTGGGCCAGCACCACGCTGCGGTTCGTGTACTACCTGCCCGGCGCGCTCGCCGGGGCCTCCAGCGTGCTGCTCTGGCTGTTCGTGCTCGACCCGACGGCCAGTCCGGTCAGCGGGCTGCTGCGCCTGATGGGGCTGAACAGCTTCGTGCAGGTCATCCAGCCCGGCAACCTGCCGGTCATCTTCGCGATCATCGCGTTCTGGACGGGCGCGGGCGGCTGGATCGTCATCATGTACGGCGCCCTGAACAACATCAGCACCGACATCATCGAGGCGGCTCGGATCGACGGCGCCAATGCGGTGCAGATCGCGTTCCGCATCCAGCTGCCGATGCTGCGCAAGTGGGTCGCCTACATGGGCGTGATGTCGCTCGCCGCGGGCACGCAGCTGTTCGTCGAACCGCAGCTGCTCAGTCAAGCGAGCAACGCGATCGTGCCGAACGACTACTCGCTGAACCAGCTGGCGTACCAGTACGCGTTCCAGCAGAACGACTTCAACGGCGCCGCCGCGATCTCGCTCATCCTGCTGATCGTCGCGCTCCTGCTCTCGTGGGTGTTCGTCACCCGCGGCGGACTGTTCGAAAAGGAATGACCATGACCTCACTCACCGCAGAGCGCCGAGGCGCGGACCGTCGCGGCACCGAGCGTCGCGGCCCGAACCTCCGCGGCTGGAGCGGCCGGGCGATCGCCGGCGTCATCCTGCTCGTCTTCGTCCTGTTCTTCGCCATCCCGATCGTGTGGCTGCTGTTCGCCGTCACGAAGTCGTCGAAGTCGCTCATCGTCGACAACCCGTTCGCACTCGGCTCGTGGGCGGACTTCACGGCCAACTGGAATCAGCTGTTCGGCTTCCAGGACGGCGCGGTGACGACGTGGATCGGCAATTCGGCCCTCTACTCGGTCGGCGCGCTGATCATCACGCTGCTGGTCAGCATCCCGGCCGGCTACGCGCTCGCACTCACCGAGTTCCGGCTGCGCAAGGCGCTGCTCGTGCTCACGCTGGTCGTCATGCTCATCCCGAGCACCGCCCTCGTGCTGCCGATCTTCCTCGAACTGAACACCGTCGGCCTGATCGGGAGCCCGCTGTCGGTGATCCTGCCGATGTCGTTCTTCCCGTTCGGGGTCTACCTCACCTACATCTACTTCAACACCAGCATCCCGCGCGATCTGCTGGCGGCGGCCCGGATCGACGGCTGCACGGAGTTCCAGGTGTTCACCCGGGTGGCCCTCCCGCTGGCGGCTCCGGTCGTCGCTCTCGTGGCCTTCTTCAGCTTCGTGCAGAACTGGAACAACTTCTTCCTGCCGTTCGTGATGCTGCCCTCCAGCGACGGGTACCCGGTCCAGGTCGGGCTCACGTCGCTGCTCGCGGCGACACCGGCGTTCAACCCCAGCTCGGCCGGCTCCGACTCGGTCCAGCTCCCCACCCTCGCGCTGGCGACGATCGTGTCGATCCTGCCCGTGCTCATCGTCTTCCTCTTCTCCCAGCGCTTCCTCGTCGCGGGCATGACGGCGGGAGGAACCAAGGAATGACCGCGCCCGCACCGAAGGAGATCCACCCATGAAGATCACCGGCTACCGCAGCCTGCACACCGTCCACGACTGGGGCCGGGTGACCGGCGACGTGAACGGCGTGCAGACCGGCAACACGACGCCGGTGCCGGTGCTGATCCTGGAGACCGACAGCGGGCTGACGGGCGTCGGCGTCGGCGCGCACGGCGACATCGCCCGGGTGTTCCCGGCGATCGACGGCGAGGACCCGCGCTCGGTGGTGGCCCTGTACGACCGGATGCTCGACTGGGTGTTCAAGGCGGGCCATTCGGGCTCGACGTTCGGGACCATCGGCGCCGTCGACATGGCCCTCTGGGACCTGAAGTCGAAGGCCGCGGACGAACCGCTGTGGCGGACCCTCGGCGCGCGCGACCGTTTCGTGCCCGGGTATGCGTCGGGGCTCGAGTACGGACTGACGGACGACGAGCTCGCCGACCTGTACGGCCGGTTCGCCGACCGCGGCTTCAAGGCGGGGAAGCTGAAGGGCGGCCGCGACATCGATCGCGACCTCCCGCGCCTGGAGCTGATGCGCGACGTGCTCAGCCGCAACGCGAAGCATCCTGCGCTCATGTTCGACGTCAACGAGACCTGGAACCACGCGCAGGCCGCCCGCTATGTCGCGGCGATCGAGGAGCGGCTCGACCTGACCTGGATCGAGGAGCCGCTGCGGCGCTGGGACGCCGCGGGCATGGCATCTCTGCGCGGCAAGATCCGCGCGGCGATCGCGAGCGGGGAGAACCTCACCGGGCTGGAGCAGTACCGGCCGCTGCTCGACGCGAACGCCCTCGACATCGTGCAGGTCGGCAACGTGTGGGGCATCACGCACTTCCTCCGCGTCGCGACGCTGGCGCACGGGCACGACCTCCCGGTCAGCCCGGTCGCCTACAACACCAACCCGATCGCCCATGCGGCGGCGGCTGTGCCGAACCTGCTCACCCACGAGGTGCAGGACCTCTCCTTCCCCACGGGACTGGATGTCGACCAGAGCTTCGAGGACGGCGGCATCGTCCTCGGCGACCGGCCCGGCATCGGGATCGTCGTCGACGAGTCGCTGCTTGCGGAGGCGGAAGGCGCGGCTGCCGCACCGTCGGCGACCGGGCCCCACATCCGTCCGGAGCGCGCGGCGCTGCGCCTGGTGGCCGAGCCCGACGTGAACGACGACCCGACCGTGCCGCTGAGGCCCGTCTCGTGAGCGGGGAGCCGCAGCGCTACGCGTTCGTCGTCGGCGTCCGCCCGGAGAAGCGGGAGGAGTACCTGGAGCTGCACCGGAAAGTGTGGCCCGGCGTCGAGGCGAAGATGACGGAGTGCAACCTCCGCAACTACACCATCTACATCTTCGGGGACATCCTGTTCGCGCATTACGAGTACATCGGTGACGACCACGAGGCCGACCTGCGCCGCATCGCCGAGGATCCCGTATCGCAGGAGTGGTGGACCCACACCGATCCGTGCCAGGTCCGGATCGCGGAGGAGCGCGACCCCGGCTCCCTCTGGCAGCCGCTCGACGAGGTGTACCGCCAGCCATGACCGAGCGCATCGACGCCCACGTGCACCTCTGGAACCGGCGGACCGATCCGCAGGACTGGATCGACCCGGTCACGATGGCCGCCATCGACCGTGATTTCGGGAGCGACGACCTGCGAGCCATGCTCGCCTCCACCGGGATGGAACGCGCTGTGCTCGTGCAGGCGAGCAACAGCCTGGAGGAGAGCGAACGGCTGTCGCACGCCGACCCCTCGGTGGTCGCGGGCCTGGTCGCCTGGGTCGACCTGACCGGGGACGTGCCCGCGCAGCTCGACCGGGTGCGGACCGGACGCGTGCCGGTCGTCGGCGTGCGTCACCTTGCGCACATCGACCCCGACCCGGAGTGGCTGCTGCGTCCGGACGTGGCAGGGGGCCTGGCGGCGCTCGGGGGCGAGGGGCTGGTGTTCGACCTGGTGGTCCGCGACTGGCAGCTGCCGCAGGCGGCGGCGCTGGCTGAGCGGCACGGCGACGTGCGGTTCGTGCTGGACCACCTCGGCGGCCCGCTCGCCGGCGACGCGGATCCGGCCGGCTGGGAGAAGGGCCTCCGGGCCCTCGCCGCACAGGGGAACGTCGTCGCGAAGGTCTCGGGCCTCACCTCCGGCCTGGTGCCGGGGGAGTGGGACGCGGACGACCTCGGGGAGGTGGTCGACGTCGCGCTGGACGCGTTCGGTCCGGACCGGCTGCTGTACGGCTCGGACTGGCCGCTGGCCGAGCTCGGCGGAGGATCGCCGGCCTGGCGGTCGGCGTTCGACGAGCTGGTGTCCGGCCTCGCGGCGGGCGAACGGGATGCGTTGCTCGGCGGCAACGCCGCCCGGGTCTACTCGCTCGGCTGACTTCCGCCCTTGCGCGTGCGCGGGGCGTGGTCGGGCAGGCGACGCCGCTCCCACGAGACGTGGATGTGGTCGTGCATCGCGCGCTCGGCGGCCGCAGGGTCTCCCGCGGCGATGGCCTCGACGACCGCCGCGTGCTCGTCCAGGGTCAGCGCGACCGCATCCGGCGGGTTGATGCCCTGATAGCGGCTGGACTCGACGGCGCGCTTGTAGAGGTGCTTCGCGATGTTCTCCGCCAGCCGGTTGCCCGAGATCTCCATCATCGCGTAGTGGAAGACGACGTCCGCCTGGCGGAACGAGTCCGTCTCCGACTCGCTCTCCCGCATCGCGGTGAGCGCGTTCTCGAGGCGGCGCAGCTCTTCGGAGGTGTGCGAGCGGGCGACGGCGCCGGCCATCGCGGCTTCCAGGCTCGCGCGCACGACCGTGAGCTCGTCGAGCACGCCGAGGCTCTCGTCGTTGTCGATGAGGGCGGAGAGCACCACCGGGTCGAGCATGTTCCAGTAGCCGGGAGCCTGCACCTGCGTCCCACGGCCCTGCGAGACGATGACGAGCCCCTTCTCCTCGAGACGCTTCACCGATTCGCGCAGCACGGTGCGGCTGACGCCGAAGTGCTCGCTCAGCGGGCCCTCGGGCGGGAGCAGGTCGCCCTCCTTGAGCTGGCCCGTGACGATCAGGTCGACCAGCTCTGCGACGACGGCGACACCGAGTCGCGCGGCGGGGAGCCGCTGCGGGATGAGCCGTGCCGCGGCCGACGTTTCAACCATACGTATGACCTTAGCGCTCGGGCCCGGCGATGCGGATGCCTTCCAGCTGCAGGGCGACGTGTCGTCGCCAGGCCACGTCGTCCGGCATGTTGGCCATGGCGCCGCGGGTGACGAGCACGAAGTCCTCCGCGTCGAAGTCGGGGCGGAGGAGGGAGGCGTCGACGGCGCGGGCGACGATCCGGCCGACCACCTCGCGGAAGGCCGACTTCTGCTCCGCGATCGCCTCCCAGCGCGGTTCGTCCGGGCCGAGCAGGGCGCGCCGGAAGGCGGAGTCGCCGGCCACCGACTCCAGATAGCCGAAGAGCAGCCGGTCGAAGGCCTCGCCCGGGTCGGCCAGTTGCTCGGCCGCGAGCGCCAGCTCGGTCGCCGCCTCGAAGCGTCGGCCCACGATCGCCGCGACCAGTGCCTGCTTGTCGGTGAAGTGGCGGTAGACCGTCCCGACGCCGAGCCCCGCGTGCACGGCGATCTCCTCGATCTGGGCGTCGTCGCCGCGCTGCCCGAACAGCTCAGCGGCGGACGCGAGGATCGCCTCGCGGTTGCGGCGGGCGTCCGCGCGGAGGGGCCTGCTCGGAACCGACGTCATGGCGCCCCAGTGTAGTTGACGACCCGGGCGCGGCGAGCGTATGGTGAAGCGGAATTCCGATTCCGATTACGAAGCGAGGAACCATGATCGTCGTCACCACCCCCACTGGCCAGATCGGCAGCGCGCTCGTCCGGAGGCTGCTCGCAGCGAACCAGGACATCCGCGTCGTCGTCCGCGATCCCGCGCGGCTCGCCGACGACGTCCGCGAGCGTGTCGAGGTCGTCGTCGGCAGTCACGGCGACCCGGTCGTCCTGGATGCCGCGTTGCCCGGCGCCGACGCGCTCTTCTGGCTGGTGCCGCCGGACCGCTCGGCCGGGAGCGCCCGCGAGCACTACCTCGGCATGGCGCGGGTCGCCGCCACGGCCGTGCGACGACACGGCGTCGGCCACGTGGTCGGCGTGACGAGCGCCGGCCACGGCTGGGCGCCTTCCGCGGGCGTGCTGTCGGCCGCGTTCGCGATGGATGACGAGCTCGCCGCCTCCGGCGCCGCCTATGCCGCGCTCTCGATGCCGTTCTACCTGGAGAACCTGCTCGGCCAGGTGGACTCGATCGTCCGCGACGGCGCGTTCAGCCTCGCGGTGGCCGCCGACCGACCCTTCGCCACCGTCGCCACCGACGACATCGCCGTCACGGCGGCCCACCTCCTGACGGATCGCGCCTGGGAGGGCCGGCGCGACCTGCCGCTGTTCGGGCCGGACCGCCTCACCCCGACGGAGATGGCGGAGGTCATGTCCCGTGCGCTGGGCCGTCCGATCGCATTCCGGCCTGTGTCGATCGAGGATCTGGCCGGAGCCATGCGGGCGGCCGGTGCGAGCGAGCAGGCGGTGAGGGACACCACGGAGATGTTCGTCGCCCAAGCCGACGGAATCTACGACGCGGACTGGGCCGTGGCCGAGCTCGGGGCCACCGACGTCGCCACCTGGTGTCGCACGGTGCTCGCGCCGCGGCTTGCAGCGCATCCCGCCTGGGCGGCGTAGGCCGTCGGATCGGGGCTCGAGTGCCGCGGACAATGCTTGTAATGCTTTTATTGAAATAACGTACGATTGCTTTCCGATTGCCGTGTCTCTAGCCTTGTGGTGCACGACCTGGATTGGAACGGACCAAGCATGAGAGCACGCACCCTCACCCGCCGCGTGCCGGACCACACGGAGAACGTGAGCGGCAGCAAGCGCTGCTACGTCGTCAAGATGGGTTTCTACAATCAGAGTTGGACCTTGATCGACGCTTACAACGTGCGAGTGATCGCTGCGACGAACAGCGACCGGGTCATCACGGCCCTGCCACTCAAGGACGGGAAGTCGTTCTGCAACTCTTGAAGCGATGGGGCGGATTGTCAATGGATGGCGAAAAGCGTGAGGTTCGCCTCTTTCCGGACTGGGGGCACCCATGGCCCCTGTGGGAATCGGACGCCGGACCCGACATGAGTCCACAGGATTACGGTCTCTCGCCCGGCCTCACAAAGCGACTCCGCCGCTGGTACGACACGTGGTACCGAGAGACGGAACCAGGGGAGCCGTGGCGTGACCGGGCTCTTCATCGTCGGTGGCGGGAAGAGGGTGATCGATTGGCGGAGGATCTCCAGACGGAACTGGGCGACGACTTCTCAGTCACGTGGCGCACGGACCCGACGCGCTGAGTCGGCGTTTCGCCGCTGATCGCTCAGTCGGGCGTCGCGGTCACACTGACGCGGTTCGGATCCTGACCTCTCGCTCCATGCGCTTCTCGTGGCGTTCGCGGCCCTTGACCGCCTCCAGCTCCCGGTTCTTGGGCGGGGCGCTGGTCACGAGCTGGTCGAGCATCCGGCGGGTGGCCTCCGCGATCTCGTCGATGGCCTGCTCGAAGGCGGCCGCGTTCGCGCGGGACGGGCGCGTCGATCCACTCACCTTGCGGACGAACTGGAGGGCGGCCTCCCGGACCTCGTCGTCGCTCGTCGGCGGGTCGAAGTTGTGGAGGCAGCGGATGTTCCTGCACATGCCGCGACCCTAGCCCGGTGGCGCCCGCGGCGCGACTGCGGGATTGATCGGCGGGGGCGCTGAGTGCGAGAGGCATTTGCTGTTGGAGTGATGAGCCGAAGGGCGTCTACCATCGCCAGCAGACCTCGTCACGAAAGGGAACGACAGTGCAGTTCAGATACCTGGGGAACTCCGGCTTCAAGATCTCCGAGATCACCTACGGGAACTGGTTGACCCACGGCTCCCAGGTGGAGAACGACACCGCGACCGCGTGTGTGCGCGCCGCGCTCGAGAACGGGATCACCACCTTCGACACCGCCGACGTCTACGCCAACACGGTGGCGGAGTCGGTGCTCGGCGAGGCGCTGAAGGGCGAGCGCCGGCAGTCGCTCGAAATCTTCACCAAGGTCTTCGGGCCGACCGGGCCGAAGGGGCACAACGACGTCGGGCTGTCGCGCAAGCACATCCTGGAGTCGATCGACGGCTCGCTGCAGCGGCTGCAGACCGACTACGTCGACCTCTACCAGGCGCACCGGTTCGACGTGGAGACGCCGCTCGAGGAGACCATGCAGGCGTTCGCGGACGTCGTGCGCCAGGGCAAGGCCCTCTACATCGGCGTCAGCGAGTGGACGGCCGACCAGCTGCGCGCCGGGCACGCGCTCGCCAAGCAACTGGGCTTCCAGCTGATCTCGAACCAGCCGGAGTACTCGGCGCTGTGGCGCGTGATCGAGGCCGAGGTCGTGCCGACCTCGAAGGAGCTCGGCATCTCGCAGGTCGTCTGGTCGCCCGTCGCGCAGGGCGTGCTGAGCGGCAAGTACAAGCCGGGGGCGCCGCTGCCCGAGGGCAGCCGTGCCACCGACGAGAAGGGCGGGGCCGGCGCGGTCAAGCGCTGGCTGACCGACGACGTGCTCACGCGCGTCCAGGAGCTCACCCCGATCGCGCAGGAGCTCGGCCTCACCCCCGCGCAGCTCGCGGTGGCCTGGGTGCTGCAGAACGACAACGTCGCCACCGCGATCATCGGCGCGTCCCGGCCGGAGCAGGTCGTCGAGAACGTGAAGGCGTCCGGCGTCACGATCCCCGCCGAGCTCCTCAGCCGGATCGACGAGGTGCTCGGCGGCGCCGTCGAGCGCGACCCCTCGCACACGGCGACGCGGTCCCCGAAGACGCGCGAGGCCTGACCCGCGCCGTCGGCGCTGCGAGAACGGAGGAGTTCCCGGTCCTGTCGGGCCTGGAACTCCTCCGTTCGCTGTCAGGCGGCGGCGCGTCGCGCTCCGCCGCCTCCCTTTTCGTCGGCGCTCAGGCCGCGAGGTCGCGCACGAAGGTCAGCAGCGTGAAGCTGCGACCATCCGGCAGCTCGACCACGCCCTCCCGCTCCGACCGGCGGCTGAAGCCCAGCTTGCGGTACAGCGCGTGGGCTCCCACCATGTCCGGGCCGCTGTTCAGGACGACCGCCCGCGCGCCGCGCTCCGCGGCCAGCTCGACGGCGAACTCGGTCAACGCGATCCCGACCCCGCGCCCGCGAGCGTCCGGGTGGGTGGCCAGCAGCCGGAAGTACAGCTCGTCCGGCCCGATCTCCCCGTGCATGTCGTGGCCGGGACGCAAGATCGCGATCGTCCCGACGAGCTCGCCGCTCGCGTCGTCCTCCGCGACGAAGAACGCGAACGAGTCGGTCAGAGCCTCGGGATGCCGCAACTCGTCCTGGTAGTTCGCCGGGAGGTCGTCGTAGTCGTGTGTGTAGGCCGCGTGCGTGAGCGCGCCGATCGCCGCGAACTCGGAGTCGGCGGCGGGCCTGATGTGGAAGCCGGTCATCGGTTAAACCGTAACCCGGTTGCGACGGGGGTCGGGACGCCCGCCCCCCGTCGCAACCGGTCGTCAGTCGCGCTGCCCGGCCGCCTTCCGCCGCCGCACGGCCACCAGCCCGGCTCCGCCGACCAGCAGCGCGAGGGCCAGCAGCAGCGGGGCCGTGCTCACGTCCGCTCCCGTCGACGCGAGCGCCGCGGCGGGGTCGCCCGCCGAGGCACCGGATGCCGCGACCGTGAAGGCGGCGCTGGCCACGACCGTGCCGCCGACGGACGCCGTGACCGTGTGCTGGCCGGGCGCGACCGCCGGGACGGCGAAAGTGAAGGTCAGCGTCCCGTCCGGAGCCGCCGTCGCCGTGCCGAGTGCGACCGGGGTGGAGTGGAACTCGAACGACACCCGCGTGCCCGTGGCGAAGTGGTCGCCGCGGACCGTGATGCGGTCGCCGGCGATTCCGGAGCCGAGCGACAGCGCGAGCGCGGCCGCCGGGGTCGGCGGCGTCGAGACGCCCTGACCGCCGAGGGCCAGGTCGCAGGCGATCCGGCCGCTGTAGAGGGCGTGGCCCTCGGTGGCGCTTCCGGGGCCGGCTCCGTAGACGCCGTCGTCCGACCACAGCGCCTCGCGCGTGCCGTCGCTGCAGGTGGAGGCGGGTGCGAGTGCGAAGCCCTCGAGGTTGTCCACAGGGAGGCCGGCGGGCTTGGCGTAGACCACCTGCGAGACGATCGCGCCCGTCCCGTCCACCTTCAGCACCGCCGAGGTGACGCCGCAGGTGTTGTCGCATAGGGCCCAGATGCGCTGCGTCGCCGCGTCGAACTGCACGTCCATGACGTGACCCATGCCGGTGTCCACCACGGCCACGCGGTGGAACGAGTGGTCGCTGTTCAACGCGTAGGCGTACAGCTTGCCGTCGTTCTCCAGGGCCGCGAAGAACAGGCCGCTGCCGTGCTGCGGATAGTCCGCCGGGCGGTACGTTCTGCCGGTGGACTGGTCGACGAAGCCGTTCGCGGTCAGGTAGCTGTCGGGCACGAAGGTGACTCCCTCGAAGCCGAGGTTCGCCTCCGTCTTGTTGCCCGCGTGCAGCTCCGGGAACTCGGTGGTGAGGTCCCACTGGTCGGTCGCGACCAGCTGCGTCGCCGACGAGGACGGGTCGATGCGCAGGATGGAGTTGAGCGGGATGGTGTTGGCCGCGTTGTTGCGCTCGGTGGTGACGTAGAGCGCGCCGTCCGGGCCGACGGTCAGACCCTCGGAGTCGGGCTGGTTCGTCGCCGTGTCCGTGCTGCCCGGGAAGAAGATCTGCTTGCCCGCGCCCCAGCCGTTCGCCGTGTCGGCGACCCACAGGCCGCCCTGCTTCACCATCCGGAACACCCAGCTCTTGTTCTTGACGCTGTAGAGCACGTTCGGGTCGGCGGGGTCGAAGACCAGGCCGCTGACGTCGCGGCCCTCGGGGCCCGTGGTGGTCTCCCACGCGCATTGCTGGTCCGCGACCGCGACCGAGCCGCTGCCCGGCCACGCGATCGGCGTGAGCGCGGACGCGGGGAGCGTGCCGGTGCCGGACGGCGCCTCGGGCTGGCAGGTGAGCGTCGGGCCGCCGCCGTTCCCGCCGCCGCCCGGGTTGGTGAGCACGTTCTGGCAGGCGGTCGCGTTGGAGGCGCCGAAGCTCTTGGCGGCGACCGAGGCGAACGCGCCAGTGCCGTCCGGGCAGCGGGCGTAGGCGCCGGCGCCGAAGCCGTTCGTCTCGTCCGCCCCGGCCTCGCCCGCGGTGTAGTCCACCGAGTCCACCAGCGTGCCCGCCGTGCCGCCAGCGCCGTCCGGGAGGTAGAGCCGCACGCCGTCGCCGCCGCTGCCGAGGCCCTTGGTGGAGCCGAAGTAGACGTAGCCGTGCGCCGGGACGACTGAGGTCGCGGTGCCGTCGGCCAGCTTCGCGGCGAACGGCGCGGGCGTCGCAGTGCTGCTGTCGACCTGCAGCCAGCCGCTGATGTCGACGTCGGTCGAGCCGCTGTTGAACAGCTCGATCGCGTCGGTCACCGGGGTGGCGGTGTTGTCCGAGGACACCTCGTTGATGTGGACGTTCGTCCAGTCGGGAGCGGCCGGCGCGAACCGGCTCGTGCCCGGCGATCCGATGTCGCCGCTCGCCGAAGTCCACGAGGCCTCCGCGTCGCCCACGGTGGAGAGCTGCCACTGCGACGCGTCGTTCAAGCCGAGCGCTGCGTCGGTCGCCGGCACGCCGGAGCGGCCCTGCGTGCGCGGGCCCTTCACGGTTCCCGTGCCCTGGTCGTTGTAGGTGAGCCTGTCGACCAGGTTCGCGACCGCGTCGGGACCGTCGAACAGGTTGATCTCGTCGGCGCGCCCGAGCGTGGCCGTGTTGCCGCCGAGAACCTTCACCCCGGCGCCGAGCGACCACTCGGTGCGGAACGCGGCAGCCGTCGACTCGGTGACGATCGCGGACTCGCCGGGCGCCAGCGTCCCGAGCGAGTCGAGGGCGACCGTGCCGGGCGTCCTGCTGTCGTCGTCGAACGACCAGCCCGTCAGGCTGATCGGGGTCCTTCCGAGGTTGGTGAACTCGATGAACTCGCCGCCGGTGGTGCCGGGGCTGTACATCCACTCGGTGATGCGGACGTCGGGTGCTGCCGCGGCCTGGGCGGCCGTCGGGAGGGCGAACGCCAGGGTCCCGGCGGTCGCAGTGGCGGCGAGGGCCGCCACGGCTCGGGTTCTGAGAAGTCTCATAGAGACGGAAGCTAACGAAACCGGCCGTCCAGCCGGCGACGGCCGGGTGAACGGGCGGGAAACGCCCGCGGGTCAGTGCGACCGCTGAGCGACCACGGCCTGCCGCACCACCGCGGCGTCGTGCCTGCGGCGGAACAGCCACAGCACGTCGCGGCCGAACGACTCCAGCAGCAGTGCGAGCGCCAGCGCGACGAGCAGCGCCGCGGGGCTGGGAGCCGCACCGGAGGATGCCAGGGCGAGCGCGATGCCGGCCACAGCGGTCACGACCTTGCGCCAGTAGCGGGCGGGGAGGGTGCGGTCGAGCCAGGGCAGCATCCACCCGGCGGCGACGAACGCGTACCGCAGCAGTCCGATCGCGAGCACCCACGGGCCGAAGAGCCCGGAGACGTGGATGCTGAGCACCAGCAGCAGGAAAGCGTCCACCTCCATGTCGAAGCGGGCGCCGAGGGCACTGACCGAGCGGGTGCGGCGGGCGACCCAGCCGTCGACCGCGTCGAGAGCGAGCGCGGGCACGACGACGGCGACCAGGAAGCCGGGGGAGAGCGGCCCCGCGAACGAGCCCGCGACGAGCCCTGTGATCAGCCCGACCAGCGAGGAGCGCACGGCGGTGACCGCGTTCGCGGCGCCGAACCGCGTGGCGCCGGAACGCACCAGGCCGCGGAGCAGCAGCGCGAAGGAGACGAGGAGGTAGGCCACGAGTGCCGCCCATCCCACGACCGACGGGACGACGGCCCTGCTCGCCCCCGCGAGCGTCTGCCCGGCGAGGGCGAGCGCGGCTCCGCCCGCCGACCAGCCGATCGCCTCGAAGTGAACTCTTTCCACGCCTGCCTCGTGTTCCCGGGTACGACCCCTTCGCTGTGTAATACGAGAAGGGGGCGCCGCAGGTTCACGCGGAGGGAGACGACGTGCGGGAGGTCACAGCGTTCTGGACGGAGCGGCCGGGCGCCGGCGCGCTCCGCACCGAGGCGCTGCGCGCACCCGCCGCGGGAGAGGTCCTGGTCCGGACGCTGCACACGGGCATCAGCCGCGGCACGGAGACGACGGTGTTCGGCGGCCGGGTTCCGCCCAGCGAGTACGAGCGGATGCGGGCGCCGTTCCAGGAGGGCGACTTCCCCGGCCCGGTGAAGTACGGCTACCTCAACGTCGGCCGCGTGCAGGAGGGGCTGGAGGCGCTGCTCGGCCGGGTCGTCTTCACCCTGTACCCGCACCAGTCGGCGTTCGTCGTCCCGGCAGACGCCGTCATCCCGGTGCCGGACGACGTGCCGGCCCGGCGCGCCGTGCTGGCGGGCGCCGTCGAGACCGCCGTCAACATCCTGTGGGACGCGGCACCGCTTCTCGGCGATCGGGTCACGGTGATCGGCGCGGGGATGATCGGGTGCTGCGTCGCCGGGCTGGCCCGCGGCCTGCCCGGCGCGCGCGTGACGCTGGTGGACATCGAGCCGGGCCGCCGCGCCGTCGCCGGCCGCCTGGGGGTGGGCTTCGCCGACCCGGACGAGGCGCCACGCGACCAGGACGTCGTCGTGAACACGAGCGGGTCGGAGGACGGCCTGCGACTGGCCCTCCGGATCGCCGTCGACGAGGGCGAGATCGTCGAGGCGAGCTGGTACGGCGACCGGCCGGTGACGCTCCCGCTCGGCGGCGACTTCCACTCCCGGCGGCTGAGCATCCGGTCGAGCCAGGTGGGTGCGGTGTCGCCGCGGAGGCGCGACCGGCGGAGCACGTCCGACCGGCTGGCGCTGGCTCTGGACCTGCTGCGGGACCCGGCCTTCGATGCGCTGCTCACGGGCTCCTCGTCGTGGCGGGAGCTGCCGGAGACGATGGGCGCGCTCGCCGCCGGGCAGCGGGATGCGCTCTGCCACACGCTCGACTGGAGGGATGCCTGATGCCGTACACGGTGACCGTCCGCGACCACATGATGGTCGCGCACAGCTTCACGGGGGAGGCGTTCGGGCCCGCGCAGCGGCTGCACGGCGCCACGTTCGTCGTCGACGCGACCTTCGGCGCGGACGAGCTGGACGCCGACGGCGTCGTGGTCGACATCGGCCGGGCGGCCGCGGCGCTCGCCGAGATCACCGGGGCCCTGACCTACCGCAACCTGGACGAGCTGCCGGAGTTCGCAGGCCGGAACACGACGACGGAGGTGCTCTGCCGGACCATCGCCGACCGGCTCGCCGATCGGGTGGCGGCGGGCGACCTCGGTGGCGGGGCCGTCGACTCGATCGCGGTCACCCTGCACGAGTCGCACATCGCGTGGGCGAGCTACACGAGGTCGCTGTGAGCGGACGTCCCGTCGTCGTCTTCGCGGTCCCGGACGGGATCGACGACCCCGCACGCGTGAGCGGCGGCAACGTCTACGACCGGCGCCTGGCGGAGAGCCTGCGGCCGGACGGCTGGGAGGTCCGGCTGCTTCCTGTGACGGATGCCCCCGCGGCGCTCGAGACCGCGCTCGCCGGGGTGTCCGACGGCGCCCTGGTGCTCGTCGACGGGCTGCTCGTCCAGCGTGAGCCCGCGGCCCTCCCCGCCCAGAGCGGCCGACTGCGTTTCGTCGTGCTCGCGCACATGCCTCCGCCGGAGGACGGCCCGGGCGTCCGCGAGGCGTTCCGGTCCGCGCGGCGGATCGTCGCCACCAGTGCGTGGACGCGGTCGGAGCTGATCGCGCAGGATGCCGCGGAGCCCGCGCGCATCGTCGTCGCGCACCCCGGCACGGACGCGGCGCCGGCGTCCCGGCCGTCGGCGGCCGGCGGCAGGCTGCTGTGCGTCGGCGTGGTCGCCCCGCACAAGGGGCAGGACGTGCTGGTGGCGGCCCTCGCCGCCGCTCGGGACGTACCGGGGTGGACGTGCACGATCGCCGGTTCGACCGCGACGGAACCGGGGTTCGTCGCGGAACTGCATGCCGCGGTCGCTGCGGAGGGGCTCGGCGACCGCATCCGGTTCGCGGGCGTGCTCACCGGATCCGGCCTCGGCGACGCCTACGCGGGGGCCGACCTCCTGGTCGGGCCGTCGCGCAGCGAGAGCTACGGCATGGCGGTGGCGGAGGCGCTGGCGCGCGGTATCCCGGTCGTCGCGTCCGCGGTCGGCGGCATCCCGGAGGCGATCGCCGGCGGTCGCGGCGCGGTCACCGTGCCGCCGGGCGACGCCTGGGCGCTGGAGCGTGTGCTCCGGCGCTGGTGGGCGAGCGCGGAGTGGCGCGCCGAGCTGGCCACGGCCGCGCGGGACGCGCGGGCCTCCCGTCCTGGCTGGGCGGACACGGCCGCGACGGTCGGGCGCGCCCTGCGGGAGGTCGCGGCCGAGGCCCCGGCCGCGCATCCGGGACCGGTGGGAACGGCGGCGCGATCGTGAGCGGCGTCATCGAGGTCAGCAGCGACTGGCTGGCCCTCCGGGAGGCGGAGGACGCCGCCGCGCGCTCGGCCGCGCTCGCGGGCGCCGCGGCCGCGCTGCTGCCGGCAGGGCCCGTCACCGTGCACGACCTCGGCAGCGGCACCGGGTCGATGGCGCGGTGGCTGGCGCCGTGGCTGCCCGGACCGCAGACCTGGGTGCTGCACGACTGGAACGCCGACCTCACCGCGCAGGCCGCCGCCCGCGGCATCCCCTGCGACCGCGAGGGCAGGCCCGCGACGCTGCGCCCGAGCGTCGAGCCGCTGCACGAGCTGACCGCCGCCGACCTCCACGGTGCCTCGCTGGTCACGGCGTCCGCCCTGCTCGACGTTCTCACCGCCGAGGAGGCGCACGCCATCGTCGACGCCTGCGTGGCGGCTCGGGCTCCCGCGCTGCTCGCGCTCAGCGTGACGGGGGAGGTCGCGCTGCGGCCCCGGCATCCACTCGACCGCCGCGTGGCGGAGGCGTTCAACGCGCACCAGCGCCGGGAGGTCGACGGCCGCCGGCTGCTCGGTCCGTACGCGGGCCGCATCGTGGAGGGGCTGTTCCGGCTGGCCGGCTGGAACGTCCGCCGGGCGATCACGACCTGGCGGCTCTCCGGCCGCGACCCGCAGCTGCTCAGCGAGTGGTTCGAGGGCCGGCTGGCGGCGGCGGAGGAGCAGGAGCCGCCCCTCCGGAGCGACGCCGCGGCCTACCGCGGACTGCGCCGGTCGCAGCAGCGCCGGGGCGAGCTCTCCGCGGTGGTCTACCACCTCGACCTGCTGGCGTGGCCGCGATGACCGTTCGGGAGGTGACCTCGAAAGCCGGGCGGATCGTCCGCTCCCGGCGGTTCCTGCTCGTCGCACGGTTCGTCGTCGCCGGCGCCGCACTCGCGGCCGTCGTGTGGCGCGTCGGCGCGGGCCCGTTCCTCCACGGCCTGCTCAGCCTGCGGCCGGGGGTCGTCGTCGCCGCAGTCGCCCTCGCCTTCGTGGCCACCGCCGCCGCCGCGTGGCGGTGGCGCCTCGTCGCGCGCGGTCTCGGCATCGAGGTCGCCTGGCCGCGCGCCGTCGGGATGTACTACCGCTCGCAGTTCCTCAACACCGTGCTGCCCGGCGGCGTGCTCGGCGACGTGCACCGCGCGGTCGACCACGGCCGCAGCACCGACCGCCCCGGCCGGGCTGCGCAGGCCGTGGCTGGGGAGCGGGTCGCGGGCCAGCTGGTGCAGCTCGTCATCGCGGTGGCCGTGCTGCTCGCCGGCGGCGCGGCGTTCGGCGGGGTGCTGTTCCCGGCGATCGGCGGCGTGCTCGCCGTCGTGACCGTCGTCCTCACGGCCGCGGCCCTCCTGAGCCCCCGGATGCGACGCCTGCTGCGGGCAGGCGTCCACCGGCTGCGCACCGACCGCCGCGCCGCGATCGCCCTCGCGCAGATCGCCGCCGCCTCGGTGGTCGTCGTCGCGTGCCACGTCGCGACCGTCGTCGTCGCGTCGGCCGCGGTCGGCGTCCGCCTGCAGCCGGACCGGATGCTGACGCTCGCGGTCGTCGTGCTGTGCGCCGCGTCCATCCCGGTGAACATCGGCGGCTGGGGCCCGCGCGAGGGCGTCGCCGCCTGGGCGTTCGCCGTCGGCGGCTCCACCGCCTCCCTCGGCGTCTCCGCCGCCACCCTCGTCGGCGTGCTCGCCGTCGTCTCCGTCGTCCCGGGCGTGCTCGCGGCGGCACTCGTCCCTCTGATCGTGAGGAGGACCTCCCGTGTCCGAGCGTCCCTACGTGACCGTCAACTGCGCCATCTCCCTCGACGGGTACCTCGACTCGGCCGACCCGCCGCGGCTGGCGCTGTCGAACGCGGAGGACTTCGACCGGGTGGATGAGCTGCGCGCCCGCAGCGACGTCATCCTGGTCGGTGCGCGCACCGTCCGCCGCGACAACCCGCGGCTGCTGGTCCGCAGCGCCGAGCGGCGCGGCCGGCGCGAGGCGTCGGGCGCCGAGCGCTCGCCGTGGAAGGCGACGGTGACGGCGACGGGCGACCTCGATCCGCGGGCGGCGTTCTTCACCGAGGGCGACTCGCGCAAGCTGGTCTACTGCCCGCGCCAGGAGGCCAGGCGCATCGGCCGCCGCCTGGGCGAGGTCGCCGAGGTGGTCGGGCTCGGCACGGAGGTCGTCATGGCCGACCTGCTCGACGACCTCGGCGGTCGCGGCGTGCGGCGGCTGATGGTCGAGGGCGGCGGGGTGACCCTGACGCAGTTCCTCGCCGAGGGGCTCGTGGACGAGCTGGCCGTCGCCGTCGCGCCCTTCTTCGTGGGGGACAGGCGTGCCCCGCGCTTCGTCGGCGACGCGGCGTTCCCCTGGTCGGCCGAGCGCCGTGCGGAGCTCGTGGAGGTGCGCCCGATCGGGGACGTCGTCCTGCTCCGGTACGCCCTCTCCGACCGGTTCGAGCTCGTACCCGATACCGCGGCGGCCGACGCCCGCCGCGGCCGGAGCACGCGGGAGGGCGCGTGACGGCCCGGACGCGCCGGGTCGTCGCCCGGGTGCTCGACGTGCTCGCCGCCGTCGTGGTGGTGCTCGCGTGCCTCGCGCCCGGCCTCATCGCGTCCGACTCCGTGCTCGCGCTCGTGCGCATCCCGCTGGAGGCTGTGCTGGCGCTGGTGCTGCTCCTCCTGCTGCCGTGGCGCCCGGCCCGCCGCATCGTGGCCGTCCTGCTGGCGCTCGCGCTCGTCGTCGCCGCGCTGCTCGCGGCCCTCGACCGCGTGTTCGCATCGACGGTCGGCCGTCCGTTCGACCCGGTCGGCGGGTGGAAGGAACTGGCCGACGGCTACGGCGTGGTCAGCGACTCCACCGGGCCGGTCGGGGCCGCGGCCCTCGTCGTCCTGGTCGGGATCGCGGCGCTCGCCGCCGTCGCGCTGCTGGCGGCCGCACTGCTGCGCGTGACGCGGCTGCTCGTCCCGCGACGGCGACCTGCGCTCATCGGGGCCGCCGGCGTCACCGCGGGCTGGCTCGTGGTCGCCCTCGTCGGAGCCCAGCTGGTGCCGGGCGAGCCGGTCGCCGCAGCGGACACGGTGTCCACCGGGATCGCGAAGACGCGCGAGGCGGTCGAGACCGTCGGCGCGCAGGCCGCGCTGGCGCGGCAGTCGGGCTCCGACCCGTATGCGCAGGTCCCCGCATCCGACCTGCTCACGGGGTTACGCGGGAAGGACGTGATCGTCGCCTTCGTGGAGAGCTACGGCCAGGTCGCCGTCCAGGGGACGAGCTTCTCGCCCGGGGTGGACGCGGTGCTGCGGGACGGCACGGCACAGCTGACCGCCGAGGGCTACTCCCAGCGCAGCGCCTTCCTCACCTCGTCGACCTTCGGCGGCATCAGCTGGCTCGCCCACTCGACCCTGCAGACCGGTCTCTGGATCGACTCGCAGCAGAAGTACGACCAGGTCACCGCGGGCGACCGCTTCACCCTGAGCGCGGCGTTCCGCAAGGCGGGCTGGCGCACCGTGAGCGACGTGCCCTCCGACACGAAACCGTGGCCGGTCGGCCGCTCGTTCTACCACTACGACGAGTTGCTGAACGCGACCGACGTCGGCTACGAGGGCCCGAAGTTCAGCTACGCCCGCATCCCGGACCAGTACACGCTCGCCCACTTCCAGCGGCAAGAGCTGGCGAGACCGCACGCGCCGGTGATGGCGGAGATCGACCTCGTCTCCTCGCACACCCCGTGGACGCCGCTCCCGCAGGTGGTGCCGTGGGACTCGATCGGCGACGGCTCCGTCTACGACCCGCAGCCCGCGCAGGGCCTTCCGCCGAGCGTGGTGTGGCGCGACCCGAAGCACGTGCAGCAGCTGTACGGCGAGTCGGTGCAGTACTCCCTCCGCTCGCTGTTCTCCTTCCTCGGCGCCGTCGACGACCCGAACCTCGTGCTGGTCGTACTCGGCGACCACCAGCCGGCCACCGTGGTGAGCGGCGCGGGCGCGAACCACGACGTCCCGATCAGCATCGTCGCGAAGGACCCGGCCGTGATCGACCGCATCTCCTCCTGGAAGTGGGAGAGTGGGATGCTGCCGTCGCCGTCCGCGCCGGTGTGGCGGATGGACGCGTTCCGCGACCGCTTCCTCTCCGCCTTCGGGCCGGGGTGAACCATCCCGCGCCCCATCTCGTGTTCTCGACAGGGCCGGCACAGCGCCGGCGCGAACGGAAGGCAGGTGTCCTCATGTCCGAACGGAGCCGCGGCCCGCTGCTGGCCTTGCGCATCCTGAGTGCGATCCTCCTGGCCGTCGCCGGCGGCATCCACCTCTACCTGCTCACCGTCGGGGTCGGCGGCCTGCTCGGTGTGCTCTTCGTCCTCAACGGGATCGCCGGCCTCGTGCTCGCGATCGGCATGCTGGTGACGCGTGGCGCCCTGCTGCGGATCACGACCGTGCTCGGCCTGCTCTTCGAACTCGCGAGCCTGGCCGCCCTCCTGCTCTCCCTCACGGTCGGCCTGTTCGGCATCCGCGAGGTGTGGAGCTTCACCCTCGTACCCGAGACGGTCATCGTCGAGTCCATCGGGGTCGTGGTGCTCGCGATCACGACGGCCGCCGTGCTGCGCCGGCCGCGGGGGCTGCAGACGGCCTAGGGGGCGCCGCCGGCGACCAGAGGATTGTCCAGGTGATGCGTGGGAACGCATCTTCTCCCGGGATCGGCCCGCCGCATAGGGTCCTCCGTATGTCCCACGATCTGCCCCGCTTTCCGCTCCCGCCGGTCCCCGAGGACCAGCGCGACTCCGCTGTCGCGGCGTGGAGCGAGCCCGTCGACGTCCGCACCTACGAGCCGGGGGAGCCGGGGCGTCTTCCCGCGTTCCTGGAGTCCCGGGTCTACCAGGGGTCGTCGGGCCGGGTGTATCCCCTGCCGTTCATCGAATCCGTCAGCCATGACGCGACCGTCCGCACCTGGCAGGCGCTGCACCTGGAGAACGAGTACCTCCGGCTGGTGATCCTGCCGGAACTGGGCGGACGGGTGCACATCGCGGTCGACAAGACCACCGGGCTCGACTTCTTCTACCGCAACGACGTGATCAAACCGGCCCTGGTAGGCCTCGCCGGGCCGTGGATCTCCGGCGGGATCGAGTTCAACTGGCCGCAGCACCACCGGCCGGCCACGTTCCTCCCGATGGACTGGACGATCGAACGGGAGGACGACGGCGCGGTCACTGTGTGGTGCTCCGACCATGACCCGTTCGCGCGCATGAAGGGGATGCACGGCATCCGCCTCCGTCCGGGCTCGGCCGTGCTCGAGGCGCGGGTGCGGCTGTACAACCGCACCGCCGTCACCCAGACGTTCCTCTGGTGGGCGAACGTCGCCGTGCGGGTGCACGAGGACTACCAGTCGTTCTTCCCGGCGGACGTGCACGTGGTCGCGGACCACGCGAAGCGCGCGGCGACCGCCTTCCCCGCCGCCGACCGGCCCTACTACGGCATCGACTACCCGGCTCGGGCCGATCGGAGCAGCCCGGCCTTCGTCGCGGACGACGCGGACCGCCTCGACTGGTACCGCAACATCCCGGTCCCCACTTCGTACATGTGTGTGGCGAGCGAAGACGACTTCTTCGGCGGCTACGACCACTCCACCGGGCTCGGCTTCGCCCACGTCGCCGACCACCGGATCGCGCCGGGGAAGAAGCAGTGGACCTGGGGCAACGCGCCGTTCGGGCGCGCCTGGGATGCCAACCTCGGCGACGACGGCAGCGCCTACGTGGAGCTGATGGCAGGCGTCTACACCGACAACCAGCCCGACTTCTCGTACCTGGCGCCGGGGGAGACCAAGACGTTCAGCCAGTTCTGGTTCCCCTTCCACGGCATCGGTCCGCTGACGCAGGCTTCCACCGACGTGGCGCTCAGCATCACGACCGAAGACGAGGGCACCGGGAGGACGGCGCGCGTCGGCGTCGCCGTCACGCGGGTGCACGAGCGGCTCGACCTGGCGCTGCTCGACGAGGACGGTACCACGCTCTGGCAGCAGCGCGTCGCCGTCGCACCCGGGCGTCCCGTCACCGCCGACGTTCCCGTCCCGGCGACGGGAGAACTGGATCTGGTGGCGTCCGTGCACGGCGGCGAGCTGCTGCGCGCCTCCACTCGGTTCCGCGATGCGGCGCCGGACGGCTTTGAGACCGCGACGGAGCCGCCGGCGCCGATGGAGATCGCCTCGATCGACGAGCTCTACCTCACGGGAGTGCACCTCGCCCAGTACCGCCACGCGACGCGGTCGCCCGAGCCGTACTGGGAGGAGGCTCTGCGGCGCGACCCCGCCGACTCCCGCAGCAACGTCGCCATCGCCTCGCTCCGCCTCGCGGCGGGACGCCTCGCCGACGCGGAGGAGCACCTGCGGACGGCGCTTCGGCGGCAGACCCACCGCAACCCGAATCCGGCCGACGGCGAGGCGTCGTACCTGCTCGGTGTCGTCCTCACGGAGCTCGGCCGGGACGAGGACGCGGACGACGCCTTCGGCAAGGCCGCTTGGAACTATGCCTGGCGGGCGCCGTCGGGGCTCGCACGTGCGCGCATCGCGGCGCGCTCCGGCCGCTGGGACGACGCTCTCCGCCTGGCGGAGGAGGCGTCGCGCCTCGACGCGGACAGCCTCCAGCTGGCGGCGGTGCGGGTCGTGGCGCTGCGTGCGCTCGGCCGCGGCGGCCAGGCGGATGCGGTGCTGGCGAACGCACGCGCGCTCGATCCCCTCGACGCCTGGCTCAACGACCTCGCCGGCCTGCCGCCGGCCACCGACGCCCAGACCCTTCGCGACGTCGCCGCCGAATACCGTTCCCTCGGCCGCACCGGCGACGCGCTGCGCGTTCTGGACGATGCGGCGACCGCGGCCGTGCGGCGGCCGGTGCCCGGCGCAGGCGACCCGCTCGCGCTCATCCACTACGCCCGCGCGGAGCTGCTGGAGCAGTCGGGGCGGGTGGACGAGGCCGCCGGAGCGCTGCGGGACGCCCGCGAGGTCTCGGCCGCGCGCTGCTTCGCCGGCAGCGGTGCGGACGCCGCCATGCTCGAACGCCGCGCTGCCGCGACCGGGGACCCCCGCGCGCACGCGCTCCTCGGGCACTGGCTCTACTTCCAGCGCCGCTACCGCGACGCCGTCCATCACCTGGAGGCCGCGGTCGCCGGGCAGCCGGACGACGCGGTCGCTCTCCGGGGACTGGGACTGGCGGCGTACAACGTCGAGGGCGACCCTCGGAAGGCCGTCGCGCTGTACCGGCGTGCCGTCGCGGCGGCGCCGGACGACGCGAAGCTGCGCTACGAGGCCGACCAGTTGGCCCGGCGGGCGGGTGAGACTCCGGAGCGGCGGCTGGAGGCCCTCGCCGACGCAGGCGTTCTGATCGCGGCCCGCGACGACCTGGCGCTCGCATATGCGGAGCTCCTCGTGCTGGTCGGCCGCCACGACGAGGCGATCCGGCTGATGGCTTCCCGGCGGTTCAGTCCCTGGGAGGGTGGAGAGGGTGAGGCGATCCGGATCTGGACGCTGGCCCAGCGGGCGGCGGCCGGGCACGCGCTCGCCCGCGGCGACGCGAGGGCTGCGGTGGAGGCGCTGGAGGCCGCCGTCTACGTGCCGGAGACACTCGGCGAGGCGCCGCATCCGCTCGCCAACCGTTCCGACCTGCTGCTCGCCCTCGGCGATGCCCGCCGCGCGGCGGGCGACGAGTCCGGCGCAGCGGCGGCGTGGCGGGCCGCGGCCACGAGCGCCGGCGACTTCACGACCATGTCCGCCGTGCCGCACTCGCCGATGACGTACTACTCCATCGTCGCGGCCCGGCGGCTCGACGATGCGGAGCGATCGGAACGCCTCACGGCCGAGCTGGCCGTCTATGTCGAGCAGAAGCGCACCGAGCGCGGAAGCATCGACTACTTCGCGACCTCCCTCCCGACCATGCTGATCTTCCGGGAGGACGTCGACCGGACGCACAGCGACCTGGTCGACGTCATGGAGGCCCAGCTGGCTCTCCTGCGCGGCGACCGTACGTCGGCGCAGCGCGTGCTGGGGGCCTTGGAGGCGCGAGACCCGGCCGATGCCCTGGTGAGGGACCTTCTCGCCGAAGCGGAGCCCGCGGCCGTCGCCTGATCAGCCCTTGTGCTGCTCCCGGTATTCGCGTGCCGTCATCCCGTGCACCTTCTTGAACTGGCGTGCGAAGTAGAAGGAGTCCGGGTAGCCCACCTCCGCCGCGATCGCGGCGACCGTGGCGGAGGTGGTGTCGAGCAGCTCCCGGGCGCGCCCCATCCGCAGCATCGTCTGGTATTGCAGCACGGGGTAGCCGACGTGGCGTTTGAACAGCGCGGAGAAGTGCGACGTGCTCAGGGAGGCCATCGCGGCGAGCTCCGGGACGGTCACGCGGTCGGCGATGTGCGCCCGCAGGTACTCCATGGCGTGCTCGATCACGTCGCCGGCGTCGTCGGCGCGCGAGCGCTCCGAGGCGAGCAGAGTGAGTGCGTGCCAGGCTGCGCCGGCGGCGGCGTTGAGGCTCGTGGTCGTGCTGTCGCGCTCCATCCACGAGAGCACCTCGGACATCAGCGAGACGATCGGGTACAGGTCGCGAGGGCGCCGGACGGGGTTCTCGGCGGTCATCCCCGCGCCGGCCAGGAACGCCTCCGCCTCCGGGCTCGCCGCGTGGAACCACCACAGCGTCCATGGGTCCTCGGTGTCGGCCCCGTAGGCGTGCGCCTGGCGGGGCGGGAGCACGACGACCTGACCGCGGTGCACGGGGAATCGTCCAGCTTCGGTCTCGCACCAACCGGAGCCGTCGACGCACGCCATCACAATGGCCTGCCCGATCGGGGTGGCCCGCCGTCGCCCGTGCGAGTCGGCCCGGGGGAAGTATCCGCAGTCGGTCACCGCCAGGCGGGCCGTTCCGGGCTGGTTCAGGAACTCCCTCACGCGCGGCCGCGGGAGGACGAGCATGCGCTGGCCGGGGAAGCCGTCGGGGATGAGCACTCGACGATCATGAGCCATGGTCGTCGGAATGTCCAGATACACCGCAGCTTTCTGCTACGGCGCCCCACCACGGCGACATACCGTGGATCAGGTTCGGCCATAGGATCTTGCCTCGGCCGAGCGTCCTGGCGATCACCTCACGAAATGGAGTCGAAGATGACCCGAAAGACCACCCGCTGGCTGGCGGCGTTCGGCAGCACTGTCGCCGCGACCGCGCTCCTCGCGGGTTGCGTCGCGACCTCGGGAGAGGCGCAGCAGACCAAGTCCGGGCCAGACGCTTCCGGCCCCCTGATCCTCCAGTCGCGCTTCACCGACGCCGAGAAGGGCGGCCTGGAGCAGCTGGTCAAGAACTTCAACGCGAAGGGCGAAGGCCAGGTGAAGGTGAACACGATCCCGACCAACACCTTCAACCAGCAGCTGCCCTCGTACCTGACGGCCAAGAACCCGCCGGACGTGTACACCTGGTACGCCGGCCAGGCCACGCGCGACTTCGCCGACCAGGGCCAGCTGCTCGACCTCTCGAGCGTCTGGAAGGACCACGGCGGCGACTTCCCCGACGCGCTCAAGACCCTCAGCCAGGACTCGTCCGGCAAGGAGGTGTTCGTCCCGACCGGCTACTACTGGTGGGGCGTCTACTACTTCAAGAGCGACTTCGAGAAGCTCGGCATCACCCCGCCGAAGACCTGGGACGAGTTCCTCGCCGCCTCCGAGAAGATCAAGAGCCAAGGCGTGACGCCGTTCACCGCCGGCCTGTCCGACAACGCCTGGCTCGCCTCCGCCTGGTTCGACTACCTCGACCTGCGGATCAACGGCGCCGACTTCCACCTGAAGCTGCTCTCCGGCAAGGAGAAGTACGACAGCCCCGAGGTGAGGAAGGTGTTCGCGGCCTTCAAGCAGGTGCTGCCGTACTTCGACCCCGCAGTGCTCGGCACGACGCAGAATCAGGCGATGAGCGACTTCTCGCAGGGCAAGGTCGCCATGTACCTGCTCGGCGCGTGGGCGCAGCCCTCCGTCCCCGCAGACAAGCAGAGCGACCTCGCGTTCTTCCCGTTCCCGACCATCGACCCGAAGATCCCGGCGGCCGAGGAGGGCCCGACCGACGGGTTCATCGCGAGTGCGAAGACCGATAAGCCGAACCTGACGAAGAAGTTCCTCGAGTACGTGGCGAGCCCCGAGGCGCAGAGCGAACTCGCCAAGAGCCAGCAAGGCACCTACCTCCCGGCGAGCACGAAGGCGACGGCGCAGCTGGACGCCCTGTCCACGCAGGGCAAGGAGCTGCTGGAGTCTGCGAAGCAGATCACGCAGTTCTACAACCGGGATGCCGGCGACGCCCAGCAGACCCCGGCCGACACCGCGCTGACCAGCTTCTTCGCGCATCCGGAGAACCTCGACCAGATCCTGAAGGACTGGGACGCGGCCGCCAAGAAGATCCGGGCGACTTCGTGACGACCCTCACCTCTGTTCGCGGTCGGCGGCGGATCTCGATTCCGCCGCCGATCGTGTTCGCCCTCGTCCTCATCCCGTTCCTCATCGAGGCGGTCGGTGTGTTCTGGCCGGCCTTCCAGGGGATCAGCCTCTCGTTCCTGCACTGGAACGGTGTCGGGCCGGCGAGCTCGGTCGGCGTGCAGAACTACATCGACCTGTTCTCCGACCCCATCTTCCTGACGGCCCTGAAGAACACGGCGATCTGGATCGTCCTCTTCGGCGGCATCTCGTTCGTCGCGGGCCTCGGCGTCGCGCTGCTGTTCCAGTCGGAGCGCCGCGGCGTCGGGATCTACCGCACGGCCCTCTTCCTCCCGATCGTCTTCTCGCTGGTCGTGACCGCGCTCATCTGGGGCGCCTTCTTCCAGCCGAACGGCGTGCTGAACAACCTGCTGGACGCCGTGGGGCTGCACAGTTGGACCCGCGTCTGGCTCGGCGACTCCAGCACCGCGCTGTACGCCGTGATCGTCGCGGCGCTCTGGCGAGAGATCGGCTACGTGATGGTGCTGTTCATCGCCGGTCTCAAGGCGCTCGACCCCGCGGTCCAGGAGGCCGCCCGGGTCGACGGCGCGTCCGCGTGGCAGCGGTTCCGGCTCGTCACCTTGCCGCAGCTGCGCAGCGTCAACCTGGTCGTGCTGTCGGTGCTCATCATCGACTCGCTGCGCTCGTTCGACATCGTCTGGGCGATGACCCGCGGCGGTCCGTACCACTCGACCGAGCTGCTCAGCACCTACATGTTCTCGACCGCGTTCGGCTCGCACGCGCTCGGGTACGCGTCCGCCATCGCCGTCGTCATCTTCGTCCTTGCCATCGCGGTCATCGTCTCGTATCTCGTCCGCGCACTCTCCGAGGAGAAGGAATCGTGACGACCACCGCCTCCCGCACGCGCACCGCCGCGCTTCCCGCTCGCCCCGCCGTCCGCCGGCGCAGCAGCCGCAGGACGGCCGCGACCGTCGGCTTCCACACCAGCGGCATCCTGATCTCGCTGGCCTGGTTCGCACCCATCCTCGTGGTGCTGATCACGTCGTTCCGCACCTTCGACGACATCTCGGCGAACGGGATCGCGAGCCTGCCGCACACCTTCACGCTCTCCACCTACGTGCAGGCGTGGAACCAGGGCGGCCTCTTCCAGGCGCTCGTGAACAGCATGATCGTGACCATCCCGACCGTGGTGCTCACCCTGCTGCTGTCGGCGGCGGCCGCGTTCGGCCTGAGCCGGTTCCGGATCCCGTTCCGGCGCACCATCCTGCTGCTCATGCTCGCCGGAAACCTGCTCCCGGTGCAGATGCTGCTCATCCCGGTCGCCCGGATCACGCAGCAGCTCAACGTCTACGACACCCTCGGCGCGCTCATCGCGGTGCAGGTCGCGTTCGGCATCGGCTTCTACACGTTCGTGCTGTACGGCTTCATGCGCACCATCCCGAACGAGCTGCAGGAGGCGGCGACGCTGGACGGCGCGAGCACCGTCCGCATCTTCCTGCAGGTCATCCTTCCGCTGACCCGTCCGGCGCTCGCCGCACTCGGAGCGCTCTCGTTCACCTGGGTGTTCAACGACCTGCTGTGGTCGATCACGCTGCTTCAGACCTCGGAGAAGCTGCCGATCACGGCCGCCGTGCTGTCCTTGCAGGGCCAGTACGTCTCCAGTTGGTCCGTCATCGCCGCGGCGACCGTCGTCGCGGCCGTTCCCTCGACCATCGTCTTCCTGCTGTTCCAGCGGAGCTTCATCGGGGGCCTCGCCCTCGGATCGGTGAAATAGATGCGCATCGACTCGGACACCGTCCACCTGAGGGCCGGCGGCACCAGCGTCGTCGTCCAGCTCGACGATCACCGCCTCCCTCGCATCCTGCACTGGGGCGAGGACCTGGGCGATCTGGGGGAGGAGGCGCTTCAGCTCATCGCACTGACCGCTCAGCCCGCGGTCGGCGACAGCGCCGTGACGTACCCGCAGCCCGTGCCCATGCTCGGCCAGCTGCACGAGGGATGGCTCGGGCGCCCCGGTCTCGTCGGCGACTCGGCCGGACGCCGCTGGGCGCCGGTGTTCCTCACGACGGGCTCCGAGCTGACCGGAACGGCGGAGGCTGTGACCCTCACGGTCGAGGCCCGCGACGACGCCTACGCGCTGTCGTTGGTGCTCGAGCTGGAGGTGCTCCACGCGAGCGGCCTCGTCCGCCAGCGTGCACGGCTGCGCAACGGGAGTGAGGAGGTGTTCCGGGTCGACGGCCTGGAGCTGGCCCTGCCGGTCCCGGCGGAGGCGGACGAGCTTCTGGATCTGACCGGTCGCTGGTCGCTGGAGCGGGTCCCGCAGCGGCGCGCCTTCGACGTGGGCGAGTGGGTGCGGGCGTCCCGCGGAGGAAAGCCTGGGCTCGAGCACACCCTGCTGCTCGCCGCGGGCCGGCCCGGCTTCGGCTTCCGTTCGGGCAGGGTGTGGGCGACGCACCTGGCGTGGAGTGGGAACCAGACCCTGGCCGCCGAACGCACGCCGGCGAACATCCGTCGCCTCTCCGCGGTGGAGGGGCTGGCCGCCGGTGAGGTGGAGCTCGCCGAGGGCGACGAGTACGTCACGCCGTGGCAGTACGGTTCGTGGGGCGACGGGCTCGACGAGCTGGCCGCGCGCTTCCACCGGCACCTGCGCTCCTCGGACGCGCATCCCGCGGGGCCGCGCCCGGTGCTGGTCAACACGTGGGAGGCCGTGTACTTCGATCAGGACCTTGACACCCTCCTGCGGTTCGCCGAGGAGGCCGCGGCCATCGGCGCGGAGCGCTTCGTCGTCGACGACGGCTGGTTCGTGGGCCGCCGCGACGACACCAGCTCGCTCGGCGACTGGGTCGTCGACCCGGAGCGATGGCCCACCGGCCTCGGACCGCTCGCGGACCGCGTGCGCGAACTGGGCATGGACTTCGGGCTCTGGTTCGAGCCCGAGATGGTGAACCTGGACTCCCGGCTGGCCCGGGAGCACCCCGAGTGGATCTTCGACGCGGGCCACGGCACGGGGCTGCCCTCGCGGCACCAGCATGTGCTCGACCTCGGTCACCCCGAAGCGTACGCATACGTGCTCGATCGGATGAGCGACCTCATCGGGGAGCTCGGCATCGCCTACGTGAAGTGGGACCACAATCGGTACCTGCTGGATGCCGGCCACACCCGGTCCGGTCGCCCTGGCCTTCGCGCGCAGACGCTCGCCGCCTACCGCCTGATGGACGAACTCCACCGCCGGCACCCGGGACTCGAGATCGAGTCGTGCGCCAGTGGCGGCGGGCGCATCGACCTCGGCGTGCTGGAGCGCACACAGCGGGTGTGGCCGAGCGACTGCAACGACCCGCACGAGCGGCTGGAGATCCTGCGGTGGACCGGACTGCTGGTCCCGCCGGAACTGCAGGGCACGCACCTGGGAGCCGCGGAGTCGCACACGACCCACAGGACCCATCCGCTGTCGTACCGCGCCGAGAAGGCGGTCTGGGGCCACTTCGGCGTCGAGCTCGATCTGCTGACCGTGGACGACGAGACGAAGCGCGACGTCTCCGGATGGATCGCGTTCCACAAGGAGCACCGGGCGCTGCTGCATGGCGGGACGAGCGTCCACGCCGATCTCACCGAGACGGCCGCCCGCCTGGAGGGCGTCGTCGCACCCGCCCGCGATGAGGCGCTCTTCGCGTTCTCCATCACCGAGCGGCCGCGCACCTGGCCCGTCGGCCGGGTGGGCCTGCCGGGCCTCGACGATGCCCGTGACTACGCTGTGCGCGCCGTCTTCCCCGTCGGAGGGACGCCGGGTGGCGCCCAGCCGCCGTGGCTCTCCGACGGGGTGACGCTGCCCGGCCGCGTCCTGCGACTCGTGGGGCTGGAGATGCCGTCGCTGGACCCCGACCGCTCCGTGCTCCTGCATGTCCGGGCGGTCTGATCCGATCCTTCTGTCGCGGACCGTCGGGGGCGTCGCCGTCGAGGCGCTGGTGTCGCCGGTCGGCGCCGGCCTGCAGCGGCTCGCCGTGGACGGTGTCGAGCTGGTCTGCGGCGCGCCGGACGGCCCGGTCGCGGCGTCCGGGGCCGTGCTCGTCCCGTGGCCGAACCGGGTGCGCGGAGGGCGGTGGACGCTCGACGGCGAACCGCAGCAGCTCGTGCGGACGGAGCCCGGTGCGGGCAACGCGCTGCACGGTCTCGTCGCGCACTCGGCGTTCTCGCCGGCCGCCCGGGGGCGGGGCGCCGTGGAACTCGCGACGGAGGTGCGGCATCCCGCCGGCTATCCGTTCGATCTCGATGTCGTCGTCTCGTACCGCCTGAGGACGTCGGGTGTCGGCTCCACCATCTCGGTCGTGAACAGGGGCCCGCGGGCCGCGCCGGTCGCCGTCGGCGTCCACCCGTACCTGCGGATCGGCGACGCGACGCGCGACGACCTCACGCTCACGATCGATGCCGAGCGCACCCTGCTGCTGGGCGGCGACAACCTCCCGCTGGCGGAGCGGTCCGTGGCGGAGACGCCATTCGACCTTCGTGCGCCGACGCCCCTCGCCGCGGCCCCCGCCCACGCGGCGTTCACCGGACTCCGGGTCTCCGGCGGTCGGGTGCGCATGACGCTGGCCGACCCGTCCGTCTCCCGCGCCGCGGAGGTCTGGGCGGACGCGCGTTTCCGCTGGGCGCAGGTCTACGTCACGGACGAGCTGCCCGGCCTCGCCGACGGCCGGGTGGCCGTTGCGCTCGAGCCCATGACCGCACCACCGGACGCGCTCAACTCCGGCACAGACCTGGTCTGGCTCGAGCCGTCGTCGCGCTGGGATCTGAGCTGGGGCGTCGCCCTGCGCTGAACGCGCGACCGGGGCGTGAGGTCGGTCCTCACGCCCCGGCTCCGATCATCCGATCAGTTGCAGCTGATCAGCGGCGCCGCCCAGTCGGCGCGGTCGTTGTAGCCGCCGTCGCCGGCATCGCCGACGTGCAGCACCAGCTCCCGGGCGCCGGTCAGGTCCACGTCGAACGAGACGGCGGTGCCACGGGAGACCGTACCGCTCTCCCACACGGTCCTGCCGTCGGCGACCAGGGAGAAGGTAGCCGTACCGCCCTCCGGGCCGACGTTGTTCACGACGTCGTCGATCCCGGCGGCTCCGGTCAGCCGCGTGCAGACGCCGCCGACGTAGTAGCGGATGTCGGACGGGCTCGCCACGCCGAGACCGGTCGAGTACGTGGCGCCGGCGACCCGGATCGGGTTGCCGCCGCCGACGCTCTGATCGATCGCCGGCGTCATCCATCCGCTGCTGGCCGAGACCCACGGCTGGTGCGACAGCGGCTGGTCGGGACCCGACGGGGGAGCGGGCGCGATCGTCACCGTCGCGGGCGGCGAGGCGACCGTGACCTGTCCCCGGATGCCGGTGAACCGGACCGAGGCTCCGATGGCCGACGGCCCGGTGACCGCAGCGGCGGGGATCGTCACCGCGAAGGCTGCCGTAGCCGTCCGCCCCGGAAGGAGCAGCGCGGGCTGCGAGCCGGTGGCCTTCGCCGTCCAGCCGTCCGGGACGCTCAGCGTGGTCTTCGGCGCGACGACCGGCGTGGTGCCGTCGTTGCGCAGGGTGACGCGCACATCCAGCGTCGAGCCTGCGCTCGCCAGCAGGTCGCCGGTCGGCGCGATCGCGCTGCCGTTCACGGCGGTGACGGTCGGGGCGGCGACGAGGACACGGGGGCTCTGCGGGGCGCCGGTGCTCTTCGACACGACGAGCACCGAGACACCGTGGGCGGGAACCTGGGAGCGGATGGCGTCCTTGCTCTCTGTCACAGCGTGCGTCCACGCGTCCTTGATCGCGACGCGAGTGGCCTTGAGACCGATGGCGGAGGCCGTCGTCGCGATCTCGGCCGGGACGTCGCCGCGGTTGACCAGCGCCACGGCAGTGGAGCCGTCCGCGAGGGGCTTCGTCCACGTCTCGGTCGTTCCGGCGGATCCGACCCGAACGGCCTGCTTGCCGAGCGGATCGCGATCGATGGCGAGGAGGTCCGGGTTGGTCAGGGCCGCGATCGTCGCCTGGCTGAAGGTGCGCGGATCACTGCCGACCACGAGTGGGGCGGCCGACATCGACCACAGCGCCATCTGTGACCGGAACTCCTCGTCCGTCATGCCCAGCTGGGGTCCGAGGTAGTCGGGGTCGTTCCAGTGGCCGGGACCGGCGGCCTCGGGGTGGCGCGCGTTGGCGTCGAAGTTCCGCAGCACGTCCGTGTACTTGATCGAGTTCACGAAGCCGACGTCCGTGTACGTGCGCCAGGACTGCGCGATCGCCGGGGCGTAGCTCCATGTGTTCGTCGACTGCTGCGACTCGGGGTAGTTCCCCCAGTCGGGCGAGGTCACCGGGTTGCAGAGGTTGAAGATGATCGGCCGGCCGCTGCTGTTGTGCCGCAGCGCGTCGGCGAACTGCGTGTAGACCGTCTTCGGGTCGAGGTTCGCCGCGATGCCGCACAGGAAGTCGACCTTCACCGCGTCGTAACCCCACGCGGCGAAGGTGTCGGCGTCGGTCTGGTAGTGCCCGTAGCTGCCCAGACCGCACGATCCGGGGATGTACGGGCCGGCGTCGGTGTAGATGCCCGCCTTGAGACCCTTGGCGTGGATGGCGGCGGCAAGCGCGGCCATCCCGTCGGGGAAGCGCGCGGGGTCGCCCTGGAGCAGGCCGTCCGCGCCGCGGGGCGTGGACGACTGCCAGCCGCCGTCGAGCCACACGATGTCGTAGCCCGCCTTTGCGAGGCCGCTCGACTTCAGGTGGTCGGCCACGTCGAGCACCTGGGCGGCGGTGTAGTCGCCGCCGAGACCGAAGTACGTGTTCCAGCCGGCGTACGGCGTTGCGCTCAGCACGTCCTGCGACGGCGTGGCGGCCTTCGCGGGTGCGGCGGTGTCCGGTGCGGCGGACGCCGGCAAGGCCGACGCCGTCACCGCGGTGAGGCCGAGCAGCGCCGCGGCGCCGAGCCCCAGTAGGCGTTTGGTGAACATCCAAGCTCCTGACTTCTTCGTCACCCGGCGCTCGCCGGGACTCACCCATGACACCGTGCGGCGAACGGGGCTGGAAGGCAGGGGACGACGGAATACCTGGACACATCCACGATCGGGCGCGACTGCTGCGCCGCGTCGCAACTGCGGGTGCTCGCGCACCCGCAGACGTTCCGGGAGGGCGCAGTCGCGCGGTCAGTCGGCCGGGCGGGCCGCCGCGATCAGCTTCGTCATCGTGGCGTGCAGCTCGCGCAGTTCGTCCGCGTCCATCCCGAGGCGCTGCATCATCGTGCCGGGGATGGTCTCGGCGTACGACCGCAGCTCGCGGCCCGACTCGGTGAGGGCGACCTCGAGCACGCGCTCGTCGCGCGAGGAGCGCTCGCGCGTGACGTAGCCCAGCGCCTCCAGGCGCTTGAGCAGCGGGGATACGGTGGCGGGCTCCAGGGCGAGCAGCTCGGAGAGCCGCCGGACGGAGAGCGCGCCGTGCTCCCAGAGTGCGAGCATGACCAGGTACTGCGGATGCGTCAGCCCGACGGGCTCCAGCACCGGCCGGTAGGCCGAGATCACCGAGCGCGCAGCCACCGAGAGGGCGAAGCACACCTGGCTCTCGAGCGCCAGCGGGTTGGCCGTCGTCGTCACGGGCAGTGGATGCGTGTGGACGTGCGCGAGTCCTCGAAGCGCTCGATGCGGTGCTGGTCGAGCGGCTTCCCGCACAGCGGGCAGGCGGCGTCGGTGCGGCGGACGTCCGGCTCCTCCGGGTGCCCCGCGCCCAGCTGCGCCGGGCCGGTGAAGGTGCGGACGACGTCGTTGGCGCGTTCGTAGAAGCGCCACATGCGGCCTGCCATGATGATCCTCTCCACGATTCATTCGTGTACGAATCATTATTGCACTAATTGTCTCCAGTCGTCCACGCACGGGATCCGCTCAGTCCACCGGCCGCACCGAGTCGCGCGTGATGACCGGCATCGGGATGAGCGTCTCGCCGGCGGGCTCCGGCTGCAGGATGAGCTCCACCGCGCGCGAGCCCATCGCCTCGTGCGGAAGTGCGACGGTCGTCAGTCCCGGCCGCAGGTAGGCGGCCAGCTCGTCGTTGTCGAACGAGACGATCGACAGGTCCTCGGGGATGCGCACGCCCGCCTCGCTCGCCGCCTGGTAGGCGCCGAAGGCGAGCCGGTCGTTCATCGCGACGATCGCCTTAGGTGGGTTCTTCTGCCGCAGCAGGCGCTTCGTCGCCTGGTAGCCCTCGTCGGGCTCCCACAGCCACACGGAGGTCTCCGACACGAAGTCGAGCCCCAGCTCCGCCATCGTGTCCCGGATCCCGGCAACGCGCTGGGCCACGGTCGCCGACCGGAACAGCCCCTTCTCCTTGGCGTCGCTCTGGCCGAGCAGGGCGATGCCCTCGCGGAAGCCCGCGTCGGTGAGCACGTGCACGGCCGCGCGGCCGCCGCCGTACTCGTCGGGGAGCACCGCGTGCGGGAAGCGCGCGTTGGTCGCGTTCAGCATGACCACCGGCGTCTCGATCCGGATCTCGGGCAGGAACAGCTCCCGGGCGCGCATGGTCGCGAACACGATGCCGTCGACCTGGCGGTCGAGGGCCGCGCCGATCGCCTCCGTCTCGCGCTTCGGGTCGCCGCCGGTCTCGAGCACCATCATGACGTGGCCGGCGGCCTCTGCCGCGGTCAGCGCCCCCTTGATGAGGCCCGAGGCGAATCGGGTGGTGGCGACGACGTCGGAGACGAAGGCGAAGGTGTGGGTCTTGTCGGTCTTGAGCCCGCGGGCCGCGACGTTCGGCCGGTAGCCGAGCTCGGCGGCGGCGGCGTGGACGCGGTCGTGCGCGTCCTGGGAGAGTCGCGTGTCGGGCCGCCCGTTCAGGATCATGGACGCGGCGGAGACGGACAGGCCCGCCTTCCTGGCCACGTCGGCCAGGGTCACGCGCTTGCTCAACATCGAGTCGTCCTCCTCCTTGCGGGATCGTATCCCGCTCCCCCCATCGGTCGCGGCGGCCAGTTGACAATCGGCGCGGCGTAACTCAGTATAGGGCCTGCTGAAAGCATTTAGCACCGGGATCGCACCGAGTCCCGGACCTCGACGAAGGAGTCCTGCATGTCCACACCGACGCGCGTGAGGCGGGTGCGCGGCACTGCCGCCGCCGGCATCATCGTCTCGCTCACCGCACTGGCCCTCGCCGGCTGCGCACCCGGATCCTCCACCGGCGGCGCCACCACGGCGACCGACGTCAGCACCACGCTCACCAAGGACAAGGTGCAGCTGACGATCGCCGACGAGACCGGCTTCCCGCTGACGGACGACCTCACCAAGGAGTTCACCAAGCAGCACCCGAACATCACGTTCAAGATCACCCGCGACACCTTCCAGAACCTGACCGCCAACGCGCCGAAGCTGCTGGCGAGCTCCACCCCGCCCGACCTCATCCGCCTGCCGACCCTCGGCGACACGGTGAAGGACGGCCTGGTCGCCAACCTCGACCCGTTCTTCAAGGCCTACGGATGGGACAAGTGGTCGCCCGCGCAGCTCGCGCCGCTGCGGATGACCAAGGACGGCGTCCGCGGCAGCGGCTCGCTCTACCAGCTGGGCCTCGGCTACAGCGTCACCGGCATCTTCATGAACACCAAGCTGGCGCAGCAGGCGGGCATCAGCGCGCCGCCGGAGACGCTCGCCGAGCTCGAGGACGACTTCGCCAAGGCGAAGGCGGCCGGGATCGCCCCGCTGGTCGAGGGCGACAAGGACGGCGTCGTGAACTTCACGGTCCAGGCGGCGATGAACCAGTACGCCGACAAACAGCAGTTCCTCGACTGGATGTTCAACAAGCCGGGCGCGACCTACAACACGCCGGGCAACGTCAAGGGTGCGGAGCTGATCCGCAAGTGGGCGGACGCCGGCTACTTCCCGTCCGATATCAACGCCCTCGACTACTTCACCTTCGTGAGCCGGTTCCAGGACGGCGGCGGTGTCTTCACCTTCAACGGCAACTGGGAGGCCGCGAACTACGCGAAGAAGCTCGGCAAGGACGTCACGTTCTTCCTCGTGCCCCCGGCGAAGAAGGGCGGCGACCACGTCGCGATGGGTGCCGCGAACTCCTTCTCGGCCGCGGCCAAGTCGAAGCACCTGAACGAGGTGGCGTACTTCCTCAACTGGGTGCACACAAACGACAAGGCGCGCCAGATCGTCGTCGACGTGACCGGCGCCGCCCCCGGCGGCGACCCGTCGCAGGCGCAGCCGAAGGTCGAGAAGGGCTCCATCACCGAGCAGGTCCTGGCGGCCGCGGCGCAGATCGCGAAGGAGGATGGTCAGGTCGACTTCATGGCGAACACGACGGCGGGCATCTACGCCGGCGCGATCATCCCGGAGTCGCAGCTGCTCGTCACGAGCAAGATCAGCGGCCAGGAGTTCGTGGACAAGGTCCAGGCCTTCTACGAGCAGGAAGTGAAGAAGTAACGATGACCTCGACGCGGCCCCGCACGGGCGACGACACGATCCGCCCCACCCCGTCGGCGCGACGGGCGGCTCGCGACCTCGCGCGCGGGGCCGCGTCGAGCAGCACCGCCGGCCGGCCGGCGCCCCGGAAGCGGGGCGCCCCCGGCCGGGCCGGGAGGATCGGCTGGCTGCTGGTCGCCCCCGCCCTGTTCTTCTACGCGGCCTTCGTGCTGTGGCCGCTCATCCAGGGCGTGCAGTTCTCGTTCTACGACTGGAACGGGATCGGCGCCTCCACCTGGGTCGGGTTCGCCAACTACCTGACGGTGTTCACCGACCCCGACCTGCTCGGGGCGATCCGCAACGCGTTCGTCCTGATCGCGTTCTTCACCGTCATCCCGGTGACCGCCGGTCTCGTCCTGGCGACGCTCATCCGCTCCATCCGCGCCGGATTCTTCTCCAGCTTCTCGCAGACGGTGCTCTTCCTCCCGCAGATCATCCCGCTCGCCGCGGCCGGCATCGCCTGGTCGTGGATGTACGCCCAGACCGGCGCGGTCAACCAGATCCTCGGCTGGGTCGGCCTCGGCGGCCTCGCCCGGCCGTGGCTCGGCGACTACCAAACCGCGCTCCCCGCGGTCGGCCTGATCGGCTCGTGGACGCTGACGGGCCTCTGCACCGTGCTGCTGCTCACCGGCATCGGCAAGATCGACACCTCTCTGTACGAGGCCGCCCGCCTCGACGGCGCCGGGTGGTGGCGGGAGTTCTTCACCATCACCATCCCGGGGCTCCGGCAGGAGCTGGCGGTGCTCATCACCATCACGATCATCGCCGCCCTCAGCAGCTTCGACATCATCTACACGACGACCCTCGGCGGCCCGGGCCGCGCGACGCTCGTGCCCGGCATCTCGATCTACCGGATCGGCTTCACCCAGAGCGAGGTCGGGCTCGCGTCCGCCTTCGGCATCGTGCTGATGATCCTCGTCCTCGCCGTCGTCCTCCCCATCCAGCGTCTCTCGAAAGTCGGTGACAAATGATCGTCAACCCGATCGAGAAGTGGACGGGCCGCGTCCTGCTCGTCCTCGTGCTCGTCCTCACCGTCATCCCGCTGCTGAACATGGTCTCGGCCGCGCTGCAGCCGGCGGACGTCAACCCGACCGGCCTCGCCTGGCCGACGAACCCGCAGTGGGGCAACTTCGTCGAGGCGTTCAACACCGGCCACGTCTGGGAGCTGCTCGGCTCGAGCCTGCTGATCGTGCTCGGCGTCGTGCCGGTCAGCCTGGTGATCGCCGGGCTCGCCGGCTACGCGCTCGGCGCCCTCCGCATGAAGGGGTCGCAGGCGGTGCTCGTGCTGTTCGTGCTCGGGCTCACCATCCCGTTCGAGGCGCTGATCATCCCGCTCTACTACGAGATGCAGTCGCTGAACGTCCTGAACACCCAGTGGGCCATCATCCTGCCGCTGATCGGGCTGTTCATGCCGTTCAGCGTGTTCTGGATGCGCGCGCACTTCGTCGGCGTGCCGGCGGAGCTCTCCGAGGCGGCGCGGGTGGACGGTGCGGGGATGTGGCAGGAGCTCCGCCACATCCACCTGCCGCTGGCGCGCCCGGCGCTGTCGGCGCTCGCCATCCTGCTGTTCCTCTGGACCTGGAACCAGTTCCTGCTGCCCGTCGTGCTCATCGCCGACCCGCTGCAGCGCACGGTGGCGGGCGCTCTGACGTTCTTTCAGGGGCAGTACAGCCTCAGCATCCCGCTGCTGAACGCGGGTGCGCTCATCATCATCCTGCCGACGATCCTGATCTTCGTGATCTTCCAGCGCCAGTTCATCAAGGCGCTGATCCAGGGCGCGGTCAAGGGCTGACGGGATGGGCTTCAGCAAGGACGGTCACTGGGTCTGGGATTTCTGGGTCGCCGACGACGGCGAGCTCTTCCACCTCTACTATCTGCACGCGCCCGCGTCGCTCGGCGACCCGGACCTGCGGCACCGCAACGCCCGGATCGGGCACGCCACCTCGCGCGACCTGACGGAGTGGGAGGACCACGGCGTGGTGCTCCGACCGGGCGGGCCGGCCGACCTCGACGCCTCCGCGACCTGGACCGGCAGCGTCGTGCGGGGCGACGACGGCGTGTGGCGGATGTTCTACACCGGCTCCGCGTTCCTCTCGCCTGCCGAGATCACGAACATCGAGACGATCGGCGTGGCCCGCTCGGAGGACCTGTTCGCCTGGACGAAGGACGCGGCACTGCGGCTGCAGGCGGACCCGCGCTGGTACGAAGTGCTGCCCGACCGCACCTGGCACGAGGAGGCGTGGCGCGATCCGTGGGTCTTCCCCGACCCGGAGGGCGACGGCTGGCACATGCTCATCACGGCGCGCTCCCGCGACGGCCGGTCGCGTCGGGACCGCGGGGTCGTCGGGCACGCGACCTCCGCCGATCTCGAGCAGTGGACGGTGCAGCCGCCGCTGACCGCGCCCGGCACCGGGTTCGCGCACCTGGAGGTGCCGCAGACGGTCACGCTCGGCGGTCGCGCGTGGCTGCTGTTCTCCTGCGACGCGGCGCACCTCGCCGGCGACCGGGAGGGCGGGACCGGCGGCGTGTGGATCGCGCCCGCCGCATCCACGACCGGCGGCTACGATCTGGAGGCGGCGGAGCTGCTCGTCGACGAGCGCTTCTACGCCGGCCGGGTCGTGCACGGCCGCGACGGGCTTCCGCGCCTGCTCGCGTTCGAGAACACCGGCGACGGCACCGGCTTCGGGGGCCGCCTCGGCGACCCGATCGACCTGGACGTCGGGGGCGAGCGACCGCGCCTCGCCGACGCAGAACTGCAGAAGGAGAACTCATGACGACGGAGCTGGACGGGACGGCGATCCACGGGACGGCGGAGCCCGGATTCGAGGAGGTCGCCGAGGCGTTCGCCGACGCGTTCGCCGGGCGCCCCACGATGGGCGCCGGGCTCGCGGTGCGGGTCGACGGCCGACCCGTCGTCCGGCTCTGGGGCGGCCTGAAGGACGAGCGCGACGGGCAGCCGTGGACGGAGGACACGGCCTCCGTCGTCTTCTCGTGCACCAAGGGCGTCATGTCGGTGCTGGTCGCGCGTCTGGTGCAGGACGGCCTGCTCGACTACGACGCGCCCGTCGCCCGCTACTGGCCGGAGTTCGCCGCGGCGGGCAAGGAGGACGTCACAGTGGCGCAGCTGGTCTCCCACCGCGCGGGCCTCTCCGCCCTGCGTCGCCGGCTGACCCTCGACGAGGCGCTGGACTGGTCCGTCGTCACGGCGGAGCTCGCCGCGCAGGAGCCGCTGTGGGAGCCGGGGACCGGTTACGCGTACCACGCGCTCACGCACGGCTGGCTGACCGGGGAGCTGGTCCGCCGCGCCACGGGGCTCATGCCGGGGGAGTACCTGGCGCAGCTCGCCGCGCCCTGGTCCGACTCCCTCTGGGTCGGCCTGCCCGCCGACCGCGAGCAGCGGGTGGCCCACCTGCAGGCGTCGGAGAGCCAGCTCGAGGCCGGTCGCGACCTGGAGCGGGCGGAGTCGCCGTGGACGGCCCTCGCCATGACCCTCGGCGGCGCCTTCCCGCCGCACCTGGTGACGCCGGACGGCGGGTTCAACGACCCGCGGGTGCACGCGGCGCAGATCCCGGGAGCCGGGGGCATCGCGACCGCCGATGCGCTCGCCGCCCTGTGGTCGTCGACGGTGGCGGAGACGGACGGCGTCCGCCTGCTCGACGACGCTGTGCTCGACCGCGCTCTCGTGCCGGAGAGCGGCGGTGAGCCGGTCTTCCCGACGCCCGGCCCGTGGCCGCGCTGGGGGCGCGGCTTCCAGCTCGACTCGGAGGCGCGCCGCTACCTCGGCGAGCACAGCCTCGGGCACGACGGCGCCGGCGGCCAGGTCGCCTTCGCCGACCGCGCCGCCCGTCTCGGCTTCGCCTTCGTGACCAACTGGATGGAGGCGGGCGCCGACGACCGCGCCACGCGCATCGTGGACGCCGTCCGCCGCGCGACCTCCTGACCGCCGCGATTCGTGACGAATCGCGTCCGTTCGTCACGAATCGCCGCGATTCGTCACGAATCGGCGTGGCGCTACGAGTTCACGCGGATGATCTCCTCCTGGTACGGCGCGACGACGGCGCCGGAGATGCGCAGGTCGAGCACCAGGAACGGGCGCTCGGCGGCCGGCCGGGCGGTCCACTCGCGCAGGGCGTCGAGGTCTTCGGGGGTGCGCACCACGACGCCCTCCGCGCCCGCCGCGCGGCCGAGGGCGGCGAAGTCGACCTCGGGGATGCGCATCGGCTCCTGTGCAAGGCCCTTCAGCCCGTACAGGTTGACCTCGGCGCCGTACGCTGCGTCGTTCCACACCACCGCGAGCCCGCGGCCGCCGGCGACGCGCACGGCCGACTCCAAATCCGAGAGCGCCATCAGGCCGCCCCCGTCGCCGGTGGTGAGCACGATGGTGGACTCCGGATGCGCGAGCGCGGCACCGGCGACGCTCGGCCAGCCCAGCCCGATCGACTGGTAGGCGGTGCCGACCATGATCATGCGGTCCGGCGAGGCGACCGGCCAGTACATGTTCGCCCAGCCGATGAAGTGACCGCCGTCGGACACGACCACACGGTCCGAGGGCAGCAGCTCGGCCAGGCGGGCGGCCGCCGTGCGCGGGTCGAGGCGGCCGTCCGGCGCGAGACCGTCGCCGGTGTGGTGGGCTCGGGCGGCGTCGACGCCCACCGACTCCCGCCAGCCCGACGGTGCCGCGCCGATCGCGCGCACCCGCTCGAGCAGCGCCTCCGAGACCAGCCGCGCGTCGCCGCGCAGGTAGGCGCCGACGTGCGGGTGGGAGGCGGCGGGCGCCACATCCACCTGGATCACCGTCGTGCCCGGTGCGAACAGGGAGCCGAACCGCATCGTGAACTGGTTGAGGGACGCGCCGACGACGAGTGCGACGTCGGCCGAACGGATGAGCTCCATCGCGCCCTCGGCTCCGAAGCCGCCGGTGACTCCGAGGTCGTAGCGCGCATCCGGGAACACGCCGCGGCCGAGCGCGGTCGATGCGGTCAGGGCGCCGGTCGCGTCGGCGAGGGCGCCGAGTGCCGCGCCGGCGCCGGAGAGCCAGGCGCCCCGTCCGGCCACGAGCACGGGGCGCTGCGCGGCGGCCAGGGCGGCGGCCGCGGCGTCGACCGCGGCCTCGGCGAACGGGCCCGCCGGTGCGAGCGGCGACGGCAGCACGGGCTCAGGCGCCTGCGGCACCGGCCCTGCCTCGCGGGTCGCGACGTCGTAGGGGATGGCGATGACCGTCGGCACCCGGTAGGTGAGTGCGTGCTCGACGGCGATGGCGGTGGTCGCTGCGGCGTCCGCGCGACCGACCGTATAGGTGCGCGCGCCGACGGCGGCGGCCAGCGAGATCTGGTCCACGTCCCACGGCCGCGGCCCCGAGGTCGGCTCGTCGCCCACCACGAGGATGAGCGGGATGTGCGCCTGCACCGCCTCCGCCAGCGCGGTCAGCGTGTTCGTGAACCCGGCGCCGTACGTCGCGGTCGCGGCCGCCAGCCGTCCGGACGCACGGTAGTACGCGTCCGCCGCGACGACGGCGCCGCCCTCGTGCCGCATGGCGCAGTACGCGACGCCGCTCTGCCGCTCGAGCGCATCCAGGAAGTAGGCGTTGCCGTTCCCCATCACGCCGAAGACGTGGCTGACGTGGGAGGACAGGGTGGCGGCGACGTGGGCGGAGACGGAGGGCATGGCGAACACCTTTCGAGACAGACGGAGGGGACGGGTTCCGTATGTGTCTCGCGCGCCGTCTCGGTGGCTTCGTGCCCATTTTTCGAGCACCGGCGGTCGTCCGCCGGACGGGACAATGCTACCGGCGTACGGTGTGGGCGTGCAGACCTTCCTGCCCTATCCGTCCTTCGCGGAGAGCGTGCGCTCGCTCGACCGCGCCCGGATGGGCAAGCAGCGCGTCGAGGCGCTGCAGGTGCTGCGCGCCATCACGGTCGAGGGGTACGGCTGGCGGCACCACCCGGCGGCGAAGATGTGGCGCGGCTACCTGCCCGCGCTGACCAAGTACGCGCTGGAGTCCGCCGACGCCTGGATCGAGCTCGGGCACGCCGACACGGTCCGCCCGCAGGTACTGGCTTTCGCGCCGGAGGTGGCGGACCTGGCGCAGGACGACCTCGAGCTGCCACCCTGGGTCGGCGACGCGGACTTCCATCGGAGCCACCAGTCGAACCTGGTGCGCAAGGACCCGGAGTTCTACCGGCCGCTGTTCCCGGACGTGCCGGACGACCTCCCGTACATCTGGCCGGCCCCGAGCCGCGACACCCCCATGCAGTGAGCACTGAGGAGAAGCGATGACGAAGTACGCGATCTGGTTCCCGAGCGAGGCGATGCAGCTGACGCCGGAGGAGATGCCGCAGGTGGTGACCGACTCGCACGCCGCCGTGCAGGAGATGAAGGACGCCGGGGTCCTCGTCTTCGCGGGCGGCATCGACGAGAGCGTCGCGCCGGTGCTGGTCGACCGTGACGGTTCCACGACTCCCGGCGGGTTCGGTGGCCGCGTGCTGGACGGCGGTCTCACCGTGGTCGATGTGCCGACGCAGGAGGACGCCCTGTGCTGGGCCGCCCGCCTCGCGCAGGCCTGCCGTTGCCCGCAGGAGGTGCGAGCCTACGGCGACGACCCCGACGCCTGACGCGCTCGGCGGCTAGGTTCGAGGGGTGGAGAGTCCCCGTTTCTGCCCCAGCCGCCGCGGTGGTCGCCGCTGCGAGCGGCCGCTGGGCCATCCCGGGCTGCACCGCCGGCAGGGCCTGCTCTGGTCGGATGTCGAGGCCGACCCGCCGCGCTGCCCGGGCTCCGGCGAGCCGGGAGAGCCGGCCGCGACGCTCGATGACGGCTTCCCTGGCGGCCGTGCGCTGTGTCCGCACTGCCTCCGCTTCGTCGCGCTCGACTCCGACGGCCGGCTCGTCGAGCACGACACGACGGACCCGGGTGAGACGGACGAGGAGCGCGCCGGCTCCCGCGAATGGTTCAACACCCACGGCTGGTGACCGCGGCGCCGGGAGGGCTCAGGAGGACGAGCGGCGGCGGCGCGGCGCGGCCGACCTCGGCGGGTTCGAGCGCATGTGGTCGCGCACGAGGCCGAGCACGCGGTCGAGCTCGGCCACGTCGTCCGGCGTGAGCGGCGCGAGCAGCAGCTCCCGGAGCACCGCGATGTGGCCGGGGAAGACCGCGGCCAGCACGTCCCGCCCGGCATCGGTGATCGTCACCGTGACGCTGCGCTCGTCGTCCCGGCCGGGCGCCCGCGTCACCAGACCCCGCTGCTCGAGCACCTGTGCCTGGTAGGTGAGCCCGCTGCGGCTGTAGACGACGCCGTCCGCCAGGTCGGTCATCCGCTGGCTTCCCTCCGGCGCCTCGCCGAGCCGGGCGAGCAGCTGGAACTGCACGTAGCTGAGCTCGCCGGCCTCGCGCAGCTGCTGCTCGACCGTGTGCTTGAGCAGGCTGCTCACCTCGATCAGGGAGAAGTAGGCGCTCAGCTCTGCGGGGTCGAGAGCGGGTCGTTCGTCGGACATGTCGACATTCTACTTGCTTCGAACTCGAAGCAGTGTTATCGTCCTTCTCAGATGCTTCGAATTCGAAGCACACAGTCTCGAGAGAAGGAAGTCAGCCATGAAGGCAGTACGGTTCCACGAGCACGGGGGTCCCGAGGTGCTGCGGTACGAAGACATCGAGCAGCCGGCCGCCGGTCCGGGTCAGGTGCTCCTCCGCGTCGCCGGCGTCGCGTTCAACGCGGCCGACGGCGGCATCCGGGAGGGGCGCCTCCCCATCCCGGTCGCCCTCCCGCACACCCCCGGCTACGACGTGTCGGGCACGGTCGCCGCGCTCGGCGACGGCGTCGACGGGCTCGCCGCCGGGGAGGCCGTGATCGGGTTCCTCCCGATGACCGACGACGGCGCGGCCGCCGAGTACGTGCTCGCACCCGCCGAAGCCCTGGTCGCGGCCCCGGCGAGCATCCCGCTGGAGGACGCGGCGGATCTGCCGTCGGTCGCCCTGACCGCCTGGCAGGCGCTGTTCGACGACGCCGGGCTCGGCGAGGGCCAGCGCGTGCTGATCGTCGGCGCGGGCGGACCGGTCGGCGGCTACGCCGTCCAGCTCGCCGCGCGGGCGGGTGCGCACGTGATCGCGACGGCCAGCCCGCGCAGCCGTGACAGCGTCGCGGCGTCCGGAGCGGACGAGGTCGTCGACCACACGACCACCTCGCTCCTCGAGGCCGTGACCGAGCCGGTCGACGTGCTGCTCAACCTCGCACCGCTCGACCCCGACGAGTTCGCCGGCCTGCTGCCGCTCGTCGCGGACGGCGGCGTGGTGGTGAGCACCACGGCCTGGATGCCCGCCCCCTCCGACGAGGAGCGCGGCGTGCGCGGCATCGTGGTGTTCGTCCGAAGCGACGCCGCCCAGCTGGCCGAGCTGGTCTCCCGCGTCGACCGCGGCGAGCTGCGCGTGGAGATCGCCCGTCGGGTTCCGCTGAGCGAGCTCCCCGCCATCCACGCCGAGTCGGCGGCCGGCACCCTGCGCGGGAAGGTCGTGGCCCTCCCTGGCGCGTGACCGCTTGTACCTCGCGTCGCGAAGCGGCCCCGGAATGTACACGCTGTACATCCCGGGGCCGCGCGCGTGCGGCCTAGCATTCCGGCATGAGCGTGGACATCGATGTCGACCAGGAGCGGGTGATCGTCCCCCGCGACACCGCTCGCAGCCCGTTGTGGACGGCGCCCGTGTGGCTCTCCGACGGGCTCGATTCCGTCATCCTCGGCTACGACTGAGGGGCGCAGGGCCCCGGCCTCCGGCTCATACCGGCGCGAGCGCCTCCCGCGGCGGGTCGGGCAGCAGAACCTCGATGCGGTCGCCCGGCCGGACGACGCCTCCCGCGATCACCACGGCCATCACCCCCGCCTTGCGCACCACCGCGCCGTCCTCATCCGTCGCGACGACCTGTTTGAGCAGCCCCGGCCGGAAGCGGTCGATCTGCACGCACGGATTGCGCAGCCCGGTCAGCTCGACGACGGCGGCGTCGCCGACGCTGAGGCGCGTGCCGCGCGGGAGCCCCAGGAGGTCCACCCCTTCCGTCGTGATGTTCTCGCCGAGCTGACCCGGCCCGACCTCCGCGGTGACCTCGTCGAAGAGCTCGCGGTGGATGAGGTGGACCTGGCGCAGGTTCGGCTGCGACGGGTCGCGCCGCACCCGCGAGAGGTGCTGCACGGTCGCGCCGAAGTGCGCGTCGCCTTCGACGCCGAGGCCCGCCACGAGCCGGATGGCCTCCTCCGGCTCTTTCGAGAAGCGGTGCTCCCCGTCCCGGCTGACCCCGACCACGCGCGCGCTCGTCATCCCTCCATCGTGGCCCGGCCGAGACGGCGCGTCCAGCGTGGCCCGGCGCGTCGTCTCCGGGCCTGAGCTACGCCCGGCCGGCCCCCGCCTGAGCGGCCGGGACGGGCAGCCGCCCCGTCCGCACCAGGATCTCGAACCGGTCGGGCACGCCCCAGTGCTCCACGATCCGTCCGTTCACGATTCGCGCGATGTCGAGCACGGTGAACCGCACGGGGAGCCCGCTGGGCGGCCCGAGGAAAGGACCGGTGTTGGTCGCCGTGCCCTCCGCCCTGACCCAGATGGTGTCGCCGCTCTCGACCCAGTCGCCGATGCTGAAGCTCAGGTCGGGCATGGCGGTATGGACGTCGGTCATCCCCTTCTTGATCTTGGCGATCGCTTCCGCGCCGTTCCCGGCGAGTCCGAACTGGTGCTCGACCAGCTCGGGCGAGCACAGTTCGTCGACGACCTCGGTGCGACCCGAGGCGAATCCTTCGACGAGCATCCGCTCCATGATGCGCAGTGCGGGCGATCCCGCGGTGTTCCCGGACATCTCGACTCCTTCGTCATGCACTCATGCTGTATTGAGTGCAGTAATACTGCATTGAATGCAGTACTAGTATCGACCCTGTGGATGCCGACGTCAAGATCACGTCGTACCGGCAGGAGCAGGCGCTGGCGACGAGGAACCGGATCGCCGTGGCGGCGCAGGCCCTGTTCGCTCGGAACGGCTATGCGGTGACCAGCATCGACGCGATCGCCCAGGAGGCCGGCGTCGCGACCCGCACGGTCTACGCGAGCTTCGGCGCGAAGCGGGAGATCCTCAACCTCATCTGCGAACGCTGGCTCGAGCGTGCTCGGGCCCGCGAGCTCGCCCAGGAGGTCCTCGCGGAACCGGACCCCCGCGCGCGCATCCTGGGCGCGGCGCACTGGCTCACGGTGCTGTACTCCACCGACTTCGACGTCGTCCGCATCCTCGACGCCGCCGCAGACGAGGACGCCGAGACCCAGGTGCTGCTGCGGTCGAAGCTGCGCGGGCGCAACCGGGTGATGGATTCGCTCATCGCGTCGGTCGAGGATGTCCTCGCTGTCCCGCTCGCCGAGGCGCAATCCGTCTACCGCGCACTCGCGGCCACGGGGGTCTACCGCGAGCTCGTCGTCGACTCCGGCTGGGGTGCCGACCGGTTCGAGGAGTGGCTCGGCCGGATGCTGACGGACCAGCTGCTCCCGCCGTCGGGCGCCTGACCGTCAGATCTCGACGTCGCTGCCCATCGTGACCGTGCGCAGCGGCGGCAGGTCGAACCGCGCCGCCGGGTCCGCGGCGTTGTGCGCGAGCGCGACGAACAGCGACCGGCGCCAGCGCACCATGCTCTTGGTCCGGGTCGTGCGGATGGCGCCGCGCGAGATGAAGTACGACGCGTGGGTGAGATCCTCTGCCTTGATCGGCAGCGCGCCGACACGGCAGGCCGCCCGCAGCGCCTTCGGGATGTCGGGGTCGTCGGAGAACCCGAACCGGATGCCGAGGTACTCGATGCCGTCGTCCGCGTACCCGAGGTCGTCGTACTCGAACGCCTCCGCCGGCGGGACGTGCGGCACCTGCGCGAACCCGACGGAGACGATGATGACGTGCTCGTGCAGCACGTGGTTGTGCTTGACGTTCGCCCGCAGCGCGAGCGGAGTGCTGTCCTTGTTGGGGTGCGGGAACACCGCGACGCCCGGCACGCGTGGCAGCCGCTCCTCCTGCACGTGCTCGATGAACTCCGTCAGCGAGCCCTCCTTGCGCTTCCTGTCCTCCTGCACCAGGCGGCGGCCGCGGCGCCAGGTCGTCATGATCAGGATGACGACCCCGGCGATCAGCAGCGGCACCCAGCCGCCGTTGATGATCTTGGAGAGGTTACCGGCGAGGAACGCGAGTTCGAGGCCGCCGAAGACCACGCCCGCGAGCACGATCTTCCACGGCGCCCAGTTCCACAGCCTCCGGGACACGAGCAGCAGCAGGACCGTGTCGACGACCAGGGCTCCGGTGACCGAGATGCCGTACGCCGTGGAGAGCCGGTCGGACGAACCGAAGATGAGTGTGACCGCCATCACGCCGAGGAAGAGCAGCACGTTGACCGCCGGCATGTAGATCTGGCCGCCCTCGCGCTCGGACGTCTGCCGCACGGTGAGCGGCGGCAGCAGCCCGAGCTGCACGGCCTGCCGCGACAGTGAGAACGCCCCCGAGATCACGGCCTGGCTGGCAATGACGGTCGCCGCCGTCGCCAGGATCACGACCGGGAGTCGCGACCATTCGGGGAACAGCAGGAAGAACGGGTTCGCCTTCGCCTCCGGACGGTTCAGCACCAGCGCCGCCTGGCCGAGGTAGTTGATCGTCAGCGCCGGGAACACCAGGAAGAACCACGCCCTCCGGATGGGCGAGCGGCCGAAGTGGCCCATGTCGGCGTAGAGCGCCTCGGCACCGGTGATGACGAGCACCACGGCGCCGAGCGCGATGAACGAGATCGCGGGATGCGCGACGATGAACGTCACGGCGAACGTGGGGGAGAGGCCGACCAGCACGGAGGGGTACTGGATCACCATCCCGAGCCCGGCCACCGCCAGCACCACGAACCACAGCACCATCACCGGGCCGAACAGCACGCCGACCCGGCCGGTCCCGAACCGTTGCAGCGCGAACAGCGCGATCAGGATGACGGCCGCGATCGGCAGCACCAGGTGCGAGATCGCCGGCGTCGTGACGTGGAGGCCCTCGACCGCGGAGAGGACGCTGATCGCGGGCGTGATGATCGAGTCGCCGTAGAATAGCGAGACGCCGACGATGCCGATCACGAGCAGCACCCCGGCCTTGCCCGCCTTGTGGGCGTACAGCCGCTGGGCGAGCGCAGCGAGGGCCATGACGCCGCCCTCGCCGTCGTTGTCCGCGCGCATCAGGATGCCCAGGTACTTGATCGAGACGATGATCGTGATGCTCCAGAACATCAGCGACACCACGCCGTACACGTCGTCCTGGTTGGGTCGCACGGCCCCGCCGTCGAGCAGGAACACGGTCTTGAGCGCGTAGAGCGGACTGGTGCCGATATCGCCGAACACGACCCCCAGCGCCGCCAGAGCGGTCGCGTACAGCGCGGGGCGGCCGACGCCCGCCGGGTGCCGGGGGACGCTCGTGGACGGTGGGCGCGACCCGCCGGCTTTGGCTGTGACCTTCATCTCTGGCCACGGTACCCCGGCGACGGCCCGCCCGCGCTAGTGTGTGGGTCGCGGCGCGCGCGCCGGCCGGCGCCGCCCCGGCGGGAGGAGGTCCGCGTGCGCGTCATGTCCTGGCTGAGCGGCCACGATCCCGGGCTGATGGCGCTGCGCCGGGCCGGGCGGGCGGCGATCGCCGTTCCGCTGCTCTTCCTGCTCGGGAGCCGGGTGATCGGCAGCCCCGAAGTGGCGCTGTTCTCGGCGTTCGGCTCGTTCGCGCTGCTGCTCTTCGTCGACTTCGGCGGTCCGCTGCGGGAGCGGGTGCAGGCGCAGGTCGCGCTCGCCGTCGCGGGCGGGGCGCTCGTCGCGCTGGGGACGCTCGCGTCCTCCCCGGTCTGGCTCTCCGCGTCGGCGATGGCCGTCGTCGCGCTCGTCGTGCTGTTCGCCGGGTCGGTCAGCTCGGTCATCGCCTCGGCGGGGACCTCGCTGCTGCTCACCTTCATCCTCCCGGTGATGCTGCCGGGAACCCCGGCCTCCGTCGGCCCGCGCCTGCTCGGCTGGGGCATCGCCGCGCTGGTCAGCGTCGCCGCGATCACGCTGCTCTGGCCGGCGCCCGTCCGCGAGCCCCTGCGTGGCCGGGCGGCCGAGGCCTGCCGCGCGCTCGCGGCCCGCGTCCGTTCCCTGGCGCCGGGGGAGCTGTCGCCCGCGGCGGTCGCGGATGCCGATGCGACGGCCGCCGAGGCGCAGGCCGCGGTGACCGCCCTGCACACCGGCTTCCTCGCGACCCCGTACCGGCCGACCGGGCTCAGCGCTCCGGCCCGGACGGTGGTGCGCCTGGTCGACGAGCTGCTCTGGCTGAACAGCGTCGTCGACCAGCTCGACCGGCACATCCGGATGCCGCACGACACCCCGGCGCCCGCGCACGAGGCCGCCCGCACGGTCCGGGAGGCCGCGGCCGACGTGCTCGACCGCGGCGCCGCCCTCCTCGCCGGTCACGGCGGCGACCCGGCCGAGCTCGACGCCGCCCTCGAACGGCTGTCGTTCGCGCGCAGCTCGGTCGAGGCGGCCACGCTGTCGCCCGCGTTCGCCGAGTTCGGAGGGCGCGACGGCGGCTCCGGAATGTCGGCCGACGCCGTGATCGTCGCGCTCGGCCCCGGCTTCCGGGCCCAGGAGCTCGCCTACGCGGTGATGACCGTAGGCCGCAACATCGTCCTGACCGCACAGGCGGAGCGCCGCTCCTGGTGGCAGCGGACCCTCGGCCGCCAGCCCGGCGACCTGGCCGGTCCCGTCGCCGCCGCGGCCGAGCGCGCCTCCGGGTACGTGGGCTGGAACTCCGTCTGGCTGCGCAACAGCATCCGTGGCGCGATCGGCCTCGGCCTCGCCGTGCTGATCGCCAAGCTGACCGGCGTCGAGCACGCCTTCTGGGTGGTGCTCGGCACGCTCTCCGTGCTCCGGTCGAGCGCGCTGAGCACCGGGCAGACCGCGTTGCGCGGTGTGCTCGGGACGGTGATCGGCGTCGTCGTCGGAGCGCTGGCGCTGCTCGCGCTCGGCTCCAACCCGGTCGTGCTCTGGCTGGTGCTGCCGGTCGCCATCCTGATCGCCGGGGTGGCGCCCTCCGCGATCTCGTTCGCGGCCGGGCAGGCGGCGTTCACGGTGGTGCTCGTGCTGCTGTTCAACATCATCGCGCCCGCCGGGTGGACGGTCGGGCTCGTCCGGATCGAGGATGTGGCGCTCGGCTGCGCCGTCAGCCTGGTCGTCGGCGCGCTGTTCTGGCCGCGCGGGGCCGCCGCGTCACTCCGCTCGGCGGTCGCCGACGCGTACCTGGCCGGGGTCGACTACCTCCGGGCGGCGGTGGCCTTCGGAGCGGGCCGCTGCGATCCGTCCGCGCCGGAGCATCCGGAGCCGCACCAGCAGTCCCTTCGCGCGGCCGCTGCCTCCCGGCGGCTGGACGACGCGTTCCGCACGTTCCTGACCGAGCGCGGGTCGAAGACGCGCCCGCTCTCCGAGGTCTCCGCGACCGTGACCGGCGTCGCGGGCGTGCGGCTGGCGGCCGACGCCATCCTGGAGCTGTGGCGCGGCCAGGCGCCCGCCAGAAGCGACCACGCCTCGACGCGGCAGGCGCTGCTCGACCCGATGGACCGGCTGCAGCACTGGTACGCCGACCTCGCCGCCCAGCTGGTCGCGCTCGGCCCGCTGCCGGAACCCGATCGGGCGGATCCGACCGCGAGCGACGAGCTGGCCGCCGCGGTCCGCGAGGACCTCGACGGCCCCGTGGACGCGATGGCGACGGCGGTGCGCATCATCTGGACCGCCGACTACCTGCAGGTCGTCCGCAGGCTGGAGCGCGCGATCGTCCGCCCGGCGATGCTGTTGCGGGACGACGCGTCGCCCGGCGGGCGAAGTTCCGGCTGACGCGCATCCGCCCGGCTGTCGAGAGGGCGTGTCGCCCTTCGACACCGCGTACAGCGCGGGCGTCCGCAGGCGCGCCTTAGCATCGCAGTGCGCGCGGCCGGTCGTGGAAGGCCGCGCGCATCTTCTTTGGGCCGGGACGCGTCAGATCGCGCGGATGGTCCAGGAGGCCGAGGCGGAGGCACCGGGCTCGAGCACGATGAGGTCGGTTCCCGAGTTGTAGGCGTCGGGCGGGCAGGTCATCGGTTCGACGGCGAGGCCGAGGCGGTTCAGCTCGGGGAGTGGCTGGTCGGCGGTGTGGACCTGGACCCACGGGCAGTCCTCGCCCCAGACCATCTCGACGCCCGTGCCGCCGGGAGCCGTGACGCGGACGACGGTCTCGCCGTCGGCCGAGCGGGCCAGGTCGGTGAAGGCGTGGTCGATGAAGGTGTCGCCGATCGGGCGCGGGGTGCGGAAGTCCCAGATCCCGCCCTCCGCCGTCTCGACGTCGGCGAGGCCGGTCGGGATGAGCCGGTCCTCGGTGACCTCGAGCACCTGACCGGCCAACAGCTCCAGCGTCCAGTCGTCGACGCGGCCGGGCCCGGCGACCAGGTAGGGGTGCGGGCCGGTGCCCCACGGCGCCGGCGTCGGACCGGTGTTGGTGCCGGTCACGGTCGTGTGCAGGCCGGTCTCGTCGAGCGCGAACGTGACGCTCACCTCGACTCGGTGCGGGTAGCCGGCCTGCGCCTCGATGGTCGCGACGAAGGTCACGCTGTCGGCCGCGCGGTCGACGGCGGCGAAGTCGAGCCAGGCGGCGAGGCCGTGCAGGGCGTGCCCGCGGTTCGGCTCGGTGAGCGGCAGCTGCTGCTCGACCCCGTCGAAGGTGTAGCGCCCGTCGACCACGCGGTTCGGCCACGGAGCGAGGGTCGCCCCGCGAAAGGCGGGCCGCACCTCGTCGGCGTCGAACGGCACGACGAGGTCGCGGCCGTCGAACTCCAGGGTCCGCAGCGTCGCGCCCACCGACGCGATCGTCGCGTGGTAGTCGCCGGCGGTCAGGCCGAAGTGTGTCCCCGATACCGGAATGCTCATCCCCCCATTGTGGCGGATGTGCGCCCATGGCGGCGGGATCAGGCGGAGGCGCGGAGGGCGGCGTAGAGGTCGGCGCGGGCGGCGAAGGAGGAGAGGTCGCGGCCGAGCAGGCGCTCCGCCTCGGCCACGCGGGCGCGCAGCGTGTGGCGGTGGATGCCGAGCTGCCGGGCCGCGACGTCGTAGACGCCGTCCGCATCCAGCCACGTGCGCAGGATGCCGGGCAGGGTCGGGTCGGCGGCGAACAGCGGCTGCAGGGCTGTCGCGGCGACGGCGCGGGCGTCGGGAGTGCGGAGCAGCTCCAGCATCCCGGCCGCCGCGACGTCGTCGAAAGAGGCGACCGGGTCGTCGGCGGTGGCGCGGTTGCGGGCGGCGGCGGCCTGCTCCAGCGCGGTGGGGAGGCCGGCCAGACCGGCGGGGGAGGAGACCCCGCCGCGCAGGTCGAAGCGTCCGGCCAGCGTCGCAGGGACGGTGTCGTCGCCGAGCACGACGAGGTCCTGGCCGTCCCGCGCGAAGAACACGTCGGCATTCGACTCGAGCCAGTCGGCCGCGGCGGCCACACCGCTGCCCGCGAGCACGGCCACGCGGAACGGCGGCTGCGGCAGAGCGTCGAGCACGGGCTCCGCGATCGACGCCGCCACCTCGGTGTCGCCGGCGACGAGGGCCCGCCACACCGCCGTACGCAGGCGCGAGCGGGCAGCGTCGGCGGCGCGCGACTGCTCCAGCGCGAGGCCCGCGAGAGCGACGACACCGGTGACGACCTGCTGGGCCGCCGCATCCAGCCCCTCAGAGCCGACGGCCAGCACTCCTCGGAGGCGGCCGGCGGCGCCGAGGGTCTGCAGCGCGAACGGACCGGCGTCGGTGCCGACGGTCCCCGCGGCGCGCCGTCCGCTTCGCAGCAACGGGTCCGCCGCCTCCGCCAGGGCGCGGCGGGCGCGCGCGTCGACGGCGCCGGCCGGATAGGACCGCGCGACCGCGCCGTCCGCGCCGACCAGTGCCACCGGCCGCTCGATCTGACGCGACAGCTCCGAGAGCACCGCGCCGAGCGCGCCCGGGCGCAGGGCGGCGAGCGAGATCGCCCGGGAGGCGCGCAGCGCCCAGGTGTTCCTGGCGTACGCGTCGGCGGCCACCCGGTCGGCGACGAAGCGCACCACCGCGATGAACGGCGTCCGGTACGGCACCTCGAACAGCGGGAGGCCGTGCTGTGTGCACGCCGCGACGAGCGACTCCGGAGTCCCGGCCCGCACCACCTCCGTGCCGAAGCCGAGCGCCGCGATGCCGTGCGCGGACAGTCGCGCGACGTAGGCCTCCGCGTCCTCCGGGGGCTCCGTGATGAGGAGCACCTGGCCGGGGGAGAGGAAGGGGGTCGGGTCGGGCAGGTCGGAGCTGTGCGCCCAGGCGAGGGGAGCATCCGGGTCGCCCGCGCTGTGCGGCGTGAGCAGACGGAGCCCCAGCTCGGCGCGCGCGAGGAGCTGGGTGAGGGTCGCGGGCATCGGGCTCCATCCGCCAGGGTGTCGATCGTCGGCGAACCGATTGTACGTCGCGTCCACCGTCTCCGTGGTCCGTCCTTCCTACGATTCCCCACATGAGCATCCTCGACACCGCCATCGACACCCCCGTCGGCGGACCCTCGCTCCCGCAGGAGCGCCGGCTCGTCACCCCGATCCCCGGCCCCGAGTCGCGCAAGCGCGCAGAGCGGAAGGCGCAGGCCGTCGCGGCCGGCGTCGGCGCCACCATCCCCGTCTACACCGTCGCCGCCGGCGGTGGCGTGCTGGTGGATGTGGACGGCAACTCCCTCATCGACTTCGGCTCCGGCATCGCCGTCACCGGCGTCGGCAACTCCGCCCCGCGCGTGGTCGACGCCGTGACCGCGCAGGTCGCCGCGTTCACCCACACCTGCTTCACGGTCGCGCCGTACGACTCCTACGTCGACGTAGCGGAGGCGCTCAACCGTCTGACCCCCGGCGACTTCGCCAAGCGCAGCGCCCTGTTCAACTCGGGCGCAGAGGCCGTCGAGAACGCCGTGAAGATCGCCCGCCACTACACCGGCAAGCAGGCCGTCGTCGCCTTCGACCACGCCTACCACGGCCGCACCAACCTCACGATGGGCCTCACCGCCAAGAACCAGCCGTACAAGAACGGCTTCGGTCCTTTCGCGCCCGAGATCTACCGGGCGCCGCTCAGCTACCCGCTGCGCGACGGCGGGCTGACAGGCGCCGAGGCCGCGAAGCGCGCGATCAGCATGATCGAGAAGCAGATCGGCGCGGCCAACCTCGCCGCCCTCATCATCGAGCCGATCCAGGGCGAGGGCGGCTTCATCGTCCCGGCCGACGGCTTCCTCCCTGCGCTCCAGGCCTGGGCGAACGCCAACGGCGTCGTGTTCATCGCCGACGAGGTGCAGACCGGGTTCGCCCGCACCGGCACCATGTTCGCGTCCGAGCAGTTCGGCATCGTGCCCGACCTCATCGTCACCGCGAAGGGCATCGCCGGCGGCCTTCCGCTGTCGGCGGTCACCGGCCGCGCAGAGATCATGGACGCGCCCCAGGTCGGCGGCCTCGGCGGCACCTACGGCGGCAACCCGCTCGCATGCGTGGCCGCCCTCGCCGCGATCGAGACCTACGAGACAGAGGACCTCGCCGCGCGCGCCCGCCAGATCGGCGACATCCTGTTCGAGAAGCTCGGCGCGCTCCGCGACGCCGACCCGCGCGTCGCCGAGGTGCGCGGCCGCGGCGCCATGGTCGCGATCGAGCTCGTCGACCCCACCACCGGGGAGCCGGACGCGGCCCTCACCGCCAAGGTCGCCTCCGCCGCCCACGCCGCGGGCGTCGTGCTGCTCACCTGCGGCACCTACGGGAACGTCATCCGCTTCCTCCCGCCGCTCAGCATCCCGGACCACCTGCTGATCGAGGGGCTGGACGTCGTCGCGGAGGCGGTGGCCGGAGCATGACCATCGTCGACACCACCACGGAGCTGACCGCCCGCGAGAGCGAGCTCCTCGCCCGCGTCCCCGACGGCCTCTACATCGGAGGAGTCTGGGAGGCCGGCAGCCGCGAGCGGATCGGAGTGCAGGATCCCGCGACCGGCCGCGTCATCAAGCGCATCGCGAACGCGACGCCCGAGGACGGCATCCGGGCTCTGGATGCGGCCGCCGCCGCAGCCGACGGTTGGGCGGCCACCGCGCCGCGCGTCCGCGCCGAGATCCTCCGCCGCGCATTCGACCTGCTGCAGGAGCGGCGCGAGGACTTCGCCCTGCTGATGACGCTCGAGATGGGCAAGCCCCTCGCCGAGGCGAACGGCGAGGTCACCTATGGCGGCGAGTTCCTGCGCTGGTTCTCCGAGGAGGCCGTGCGCATCTCCGGCCGCTATGGGCAGAACCCCGAGGGCACCGGCACGATGGTCGTCTCGCAGCGTCCCGTCGGCCCGTGCTACCTGATCACGCCGTGGAACTTCCCGCTCGCGATGGCGACGCGCAAGATCGCACCGGCGCTCGCCGCCGGCTGCACCGTCGTGGTGAAGCCCGCCGAGCTGACCCCGCTCACCACACTGTTCTTCGCGCAGCTGCTGGAGGACGCCGGCGTGCCCGCAGGGGTGGTCAACGTCATCCCGACCAGCACCGCCCGCGCGGTGTCGGAGCCGATCATCGCCGACCCGCGGCTGCGCAAGCTGTCGTTCACCGGCTCCACCCCGGTCGGCCGCACCCTGCTCGCGCAGGCCGGCCAGAACGTGCTGCGAACGTCGATGGAGCTCGGCGGCAACGCCCCGTTCGTCGTCTTCGAGGACGCCGACCTGGACAAGGCCGTCGAGGGTGCGATGCTCGCCAAGTTCCGCAACATCGGGCAGGCGTGCACCGCGGCCAACCGCTTCATCGTGCACGAGTCGGTCGCCGACGAGTTCGCCCGCCGGGTGACCGAGAAGGTGCAGGCGCTGCGGCTCGGCCGCGGCACCGACGACGGCGTCACCATCGGCCCGCTCATCGACGACCGCGCGGTGGCCTCGATGACGGCCCTGGTGGAGGATGCGGTCGCCCGCGGCGCGCGGGTCCTCACCGGCGGTACCGCGCCGGAGGGCGACGGCTACTTCTTCGAGCCGACCGTGGTCGTCGACGTGCAGCCGGGCAGCGACATCCTCCGCGAGGAGATCTTCGGCCCGGTGCTCGCGATCTCCACGTTCTCCACGGAGGACGAGGCCGTCGCCGCGGCCAACGGCACGGAGTACGGGCTGGTCGGGTACGTCTTCACCCGCGACCTCGCGCGGGGCCAGCGGATGATCGACCGCGTCGACACCGGCATGATGGGCCTCAACACCGGACTGGTCTCCAACGCGGCCGCGCCCTTCGGCGGCGTGAAGCAGTCGGGCCTCGGCCGCGAGGGCGGCCTCGAGGGCATCCACGAGTACCTCAGCACGAAGTACACGCTGATCCCGGCCTGACCGGGAACGGATCGGCAGGGCGCGCCGGCTGGGTCAGTCGGTGCGCCCTCGCGCGTTCAGCTCCCGCTTCACGTCGTGCTCGATCAGCACCGGGACGAAGTCGCGCACGGGCGCTCCGTCGAACCCCTCGTGGTGCTTCTCGACCAGGGCGTCGATGTGGTCGCGCGGGACGTCGGGGAAGCGCTCGGCGAGCCGTTCTGCGGCGTGCTCGACGGCGAGGTCCTCTTCGCTGGCGTTCTGGCGGTCGTCGCTCATGCCGCGATTATGCACCAGCGGTCTTAACGGCGGGTATGTGCGTCTGCCAGGCTGGGACCATGGATGAGACCATCGACGTCGTCGTAGTACGCGTGTTCACCAACGAGAGCGGCCGGAACGGCAACGAGCTCGGCATCGTGCAGAGCTCGGAGGCCACCGCCGCCCGCGAGCAGGAGATCGCGACCGCGCTCGGATTCAGCGAGACCGTGTTCGTGGATGCGGTCGACGAGCCCGGCCGCGCTGCGTCGATCCGCATCTTCACCCCGGCCAAGGAGCTGCCCTTCGCCGGCCACCCCAGTGTCGGCACGGCCTGGTGGCTGGCCGACCGCCGCACCCCCGTGGACGTGCTGCGCGAGCCGGCGGGCGACGTGGAGGTCGAGGTCGACCTCGACGACGACCTGGCCTGGATCACCGCGCGGCCGGAGTGGACGCCCGAGTTCGAGTGGCTGGCGCTGGAGTCGCCCGAGGACGTCGAGGCGCTCGACCCGTTCGCCTTCACCACAGGCCAGACCTTCGCCTACGCCTGGATCGACGAGGCCGCGGGAAGCATCCGCGCCCGCATGTTCGCCCCGGCGATGGGCATCGTCGAGGACGAGGCGACCGGCGCCGCCGCCGTCGCGCTGACGGCACGCCTCGGCCGCGCCCTCAGCATCCTGCAGGGCGAGGGCTCCGACATCGCGACCGAACCGGTCGGCGACGGCCGCGTGCGGGTCGGCGGCACCACGGTCTACGACCGCACCATCGAGGCGACCCTCTAGCCGGAGACGGAAAAGGGAGGTGCCCGCGGCCGGACCGGCCGCGGGCACTTCCCTTTTCGACGTGGTTACTCGGCGACGCCGACGTACTCGGCGGCCTCGTCCGGGGTCTCGGTGGCCGAGTCGAGGCGGTCGCGGAGTGCGCGGCCGAGCTGGCCGTCGACGTTCGTCCAGTACTGGATCGCCCGCTCCCGGATGTCCTCGCGCTTCACGCCGCCGACCGCGCCCGCGATCGTGTCGAGGAAGCGCGCCTTGGCCGCGTCGTCGAACACCTCGCGGTAGAGGGTGCCGGCCTGACCGAAATCGTCGTCCTCCGCGTGCAGGGTCGCCGCCGAGCGCACGAGGGCGCCGTCGGACTCCCACGAGCCCTCGCCCGCGCGCTCGGGCTGCGCGGCCGGGCCGCCGAAGGAGTTCGGCGCGTAGACCGGCGCGTCGGCCGGCTTGAAGCCGTGGCGCAGCGAGCCGTCCTGCGAGTAGTTGTGCACCGGCGCGACCGGGCGGTTCACCGGCAGCTCGTTGTAGTTGGTGCCGACCCGGTAGCGCTGGGCGTCCGGGTAGGAGAACACGCGCGCCATGAGCATCTTGTCCGGGCTGATGTCGATGCCCGGGACGGTGTTGGCCGGCGAGAACGCCGCCTGCTCGATCTCCGCGAAGAAGTTCTCCGGGTTCTGGTTGAGCGTGTGGATGCCCACCTCGATCAGCGGGTAGTCGCTGTGCGGCCACACCTTGGTGAGGTCGAACGGGTTGAAGCGGTAGGTCTTCGCGTCCTCGTACGGCATGACCTGCACCGACACGCGCCAGGCCGGGAAGTCGCCGCGCTGGATCGCCTCGTACAGGTCGCGGCGGTAGTAGTCGGCGTCGGCGCCCGCGAGCTGCTCGGCCTCGACGCCCGTGATCTCCTCGTTGCCCTGCAGCGAGTGGAAGTGGTACTTCACCCAGAAGCGCTCACCGGCCGCGTTGATCCACTGGTAGGTGTGCGAGCCGTAGCCGGGCATGGTGCGCCACGAGCGCGGGAGGCCGCGGTCGCCCATGAGGTAGGTGACCTGGTGAGCGGACTCCGGGGAGAGCGTCCAGAAGTCCCACTGCATGTCGGCGTCGCGCAGGCCGGAGCCCGGGAGGCGCTTCTGCGAGTGGATGAAGTCGGGGAACTTGATGCCGTCGCGGATGAAGAACACCGGCGTGTTGTTGCCGACGATGTCGTAGTTGCCCTCGGTCGTGTAGAACTTCACCGAGAAGCCGCGGACGTCGCGCCAGGTGTCCGGCGAGCCCTGCTCGCCCGCGACGGACGAGAAGCGCTGCAGCGTCCGGGTGGCGGTGCCCGGCTGGAACACGGCGGCCTTCGTGTAGGCGGTCACGTCGCCGGTGACGACGAACTCGCCGAACGCTCCGCCGCCCTTCGCGTGGACGATCCGCTCCGGGATGCGCTCCCGGTTGAACTGGGCCAGCTTCTCGACGAGGTAGCGGTCGTGCAGGGCGGTGACCCCGTCGCGTCCCGCGGTCAGCGAGTGCGCGTCGCTGGCGACCGGGGTGCCGGTCTGGGTGGTGGTGTAGTCGTCCGTCATTCTTCTCCTCGTATCGATCTCTTCGACTGGCAGGACGGGCACAGCCCCCAGAACGTGACCTCCGCCGTGTCGATCGCGAACCCGCCGGCATCCGAAGGATGCAGGCACGGGGCGTGACCGACGACGCAGTCGACGTCGGCGACGGCACCGCATCCGGTGCAGACCACGTGGTGGTGGTTGTCGCCGATCCGCCGTTCGTACAGCGCGGCGGAGCCCGCCGGCTCGATGCGGCGGATCAGCCCGGCGGATGCCAGGTCGCCGAGCACGTTGTGCACGTTCTGGATGGAGGTGCCGGGCAGCTCCGGAAGGATCGCCCGGAACACCGTCTCGGCGTCGACGTGCGGGTGGACCGTCAGCGCGTCGAGCACCGCCATCCGCCCCCGCGTCGCCTTGAGGCCGGCGTCGTGGAGGACGCCTTCCCACCGTGCCGTGTCCATGCTCCGACCCTACACGGTGTTTTGAATCACTAAAAAGCAGCGGCCATCCGGAACGGCTGCCGACGGGAGCGCACGACGGGCGAGTCGCGTGCGACGGTGACCGTGCCGATCGCGTTCTGGATGGTGCGCAGCGCCTCGTTCTCGTCGGCGGCGGTCACCGCGACCACCATGCGGCGGCCGTCGGATTCCCGGATCACGGTGAGTTCCATGGGTTCCTCCTCATGCCCTTCACGGGGAAAGGGCTCACCCATTCAGACGAGGCGGGCGGAGCGGTATGACGCGATCCGCCCGATCCGGCCCGCTCAACGCGAACGGGTGCGCAGCCGCGTCTCCTCCAGGTCGAGGAGGGATTGCGCCTCTGTGAGGACCCGTGAGGGGTAGGAGCCGCGGGCGCGCTCCAGCAGCAGGCGTGTGCGCTCGGCATCGACCACCGCGAGCCGCAGCGTCCGGTATACGTGGTGCGGCCGCTGGTCCTCCGGCGCGTGGAGGAGGGTGCGCTCCCAGGCCGACTCGGCCCGCAGGTAGGACGACTGGCGCACCCGCTCCACGACCTCCGGGTCGACGGGTGCGGAGGTGCCCGCCGCCGACTCCGGATCGTCGAGCACGGCGAGTCCGGCCTCGCTGAGGTCGTCGAGCAGCTGCGCGAGCAGGCGGCGGTCCTCGCCGACGTCCGCGCCCTGCAGACCGAGGATCCGGATGAGCCACGGCAGGGTGCCGCCCTGCAGCACGAGGCTGACGAAGGCGACCGTGAACGCGATCAGGATGAGCTGCGGGCGGTACGGGATGCTGGTCGGCAGCGACTGGGCGGCCGCCAGGGTGACCACGCCGCGCATCCCGGCCCAGCCCAGCACGACGCCGCCCTTCCAGCCGATCGCCTCCTGGCGGAACTCCTCGAGGTCGCTGCGGTGCCGCAGGTAGCGCTGCTCGGCGCGCTGCTTCCGCAGCGCCTGCCAGCGGTAGCGGACCGGATGGTCGCGGAAGTAGCTGATCATCAGCCATTCCCGGAGCACGGAGCGCTCTGCGCGCTCCGCGCGTCTTCGAAGGCCCAGGATGAGCGGCACGATCAGCACGAACCGGATGACGACGAGCGAGAGCATCGCGATCAGGCCGATCCCGATCGCGTTCCAGACGCTGATCACCTCCGGATGCTGCACGTCGCCGATGAGCGTCCGCAGCTCGAGCCCGATCAGGAGGAACACGCCGTTCTCGAGCAGGAACTGGATGGTGCGCCAGTTGATCTGGTCGCTGATCCGCGCCTGAGCGCTGAACTGCCGCGGTGCCGCGTGCCCGGTGTACAGGCCGGCGATGACCACGGCGAGCACGCCGGAGCCGTGCATCGCCTCGGTGGGCGCGAAGGCCGCGAACGGGACGACGACGGAGAGCGCAGTGTCGAGCACCGGGTCGTTCAGCTTCGACCGCACCCAGACCGAGACGAAGCCGACGACGAGCCCGATCACGAGGGCGATCAGCACGGCCGACAGGAAGTCGAGCACGCCGGCCCAGGGCGTGGCCAGAGTGCCGAGCGCGGCCGCCAGCGCGGTCCGCAGCAGAACCAGAGCGGTGGCGTCGTTGACCAGGCCTTCGCCTTCGAGCACGGTCAGCAGGCGCGGCGGGAGCCCGAGCTTGCGTCCGATGGAGGTCGCGGCCACCGCATCCGGCGGGCTGATGATGGCCCCGAGGGCCACCGCCGCGGCGAGGCTCAGCTCCGGCAGCATCGTGAACAGGACGAACCCGGAGGCGAACGCGGTGATGATCACGAGCACGACCGACAGGCCGGCGATCGGGGCGAGATTGCGGCGGAAGTCGGTCAACGGCACGCTGATGGCCGCAGCATAGAGGATGGGCGGCAGGAGCCCGTCGAGGATCACCTCGGGCGGCACCTTGATGTCCGGGACGCCGGGGAGGAAGGAGAGGAGCACGCCGACGATGACGAGGATGATCGGGGCGGCGACGCCGAGCTTGCGCGCGAAGGCGGCGACGCCGACGATGACCGCGACGGCGATCACCGCATAGACGCCGAGCTCCATCCTCTAAGCGTAGTCAGGGGTCGCGGGCGGCATGCGGCTCACGGCTCAGCGGGCGCGGAGGCCGTCGATGGCCATGGCGATCACGCGGTCGCGCTGGTCGTCGTCGTCGAACGCGACCCCGGCGATCCCGGAGACCATCCGGATCACGTCGCCGATGGTGGCGTCACCGCGCAGCTCGCCGGCCGCCTGGGCGCGCTCGATGAGCGGCTCTCCTGCGGTGTAGAGGGAGGTGCGGCAGCTGAGCAGCACGGGCGACTCCTTGTTGAGCCCGTCGATCAGCGCGCGCTTCGTTCCGACGTACGTGACGAAGCGGCGCAGCCACGCCTCGACGGCCTCCCACGGCTCCAGGGAGGCGGCGTCGTCGGCCGCGCGGACGACCGCGGCGACCTCGTCGATGTAGACGGCCTCGACCAGCGCATCCCGCGTCGGGAAGTTGCGGTACAGCGTGCCGATGCCGACGCCGGCGCGGCGCGCGATGTCTTCGAGCGGCGCGTTCGAACCCTGTGCGGCGAACGCCTCGCGCGCCGCGGTGAGCAGCGCGTCGAAGTTGCGGCGCGCGTCCGCTCGCTGCGGGCGTACCACTCCGAGGGTGGGGGTCTCGGTGCCGGTCACGAGGTCGGTCCTTCCGGGGTCGGGAGATCGGGGGTTGCGAAGCGGAGGCACCCTCCGGTACTGTATCAACTAACCGGAGGAACCCTCCGAACGGAGCCTGCCTCCAATTCTAGCCCTTTTCGGCACTCATCTCGAGAAACGGAAACAACCGACAATGTCTCGATCCCATCCCGGCCTGACCTTCGCCATCCTGGCGCTGAGCGTCGGCTCCTTCGCGACCCTGCAGTCGCTCGTCGTCCCCGTCCTCCCCGTCATCCAGGCGGACCTGCACACCACCACCGCCGGCGTGACCTGGACCATGACCGCCTGGCTCATCGCCGCCGCGGTCGCCACCCCGCTGCTCGGCCGCGTCGGCGACCTCGTCGGCAAGCGGCGCATCCTCGTCCTCGCCCTCCTGGCCGTCGCGCTCGGGAGCGTGGTCGCCGCCGTCGCTCCGAGCATCGGCGTCGTGATCGCCGGCCGTGTCATCCAGGGTCTCGGCGGGGCCATGTTCCCGCTCGCCTTCGGCATCATCCGGGACGAGTTCCCGGCCCATCGCCTGCCCTCCGCCATCGGCGCGATCGCGTCGATCATCGCCATCGGCAGCGGGCTCGGCACCGTGCTCGCCGGACCGCTGGCGGACGCCCTCAGCTGGCGCGGCCTGTTCCTCGTGCCCGTCGCCCTGACGGTCACCGCGGCCGTGCTCGCCCTGATCGCCATCCCCGAGTCGCCCACCCGGGCGACCGGCGGGGTCAACCCGTGGGCGGCCGTGCTGCTCTCCGGCTGGCTGATCGCCCTCCTCCTCCCGCTCAGCACGGGCGCGCAGTGGGGCTGGGGCTCCCCGCAGGTCGTCGGCCTGTTCGTCGTGGCGGCCGTGCTACTCGCCGCGTGGGTGCTCGTCGAGCTGCGCTCCCGCCACCCGCTGGTGGACATGCGGCTCATGCGGGAGCCGGGCGTCTGGTCCATGAACGCCGCCGCCGTGTTCATCGGCGCGTCGATGTTCGCGGTGTTCGCCTACTTCCCGCGGTTCGTGCAGACGCCGGCCTCCACCGGCTACGGCCTGGGCGCCTCGGTGGCGGAGTCCGGGATGCTGATGCTCCCGATGCTCGTGACCATGGCCGTCACCGGGTTCCTGAGCGGACCGCTCGCCCGCTGGGTCGGCTTCCGGGCGCAGATCGTGCTCTCCGCCGTGCTCATGGGCGTCGCGAGCCTGTCGCTCGCGTTCCTGCACGGGTCGCTGCTCGCGGTGGCCGCGGCCTCCGGGGTCTTCGGAATCGGGCTCGGGCTCATCTACGCGGCGATCACGAGCGTGGTGGTGCAGAGCGTCCCCGCCACCCAGACCGGGATCGCGAGCGGGATGAACGCGAACCTGCGCACCGTGGGCTCCGCGGTCGGGGCAGCCGTGATGACCGCGCTGGTGACCGGCGCCATCGCCCCGGACGGCCTGCCCGCCGAGTCCGGCTACACCGAGGGCTTCGCCACCGCCGGAGTGCTCGCGATCGCCGCAGGCGCCGTCACCGTGGTGGCCGCCCTCCTAATGCGGGCGCGACGAGCACGGCCCGCAGCAGAGGCGGCCGCGCCGCCCGCCGCGATGGCAGCAGCCATCCCCCTAATCGACCCCGCAGCAGAAGAGGCCGCCGACATGGCCCGCCTAGCGGCCAAATTCGACGCCGACTCCGCCTCCGCCCCGCAACACACGCTCGAAGTGGCCTGACCACTCTCGAGTACACGAAGACTGCACGCGACACTCCGGTGTCGCGTGCAGTCTTCGTGTACTCGACGGTGGGGGTCAGGCGCGGGCGGCGGATTCGCTGCGCCAGCGGGCGAGGAGGGACCAGGGGTCGGGGGTCGGAGCGCGAAGCGAGGCGACGTGGGCGAGGAGGGACTCGTCGGTCTCGAACCACTCGGTGCCAGGGATGCGCAGGTGCGCGAACTCGGCGTGGCGGCGCTGCTCCAGCGTCCGGTCGCCGCGCTCGAAGGCGAGGACCTCGTCGTGCGGGAGGGCCGCGAAGCGCTGCGCCGGGTTCGCGGTCGTGCCGATCTTGATCCGGTCGCGGAAGCGCAGGTAGTAGACCACGTCCACGCGCGAGGCCGCCGGATCGTCCGGCGGCACCTCGCCGACGCGCCACTCGCACACCGCGCACAGCCAGCCGGAGGGGTACCGCACTCCCAGCCGGGAACCGCAGAACACGCACGGCGACGGCAGCAGGTCGGTCATCCCGAACTCGCCCGCCACCCAGTCGTGCGCCTCCAGCAGGTGCGTGAGGCACAGCGCGAGCGGGGCGCCGGGATGCGGCGGGCCGCCGCAGAGGGCGCATCGGCTGTCCATGGCGCGAGCGTAGCCGCGGCGTCCGACAGCGGACGACCGGCGGCCGGCGGCCGGGCTCAGCGTGGCGGGCGACAGCGGATGAGCTCGAGCTCGCCGGTGAGGCCGACCGGTCCGTCCCCGAAAGCCGTCAGCACCGTGCTGCCGCGCCGGAGCGGGAGGCTCCCCGCCGCCGATTCCAGCGTCCCGGTGCCGTCGAGCACGACGAGCACGGAGAAGGACGGGTCGAGCTCGCGCGATCCTGAGACCGTCAGCCGCTCGGCGGAGAAGAAGGGGTCCGCGTCGGCCGGGAACAGCGTCTCCGCGCCGCGGCCCTGGCGCAGTTCCGCGATGCGCTCCGCGGGCGTCGGCTCGACGACGAGCCCGTCGAGCGCGGTGTCCAGGTCGAGGCCGAGCAGCGCCTCCGCCTCGGTCAGCGAGCGCCGTTCCAGCAGGACGGAGAGGTCCGTCGGCTGTTGCAGCTCCACGAGGGTCACGCCCGGCCCGATCGCGTGCGCGAGTCCGGCCGGCACGAGCAGGGTGTCGCCCGCGGAGAGCGGCACGCGGTTCATGGCGTCGAGCATGGCCTCCGTGTCCTGGCCGTCCCACCAGGCCCGGACGTCGGTGCGCTCGACCGGGCGCCGGAAGCCGAGGGCCGCGTAGGCGTCTCCCGCGGTCTCGATGACCGCCCACGCCTCCGTCTTGCCCAGCGGGCTGCGCAGGTGGCGCGCCGCGAACGCGTCGTCCGGGTGGTAGTGCACGAACAGGCGCTCCGCGGTGTCGAGCAGCTTCACCAGCAGCATGGTGCGGGCGCCGAACCGGCCGACGTGCTCCTCGCCGAGGTACGCGACGGGGTCGGCGTCGACCGCGTCCCGCAGCGTCCGGCCGTCGGGGAGGACCGTGAGCCCGATCCCGCCGCCCGCGAAGATCTCCGTGGTGGAGCCGACGAAGTCCTCCGGAGTGAACGGGCTGGGCTGCGGCGTCCCGCGGAATCGCGCGATCCCGGCACCGCCTCGATAGGGCCGGTCCAGCGGCTGGTTGGGGCCGAGAAGCAGGGGTGTGGAAAGGCTCACCGTCAGAAATGTACGCGCTACGGTGAGACGATGCGTGCACAGGAGGGGCGGTCCGGGCGGATGCGTCCCTTCTGGCTGCTCCGGAGCCGCGCGCAGCTGGGCACCCTGATCTCGACGGCTCTCGTGGTCGCGGTGGTCGCCTTCCTCGCGTCGGTGATGACCGGCCTGGCGCTGCGGTCGCCCGACGCGGCCGTGCGCGCGACCCTGGCGCACGAGCCCGCAGCGGCCACCGCGCTGGCCCTGCAGACGTCGCGGTCGACGGATGCGGCGGAGCAGGATGACGCGGTGCGGTCCGTCCTGCGGTCGCAGTTCCGCGGCGTGCCGCTGCAGACGGCGGAGACCGCGTTCGTGCCGTCCGCCTCGGTCGCCGGTGGCGGGTCTGCGTCGTTGATCGTGGCCTCCGGCGACGTGCGCGACCGTGTCCGGCTCGTCTCCGGTCGCTGGCCCTCCACGGCGGCGGAGGCGGCCGTCGACGAGTCCTTCGCCCGGGCCCACCACCTGGCCGTGGGCGGGGGACTGACCTTCGCCGGACCCGATCGTGCCGTTCCTGTGACGGTGACTGCGGTGTGGCGGCCGGTGGACCCCTCCGCTCCGGCCTGGCTGGGCCTCCGCGACGGAGCGGACGGCACGGACGGCCGCGTGATCGTCTCGGCAGCCGTCGCCGACGCCGCGAGCGACGGCACCGCCGTGCAGTGGGTGGTGACACCGGACGCCGACCGCGTCACGGCGGATCACCTCCCGCGCCTGCGCGCCGGGTTCGAGGGGATCCGTGCCGCGCTCAGCGCGGACCCGACAGCCGCGGACAGCCCGTTCTCGTCGACCGGCCAAGGGCTCGCGACCGTCGTGGCGATGCAGCGGTCGGTGGTCGCGCTGCAGGCGGTCATACCCGTCCCGCTCGCGGTGCTGGCCGTGTGCTCCGTGATCGCGCTCGCCCTGCTCGGCCGCCTGCTCGCGGACGCGCGCCGGCCGGAGACCCGCCTCCTCCGGTCGCGCGGGGTGACGCTCCCGGGCCTGGCCGGTGCGGCTGCGACGGAATCCGCGGCGGCCGCGGTGATCGCCGTCTCGCTCGGCGCCCTCGGCGCGCAGGCGGTGCTGCTCCCGTTGACCGGCGGTCCCACGGCGGGCGCTGCGGGGATGCTGGACGTCGTGCTCCCTCCGCTCGCGACCCTCGCGGCGGCCGTCGCCACCGCCACCCTCACCGCAGTGCTGTCCGCGCGCTCCCTCACGGACGCGCCGGGAGCGGTCGAGGCCGGACGCGCCAGGAGTGCCGTCTCGGCCGGGCTCGCCGTGCTGGCGCTCGCGGCCGCGGCGCTCACCCTATGGCGCTTCCTCGTGTTCAGCTCCTCCGCGGGCGTCGGCGGCGTCGACCCGGCGGGTGTCCTGGCGCCGGCGGCCGTGCTGTGCGCGATCGCGCTGCTCGGGCTGTCGCTGTTCGGGCCCGCGGCCGCTGCGGTCGAGCGGCTCGCGGGTCGCGGCCGGGGAGTGGAGGGTGTGCTCCCGGCCCGCCAGGTCGGCCGCGGAATCGCCCTGTTCTCCGGCCCGGTCGCCCTGATCGTGCTCGCCGTCGGCTCGTTCGGCTTCGCGGCGGGCTACGCGGGCACCTTCTCCGGGTTCCTCCACGACTCGGGGCTGCTGACCACGGGCGCGGCCGTGCGGGCCGATCTCGGAACGGGCGGGGCGGCCCGGTCCGCCGCCGCCCTCTCGCCGGCCTCTGCGCTCTCCCACGGGGGCACGACGGCGTCGCCGGCGATTGTGGACGACGGCACGGTCGGCGAGACGGATGTCGCCGTGGTCGTGACGGACACCGCTCTGCTGCCCGCGCTCGTGCCGGTCGGCTCCTACCTGTTCGACGCCGCGGGCGTCGCGGCGGCTCTCCCTCCGCGCGGCGGCATCCCGGGCGCCGATCTGCCGGCGGGCGACCGCGCGCTCACCCTCCGCGTCGCCGCCACCGCGAGCAGCGGCGCCGTGGCGCCGAGCGCCGTGACGGCGTGGCTGGCCACCACCCAGGGCGAGGCCGTGCCCGTGACGGCGCGGCCGGACGCCGGTGGAGTCGTCCGCATTCCACTCGCGGCAGGCGGACCGCGGCGGCTGGTCGCCGTCGACGTCACCACCGAGCCACACTCGGAGGCGGGCGCGACGAATGTGGAGGTCGCGCTCTCCGGCCTGCCGCGGGCGACGGCCGCCTGGTCGCTCGCCCCCGCGGCATTCGCGTCGTCCTCCGACTTCGTGGCGTCCTCCGCCGGCCGCGCCGGCACGGCGACGCTCGACCGGGCCGCGTCGGCGCGGTTCGTGCCCGCTCCCGCGTCGGCTCCGCTCCGCCTGGTGGTCACGCAGGCCCTGGCCGACGACGATGCGCTCCAGGTCGGCCAGCGGATCGATGTGCAGGGCCCGATCGGCACCCTGACCGGCACTGTCGCGCGGATCGTCGCGGCCGTGCCCGGCACCTCCTCCGAGCGGGCCGTGCTCGCCGACTCCTCCGCCGTGACCGCGCAGCTGCTGCGCACCGCGCCCGCGGTGACGCGGGTGTCGTCCGTGTGGGCGACAGCCGCGGACGCGGACGCCCTGCGTTCCCGCGTCGCCGCGGCCGTCGGACCAGACGCGGTCGTCACCACGGCCGACGGGACGTTCGTCTCGCGCTTCCTCTCAGGCGCCGTGCTCAGCACCTGGCTCGGCGCCGCGGGATGCGCCCTGCTCGCCGTCGCCGCCGTCGCCGCCGCGATCTCCTCCTCGCTCCGGCGTCGCCGGGGCGAGGTCGTGGTGCTCCGCGCGGTCGGGCTCTCCGGCGGCCAGCAGGCGTGGTCCCGGCGGCTGGAGGTGATCGGCGTGGCCGTCGCCTCCGCCGTGTTCGGTCTGGCGGGAGGCGTCGCCGTCGTGCTCCTGGTCGCCAACACCCTCGCCCGGCTCTCCGTGGTGACCGCGCCCTCCACTCTCTCCGTCCAGGGCCGTGTCGACCCCGTCGGACTGGCCATCGGGCTCGGCGCCCTCGCCGCAGCGCTCGCGCTCGCCGTGTGGGGCTACGGGAGGGCCGTCCGCCGCCAGGCCGCGGACACCGCGTACCGGGAGGAGACACGGTGAGCGGGCGCACCACCGACGCCGGGCTCCTCCTCCGCTCTGCGCGGGCATACGGCGGCGGGCTCGCCCTGCTGGCCGTCGTCGCGCTGGTGACCACTCTTGCGCTCGCCGCGTGGCCCCGGGTGACGAGCACCATCCTGGGCGGCGAGCTGCGCCACGACCTCGTAGAGGCCGGGGCCGGCGGCCGGGACATCGTCGCCGGCATCCGCACCGGCACGTTCACGAACGGTCCCGAAGTGGATCCCGCGCAGCTGTGGCAGGACCTGCCCGCCTCGGCCACCGCGGTGCGCGACGCCATGCGGCCGTCGCTCCGTGCCGTCGCCTCGCCGGGCGACATCGCCGCTCGCAGCCTTGCCGAGCCGACCGACTCGCCCGCAGGGGCGGCGCCGAACAGCAGGTACTCGGTCACGGTGGAGGCCTACCCGGACCTGCGACGGACCGCGCGGCTGGTGTCGGGGGAGTGGCCGACGGCGCCGTCGGCCGACGACGCGGGGCCTGTCCCGGTGGTGCTGACCGCCACGGCCGCGTCGCTGCTGGGCTGGCACGTCGGAGAGTCGCGCACCGCCACGCCCATGCCGGGCGTAACGGTGCCCCTGCGGCTGGTCGGGACGATCCGTCCCGTCGACCGGTCCGCCGACTTCTGGGACCTCGATGTGACGCGTGCGCTCGGCCACTTCGTCGATGGCGGCGACTCGGGCAAGGACTACGGCGGCGTCGCCTGGGTCGCCCCGCAGGCGTGGCCCGCGCTCGCCGCGCGTTTCGACGCGACCATCGCCCAGGTGTGGTTCCCCGTCGTCCCCGATCGGTTCACCGCGGAGGAACTCCCGCAGGTCCGCAGCGCGCTCGGAGCGTTCCTCGCGTCCCCGCGCACCGCGGCCGTCAGTGGCGCATCGGTGCCGCTCACCTTCGCCACCGCGCTGCAGCAGCCGCTCGACGACTACACCGCGCGGGCCCAGCCGGCGCAGACTCTGTTCGCCATCCTCGTCAGCGGGCCGCTGGTGGTCGCTCTCGCCGTGCTCGCGCAGGCCGCTCGCCTCGTCGTCGATCGCCGCAGACCGGCCCTCTCTCTGATGGCGGCGCGCGGTGCCTCGCCCGCCCGGCTGCGAACGGAGCTGGCCGCGCACGGCCTGCTCGCGTCGCTCCCGGCCGCGGCGATCGGTCTGGCCGCGGCGTTGCTGCTCACGCCGGGAGCGGTGCCGCTCGCCCTGCCGATGGTGCTCGCCGTGCTGTGCGTCCTGCTCCCGCCGGCCGCGCTCCTGCTCGCCGCCGGCAGGCTGGAGCCTGCGCCGGAGACGCGGCGCAGGAACCGCTTCGCCTGGGTCGCCGAGGTGGTCGTGCTGGGGCTGGCGGTCGCCGGGATCGCCCTGGTCGCCCGCCGTGGGCTGGACTCCTCCGGTGGGGGGATGCAGGTCGACCCGCTGACCGCGCTGACGCCGGTGCTCGTGGCCCTCGCGGCGTGCATCCTGGTGGTCCGGCTGGCCGGCTACCCGGTCGGCTGGGTCGCGGGCGCGCTGCGCCGGGGGCGGGGCGCGGTCGCCTTCCTCGGGGCGTCGTCGGCGCGGCACGCCCGGTCGGGGCTGCTCTGGCCGGTCTTCACGCTGGTCGCGGGCGTCGGCATCGCGCTGTTCTCGGTGAGCATGCTGGCGACGACGGGTGCGGGGCTCGCAGAGGGCGCCCGCATCCGGGTGGGCTCCGACCTGTCGCTCACCGCTGCGTCCACCCTGTCGGGCACACAAGTGGATGCGGTGGCCCGCATCCCCGGAGTCCAGCGCACCGCGACCGTCGACTGGGCGGGAGGCCTGCGGCTGAGCGCGGCCGGAGACTCCTCGTCCGTCTCCGGCTACCTCGTCGACCCGCGGGCCCTCGATGCCGTCCAGGCCGATCTGCCGCGCGCCGCCCGCCTCTCCACCGCGCTCACCGGCGTCCTCCCCGGTCGCACCGGCGCCGCGCTCGGCGGCTCGACGAGCCGCATCCCGATCACCTCCGCCCTCGTGCAGACCAGCGGCACGAACGTCCACCTGGGCGTGAAGGAGGTCGACTTCGTCCCCGGTGTGTACGTGCGCGACGCCGAGTGGGTGTTCATCGACAAGACGACCCTGCCGGCGTCGAGCGGTATCACCGGGCGCCCGCAGACCGTGCTGGTGAAGCTCGCCCCCGGAGCCGACGCCGCACGCGTGCACGCCGAGCTGGAGCGCATCGGCGGGCGCGGCGCGGTCGTGGGGGACGCCGTCGCCGAGCGCGCCGCCCTGCGCGCATCGCCGCTGGTCGCGGGCTCCGAGTCGATCGCCGCACTGTCGATCGCGTTGACGCTGCTGCTCTGCATCGCCGCCCTGCTGCTGACGCTCGTTCTGAACACCGCCGCGCGCATCCGGCTCGTCGCCACGCTGCGCACGATCGGGTACAGCTCCCGGCAGACCGCGGGCGTGCTGGCGTGGGAGCTCGGCCCGGTGCTCGTCTTCGGCCTCGCCGCGGGCGCCGTCGTAGGCCTGGTGCTGCCCGCGCTCGTGCTCAGCCCGCTCGACCTGCGCGGGTTCACCGGGAGTCCGGTCCAGCCCGCGGTCGTGCAGGATCCCACCCTCGTCGGGGCCGCGCTCGCCGGCTTCGCCCTGGTGGCCGCGGTCGCGACCGCGGTGGCGCTCGCGGGCGCCCGCCGCCGGTCGGCCGCGGCCGTGCTGAGGAACGGAGGAGAATGACCGACGTGACATCGCCAGCCCCCGACGCCGCCATCCGCTGCGCCGACCTGGTGCGCATCTTCACCGCGGACGGCGTCGAGGTCCAGGCGCTTCAGGGGCTGAACCTCCGGGTCGACTCCGGCGAGCTGGTCGCCATCGTCGGCGCCTCGGGCTCGGGCAAGTCGACGCTGCTCGGCATCCTCTCCGGGCTCGACAAGCCGACCGCCGGCTCCGTCTCGGTGGCCGGGCGCGACCTCCTGACCCTCGGCAACCGGGAGCGCGTGGACTACCGCCGGCACACCGTCGGCTTCGTCTGGCAGCAGACCTCGCGCAACCTGCTGGGCTACCTCACGGCGCGCGAGAACCTGGCGCTGGCGATGTCCGTCGCCCGCACCGGCGACCGCGACCGCCGCGCCGCCGAACTGCTCGAGCTGCTGGAGGTCGCCCACTGCGCCGACCGCCGCCCGACCGAGATGTCCGGCGGCGAGCAGCAGCGCGTCGCGATCGCGGTCGCGCTCGCGAACGAGCCGCGCGTCCTGCTCGCCGACGAGCCGACCGGCGAGCTCGACGAGGCGACGAGTGCGGAGGTGCTGGAGGCCATGCGCGGCGTCAACCGCGAGCTCGGCGTCACGACGCTGATCGTGACGCACGACCCGACCGTCTCGGAGCACGTCGCACGCACCGTCCAGATCCGCGACGGACGCACCGCAACGGAGGTGCTGCGCCGCACCGGCGTCAACGAGCACGGTGACGAGCACATGGTGGCGGAGGAGTTCGCGGTGCTCGACCGGGTCGGCCGGCTGCAGCTGCCGCAGGAGTACCTCACCACGCTCGGGATGCGCGATCGCGTGCGCCTGGCGCTGGAGCAGGACCACGTCGGCGTCTGGCCGCACGAGGACCGGAGGGAGTCCGACGGTGACGACAGCTGAGACGGCGGTCGAGCGCGAGCCGGTAGACGGCGACGGCCCGCTCCTCGTCGCCGAGGGGGTCGCACGCAGCTTCGAGACGCCGGCCGGTCCGGTCGCGGCGCTCGCCGCAGCCGATGTCTCGGTGCACCCGGGCGAGCTGGTCGTGGTGAAGGGCCCGTCCGGCTCCGGCAAGACGACCCTGCTGAACGTGCTCAGCGGGCTCGACCGCGCCACCGCCGGCCGGATCGTGCTCGACGGGGTGGAGCTCGGGTCCGCCTCCGAGTCGCAGCTCGTGAGCCTGCGGCGGCGGAGCACTGGATTCGTCTTCCAGTCGTTCGGTCTGGTGCCCGTGCTGTCCGCGGCCGAGAACGTCGAGCTGCCGCTGCGCCTGCTCGGCGTCGCCCCGGCGGAGCGGGAGGAGCGGGTCGCGGAGCTGCTGGAGGCCGTCGGCCTCGGCGCGCACGCCCGCCAGCGTCCGACCGAGCTGTCCGGCGGTCAGCAGCAGCGCGTCGGGATCGCGCGGGCGCTCGCCGCGCGGCCGCGCATCCTGTTCGCCGACGAGCCCACCGGCCAGCTCGACAGCGTGACCGGGCGCGCGATCATGGACCTGCTCGTGGAGCTGGTGCACCGCGACGGTGTCGCCGCGGTCGTCACCACGCACGACCCGCTGCTCATGGCGCGGGCCGACCGGGTGCTCGAACTGCACGACGGCCGGCTCGGCGGCGGGGAGCGGCGCCGCGGGCGGCACGCCCTGTAGCGGCGACTCAGGCGGAGCCGCGCCAGACGATGGACGTGTCGAGCACCAGGCCGCCCGCACCGATGTCGCCCGTGCGGATCTGCTCGAGCACGGCCTCTGCCGCGGCCCGCCCGATGCCTTCGGCGGGCTGGTGCACGGTCGAGAGTGCCGGAGTGGTGCGGGTGGCCCACGAGCTGTCGTCGAAGCCGACCAGGCCGACGTCGCGCGGAACCGACCGGCCGGACTCCAGCAGTGTCTGCAGGGCGCCGGCCGCGACGGCATCGGATGCGGCGACGACCCCGTCGACGTCGGGCGCCCGCTCCAGCAGCGTGCGCATGCCCGCGGCGCCGTCGAGGAACGAGTACAGCGGCACGCGGACCACGAGCTCCGGGTCGTAGGCGATGCCGAGCGCCTCGCGGAAGCCCGCGAGGCGGTCGGCGCCGGAGTCGCGGTCGAGGGCGGCGGCGATCATCCCGATCTTGCGGCGCCCCGTCTGCATGAGGCGCTGCGTGATCGCCGCGGACGCCCCGCGGTTGTCGATGCCGATGAACGGGGCGGTGATGCCGGGCGGATGGCCGACGAACGCCGCCGGGAGCCCCAGGCGTTCGATGACCGACAGGATCGGGTCACGGTCGCGTGCCGACACCACGATCGCGCCGTCGACGAACCCGCCGCTGAGGTACCGGGAGACGCGGTCGGTGTCCCGCTCCGAGTCCACGATGAGGCACACCATCTGGTAGTCGCGGGTCGAGAGCGCGGAGTTGGCTCCGAGCATGATGACACCGATGTTCGGGTCTTCGAGGAAGACCGAGTGCGGCTCGTGGACGATGAAGCCGACCGCCTGGGTGCGCTGGCGGACGAGGCTCCGCGCGGCGGTGTTCGGCGTGTAACCGACCTTGCGGATCGCCGCCTCGATCGCCTGCCGGGCCTCGCTCGAGACGTAGTGGCCACCGTTGACGTAGCGCGAGACCGTACCGCGCGAAACGCCGGCCTCGAGGGCCACGTCCACCACGGTGGCCCGGCGGCGCTGTTCGGTCATGGGGGAAGTCTAGGGGATAGGCGGCTTGACAGACGGATTGCGGCCTGCTTAGTCTGTGCACGTTCACAGTCCTACCGCACCGGCCTTCGGGCGGAGGTGGCTGTGCACGTTCCCACAGCAAGAGACGGACGCGGGCACCTCGATGTGTGCACGTTCACAGAATGGCAAAGGAGCCGCAGTGCTCATCCGCGACATGGACGGCATGATCCTCGGGTGCGACTACAACCCCGAGCAGTGGGATCGCGCCGTGTGGACCGAGGACATCGCCCTGATGCGCGAGCTCGGCGTCGGTCTCGTCGCGATCAACATTTTCGGCTGGGCGCAGGTCAATCCGGCCAAGGGCGTGTGGGACTTCTCCGGACTCGATGAGATCATCGAACTGCTGCATGCCGCGGGCATCCGGGTGAACCTCGGCACGGCGACGTCGTCCACTCCCGCCTGGCTGACCACGCTGCACCCGGAGCTCCTCCCGGTCGCGATCGACGGCACCCGCCGCTTCCCCGGCGGTCGTCAGGCGTTCTGCCCCAGTTCGCCCGTCTACCGCAGCTACGCGGTCACGCTGGCCGAGCGGATCGCCGAGCGCTACGGCCGGCACCCCGCTGTCGCGCTGTGGCACGTCTCGAACGAAATGGGCTGCCACAACGCCCTCTGCTACTGCGACGAGAGCGCGGCCGCGTTCCGCCGCTGGCTGCGCGACCGCTACGAGACGATCGACCGGCTCAACGAGGCCTGGGGCACAGCGTTCTGGAGCCAGCGCTACGGCCAGTGGGACGAGATCCTTCCGCCGATGGCCACGCTCTCGACCCGCAACCCGGCGCAGGTCGTCGACTTCCACCGCTTCTCGTCGGACGCGATCATCGAGCACTTCCGTGCCGAGGCCGAGGCGATCCGTCGCCACAGCAGCGCTCCGGTCACCACCAACCTCATGAACACCGCCCACATCCGGAACATGGACTACTGGAGCTGGACGAGCGACCTCGACCTCATTGCGAACGACCACTACCTCGACGACCGTCTCGAGGACCCGACGGCGGAGCTCGCCTTCGCCGCCGACCTCACCCGGGGCCTCGCCGCAGGCCGGCCGTGGATGCTGATGGAGACGTCCACCGGATCGGTCAACTGGCAGCCGGTCAACCTCGCGAAGGCACCGGGGCAGCTGCTTCGGGATGCCCTCTCGCACGTCGCGCGCGGCGCCGACGCGATCTGCTTCTTCCAGTGGCGCGCATCCGTGCGCGGGAGCGAGAAGTTCCACTCCTCTCTGCTGCCCCACGCCGGGACCGATTCGGGGATCTGGCGGGAGGCCCAGGAGCTGTCCCGCGTGCTGCGCGCCCTGCCCGACGTGGTCGGATCGACCGTGCAGGCCGAGGTCGCGCTGATGTTCTCGTGGCAGGCCTGGTGGGCCGCCGACGGCGACAACCTCCCGAGCGAGGGCGTCCGCTACCTCGAGCAGGTGCACGCGGCGTACCGCGCGCTCCGCGCCGCCGGGGTCACGGTCGACGTCGTGTCGCCCGGCTCCGACCTGAGCGGCTACCGCCTGGTCGCGGTCCCCGCCCTCTACTCGCTGCGCGCCGACGAGGCCGCCGGGCTGCAGGCCTACGTCGAGAACGGCGGTCACGCCCTCGTCACCTTCTTCAGCGGCATCGTCGACGACGAGCAGGCGGTCGTCACGGGAGGCTACCCCGGTCTCCTGCGCGACCTGCTCGGCGTGCGCGTGGACGAGTTCGCCCCGCTCTCTCCCGGCGACACCGTCCGCCTGGCCTCGGGCCGCATCGCGTCCGTCTGGAGCGAGCGCGGACGGGCGACCACCGCGTCCGTCGTCGATGCGTTCGCCGACGGCCCCGCGGAGGGCAGCCCCGCGATCACCCGCAACGAGCGGGGCGACGGCGTCGCCTGGTACGTCGCGACACGGCTCGATCAGCTCGACCTCGACGACCTGGTCCGCGAAGCCCTCGACGGCGCCGGCGTCGCCCCCCACGCCGCCGGCGCCGCCGAGCTGGACGTCACCCGCCGCATCGGCGCGGACGGCGTCTCGTTCCTCTTCGCCATCAACCACGGCGACGACGACGTCGAACTCGCATCGACCGGCGTCGACCTCGTCACCGGCGACCGCGTCGACGCCGTCGTCGTGGTGCCCGCGGGCGCCGTCCGCATCATCCGCGAGGACCCCGCATCCGTCCTCGTCCCCGCCGGCGATGCCGGGATCAGCAGAGAGGAGGCGTCATGATCGTGACGTCCGCCACCACGCGGGTCGACGCTCCGGAGCGCGCGCCCCGCCGCCGCATCAAGACGCCGCACAAGAGGGCGATCATCGCTCTCGTCGCGCCGTTCCTGGTGCTGTTCGCCCTGTTCTACGCGCTCCCCGTGGCCTACGCGGTGTGGGAGTCGCTGCTCGTCGTGCAGCGCGACGGGACGTTCGGCCCGGCGACCGAGGTGTTCGGCGGCCTGCAGCAGTACGCGCTGGTCTTCCAGGACCAGGCGTTCTGGGGGTCGGTCGGCCGCGTCCTCCTGTTCGGCGTCGTCCAGGTGCCGGTCATGCTCGGGCTCGCGCTGGTGTTCGCCCTGCTGCTCGACTCGCCGCTCGTGAAGGGCAAGCGGTTCTTCCGGCTGGCCTACTTCGTCCCGTACGCGGTGCCGGGTGTCATCGCCGCGATCATGTGGGGCTTCCTGTTCTCGCCGAACCTGTCGCCGTTCTCGGCCCTCACCAAGGCGGTTCCCTTCCTCGGCGCCGACCTCGTGCTGTGGTCGATCGCCAACGTCGTGACCTGGGTCTACGTCGGCTACAACATGCTCATCATCTACTCGGCTCTGCTCGCGGTGCCGCAGGAGATCTACGAGGCCGCGCGTCTCGACGGCGCCGGGCAGTTCCGGATGGCGTGGTCGATCAAGATCCCGATCGTGCGGCCCGCGATCCTCATGACCGCCGTGTTCTCGATCATCGGCACGCTCCAGCTGCTCGCAGAACCGCAGGTGTTCGCCTCCTTCAGCTCCGCCGTCACGAGCACCTACACGCCGAACATGACGATCTACGCGACCAGCTCGCTCCCGAACTACAACCTCGCCGCCGCGTTCAGCGTCGTGCTGGCGCTGGCCACCTTCATCCTCTCCTTCACCTTCCTCAAAGTGACGCAGCGAAAGGGGCAGGACGCATGACCGCCGAGACCCTCATCCCGGTCCCGACCGCCCAGCGCGCAGAGCGCGAGGAGCGCCGCCGCGGCCGCCGCAGCCGCCGTGGCACCGGACCGAAGCAGAGCCCCGTCTCGCGTGCCGTCGCGATGACGGTCATGGTGATCTTCACCCTGTACACGCTCATCCCGCTCTGGTGGCTGGTCGTCGCGTCGAGCAAGTCGCGGGGCCAGCTGCTGACCACGAACGGGCTGTGGTTCGCCGACTTCGACCTCGTGAAGAACATCGGCGACGTGCTCGCCTACAACGGCGGCATCTTCGGGCGGTGGATGCTCAACAGTATCCTCTACGCCGGCGTCGGCGGTTTCCTCGCCACCCTCCTCGCCGGGATGTGCGGGTACGCGCTGGCGAAGTACCGCTTCCGCGGCCGGGAGACGCTGTTCAACGTGGTGCTGGGCGGGGTGCTCGTCCCGGCGACCGCCCTGGCGCTCCCGCTGTTCCTGCTGTTCAGCAAGGTGCAGCTGACCGACACCATCTGGGCGGTCCTGCTGCCCTCCATCGTGAGTCCCTTCGGCGTCTACCTCAGCCGCATCTTCGCGGCGGCGAGCGTGCCCGACGAGCTGATGGAGGCAGCGCGACTGGACGGCTCCGGCGAGCTGCGCACGTTCTTCACCATCGCCGTCCGACTGATGACGCCCGCGCTGGTGACGGTCTTCCTGTTCCAGTTCGTCGCGATCTGGAACAACTTCTTCCTCCCGCTCATCATGCTGCGCTCGACCGAGCTGTTCCCGGTCACGTACGGCCTCTACACCTGGAACACGCAGATCAACCAGGTCCCGGAGCTGCGCACCTTCGTGCTGTCCGGCGCCTTCCTGTCGATCGTCCCCCTCGTCGTCACGTTCCTCCTGCTGCAGCGCTACTGGCGGAACGGACTCGGCTCCGGCTCGCTCAAATAGCCGGACCGGACGACCCCCTCAGCTCCCGGCACCGAAGCCGGGTGGATCACACCGAGAGAAGGATCACAATGCGATACCCGAAGAGAATCGCCGTGCTCACCGCTGTCGCGGTGGGGGCGGCGGTCGCCCTGGCCGGCTGCTCCTCGTCGTCGTCCGCCGGAGGCGCGAGCGCGGCCGCCTGCACGCCGTCGAAGGGCAAGGTCACCCTCGACTTCACGACCTGGGTGCCCGGGATGGCCGATGTCGTGAAGCTCTGGAACGACAAGAACCCGGACATCCAGGTGAAGGTGCAGGAGGGCCCCAACGGCAACAACGGCACCTACAAGAACTTCTTCAACGAGGTCAAGGCCGGAAACGCCCCCGACCTGGGCCAGATCGAGTACGACGCCCTCCCGAACTTCCGTGTCCAGAACGCGCTGGAGGACCTCAGCACCTGCTCGGCGGTCGTCAAGGCGAAGAGCGAGTTCGTCGACTGGACATGGAACCAGGTGTCCCTCGGCTCCGACAAGTCCGTCTACGGCATCCCCCAGGACTCCGGCCCGATGGCGATGTTCTACCGCAAGGACCTCTTCGAGAAGAACGGCATCGCCGTCCCGAAGACCTGGGACGAGTACAAGGACGCCGCGAAGAAGATCCGTGCCCTGGGCGGTTACATCACCAACTTCTCGCAGACCGACATCAACCAGTTCGCCGGCTTCGTGTGGCAGGCGGGCGGCCAGTGGTTCGCCAACGACGGCAAGAACTGGACGGTCGACCTGACCGGTTCGGAGTCCAGCAAGGTCGCCGACTACTGGAACGGGCTGATCAAGGACGGGCTCGTGTCCACGGTGCCGGCATGGACCGACGAGTGGAACAACGCGTACAACTCCGGCCAGGCCTGGACGTGGAACTCCGCCGTCTGGGGAGCGAACTCCATCTCCTCCGGCGCTCCGGACACGAGCGGCGACTGGGCCGTGGCGCCCTCGCCGCAGTGGTCCTCCGGCGACCAGGCGGCCGGCAACTGGGGCGGAAGCTCCGTGGTGGCCTTCACCGGGTCGAAGCACCTGTACGAGGCAACGAAGTTCGCACTGTGGCTGAACACCTCCTCCGAGGCGCTGACCGCCCTGAACAAGGCGGCCAACCTGTACCCGGCCACCAAGGCGGGCCTCAAGCTCCCCGCCCTGCAGCAGGGTGTCGAGTTCTACGGCGGCCAGAAGATCTACGACGTCTTCGCGAAGGCCTCGTCGCAGGTGAAGCCCGACTTCACCTGGGGCCCGACGATGACCCAGACCTACGCCGACGTCTCCGACGGGTTCAAGGGCGCGGTCAGCGGCAGCGGTACGCTCGAGGACGCTCTGAAGGCGGCTCAGGAGTCGACGATCAAGACGCTGAAGGCTCAGTCCATCCCGGTCGCGAAGTAACGGCGAACCCGGCGCAGGGGAGGCGGGGCAGGCTCGGGGCCCGCCCCGCCTCCTCGTGCGCGCACGCTACGACTGCAGCCACTCCAGCAGGTCGGCGTTGATCGTGTCGGCCTGCGTGGTCGGCATCCCGTGCGGGAATCCCGGGTACGACTTGAGCGTGCCGTTCGGAAGCAGCTTCGCCGAGAGCGGGCCGGAGTCGGCGTAGGGGACGATCTGGTCGTCCTCGCCGTGCATCACCAGCACCGGGACCGTGATCTTCTTGAGGTCCTCGGTGAAGTCGGTCTGCGAGAAGGCGACGATGCCGTCGTAGTGCGCCTTCGCGCCGCCCATCATGCCCTGGCGCCACCAGTTCTCGATGATCGCCTCCGACGACTCGACGCCCGGCCGGTTGAAGCCGTAGAACGGGCCCGACGGCAGCGCGCGGTAGAACTCCGACCGGTTCGCCGCGAGCTGCGCCTGCAGGTCGTCGAACACGCTCTTCGGCAGTCCGCCCGGGTTGTTCTCGGTCTGCACCATGATCGGCGGGACGGCGCTGATCAGGACGCCGCGGGCGACACGGTCCTCGCCGTAGGTCGCGATGTAGTGAGCGACCTCGCCGCCGCCGGTCGAGTGCCCGACGTGGATGGCGTCCCTCAGGTCGAGCGCTTCGACCACCGCGCGCAGGTCGGCGGCGTAGTGGTCCATGTCGTGGCCGTCGCTCACTTGGCTGGAGCGCCCGTGCCCGCGCCGGTCGTGCGCGACGACGCGGTAGCCGTGCTGAAGGAAGAACAGCAGCTGCGTGTCCCAGTCGTCGGCCGACAGCGGCCAGCCGTGACTGAACACGATCGGCTGACCCGAACCCCAGTCCTTGTAGTAGATCTCGACGCCGTCCGACGTGGTGACAGTTCCCATGATTCCCTCCGGTGAGCAGTGCGGTGCTGTGGGCCAGGGTGCATGGCCACGCTAACGTCCCCCGGACGGGGTGCACCAGGCCTGCGGCGGAACGGCCTGGTTACGAATGTGTGAACCGGTTCAGGGATGCGCGCCCCGAGCAAGCTCACTCCGTTCTCATAGGAGGCTCTGGCTTTCTCCCGGCTGCCCCATATCCGGACCATGACGTTCCCTCACGCGGGTGCGGTGTCCTGAGCGGACAAGCACATCCCGAGAGGACACGAGCCATGAACACGATCGACGGAGCCCCCGCCACGCCGGACGACCCGGGGGCCGCGACGACGGCGGGCGGCGACGGGCACCGCGCGTCGACGCGGCGGCGCGGGCGGATGGTCGCCCTGTCGTCGGCGCTCGCGATCGCCCTGGTGACAGGGTCTGCCTTCGGAGTCGCGGCGGTGACCGGTTCGGGTTCGCCGGCCGCAGCGCACACCGCCACGCACGTCGTCCCGGACGTGAGGACCGCACTCGGTCGCAGCCCGTACGGCTACGGCGGCGGTTCGGGCTTCGGCGGGTCCGCATCGGCATCCTCGGGCGGCACCGCGCTAGCGAGTGCGACCGCGGCGCAGGAGGTGGGCGTCGTCGACATCACCTCCCAGCTCACCTATGCTCAGGCCGAGAGCGCCGGCACGGGCATCGTGCTGTCGTCGGACGGCGAGATCCTCACCAACAACCACGTCGTGGAGGGCGCCACCAGCATCAGCGTCACGGTCATCGCGACCGGCGCCGTCTACACGGCGGCGGTCGTCGGGACCGACGCGACCGACGACGTCGCGGTGCTCCAGCTGAGCGGCGCGTCCGGCCTCGCCACAGCCGCCCTGGACACCTCAGGCGACACCGTCGTCGGCGAGTCCGTGACCGGGGTCGGCAACGCGGGCGGCACGGGCGGTACGCCGTCGGCCTCGCCCGGCACGGTGACGGCCCTCGACCAGACCATCACGACCCAGGCGGAGCAGACGGCGGCCTCGGAGACGCTGTCGGGACTCATCGAGACCGACGCCGACATCCAGGCCGGCGACTCCGGCGGCCCGCTGTTCGACTCCTCCGACCGTGTGATCGGTATCGACACCGCCGCTCAGGAGGGCGGCTCGACGGTCGCCGGCTACGCGATCCCGATCGAGGACGCCCTCGCGATCGCCGCGGGCATCGAGGCGGGCCAGGCCTCCTCCACCGTGACCATCGGCTACCCGGCGTTCCTCGGGGTGGAGGTGGCGTCCGACCTCGCAGACGGCACGGCGACCGGCGCGGCCATCTCGGGAGTCGTCGACGGGGGTCCGGCAGCCGAGGCCGGGCTGGTCGCGGGCGACACGATCACGGCGATCGACGGGGCCGCGGTCTCCTCCGCGCAGGAGCTCACCACCGCGCTCGCCTCGCACCGGCCGGGCCAGACGGTCGCCGTCACATGGGCCGACCAGGACGGCGCATCGCACACCGCCGACGTCACGCTGGCGCAGGGTCCGGTCGCCTGAGGCTCCGACGGCCGGGAGTCCCGGCGAGAGTGTACTTTTTACACATCCGGCGGCTATTGCGTAAAATCCTTACATCGGCTCCCGGCGGCGTGGTGGAGGGTACATGGCTCGGATCGATCGCATCAGCGTCCACCGGCGGCTCGTCCCGCTGCGGCGGCCATTCGTCACCGCGGTGCGACGCGCAGACGTCGTGGATGCCCTGCTCGTGAGCATGGTCGACACCGACGGCCGCTCCGGCTGGGGCGAGGCTCCCGTCAGCTGGCGGGTGACCGGCGAGAGCCACGAGAGCGTCGTCGCCGCGGTCGAGGGCCCGCTCTCCGAAGCCGTGCGGGGGATGCCCGGCGACGAGCCCGGCGCTGTGAGCGCGCGGCTCGCACACGCCGTCGTCGGCAACCCGTCGGCCCGCATGGCGGTCGAGTGCGCGGTGTGGGACCTCGCGGCGCGGGCCGCAGGGGAACCCCTCCACCGGTACCTCGGCGGCTCGTCCGCGGTGGTCGAGACCGACATGACGCTGTCCGCGGCGGTCACCGCTGCAGACGTGGCAGAGCTGCTCCGCACCGCCGAGGAGCACGTCGCCGACGGGTTCACCACGCTGAAGGTGAAGACCGGCGCGGGCGGCGACGACCTCCGCACGGTGGAGGCCGTCAGGGCGAGGGTCGGCGACGCCGTCGCGATCCGGGTGGACGCCAACCAGGGGTGGGAGCCGGAGGAAGCTGTTCGCATCATCAACGCCTGGCGTGACGACGGTGTGGACGTGGAGCTGGTCGAGCAGCCCGTCCACCGCGACGACATCGACGGTCTCGCCTACGTCACCCGGCACACCACCACGCCGATCGTCGCCGACGAGACCGTCTGGACCTCCCGGAACCTGCGTGAGGTGCTGGCGAGGGGAGCGGTCGACCGGGTCAACATCAAGCTCGCCAAGACCGGGGGCATCGCCGAGGCGATCGCGTTGGCCGACGCCGCGAAGGAGGCAGGGGTGTCCGTGTTCGTCGGCTGCATGTCCGAGAGCCACGTCGGCATCGCCGCCGCGGCGGCGCTCGCGTCCCGGCTCCAGCAGACCAGCGGGTCGCACGGTGCGCACGACCTCGACGCCGGGCTCTGGCTCTCCGCGAGCCCGGTCGAGGGCGGTGTGCAGTACGCCGGATCCGCCGTCCACCTCTCCGAGGCGCCGGGGACGGGGATCGAAAGGCTCGCGCCCGCCCTCGCCGACGCCGCTCCGATCGGAGGCCGGCGGTGACGCGGCTGCGCCCTGTCGGGCTCCAGGACCTCGGCGAGGTCGTCGCGATCTTCCTGGACTGCTGGGCGCTCAGCTACCGGGAGGTGATGCCGGCCGAGCTGGTCGAGCGGATGACGCCCGATGCCGCCGAAGCGCTGTGGGAGCGGAGTCTCGCCGCTCCAGGCATGGACTTCCTCGGGGCAGAGGGGCCGGACGGGCGGCTCGCGGGCATCGTCGGGTTCCGCCTCACTGCTCCGGGGGTCGGCTACGTCAGCTCCCTCTATGTCTCGCCCCACGCGCAGGGCGGCGGGTTCGGGCGTCGCCTCCTGGCCGCCGCCGAGGGGGAGCTGGCGGACCGCGGCGCGACCACCGCCCGCCTGTGGGTCTTCGAGCAGAACGAGCCGTCGAGGCGCTTCTACGAGCGCTCCGGCTGGGAGGCGGACGGCACGCGCGAGACCCTGCCCGAGTGGGGCGTGCCGCAGATCGGGATGGCGAAGCGGCTCTGAGTCAGCTGCCGTTCCGGCGCGGGCGCCTGCGGCCCTCCACCGCGGCGAGGGAGGCGGTGAGCGCATCCGCCACCGACTCGGGATGCCGCTGGGCCACGCCCATGAAGATGACGTCGACGATCATCAGCTGCGCCATGCGGCTGGACATCGCGCCGTAACGGAAGCGCGTCTCCCGCGATGCCGTTGTCAGCACGGCGTCCGCCATCTGGGCGAGCGGCGAGTTCGGGAAGTTGGTGACCGCGACGGTGAAAGCGCCCGCCCGGTGCGCGGTCTCGATCGCGGAGAGCGCCTCCTCGGTCTCCCCGGAGTGCGAGAACGCGATCGCCACCGACCCGGGCCGGAGGACCGCGGCGCTGGTGAGGGCCAGGTGGGCGTCCGTCCACGCGTTCGCGATGTAGCCGATGCGTCGGAGCTTCTGGCCGAGGTCCTGCGCGGCCAGGCCGCTGGAGGCGGAGCCGTACACGTCGGTGATGGGTGCGTCGATGATCGCCGTGACGACGCGGTCGACCTCGTCGAGGTCGAGCAGCTCGGCGGTCTCCTCGACCGCCCGCGCCTCCTGGAAGGCCAGCTTGCGGACGACGTCCCGCGTGGAGTCGGTCGGGTCGATGTCGCCCTCGGAGACGCCGAACTGGTAGCGCCGCCCGGTCTCGTCGACCGCCGCGCGCGCGAGCGCGAGGCAGAAGCCCTTGTAGCCGTCGAACCCGACGCTGCGGCAGAACCGCGCGACGGTGGCGGTCGAGGTCCCGCAGCGGGCCGCGAGCTCGGTGATGCTCAGGTTCGCCACCTCGGCGGGGGAGGCCAGGGCGGCCTGCGCGATCAGCTGCTCGCTGCGCCGCAGCATGGGCAGCGCCTGACGCAAGCGCACCAGGATGTCCTCCGTCAACACTGCCTCCTCGTCGTCGTTCAGGTTCACCGTAGCGGCACCCCATTGGACTTACCGCGTCCATCGTGCTAAATAATTTACAACTTGGAAACGCAAGAGGAATATTTTTCTCATAGCGTTGATCCCGGCAACGTCGCCGACGTTGTTGCTCACAGCAGGCGCAACACCTACCAAGGAGGCCCGAAATGAAGGTCAACCGCAACGGACGGCACGCGATCGCCGCCGGTGCCGCGGTTGCCGTCGCATCCATGCTGCTCGCTGGATGCACCGGTACCAGCAGTTCCCCCACCGCGTCCGCGAACCCGAACGCCACCCTCGTCTTCGGCATCACTGCCGACCCGACCCAGACGATCCCGTGGACGACGACCTCCGAGCAGTCCGTGCAGGTGCTCTCGCAGATCTACAGCCCGCTGCTGACGACCGACAAGAACGACAAGCCGGTCGCGAACCTCGCCGCCCTCCCGAAGGTCTCCGAGGACGGCCTGACCTACACGTTCACCCTCAAGGACGGCCTGAAGTTCAGCAACGGGTCCGCTCTCGACTCCACCGACGTGAAGTACACGTACGAGAAGATCATGGACCCGGCGTCCAAGGCCAGCTCGCGGTCCTACTTCGCCTCGGTCGCCTCCATCGACGCACCGTCGCCGACCTCGGTCGTCGTGCACCTGAAGAAGCCGGACGCGTCCTTCCCGTCCGGCCTCACCGCGGTGAACACCGGCATCGTGCCCTCCGACGTGCCGGTCGACAGCCTCCAGACCACCCCCGTCGGCTCCGGACCGTACAAGTGGACCGGGCGCGTCGCCAACGAGTCCATCTCGCTCGAGCGCAACCCCGACTTCTTCGGCGGCAAGCCCGGAGCGGCCAAGGTCGAGTTCCGGATCATCCCCGACGACCAGTCGATGGTGTCGGCGCTGAAGACCGGGTCGGTCGACGTCGCGATCTTCGACAACCCGGTGACCGCCAAGACGGCCGTGTCGAACAAGACCAAGTCGATGGAGGCCAGCTCGCTGCAGTACCACGTGCTCCAGCTGCGCGCCGCCTCGCCGGTGCTCGCCAACGTGAACTCGCGGCTCGCGATCCAGTGCGCCATCTCGCGTCAGGACGTGATCGACACCGCAGCCCTCGGCTCCGGCACCGTGACGGGCCCGATCACCTCCCCGGAGTACCGCTCCGACCCGAACGCCCAGCCGTGCGCGAAGCAGGACCTCAAGAAGGCCAAGGAGTACCTGCAGAAGGCGGGAACGCCCGACGGCTTCACGCTCAACGTGATGACCTCGCAGGGGCTGTACTCCACGGCCGTCGACGAGGCGCAGAACGTGCAGGCGCAGCTCGGCAAGGTCGGCATCAAGGTCAACGTGCAGGCGCTCGACTCCAACGCCTACGTGCAAAAGTGGCTCGCCGGCGACTTCGACGCGGCGATCGCCCAGAACGCGGGCAGCGCCGACCCGAACACCATGTACGCGCGCTACTTCACCACCGGCGGCACCTACAACAAGGTGGCAGGCTACAGCTCGCCCGAGCTGGACAGCCTCTTCGCCGAGGGCATCGCGACGACCGACACCGCCAAGCGCAAGGCGGTGTACGAGAAGCTGTCGAAGGAGCTCGTCGACAACGCCGCCTGGATCTGGCTCTTCACGCCGAAGGAGTACATCGTGCTCAACTCCAGCGTGAACGGCTTCGAGGCCCGCTACGACGCCGACGTGTCCACCCTGTGGAAGGCGACCCTCTCCTGACCGCGCGCCGGGGCGGGCCGAGCGCCCGCCCCGGCACCCGAACCCCACGGCTCCCATGACTCGATTCCTGCACCTCCTCCGCCATCCCGTCACCCGGCGGGTCGGCGAGGCGATCCTCACCCTCATCGGGGTGTCCATCCTCACCTTCGTGATCCTCCGGGTCGTCCCCGGCAACCAGATCACCGCCGCCTACGGCACCGCCGCGGGCGACCTGACCCAGGAGCAGATCCGGCAGCTGGAGTCGTACTACGGCATCGACAAGCCGCCGATCGTTCAGTACTTCGACTGGCTCGGCGGCGTGCTGACCGGCAACCTCGGGGTCAACACCACCTCGCACCAGAGCGTCGTGCAGATGACCGCGCAGGCGCTGCCCAACACCATCGAGCTGGCGCTGTTCTCGATCGTCATCGGACTGCTGCTCGGCATCCCCGGCGGTGTGTTCGCCGCCAATCGGCCCGGCCGCTTCGGCGACAACGTCACTCAGTTCGGGAGCCTCCTCGCACTGTCCATCCCGTCGTTCCTGCTCGCGACCGTGCTGGCGACGTGGCTGGCCAACTCGTTCGGCTGGTACCCCAACGGCGAGGGGTACAAGACGCTGCTCCAGGATCCGGCGCTCAACCTGCAGCAGATGATCCTGCCCGCGCTGGTGCTCGGCATCAGCATCGCGCCACCGGTGCTGCAGACGACGCGGACCGCGATCCTCTCCATCCGCGCGGAGGACTACATCCGCACAGCCCGTGCCAAGGGCGTCCCCGAGCGGCGCCTGCGGGTGAGGCACGTGCTGCGGAACGCACTCATCCCCGTCGTCACGATGACCGGCCTGCAGTTCGGCTTCCTCCTCGGCGGCGCCCTCGTCGCCGAGCAGATCTTCGCGATCCCGGGCATCGGACGCCAGGTCCTGCTCGGGCTGAACCAGAAGGAGTACGCCGTGGTGCAGAGCACGGTGCTGATCATCGCCACGATGTTCGTGCTGGTGAACCTCCTCACCGACCTCGTCTACCGGGTCGTCGACCCGAAGGTGCGTGTCCGGTGAGCGCCGCGACCGGCATGAGCAACGTCCCCGACGTCGCCATCGACTCCAGCCGCCGCTCGCACACGTGGATCGCGGCCTTCCGCACCGTTCCGGGGATCACCGGGCTGGTGCTGATGGCGGTGGTCGTCGTGCTCGCCCTGCTCGCCGCGTTCGGCCTGACGCCGTACAACCCGGCGCACCAGAACGTCTCGGAGGCGCTGAGCGCGCCGAGTGCGAAGCACTGGTTCGGCACGGACCAGTTCGGCCGCGACACGTTCTCCCGCGTCGCCGCCGGGCTGGCCAACTCGCTGCTGATCGCGGTGGTGTCCGTGGCGGCAGCCGCGGTGGTCGGCACCTTGATCGGCGTTCTCGCCGGATTCTTCCTCGGGGTGACGGACCGTGTGGTGGGCATCGTGACGAACGTGCTGTTCGCCTTCCCCTCGCTGCTGCTCGCGCTGGCGCTCGCCGCCACGCTGCAGCGCAGCTGGCTGACCGTGGCGATCGCGATCGCCGTCGTCTACATGCCGATCTTCGCCCGCGTCGCGCGGGGACCCGTGCTGACGCTGCGCACGGCCGACTACGTCCAGGCGTCCACGGCCATCGGCCGACGGCGCTTCTCGACGCTGTTCGCCCACGTCATCCCGAACATGCGCGGCATCCTCGTGGTGCAGATCACGCTGTCGCTGTCGTGGGCGATCCTCACCGAGGCCGCGCTGAGCTTCCTCGGGTTCGGGACGCCGCCCCCGGCCGCCTCCCTCGGCGGCATGGTCTACGAGGCGCAGGCGCTGACCAGCGTCGCCCCGTGGATGCTGCTCTTCCCCGGCGCCGCGCTGATCTGCGCCGTCATCGGGCTGAACCTGCTCGGCGACGGCCTGCGTGCCGCCCTCGACCCCAAGACCGGAGGCCGATGATGGCTGCGAACTCGCCCGATGCCGAACTCGACGAGCTGATGACCGAGGCGGTGGCCGACGACGACCTGATGCTCGACGAGCTGAGCGTCGCGGAGCTGGTCACCCTGATGAACGACCGCGACGCCCTCATCCCCGGGGCGGTGCGGGATGCGCTGCCGACGATCATCTCGGCGATCGAGGAGACCTCCGACCGTGTGCGCGCCGGAGGCCGGATCATCTACGTCGGCGCCGGAACCAGCGGGCGGCTCGGCGTGCTCGACGCGTCCGAGATCCCGCCCACGTTCGGCACGGACGGCAACATCGTCCTCGGCCTGATCGCGGGCGGACCGACCGCCCTGGTCAGCTCGATCGAGGCGGCGGAGGACAGCGAGGAGACCGGGCGCCGCGACCTGGAGCGCGTCGCGCCGGGCCCCCTCGACACCGTCGTCGGCATCGCCTCCAGCGGCCGGACCCCGTACGTGCTCGGAGCGCTGGCCCTCGCCAACGAGAGCGGCTCGCTCACCGTCGGCCTGTCCTGCAACCTGGACACCCCGATCTCGGCGATCTCCCGGCACGGCATCGAGATCGCAGTCGGTCCGGAGGTCGTCACCGGATCGACGCGGCTGGGCGCGGGAACCGCGACCAAGCTGGTGCTCAACATGATCTCCACCATCAGCATGATCAGGCTCGGCAAGACGTACAAGACGCTCATGGTCGACGTGAAGGCGACCAACGCGAAGCTGGTGCGCCGCGCCGTCCGGATCGTCACCCTGGCCACCGGAACGGACGACGAGACGGCCCGGGTCGCTCTCGACGCGGCGGACTGGAACGCGAAGCTCGCGATCGCGACGATCGTCACCGGCATGACCGTCGACGACGCCCGGCAGGCGCTGGACGATGCGGCCGGCGTGCTGCGCACGGTGGTGGCCTCGGCTCCGAAGGCGACCTCCTGATGCGCGTCCTCGGCATGATCTCCGGCACCTCGCACGACGGCATCGACATCGCCGTCGTGGACTTCGCCGACGACGCGGACGGCGTGACCGCCGCGATCGAGTACACCACCTCCACTCCGTACTCGCCCGGACTGAGGGAGCGGCTGCGGGCGGCGCTCCCGCCCGCGCCGGTCGGCTTCGACGTCGCGTGCGAGCTCGACACGCTGATCGGCCAGGAGTTCGGTGCGGCCGCGGCCGCCGCCGTGCGCGCCCACGGCCAGGCCGGCTTCGGCCCGGTGGACCTCGTCTGCTCGCACGGGCAGACCGTGTTCCACTGGATCGCCGACGGCCGCGCGCTCGGGACGCTGCAGCTCGGACAGCCGGCCTGGATCGCGGAGGCCACGGGCCTCCCGGTGCTGTCGGACCTGCGTGCGGCGGACATCGCCGCGGGCGGGCAGGGGGCGCCGCTCGTGCCCATCCTCGACACGATCCTCCTCACCGCGGACGCGGAGGAGGGCCGCCGCGCGGGCGCCCTCAACCTCGGCGGCATCTCCAACGTCACCGTCGTCGCCTCCGGCGAGGAGCCGGCGGCGTGGGACATCGGACCCGCCAACGCCCTCATCGACGCGGTGGTCACGGCCGACGCCGGGACCCCGGACGGCTTCGACCGAGACGGCCGGCTGGCGGCGGCCGGCACCGTCGACGACGAGCTCCTCGAGCAGCTCCTCGCGGAGCCGTACTACGCGCTGCCGACGCCGAAGAGCACCGGCAAGGAGCTGTTCCACTTCGACTACGTCCTCGAGCACCTGGCCCGCCGCGGCGCAGATCTCGCGCTCGCCGACGTCGTCGCCACGCTGACCGAGCTGACCGCGCGGACGGTGGCGGACGCCGTCCGGGCCGCCGGCGTCGAGTCGCTGCTGGTCTCCGGCGGCGGCGTCCGCAACCCCGTCCTGCTCGGGCGCATCGCCGAGCTGCTGCCGGAGGTGCAGGTGCGCACGAGCGACGCCGTGGGCGTCCCGTCCGACGACAAGGAGGCCGTCGCCTTCGCCTTGATCGGCTGGGCGAGCGCGAGCGGGCTGCCCGGCAACGTCCCGAGCTGCACGGGAGCCTCGGGCGGACGGGTGCTGGGGCGGCTCAGCCCGGCGCCGGGTACTCCGCTGCCGTCCACGGGCGTGCGCGAGGCCTGGCCGCGCGTGACGTTCCGGGCGAGCGAGGGAGCCGCAGGATGAGCCGGCTCGACCCGTACGTCGACCGCCTGCTCCGGCTCGGCGGCGCCGACGCACACCCCGCATCGGCGATCGTCGGCGTCCGCACCGCCGGCGGTTCCGACGTCGCGGTCGGCGGCTGGGCGGCGGCGGCCTCGGAGACGGCCCCGGCCGTCCCGATGCGCCGCGACCTCCTCCTCGACCTCGCCTCGGTCACCAAGGTCGCCGCGACGACGGTCCTCGTCATGCGTCTCGTCGACGACGGCCGGATCGCGCTCGACGAGAAGGCACACCGGCTGCTGCCCGCGTTCACCGGCGCAGGCAAGGACGACGTCACCCTCGAACAGCTCCTGACGCACACGGCGGGGCTGCAGTCGTGGTGGCCGCTGTACCTGGAGACCACCGACCGGGACGACGCCCTCCTGCGCGCCCAGCAGCTGCCTCTCGCCGCCGCGCCGGGGACCGCCTGGAGCTACTCCGACCTCGGCCTGATCCTCGCCGGCACGATCGTCGAGCGCGTCACCGGCCTCGGCCTCCGTGAGGCGTACCGCGCGCTCGTCGCCGAGCCGCTCGGCCTCGCCGGCACCTACGGTCCCGTGCCGCAGGACTCCGCCGTCACGAGCGCGGACAGCGACGCATACGAGTACGGGATGGTCGCCACCGGCGAGCCCTACCCGGTGCCGTTCCGCGTCGACGGCTTCGCCGGCTGGCGCGACCGCCCGCTGCGCGGCGAGGTGAACGACGGCAATGCCGCTCACGCGCTCGGCGGCGTCTCCGGCCACGCCGGCCTCTTCTCCACCGTCGACGACCTGCTCGCGCTCGGCGCCGCTCTGCGCGACGGCGCGTTCGTCTCCGAACCGGTGCTTCGGCGCTTCGCCCGGCCGTCCCCGCTGAACCCGGGTCAGGCGGTCGGCTTCCGCCGCAGCAGCCTGCGCTCGGGCGTCGACACGGTCACGGTGCTCGGGCACAGCGGGTTCACCGGGACCTGGTTCGGCTTCGGTCTGGAGGCCGACGTCGTCGTCGCGGCCGCCGCGATGCGGCTCTCCGGCGTGGTCGGACCGCTCCCGGCGCGCGGCGACCGCCCGCGCATCCCGGCGCTCGTCACAGGCGACGCCATCCAGTCCGTCCTGCTCGACGCGGCCGCCGACGCGCTCGCGGCCGCCGCCTCTCCCGTCACAACGAACGCCGAGGAACGATGAACAGCAACCACCAGGAACCCGTCCGCGAGCCCGTGCTGAGCATCCGCGACCTGTCCGTCATGTTCACCACCTCCCGCGGAGAGGTCGAGGCGGTCCGCAACGTCAGCCTCGACGTGGCCGCGGGGGAGACCGTGGCGATCGTCGGAGAGTCCGGGTCCGGCAAGTCGACCCTCGCCGCGTGCGTCAACCGCCTTCTCGCCGACAACGGCCGGATCTCGTCCGGCACCATCCGGCTCAAGGAGCTCGACATCACGGCGGCGCCGGAGCGGGCCATGACGGCCATCCGCGGCAACCGCATCGGGCTCGTGCCGCAGGACCCGATGACGAACCTGAACCCCGTCATGAAGATCGGAGCGCAGATCGTCGAGGCCCTTCAGGTGCACGGCCGGGCCAAGGGCGACGCGGCGAAGCAGGAGGCCATCCGCCTGCTGGAGCGCGCCGGCATCGCGGACGCGCCGGCCCGCTTCAACCAGTACCCGCACGAATTCTCCGGCGGGATGCGGCAGCGCGTCCTGATCGCGATGGCGCTGGCCTGCCGGCCCGAGGTCCTGCTCGCCGACGAGCCGACCTCGGCGCTGGATGTCACCGTGCAGCGCCTGGTGCTCGACCAGATGGGAGAGCTCGCCTCGGAGCTGGGCGCGGCGGTCCTGCTGATCACGCACGACCTGGCGCTCGCCGCCGAGCGCGCCGACCGCGTCGCGGTGATGTTCCGAGGCGAGATCGTCGAGACCGGCCCCGCGGCGGAGCTCGTGGCGAATCCGCAGCACGAGTACACCCGGCGACTGCTCGCCGCCGCGCCCGGCATGGCGAGCGCGAAGGTCGCCCCGGCCGTCGCCTCCGGGCCGGAGGGCGAGGCCCCGGAGACCCTGCTCGAGGTGACCGGTGCGGTGAAGAAGTACCGCATCCGGGGCCGGTCCGAGCCGTTCCTGGCGCTCGACGGCGTGAGCCTGCGCGTGCCGCGCGGACAGACCGTGGCCATCGTGGGCGAGTCCGGCTCCGGCAAATCGACCACCGCACGCCTCGCACTCAAGCTGGAGGAACCCGACGGCGGGACCGTGTCCTTCCGCGGCGAGGACGTCTCCCGGCTCTCCGGCCGCCGCCTCCTGGAGTTCCGCCGCGCGGTGCAGCCCGTCTTCCAGAACCCGTACGCCTCCCTCGACCCGCGCTACACGATCGGGCAGGTGATCGCAGAGCCGCTGCGCGTGCACCGCATCGGCGACGCCGCGAGCCGGAAGACGGCGGTCGCCGACCTGCTCGACAAGGTCGCACTGCCCGGCTCGTTCGCCGACCGCTACCCGCACGAGCTCTCCGGCGGCCAGCGGCAGCGCGTCGCGATCGCCCGGGCGCTCGCGCTGAACCCCGAGCTGGTCGTCATGGACGAGGCGGTGAGCGCCCTGGACGTGCTGGTGCAGGAGCAGATCCTCGACCTGATGGTCTCCCTCCAGCGCGACCTGGGGCTGTCGTACCTCTTCATCAGCCACGACCTGGCGGTCGTCCGCCTGGTCGCGCACCAGGTGTACGTGATGCGCGCGGGCGAGATCGTGGAGAGCGGGGAGCCCGACGCCATCTTCGAGTCGCCGCAGCAGGAGTACACCCGGCAGCTCATCGCCGCCATCCCGGGCACGTCGCTCGCGGTCGCCTGAGCGGAGGCCGGCGATGGCAGCCCCCACGGAACTGGCCGAACGGCTCGAGAGCCTCGCGCCCGGTTCGGTGCGCGATCGCGCCATCGACCGGCTGGCGATGGCGCACGACGCCTCCCACTACCTGATGACGCCGCTCAGCGTCGTGACGGTGCGCGATACAGCGCACCTGGCTCAGCTGCTCGGGGTCGCGGCGTCCTCCGGCACGCGGGTGGCCTTCCGCTCCGGCGGCACCAGCCTGTCGGGGCAGGCCTCGACGACCGGGCTCCTGCTGGACACGCGGGCGAACTTCCGCGCCATCGAGGTGCTCGACGGCGGGGAGCGCGTGCGGGTGCAGCCCGGCGCGACCGTCCGCCAGGTGAACGCGCGGCTCGCCCGCCACGGCCGCAAACTCGGCCCGGACCCCGCGAGCGAGGCGGCGTGCACCATCGGCGGCGTCGTCGCGAACAACTCCAGCGGGATGGCGTGCGGCACCGAGCACAACACCTACAACACGATCGTGTCGGCGGTGCTCGTGCTCGCCGACGGGACCGTGCTCGACACCGCCGCGCCCGACGCCGACCAGCTGCTGCGCGAGGCTGCTCCGGAGCTGTGGGCCGGGCTCGGGGAGTTGCGCGACCTGGTCAGGGCGGATGCCGGAATGGTCGAGAGCATCCGCCGCCAGTACGCCATCAAGAACACCATGGGCTACGGCCTCAACGCCTTCCTCGACCACGACGCGCCCGTCGACATCCTGCTGCACCTGGTCGTCGGCAGCGAGGGGACGCTGGCCTTCGTCGCCGAGGCGACCTTCGCCACCCTGCCGGTGCGGACCCACACGGCCACCGGGATGCTCTACTTCCGCACGCTCGCGGATGCGACGGGCGCTCTGCCCGCGCTCGTCGCCTCCGGTCTCGCCACCGTCGAGCTGCTCGACGCCACCTCGCTGCGGGTCGCGCAGCGCGACCCCGGGGCCGACGACGAGCTGCTCGGCCTGGAGGTCGACCGGCACGCCGCGCTGCTGGTCGAGTACCAGGAGCCCGATGCGGACGCGCTCGCGGCCCGCCTCTCCGCCTGGAGCGAGCTGGCCGCCACCCTCCCGCTCGCCCAGCCGGCGGCCCTCACCCGGGACGCGGCCAGGAGGAACGCGCTCTGGCACATCCGGAAGGACCTCTACGCGACGGTCGCGGGCAACCGCCCGTCCGGGACGACGGCCATGCTCGAGGACATCGCCGTGCCGGTCGCCGCCCTCCGCGCGACCTGCGAGGGGCTGATCGAGCTGTTCGACCGCCACGGGTACGAGGACAGCGTGATCTTCGGGCACGCCAAGGACGGCAACATCCACTTCATGCTCACCGAGCACTTCGACGACCCCGGCTCGATGCGGCGCTACGCCGAGTTCACCGAGGACATGGTCGAGCTGGTGCTCCGCAACGGCGGGACGCTGAAGGCCGAGCACGGGACCGGCCGCATCATGGCGCCGTACGTGCGCCGCCAGTTCGGCGACGGGCTGTACGGGGTGATGCTGAGCGTCAAGCGGCTCGCCGACCCCGATGGGCTGCTCAACCCCGGCGTCCTGCTGAACGAGGATCCGGACGGCCCCCTGCAGCACCTGAAGCTCACACCGACCGTCGAGGCCGAGGTGGACCGCTGCGTCGAGTGCGGCTACTGCGAGCCGGTCTGCCCGAGCAAGGACCTCACGGTCACGCCGCGCCAGCGGATCGTCCTGCGCCGCGAGCGGGAGCGCGCCCGGCTGGCGGGCGACCTCGCGCTGGTCGACGAGCTCGACCGCGACTACCGCTACGACGGCCTGGACACCTGCGCCGCCGACGGGATGTGCCAGACGGCCTGCCCGGTGCGCATCGACACCGGGAAGCTCGTCAAGCGGCTGCGGGCGGAGCATGACGACTCCCTCGTCGCCGCGGGCTGGAACGCCGCCGCCGGCCGCTGGGGCGCGGTCACGCGGGTCGGCGCCGCCGCCATGACGACCGCGAAGCTGCTGCCGGCGCCGCTGGTGACCGCCGTCACCGACCTCGGGCGCGCCGTGATCGGCGCGGACGACGTTCCGCGCTACGACCGCGGGCTCCCGCGCGGCGGCGCCAGGAGACGGCCCCGGGAGGCGCCGGACGCGGTCGCGGTCTACGTGCCGTCGTGCATCGGCTCCCTGTTCGGGCCCGCCGAGTCGTCGCAGGGTGTGCGGGAGGCGTTCCTCGCCCTGTGCGAGCGCGCGGGAGTTGCGGTCGCCATCCCGGAGGGCGTGGAGTCGCTGTGCTGCGGGACCCCGTGGACGTCGAAGGGCAACCCGCGAGGGCACCAGACGATGGCCGACACGGCGCTGCCCGTGCTCCGGGAGGCCACGCGCGGCGGGGAGCTGCCCGTGATCTCCGACGGCGTCTCGTGCACCGAGGGCTTCCTCCACCTGACCGACGGCGCCGGACTGACCGTCATCGATGCGGTCGAGTTCATCGAGCGGGAGGTCCTGCCCCGGCTCACCGTGCGGCGACCGCTCGAGTCCGTGGCCGTGCATCCCACCTGCTCGTCCACGCACCTCGGCGTCACCGACCCGATGGTGCGCGTCGCGCGGGCGATCAGCGACGACGTGGTCGTCCCGGTCGAATGGGGATGCTGCGCCTTCGCCGGCGACCGCGGCATGCTGCATCCCGAGCTCACCGCGTCTGCCACGCGCGCCGAGGCCGCGGAGCTGGCCGGCCGGGAGTTCGCCGCGTACGCCTCCGCCAACCGCACCTGCGAGCTCGGCATGACCCGGGCGACCGGGCGGCCGTACCGGCACATCCTCGAGCTGCTCGATGACGCGACCCGGCCCTGAGCGTCGCCAGGACGCCGCACTGGCCCTCGCCTTCGTCTCCCTGGGCGCGGTGAGCGCGGCGATCCCGGCGTCTCTCCCCGGCACCGCCGCCCGGCTGGAGGTCCCGGCGGCCGACCTGCTGCCGAGCGTCTCCCTGCTCTTCCTCGGCCTGTTCGCCGGGGTCCTCGTGGTCGCGGTCGCGCGCCGGGGGAGTGCGGGGACCGTGCTCCCGTTCGGGAGCGGGCTGGAGGCGGCCGGGCTGGTCGTCGCCGCCTTCGCACCGTCGGTCCCCGTCTTCCACGGTGCGGCGCTCCTCACGGGGATCGGCTTCGGGCTCGTGGAGGCGAGTGCCACCGCGCTGACCCGGGCGCGGTCGGCGAGCGGAACCCCCGCGCGGCTGAGCGCCCTCAACGGCGCCTCCGCCGTGGCGGCCGCCGTCGCGCCGCTCCTGCTGGTGGCGGGACAGGGCGCCCTGTGGGCTCCCATCCTCGTGATCGCGGCAGTGCCCGCGGCCGCCGCCGTGTCGGGCGCTGTGGCGAGGGGGAGCTGGCACGGCTCCGTCCCCGAGGGGACTTCGCGCGCGGGCAGTGCGGTCTCCGGTTCACGCGTCCGCGGCGGTGTGGCGCTCCTCCCCGTCGCGCTCTTCCTCTTCGTCGGCGCGGAGACCATCCTCGCCGGATGGTCGAGCACCCTCCCCGGCCGGCTGCTCGGCATCCCGCCGGCCGCGGCCGCCGCCGGGACGGCCGTCTTCTGGACCCTGATGGCCGTCGGCCGCTTCGCCTGCACGGCCCTCCTGGCCCGCGGCGTCCGGCCCGGCGTCTACCTCCCGGTCGCCGCCCTCGCCGCCGCAGCACTCGCCCTTGTCGCCGCGGTCGTCGGACAGGGCGTCGGCGCCGTGCTGCTGGTCGCCGCGGTCGTCGTCTGCGTCGCGCCCGGCTACGCGCTCCTGCTGGGTTCCGCGCTCGCCCTCACTCCTCCCGAAGGCGCGGCCCGGATCTCGGGCGCTCTGGTCGCGATCGGCGCGGCCGGTGGCTCCGCGATCTCGTTCGCGGTCGCCGCCACGGTCGCGGACGCCCCCGCGGCGGTGCTCGTCGTCGTCGCGTGCCTGCTCGCCGGTTGTGCTGTGCTGTCCGTGCTCGGCCACCGGCGAGGCCGAGAGCTGGAGCTTCTGTCCTCCGAGCGTGACACGACGGCGTGACCCTCATCGGACACACCGCGACACGCCGGAATGTCGGTGGTCGACGCGAGACTTTCCGGGAAGCGCCCCAGCAGTGCCGGGAATGTCGACCGATCGTCGACGACGTCGAAAATCCGTCTGATCTGCGGCAAAACGCCGGTCTGACGAGAGTTCGACGGTCAATCGTGAGGCCCCGGCGCCGGCTTCGGCCCCTCGATCTGGGGGCAGCGAGAAAAAAACCCCAAAACACAACATGTAGTGGAATGACAATCGTGTCATTCGGGTTATATAGTGGGTGAACACCGCGGGAACGCGGATCACCAAGACTTCAAGGGGAGGCCATCATGGACTACGAAAACGACAGCGTTGGCGGCTACTCGGTTCCCGTCGACCCCATGGACCTGCTGCAGTGCGACAGCTGCCAGTAAGGCGCTAGCACCGAGCACGAAGACCCCGGCGGCCACGCGGCCGCCGGGGTCTTATGTCGTCCGGAGCCTGCCGGAAGCGCGCAGGGTGCGGTCAGTAGAATCGTCGGGTGCCAGTGAATCCAGAGCTGCAGGGGCGGGAGTTTCCCCCCACCCAGCCGTACCTCGTCGGCCGTGAGAAGGTGCGCGAGTTCGCGCGTGCCGTCTTCGCCACCACGCCGCTGTCGTTCGATGTCGAGGCGGCCCGAGCCGCCGGGCACCCGGACCTCGTCGCGCCGCCCACCTTCCCGGTGGTCGTGCAGGAGGCGACGCTCGCCCAGCTGCTCTCCGAGCCGGACGCGGGCATCGACTTCAGCCGGGTGGTGCACGGCGACCAGCGCTTCACCTTCAGCCGCCCGGTGTTCGCCGGCGACGAGCTGACCGCGACGCTCCGCGTCACGTCGGTCAAGTCGCTGGGCGCCCACTCGATGGTGACCGCCGAGTCGACCATCGTCGACGCGGACGGCGCCCACGTGGTGACCGCCACATCCACCCTGGTCGTGCGAGGAGACGAGTGATGGCCGGCACCGACAACACCCCCGACTTCGACGCCCTGACCGTCGGTGACGTTGTCGCCGAGCGCACGTTCGAGGTGAGTCGCGACTCCCTCGTCCGCTATGCGGGCGCATCCGGCGACTTCAACCCCATCCACTACCGCGACGATGTGGCCACCTCGGTCGGCCTTCCCGGGGTGATCGCTCACGGGATGCTCACCATGGGCCTGTCTGTGCAGCCGGTCGTCGACTGGGTCGGAGACCCGGCCCTGGTCGCGGACTACCAGGTGCGCTTCACCCGTCCCGTGGTCGTCGACCCGGCGGACGGCGCCACCGTCACCGTGACGGCGAAGGTCGGCCAGCTCGATGCGGAGGCGCGCGTCGCCCGCATCGACCTGACCACGACGTTCGGCGGCGAGACGGTGCTGGGCAAGGCGCAGGTGCGCGTCCGGCTGGCATGACGGACTCCACGACGGCGCGCCTCGCCGACCTGACCACCATGCGCGTCGGCGGCGCTCCACGGCTGCTCGTCGCCGCGGACACGCGCGAGGAGCTGATCGACGGAGTGCTCGACGCCCGCGGCAGCGGCGAGGACTGGTTCCTGCTCGGCGGGGGCTCCAACACGGTCGCCAGCGATGAGGGCTTCGACGGCACGGTCATCCACGCCCGCACCCGTGGAGTGGAACGGCTGGCCGCGCCCGACGGCCGCATCCGCTTGCGGGTGCAGGCGGGCGAGCCGTGGGACGGACTCGTCGCCATGACCGTGAACAACGGGTGGTCGGGGATCGAGGCGCTCTCGGGCATCCCCGGATCCACCGGCGCCGCGCCCGTGCAGAACATCGGCGCGTACGGCCAGGAGATCGAGTCGGCGCTCGTCGGGGTGGAGTTCCTCGACGACGCGACCGGGGAGGTCGTGTACCTGACGCGCCAGGAACTCGGGCTGGGATACCGCACGTCGGTGCTCAAGCGCGGGAGGTACGGGGTGGTGCTCACCGTCGACCTCGAGCTCGCCGACAACTCCGTTCCGGGCGGGATCTCGGCGCCGCTCAGCGCCCCCGTCGCGTACGCGCAGCTCGCCGACGCTCTCGGGGTACCGCTCGGATCTCGCGTGCCGGTCGCGGAGCTGAGGCGTGCGGTGCTGTCGCTGCGCTCGTCGAAGGGGATGGTGCTGGACCCGGCCGACCCGGACTCGGTCAGCTCCGGCTCGTTCTTCACCAACCCGATCGTCTCCGAGGGCTTCGCCCGCACCCTGCCCGCGAACGCTCCGCGGTGGCCGCAGGAGCCGGCGGAGCCGGACACCGTGCTCGACCTGCCGCCGGGTGGGGTGCACCCGTTGGATGTGCCGTCGTTGCCCGCCACGGAGTACACGGTCAAGCTCAGCGCCGCGTGGCTGATCGAGCAGGCGGGCATCCGTCGGGGGTTCGCGCTTCCCGGCTCCGGAGCCGCCATCTCGTCGAAGCACACGCTCGCGATCGTGAATCGCGGGGGCGGGACGGCGGACGACGTCGTGCAGCTGGCGACCTTCATCCAGTCGCGGGTGCAGGCCGAGTTCGGTGTCGTGCTGCAGCCGGAACCCGTGCTGGTCGGCTTGGCGATCTGACGGCGGACTCTGAGAGGATTCTCACGTCCGCCTCCGTAGGCTGATCCCACGACGACGCGCACTGCGTCGGGACGGACCGGAGGGACGACATGGGATTCCTGGACCGCCTTCTCGGACGCGAGGAATCGCGCCCGAACGGCTCTCAGCAGCAGAACGCCGGGTATCAGCCATACGGAGGCCCTGAAGCCGCCGCGGGCGCCCCGGCGCCGACCGGCGCGCAGCCACGCAGCGAGGACGAGATCGCCGTCGAGCGCTACCGCTATCTGCTCCGCACCGCCCCGCCCGAGACGATCGAGCAGGTGCACGAGGAGGCGTTCGCGAAGCTCACGCCGGAGCAGCGGCGCATGGTCTTCGAGCAGCTGAGCCAGAACGCGCCGGCGGGCGAGCAGCCCCGGGCGGATGACCCGCGCTCCCTGGCGCACGCGGCCACGCGCTCCGAGCTGCGGCAACCGGGCACGCTGGAGCGCTCCCTCGGGGGCTACGGCGCAGGCGGAGGCCGCGGCGGCTTCGGAGGGCCGGGACTCGGCAGCATGTTCGCCACGTCGCTGCTCGGGAGCGTCGCCGGGTACGTCATCGGCTCGGCCATCGTCAGCTCGTTCCTGCCGTCGCCTGCGGACAACCAGGCGGACGCGGGCTCTGGCGACCAGAACGCCGACAATGCGAACGATCAGAACAACGACGGCTCCGGCGACGGGGGTTCGGGCGACCACGGCGGCGACGGCGGCTCGACCGAAGCGGCCGGCTGGGACTGCGGCAGCGGCGGTGACGCAGGCGGCGGCTGGGACGGCGGCAGCGGCGCCGACGCAGGCGGCTGGGGCGGCGGAGACTGGGGCGGCTTCGGCGGCGGTGACTTCGGTGGAGGCGACTTCGGAGGCGGTGACTTCGGTGGAGGCGACTTCATCTGACGCCGCCACTCGCTCTCGGCGAGGCACGACGTCACGCCCGGAGGGCGGCGGCGAACGGAAGGACGGCCGAAGCGCCCGACCTCAGGAGCTCCTGACCGGCCACCGTGATCGTCCACCGGCTGTCCACCAGGTCGTCGACCAGGAGCACGGGCGCCGCCGGCGGGAGCGGCAACCCCTCGGCGGTGAAGCGGTCCCAGACCGACGCCAGGCGGAAGGCGCTGTTCCCGCCGGGTAAACCCGCCGGGGCGGCGCCCCGCCAGCCGAGCGTTCCGGCGAACGGGAGGCGCCCGACCGTGGCGATGCCTCGGGCGAGCGACTCGATGAACACCGGCCTGCGGCGAGAGGGCATGGCCACGACCGCGGCGGGCCGGGAAGCCCAATCCCAGTCGGCGAGGACGCGCACGCACGCGTCGAGCACCGCAGGCGGCACCGGCTGGTCGGGGGCGTCGTCGGCCAGCAGGTCGCGCAGGCGGCCGCCCCACCCGAGGTCCGTCAGGCGGGCGAGCGCGCGTCCCGGTTCGAGCAACTGGTCGGCCGCGAGCTTCCCCCGCACCGGGATTCCGAGCCGGTCGGCGCCCGTCGGCCAGAGCTTGCGCGGCTCCACCTCGACGCCCACCCGGTCGAGCAACGAACCCACCTGGCCGGCGGCGCCGTCGTCAACGTCGGTCGGGAACCACACTCCTGCGCAGTTGTCGCACCGGCCGCAGGGACCGGCGTCCGGATCGTCCAGCGCCCGCTGAAGGAACTCCATGCGGCAGCCGGAGGTCGACTCGTACTCGAGCATCGACGCCTGCTCCGCCTCGCGCGCGGCCGCGATGCGGGCGTAGCGCTCCTCGTCGTAGCTCCAGGGCGCGCCCGTGGAGACCCAGCCGCCGCTCACACGGCGCACCGCGCCATCGACGTCGAGCACTTTCAGCAGCAGTTCGAGGGTGGACGCCCGCAGGTCGACGCGGCTCTCGAGCACCCGCGTCGACTGCGCGGAGTCGCCCAGCGCGTCCAGTACCGCGGCCGCCTTCTCGCGGGACGGCATCGAGGCGGTCGCGAAGTACTGCCAGATCGCCCGATCCTCAGGGCCGGGCAGCAGCAGGACGTCGGCATTGTCGGTCGCCCGGCCCGCGCGGCCCACCTGCTGGTAGTAGGCGACGGGAGACGACGGTGCGCCGAGGTGGACGACGAAGCCCAGGTCGGGCTTGTCGAAGCCCATCCCGAGCGCGCTCGTGGCGACGAGCACCTTCACCTCGTTGCGCTTGAGCCGGCCCTCCAGGTCTTCGCGCTCGGCCGTGTCGGTCTGGCCGGTGTACGAGTAGGCCTCGTGGCCGGCGCGCCGGAGCACCCGCGCGGTGTCCTCCGCCGCGGAGACGGTCAGCGTGTACACGATGCCGCTGCCCGGGAGGTCGGACAGATGGCCGGCGAGCCACGCCAGCCGCGTGGTCGCATCGGGGAGCGGGAGCACTCCGAGCCGGAGGGAGCGGCGAGCGAGCGGGCCGCGGATGGTGAGGACCTCGCCCTCCCTGCCCGCGCCCAGCTGCTCCACCACGTCGGCGACGACGCGCTCGTTGGCCGTTGCGGTGGTCGCGAGCACGGGGACGTCGGCAGGGAGGAGGGCGATCAGGTCGCGGAGCCGACGGTAGTCCGGACGAAAGTCATGGCCCCAGTCGGAGATGCAGTGCGCCTCGTCGACGACCAGGAGGCCGCTCCGATCGACGAGAGCGGGAAGCTGCCTGTCGCGGAACTCGGGGTTGTTGAGCCGCTCGGGGGAGACGAGGAGCACATCCACCGTGTCTTCTCGCAGCCGTGCCGCCACGTCCTCCCACTCGTGGCGGTTGGCCGAGTTGATGGTCACCGCCCGCACGCCCGCGCGCTCTGCCGCAGCGACCTGGTCGCGCATGAGCGCGAGCAGAGGGGAGACGAGGATGGTCGGACCGGCGCCCCGGGCCCGCAGCAGCATGGTGGCGACGAAGTAGACCGCCGACTTGCCCCAGCCGGTGCGCTGCACCACGAGCGCACGCCGGTGGTCGTCGACGAGTGCGCGGATGGCTTCGAACTGACCGTCGTGGAACTCGGCCTCCGGTCGCCCGACGAGGGCGCGGAGGCTGGTGAGGGCGTCTGCTGCAGTGGTCATGGAGCCATCGTCCCAGGGACGCCTGACGGCCGGCCCCGATCGCGGACATCTGTGGAGAAGTGCGATCGGGGTCCGGCTGTGGACGGGTGACGGGTGACGGGCGGACTCAGCCCCGCGGGCGGACGCGGCGCCGCTGCGACGCCCGGATGCCTCCGAGCAGAGCGGACACCACGATGATCAGGCCGAGGACGGCCGCCGCGAGCGCCCACGCCGATCCCGGGGTGAGCGAGCGCAACCACAGGGCCACCCCGGCGGCCCGCTCGGCCGACGCCAGCACGTAGAGCGTCGAGCCCGCGAAGATCGCGAGCAGCAGCCCCCACACGACGCCGCCCCAGCGGATCTGCGCCTGCGCAGTCGGCTCTGTCACATCCTGTGGTCCGGTCATCTTGGTCTCCCTCTCGTTCTCGGTCACAGCTGCTGGAGGACCGGGAGGCCCTCGTGGGTGAGGTGGATGCCCGCGATCCCGTTCCCGGCGAGGATCAACGCGGCCACCGTGAGCGCGGCGAGGAGGATCCCGAGGAAGATCAGGAACCCGCTGCGCCGCCGCGCCAGCCCGGCGATCAGCACGGCCACACCGACGACCAGCGTCGCCGCGGCCAGGCCGGCCGCCGTCGTGAACCGCGCGACCTCTGCCAGCTGCGGCCACACGATCGCCACCAGCGAGCCGGCGACCAGGGCGAGCCCCACCGTGAGCCAGCCGATCGCCGCACCGACGCGCGGGTTCGCCGCACGGTAGGCGTCGCGGCGCGCCGCCGCCTCCGCGGTCGCTATCGCGACCTGGGTGCGCAGCTCGGCCGACCGCTGCGCCTTCACAGCGCGCATGTCGGCGGCGAGACGCTGCTTCCACGCCGCGTGTTCGGCGCGCCACTGGGCCTGCCGCTGCTGCCAGTCGGCCACATCCTCCGTCGAGGCGCCCTGCGGGGGAGCGGGAGGCGGCGTCGGCTCGGCGGCGATGTCCAGCTGGACGCTCTCCGCCGCGACCGCCGTTGCCGTCGACGCAGCGGCTGCCGGAGTCGAATCCGGCGCGGGAGGCGCAGCCGGAGCCCCCGCATCCGGCTGCGACGGAGCAGCGCTCGCCGTCCCACCGCCCCCGCGCGCCTCCGACCGGTTCACCGCCACCACGATCAGCGCGACGACCGCACCGATCACCACGAGCGTCCAGATCACGCGGCCGACGACCTCGCCCCAGCCGGGCACATCCCAGAACGGTCCGCCGGCCCACCAGAACCCGCTCGCCCACGGCAGCAGCGACAGCAGCAGCAGGACGCCGATGGCGACCATGGGCGGCTCGAAGTCGCCCTCGAAGAGGCGCTGCAGGTGGATGCGGCCGTCCCGATCGGGCAGCAGCGCCCAAGCGGCCGCGTACAGCAGCAGGACGGGCGCCCCGAGGATCCCGGCCACAACGACGATCCCGCGCACGATCAGCGGGTCGATGCCGAGCCGGTAGGCGATGCCGGCGCAGACGCCGCCGAGCCAGCCGTCGGCCCGGACGACGCCGAGACCGCGCATCCAGTCGAAGAAGCGCGTGCCGCGGCCGGAGAAGCCGGTCCTCGGCCCGCCGTACGGGTTCGCCGGCGTCCCCACCGGAGGAGTCGAATCGTTCTGTGACATGCTCACCATCCTGGCGGCGGCGCCCGGCGCCGGGTATCGGGTGAACCCCTGAGCGGACCCTGATTCCCGCGGCGGCCGGATGCGGGCTCCCTCGGGGTCTGCTTGGATTCCAGCTATGTCCTCCTCCGCGCCCGCCGGTCCGTCCGCCGGCCCGAGCGCCGGTGCCCGCCGGCCGCCGCTGGCGCGACCGCGCTCCTGCTGGGTGAGCGGGGTGTCCGTCGCGCTGGCCGACCATCTCGGGTGGCCGGTCGCGGCGGTGCGGTGGGCATTCGTCGGAGCGAGCTTCCTCGGCGGCGCCGGCCTCCTCCTCTACCTCTGGTTCTGGGCGCTGACCCCGCTCCGGCCGCCGTCCGGCTCCGACCCGGCCGACGGCGTCCGCCGGCGCGTCAACGTGCCCTGGGTGCTCGCGGGGGCCGGCGCCGCCTCCGGCGTGGCCGCCGTCGTCCTCGCGGCGGGCGGCGCGACGGCCGCCGGCTTCGGAACCCTTGCCGCCGCCGTCGCCCTGCTGGTCCTTGCCGTCGCGTGGGATACGCTCGCCGACGAGGAGCCCGCGTCCTCCGCACCGCTGTCGCCCACGGTCTTCCGCATCGCGTGCGGCGCGTTCCTCGTCGTGGTCGCGCTCGCCATCGCCTTCACGCAGAACGTCGGCGGCTCCGGGATGCTGTGGCTCGGCATCCTCGTCGCCACCTTCGCCGGCGCGGCCGTTCTGCTCGCTCCGTGGGCGGTCAGACTGTGGCGCGAGCTGATCTCGGAGCGCACGGCGCGCATCAAGGAGGAGCAGCGCGCCGAGATGGCGGCCCACCTGCACGACTCGGTGCTGCAGACGCTCGCGCTCATCCAGAACCGGGCGGGCGCCTCGAGCGAGGTGGGCCGCATCGCCCGCGCCCAGGAGCGGGAACTGCGCGAGTGGCTGTTCGCCGACGCGCCAGGCTCGGCCCGGGAGGAGCGCGACATCGCGGCGGAACTGCGCGAGGTGGCGGCGGCGCTCGAAGTCGACCACGCCGTCCACTTCGACATCGTGACCGTGGGCGAGCCCGTGCGCGACGCGCCGTCCGAGCTGGGCGCCGCCGCGCGTGAGGCCATGCTGAACGCCGCGCGCCATGCCGGCGGCGAGGTCTCGGTCTACATCGAGTCCGCGCCGGCGAGCGGGCAGGCGCCGGCCCGGGTCGACGTCTTCGTCCGCGACCGCGGGCCGGGCTTCGACCTGAACGCCCTTCCGGAGGGACGCCTCGGCGTCCGAGAATCGATCATCGGCCGGATGCGGCGCGCGGGCGGCCAGGCCGTCGTGAACGCGCGCGCGACCGGCACCGAGATCCAGCTGACCATCGACATCCCGAGCGAGACGACATGACCGAGACCTCCGGCGGCGACCGGCCCGTGACCGTGGTGATCGTCGACGATCACTCCATCTTCCGCTCGGGGCTGCGCTCCGACCTCGACGGGCGGCTGCAGGTCGTCGGCGAGGCGGCGGACGTGGATGCGGCCGTCGCCGCCGTGCTCGAGACGCGCCCCGACGTGGTGCTGCTCGACGTGCACCTGCCCGGAGGATCCGGCGGGGGAGGGGCTGAGGTCGTGCGCCGCACGGCGGCGCAGGCGCCCGCGACCCGGTTCCTGGCGCTGAGCGTCTCGGATGCGGCGGAGGACGTCGTCGGCGTCATCCGGGCGGGCGCACGCGGCTACCTCACGAAGGGCAGCTCGGGCCGTCAGGTGAGCGACGCCGTGGTCGCGGTCGCCGGTGGCGACGCGGTCTTCTCCCCGAAACTGGCCGGATTCGTGCTCGACGCGTTCGGGGCGGCCGCGGGGGAGCAGGCAGAATCGACGGACGAGCTCGACCGCCTGTCCGCCCGTGAGCGGGAGGTCATGCGGCTCATCGCCCGCGGCTATGCCTACAAGGAGGTGGCGGCCGAGCTGTTCATCTCCATCAAGACCGTGGAGACGCACGTCTCGGCCGTGCTGCGCAAGCTGCAGCTGTCGTCGCGGCACGAGCTGACGGCCTGGGCGCTCGAGCGGCGGCTGCTCTGATTGACCGCTTTGCGGGCGGGCGTCGGCGTCACGTACACTTGACGAGGTGGTTGAATCCGCCAAGCTTTTCTGCGCCCTTTTTTGTTTCAGATTATGGCGACGTGAGGTTCGGCGATTCGCTTCTTAGGGCGGTAGCTCAATTGGCAGAGCAGCGGTCTCCAAAACCGCAGGTTGCAGGTTCGATTCCTGTCCGCCCTGCACATCGGCACCCTGGTGCCGGTCCACGAAAGGTGTAACGAGGTGGCCCGAAAGGTAATCGACGAGCCGAGTGAGGACATCGTCGCCAACGCGAAGAAGGATCGCGCTGCGCGGCGCAACCCCTTCGCCCGGATCGCCCTGTTCATCCGGCAGGTCATCGGCGAGCTCAGGAAGGTCGTCACACCGACCCGCAAGGAGCTCTTCAGCTACACCGGCGTCGTGCTGGTGTTCGTGGTCATCATGATGGCTCTCGTGTCCCTCCTTGACTGGGTGTTCGGACTGGGTGTCGTGTGGGTGTTCGGAAACCCGAAGTAGACGAGTCGACAGGGCCGCACCGGCCTCCCCGACAAGAAATGGAATGAATTCAGTGTCTGAGACCAATCGCGACGACGTGGACTGGGCCCCTGCCGCGGAGCAGTCCTCCGAAGACGACGAGGCGCAGACCGGCAACGTCCTCGCCAGCGAGGACGAGGCGTCCGACTCGGCCGAGCACGAGGCCCTGCACGTCGTCGCCGACGACGGCACCGAGGTCGACCTGGACGCCGTCCTCGACGCGATGGCGGAGGCCGTCGACCCCGAGGCCGACCGTGCCGTCGACGAGGCCCTCGAGGTCGACAGCGAGGACGAGGCGGAGGCCGCCCAGCTCGCCGTCGAGGACGAGGAGGAGGAGGCTGTCGCCGACCCCTACGAGGCGTTCCGCACCGAGCTGCGCTCCAAGATCGGCAAGTGGTACGTCATCCACTCGTACGCGGGCTTCGAGCGCCGCGTGAAGTCCAACATCGAGAACCGCATGGTCTCGATGAACATGGAGGACTACATCTACGAGGTCCAGGTCCCGATGGAGGACGTGGTCGAGATCAAGAACGGCCAGCGCAAGATGGTCAACCGCGTGCGCATCCCGGGCTACGTGCTCGTGCGCATGGACCTCAACGAGGACAGCTGGTCGGTCGTGCGTCACACCCCGGGTGTCACCGGCTTCGTCGGCAACGCGCACAACCCGACCCCGCTGCGTTTCGAGGAGGCCTTCTCGATGCTGAAGAGCCTCGTGCAGGTCGAGGCCGCCCCGGCCAAGGGCGCCGCGAAGGGCCAGAAGGCCGCTGCGCGCAGTGTCATCACCGAGGTCGACTTCGAGATCGGCGAGACCATCACGATCAAGGAGGGCTCGTTCGCGGGCCTGCCGGGTTCGATCAGCGAGATCAAGCCGGAGAGCGGAAAGCTCACCGTGCTCGTGTCGCTGTTCGAGCGCGAGACGCCGGTCGAGCTCAGCTTCGACCAGGTCACCAAGCAGTAGGAACATTCAGAGCCTCCCCACGGTTTTACAGAACACCGGGTCTCGGAAGGGCCGAGAAACCGGGAGAGCGACGCGGGCGTGACGCCCACGAGCTCGAATACACAAAGAAGGAAGAGACATGGCACCGAAGAAGAAGGTCACCGGTCTGATCAAGCTTCAGATCAACGCCGGCGCCGCCAACCCGGCCCCGCCGATCGGCCCGGCCCTGGGTCAGCACGGCGTGAACATCATGGAGTTCTGCAAGGCGTACAACGCGGCGACCGAGTCGCAGCGCGGCAACGTCATCCCGGTCGAGATCACCGTGTACGAGGACCGCTCGTTCACGTTCGTCCTGAAGACCCCGCCGGCGGCCGAGCTGATCAAGAAGGCGGCAGGCGTCCCCAAGGGCTCCGGCGTGCCGCACACCACCAAGGTCGGCAAGCTGACCCAGGAGCAGGTGCGCCAGATCGCCGAGCAGAAGATGGTCGACCTCAACGCCAACGACATCGACGCGGCGTCGAAGATCATCGCAGGCACCGCCCGCTCCATGGGCATCACGGTCGAGGCGTAAGCCAAGACCCCCTCAAGACATACGTGGAAGAGCCGGCCAGGCTCGCACCACATTCTCGTTAGGAGAAATCACATGGCACAGAAGTCCAAGGCCTACCGGGCCGCGGCCGAGAAGATCGAGGCCGGAAAGTTCTACACGCCGGAGGAGGCCGTCGCCCTCGCGAAGGAGACCGGCTCCGCCAAGTTCAACTCGACCGTCGAGGTCGCGCTGAAGCTGGGCGTCGACCCGCGCAAGGCGGACCAGATGGTCCGCGGTACCGTCATTCTTCCTCACGGTACGGGCAAGACCGCCCGCGTCATCGTGTTCGCCACCGGCCCCGCGGCCGAGGCGGCCATCGCGGCCGGTGCGGACGAGGTCGGCGGAACCGACCTGATCGAGAAGGTTGCCGGCGGTTACACCGACTTCGACGCGGCCGTCTCCACCCCGGAGCTCATGGGCCAGGTCGGCCGTCTCGGCAAGGTGCTCGGCCCGCGCGGCCTCATGCCCAACCCGAAGACCGGCACGGTCACCCCGGACGTGGCGAAGGCCGTCTCCGACATCAAGGGCGGAAAGATCGAGTTCCGCGTCGACAAGCACGCCAACGTGCACTTCGTCGTCGGCAAGGCCGGCTTCACCGCCGAGCAGCTGAACGACAACATCAAGACCGCTCTCGAGGAGGTCGTGCGTCTCAAGCCGTCCGCCGCGAAGGGCCGTTACATCCAGAAGGGCGCCGTGTCGACCACGTTCGGCCCGGGCATCCCGCTGGACGTCAACGCCATCTGAGTTCGTTCACCGAACACCCGGAAGGGCCGGGACCGCACTGCGGTCCCGGCCCTTCCGTAGTTTCTGCGCCTGGCGACGAGGCGCCGAGTTGCACCTTGTGGTGGTTATTCGTCCGGGATAGCGACCACAAGGCGCAACTCGGCGGGATGCGGGTGGGCCAGCGGGGGCGGCGGCAGAGCCGGTGAGGATGATTCACCTCCGATAAGTTCTGCGACGGAACTGTCTACCCCCTGTTGCGGTGGTAGAACACCCGGGTCTAGGGTCGCTCCTGTCGCGCGTCGCGCGTCGGCTCGAAGTCGAGCCAGTCCCGAGTTCGAAGGATGACATTCATGGCACTTCGCACCACCCGATCCCTCCACAAGAGGGCTCTCGGGATCGTCGCCACCACGACCGCCGTGGTGGCTTTGTCATTGGCGGGGACCTCCGCCGCCAACGCGGCCGATCGCGTGCCGTACGCCGGATCCGTCCCCGCCTGGGCGACGCCGGCGAACGACGCCGGGGCGGCCGCGGCAGACACGACGGTGCAGGGCGAGATCTACCTGCCCCTGCGCGACCAGAAGGGCGCCGAGGCGCTCGCGAAGGCGGTCTCGAACCCGCTGGACCGCGGGTACCGCAAGGCCCTGTCGCCGCAGCAGTGGATCAACCGCTTCTCGCCCACCCAGGCCGACTTCGACTCGGTGGTGAACTTCATCAAGACGGCAGGGCTCACCATCCAGGGCGTCCCGGACAGCCGCCAGTACGTCGTCTTCCGCGGCACCGCGGAGCAGCTCGGTTCGGTCTTCGGGACGTCGCTGCACTCGTACAACCACGCCGACCGCAAGCTCGTCGCCCCCTCGTCGGCTCCGTCGGTGCCGACCGCGCTCGCCAGCAAGGTGTCCGCGATCAGCATCGAGCAGTCGCGCACGACGACGCGTCCCGACTCGATCAAGCAGGGCGACCTCGGCAGCTCGGGTGACCCGACGGTCGCCCGCAAGTTCGCGGCAGCGGCGCCGGTGATCGACACCCCGTGCTCGCACTACATCGGCGAGCACACCGTGACCGTTCCGCCGGCGTACAACGGCCAGACGCAGTACAGCACCAACAACTGCGGCTACACCCCGCAGCAGCTGCGCAGCGCCTACGGGCTCGACACTCTGGGCAAGAAGGGTGTCAACGGCACCGGCCAGACCGTCGCGATCATCGACGCGTACGCCAGCCCGAGCATCCTGAAGGACGTGAACTCGTACTCGCAGCAGAACGGCGAGCCGGGCCTCACCAACTCCAGCTACCAGCAGCTGGTGCCGAAGCCGAGCGAGTTCACCGACCAGGAGCTGTGCCAGCAGCCGAGCGGATGGCAGGGCGAGCAGACGCTCGACGTCGAGTCGGTGCACGCCATCGCCCCGGGTGCACGCATCCTGTACGTCGGCGGCACGGACTGCGGCGGCGGCCTCGACATCGCGATGTCGAAGATCCTCGACAACAAGCTCGCCAACATCGTCAGCAACAGCTACGGCAATGTGGGTGAGGCGGTCCCGGCCGACGTCATCCAGGGCGAGGTGAACCTGCAGCTCCAGGCCGCGGGCGAGGGCATCGGCCTGTACTTCTCGAGCGGTGACAACGGCGACGAGGTCGCGAACCTCGGCTACGCGTCGCCCGACTTCCCGGCGTCCTCGCCGTGGGTCACCTCGGTCGGCGGCACGAGCACCGGCATCGACAAGAACGGCAAGATCGCGTGGGAGACCGGCTGGGGCGACCAGTTCGACCAGATCGTCAAGAACGCGGACGGCACCCTCAGCTACGCCCAGCCCCTCCCGGGCACCCGGTTCGTCGGCGGTGCGGGCGGCGGCGTGAGCGCCGTGTTCGCGCAGCCCGACTACCAGCGCGGCATCGTGCCTCAGGCGCTCGCGCAGGGCAAGCGCGTCTCGCCCGACGTGGCGGCCCTGGCCGACCCCTACACCGGGTTCCAGATCGGCATCCGCCCGATCGTGGACGACACCACGCTGGCGACCGGCGACTACATCAACGAGACCTACGGCGGAACGTCGCTGGCCGCGCCGATCGTGGCCGCGCAGATCGCGATCGTGCAGCAGGCGACGCGCAGCACGATCGGGTTCGCGAACCCGACGCTGTACGGCGTGAAGCGCATCCTTCCGAACGCGTTCCGCGACGTGCTGCCGCAGAACCCGCCGCAGGCGCTCGTGTACACCAGCAAGATCAGCGGCAACACCTACCTAGTGACGCTGGATCAGGACACCTCGCTCAAGACGGCGAAGGGCTACGACGACGTCACCGGCCTCGGCGGCGTCTCGTTCGACCTGCTCAGCTGGGTGGCGCAAGGCCGGCACTGACGGTCCGGACGCATCGAGGACCGGCCGTCTCCCTCTCGGGAGGCGGCCGGTCCGCTGTGTGCGGCCGTCGGTAGGCTGAGGGCGTGACCGTCACCATCCGTCCCGCCGCCGCCGGCGACGAGGCCGCCCTGGCGCCCGTCGCCGCCGCGACCTTCCCGCTCGCCTGCCCTCCGCACACGACGGAGGAGGCGAAGGCCGCGTTCATCGCATCCGTCCTGTCGGAGGAGCGCTTCGCCGAGTACCTCGCCGACGAGGGTCGCCGGCTGCTCATCGCGGAGGACGGGGACGGCGCCGCGATCGGCTACACCATGGTCGTGCTGGGCGAACCGGGCGACGACGATGTGCGGGCCAGCCTCCGCATCCGCCCCACCGCCGAGCTCAGCAAGTGCTATGTGCTGCCGGGCCACCACGGCGAGGGCGTCGCCGGCCGCCTCATGGCCGAGAGCCTGCGCGTCGCGGAGCAGGCGGGCGCCGACGGGATCTGGCTGGGCGTCAACCAGGAGAACGGCCGTGCGCAGCGCTTCTACGGCAAGAACGGCTTCGAGCGCGTCGGCGTCAAGCGCTTCCTGGTCGGCGACCGCTACGAGGACGACTTCGTGATGGAGCGGGCGCTCTAGCCCTCCGCGACCTTCACGACCACCTTGCCGCGTGTGTGTCCGCCCTCCACGGCGCGGTGCGCATCCGCGATTTGCTCCAGCGCGAAGATCTGGTCGACGTGCGCCCGCACGTTCCCGGCCTCCAGGAGTCGCGCGATCACCGCGAGGGCGTTGCCGTCGGGTGCCACCTTGTAGTCGGTGCCGCGGACGCCCGCAGCCGCGGTCTCCTCGGCGAAGGTCGGCCAGCTTCCCGTCGGGGCGTTCACGATGAGACCCCCGGGCCGCAGCGACTGAAGCGATCGGGTCCCCGTGTCGTCGTGGACGTTGCCGACCAGGTCGATCACCACGTCGGCGTCGTGCACGACGTCCTCGAACCGTGTGGTCGTGTAGTCGATCACCTCGGCCGCGCCGAGGGAGCGCAGCCACGACGCCTTGCCGCCGGACGCGGTGGCGATCACGTGCGCGCCGAAGTACGACGCGAACTGCACCGCGAAGTGGCCGACCCCACCGCTCCCGGCGTGGATGAGCATCCGCTGCCCCTCATGCGCCTTCGCCACCTCGACCACCATGCCCCACGCCGTGAGCGCGGCGACGGGAACGGCGGCCGCCTCGATGTGGGACAGCGTCGACGGCTTCCTCACGACGCTCAGCGCCGGCACGGAGACGTACTCGGCGTAGCTCCCGCCGAAGCGCGGGACCATGACCATCCCGAAGACCTCGTCGCCCGGGCGGATCGGGTGGGCGCTGTACGGCGACTCCACCACGACACCGCTGAAGTCGTGCCCGAGCACCGCGGGGAACGAGTGGATGGCGCCGAACACCCCGCGCCCGGCCCGCGTCTTCGCGTCGATCGGATTCACGCTGGACGCGACCACCTTCACCAGGAACTCCGCGTTGACCTTGTCCGGGTAGGCGGTCTCGCCGATGCGGAGGGCTTCGGGCCCGCCCGGAGCGTCCAGGAGCGCGGCGCGCATCGTCTTCGGCATTCGCTTTCCCCTCGTCGGATCCAAGTCCTGCGTGCCAGTCAAGCCTGCCCGTGCTTCGGGGGTGTTACCGTCGGGTCACCACATGTGAACAGTCTGTTTCGGATACCCCCAGGTCGTTCCCAGCGGCAGGCCGGATAGGATGCTGCGACCCGGGGCGGCGACGGCCGCCGGCTCCGGAGACGACGGCCGACCCGAGGAGCGACAGGTGCGACGACTGCTGCGGGTCGCCCGCGACCCCTTCGCCGTGCCGTTGCTCGCCCGGGGCTGGCAGCGCACGGTGCCGTGGCTGCTCGGGATCGGCACCCTGTGCGTGCTCGGCGGCCTCACGATCATCTGGGCAGCCCGGCTGACCGTTCCGTATCCCGTCTACGTGAGCGAGCTCGGCGCGCAGGGGGCGCCGACCGCCGGACCGTTCGCGGTCGCCCTGCTGCTGATCGCTGTGGGCGGGTTCGCGATCGCGCTCGCGAGCGGGCATGTGCGCTCGTCGGCGCCCCTGCTCGCCCGCTGGACGCCGGCGGCGACGCTGGGCTTCGCCGCGCTCTGCTTCGTGCTGGCGTCGCAGGTCACGTGCACGGCGTACTGCCCGGTCCCGCTGGTCGACCCCAAGTCGACGGTCCAGGATCTGGTGCACACGGTGTCCGCGGTCGTCGGTTTCGCGGCGGCGTGCTTCGCGATGCTGCAGGTCGGGTTCAGCCGTCGCCTGCCCCGGCTCTCGCTGCTGTCGCGGCTCAGCTGCGGGGCGGTCGCCGTCATCACCATCGTGGGAGGCCTGCTCGCGATCGTGCGGGTCGGCTCCGATGTGGGGGCCTGGCTGGAGCTGATCGGAACGACGGTCGCGATCGCCTGGATCGCGGTCTACGCGGTCGCGCTCGCCCGCGTCCCGCTCGGCTCGGGGACCGTGGTGGACGGTGCGGAAGCGGCGGCGGAGGAGCCGGAGGCGGGCGCGGCGCTCGACGTCGCCTGACGGAGCAGCTCGATCAGGTCGGCGGCGAGGGCGACCAGCTTCGCGATCTCAGCCTCGTCGCGGTCCACCCAGCGGCACTCCGGCTCGTCGCGCAGCGGGACGAAGCCGTCGTGCTGCTCCCAGACGAACAGGGTGCGCTCCGCGCCGAGCACGTACTGCTGCCACCAGATCTGGCGGAGGTAGTGGCGCGGGATGCTGCGGAAGGGCTTGTTGGTGGTCTTGATCTCGGCCAGCTCGATGCGACCGCCGGTGCGGAGGATGAGGCCGTCCGGCGTCGCCAGGTGCCGGCGGTCGCGCTCGGCGTGGAAGAGCAGGTCGGAGGGCTCGATGCCGTGGGTCGCCGCAACCCAGGCGGCGATCTCCGGCTCGCGCGAGCGCCCGTGCTGGGTGAACACGTTGCCGCTGAACCCTGTGCCGTGCAGCTTGTCGTACGCGGCGGCGCGCACCGAGCGCGGCGTCGACAGCTTCGCGACGTCGGTCGCGGTGATGCCGCGGCTGCGGGCGCGCAGCCAGCCCGCCCTGTCGCTGGAGCTCGCCACGACGCGCGCCAGGTGGCCGGTCTCGCCGGGGACGGCCGGGATGACGGGCACGGGAGCGGGACGGGCGGGGCTCAGATCCGCGAGCACGGCCGGCCGGTACAGGTCGGCGGTGCGGTAGGGGGCGGAGTCGAGCACCTGTCCATTGTGCCGCGTCCGGCCGACCCCGGCTGTCACTCCACGCGCGTCGCGCCGAGTTGCCTCCGCGCCTCGTCGATCGTCGCGAGCGTGTCCAAGGCCTCCGACAGCGGGTGGAGCGGCGACTCCGTGCGGCCCTCCGCGACGTACCGGGCGAGTGCCGCGGCCTCGTACGCCATGCCATCGCGGTGTGGGCGGCCGTACGGGTCGCGCCAGTGCGCGGCGAGCGTCCCGTCCGCCCGGACCACCCGGATGCCGCTGGGGCCCCAGAACGGGCTGTCCGTCTCCACGCGTGCCTCGCTGCCGCAGATGGTGGCAAGCGACGGGGTGCCGGCGAGCAGGGTCGTGCTCAGCAGGGCCTGCGCGCCGGAGGCGGAGGACAGCACGAGGGCGGCCTGCTCGTCGACGCCCGTGGAGGCGAGGGTGCCGGTCGCGACGATCCCGGCCGGGGCGCCCAGCGCGAACGACGCCCAGGAGACGGTGTAGACACCGAGGTCGAGTAGGGCTCCTCCCGCCAGGGCGGGGTCCCACAGCCGGCTCGCCGGGTCGAAGGCCGCGCGACCGCCGAAGTCCGCGGTGACGACGCGGAGCTCGCCGAGCGCGCCGCGGTCGAGCAGCTGGCGGACGATGTCGGTCTGCGGCAGGTACCGCGTCCACATCGCCTCCATCGCGAACACCCCGGCCTCTCGCGCCGCCGCAACGATCCGTCTGGCCTGCTCGGCGGTGACCGCCATCGGCTTCTCGATCAGGACGTGCTTGCCCGCCGCGATCGCGAGCAGCGCGTGCTCGAGGTGCTCGCTGTGCGGGGTGGCGACGTAGACCACGTCGATGTCCGGGTCGGCGACCAGCGCTTCGTACGAGCCGTGCGACCGCTCCACCCCGTGCGCCGCCGCGAACGCCGCGGCGCGCTCGGCGGAGCGCGACCCCGCGGCGACGACGCGCTGACGGGTGTGCCGGTGCAGCGCGTCGGTGAAGTCGGCGGCGATCACGCCGGGGCCGAGCACGCCCCAGCGCAGCGGCGGCGCGTCGGCCGGGTCGGGATGCCGCGGCTGGGGCAGCGTGGAGAGGTCGTCGGTCATCGTCTCGCCTCCGTGTCGTTCGTCAGGGTCCGGGCCGCCGGTCAGACCGGCTGCGGGTTGGACACTTCGGGCGCCTGGCGTGCGCCGGAGACCGGCGCCGCCCACCGGACCCCGTTGGCGAGCACCCGCCGCACCTGCGGGTGGAAGTAGACGGGGTACTCCTGGTCGCCGGGGCTGAAGTAGAAGATCTTGCCGCGGCCGCGCGTGAACGTCACGCCGGAGCGGAACACCTCGCCGCCCGTGAACGAGCTGATGAACACCAGGTCGTCGGGCGTCGGGATGTCGAAGAACTCCCCGTACATCTCCTGCGCCTCGATCACGATCGGCTGCCCGACGCCCTCCGCGATCGGGTGGGTCGGGTTCACGTTCCAGACCAGCTCGCGCTCGCCGCCCTGCGGGTTGCGCCAGCGCAGCGAGCAGGTGGTGCCGAGCATCCGGATGAAGATCTTCGAGAAGTGCCCGGAGTGCAGCACGATGAGTCCCATCCCGCCGAGCACGTGCTGCCGCACCCGCTCGACGACCTCGTCGGAGACACGGTCGTGCGCGATGTGGCCCCACCAGAGCAGGACGTCGGTCTCATCGAGGGCCTGCTCGCTCAGGCCGTGCTCCGGGTCGTCGAGGGTCGCGGTGCGCACCTCGACCTCGTCGCCGAGCAGCTCCCGCAGGCCCTCGGCGATGGCGCCGTGGATGCCGTGCGGGTAGATCGCGGCGATCTCGGGCTGGGTCGCCTCGTGGACGCCCTCGTTCCAGACGGTGACGCGCAGTGCCATGGTCATGCTCCTTCGGTGGCGGCGGTGCCGGCGGTGGCGCCGTCCGCGTTGGTGGCGGGGGAGAGGCGCACCTCGGCGCCGATGCGGGCCGACTCGTAGGCGGCGTCGATGACGCGCGCTCGGTCGAGGGCGAGCGAGCCGTCCCAGTTCGACCAGTTCGCCGGGTCGGCGACGTGCTCGAGGAAGGTCTCGACCACGGCCAGGTGGCCGCGGCCCGGGTCGGCGGTGACCGTGATGTCCTGGCTCTCCTCGCCCTCACCGGTGAAGATGGTCAGCTCGCCGGAGGGCGCGTAGTCGACGACGCGCAGGTCGGCGCCGCCCTCGGTGCCGTACAGGGTGATGCCGAACTCGTCGCCGGCCGGGCGGTACGCCGCCCAGCTGGTCTCGATGACGATGGAGCCGCCGCCCTCGAGGCGGAGCAGCAGGCTCGCCAGGTCTTCCACCTCGTAGGCGGAGTCGACGTTCTGCTTGACCGATCCGGTCGAGCCGCCGCGGCCGCGGTTCCCGAGCTCCGCGTGCGTCACGGCCGACACCGCCTGCACGCGCGGCTCGCCGAAGAAGTGCAGCGCGTAGTCGAGCACGTGGACGCCGATGTCGATCAGCGGACCGCCGCCGGCCATCTCGCGGTTGGTGAACCAGCTGCCGAGCGCGGGGATGCCCGCCCGCCTCAGCCAGATCGCCCGCGCGTGGTACGGCCGGCCGATCTGCCCGCCGTCGATCGCGGCCTTGAGCGCTTCGATGTCGCCACGGCGCCGGTGGTTGAAGGCGACCTCCAGCACACGGCCGGCACGGTGTGCGGCGTCGACCATGGTCTGCGCCTCGGCCGCGGTGCGGGCGATCGGTTTCTCGCTGAGCACGTGGAGGCCGGCCTCCAGAGCTCCGACGGCGATGGGGGCGTGCAGGAAGGTCGGGACGGCGACGCTGACCAGGTCGAGGTCGCCCTCGGCGACGAGGTCCTTCCAGTCCCGGTGCAGTCGCGTCAGGCCGTACTGCTCTCCGAGTTCGGCCCGGGGGCCGTCCTCCATGCCGGCTATGGCGACGAGCTCGACGCCGGGGAGCGCGTCGTAGGCGGCCATGTGCTGCTGGCCGGCCCAGCCGAGGCCGATCACTCCGGCGCGGAGGGGGCGGCCGAGGGGTTCGCTGTGCGTGCTCACGGCACTCCTTTCAGGGTGGTTCGAATCGATTCGAGGATGGTCGTGGTGGTCGGTGGTGGAATCCGCCGCGGGGGTCAGCGGAACAGGGTGCGCGGGATGCCGATGTTCGGATCGAGGGCGCGCTGGATGACCATGATGGCCGCACCCATGGCGCCGCCGGTCTCGCCGGAGCGGGACTGGGTGATGGTCAGGTGCTGCGTCGCCAGCGGGGTGGACCGCTGGTAGACGACCTCGCGCATCCCGGCGAGGAGCTGCTCGCCGACGCGGGAGAGACTGCCGCCGACGACGATCATCGACGGGTTCAGGAGGTTGACGCACGTGGCGACGACGGCGCCGAGGTCGCGGCCGGCCTGGCGGATGGCCTCCTGCACGACCGGGTTGCCGCTGCGGGCGAGCTCGACGACGTCGTCGCTCGTCTCGGCGGCGAAACCGGCCTCGCTGAGCGCCCGGGCGATGGCGGGCCCGCTGACCAGCGATTCGAGGTCGGCGTCCTGCTCCCCGTGGCTCGGCGTGTCCGTTCCGAACGGCACGCGGACGTGGCCGAGGTCTCCCGCGGAACCGAGGGCGCCGCGCTGCAGTCGGCCGCCCGCGATGATGCCGGCACCGACGCCGGTGGCCACCTTCACGAACAGCAGGTCCGTCTCGTCCGGCCACATCAGGGCCTGCTCGCCGAGTGCGAGCAGGTTCACATCGTTGTCGACGAGCACCGGCACGTCGAAGACACGGCGGATGTACGCGGGGATGTCGAACCGGTCCCATCCGGGCATGATCGGCGGGTTCACCGGGAGCCCCGTGGAGTGCTCCACCGGACCCGGCACGCCGACGCCGACGCCGATCAGCTCCTCCGGTTGGCGGCCGGAGGCGATGTAGAGCTCGCTCGCCGCCTCGAGCGCCCAGTCGAGCACGCGGCGAGGGCCCTCGGCGATGTCGAGCCTGCGCGACTCGCTCGCCGTGATGTTGCCGGCGAGGTCGGCCAGCGCGACGACCCCGTGCGTCGCGCCGAGGTCGATGGCGACGATCACCCGGGAGTCGGGGTTGAAGCGGATGCGCGCGGGAGGGCGGCCGCCGGACGAGACGTCGTCGCCCGCCGGGACGACGAGGCCGGCCCCGGTGAGGATGTCGATGCGCGCGGCGATGGTGGAGCGCGCGAGGCCGGTCAGCTCGGCGAGCTGCGCGCGGGTGCGCGGGACGCCGTCGCGCAGGATCGCCAGCAGCTCGGCGGCGTCTGCGGCGACGAGCACCGAGTCTCGCGCGCTGTCGGTCATAGCGCCATTGAACCACAGTGTCGGCTCGCGGCTCAAAGTTATGCACGCACTGATCGACTTTTGTTTGACATCCGGCAGAAGTCCGGATTGAATGGACAAAGGCCAACCGGCTCATCCCCATGAACGAACTCGACGAGGAGAACAGTGTCGACGTCAAAAGTCTCCGTGCAGCTGTACACGGTCCGTGAGCTCCTGACGGAGGACACGGTCGGAACCCTGAAGCGGATCGCCGAGATCGGGTTCACGCAGGTCGAGCCGTTCGCGTTCCTCAGCTTCGGCGACGCGCTCCGCCAGGGCCTCTCAGAGGCCGGGCTCTCGGCCCCCACCACCCACCAGGGCTTCATCGGGGGAGACCTCGACGAGGTGTTCGGCGCCGCGAAGGAGCTGGGCATCCAGACCGTCATCGACCCGTTCGTCGCCCCGGAGAAGTGGCAGAGCGCCGCCGATGTCGCGCAGACCGCCGAGCAGCTCAACGCCGCGGCCGAGGTCGCGGCGAAGCACGGCATCCGCGTCGGGTACCACAACCACGACCACGAGATCTCCAGCACGATCGAGGGCGTCACCGCGCTCGAGTTCTTCGCGGGGAAGCTCGCGCCGGAGGTCGTGCTCGAGGTCGACACGTACTGGGTGGCCGTCGGCGGCGTCGACCCGGTCGCCTACCTCCCGAAGCTCGGCGACCGCGTCGTCGCGCTGCACATCAAGGACGGCCCCGGCACCCACGAGACCAAGGATCAGGTGGCGGTGGGCCAGGGCTCGCTCCCGGTCGAGCAGATCATCGCGGCAGCGCCGGACGCGCTGCGCGTGATCGAGCTCGACGACTCGCGCGGCGACCGGTTCCAGGCCGTCGCCGACAGCTTCGCCTTCCTCACCTCGAAGGGCCTCGCATGACCGCCGGGCGAGTGGGCGTCGGCGTCATCGGCGCCGGAGTGATCAGCAACCAGTACCTCGAGAACCTCACCTCGTTCCCCGACCTCGACGTCCGCTTCGTCGCCGACATCGACCTCGAGCGGGCCAAGGCGCAGGCCGAGAAATACGGCGTCGCGGGCTCCGGCACGGTGGAGGAGCTGCTGGCCGACGACGCGATCGAGATCGTCGTCAACCTGACCATCCCGAAGGTGCACGTCGAGGTCGCGCTGCAGGTGCTCGCCGCGGGCAAGAACGTCTGGAGCGAGAAGCCGTTCGCCCTCGACCGCGCCAGCGGCACAAAGCTGCTCGAGGCCGCGCACGCCAAGGGACTCCGCGTCGCGACCGCGCCGGACACCTTCCTCGGCGCGGGCATCCAGTCGGCGCGCCGGCTGATCGAGAACGGCGACATCGGCGTTCCGCTCACGGCGCTCACGCTCATGCAGAGCCCCGGCCCGGAGTCGTGGCACCCCAACCCCGACTTCCTGTTCCAGGAGGGCGCAGGCCCGCTGTTCGACATCGGCCCGTACTATCTCACCGCCCTCGTGCAGCTCTTCGGGCCCGTCGCCCGCGTGAGCGCCAGCGCCTCGAAGGCGCGGGAGACCCGCGTCATCGGCTCGGGCCCGCGCGCCGGCGAGGAGTTCGCCGTGACCGTGCCGACCCACGTGAGCGCGCTGTACGAGTTCGAGAGCGGGCAGACGGCGCAGGCTGTGTTCAGCTTCGACTCGAAGCTCGGCCGCACGCAGTTCGAGGTCGCGGGCGCCGACGGCACGCTCGTCGTGCCCGACCCGAACACCTTCGAGGGCGAGCTGCTCGTCCACGGCGGCGACGGAATCGAGACCCTCCCGTCGACCGGGACCTCGGCCGGCCGCGGCATCGGCGTCGTCGAGCTCGCCCGTGCGATCCGTGCCGGTGTGCCGGAGCGGGCGTCCGGCGAGCAGGCGTACCACGTGCTCGACATCATGGTCTCGACCATCGAGGCGGGCGAGTCCCGCACGCCGGTCGAGGTGCAGAGCACGGTCGAGGTCGCCCCGGCGTTGCCGGAGGACTGGGATCCGCGCGCGGAGACCCTGGCGTAGGCGGCCGAGATGACGGACGGCAGTGACCGGAGCACGGCCGCGCAGGGCGCGGCGCAGAGCGGCGGCCTGACCCGCCGCGACGAGAGCGCCGCGGGCGCACGCCTGCGGGTCGCGATCGTCGGCGGCGGCTTCATGGCCGAGGTGCACTCGCGGGCGATCCGTGCGGCGAGGGCCGAGCTCACGGGAATCGTCTCGTCGACGCCCGACCGCTCGGTCGCGGCAGCGGACCGCCTCGGCGCGGGGCGTGCCTACGCGTCGCTCGACGAGCTCCTCGCCGACGATCGCGTCGACGTCGTGCACGTCACGACGCCCAACGCGCTGCACGCCGACCAGGCGGCCGCGGTGCTGGCCGCGGGCAAGGACGTCGTCTGCGAGAAGCCGCTCGCGACCACCGTGGCCGACGCCGAGCGGCTCGTCGCCGCGGCGGAGGGCAGGACAGCGACGGTCCCGTTCGTCTACCGGTTCCATCCCATGGTCCGCGAGGCCCGCTCCCGGTTCGCCTCCGGTCAGGCCGGGCGCGTGCTCAGCATCAACGCGTCGTACCTGCAGGACTGGCTCCTCGGCTCCGACGACGACAACTGGCGCGTCGACTCCGCGCAGGGCGGCCGTTCGCGCGCCTTCGCCGACATCGGCTCGCACCTGGTCGACCTCGTGGAGTTCGTCAGCGGCGACCGCGTGAGCCGTGTCTCCGCCACCAAGCGGACCGTGTTCGCTGAGCGGGCGGCGCACTCCGGGATCACGACGGAGGATGCGGTCGCGGTGGTCGTCGAGACCCGCTCCGGGGCGCTCGGCACCCTGCTGGTGTCGCAGGTCGCGCCCGGGCGGAAGAACCGGCTGTGGCTCGAGATCGCCGGCAGCTCGGAGAGCATCGCCTTCGATCAGGAGCAGCCGGAGACGCTCTGGGTCGGGCGCAGGAAGGGCAGCCTCCTCATCCCGCGCGACGCCGATCAGCTCAGCGAGGACGCCGCGCGGCTGTGCGTCGTGCCGTCGGGTCACCCGCAGGGCTACCAGGACGCGTTCAACGCGTTCGTCGCCGACACCTACGCGGCGGTCGCGGGCGAGACGCCCGACGGCCTCCCGCGCTTCACCGACGGCCTTCGGGCCGTGCGGATCACGGACGCGGTGATCGACTCGGCCGAGTCGGGCACCTGGATCGAGATGGGAACGAACGAATGACTGACGTCGCCGCAGAGTCGGGTCGCACGCACCCGGTCACCCTCTTCACCGGCCAGTGGGCCGACCTCACGCTGGAGGAGGTGGCGAAGCACGCGAGCGAGTGGGGCTACGACGGCCTCGAGATCGCGTGCTCCGGCGAGCACCTCGATGTCTGGCGCGCCGCCGAGGACGACGACTACCTGCAGGGCCGGCTCGACATCCTCGACCGGTACGGCCTGAAGGTGTGGGCGATCTCCAACCACCTGAAGGGCCAGGCGGTCTGCGACGACCCGATCGACTTCCGCCACCAGGCGATCGTCGGCTCGAAGGTCTGGGGCGACGGCGACCCGGAGGGCGTGCGGCAGCGCGCGGCCGAGGAGCTGAAGCTCACGGCGAAGGTCGCCCGCAGGCTCGGCGTCGACACGGTCGTCGGTTTCACCGGCTCCAGCATCTGGCCGTACGTCGCGCAGTTCCCGCCGGTGCCGGCCGAGGTCTTCGAGCGCGGCTACCAGGACTTCGCCGACCGGTGGAACCCGATCCTCGACGTCTTCGACGGCGAGGGCGTGCGGTTCGCGCACGAGGTGCACCCGTCGGAGATCGCGTACGACTACTGGACCAGCGTCCGTACTCTGGAGGCGATCGACCACCGCGAGGCGTTCGGCTTCAACTGGGACCCGTCGCACATGATGTGGCAGGACATCGACCCGGTCGGTTTCATCGTCGACTTCCAGGACCGCATCTACCACGTCGACTGCAAGGACACGCGCCTGCGCCCGAAGAACGGCCGCGCCGGCGTGCTCGGCTCGCACCTGCCGTGGGGCGACCCGCGTCGCGGCTGGGACTTCGTCTCCACCGGCCACGGCGACGTGCCGTGGGAGGACGCCTTCCGCGCGTTGGAATCCATCGGCTACACCGGCCCGATCTCGATCGAGTGGGAGGACGCCGGGATGGACCGCCTGCATGGTGCGAAGGAGGCCGTCGGGTACATCCGGTCGCTGCTCTGGAAGCAGCCGACCGCATCGTTCGACGCCGCGTTCAGCAACCAGGACTGAACCCCGCTCAGGGAACGAGCACGAGGCGGTCGCGGGTCGTGGCCGCCTCGTGCCATGCCCGCTCGACCTCCGCGAGCGGCACGGCCCGCGCCTGCGTCGTGAACGCGCCCGCCGCGACCTCGCTGGCGAGGTCGCCCAGGTCGGCGACGATGTCGCGGGTGCTGACCGACCCCTGGCCGCTCCCGACCAGGACGAGGTCGATCGCGCGCAGCGCGGCCGACGGGATGGGCGCCTCGGGACCTGCGACGGAGCCGATCTGCACCCAGGTGAGGGTCTGGGCGTCGTCGTCGCGGTGCGGAACGATCGCTCGCAGCGTGTCGGCGGCCGGCTCGCCCCAGAGGTAGTCGAGCACCACATCCACCCGTCGTCCCGCCTCGGACAGGCCGGCGGTGTCGCTCAGGTCGACCAGGGCGTCGGCTCCCGCGTCGGCGACGCGCTCGATGTCGCGACCGACCGCCGTGACCCGTGCGGCTCCGAGCCGGCGGGCGACCTGGAGCGCCATCGCACCTGCGCTCCCGGTCGCGCCGAGCACGAGCACGCTCGCGCCCGGCCGCAGGTGCGCGCGGTGGCGCAGGGCGATCCACGACGACATCGCCGGGTTCATGGCGGCCGCCAGCTGTACCGGGTCACTGCCGTGCGGGACGGGGACGCTGCGGCGCAGGTCGATGACCGCCTTCTCCGCGAGCGACCCGCGGTCGGTGTCGGGGAGGATGAAGTAGCGCAGCTCGCCCGTCTCCATGCGGCCGACGCCGTCGATCCCGGGGACCAGGGGCAGCGCTCCCGTGCTCGTGTAGTGGCTCCCGGAGGCCTGTGAGCGGACGCGCGGCGAGACGGCGGCCGCCAGGACCTCGACCACGGTCTCGTGCGCGACCGAGGCGCGCGGCTCCTCCACCTCGGCGTAGCGCGGGGGAGTGTCGAAGCGGGTGACCAGCGCTGCTCTCATGGTTGCTCCAATATAGTTGGGGTTACAAACTAAATAGATGGTAACCCCAACCATTGCGTTACGCTAGCTCTATGACCGCGAGAACCGACGACGATCCCGACCGCCTGCTGGACGCCCTCGTGCAGACCTCGTTCGAGGTGATCGGCGTCGTCAGCCGGGTCGCCGCGGAGAGCGAGCTGTCGCTCACCCAGCTGCGGCTGCTCGCGATCCTGCGCGACCGCGAGCCGACCATGTCCGACCTGGCCGCCCACCTCGGGCTCGACCGGTCGTCGATCTCCGGCCTGATCGACCGCGCGGTGCAGCGCGGCCTCGTCACGAAGACCCGCGATGAGACCGACCGGCGATCGGCGCGGGTCGCCCTCACCCCCGCCGGCCGGGAGCTCGCCGGCCGCGGGGCGGCACAGATCCACGAGCGGATCGCGCCTCTGCTGGCAGGCTTGGACGGGACGCGTCGACAGACGCTCACCGGCCTCCTGGAGTCGCTCCTCGCGTGACGCCTCGTGGGCGGCCGGCGGCCCGCTTAGCGGGCGCCCTCCGCGGTCTCCTCCGCCTCGCGCCGCCGGGACCGCCGGTCGAGCACCCAGGCGCGGATGCCGGCGACGATCGACGCGGCGATGACGACCCCGGCGACGATGTAGGCGACGGGCCGAACGCTCGGGTTGACCGCGGCGAAGTAGCCGATGACCGTGATGAGGACGCCCCAGCTGAGGGCGCCCACGATGTTCGCCGTGAGGAAGCGCCAGTAGCGCATCGCGCTGATCCCGGCGATCGGCGGGATGAAGACGCGTCCCCACGGGATGTAGCGGCTGATGACCACGGACCACCAGCCGAAGAGCTCGTAGAACCGTTCGGCGCGGCGGACACCCGCCTGCACCCAGCGGCCGCCGCGCCGGGTGAGGTAGGGCCGCCCGAACCGCCGCCCGAGCCAGAACCCGACCTGGTCGCCGAGCACCGCGGCGATGCCGACGCCGACGGCGAGCACCCAGATCGAGAGCTCGGGATGCGTCCCCGTCAGAAGCCCCGCGGCGAACAGTAGCGAGTCGCCGGTGATGAAGGGGATGAACACCCCGACGAAGAGCGCGGTGCCGGCGAAGACCAGCCCCCAGACCGCGAGGTAGAACAGCAGCGGCCCGACGTCGCCGAGGACGTTTGCGAGGTCGTGGGCCATGCTTCGAGCGTATCGGGGAAGCGGGCGCGGCGGCATGGGAGACGGCCGGGAGTCGGCGCGGGCGGTCAGCGCGCGTACGAGACCGCCGAGACGACACCGGCGGCGTAGTCGTGGGGCTGTTCCCAGGCGGCGAAGTGGCCGCCGCGCTCGAGCGTGCGGAACTCGCGCACGTCGAAGAAGCGGTCCGCGAACGATCGTGGTGCGTTCACGAGGTCTTTCGGGAAGACGGTGAACACGGTCGGCAGCTCGACGCGTCCTGTCGGTTTGGGGCTGGGTATCGCGTAGGGCGTGAACGAGGTGCCGATGCTGGCCGTGTGCCAGTACGCGGCGATCCAGGTCACGGCGTCGTCCGGGTCGAAGACGGTGGAGAGGTCGCCGTCGCAATCCGTCCACGAGCGCAGCTTCTCGCCGATCCAGGCCGCGAGGCCGGCGGGAGAGTCGCCCAGGGCGGCGGCGATGGTCGCGGGTTTGGTGCCCTGCTCGTGCATGTAACCGCCTTCGGCGGCCTGCCACGCCTTCCCGTGCTCGACGTACTGCCGCTCCTCCGGCGTCAGATCGTCGGGCAGTCCGTGAAGGAAGTGGTACTGCGAGATGTCGGTGAAATGCACGGCGGCGGCCGCTCCGGGATGCGCCTCCAGCAGTCCTTCTGCAACATCCGTGCCCACATCGCCGGCCGACACCACGTAGTCGCGGTAGCCGAGCGCCGCGACCGCGGAGCCGACGGCCGCGCCGATGTCCTTGGCGCGCATCCCGCCCGCCGCGACCGGCGCCGAGAAGGGGAATCCGGGAAGCGCGGGGATGACCAGGTTGTACTCGGACAGCAGCGGCACGACCCGGTCGAACCGCAGCACCGAGTCGGGCCAGCCGTGCAGCAGAAGGACCGTCGGCGCCTCCGGCCCGACGCGGTGGTGCACGAGCCGCACGGGAAGCTCATCGTCGACGAGCACCCATGGGCGGCGGCGCAGCTCGTCCTCCCGGCGCCTCCAGTCGTACTCCTCCGCCCAGTGGCGCAGGAGGCCGCGAAGCCACTCGCCGTCGACCCCCAGCTCCCACGCCCCGGCGTCGACGGTTCGGACCGCGCGGAACCGGCGCAGTCGCTGTCGCACATCCTCCAGTGCGTCGTCGGACACGGCCTGCGGTGCCGCCTGGGTTCCCTCCATCACAGCTGCCATGCCGACACGATACGACCGGGCTCTGACACCGCGACCGGCACTCAGCCGCTTCCGTCGGAGCTTCGGTCATCTGAGCGGCGGAACTCCGACGTAAGGCAGCGAGGAAGGAGATTCGGCCGTTCGATTGCTCAGTTCCGCAGCAGTTCGGCCCCTCAGAACCGCACGTCGGCCGCGTCCACGACCTCGGCCGTGCGTCCGGGCGCTCGGTGGTTCGACCAGTAGAGATTGGTGTGCGCGATCACGAGGTCGGGGGTCGGCGCGCCCCACTCCGAGAGGTCCTCCGTGGTGTGCGCGTCGCCGACCAGGGTGACGTCGTAGCCGCGCACGAGACCTCCATGGATGGTCGAGCGGATGCACTCGTCCGTCTGCGACCCGGTCACCACGATGCGCCCGGTGCCCGCCGCGGCGAGCACGTCCTCCAGCGTCGTCTCCTCGAACGCGTCGGCGTAGTGCTTCGGGACGAGCGGCTCGGCCTCGTCGCGGTCGAGCTCCGGGACGTACTGCCACTCCTCGGAGCCCTCCGCCAGCTGCTCGTCGGAGTGCTGGATCCACACCACGGGCACGCCTTCGGTGCGCGCCCGCTCGACGAGGCCGCCGATGCGTTCGACCACCTCGTCGCGCCGGTGGGCGCCCCCGATCACCCCGTTCTGCACGTCGATCACGAGCAGAGCCGTCCCGGTCCGTCCTTGGAGAGTCGTCACGAGCGGGATGCTACCCCCGCAGGCACCCCGCTGTCTGCGGTCGGCGCTAGGCTCGCCGGGTGACGAGCATCCCCGACGCCATCAAGGGCGAGGACTGGTACGGCCGCGATCTCGACGGGGTCGAGTACACCGGAGTGGTGTTCGACGACGTCGACATGACCGAGCTGCGGAGCTCGGGGGCGACGTTCACCGAGTGCGTCTTCCGCAAGGTCCGGTTCAACGTCAGCGAGCACACCGACTCCGCCTTCGTGAACTGCCGGTTCGAGTCGTGCAACTTCTTCGACTCCACCTTCCGGCGGTGCAAGCTCACCGGCAGCACGTTCCAGGGCTGCGAGTTCGCGCTGCTGAAGGTGGAGGGCGGCAACTGGTCGTTCACCGGCCTGTCCCGGGCGGAGCTGCGCGGCGCGACCTTCACGGGTGTGCGGTTCCGGGAGGCCGACCTGTCTCAGGTGCGCGCGCAGGAGGCGACCTTCGAGGGCTGCGACCTGAGCGCCGTCGCACTCGACCGGGCCGACCTGAGCGCGGCCACGATCGCCGGGAGCGACCTCACCGGCGTCGACCTCTCCGACGTGACGCTGCGGGGGACGGTCATCGACGAGCGCCAGGCCGTGGTGCTGGCCGAGGCGCTCGGGATGGTCGTGGTGCCGGTCCGGTGAGCGGGCGAGTGTCTCCGGTGGTCGTCTATCCGTACGAGTCGCAGTGGGGCGACATCGCCTGCAACCGGCCGCTCATCGAGGAGGGAGCCGACCCGTCCCGGTTCTTCGACTGGGCCACCGACGGGTATCCCTCGGTGGAGGAGTACCTCTTCTGGTCGCACCACGTCTGCGGCCTGGCGTCCCTTCGCTCGGTGCTCCGCGCGTGGACTCCGGAGCACGGGCGGATCGCCATGTTCGAGCTGGTCCGCCGGGCGCGGCGGCGCGGCGCTCTGACGCGCGACGGCGACGTGGTCGGCGGCCTCTTCTACCGGCCGTTCGTGGAGTGGATCGGCGAGGACTTCGGGATCGAGGGCACGGTCCACCCGTTCGTGGAGGCGGAGGGCCTTCTCGCGCACGTCCGCGCCGGTGGCGTCGCGCTGGCCTCCGTCTCGCCCGAGATCCGCTACCCCGACCGGCCGAACGCCCGTCGCGGCGGCCATCTCGTGCTCGTGCACCGGTTCGACGGAGACCGCATCACGCTGCACAACCCGTCGGGCGTGCCGGGCACCGCGGAGAACGCCGAGGTCGATCTCCCGACGTTCGAGCGGTTCTTCGCGCACCGCGGCGTCACCCTCACGCCTCCGGCATGACGCGCTGACGGCGCCCGCCCCCGGTGTCGCGGGGGCGGGCGCCGTCAGCGCGGGCGGGCCGGCCGGTCAGGCGACCTCGCTGACCTGCCCGTGCTTGATGTGCAGCCGGCGCTGGGCGCGTCGGGCCACGGCGGTGTCATGGGTGACGATGACGACGGTGAGGCCCCGGTCGCGCCACAGGCCCTCCAGCAGGTCCATGATCTCGTCGCGGGTCTCCTCGTCGAGGTTGCCGGTGGGCTCGTCGGCCAGCAGCACCTCCGGGTCCTTCACGAGGGCCCTGGCGATGGCGACGCGCTGCTGCTGGCCGCCGGAGAGCTCGGACGGCAGGTGGTTGCCGCGGTCGGCGAGGCCGACCGAGGCGAGCGCCTCCGCGGCGCGGCGCTTCCGGTCGGCGGCGCTGACGTGCAGCGGGGCGAGGGCCGTCTCCACGTTCTCCTGGGCGGTGAGCGTCGGGATGAGGTTGAAGCCCTGGAAGACGAAGCCGATCTCCTTGGCGCGGATCTTCGCGAGCCGCGAGTCCCGTTGCTTCGACAGGCTGTCCGTGCCCAGCTCGACGGAGCCGGACGTCGGCCGGTCGAGCGCGCCCAGCATCTGCAGCAGCGTCGACTTGCCGCCGCCGGTCGGGCCCTGGATGGCGACCAGCTGGCCGTCCGGGATCGTAAGGCTCACGTCGTTGAGCGCGACGACCTGGCGCTTGGACTGGCTGTACTTCTTGGTGACATCGGTGAGGGTGTACACGGGTGACTCCTTGGGTTCGGGATGCGCGGGCAGGCTCAGGCGACCGAGCGGAGGGCGGCGGCGGGGCGGAGACGGGAGGCCCGCCAGCCGCCGATCGCGCCGGCGAGAAGACCGCCGAGCACCGCGAGGGCGACCGCTCCGACGATGATCCAGAGCGTCACGGGGGCGTGCAGCGCGATGTTCGCGGACGAGGTGGCCGCCTCGCGGGCGGCGCCGAACGCCCCGCCGCCGGCGAAGCCTCCGGCGCGCGGGGCGTCCGTCGCGGCACCGGCGGCGCCGGCGCCTCCCCCGAACCGACCGGCAGCATTCGCGCTCACTCCGTGGCTGATGCTGCCGGTCAGGGTCGGCGCGACCAGGTTGACGACGAGCACGCCGAGGAGCCCGACGGCGACGCCGATCACGCCGCCGATGACGCCCTGCACCACCGACTCGCCGGCCACCTGCCCGACGATGCGGCGGTTGGACCAGCCGATCGCCTTGAGCGTGCCGAACTCACGGGTGCGCCGGGTGACACCGGAGATGGTGAACAGGATGGCGATCAGGAACGCCGCCGCCAGCACGATGACCGACAGCCAGGTGCCGAGGTTCCCGATCAGCTCGCCGGCACTGCCGAGCGAGCCGGAGACGGTGGACGCGAGGTCGGCCTGGGTGCTGACCGTCGCACCGGAGACGGCCTTGGTCAGGTCCGTCTTGATCTGGTCGATGTCGCCCGACGACGCGGCCTTCACGTAGACGGACGAGATCTTGCCGGTCTCGCCGGAGAGCGTCTGGGCGACATCCAGCGGGATGTAGGCGTTGGCCGCGGTGGTCGAGTCGGAGCCGGTCGCCGAGACGATGCCGATGACGGAGAACGAGGTCCCGCCGATGGTGACGGTGTCGCCGACGGCCTTGCTCGCGGTCTTGGCGTAGCTCGCGTCCAGCACGACGACGTCCTTGCCCTTGTCGGCCGCGGTGAAGCTGCGGCCGCCGGTGAGCGTCACGGAGGCGAGCGGCCCGACCGACTTGCCCGCCGGGTCCAGCCCCATCACCGAGAAGGAGTCAACGGTGAAGGAGCTCCCGCCCGCGCCGTCGGAGCCGCCGGTCGGCGGGGCGGTCGGGGAGGCGGCCTGGCCGTTCTGGCGCTCCTGGCGGAGCTGCTGGAAGTTCGGCAGCGTGCCGCTGAAGCTGGTGTTGGTCAGCGACAGCACCGCGGCGGCGGCCGACACGTTCTGCACCTTCTGGACGGTGGAGAGCGTTGCCGCGTCCATGGTCGTCGAGCCGCGGGTCGCCTCCAGGCGCGAGGTGTTCACCTGGCGCGCGGTGCCGGTGTCGGTGCCCGCGTTCGCGCCGAAGTCGAAGCGCGGGCCCCCGCCGGCTCCCTGCAGCGCGTTCGCACCTTGAGCGGTCGCCGGCTGGCTGACCGTGATGTCTGTCCCGACGCCGTAGACGGACTGCAGGACGCTCTCCTGCGCCTGCTTCACGCCAGCCGACACGGCGTTGACGATGATGACGAGGGCGATCGCGAGCGCCATGCCGATGGCGATGATGATCGTCTGCTTGCGGCGGTTGAGCAGCTCGCGGCGCAGGTAGGTCCCGAACATTGGCTTCCAAACTGTGGGGGCGGATGTGGTTCTTGCGCGAGGTTAAGGACCGCCGTTTTCGGGTCGCTATGGCGAAGCTATGCATCCGCCGTGTGCCGCGATGTCACACATCCGGGCGCTGCGGTGTCTCAGGGTCGACAGCGTTCTTCGGTGGAAGGGGATCCCATGCAGCAGCAGACCCGCGTGGTCGTGATCGGCGGCGGCTACGCCGGAGTGACGGCGGCGAACCGGCTCACCGCGGACGACAGCGTGAGCGTCACCCTGGTGAACCCGCGCGACGTCTTCGTCGAGCGCATCCGGCTGCACCAGCTGGTCGCCGGGACCGACGACGCGGTCGTCGACTTCGACCGGGTGCTCGCGCCCGCCGTCGGCCTGCGGGTGGACACGGTGCGGCGCATCGATGCGGCGAGCCGCCGGGTGCTGCTGACATCCGGCGCGGCGCTCGACTACGACCACCTCATCTATGCGGCGGGTAGCGGACGCGCGGTCGCGGACGTCCCCGGCGGCGAGCACGCCCACGCGATCGCCGACCTGCGCGACGCGGAGGCGCTGCGGGAGGCGCTCGCCGCGGCCGGGCCGGAGACCCCCGTCGTCGTGGCGGGAGGCGGCCCGGCCGGGATCGAACTGGCCGCCGAGCTCGCGGAGCAGGGTAGGCCCGTCGCGCTGGCCTGCGGCGGTCCGCTGGGGCCCACGCTGCACGAGCGGACGCGCCGCGGCGTCGCGCGGCGGCTCGCTGCTCTCGGGGTGGACGTGCTCGACGGCCCCGGCTCGCGCGTCGTGGCGGTGACCGCGGACGGCGCGGTGCTGGCCGACGGGCGGACGATCGGCGGGACCGTGGTGTGGACCGCCGGTTTCCTCGTGCCGGAGCTCGCCCGCGCGAGCGGCCTCAGCACCGACGCGCACGGCCGTCTGCTCACCGACGAGACGTTGACCAGCGTCGACGACGAGCGCATCCTCGCCGCCGGCGACGCCGCATCCCCGTCCGGAATGCCCCTGCGGATGAGCTGCCAGGCCGCCGGTCCGCTGGGCGGCCACGCGGCCGACACCGTGCTGCAGCGCATCCACGGCGACGAGCCGCGGCCGTTCGCCATGGGGTTCATCGGGCTGTGCCTGAGCCTCGGGCGGCGGAACGGAGTGTTCCAGTTCGAGCACAGGGACGACTCGCCGACCGGCGCCCGCATCGCCGGGAGGGCCGGAGCCTCCGTCAAAGAGCTGGTGTGCCGGGGGACCGTCCAGCAGCTCGTCCTCGAGGCACGGCATCCCGGAGCGACGCGCCTCCCGGCGGCCTTCGGCGACCGGAGCCGTGCCCGTATGCTCGCTAGCAGCGGCGCCACGGTGCGGACGACGGCGCCCGCGAGCGGGGGAGCGGCGCGGCCATGAGCGGCAACGGGACGGATGCGGCGACGGCGGAGTTCATCGCGCACCGCAACCTGCTGTTCACGGTGGCGTACGAGATGCTCGGATCGGCGGCCGACGCGGAGGACGTGCTCCAGGAGACCTGGCTGCGCTGGGTGAAGGTCGAGGGCGACGAGGTGCGGGAGCCGCGCGCCTACCTGGTCCGGATCGCGACCCGCCTGGCGCTGAACCGCCTGCGCAGCGCGCAGCACCGCCGGGAATCGTACGTCGGACCCTGGCTGCCCGAGCCGCTGCTGACGAGTCCCGATGTCGCCGAGGACGTGGAACTGGCCGAGAGTGTCTCGATGGCGCTCATGGTGGTGCTGGAGACGCTCGGCCCGACCGAGCGGGCCGTCTTCGTGCTGCACGACGTGTTCGGGTTCGAGTTCGCCGAGATCGCGGCGACCCTCGACAAGACGCCCGCGGCGGTGCGGCAGATCGCCCACCGGGCGCGCGCCCACGTCGAGGCGCGCCGGCCGCGGGTGTCCGTCTCCGCTGAGGAGGCGCGCGCAGTGCTCGACGGCTTCCGCCGGGCGGTCGAGACCGGCGACCCGCAGGCGATGCTCGCGGTGCTGGCGCCGGACGTCGTGCTCATCAGCGACGGCGGAGGGGTGAAGCAGGCCGCCCTCCGCCCGATCGTCGGCGCCGACAAGGTCACGCGCTTCATCGCGGGCGGGCTGCGGAAGACCGGCGCCGTGCTGACCAGCGCGCCGACCGTGCTGAACGGCAACCCGGCGCTCGAGCTCTACGTCGACGGGGAGTTCGACGGCGTGCTGGCGGCGCGCGTCCAGGACGGCCTCATCACCGGCATGTACGTCGTGCGGAACCCGGGAAAGCTGACCCGCGTCACCGAGGAGACGCCGCTGGCGCTGCGCTGATCCCGTCGCTCAGACAGTTCATAGGTTCTGCAAAGTCGCCATCCATTCCCCTCCTCATAATGGGAAAGGTGACCATCAACGCCCGCGCCGCCTCCGGTGCCTCCAGCCAGCCCCGTACCCTCCTGCGCCGGGCGGACGGGGGTGCGATCCGCGTGCTCGTCGTCGACGACGAGGCCACGCTGACGGACCTGCTCGCGATGGCGCTCCACTACGAGGACTGGGACGTCAAGACGGCGTCGACGGGCCAGCAGGCGCTGCAGCTGTCGCGCGAGTTCAAGCCGGACGTCGTGGTGCTCGACATCATGCTCCCCGACATCGACGGCCTCCAGGTGCTCTCCCGGATGCGTGCGGACGGCAACGAGGCGCCCGTGCTGTTCCTCACCGCGAAGGACTCGCTCGACGACCGCATCGCCGGGCTCACGGCCGGAGGCGACGACTACGTGACCAAGCCGTTCAGCCTGGAGGAGTTGGTCGCCCGGCTGCGCGGCCTGCTCCGGCGTTCCCGTGCGGCGGTCGCCGACCACGACGACCCCGTGCTCATCGTCGGCGACCTCGTGCTCGACGAGGACAGCTACGAGGTGCACCGCGACGGCGAGCTCATCCAGCTGACCGCGACCGAGTTCGAGCTGCTCCGCTTCCTGATGCGCAACCCGCGCCGCGTGCTCAGCAAGGCGCAGATCCTCGACCGCGTCTGGAGCTACGACTTCGGCGGCTCCTCCAGCGTCGTCGAGCTCTACATCTCCTACCTGCGCAAGAAGATCGACGCCGGCCGCCCCCCGATGATCCACACCGTGCGCGGGGCCGGCTACATGGTCAAGGCAGCGCAATGACCACCGCCCGCACGGCGGGCGCCCCAGCTCCGGCGGGCCGCGGCACGCTCCCGCGCATCCGTCCCTTCCGCTCGTGGACGCTGCGCAGCCGCGTCGTGCTCGTCGTGGTCGCGATGCTCGCCGTGCTCGGCGCGGTCATCGGCGCCGTCAGCGTCTTCGCCTTGCAGAGCTACCTGATGCAGCGGCTGGATGCGCAGCTCACGTCCGCGCTCGTGCGCGGCCAGCACGCGGCCGACCGGATCAACGCGGGCGGCCCGACCGTGCCGGACACCGCCGGTGTCGTGCAGACGCCCGGTCAGCCGACGGGAACGCTCGGCGCGGTCCGGAGCTCGGAGGGCGGCCTGTTGTTCCCGCCGGTGATCCTCGCCGACCGGTCTTCGGCCTCCACGAACCAGCCCCTCGGGCCGAAGCAGGTGACCATCAACGGTCTCGCGCTGCTCAGCGTCCCGTCCGACGAGAAGCCGCGGACCGTCGATCTGGGGCAGGCTCTCGGCTCCTACCGCGTGGCGGCGGCCGAGCTGTCCAATGGAGACAGCGTCATCATCGGCCTGCCCTTGAGCGACGTCAACGCCACCGTCGCCCGGCTCACCGTCGTCATCGTGCTGGTGACCCTCGCCGGCCTGGTGTTCGCCTTCCTGCTCGCGAGCGTGGTGGTCCGCCTGGCGATGCGGCCGCTGGAGCGGGTGGCCGGCACGGCCGAGCAGGTCTCCAAGCTTCCCCTCGACCACGGCGACGTCGCGCTGTCGGTGCGCGTGCCGGAGGAGGACACGGACGAGCACACCGAGGTGGGCAAGGTGGGCTCCGCCCTGAACCGCATGCTCGGCCACGTCGCCTCGGCGCTGACCGCCCGGCAGGCCAGCGAGCAGAAGGTGCGGCGGTTCGTCGCGGACGCCAGTCACGAGCTGCGGACACCGCTCGCGTCGATCCGCGGCTACGCGGAGCTGACCCGGCGCGCGCCGCACGAGCTCCCGCCCGACGTGACCCGGTCGCTCGGCCGGATCGAGTCCGAGGCGACGCGCATGACCTCGCTGGTCGAAGACCTGCTGCTCCTCGCCCGCCTCGACGAGGGCCGGGAGCTCGACCGCGACCCCGTCGACCTCACCCTGCTCCTGGTCGACGCCCTCAGCGACGCGCACGCGGCGGGACCCGACCATGAATGGATCCTCGACCTGCCGGAGGAGCCGGTCGAGGTGGTCGGCGACGCGCAGCGTCTGCACCAGGTGCTGATGAATCTGCTGGCCAACGCGCGCGTCCACACCCCCGAGGGCACGAAGGTCACCGCCGGACTGCGCGTGGAGGCGGACAGCGGGCGCGCGGTCGTCACCGTCGCGGACGACGGGCCCGGCATCCCGGAGGACCTGCAGGGCAGCCTGTTCGAGCGCTTCGCCCGCGGCGACAGCTCCCGCAACCGCGCCACCGGCTCCACCGGGCTCGGGCTCGCGATCGTTCAGGCCGTCGTGCAGGCGCACGGCGGGGAGGTCACGGTTCACAGCGTCCCGGGCGACACGGTGTTCACGGTGACGCTGCCACTGGCGCCCCCGGACGCCGAATCCACCCCTGAGCCGGATTCCGCCTCGGACGCCGCCGACTCCGTCGCGCCGTCGGCGGAGGTCCGGTCCGAGTGACGACCGTGCTCCTGCCCACCGTCGCCTACGGGGATCCGGCCTCCCCGCCGCTGGTGTACCTGCGGGGGCTGCCGTCCGACCCGGGCCGGCTGCACGGCGCGGAGGCGATCGGTGAGCGGCTGATCCTGCGCGGACCGCTGCGCGGCCACCGCGTGCACGCCGTCGGGCGCCCGGCGCGGCTCGAGCGCGGAGCGGACATGGCGGAGATCGCCGGCCTGTACGCGGACGCCGTGCGCCGCCGCTTCGACGGCCCGGTCGCGCTGATGGGAGTGTCGACGGGCGCGAGCGTCGCGTTCCAGGTCGCCGTCGACCACCCGGAGGTGGTGGGCTCGCTGGTGATCGCGGCAGGCGCCGCGACGCTGGGCACGGAGGGTCGCGCGGTGCAGCGCCGCTATGCCGAGCTGCTCGGCGACCCCGCAGCGGCCGTGCCGGACTCACCGAAGCTCGACTCGCTGCTGCGTGCAGCGATCCGCGTCACCCGGAGTCTCGAGGACCGGGAGGGCCTGCGCGCGCTGGTCGAGGCGGAGGACGGCTTCGACGTGCGCGACCGGTTGGGACGGGTGCGCGGCCCTGTGCTGGTGGTGTCGGGCGGACGCGACCGCTTCTACCCCCTCTCCGTCGTCGACGAGACGGTGCGCCGGCTCCCGCACGCCACGCACATCCTCTACGCGAACCGCTCGCATGTGGGCACCGCACTGCACCCGCGGTTCGCGGACGACGTGGACCGCTTTCTGCGCCGGGCGGCCCCGACCGGCGCCGATTTGCGCACGAGGCCCGCCGTCCCGTAACCTGTACGGAGCCAAAGACCGCTGGTCGTCGTGCATGCACGACCGAAGTTCCACTCAGGTGGAGGCCCGCGCAGGTGTGTGAAGCAAATTCCCGCGAGTTCTCGCGGTCGTCAGCTCCGTGCCCTGCGCCGGAGCTTTTTTCTTTGCCCGGCGGTCTCTGGTCGGCACACCGCTCCCGCGGTGTGCGACGAAGAAGATTGAGGAGTAGGCCATGGCGAACAAGGAAGCCACGGTTGCCGAGCTCGAAGGACTGTTCGAGAGCTCGACCGCCGTTCTGCTGACCGAGTACCGCGGTCTCACTGTTGCTCAGCTCAAGACGCTGCGCAAGTCCATCAGTGAGCACGCGACCTACGCCGTGGTGAAGAACACGCTGACCAAGATCGCGGCCAACAAGGCAGGCATCTCGTCGTTCGACGACGAGCTCGCCGGTCCGTCCGCGATCGCCTTCGTGCACGGTGACCCTGTCGCCGTCGCGAAGTCGCTGCGTGACTTCGCCAAGGCAAACCCTCTGCTGGTGGTCAAGGGCGGTTACTTCGACGGTAACGCTCTGACCGCAGAAGAGGTAGGCAAGCTCGCCGACCTCGAGTCCCGTGAGGTTCTGCTGGCCAAGCTGGCCGGCGCCTTCAAGGCCTCGCTGTTCGGAGCCGCATATCTGTTCAACGCACCGCTGTCGCAGGCCGTTCGCACGGTCGACGCGCTGCGTGAGAAGCAGGAGTCCGCTGCCTGATCCGTCCCGGATCCTGCCAGCGGTGAGTAACCACAGAAACTAAGGAGAGAACAATGGCAAAGCTGTCGACTGACGAGCTGCTCGACGCGTTCAAGGAGCTCACGCTCATCGAGCTCAGCGAGTTCGTGAAGAAGTTCGAGGAGACCTTCGAGGTCACCGCCGCCGCCCCCGTCGCCGTGGCCGCCCCGGCCGCCGGTGGTGCGGGTGCCGCCGCCGAAGAGGTCGAGGAGAAGGACTCCTTCGACGTCGTCCTCGAGGCTGCCGGTGACAAGAAGATCCAGGTCATCAAGGAGGTGCGCGCCCTCACCAGCCTCGGCCTCGGTGAGGCGAAGGCCCTCGTCGATGGCGCGCCGAGCACCGTGCTCGAGGGCGCCAACAAGGAGACCGCCGACAAGGCGAAGGCCCAGCTCGAAGAGGCTGGCGCCACCGTCACCCTCAAGTAATTCGCGCCCTGCGGGGCTCTTCTTACTGACAGGCTGACAGGCTAGTCGCTACGCGACGCGGACTCCTCCTATAGAGAGTGTCCGCGTTGCGGAGGGCGTCGCCCCCGCAACGGGGCGACGCCCTCCGTGCGTTTAACGACGCTCGGACGCGGATGCTCATCCATCCATCGCGTCCGATCGCGCCTGCCAGCGTGCATCGGTGTGCAAGGACGCACAACCGGAAGAAGAACCCACCATGAACACGAGTTCCTGGCGTACTTACGCCGCTCAGCTGCGCGACTTCGGTCACGCGCTGCTCCACGGGGAGCCCCGCGACAGCGGTTGCCACCCGCCGGATCTGTGCCGCAGGACACTGCTCTACGACAGGTACCTGCGGTAGCGCCCCTTTGTGAAGCGCCCCCGGCTCCGGCCGGGGGCGCTTCGTCGCTCCGGTGCCGCGATTCGTGCCGAATGGGCGGTATTCGTTACGAATAGCGTGCATTCGGCACGAATCGCCCGGGTCAGGCGGCGAGCGGCACGCGTCCGCGCAGGAGGGCCGTGTGCAGCGACAGGCGACCGGGACCGGTCAGCGCGAGCGCGACGGCCGCGCACGCCAGCAGCAGCGGTAGCTCGAACCCGCCGTCGGCGGCGAAGAAACCGGCCGAGAGGTGGGCGGTGAACACTGCGCCCAGCATCGCGGCCGCGGCGAACAGGCCGGCGATGCGGGTGCTGACCCCCGCCACGATGAGCGCGCCGCCGAGCAGCTCGATGGTGGCGACTGCGGGCGCCACGATCTCGGCGGCGGGCACCCCCATCCCGGCGAAGGACTGCGTCACCCCGGGCAGTGTGTAGACGAACAGCTTCTGCAGGCCGTGGGCGATAAGAGTCCCTCCGACGGCGATGCGAAGAACGAGCAGACCGAGGTCACGGGTCGAGGGTCGGGATGCTGCACGCTGGCTCATGGGATCCTCCGATGTCGTGGTGGTGGTTTGCCGGTGCGGGATGCACCGTGCGGTCTACCCTCGCAACGTTCTCTGGCGCGCCGGTGGGCATGCTCCGGGAATCGCCGGGGAGCGGCGTGTCGGGTGAACCGAAGCGGCGCCCGTCTCGTGACACCTGCCGTCGGCGCCGGGGTCCTAGACTCCGACGGTGAGCACGGAGCACCCGGATGTGACCGAGACCCGCACCGCCTACGACCTCGTCGCCGAGGACTACGCGGCGCTGCTGCGCGACGAGCTCGCGCAGAGCGAGCACGACCGCGCGATGCTCGGCGTCTTCGCCGAGCAGGTGTCCCGCGCGGGCGGCGGTCTCGTCGGCGACCTCGGCTGCGGCCCCGGGCGCATCGCCGGGCATCTGGCTGGGCTCGGGCTGCACGTGGTCGGCGTGGACCTGTCGCCGCGGATGGTGGAGGTGGCGCGGCGCGAGCATCCCGCGCTGCGGTTCGAGGTCGCCTCCATGGCGGCGCTGCCGTTCGCAGACGCGGAGCTGGCGGGCGCACTGGCCTGGTACTCCGTCATCCACACCCCGGAGGAGCGGCAGCCGGAGCTGTACGCCGAATTCGCGCGGGTCGTGCGCCCCGGCGGCCCGCTGCTGCTCGCGTTCCAGGTGGGCGACGACATCGTGCACCTGACCCACGCCTACGGGCACGACCTCGAGCTGCGCACCCGGAGGCAGAACGTGGACGCGGTCAAGACGCGGCTCGCCGAGGCCGGCTTCGCGCTGGTCGCCGAACTCGTGACCCAGCCCGTGCCGCCGCAGAAGTCGCCGCAGGGGTACGTGCTCGCCCGCAGGCTCTGAGACGGCGGGATTGATAAACATAGGCAAGCTATATATAATGGGAGCCATGCCAGAGACTCCCGAACTCCGCCAGATCATCGGCGACCTCGTGGTCGCCGCGCACCGCCTCGCCCGCCTCGCCGCCCAGGTCACGGGCAGCACGGAGTCGCCCGCCACCTGGCGCACCCTCAGCGTGCTCCAGAGCAGCGGCCCGATGCGGCTCGGCGAGCTTGCCAGCCAGAGCCGGGTCTCGCAGCCGACCATGACCAAGCTCGTCCGCAACCTCGTCGACGCCGAATGGGTCAAGCGCATCGCAGATGCCGACGACGCCCGCGCCTGGCAGATCGCCGTCACGCCCAAGGGCGTCGAGGCGCTGCAGACCTGGCGCGACGAGCTCTCCGCCGCCCTCGTGCCGATGTTCTCCGACCTCAGCGAGGCCGAGGTCGCCGCCATGCGCACGACCGTCGAGATCATCGGGTCGCGCGTCGACCTCTCCGCGGCGGCCTCCGCCGCGCTCGCCGGCAGCCGCTGATCGCGCGCCGACCCCCGCCACCCTCACACCTCACCGCCCAATCGTCCAAGGAGCCGACACCCCTCCATGTCCCATGAACGCCCCACCAGCATCCTGAAGCAGCCGACCGCCGTCTGGGCCGTCGCCTTCGCGTCCGTCATCGCCTTCATGGGCATCGGGCTCGTAGACCCGATCCTGCCCGCCATCGCCAAGAGCCTCCAGGCGACGCCCACCCAGACGGAGATGCTGTTCACCAGCTACCTCCTGATCACCGGCGCCGCCATGTTCTTCACGAGCTGGATCTCCAGCCGCATCGGCGCGAAGCGCACGCTGCTCATCGGCCTCGCCCTGATCGTGGTGTTCGCGCTCGCGGCCGGCCTCTCGCAGAACGTGGAGTCGATCATCGGCTTCCGCGCCGGCTGGGGCCTCGGCAACGCGCTGTTCATCTCGACCGCACTCGCCACCATCGTCGGCGCCGCCTCCGGCGGGACCTCGTCGGCCATCATCCTGTACGAGGCGGCCCTCGGCCTCGGCATCGCGATCGGCCCGCTCCTCGGCGGGCTGCTCGGAAGCTGGAGCTGGCGCGGCCCGTTCTTCGGCACCGCGACGCTGATGGCGATCGGCTTCATCGCGATCGTCGCGCTGCTCAAGAAGAACCCGGAGAAGCCGACGCCGACGCGCCTGTCCGCGCCTTTCCGCGCGCTCGGCAAGCCCGCCCTCGGCTTCCTCGCCGCCGCCGCGCTGTTCTACAACATCGGCTTCTTCGTCCTGCTCGCCTACACGCCGTTCGCGCTCGTTCCGCTCGGCGTGGAGGACGCGATCACGCTGGGCCTCATCTTCTTCGGCTGGGGCGTCGCGCTGGCGGTCACCTCCGTCTGGGTCGCGCCGCTGCTCACCTCCCGTCTCCCGCGCACCCGGGTGCTGTGGCTGGTGATGCCGCTGCTCGCGCTCGACCTGCTCGCCGCGGGCCTCTTCGTGAACTCGCTGGTCGCTCTGATCGTCTGCGTCATCGTCGGCGGCCTGCTGCTCGGCATCCTGAACACCGTGCTGACGGAGTGCGTGATGGAGGCCACCGACCTCCCGCGCGCCGTGGCGTCGAGCGCCTACTCCGGCGTGCGCTTCCTCGGCGGGGCCATCGCCCCGCCGGCCGCCACCCTCCTCGCCGACACCGTGAGCCGCGCGATGCCGTTCTACGCGGGCTGCATCTCGGTGCTCATCGCGGCAGCGCTCATCGTCATCGGCCACAAGCACCTCAAGCGCGTGGACGCCCCGACCGAGACAGCCCAGCAGGAGGCGGAGGTCCTGGCCCTCGCCGACGCCGACTGACGGGTCACGACCGGGGAGAACGATCCCAGTACGCGAAGAGCCGCCCTGTCCTAGTCAGGGCGGCTCTTCCCGTCATGTGGGCCCCGATAGCCCGACGGACGATCCCATCGGCCGGTCGCGCCTACCCGAAAGGCACGGGCGGCCGGATGATCGCGACACCCATTCTTTCAGACAATGGGAACGTCTCCGCGCATCAGCGTGGCGGAGCCGTCGAGGACCGCACCACCAGACTGACCGGCGAGCTCACCGAGCTGACCCTCGGCTCCGCCCCGCCGAGCTCGTCGAGCAGGATGCGCGCGGCCGTCGCGCCCTGCTCGAACGGGTCCTGCGCCATCGTCGTCAGGCCGAATCCGGCCGCGTAGTCGTGGTCGTCGATGCCGATGACCGACAGATCCTCCGGTACGCGCAGCCCGTGGTCGCCTGCCGCGAGGATGGCGCCGAACGCCATCTCGTCCGAGCCGGCGAAGACCGCCGTGGGACGCGGGCCGGGGCGGTCGAGCAGGCGGTTCATCGCCGCACGGCTCTCCGGCAGCGAGAACCCGCCGGGGATCACCCACTCGGGGCGGACGACGATGCCGGCGTCCCGCATCGCGTCGTTGAAGCCGTGCAACCGGCCGATCGGCACCTGGCTGTTGAGGCCCTCCTCGTCCTCGCCGCCGAGGTGCGCGATGTCCGTGTGCCCCAGGGAGATCAGGTGCGAGGTCGCGGTGTACGCGGTCGAGGTCTCGTCGATGCCGACGCTGCGCAGGCCCTTCACCGGGCCGCCCACGACGATCGTCGGGTGGCCGAGGGTGGCCAGCTGCTCGCGCTCGGCGGGCGTGAAGTCGAGGCACAGGGCCAGGAGCGCATCCGTGCGCTTGCGCAGGATGCTGCGGTGGAACACGCGCTCCCTGTCGCCCCGGTGGCCGCCCAGGTTGAACAGGATCATGTCGTAGCTCGCGCCGCGGAGCTCCGCATCCACCCCCTCCAGCACCTGGGTGTAGAACCAGCGGCTCACCGACGGGACGACGACACCCATCGCGAGGGTGCGCCCGCTCGCGAGGCCGGACGCGCTCGACGAGGCGACGTAGCCGAGCTCGTCGGCCGCGCGCCGCACGGCCGCCCGCGTCTTGTCGGAGACGTTCGGGAGGCCGCGCAGCGCCCGGGAGACGGTGGCCGTCGAGACGCCGGTCGCGCGCGCGACCTCCTCGATACCCGCCATCGGACCGGTCCGTTCAGGAGTCCTGGTGCTCGAGCCGCGCCTCCTCGGCCTCCTGCCGCCGCGCGATGATGCGACGGCGCAGCTGCAGGAGGCCGATGAAGGCGAGCACGAGCACCAGCAGGGTGAGCGCCCACCCGAGCGCCGGCTCGCCGGTCAGCTCGCAGAAGACGGTGATGCCGAGGAAGGCGACCGCGAAGAAGCCGACGAAGCCGAGGCCGACGTCGACCACTTCACGGGAATCACGCCAGCGCATCCGATCAGCCCTTCACGCCGCCGGCCGTGAGACCCGCCACGATGCGGCGCTGGAAGATCAGCACCAGGATGATCAGCGGGACGACGACGATGGTTCCGGCGGCCATGATCGCGGTGTAGGGCTCCTGGTGCGGCTGGGTGCCGGTGAAGGAGGCGATGGCCACCGTGACCGGCTGCGTCCGGTCGCTGGAGAGCTGGCTGGAGATCAGGAACTCGTTCCACGAGGAGATGAACGCCAGGATCGCGGTCGTGAACACCGCGGGCGCCGCCAGCGGCAGGATCACCTTCCGGAACGCCTGCGCCTGGGTGCAGCCGTCGATCCGGGCCGCCTCCTCCAGGTCCCACGGCATCTCGCGGAAGAACGAGGTGAGCGTGTAGACCGTCAGCGGCAGGGCGAACGAGATCTCCGGGATGATCAGCGCCTGGTAGGTGCCCATCCACCCGATGTTCGTGAACAGCTGGAACAGCGGGGTGATGAGCGCGACGCCCGGGAACATCGAGGCCGCCAGGATCACGCCGAGCACGACGCCCTTGAACTTGAAGTCCAGCCGGGCGAGCGCGTAGGAGGCGAAGATGCCGACGATCAGCGAGATGACCGTGACGCAGACGCCGATGAACAGGGAGTTCAGCAGCGCGCCCGGCAGGTTGTTGCCGAGCTGGGTGGAGAGGGCGGTGGCGTAGTTGTCCCAGGTGAAGTGGGTGAACCACGGGGTGTTGTCGAAGGTGTACCCGACATCGCGGAACGAGGTGACGACCATCCAGTAGAACGGCAGCAGACACCACAGCACGATCACGATCGCCTGGATGCCGGTGCGCGCGCTCTGGTTGCGGCGGCGCCGAACGGCGGTGCGCCGCTTCGTCGTGGTGCGGGGGAGGCTCTCAGCCTCGGTCGTGGCCGCGGCGGGCCCGGCGACGGCGGTCATCCCTTCGCTCCCTTCTGCTGGTCCTCCTGCGTTCTGACCACGTTCGTCCCGAGTATCCGGACGAAGATGAACGCGATCAGGAAGATGATGATGAACGTGATGGTCGACAGGGCGGCTGCACTGTTGAACCCTTGCCTGATCTGATCGACGACGAGGATGGAGAGGGTCGTCGTCGCGTGGCCGGTTCCGCCTCCGCCGCCGGTGAGGATCTGCGGCAGGTCGTAGATGCGGAGCGCGTCGAGCACGCGGAACAGGATGGCGACCATGAGCGCCGGCTTCAGCAGCGGCATGGTCACCCGCCAGAAGCGCTGCCAGGTGCTCGCGCCGTCCATCTTCGCCGCCTCGTAGACGTCCTCCGGGATCAGCTGGAGGCCGGCCAGGATGAGCAGCGCCATGAACGGCGTCGTCTTCCAGGTGTCGGCGATGATGACCGCGAACCGGGACGCCCACTCGTCCGAGGTCCACAGGATGCGGGCCCCGATGAGGGCGTTGGCGACGCCGGCGACCGAGAAGATGAAGAACCACAGCTTCGCGGTGACGGCGGTGGGGATGGCCCACGGGATGAGGATGGCCGCGCGGACGAAGCCGCGGCCGCGGAAGGCGCGGTTCATGATGAGCGCGAACCAGAGCCCGAGCAGCGTCTCCAGGATCACGGTGGTCACGGTGAAGAAGAAGGTGACGAAGACCGAGCTCCAGAACGCCGAACCGAGGTTTCCGGGCGGGCAGCTGATCGTGGTCCCGTTGGGGCCGGCGCACTGCTGGAACAGCCAGTGCGTGTAGTTCTCGAAGCCGGCGAACCCGCCCTGCACGAACAGGCCGGTGGCCGGGTCGAGGCCGGCGTCCTTCTGGAAGGACATCACGATCGCCTGCACCACCGGGTAGCCGATGACGATGGCGAGAAGGACCAGGGTCGGGAGGATGAGGTAGAGGGCCCAGCGACTCTGCTGGCGGCGGTTCTGCTTGACGCCGGCGCGGACGGGCTTCTTGCCTCCGGTGCCGGTCTGGGTGGATGAGGGGGCGACGACGTTCGACGTTGACATGTGTGCCTCCGGGTGGGGGTCGGAAGGAGTGGGGCCGGGCGGCGGGAGGGTTCCCGCCGCCCGGCAACCGATTCAGGCCGGGATCAGCCGGCGCTGGCGGTGCTGATCGCCGACGCCATGTCCTTCAGCGCCTGGTCGACCGACTTGTCGCCCTTCAGGGCGGCGTAGGCGTTGTCCTGCACGGCCTTGGTGATGGCCGGGTAGAACGGGGACACCGGGCGCGGCACGGCGTTCTCGATCGACGTCTTCAGCGTCGACAGGTACGGCAGCTGGCTGTTCAGCGACGCGTCGTCGTACAGCGAGGACACGACCGGTGCGAGCGAGCCCTGGGTCACGAAGAACTTCTGCGTCTCTTCGCTCTGCAGGAACTTCAGGAACTCGAACGCGGTGGCCTTGTGCTTGGAGTACACGCTGATCGCGGCGTTGTGACCGCCCAGGCTGGAGACGCCCGGCTTGCCGTCGCTGACGCCCGGCAGCGGCGCGATCCCGAAGGTGTCCTTCACCGTCGAGGAGCCGTCGGTCTTCGCCAGGTTGTACACGTACGGCCAGTTGCGCAGGAACATCAGCTTGCCGGCCTCGAACGCCTGCCGGCCCTGCTCCTCCTGGTAGGTGATCGCCTCGGCCGGGATCTGGCCGTTCTTGAAGCCGTCCACCAGCCGGGTCAGGCCCGCCTTCGCCTCGGGGCTGTCGACGGTGACCTTCTTGCCGTCCTCGCCGACGATGGTGCCGCCGTTGGTGTTGATCGCCTCGGCGACGTTCACCGTCAGGCCCTCGTACTGCGCGAACTGACCGGCGTAGCAGCCGATGCCCTTCGCCTTGGCGATGTCGCAGTCCTTGAGCATCTCATCCCACGTCTTCGGCGGGGACTGGACCAGGTCCTTGCGGTAGTACAGGATGCCGCCGTCGGAGGTCTGCGGGGCCGCATACTGCGTGCCGTTGTAGGTGCCCGACTTGACGGTCGGCTCGAGCAGGGCCGAGTTGTCCATCTTGAACGTGCCGGTCAGCGGCTGGAGCCAGCCCTTCGCGGCGAACTCGCCCGTCCAGACGACGTCGACGTCGACGACGTCGTAGTTGGAGTCCTTGGCCTGGAAGTGCTGCACCAGGTCGTCGTGCTGCTGGTCGGCCTGGTCGGTCTGCTCCTTGAAGGTGACCTTCTCGTCCGGGTGGGCCTTGTTCCACTTCTCGATGAGCGGGCGGACGACGTTCGAGTTGTCCTTGCCCTGCACGTAGGTGATCGGGCCCTTGCCGTCGGTGTTCGCGCCGGCGTCGCCGCCGCCGCTTCCCGACCCGCCGCCACCGGTGCATCCAGCCAGTGCGAGACCCGCAAGGGCCACACCGGCGATCACGGAGAGACGTGCTGCTTTCATTTCACTCCTCGTTGAGCTCTTGGTGCGAGCGCGGCTGCGCCCGCCGAAACCGTACCCCTCCGTCGACTCTTGATGCAAGCGTTTACGTCAAGCGCTTGCATCACGGTTCGGTCACGCGTCCCGCCCCGATCGAGTTGCACGTCGTGGGCGCTATTCGGCCCGAATAGCGACCACCCCCGGCAAAACGGCGGGGGGTGTCACCCCGCGGACGCGGAGCGGCGGGGACGGGCGGGGG
>NZ_JAROCB010000006.1 GCF_030433675.1 Leifsonia virtsii
CGCTCCTACGAGACGAAGGAAGGCGAGAAGCGCACCAGCATCGAGCTCGAGATCGACGAGATCGGCCCGTCGCTGCGTTACGCCACCGCTCAGATCACCCGCGCCCAGTCGTCCGGCGGCCCAGAGGCCAACGCACCAGACGAGGAACCCTGGGACCGTTGGAACCAGGCACCATCAGACGAGCCGCTTCCGTACTGAGTGAATAACTGGAAGGGTCCAAGCGCCCGGTGCCCAACGGCACCGGGCGCTCCTTCATGAGCGCCTCGGGGTATCAGATAGGCGCGTACCGACTCAGAACCCGCTGAAGCAATAGAAGAACCGGAAGTAGGTTCCGTTCAGGTTGTAGGTCCAGGGGAAGCTGAAGTCATAGGTCTCGTAGGCGTTGCCCTGGGGGCCGGGATCGTGAGCTCCGAACTGGACCGGGTCGGTGCACTGTGCGAACGGCACGTAGTAGCTGTTCAGGCCCACGTAGGCGGCCTGTGACGGCTTGTCCGGGATGGGCACAGCCCCGGAGGTCGCGCCACCGATGTTGGCGCCGCAGGCGCTCAGGTTAGCCACCTCTGTACTGAGCGACGCGTTGCCTCCAAGCAGGGTGACGCTCTTGATGCCCCAGCTCTGGATGTCGGCCAAAGTGCGCTGCGGGATGCACCAGCCGGGCACCGTGAACAGCGCCGAACCCTCCTTCGCTGCCAACGCTCCCCCGGCCAGCGCGTCGGGGAAGTTCAGTCCGTTGGCCAAGTACACGTTTTTGGGCGGGTTCGCTGCGCTGTACTTGCCCTCGTTAAGCATCTGCGAGGTGGCGAAGCGGTCAGAGCCATCGTTCTCGGTCACGTTGGCGATGCTGCGCAGATCGTTGACCAGGTAGGGCGGCATGCTGATGCCCCCACCCGCCGTGACGATATTGAAAGGTGCCATCGAGCGGATCAGGTTCATCGTCTCTGCATCGATGTGCCCCAGGTTGGTGTTGATCAGCACCACCGGCGAACTGGTGGACCCGGAGATAGCGGAGGCGGACAGCGCGTCGGGGAAGTTCAGGCCCGAGGCGACGTACACGGTGTCGTTGTTGCCAGGGAAGGCGTAGGAGAGCAGAGCCTTGTTGGTGGCAAACCGGTCCCCGCCGGTGACGCGGGTGATCGACGGAGCCAGTTTGGAAAGCGCGGAGTACACGCTGCCGCTCACGCTGTTCGGACCGCCCACCACGACGATCTGGCTGGGATGGAGTCGCCGTATCTCCGCTGCGGTGGCATCAGGAAGGGACCAGCTTGTGGTGAGGAGCAGCGGGCCGCCCTGCTTGACCGCGGCAGGGCCGGCGCCCAGCGCGTCGGGGTAGCCCAGACCGGAGGCGACGTAGACCACCGGCGCGGTACCGGGATAGGACTGTTGGGAGATGCTCACCGCAGTGGTGAAGCGATCCCCTCCACTGACTCGCGCGGTCGTCGGCGGCGTCGTGGAGGCCAACGTAAGTCGAGTCACCGATGCGGAGCCGCCGTTGGCGACCAACGCCGCGTTCCCAGTCGGCGAGATGGCGATGTCCCGCGGGTACTTGCCGGCGGCGAGCGGAGCGCCCTCCTTCATCCTGGCCAGGTTGATCACCGAGACGGTGCCGGCGACCAGGTTGGTGATGTAGGCGCTCTGGCCGTCGGGAGTCAGCGCCAGCTGTCCTCGGTCGGCTCCGCCGTTGGGCGTGGGGAAGTAGGTCGCAGGGGCGTAGCTGATTGTCTGGATCACGCGAGCGCTGGCGACGTCGATTACCGACAGCGAGGCGGTGTAGGAGTTGCTGGACGCGCCCTGCTCCGAGACGTATGCCTTGCTCCCGTCAGGAGAGAACTTCACGTCCTGCGGATACCAGGGCAACGTGATCGTGCCGGTGACCGTGTTGCTCGCCGTGCTGATCGCCGAGATGGTGGAGTCCACGTGGTTGAGCGCGTACAGCTGGGTGCCGTCAGGTGATAGCGCCAGTGCCGTGGGCCACTCACCCACCGGGATGGTAGCGGTGACGGCATTGCTGCTCAGGTTCACCACCGACACCGTCTTGGTCCCCTGCTGAGTGGTCCCCGGCGAGCCATTGCTCACGTAGGCGGTCGAACCATCAGCGGTGAGTGCGATCCGCTCGGGATACTTGAACCCAGTGATGGTGGCAGTGACCGTCTTGGTGGCGGTGTCGATCACCGAGACGGTGTGGCTGCTGTAGTTGGCCACGTAAACTCTGGCGCCGCTCTTGCTGACGCTCACGCCGTGGGGGTTGATCCCCACCGGGATGGTGGCTGCAACCTGCCCGGTGTTCGGGTTGATCACCGACACGCTGCCCGGGTTCTCCGCGTCGAGGTCGTTGGTGACATACGCGGCCGAGCCATCAGGCGAGAACGCCACCGACGCAGGATTGTTGCCCACCGTGAAGGTTCCCGTGTCGGCGCTGGCTGGAGCCGAGGCAATCACTCCTGCGACCAGCAGCAGCGCGGTGGCAGCGATGATCGAGCCTGCCTTGGACAGCGAACCTGTCAACGGTTGCACGTGGGCCTTCCTGTGAGACGAGCAGCTCTCTCCGTCTGCTCTCGAATGATTCTGATGGCGTACTCGAGTGCGGGGCACGTTCGCGGCCTTCGAGACTCAGGTCTCGGAGTCAGCTTCGCTTGTCGGTGCCTCTCCCGGAATCGGCTCCCCCAAGACCTTGCTCGCGCGAAGCAGTCCCGCCGTTCGCAAGAACGGCGATGGCTTCTCCTCCGCGCGCTGCGCGGCGCGCTCGATGAACGCCTGCTGCACAGCGCTCATTCGCACATGGTTGTCGGCGGAAAGCCGCTCATCGTCCTTCTTCGGTGGCCGTGGCATGACGCGAGTATATCCGTAGACCAAAAACGTTGACACTATTCGAGTTATTGGTCTACGGTTTCGGTTATTGGTCTACAGAAACGAAAGGAAGGGGCCACCACGGATGACAGCACACACGAAGATCGCCGAGCCGCTCCCGGGTCGTGGAGGGGCTATTCAGCTCGTCCATTACTTCCCGACTCGTGATGGCTGGTCCTCCGAGATCGTGGAGGGGAAGTACCTCTCGGCTACTACCTCGACGATCAGGATCAGACGCGACGACAAAACAGTGGATTTGGACCGCCGACAGTGGGCGGTCTGCATTTCGGATCCGCCGATCGAGGCTGCCCCTGCGGGTGATGCGCCGAAGTCAACGGCGGAGACGACCGCCGACCCGTTGGCACCCGCGCCCTCCTGCCCGGCCGTTCGTACCCGTTTCGTGGATGACCCCGACGTCGAGGACATTCGGCCGGTCGGGTCTCACGGGAAGCAGCGGGCCGGCACGCGCCGGTGCGGGCAGTGCGGCGCCGTGGTGACGGTAACGCAACGACTTGCTGGAGGTGAGCCGGCTTCCGCCTGGCTCTACGAGGCGCACACCGTCCCGCGCACGGACGCCGAGCAGGAAAAGGAGTCCGCTACCGCCTGACGACCTTACCGACCCCGGACCAGCGACCGAGAGTGAGAACAAACCACCTCGGTCTCACCACAGCATCAGCCCGCTTCGGGCGAATCCGTGAGCGCCGAGCGCTCTAACCTAACCAAGGGGGAAATCACCTTGAGCACTGAGAACACCGAGGCCGCGCGTCCGCGAGGTCTGAACCGGCTCTGGACAGGGGCACACTCGCATCGCGGGTCCGCGATCGCGGCGGGTGCGAGCGCTGTGGTCATCATCGCGGCGGCCGCCGTCGGCATCCCGGCGGGCATCAGCACCGTGCAGCACTCCGACGCCGATGCGGCCTATCAGGCTGCCCGCGTTAAGGCGGTCACGCAGTACCGGCAGGACCTCAAGGCGCAGAAGGAGTTTGCCACCGCTCTCGCGGCCGCCGGTGCCCTACAGAAGCAGCTGACGCAGATTCACGACGAGGCCAAGGCCGGGAAGTACCTGCCGGATGCGCAGGTTAAGGCGCTGGATGCACAGCTCGCTCAGTTGAAGATGTACGCCGCCTTCAAGGCCGGAGCTCCGGTCCAGGACCCGCGCCCAGCTGGTAAGCCGTCCTCGACGACCGCGCAGCTTCGGAGTGAGACAGCACGGCTGACGGCGCTGTTCGATCGTCAGGCCGGTGCGGCGGGCAACACGCTGAAGGGCGGCCCTGGGATTACTGCCCAGGTCAAGACGACCAATCGAGCACTCGCTCAGATCGTCACGGGCCTGGACAAATCGGCCAACGTGGCCGCCGTCCCCGCCCTCGATGTCGACGCGAAGGGCATCATCACGGCATTGGCGAAGGCGGGTCAGGGCGAAAAGGACGCACTGGCGAATGCTGCGGCCGCGGCGAAGAAGGCCGTGACGGACGGCAAGAGCCCTGCACCTCTGCTGCTGGACTTCCTGGCCAAGGCCAAGGCAGTGCACGACTCGCATGACAAGACAGTCGCGGCAGAGGCGGCAGCGGCAGCGCAGGCCGCGGCCGAGGCGGCTGCTCGGGCTGGTCAGTCCAGCTACACAGATCCCAGCACGGGAGAGGTTCGCCAAACCCCACGCGGGAGCGGCGGCGGCGGCCGTGGCGGATCGGGCGGCGGAGGTTCCACCGGTGGCGGAGGTTCCACAGGGGGTGGCGGTTCTGCCGGCGGCGGCGGTTCCACGGGCGGTGGCGGCGGCGGTGGCGGCTATACGCCTCCGCCGGTGGACCACACCCCGCACGTCAACGCGGGCGGCGCATACACGCCCGGCTGCGATGGAGCCTTCAGCTACTCGCAGACCACCTCGAGCGGCGGGGCGATCAGCATCAACGTCGGCTACCCGTACAGCTACAGCACGTTCTCGACCTCCGACGGGTGGGGCCTCTCGGTCTACGCTTGCATCTAGGCCGCATCCCTCCCCCTTGGGATGCTCTCGGCGCCCCGCCCTCCCCCGGGCGGGGCGCCGCTTTTTCTCGTCCACACGCCAGAACCCCGCGAGCTTGATGAGCCCGCGGGGTTCTTCCGATGGTCTGGCGTTCGCGCTTAGGGAGCCACGGCCGCGACCATCACCACCGTGCGGCCGTCCTCCGTCGACGCCGACGCGAACGACACCTCAGTGCCTGTCGACGCCAGCAGCAGTTGCCGCACGTCCGCGGGGCCATCCTTCTGCGCAGAGCCGAACAGCAGGATCTTCTCGTCGATGCCGCCGGCGCCGGCGATCAAGGCGACTGGTCTCCCGCACAGCGTCGTGACGCCGAACGCAGACTTCCCGTCGTAATCGTGAGTATGTTCGCGCACCCAGCTCTCCATGCACGTGTCGGGCACTAACGTCGCGGCGACGGGTTGTGCCGCGGATCCGCTCACCATCGCGCGCGCCATCAGCAGGTCCTTCGTGAAGGAGTCGGCGAACAGCGCCGTCGTCGAGCGCGCCGGCGATGCGGGATCAGCCGCACCTGCCGGCATCGTGCGGTTGGCGGCCACCTGCGGCTGCGGTGGCGGCGTGTAGGCCGCCTCCGGGTCCTGACCGGACTTCGCGTTCGCCTCCTCGCGCTTCTTCTCGTCGGCCGCCGCCTCCTGCCTCATCTTCAGCTCCGCGGCCGCGCGTTTCTCCTTCGTCTCGCCGACCGGGTGGTGCTGCGCGTACACACGGTCGGCCGCCGACTGGGCACCCAGCGCGCCCACGCCGAAGAAGAGACCTCCTGCGGCGATCGCCACCGCGGCGGCGGCTCCAGCCACCGTGAAGGCTTTCCCCCGCGGCGACATTCCCTTCCTGTGCGCGCTCACGGGAGCACCGTCACCGTCACGCCCGCACCGACCGGACTCATCGGACTGACGTATCCCCACGGAGTGGCGCAGTTGTACTGCGCGTTCGTGTACGTCACGTTGCGGGCTACCGCGTTGGGAAGCTGCCAGTAATCCCCGAACCCGAAGTTGTGCCAATACTGGCCGCCGCCCCAGTCGGTGGACATCCAGCCGTTCGAGTTGAGGTTCGATCCGGCGGCGCAATAGGTGACGTAGTTCACCGCGAGCGACGAGCAGCCGCTGGGGGCGTTGCACGTCGAGTGCGTCCAGTAGACCGGGGCCGTGTACGTGTAGATGTTGTAGGCATTCCACACCGGCGCGCCGGGCTGCGCCATGGGGGTGATCCACTCGCGCGATTGCACCTGCACGACGGGGCTGTAGAGCCCGGTGGGCGACGCGCATCGGGTCTGAAGCCCCATCCCGTAGGGGTAGCCCTGGAGCGCGTATGAGGGCCCCCAGTTCACCTGGGTGAGGTTCGCGGTCCACGGGCCCTGGTACTGAATGGCGTTGTTGTACGTCTTGCTCGTGGTGCCTGCATGGTTCTCAAGCTGCGACGCCTGCAGCGTCGTTCCCGCCGGGCACGTGCCGGTGAAGTTCCACTTCACATTGCCCGAGACGTAGTTGCCGTTGTAGCCCGTGCGTGTGTAGGTCATGTTGGCCCCCGCGGGGGTGGTCGGCCAGGCCGTGGCGATCGTGGCGGGCGCTGACTTCACGACGTCCTGGCTGACGGTCGCGTTGACCCAGAACGTGATCGTGGCACCGTACGTCGTACCGGTCGTAAAGGTCATCGTTGCGGTGAGCGCTGTGGTGTTGGCCATGTCGTTGTCGGTGCCGAAGTTGGTCGCCCACTCCGGCCGGTACATGGTCGAGAGGCTGGAGACCGCCGACCAGCTGAGAACATACTGCTCGGGCGTGGCGCCCTGCTTGACGGTCAGTAGAGGCGTCGGCACCGATTGGTGATAGTCACGCTGATCCTGCACGGTCATGCTGTTGTCGCCGCAGGATGCAACGGCAAGGACGGTGCCCTCGCTGCCGTTCTGCACGCCTGCGAGTTCCACGGCGTATGCGGCTCCCGTGAGCGGGACCACCGTGATGGTGGAGACTGGCGGCAGGCCGGTGGGGGCGGTGGGGGTGTAGGTGATGGTCAACGTGGTGGTTCCTGCCGCGCAGACGCCCCCGGTGATGGTGATGGTGGCACCTTCTCGGACGCCGGAGTAGGCGGCTCCCGCGCTCGTCGAGCGTCCGATCCCGGTGATGGTCAGCTGTGACGGCGCGACGACGGGTGTCGCCGGGGGGACGTAGTGAAGACTCGGGTCCGCCTGCGGCACGTTGGTGATCCGGGTGGTGCCGACGTACTGGCGGCTCTTCGCGTACGTGCCGACGCGATCGGCAGCGGTCGAAAGGTCCAGGGTGACGCGGTAGGGGCGCAGGTCCGTCCAGTCGGCGTCTGAGACGGTGGAGGGGCGGGATCCGCTCGCGAGGGTGGGGTTGCCGGCGATGTCGAAGGTGATCGTTCGGCCGCCGAGGTTCTCCACGGCGAAGGTCACCGTGCTCAGCTCCCCTACCTCGAGCGTGCCGTCGGTGCTTGGGAAGGTCGCCGCCGGGGTGCTGGCCGTGCAGGCGCCCGCCGTCGTCGTCTCCTTAGTGAAGACTGCCTTGTGGCCTCCTGCTTCGCCCGCCTCCCACACCTTGACGCCGCAGCTCCCGGCTGCGGTGGTTGTGAGGATGGCGATCGCACTATCGCCTAGGCCTTTCACCACGGTTGAGGCCTGCACGTCCTTCTCGAACTGCAGGCTATTGACGTTATACCGGCCGTTGGTGGCGGCCGTGGCGGAGACTGACGCGATCAGCGTCGCGACGACGACGAACAGTATCGCCGCGACGGTGAAGACCTTGACGCCGATTGGGAGCGCCACAACCTCCTCGCGAAGATTCAGCTCGCCGCGACGGTCGGTCAGCAGGGTGCGGAGGTGAGTTCTGAGCTTCATGTCGTTCACTTCCAGGTCGGGGCGGTGAAGCCGTCGGGTCGGGGCATGCGGATGGGCGTTCCGGGGGTCGTCGCGTCGAGGGTGGCGGGCCACAAACCCGTGCCCCCGCTGCCGATGCTCCAGAGCACGTTGTCGGCGTCGAGGAGGGCCGTAGCGGTCGATGCCGGCGTCAGCTGCAGCGGGCGGAGCGTGCGTAGGTTAGGAATCAGGGTCGGGGTGGAGAGGACCGTTGGCGTGGGCAGTCCGAGGATCCCGCCGGCGTTGTCGCCCCATGCCCAGACGCGCCCGTTGACGTCGGTCGCGAAGGCGCGCGATCCGGCGGCCGCGATCGCGGTGTAGACGCCCGGCGCGGCGACTGCGGTGGGGACGGTGCGGGTTGTGAGGGTGCCGTCGCCCACCTGCCCCTTGGCGTTGATCCCCCACGCCCAGAGTTTGCCGGTGGTGTCGACCGCGTAGGCGGTGTTCGCGCCGGCCGCGATGGCAGTGAACTGCGAAGCGAGCGTGACCAGCTTCGGGGTGGGGGACGCGGTTCCGGGAGTTCCGTATCCGAGCTGACCGCTGGTGTTCGACCCCCAGGCCCACAGCCGCCGGGTGGTGGAGATCGCGTAGGTGTTGGTGCCGCTTGTGGCCACGGCCGTGAAGCGCTCGGTCGTGGGCACCTGGACGGGAGCGCTGTAGCTCTTGCCAGCGCCGTCGCCGATCTGGGCGTTGGAACCATCGCCCCAGGCGAAGAGGACACCTGCGGTGTCGATGGCGAACGTCGTGGCACCAGCGCTGCTGATGGCGACGAAGCGGTGGTTCGGGATCTTGGTCGGCGTGCACGTGCTGGTTGTAGTGCCGATGCCCAGCTGGCCCCGCGTGTTGTCGCCGACTGCCCAGGCCTGGCCGGAGGAGTCGAGGAAGAACGTGGAACCGTTGCCGCTGATGATGCTGCGGACGGTGACCCCTCCAAAGCTCAGCTTGGTGGGGGCTAGCGGCGAGGTGGTGGCATTGCCGATTCCCGTCTCGCACTTGCTGTTCGGACCGTAGGCCCAGAGCTGGCCGGTGTTGTCGATGCCGCCGTTGGTGGTTGCCAGAACCCACTGAGTGCCTGCTGTCGGACCCTGCATCTGGTCGGGGGTGACCTTGGTGATGCTGCCGGAGGCGACGCCCCAGACCGTGAAGGTGTGTCCTTCGCTGGTCTCCACCCAGGTGGGGCGGCCACGGTCATCGAGGGCCGTGATGTGGGTGACGTCGGACGCTTTGATGGTGATGTCGCGGGTGATCGTGGTCTCAGCGTCGAGCGAGTCAGCCTGAACGCGCAGGGTCTGGACTGCCCCGTCGGCGCTGGGCGTGACGGTCAGGATCTGCGTGCAGATTCCCGGGTTCACGGAGCATTCGCGTCCCGTCGTAGTGGACGCAGGCTGAGCGAGGTTGGCGTCGAGTTCGGCCGCATAGTGGTTTGCACGGCTCTCGACCGCGAGGGTCAGCTGTCGGAGCTGCGCGCTGGTGTTGTTCTGGGCGGCCGTCTGATAGGTACTCACGGCCAGCGCGCCGAGGCCGAGGAGGGCAATCAGCCCGAGCCCGACGGCCGGGATGCTGCTTCCGCGTCGGTCGGCGAGAAGGCGGCGGACGTTTGCGATCATTGAGTGGCTCCAGCGTCGTAGACGAGAACGGTGTCGGCCGCGGCTGGACCGTCGGCGACGACGAAAGTGACGGGGGCGCCGGCCAGGACGGGGACCGTTCCGAAGTAGTTGGTGGGGGCGTTGGTGAGCGGGATGGTCGTAAGCCGGACACCTCCTTGCATGATGCGCAGCTCGCCACTGGGCCGCGTCGACCACGCGTGCACGAGGTAGCGCCACGCACGATTCGTCGTGGGCTGTGCTGTCGCGAGCACGCCGCCGGTGGGCACCGGGACTGCCTCTTTCTTCACCGATGGATCGACCTGGCCGATCGGTGCAGCCATGGACGGGTCCATGCGGAGGATCGCGGCTGGGACGAGGGTCGTGACGTCGTCAGCACGGAACGAGCTCGCCAGAACGCACTGCGGGTCGGAGACGGAATCGGACGTCTTGCACGCGGTGGACGGAACTCTCACGCTGCGGGAGAGCATCGCCCGGTAGGTGGTGCCGCCGGGGGCGGGCTCACTCCAGGTCACCGCGGTCGCGTGCGTGCCGGAGGGAAGGGTGAGGTCGACGCTGCGCGGGGCGGCGACGGTGCCCCAAAGGGTAGAGGAGCGGCGGTCGTCGACGAGCGCCGTAGCGGCGCTGAGGCGTTCGGCCGAGCTGGTGGTCGCGGTCATGATGGCGGTGGTGGTGGGGGCGGCGATCGCCGCAGTCACGGAGACGATCGACACGACGATGAGCGCGATCAGGACGTCGCGGAATCCGCCTCGACGGTCGGTAAACAGCCGTCGGGCGGTGGTGAAGCCGAGCATTGAGTGCATGCGATCCTCCGGAGGGTGGGGGCGCGGCGGACCGCGCCCCCCAACGGTGGTTACGGGATGGTCGGGCAGGCGACGCCGGCGGTTGCGGCGTCAGGAGCGGTGCCCTCGATCACATCGGTGGCGCCCTTGTAGCTGTAGAAGGTCTTGCCGCTGTCGCTGCGGGCAGTGATGCAGTAGTGGCCGTCGGTGGTGCTGACATCCCACTTGCCCTTGTCCTTCACCAGCGGGTCCGTGCCGGTGGTGAGCTGAGCACGGGTTGCGTATGAGCCACCGCTAAGGATGTAGGTGTCCTCGGCGAGTTCCACGTTGTTGATGAGGGTCTTCGCTGAGCCGTCGCTCGAGTTCGCCATGATGGCCGGGAGGCTCACGATGCCGGCTGCGGCGGCTACGACGCCCACGATGATCGCGGCGATGATCCATTTGAGATTGGTTTCCATGGTTGTTTCTCCGTTTCAGGGATTGGTTAGTTGACGTCGGGTCGGTCAGGTCGATTGGTCGTGGTTGCCTCCTCAGCCCGTTCCAGCCAGCAGCGCGGCGGCACCGACGGCCGCGGCGATCGCCATGGCCGGTGCGTGAGGCAGCGCGTCGTCGCGATGAGGCCGGATCGTGTAGGTGAGAAGAAGGTGAGCGCCCAGGGCGAGGAGCACGACGCCCAGACCCAGCGCGAGACTGGAAGCACCGAACGGAAGTGCCAGTAGCGGGGCCGCCTTCACGTCGCCTCCGCCGAATCCGCCGGCGAACCACCCGGTCAGGTAGAAGCCGAAGGCGGTGGCGGCCGCCAACGCCGCAGTGATGACCTGGGTGGCTGAGACTCCGTCGTGTCCCAGCGCGCCGACAACGAGCGCACCGAGACCGACGACTACCTTGCCGTGGATGAGCCCGGTTCGGATGTCTACTGCGGCGAGGACCAGAAAGCCAGCGGCCGCGACGGCCGCGGCGGTGAAGGGCACTCCGGTGCCGCCGGCGAGCAGCTCACCCAATCTGTCCTCCGAGCTGTGTGAGGGACAGGCCGATCGGGATGGCGATGGCAAGGCTCATCGCTGAGACGACCGCGAGGACGGTGTTCTCGATTGCTTTGGTGAGTCGGCGAGTGGTCTTCTGCAGGGCCCGCAGCGACTGCTCGCGGTACTCGTCACCCAGCTTCTCGAGCACTTCGTTCTTCTGCCGCTGCGAAGAGGTCAGAGACAACCGGCGGGCGAGCATCCAGGGGAACAGCGGCGAGTTGGCGACCGCGGCGAAGTTGAGCCTCTCCCGCTTCTCGCCGGGTTCGAGCGGCGCTCCGGCGTCCCGTCCTTCCAGACGGTCGGCATGTGCGTTGATGTGCTCGGCCACCGCGGCGTTGCCGCACGCCGCGGCCGCGGCGCGGAGGGCCTGGACCTCGCTGCGTCCGGCCGAGAGTGCGGATCCGGCCACATCACAAAAGCGGGAGGCGGCGTCGAGTTTGAGAACTTCTCCGTATCCGCGAATGCGCAGGGATGCGCGGTCGATCTTCGCCACCAGGCGCGCATTCTTGCGTCCGCCGCTGAGCCAGTAGAACCAGAAACCGCCACCGACGACGGTGGCCACGACGGCCACGACGAGGAGCACCCAGAAGGAGATGGAGAGGACGGCGAGGACGACGGGGAACCCCGGTCCCATGATGTCGGCGTTGGATCCGAGCATCGGGCCGAGGTAGAGGGCGAACACGCCGAACACGAGGAACGTCATCCCCGCGAGCCCTGCTGGCGGGAGAACAGAAAGGACGGCGTCCCGCTTGATGTTGGACTCGCGCTTGAGCTGCTTGGCGGAGCGACGGAGGACCTTGACCATGTCGGGAGTGGTCTTGGCGGAGGAGATCATCTCCCGCGCGGTGCGGGGAAGGATCTGGTCTTGATCGGCCAGCGCCTCACGCATCCGCTTGCCCTCCCCCATCAACTGCAGGGCGGCCGCGTAGGCGTTGCCCGCGTTGGTGCCGGCGTACTGGTCTGCCATGTCTTGCAGGGCCGACTTCTCCGGCGACCCTGCCTCGAGCAGGTCGGCCAGCGCGTCGAAGGTCTCGGCGATGTCCTCACGCTGCAGCCGCTTCTTCTTCGGACTGCGCTTGGAGGAGGCAGCACGGGGCTGTTCGGCGGGAGCGGTCACCGGGTTGAGTGCCGTGCGAGGTGTGAGCGTGTCGGTCATGTCTGGACTGTCCTTTTCAGGCCGCGTAGGCGTAGAGGTCGTCGAAATGGCTGGGATCTTTGAGAGCGCCGCGCGCCTGGTCGTGGGTGATCCGCCCGTCGCGCACCAGGTTGGCCAGCGAGGTTTCCATGCCGACGCTGCCTTCGTGGGCGCCGTTGCCCAGCAGGTGCTGGGTGACCAGGTGCACGTCGGAGGACTCACCGTCTCCGGCGATCAGAAGCGAGAACTCGGGCGAGTTCAGGGCGATCTCTTGCGCGAGGACGCGGCGGCCGTCGGTGCCTGGAAGGAGCTGTTGGGTGACGATCGCCTGCAACGCCTGGGTGAGCTGCACGCGAATCAGTGGCTGCTCGGCGCGGGGGAATCGGGCGACGAACCCCGAGATGGTCTCGGCGGCGTTTCCGGCGTGAGTTGTGGTGATCACCAGGTGACCGGACAGGGCCATCTCGAGCGCCGCGCGCGCGGTCTCGACGTCGAGGATTTCGCCGAGCACGAAGACGCGCGGGTTGGAGCGCTTGGCGTCCTCGATGCCCGCGGCGAAAGATGCGACGTGAGTACCGACTTCGCGCTGGATGACCAGACGATCAGTCGATTCGTAGCGGTATTCGATGGGGTCTTCGACCGTGTAGATCAGCAGGTCGCGCAGCTCGTTGAGGCAGGCGGCGGTGGTCGTGCTCTTGCCCGAGTTCGTCTCGCCGGAGAACACGACCAGGCCGCGCTGTCGACGAACAAGTTCGCGCATCATCGGGGAAAGTCCGAGCTGGTCGGGCGTGGGAATGGTGCGCGAGATGAGCCGGATGGTCGCACTCGGACCGTCCGCACCGATCCTCGCGGCGATGCGGCCGCGATACCGGCTGCCGGGGATGTCGAGCGATGCCCGGGCCTGCAGGCGGGCCTCCAGGTCGGGGATGTCGAGGCTGTTCACCAGATCGCCGACCGGGAAGGCCAGATCGGGAATGAGCTCGGTGTGTTTCCCGATGGAACGCAGCACTCCCCCGGGCACCAGGTGGAGATCGGAGTAGCCGGCGGCACCGGATTCGTCCATGACATTGCGAAGGAGGGCGGTGTCGATCATGCGAAGCTCCGTCCGAAGGCGCGGAGTGCTTCGTCCTGATCGGTGCGTCCGCTCTCGATGAGCGAGCGCACGTTGTGGTCGAAGCCGGTGGACAACCCGTCAGCCACCTCGCGGATTCGGGCGGCGGACTGGCCTGCGATGAACGCGTCGATGAGGGTGTCATCCATCCGCAGGATGTCGTGGACGGCCTGCAGACCGGCGTACCGGGTCGCTCGGTGCGACGAGAGGGTGCGCACCAAGCGCTGAGAGATGACGGCGGTGACAACGTCGAGCACAGAGAGAGGGCTGTTGCCGCCGAGTTCGATCAGTCGGCGCAGCGCGGTGAGGTTGTCCCCCGCGTGAATTGTGGTGATCACTCGCACGCCGGTGCGGGCCATGTCGGCGGCCGCGCGGGCGGTCTCAGCGTCCCGGATCTCGCCGATGAACAGGATGTCCGAGTCGGAGCGTACGAGGTGCCGCATTCGGTCGGCGAAGGTGGCGCGCATGTCGGGGTTGTCGACGACCTCGAGCTGCTCGACTCCTTCGAGGACTCGCTCCACGGGATCCTCGACGGAGGTGATGGATCGGGTGAACTCGAAGCGCTCTTCGCCATGGCGCCAGTAGCTGGTGCGGGATGCGTCGCGCAGGTGGCACACGATGCTGTGCGCGGTGTTGGACTTGCCCTCCCGGGTGCGGCCGGCGATGACGATGAGACCGTGCGGCTTGGCGAGTGCCTGGTCGAGGGCCTCCCGGTTGGTCGCGGTCATCGAGAGCGCGTCGAGGGTTCGCGGCTTCCCCAGCTGCGGGAGGCGGATGACGATATTGTCGCCGTCATCGAAGAGCGGCAGGTGGACGACGCGGGCCCGGTAAGGGTAGTTGTCGACCGGCAGTTCGATCTGCCCATCAGCGGACTCCTGCGAGCCGCTGGTGTCGATCTCCGCAGCGGCTTTCAGGAGGTTGATGGTCGCCTCGGCCTCGTCGGCGTCGTCGATCGCTGCGACCTCGTGGATGTCCAGCTCATGGCGCGCGCGCATCGACAGGCGGCCCGAGGCTCCATCGCGGACGGCGTGCAGGTCGGAGACTCCTGCCTCGACGAGTCGGCGCAGGCCCTCGCCCGGCCAGTCGGCTGGCGTGAGGTCGGTGAGGTTCTCGCGGAGCGCCGCCAGCGGGTCGATGTACGCGACGTCGTCCGCGCTGATGGAGGTGGGGGTTACCAGGGTCATAGTCGGTCCTTCGGTGGCTGGTTGGACGGGTGAAGGGGGCGCGGGCGTGTGTGAGGGGCGCCCGCGCCCCGGTCTGGTTACTTCGTGGTCGTGCGCTTGGTGCGTCGAGTGACCGCGAAGAGCACGATCCCGGCGGCCAAGAGGATGCCGCCGAAGGCACTGCCGATCCACACGGCACCTGCCTCGTCAGAGCCGGTCTTGGCCAGTGCCGTGACGGTCGTGGTTTCCCCGTCGGCGCCGCACTTGCCCTGGTGGGTGATTTCACCGCGCGCGTTTCGGACGATCTCCACCCAGAAGAAGGTGCCCGCCTCGGTGAAGGTGTAGTCGTCGGACGTGTACTCGCCGGTGGCAGGCAGCGGCTGGGGCTTGCCGACCTTGACTTCGTTCGCGGCCGCGCACACCGGGGTGGATCCTTGCTGCTTGTAGACAGCGAACTCGATGGTGGCGTCCTTCGGGATCACGCCCGTCACCACCGCGGTGTCATGACCCTTCTGGCCGATGCTGAGCAGCGGCGTGGCCTTGGTAACGACGTCGTCCTCGGCGACGACCGTCTTCTCCTTCTGGTCGCCGCACTCCCCCGTGTTGATGACGGTGCCGTCACCCGTGCGGAAGGTGGCCACCCAGTAGTAGACGCCGACCTTCTTGAAGATCACATCGGCGGACGGGAACCGTCCCGCCTGGTCGACGGGGACCGGCTTGTTGTAGAAGTACGCCGGGTCGCGCTCGATCGGTGCGTCGGGAGTCGCCGTCGGCGTCGGTGTTCCGGCGGCCGCCGCGTTCGGGGCAACGGGCTGGTCGGACTCAGGGATGTATCCGGTGTTGAACACCTCGTTGTCCGCCTCGCACACCGGCTGGTCGCCGAGGTCGTGCTGCAGGTAGGCGGCGAAAGTCACCGTGTTCGGGCAGCTCGTTGCACCGTCAGCGGGCTGGGTGGTGCCGCAGTAGGAGGCGGGGATCTGGCCGTCGACGATGGCGGTGTCGTTCGTCTCGTCGCCGAGCGCGACCGAAGCGATCGCCTCCGTCGACACTGTGGGCGGGGAGACCTTGGTGACCTCACCCTTGGTCGCCCACCCGTCGGTCCAGTCCGCGAAGTACCCGGCTCCAGGGCCGTCCTGGATGATCGTCCACACGTTCACCAGGTAGCCGGCAGCAGTCGGCGGAGCGGTGATCTCGTCGGAGTGGTAGTCACCAGGTGCGGTCACCGTGACGTCGGTCGTGTGGAATAGCTTCGCGTCGGCCGGGATGCTGTCACCAGGAGTGGGAGCGGTGTCGCCTTCCACCCAGTACGTCTTGTTCTGGAAGTGCGCAGGAATGGGTGCGCCGCCGATGGTCGGCCACGGTCCCTGGTCGAGCGAGACGGTCAGAGTGTCCGAGGCGGCATGCCCGAACCCGATCTCGTCCGCGGCCGCCGTCGAGACGCCGGAGAGCTTGGCGGCGACGACGTGCGCTTCCGCCTGTAGGCCGAACTGATCAGCCCAACGGTATCCGTCCGGCATGAACAGCTGTGCTCCGACGGAGGAGTCGGTGGCGTCGATGTCCCACACCCACTGGTAGAAACCGGGTGCGTGGTTGGCTGCGAGCACGGAGGGTGCCGTGTACGTACCCGGGCCGTTGAGTGTCACCGTGGCGGTTCCGGCGACGGATGCCCCGGCCGGCACGGTCGCGGACGGGGTCGGCTGGTCGGCGAACGGGCCATAGAGCGTGCCCTTGGCGACGACGGGAATGTAGCGACCCGACGTCGTCTGCCGCCAGGGCTGCGAACCGGTGGCGACGTCGGCCTGCAGCGTGTCGGTGAAGCTGCTGCCCTCGTCGACGAACCGGCTCTGCACAGAGGTCGTGACGACGGGAGAGAACAGCGTCGAACGCTCGACCGGGTCGCTGGCGGTGATGGTGTAGTTGCCGCGCTGCGGGGTCGTCGTGCCGGCCTTGATGACGCGCTGCTGGCCGCCGGTGTAGTAGATCGTGACGTTGCCGTCGTAGGTCCACCCGGCGGGCGCGTTGACGTTGCCCGTGGCGCTGATCTTGTAGAACGGGGTGCCGTCAGTCGGGACACCCTTCACCGGGTAGGTCCCGTTGCCGACGCCGTTCTTGGCGCTGCTTCCGGAATCGGTGAAGATGCCGTTGCTCAGCTGCAGGTTGACGGTGGCTCCGGCCGGGAGGTTCACCACGCGCAGCGAACCGGTGTAGTTGTTGTTGTCGACGCTGAAGCTCATGGAGCCGGTGAAGGCGGGAACGTTCTGGCGCTGGTTGTACTGGGTCTCTGTCTGGTCCCAGATGTAGTTGAACGCGCCGAGCACCGCCTGGTTGCCGTCGATGTAGTGGACGCCGGTGTTGTAGCCCTGGCCGTTGTAGTGGGCCCAGGTGGACGTGTACGCGTAGACGTAGGCGTTCACCGCGGCCGCCTGGGTGGCGTCGGCGGTCTGACCCCACGTGGTGAGCGCGTAGTTGAGCCGCTGCAGCACGGAACTGCTCAGCGCGTCGCCCATCTCGGTAGTCAGCGCGCCGACGAGGGAAGCTCCCCCGGTCGCGCCGCTGGGCCAGTCAGCGGAGGAGTCCATGCAGTAAGCGCGAGAGCCGTCGGGGACGACGTAGTTGCCCAGGTAGCCGCCCTCCGGTGTGATCCCGCTATAGCCGGCACCGGTGGACGCTGCCTCCGCAGGAGCGAGCGTTCCCATACCGATAGCGCCGACGACGGCGAACGCGCCCACGCTAAGGGCGAACCGCTGCAGTCGCTTCATCATCGGCGACTTGCGGTGACGTCGACGGGGAAGCGGCGCGTGCTTACCGGCCGTGCGTGTCAGAGCGGCGCGGATCCCACGCCCCTTCGGATGTTCGTTCGCGGATTGCATGCTGCGACTGGTCCTCTCCTGCCGCGGAAATCCGCGGCGGTCAGGGCCGGAGCGGGTTCATCCGGCCTTCACTACCTAGAGGGTCCAAGCGCGCAGTGAGCTTCGGTCAGCCTCAGAGTGCGAAGTCGGCGACGCCGGCAAGCACGGACTCTTGACGTACCCGACCCTGGAAGACGCGTAGGGCGCTGAGGTGGGTCTCGGACTTGCGCGGGTTGAAGTCCCGGTCCGTCAGGAAGGCGTATAGCAAGGAGGTCTCCTGCGGGTTCGGTCGCCCGCCCCAGCTGATGTTCGCCACTGCGCGGAGCTCGACTGTGCTGACCGGTGAGAACAGCTCTGCCGCCTCGGCGATGCGCTCGCCCTCGTGACCTTGTCGCGTCGACGGGTTGTCCGCCATCCAGCCCACGACGTCGGGCAAGTGCTTGGCCAGCTTGGCGGGTGTGCGCGGTTCGAGGGTCGCGACGGTCAGATCAACGGCTTCGTCGATGGTCGCACCCTCGCGCGTGCCGTATGACGCCGGGTCCGGGAAGCTGGAGTGGGGAATGCGCAGCTCAGGGTTTTCCAGCCAATCGAACTGGGGGCGTTGGGAGATCTTCCGTCCGGTGGGGTGAATCTCGCGGTCAACTGCCACGCGTTGGCGCAATCGCGGGCGCCCGGTCTCAATGCCGATCCATTCGCGCACCAGCGAGGCGGCGTAAGCGAACGGGGACGCGGCGTTCTCGACGAGCGCCCGGCACTGCTCGGGGCTCGTCGCGAAGGAGACGAGGATCAGATTGACCAGATCGTCCTCGTCCCGTGCCTGGTAGGGGTGGCCGAGCTTCTGGGCGAGGTTGATCGCGTTAGGGATCAGGTGTCGTCGGATGTGGTCGAGGAAGTCGATCAGCTGGGCCGAGTTCAAGAATGCGGTCGGGTTCTCCCCCAACGCGGCGACGGCCGCTCGGAACGCGTCCGGGTTCATGACGCCAGCGCGGTGGGGCGACCGCTGACAAGCTCGCTGATCATGTCGACCTTGGCCAGCACGTCGTAGGCCACGGCGACTGCGGCGCGGAAGTCTTCGACGCTGGTGGGATCGGCTTTGATCGCGGCCGCGACGTCGTGAACGTCGACGCCTTTGTAGGTGCTTCCGCACTTGAGAATCGGGTCGAGGACACGATTGACCAGCAGCGTCGCGCGCCGGTCCAGCACGGCTGGCTCGGGAACCACAGCCTTGGAGTAGACGTCGCGCGCGCGCCTCATAGCACGCTCCCCGTTTAGGGGATCGTCAAGGTTCGGTAGTTCCGACAGAATCTTTGTGCGCTCTGTAGCGCTTACACGGGGGTCATCAGCCCACGCGTGCACCTGTCGATGGCGAGGAGAAATCTCCTCTACGTCGCCGATCTCACGAGGATCGGCGGACAGGCTGAAACCGTCAATGTCCGTAAATAGGTCCGGCTGATGTCCCCTCACGGGGACGATAATAGCTGGAGCTGGGGACATTTGGACGCCAATAGGGACTTTCTGCCGGTTAGGCCCTATTTCGGTACCCTCCAGGGATGGGCAGAGGGAGCGCCGCGCCGTCGACAGAGTTCTCGATGCGTGTTGTCTCCAACATCGAGCACCGACGCCAGGAAGTGGGCAAGACCCACCAGCAGTTGTTCACCGACGCCGGCCTCAGCAAGAACTACTACTGGAAGCGGCTCAATCATGAGCTCACTTTCACCACGAACGACATCGACGCTCTCGCCCGCGTGCTGGGCGTCGAGCCCGAGGACCTCACCTCCAAGAGGATGGTCGGCAACCGAGCGCTGCGGCTCAGTGGTCCGGAACTCGCCCGGCGCGTTCGGCTGCTCGCAGAGGCGCCCACAGCCCATGGCGACGAATTTCGTATCTCCGACCTCGTGGACTTCCTCCGCTCGCAAGAAATTGAATTCACTCCCGAGCGTTGGGCCTCCCTGAGCGAGGAGACCGCCTCCGTGACGAGCCAAAGCGAGAAACTACTGGTCGAGATAGCGGCGTTCTTTGACGTCGATAGGGTCTATCTCACGAATTTCGCGCAGGAAGACGTCACCGAGCACGTCGAGGCACAGCTCGTCCTCCGCAGAACGCTGAAACAGATCGGAGGCGCGACCGTCTCGGCGCGCGCGCTTGGCAATGTTCCCGCCAGCGCACTCCTTCAGATAGCGAAAGACATTTCAGCCACAGACCAGAAGTAGAGCCATCAATGAGCGTCAATTCGGGGACGCCCCATGGTCGAACGCCTGCAGACATCGCGAAGAACGCACAGCGGAAGTTCGACAGCCTCAATCTCAACACCACTACCTCCACCCTCGTCGACATCGTTGGCCTCGTCGTCGATCGACTTGGCAAACCGATCGCGATCGAGCCCATCGGCGACAAGAGCTGGGCAACGGTCACCGGCCTCTGGGTCGATACCGCCGAACGGCATCGCATCCTCATCCGCAAGACGGACACCCCGCTGTATCAGACGCACGTCGTTCTGCACGAGCTTGCACACATCCTGTTCGAGCACCCAGGATGCAAGACCGCCCGAGCCACCGCTCCGGGCGTGCCGATCGACGCGACCTCGGCCGAGGTCCGAGCCCGCAAAGTGATCGCCTCCAGCTCCAGCGAAAGCGCGGTCTCAGACGCCGTACTCGAGGGAGAAGCAGAACATCTCGCCTTCCTCCTGTCACGGGTCCTTCTGCGGCCCAAGAACGACTCCGACGAGCGGGTTTTCGGCTGATGCACGAACTGAAAACAGTCGCGACCATCATCCTCGCTGCAGTCTTCGTGCTCCGCACTGCCTCAGCGATCCGCGAGCCGCGCAGCCGACTGTCCTGGCTCGCCTCCGGCGTCGGAACCCTCGCGCTGCTCACCCTCGGCACCGTCATCCCTCAGCGCACCATCGACGGGTGGCTGGGCGGCGAGAACTGGATCAACCTCGCCCAGAACGTCCTTTGCACCGTCGCCTTCTGGCTGGTCACTCAGGCGGCAATCTCCCAAGACGGTCAGCGCCGGCGACTGCGCTGGTGGCCGCTCGTGCTTGCGTTGATCGCCTTCATCATCCCGTTCCTCTTCATCACCGAACGTGGCGCGACGGACTCGAGCTTCATTCCTCATCACACCGGTCAGACGGCGATGTGGCTCTACGCGTCGATCTACATGGCAACGATCGCCGCGATCTCGTTCGAGCTGCTTCGAGGGGTGGCGACCCGACCCGCTCGCGCCTACTGGTTCTTCCGAGTCGGCGCAGCTCTCGTCATCCTGGCCAGCGTCGACGAGATCGTCTATCTGACGCTCGCGCGCTTCCAGATGGCATCGCTCGCAGTGATCCTGCTCCTCAACAAGGCCTTCGACCCGTTCTTCTACATCGGAGTCATCCTGATCGTCGTAGGAATCGCGTCATTCACCGCTGCCCGGTCCGTGCGAGCGCTGCGGCTTCAAGTAAAGCTGTTCCTGCTGGGGCGCATACTGGCACGTCGTGGACTTCAAAGCCCTCGCTCTGTCCCCTCCACCGACACCTTGGGAAGGGTCTACGACCACGTGATCACGATCCGTGATCTGGAGACCATGGACGAGATCACGCTCAGCCGGACGGAAGTGATGCTCGTGGATGGTTCCGAACGCCTCGTGGCGAGCAGCCTGCACAACGCGCCCCGCGAGTCGATGGTCGAGTCCCTCACGATCACGAACGGAGCTCCGGCATGACGTGGATCCTCATCGCCGTCGTCGCGATCATCATCCTGGTCGCCGTAGCCACCGTTGGTCTGGCCGTTCTCCTGGCACGCCGAGTCGTGATGCCGCGGGCAGCCAAGCTCACCACCATCCGTGGCGTCGACCTCGACGCCGGAACCATCACCCTCGAGGCGGATCGTAAGACCTCGCACGCTGGAAAATTCGGGCTCTGGACTGACGGCGACGGTCACGCTTTGGTCGGCGACGTCGTTCGTCAAGACGAGGCTGACGGGAGCGTGACCCGTCAGCTGCTCGAAATCGACGGGGAGGGCCTTTCACAGGCCGCCCAGGGCCGATGGACTGGGCACGTCCTCCGCTCGCCCGCCGTCCTAGGTCGCAACGATCGCGAGGTCCTCATCCCCGTCGATGGCGGTACCGCGCCCGCCTGGCTCATCGAGCCGGAAGGAACGCCGTCGACGACCTGGGCGATTCACATCCACGGCGTGCGAACGACGCGAATTACCGCCCTCCGCACGGTGCCGGCAGCAGACCAGCTCGGCATGACCTCACTCGTCGTTTCCTTCCGCAGCGACACGGAGGGGCCGGATGTGGCCAACGGGGCATCCATGCTCGGCACCACCGAGTGGCCTGACGTCGACGCAGCCATCACGTACGCGCTCGAGCAAGGGGCGGAACGCGTCATCCTCTTCGCCTGGTCCATGGGCGCCAGCATCGCGCTGCTTCTGACTGAGCGATCCCAGCATCGAGCAGCGATCACCGGCCTAGTGCTCGTCGCACCATCCACCGACTGGCGAGCCGTCATCCGCCACGGGGCACGCAAGGCACACCTGCCTCGATTCCTCGCCTCAGCTGCCGCAGCAGCCCTGGGGGGACGCCTCAGCAGCCGAATCGTCGGCCTCCCCTCCCCCATCGACCTCGACGCCCTCGACTGGACACGCAGCACCCGCCTGCAAAAGCCCACGCTCGTCATCCACTCCGACGGTGACACTGAGATCCCCGTGAGCCTCAGTCGGGCATTCGCGGCCGCCAACCCGCGGCAGGTCACTCTGGTCGAAATCAACGGCGCAGAGCACGCATGGGAGTACAACCTCAACCCCGAGCTGTTCAACTCGACTATCACCGGGTGGGTCCACTCCACGACACGCTAACGGGGGTCGTGAATAGAGACAGTGGCAGTCTCTATATCCGGTAATGTGCTCACCATGCATAACTCCGGAGCTAGAGAAACGCCGGATTCCGCCGTCTCCGCCAACACGCCCGCGAGCCTGCCGTTAACAACGGAGTTAACTCGGGATACTCGTCGCATGACCCAGGTAGCGAACACACCGCGCAAGCGTAACCGTGGGCGCGCAGGCGAAAAGCGCGTACGCCGCGAAGCCTTCCTTTCCGAAGACTTCAACGAGGACCTGAACGACGCGCTGGAAGCCTCTGGCGGAGTTTCGTTCGCCCTCTATGTCCAGGGTGTGCTCAACAGCCTCCGCGACGCTGACGGCAAGCTCCCTGTGGTCAACATGACCCTCGACAGCCAGGAGGCCCATAAGGCAGTCGCTTAACGAGAAAGGGCCGCCTCACGGCGGCCCGTCCCAGGTTTTCACTCTGGAGCTCAAACCCATCCTCGCCAAAGTTTCGGCTTGAGCTTCTTCCCAAATAAATCCGGATCGGCCCGGAGGCTTTTCCGTACCCTCTGAGAGGAGTTGGCAGCATCGTAACCCAGATTTCGGGTTCCTGCACGTGCGCACGCGATCCGCGTGTCGGCGTGTCGGCCACAAAGCGCTCCGTTGCCCGTCTCGTCGACGTCGAGCTCCAGCTGTCCCTCTCCCCCGTTTCTTCCCCGTCCCGAGTTGCCACGACGTTGTGCGCGGCCGCTGACGGGTCACGTCCTGCACGCTCGGTCGACCTGGTCGACGGCGCGTGCGCGCAGCTCCTCACGGTGAGGAGGACGGTCCACCTGATCTAGCGCAGAGACCGCGGCCGGCGCCAGACGCCCGCCCTCACCCGTACGGGTCGGACCGCATCGCGGCTCCGGCACATCGCATCGAAGGAACGCCGAGTCACAGTCGGCGATTTTGGTGCGCCCGAAAACAGAGCCGAGCACATACCGGCAGCTTTGCTGCGCCCATTTTCTGGCCGTGGAGGTCACCAGAAGCCATGAGAACACCAGTCGCACCCGTGCGCGGCCGCCATGGCGCGGCCAATGCCGGCGACCGCTCATGGCTGCCCACGCCCGGCGAAGTCGCCGAGGCCCTCCATGCCCAGGAAGCCCGCGATACCCTGCGGCCGCCGTCCCTCAGAAGCGAACCGGCGCCGCGCAGCTGGGCGATCCACGTCCCGGCCGAGGAATGGGCGAAGATCCCCGCGTGGTGGTCGGGAGGGCACTGGTTCGACGCGCTCCTGGACTGGACGCTCACCCCCGAGCGGGAGAAGGCGCGGCAGCGCTGGCACGTTGCCGACGCCACGCTGCTGGCGATCGCACACGTGCTCCGGTACGCCGCAGAACCCGCCACCGGCCGGCACGTCACTCTCTCCTACGCCACGATCCGCGCCCGCGTCCTGGCCAACACCGAGGCTGCCGAGGGCCGCACGATCCGGTTGAAAGCCGACGAGAGCGTCCGCCTAGCCATCCGCACCCTCGAGGCCGGCGGATTTGTCCACGTCCACGCCACCGGCCGGAACCTGCTCTCCCGGGAGGAGAAGGCCGAAGCGTTCGAGACGCACGGCGCCCACCAGGAGCAGGCTGCGAACGTCATGGCGTTGACGCTCCCCGCCCTGCAGGCTGTGGATAACTCGGCACCTGTAGATCCCATTTTGGGCCTAACCGCTTCCAACCCATCAAAACCTTCTTCCTCGGTAGATCTAGAACAACAATCCCCAAGGGGAATGGAGCGCGCTCCGCGCGCCAGGCCCAATAGGAACAAGGTTTTAGCTGACAATCCGTCAACTCCCGTCCCCGAGAAGGGGCGATCCATCGACAGACTCCGTCTTGTCGCGCACCTGGACCGCCACTACGGCGGCGTACTCGCCGGTCCCCGACTCGGAAGGTCAGGAAAGCTCCTCACCCGCCACATCGGCCAGCTCGATCACGCCCTCACCGCCGCAGGTGTCGACCTCGACGCCTGGACGTGGTGGCAGATCGCAGACCTCGTCGACGCCCGCCACTCCGGCGACAAGACCACAGCGCAGCAGCGCATCGCCGCAGCGGCCGACCCGCTGCGCTACTTCATCTGGATGGTCAAGCAAGTCATCACCCCCGGCGAACAGCCCCGCACCATCATCCGCACCACCCCCGTCGACCACGCCACCCCCTCCCCCGCCCGAGCCGAGGAATCCCAGCGGCCGGCGCCGCTCCCACCGGTTGAGCGTGAGCGGGTGGACGCCACCATCCGCGAGATCCACCGCCAGGCCGCCGACGACCTCCAAACCCAGCGCACGCGACGGGCACTCGACCGCAGGCGCATCACTGACGTCCTCCTCGGCGAAGGCATGCACCCCTCCGACTTCCCCACCGTCGTCCGCAAACTCCACACCGAAGTCCAGCAGGTGCACGACCTCCTCACCAACCGCGGCTGGCAGCTCGACCACCACGAACTCGACCACGGCAACGTCCTCTGGACCAATCCCCGCAGCTCTGCAGACGTCGAGGACCACGAAGACCTCAACGCCATCAGCACGATCCGTTTCACTCCCCCAGGCACCGCCGACGACCGCGAAACTTATGTGCTCAATACCGCCGGTCAAGAACACACTGACAGTCGCATCAACCTAGGCGCCCTCATCCGCGCTGCGGTCTCGATGTAGGGCAGATGCTCGGATTGACAAGCAAGCTAAGCAACACAAGCAAGCAATGAAAGCCAAACAATAAACACAAGACAAGAAAGACTTGTGTTTATTGTGTTCCTTGCCTTATCGTCAGATCGGCGAGTCGCACTGACAAGAAAAGCAAGAAAGACAAGACTTGAAAGGCAAGTGTTTCGGATGAGGAGACTGATGGGACCCCGTGTTCTAAGGCGGAAGCTGCTCGAGCTGTCGAAGCGCTCCCGAGTGTTCATGTTCGGCAACCACAAGGGGGGAGTGGGCAAGACCACGGTTGTGTTGCAATTGGCGGCCGCGCTGGCACGGATGGGCTTCCGGATCCTTGTAATCGACATGGACCCGCAGGCCAACCTGACTCGGCGCATGGGCCTTGAGTACGACGAGAATGATCCGTTCTCTACCGTGTCAGAGGCGGTCAAAGAGAACAGGGAAGGCGTGGGGGCAGGAGTCGTTCTGGGCGTCAACTGGAACGACGAACGCACGGGCCAGCCGACCTCCGAGGCGGAACTGATCGACATCATCCCAGCGCGATTTGACCTCATCAACCGTGAGCAGGAGGCCGGCGCCGTTGGTGCGGTACGCCGACTGAAGAAGGCTCTGACCGGGTGGACGAGCCATTACGACTTCATCCTCATCGACACTCGGCCAGACCTTGGCCACCTAGTGCAGCTCGCCATGGCGGCGGCCGACGAGGTGGTCCTGGTGTTCGAACCCGACTACGACACTGTGGCCGGCGCAATCCGAATGCAGGAGTTCGTCGAAGAGCACGGGGAAGACCTAGGCAACCCAGAGCTTCGAGTCGGCATGGCGTTCGTAAACCGATATGACCGCAGCTCCGAGCAGGACTACCAGCTCGCTGGACTGCCGGAATCGCTGAAGTCCAAGCTGGTCGAGCTGGACGCAGGCGGTGCAGTCGTCGGTCTGGACGACGGGGGAGAGGACTACCGGCTCCCCAGGTACATACCCCGTATCGCACGCATCAAAGAAGCCGACGGGGCAGGTGTATCCGTCAGCGAGTACCGCAACCGCAAGGGCCGTGAGACGACCGCAATCTTCGACCGGTTGGCTGAGAAGTTTGTCGAACGAGTCATTCGAGAGGCGGAAGCCGCATGAGCCCTCAGCGACGCAGACCAGGTGATGTCCAATTCCCCACCCTTCCTCCGGCGGTGGAACCCATCAACACCGGCACGGAAGTAGTGGACGAAGAGCCGGGCGCGGTCCCTGCTGCACAACAGAGTGCAGCCCCACAGGCCCCTGATGCCGGGCAGTTGACGTCGGGGGAGGCAAGGGACGTTTCGGGGCCCGCAGCAGGGGAGCAGGCGACTCCGCGGTCCAAGAAGACCACCAGTCGTACCCCGAAGCTCCCAGAGCCAGGTGCGGATGAAGACCCGAACGCCAAGGTGCCGACGACACTCCAGCTCAGGGCGTGGATCCGACAGCGGGCGCAGACTGCGGTCTTGCGAACGGCAGGCATTGAAGGTGGCTACACCTCCATGCAGGCTTTCGTAGAGGGAGCCATGCTGCGGGAGCTCGACCGCCTGCAGCGTGAGTTCAATAACGGCGAGCCATACCCGCCCAATCAGCAGGGCTTCCGTACGGGGCGGCCACTCGGAAGTTAACTGGAAGCGGGCCCTCGACGTCTAGCGGATGTCTCGGGGGTCCGCTTCCGGCCGCGCCCGGACGAATCGGGCCGCGTGTCGGATCGTTCCCCCTACAACAGCGGTGTCGGCGGAGATCTCGACTGTGAGTGGTGCGATGAGGGTTAGCTGGGTCTCCCGTTTCGGCTGGAAGCGGTCATAAGTACGAGAAGAGATCACGGTGGGCCACGGGTGGCCTTCGGCCGCCGGCTGCAGCAGCGGTACGAGGGCGCGCGCTGCGCCGGGCTTGATCGGTGCGGTGCGCCCGATGATGCGCAGCTCGCCGTCCTCGTAGCGGCCGAGGATCAGTTCGCCGGGCTGTGTGAGCGACCCGGTGACGGCGCCGGCGACGACCTCGAAGGTGTCGCGGTGCTTGACCTTGATCCTTATCTGCACCATCTCCCTACGCGCAAGGGCTGCATTCTTGGGCGGATCGCCCTGGCGTCCAAAGGTCGGGCCGCGGGTGGGAGCGCCATGTAAAGTGCCCGCACCCACGGTCGCCATCCAGCTCGACGCCGGGGGGTATGCGAGGACCTCGATATAGCAGCCCGAAAGTAAGTCCCTGGCGCAGACCGTTGGGAAGACCCCGGTTCCCGTCGTCCCAGCGTTGGTGTCCCGCGTGATGGCGGTCGATCAAGGCGGACGACGCGCAACACGGTGCGGTCGGCCGCGTCGACCACCGTGATCGCAGGGGCCCGCATCAAGCGCCGACGACGGTGTTCGCGGCCGCCAGGACGCGGGGGCCAGCCTCCTCGAAGGGATCCTCGTACAGCACGCGCGCGGGCGAGCGGTCACCCAGATGCGGGTTCATCCTTTGGAACAAGATCGGCACGTCCTGGATCGCGGCGTGGCCGCGGTAGGTCCGGTCACGCCAGTCAACGTTATCCGGCAGGACATCACGACTCCGGTTCGTATTGCTCGGCTTCGGCGGACGCGTTGCGGATCCCGGCCGGTCGACCGTTCCGAACCCACAGGGCAAACAACGCCCCGGCGACCACCAATGCGGCAGCGAGGCTGATGATGGGCCAGCCCCGTGCCAGGTTGGCGATCAGCGTGAAAGCGACCACCACGGCGCCCAGAAGGTTGAGAGTCAGAGAACCGTAGTTTCGCTCATGCCAGGAGAATCTCGCCATCGCAATGAGGCCGGCGAGAAAGCTCAGGAACACCGAGACCGCGTAGAAGAGCACCAGCTCCTGGTCGTTGCCGCCGGCAACCGCGGTGATGGCCCCAGGTAGCACGATGAAGACCGCCACTCCCCAATACGGCGTGTGGTGGCGGTTCACTCGACCAAAGACTTTCGGCAGGATTCCGCGCGCGTTCGCGTTGCGGGTGTCTGCGCCGGCCAAAGCCTTCAACAAGCCGGGGCCGGCCTGGAACGAGGAGCTCGCCGCAGAAAGCAAGAGCAACGCCGTGACGAGCTGGAAGGCCGCGAACACCGGTGCCGGGGCGGCGACGCGAGCCAACTCCGCGATCTGGGTGGATTCGGCTGGCGGGATTCCAACCCGCAGGTGGCTGGCTTCGGCGGCGATTCCGAGCGTGATGGTTCCGACCACCAGAAGAGTCAGCATGAGGGTCACCTGGCCGAATCGGCGGCGGCCGTCGTTGTCCAGTTGACCGAGCTGGGCGATCGCCGACGAGGGCGCTTCGACCCCGGTCGCGAGAGCCATCGCGACCGGGAACGCCAGAATGATCGCCAGCGGCACCGCGTGTCCTGGCGTGTTGGTGATCGTGCCAGTGGGTTGGGGGTGGGCGAACAGTCCGAAGATCAGGACAGCGACGGCGACCACGATGAACGCGATCGTCAATACGGCGAAAAGGAGTCGGCCGAGGTGGCCGAACCAGGTCAGCGCGCCGACGATGACCACGAGGCCCAACGCGAGGGCAAGCCGGTAGGGAGCCAGCGCAGGAAGGTAGGCGATCATCGCCGAGGCGCCGGCCGACGCGCTGATCGCGATCGTCAGGACGAAGTCGACCACCAGGGCACCCACAGGAATGAACGACCAGCCATCCCCGAAGGCTTCACCGACGGCGGCCGACGCGCCGCCCCCGTGCGGATAACGTGCTACCAGTTGGCGGTAGTTGACGATCACCAACGCGATGATCGCCACCACCAGACTCATCGTCGGAAGCAGGAGCGCGAGGTCGCCGTTCAAGGCGCGCAGGGCAGCCTCGACCGCGTACGCCACGGATGAGACGGGATCGGCCATCACCGCGAAAGCGAAAGCGAGCAACAGCAGGCCGCGAGACTCAAGCCGCGTGAAGCCACGGGCCGGTGGGACTGCGTGGACTCGGATGTGCTGGGCATCTGGCTCCTAGGCTGGATCGGAAACGATCCCACGGATCGCTTCGCCGACCAGACTTCCCGGCACGCCAGCGAACACGATACTCGCCTCAACGACGCGATAGGATAAGGGAGGCGACGCGGGCGACGTCCAGGATCGCTTGACGTCAACTGCCAGTCGATCTCCCCAGATATAAGCGGTTCGATGAACTTCACATCCACTTGCAGGGCGCGGGCGGGGTCTTGCAAAATGTGGTCGCCACCCCGACAGACCCGACAGGGGAAGTCTCGAACTGCCTGGCCGGCGACACCGACCCGGACTGCGCCGTAGACGTGACCGTCGACCCACCGGCGGCGCGACCGACAGGTCCGCCCGCCGCGTCGACTCCGCGCTGGTGAGCGGTCATGCTTTGCCTAGTTGCCCCTACGGCAGCTCAACAGTTGACCGACGACCGACATCGCCGTACCCATCGGGGCTTTCCACGTCTGTCGGCTTATTTGTGCTTCCGACGGCCGATCGGAGCCGTCTCCGCGCTGGGCCAGCGGTCTCGGCCTTGCAGCGCGGCTGATCGGCGTCGAACGCTGAATTACGGTCTCGTGGCAGGAGACCTGGGAACCGGTCGGACCGGGCGTCTTCAAAGCGGCAGTCGCGTCACTGGGGGCGGCTGAGAGGGACCTTCTTCGCCGCACCGTTCCTTTGGATAGCACTACCGACGGGAGTGGCGCTCCACGTGGCGCGTATCACGGTGAGCGCGCCGCACGCGGATGGCGTCGATGAGAGCGAGGCTGCCCGTCAACACGAGAAGGGCAAGGGCGATGCTGAGGGGAATGATCGCATGGAGGTCCATGCTCACATGGTCCAGTCGATCGGAACAGCGGTCATCAGGCGTCGCCTCGTCTTTTCCACAGCGATCGGACTCCGAAACGGCCCGTCCCCTCGAGGGACTGAACCGGAATCGGTTCGGGATCCTCGGACTGCCATGAGACTTCCCGGATGCGAGGTTCGGCCGAGAGTTGGGTGACGGCGGAATCCAGCAGTGCCGACCCGTTTCCCTCGACCAGGATCTCGGCGTTGAGCCGTGACAGTTCGTGTCCCTTTTCGCTGCCCTCGAGGTGGCTGCTCATCGCTTGGACGATCACATCCGGCGCGGACAAGATCTCCGATAGTCTCGCACGCACCTCGGGCTCTTTCTCGTCTTCCACGAGCACTGTGATCACATATGCACCGATTGTGTCGGTTTTCGCGGCTGGCGCCCGGTCGACAAGCCGACCGAGAGGCCTCAAGAGCAGGTGGATCGAAAGCACGATACCTGTCGTAATGAGCGCCGGGACCACATGGCCGGCGGCGGCCTGGCAACCAACTGCGGCCGAGCACCATAGTGTCGCGGCAGTGTTGAGCCCCTGCACCGTAAATCCCTGCCGGAGGATCACCCCACCGCCGAGGAAGCCAACGCCGGAGACCACATACGCCGCGATCTGAAGAGGTGCTTGCGGGGTGCCGACTTGAATCCCGAACAAAACGAAGGACGCCGCACCAAGCGCGACCAGAGCCTGCGTTCTTAACCCTGCCGTACGGGAGCGGTACTGGCGTTCCAGTCCGATAAGCATCCCGCAGCCCGCTGCCAACAGCAGCCGCAGGAGATAGTCGATATCGGTGAGGGTCATGACGGGACGCCCTTCTGCGCTCTGAGGTTAGCTTCGATGGTTAGCTGGTGTGGCGGCGTCGTTCCCGTTGCTGCCAGTCGTCGGGTATGGCTTCCTCGAGGGCGTCGTCGACGGTGATGATGCCGACGATCTCGTCCGCGTCATCGACCACCGGCAGACTCAGCAGGTCGTAGTCGGACATGAGGGTCACGACGGTCACGACGTCATCGGATGGGACCACGCTCACCGCCCCCGCTTCCGCAATATCCTTCAGCGACGACGTCGAATCCGCCTGCACCAGGGCGACGAGGGTGACCGCGCCACTCAACCTTTGTTCATCCTCGGTCAGATACACCGTCGTCAGCGCCTGCGGTTGCTGGGTGCGAGCGGTCCGCACGGCGGCTATGGCCTGTTCGACGGTCGCGGAGGCGGGGAGGGCGACGTATTCGATGCCCATCATCCCGCCCGCGCTGCGGCCCTGGTATCGCATCAGTCGCAGCACGTCCCGGCGCTGGGGCTCCGGCAGCGCGTCGACGACCGCCTGCCGCCGCTCCTGCGGGAGATCAAGCACCGCATCGACGACATCGTCCGCGTGCATCCGGCTGAGCACGGCCGCGATGTCGGCGGTGTCGCGGCTCTTGAGCACTTTCGCCTGCTCGTCGTCGTCGAGCTCCTCGATGACGTCGGCTTCGAGTTCCGGGTCTTCGTGCAGATGCTGAAACAGATCGTCGCGCTCGGGTTGCGTGGCGTCCTCGATCAGGTCCGCGATCTCTGCTGCCCGCAGTCCGTCGAACCTCTTCCAGCGGGCGCGGAGAGTCGCTGAGGGCGCGTGACCGATCAGGACGTCGAAGCCCTTCCAATCGCGCAACGACGATTCCCCGGCCCGGCGCCGTCCCAGCCAGTTCGGTGGCGTCACATCGAGCCCCGTCGCCGCCCACCCGGTCGGCGTGCGTTCCAGGCAGACGTCGTACGCGCGGACCAGGCGCGCGTTGCCCACGTCGACCAGCCGATGGCCGAGCACCGCCTCCTTCAGCAGTACCTCCCCCGGGCGGCGCTCGAACGGGCGAAGATCCAGGCGTGCGCTGCTGAGTACCGCGCCGTCGTCGGTGAGATCGCTCACGTCCGCGGCCGGGATGAACACGGAGGTCGATCCCACCCTCGCGACCAGCCCGGCGACCGAGGGATACCCCTCGAGGCCCAGCCGCACCACGATGTCCGAGAGTGCGCCGATGACGTTACCCCGTCCGTCTCTCACCGGCTTGCGGACGAGTCCGGACAGCATGCGGTGCTCGATGGTTGTCGATCCGTTCACAGCACTCAACTCCCTTCAGTTCCGATGGGATCGGTTCAGTGGCCCAGCGCCAGCTGCACCACGCGCACGATCACGAGGATCATAGCCAGCAGCAGATAGCCGCGCAGGACGGTCAAACCCAAGCGCCTCCCCGTGGACAACCGCGGAGGGTTCAGCAGCGTCAGCGGTGGCATCCGCCACGCCGCGCGCTCGGCCCGCGACACACGCTCGGCCCGCGCAACCGGGTGACGCAAGCGCCACACCGCGAACCCGGCTCCGACCGCGACCGACACCGCTGCACCGACCACCAGGATGGTGATGATCCCGCCACCGGAGATGCTCGGGAAGATCACGCTGACCGTGAGCACCAGCGAAAGGATCACCAGCACCGCGATCACCGCCGAGGTGAACACATTCAGCCACCGGCCGTTCACCCACGGGCCGAGGACCTCTTTGTCGTTGCACAGCAGAAGGAGGAACACTGTCGCCGACGGCAGCAACACACCTGCCAGCACCTGCACGCCGACGGTGATCAGACCGAGCGGGCTTCCGGGCAGCACCACGATCACCGCGGCGACCACGAGCAGGCCGGCAAAGGTGGAGTAGAAGCCTTTCGCGTCCCGGATCTTGCGGTGCAGCGAGTGCTTCAGCCCGAGCGTGTCGCCCAGCGCGTATGAGGTCGACAGCCCGACCGCGGCGGCTCCGATGATCGATGCGTCGATCAGTGCGACCGCGAACAGCATCCCCGCGATCCGGCCCACATACTTCCCGAGGCCTTCCGCGACCCCCAGCGCGTCGGTGAAGTTGCCGAACTCCGGACGGCCCGCGAACACCGCAGCGGGCACGGACATCAGGATGGCACCCCCGATCACGACGATCACGATCCCGATCCACACGTCGATCTTCTCGTACGACATGAACCGCGGGGTGATCCTCTTGTCGATGACGTATGACTGCTGGAAGAACAACTGCCACGGCGCCACGGTGGTTCCCACGATGCCGATGATCAACAGCACGACCGTGGACACGTCGGCGCCCGCAGGAATCCCCGGCACCAGGAACCCGTGCGCGACCTCCGCGAACGACGGGTGGGCCATGATCGCGAGCGGGATGAGGATCAGCGACCCGAAGATCAAGAACATGCACAGTCGCTCGAACCTGCGGAACGAGCCCGTACTGGCCGCGGCGATGATCACAGCCGCCGCGATGATCACGCCCGGGACCTGGGGCAGCCCGAGGTAGCTCAACCCCAGGCTGATGCCGATGAACTCGGTCACGATCGTCAGCGCGTTCAGGATGAACAGGTCGATCACGCTGAACGCGCCCCAGAACTTTCCAAACCGTTCCAGGATCAGCCGGGCGTGACCCACACCGGTGACCGCGCCGAGCCTGAGCACCATCTCCTGGTTCACGTACAGCACCGGAACCAGCAGCAGAAGCGTCCACAACAACGACGTCCCGTAGTTCTGGCCCGCCTGAGTGTAGGTGCCGAACGCGCCGGCATCGTTATCGCCGACCATCACGATCAGCCCTGGCCCGACAATAGCGAGCAGCGTCTTCATCTTCGCTGACAGCTTCACCCGGGGCGCGTCATCCCCGACCGGGATCGTGCCGAAGGCGCCCTGGATATCGCCGACGTGCGCGGAGTCCAACGCGGCGTGCTGCGAAGGGGTCTGCATAGAGGTCATGAGTCGTCGCTTTCGTGCCCGGCACCCGGGCGTGAGCAATCACCCTTCCGCCGCGTGCGCGACGAAAAGAAGAAGAAGAAAAGAAGGGGCGCCCTAGCCCGACAGGCTAGAGACGAGCACTCTCCAGACGGAGCGCGAAGCGGAGGCGGGCCTTGTTAAACGCCTGACTATCATGGTCGTCCATCCCGCACCTCCCAGCTCGCGCACCCGAGCACCTCCAGGGACAGCCGCCAAGCGGCCTCGCCTCTCCACGTAAGACCTTTGGCACTCCGCGACGTCACCCGAACTCTCGGGAGCCAATCGGGGCGACCCCTTAATCCGGGGAAGCCTGTCCTGACCCGAGGCGTCTCTCGACATTTGGGGTCGCTGGCATCTGTTCGCGAAGGAGCCTCAGCTAACGATCGGCACCAACAGGCTGATTGTAAATACGAGAACCCAACCCACAGCAGCGGATTAAGCCCTCTTTCGCCCTTGCAGAAACAACCTTACATGCGCGCCTCCGGCGACGCCAGCAAGCCACGCCGAACCTAACCTGGCGCTTGGCGGAAAGATAATCGATTCGCGGTCGAGACCAGCAGCGCAAGCTGCTTCAGCTGCAGCTATCGACTGCCAACCGAAGCTGTCCGATCTGCGCAGTCGAGCGCCATTCCCGCCAAGAATTCGCACCGTCGCTCACGACTTGGCCCGGGATCGGGCCCACCGCGGCGATCGTCGTCAGGCCGTCGTCGGTCACCATGTGCTGCACCCCATCGGCCGGGGGTAGGGCAGACTCAGATCGTCCACGGACGCAGGATGCCGCAAAGTCGGCGACCACGCGGACTCACAGTCTCCAGGCGTTCCTCCGGGCTAAGGTAGACCTCGAGCGGAAACTGGACAATCAGTTAGTGCTTGGCCGGCCGAAGGCTGGGATCGGCAGGTCGACAGGGCCGCTTGGATTCATCCGACGGGCCTTCTCGCGTTTGAGTCGCAGATGATCGAGGGTTACTTCGAGGCCCTCGATCTCGCCCTGCCAGCCTTCGGCTTCTGCGCGCTCCCGTCGGACGATGAGGTCTGATTCGAGGTCGTCGAGTCGGGCGATCATCTGTGGCTCGACGTGAAGCATCGGGCAGCGTACGCAGGCGTGTTCGTGGGCGCATGGCGTTCCGTAGGGCCGGCCGCAGGCTCCGAGCTCGACCTTGCGTCTGTCGAAGTGCTCCTCGAACTCCTGCCATTCGGAGACCGTTGTATCGCGGTACTCGTCCTGAGGCCGCAGTCGCCGGCGTCGGGTCAGGTGGAGCTGGTAGTGGCGGACCACGTCCTCGTCGAACACTGCGACATAGCCGCGTGTCGTTTGGAGGCTTGCGTGACCGAGGAGGGCCGCGCCGATGTGGATAGGTAGGCCGTTGTTCACGAGGTCCGTCGCGAACAGGCGTCGGAAGTCGTGTGGGGTGAAGGTCAGTCCCTCGAATTGCGGGTGGCGGTCTGCGACCTCTTGGCACGCTCGGCGGATCAATCTGGCGACAGTCGTTGGACTCATCACACCGGGTGTCGGGCCGCTACTGCGTTGGAATAGGAACGGCATCGGCTCGGTGTGCTGTCGCTCGTGTGGGTCCCACCTGCGCACGAGCGGGATCGCTCCGAGCTTGTCGGTCTGCCGACGAATGACCTGGGCGATCACGTGGAGAAGTTCGGGCGACATCGGGATGACCCGTTCCCGGTCTGTCTTGGACGGTGTCACGACGAGCAGCGCGACGATTTCGCCGTTTGGCCGCCGATACTGCCGGACGGACAGGTGGGAGAGCTCCAATAGTTCCTCGTGGCGGATGCCAGTCAGGCGTAACACCTCGATGATCGCCCAGGTCCAGAATGCCCGCGCTTCCTCGCTCTGGATGTCGATTGCAGGGCCGCCGTCGGCCGGCTCGATCCGGAGCAGGCCAGCGTCAGCGTCGGGCTCGAGGGCTGCACCGCGACGTGAGCGCGGACCGGCGTGGGGGAACTTGGCGGCGCTCGGAGGCGGCGAGACCCGGATGTAGCGGACGCTGTTCACTTCGAAGTCGGCTCCAGCGGATGCCTCGGCCGCGGCGAGCAACGCGCTCATCTGGTCACGTACCACCACAACGTGATCGACCAGCAGCTCCAGCAGGGGTTGACGAGTGCGTGTCCGGTCGGCGATCCGCTCAGCGAGACGGCGTCTGCCGGCGCTGTAGCCGCGGCTGGCGATGGGCGGGATTGGGCAGCGGGCGACCCAGGGTCCCCATCGTGCCGGGTCCTCGAGCGCCCAGCTCTGGATGTCGAGGTAGAGTGCGCGGACGGCGATGAGGAGGTCCCAGATGCTCTGGCGGGGACGCCGCCCCTCCGCGGTCTGCACGGTGTCGACCTCGGCACGCCACGCTTCGTATGTGGCCTCGTCAAGATCCAGGTCGACTTGGTCGGGGTTCACACGCTCGATCACGCACCAGAAGTTGCGGGTCAAGGCCCGGACCAGACTGCTGAGGGTGGAGTAGTCCATCCCCAGTGCCCCGCGGTGGGTGATGTAGTCGATGAGGAGCTGGCGTACCCCGGCGTTTGAAACGCCGTAAGAGTCGACCAACTCTGCCACGCTCTTTCGCCCGCCCACCGTGGCGATGCGCATAGTCACGGGGGTGCCTTCCGGGAACTTGCCGGCGTCGAACAGCACCTGCCAGACCAGGGCTCCCGCCAACTTGCGGGTGTTCTTGTCCCAGGCAGTGCTGACCTTGCGCAATCCCAGGCCGAAGTGCATCAAGCCGCTGGGGGAGATGTCGGAGGCGGGGATGGCCTGGACCGCGAGCATGTAGGACAAGTCGGTGAGGGTCTGATTGCGCGACTTCGCGCTTACCGGAGCAGCCTCGATCGCAGTGACCAGAGCAGTCAGGTCCGGGTCGCCGGGTTGGCTCGCGAGGAAGATCTTGAAGAAGTCCGACACCGCGTTGGTCCGCAGTACGCGCAACGTCGGAACCAGGACCCGGAGTGCGACGAACCAGGAGAAGCCGCTGGTCATCGTCCAGCTTGCGGCCGGTGTTGGGTTGAGCGACCGGATCGCGGTTGTTGAGGTGCCCAAACCGCTGGCGTCCCACCTCTCCTGCCAGGTGTCTCCCGGGAAGGTGCTCAGGTGCTCGGCGAACCGCCGGATGGAGCGCGAGCGCTTGTCGAGCTGGATAGCCGACCGCGGAATGACGGAACAGGCAGCCTTGACCAACGCTTCGACCGGTGCCGCGCTCAAGTCTCCGAGCGGGTGCGGTAGGCGAGGCTGGGGTGCCAACGGTTCAACGACATCTGCTTTGCCCCACGACTTCTTCGAGGACGGCTTAGAGCCGAGGTCGCCGTCTTGCGGTGCCTCTCTCCGGCTCCAGACACCGGTCGTGGACACGATCGCCCTACTCACCGGCATGCCCGAAGATGATCGCAATGTCCTCAGCGGCGTAACCGGACGCGAACCGTGGGGGCGGAGGTGCGGGGCGGGCGTAGTGTTCGTGTACCTTGTCGATGACTTCGTCAATGCGCGGCGTGGTGTAGATGCTCGTGGTCCTCAGGTCAGCGTGGCCGAGCACGACCTGCACCTCCGGCATGGTTAGCACGCCGCTGTTCACCATCCGCATCGCAGCCGTGTGCCGCAGATCGTGCAACGTCCAGTTCGTACCAAGCCTGCCGTTCGCGCGCTGCAGCACACGGCGGGCGGCGCCATAGGTGAGTGGGCGCGGCTCTCCCCGAACCGTCCTCCAGAGCGGTCCGCTGGAGGCGTCACCGAAGGTGCGAAGGTACCGGCTGAGCCACGTCAAGGCCTCGGGAGATAGCGGGACCATCCGCCGCTCGCGCGAGCCCTTCGACACGACTGACATCCGCTGCCGGGCCCAATCCACGTCCTCGAGCTGGGCTCCCAGCAGCTCCTCGGCCCGCGCACCAGAGCTCACGTAGCAAGCGACCAACGCCCGATCACGGTCACTCGGCATCTGCGCGAAGAACTCCTCCCACATTGCATCCGGGATCGACCGCGGCGCGCGCGGCTGTGCGCGCTGCCTGTAGGCCCCACGCCTGTAAGCCTGGCGAGGCTCAAGAGGGCTGCGGTGAGCGAGCGCGCGACGACGAGCAGGCGACTCCGGGACCGGGTTGATCACCGGGCCGCGGCCCCAGTGCGCGTGGAAGTCGTAAAATCCGCGGACGGCGGCCAGGGTGAGGTTGATGGTCGCCGCACCGTAGCCCAAGCCGAGGTTCGGCTTGCCCGTCTTGAGGTTCACTGCGGGCGTACCGGCCTGGCGGCGACGCTGGGGGTTCGGCGCGACGCGAAGCCAGCTCACCAGAGCGGCTGTCTCTGCCTCAGTCGCCCGTTCCCAGCCGACGTCGAGCTGCCAGAGCACGCGGAACCAAGTGAGAGCGGCGTAGCAGTACGACCTGATCGTGCGCGGACTGTGGTCGCCGACAACCATGTTGCGCACCCACGCACTGACCGGCTCGACGACCCGGCCCTTCCCATCGAGCAGCATGTATGGCTCAGCCGCGCCAAGCTCGACTTTCACGCTGCCCACTCGCGCCAGTGGCACATCGCCTAATCGCAGGCCGCGGCTCACGGGGTCTTCCGAGATGTCCGGTTCGCTCACAGTAGTGCTCCTCGCCGCGGCCGCCAATGGTCGCACCACCGGTCTACCAACAGGAGACGGTCTCCTCTGATGGCGCGCTGGTGGTGCAGTTAACTCACCAGTCGCGCTGGCCTCCTCGGTACGGCTGCGCGCCGCCCTTCACGACCAGGCCCTCGATGCCACTCTCCGGCAGCTCGTCGAACCAGACTCGCGCGACCGACAGGTCAGTGGATGCGTCGATCACAGCGAGCGGCGTCCGCCAGCTGGCTGCAGTCTGTTCGAGGACGCGACGTCGTTCGTCGTAGGGGAGGGGGCGAAGATCGCGGCCGCCGGCGGCGAGAATGTCGAAGACGATGTACTCGACCGGTTCGTCGTCGACAAGCTGCTGCAGGCGGCGCTTGCTCGACGAATACCGCCGTTGCAGCGCATCGAAGTCTAGGCGGTCGTCGTTCCAGCGAACGAGCTCACCGTCGAGTACGACGCCGGGGGAGACCTGCGCGGTGATCGCTTCGGCGACATCCGGGAAAGAGTCCGTCAAATTCGTCTTTTGCCGTGACCAGAGAGTTACGCGGTCGATGTCGACGACTGCTGCGGTACGCCAGCCGTCGAGCTTCGGCTCGTATCGGCTTCCTCCGGGCAGTGCCGCGGCCTCTGGGAGGCGTTCGGCGGCTTTAGCGAGTGCTAGGTCGATCTGCTCGCGTAGCGCCTCAGGCGGCCGTACAGCGGGGGAGGGGTCTAGGCCTGCGAGCAAGTCGCCGACCTCTTCGAAGCGATCAAGCACGTCGGTGTAGCTGAGCTGGGACAGATTCGGGGCCGCGATCTCGTCCCACGTGCGCGGCGCCGCCGCGAAGGGGCGCGGTGTCCCGCGCATCGAGTACGGGGAGATCGTGGTCTTCTTTCCGTTGTTCTGCGACCAATCGATGAAGACCTTTCCGACGCGATGCTCTTTCAGCATCCTCGACACGACCTCGTCGGGATGATCTGCCTCGAGCGCGCGAGCGAGCTCGTGCGCAACGTTAGAAACCTGGTCGGAGGTCAGTCGGCCGTCGAGGGGAACGTAGACGTGGATGCCCTTGCTCCCGGAGGTGACCGGGAAAGTCGGCAGCCCCATGTCGTCAAGGAGGGCCTTGGCCCAGAGAGCGACCTCGGCGCACTCGGACAGACCGGCGCCCTCGCCGGGATCGAAGTCCAGCACCATCCTGGTCGGCCGGCGCTCAGTGTCGAACCGCCACTGCGGGACGTGCAGCTCGAGCGCCGCGCTCTGGGCAAGCCAGACGATGGTCGCTCGGTCGGCGACGACGGGGTAACGCTTCTCCCCACCGGAGTGGAGGATCGCTTCACGCAGTACCCAATCGGGAACGCCCACGCCAAGGTCCTTCTCGAAGAAGGACTCGACGGGTGCGGCCGCGGTGCCTACACCGTCCGGCCAGCGCTTGCGGGTCACCGGCCGCTCTGCGAGGTGGGGGAGGAGAGCCGGCACGATGCTCGCGTAGTAGTGGATGACGTCGCCCTTGGTGGTCCCGGTTTCTGGATACAGCACCTTCTCCAGGTTGGTTAGACGCAGGCGGCGGCCGTCGACGTCGACGAGCGGGGTCGCAACCATGGCATGACCGTACCGCCGTGTCCCTCTGCAGACGAGGGCCCCACTACGCTGTCGCGCGTGGCTCTAGTCGCCTTTCCGCCGGCCGCGGCCGACGTTCCGCTCATCCACGCTGCGCTGGGTGGGCCGCCTCCCGCGCGATGGATCAACCCCGATCACATCACGAGTCTCATCCCCGTTACCCGGCAGGGCGAGAACGACGTTGAACTCGTGGTCGACTACAAGCTGCAGGGTCTGCCGGAGGGTCGGTGGCACCTCGGCCGATATCCCGACGTCGACCAGGCTCACGCAGCTTGGGGGCAACTCATCCAGCACATCGCTGCCCACTCCAATGATCCGAGGCGTCAATGAACGATCCCTCTGAACCTCGACCGACCGAGGGCGACTGGATCGCCTGGATCCGAGAGGCGTCCGAGCTCATCGACCGCGACGACTTTGTCGTGAGAGTCTCCGACGAACTTGTGTTCAAGCAGCTCTGGGGTATCTGCGTCCAAACGATCAGGCACGCGCGCGCCTATGTGTTGCTGGTCGACGCAGAGTTCGAACGCGAGGCGATGGTGCTCGCGCGAGCGGCGCTGGAGCACGCGGTCACGGCCCAGTGGGCGTTCCATCGGAACGACGGACTCTCAAAGCTGCGGGTCTCGATGATCCGCGATGAGAAGGAGAACATCGAGATGGTCGGTAAATGGTTCAGCGACGATGGGCTGCTCGCCACGGCCGCAGCGATCACGGTCCCGCAGGGGAGGGGCCTGCCATCGTTCACTGACATGATGCGCGATCTCGACGAAGAGCGCTTCCTCGAGAACTCCTACGGCAGCCTGTCTCTCGCAGTGCATGTACGCTCCACCACCCAGACCTCATACTTCGCCGGCGAGGCCGAGGACCTGTTGCTACGCCACGAACCCTCGCATGCGCTGCGAGGCCCGGCGACGAACATGGCCGCGATGGCAGCCATGCTCGCCGTCGCGATCATCATGGAGCTGGTCGATGATCAGGCGGCGCTCACCCGGATCAATGAGGAGTCGGAGAGGCTGAACCTGCCGCCCACGCTGCGCCCAGGGATATCTGAGGCGAAGCGCCGCCCCGGTCCGGGGGAGAACACTCCCTGGTAGGGCTAAATCTTCACGCAGTTTGCCAATGCGCGGGTTCGAGGCCGGCCCGCCATCGAGCCTTGTCGTAGCCAACGCAAAGCTCAGCCCTCGCTCGCGGGCTGAGCGCTAGAGTTCGGCCCGCTTCCGGTCGAGGTCGATTCCACTCCGCGAGTTGAAGTCGGTCGGCTCAGTGACCGTGTATGGGGGAGCCTCGACCGTGGCTAGGCGTGGTGGTCGATGGTTAAGGTACAAGCTCTCCCATGTCTCGACGCCGTCGACGACAGGCTGGGCGGCAGCTTTGACCTTCCGCCCACGCACCGCCGAAATGATCCGGATGATCGTGCCGATCGCGACGACGGTCCAGAACGCGATCGCGAGATAGAGGCCCGTCGGCGCGCCCACGACAAAAGCCCAGGACGCCAGCGCAGCCGCGAGCACGAGCCCAATGAGAACCCAAATTGTGGGGCGCATTCATCCTCCTCTCTTCCAGAGTAACTCTCGAAGGGGCGAGTGGGTAGACGGCGGAGTCTAGCGAAAGCGAACCGATTTCACAGGACTCGTTTTCGGTGACCGTGATCCATAGCCTGACCAAAGGTTCCGTAAGTCGACCGGCGGGGGTTCGGTCGCTGGATGTGATGGAATCTCGCTCGGGAGCGGCAGCTCACGAGGCGGTCGATGCTGCGCGGGATCCGTAAGGAGCAAGGAATGCAAGTAAGAACGAGGAAGTTCGCCCTTGGTGTCGCTGTTGTGGCGGCAGCGATCAGCACGCTGGCAATCGCGCCCGCAGCCAATGCCTCGCCGGCGCCGGCAGCAGCCACCCAGGCGGTCACTGCAGACGCAGCGCCGCCTACAGTCGCCCTGGACCCGTCGACGTTCTCCGGTCCGCTGGTGATCGCCGTTCCGTCCGGCCACGAGGTCGTCGTGAACGTCAAGGCGGGGGACGCTCCGAAGGTCATCGCTGATGTCCAGGCCGCGGACCGGGCAGGCAAGACTCAGACGCTCGGAAAGGTCATGGCGCCGATGTCTGGCTGCGGGGAAACGGTGCGTTCGGTCGCCGGCCCTGGGACTTGGTGGACGAGCGTTCAGGGGTGCGCGGTCGCCGGATACAACGGGTACAACCGGCAGTACCACTGGGAGAACGGTTCGGACGTCGAGCTGTGCACCAACGGGCGCGGCTACAACTCCAGTCACGCGGCCGCCTGGTACTCGACAGGCTGCTCCGGTGGGGACTACAGCGTTCCGTGGGGCAACGTGTTGGCCTACACCCAGATGCAGGGATTCTCGCTGTCCGGCGTAACCGGGGCTGCATACCTTTGGCGCGCCTGACCCACATAGGGTGAAAGGAGCCGGCTCGTTGAAGAAATGGCGAGCCGGCTCCCGACCGTAGGAGGAACCGAAACGATGAACTCGTCCAAGCTTCGACCCAATGTCGTTCTCTGGTGGGGTGTCGGCCTGGCCGTTGTCGGCGCTCTGCTCGTGATCTTTGTCCCGAGCCTCAGCTACTACCTCGTCGACTCCAGCAACTCGGCCGGGGGAGTAAGTAATGGCCTGCTCTCGTTCGTGGAGATCCTTGTCCGCGTGCTCGGAGCCATCCTGCCCACACTCGGCATCGTCCTCATCGGCGCTTCGATCGTCATGGCCTACCTCCGACAGCTGCTGCGGCCCACCTTGGGCGCTATGGTGACCGCGCGACGGCAGTCGATGGAGACGGATTAGGTCTAGGAGTCGCCGTCTGCGGTCCGCATCAGCTTCTGAAATAGTTCCCCGGGCGCCGACTCGAGAAACCCACGCCACGGCGTGGGTTTCTGCGTTCGCCGTGCGAACTCGGCGAGACATTGAGGCGCTTCCGGATAGAGTCCCGCTGTGCCCTGGGTATCAGTAAACGGTGCGGGGATGCTCCTGCAGACTCTGCCGATCGCCATTCTCATCATCGCAGTAGAGGCGCGTGCAACGGCGCGTCAACCGCGAGTGAAAATCGGCAGGTTCATGTATTCGCGCTATTCGGCTCTCTCGGTCGGATTCGGTGCGTTCGCAGGCGCTATGGCAGCCTCATTGTGCTGGACTGCCGTCAACGATGGCCGCGCGATTCTTGGGTGGCAGGCCTGGGTTGTGCAGATTGGGGCCATGCTTGGATTCCTGAGCGCCGGCTACGTCATCATCGAGCTCATCTTTCAGCTGATCGCTGCAGAACACACCGGTCTTGACGCCGTTGAGAGGGGTGCGACACCCGCATCTGGCCGGCCCGCGAATGAGCGCAGCGGCAAGGGCCATCCCACCCCGCGCCGGGAGCAGCGGAAGAAGGGCAAGCGCGGTTGAGATCCCGCAAGCCATAGGGGTGAGCCCAGCCGGTCGTCGGGCCGCCGCACAGAGTGCGCATGACTACACCTCATGTACGACACCGAAAGGACGGCCGCCACTTGGCCGTCGCCACACGCTCTTCCCGGAGGGCCGCCAGCGAGCTCGTGGCCAACATGGCCAACATTGTCACCATCCTTACCGCCGTGGGAGTCCCGCCCCTCATCCCAGCAGTTATGTCTGTCCCCCCTGCAACGCCGGTGAGTATCGTCGAGCAGATGGGCGACGTCGACGGCCTTGAAGAGTTTGGCGGACTCGCGCGCTGGCGCAACGCGCTGCTGCGCTTCCCCGGCGGGCGTACAGAGCCTTATCGCATCGTCGCGATGGACGGCCGCCTCCCGAGCGAGTTCAAGCGCCCGCTGAACGAATCACGGACCACCTATGAGACTTTCGTCCTCACGAGCAATGACACGGACGTTGCCGTGTATGACTGGCGCGACATCGAGGAAGGGTAGACCGGGTCAGCCTCACGAGTGCGGCTTCGAGTGCAGCGCTTGACCACCGCGCTCGGACGGCGACCCAACGCTCCTCGCCCACCTGGCTCATTCGTCAAGGCGGAGGTAGCGCGCCTCGACGTCGTGGTGGATCTGGTCCCGCAGACATTCGGCCGCATAGATGAGCTGATTGAGCTGCAGGATGACGGCGAACCGGACGGTGGCCGTGTCCGAGACGTTCGCCAATCGCTGCGCTCGCTCCGGATCATCATGGAAGGCAACACCGTAGATGTAGTCCATGGCGATTTGATCATCGCCGAGGAGGCGCCCGGGGCCGAGCCCGTTGTCTTCCTCCAGGCGACCGGAGTACATCACCGGGGAGGTCAGCTTTCCGTCCCTCACCACGGCGTTGACTAACTGCGACAGTTCGGTCAGTTTACGAGCGCGCTCTGGCCCAACCAGCGATTTGTAGGCCTTGAGAACTGAGGGCAGATAGCAGGTGTCCTTCTGAGCGAACAACGCTCGACAGTCAACGATGGCGCTTTCCAGGATGCGCCGCTCCAGGTCGGGGGTCTCCAGGTCCGAGACCGCGAAGGTTCCATCACCCTGTGACTCCCAGGTGATAACGAGACCGAGAGTGCGGCCGTACTTTTCCCGGAGTGCGATGATCGGATTGTCGGGAAACCGATCAGCGACCCGTTCGAGGAAGACCCGGATCCGCGCCCGGTGGGTTGCCGCAGCGCTGTCGGATATCGCCATGCTGCGACGATATCGCCGTGCTGGCGGCACGCGGTCACTGTCGCTGCTCTGTTGGCTCACCCGTGCGTGGATCAAGACCGGCTCTCCAACGCTCCCGCTGTTCCTCCGGAGTCACGATCGAACCGTCTGGTGCTGTCGCTGGTGAAATGAACGCGCGCTCTTCGAGCGCCAGCTCACAAGCTCGGGTAGCGGCTCCAAGTTCGTCGTAGTAGCCCAATTGCCACCTTTCCGAACGTTTGAGGGTCCAGTGGTCGACTCGGTACTTCATGAGTGTCTCGTGCGTGAGCTGGCTGACCGCAGGTCCGTATTCGATGACGAAGTGGATCCTGCTGGCGACGTCGTCGACGACCAACCAAACCTTCTCGCCTGTGCGCAGGACTCTCATCGCAACCTCCCCCAAGATTCGAACATATGTTCTAATGAGTCGCAAGGAGGGAGGTGGGCATTGGGTCAGAATCGGCGCTATCCCGGGGCGGGGATGGACCGGGTGATCGAGCAGATCGTCACCCGCCCTCGACCGGTCTGGTTGACGAACGAGGAAGTCGATCTCGAACATGATCCGGCGGTGGAGTCACCGGCTCCTGCGCCGGCCGTCGCGTTTGTCCGGTTCCACGAGGCGGTCATCCGTCCGGAGGTCGAGGTTCTTGCATGGAACGAACATGCGGTGCGGATCCGCTTCACCACACGGGACGGGCAAAAGCACGAGGGATGGGTGTGGAAGGACGCCGTGCGTAGTCGACCCAGAAGGCAGGTGCCGCCGCGGCGCTGAGACCGTGCGCTGTGCGCTGTGCGCTGCAGCTGCGCGCCCGGCCCTTCTAGGTAATGAGGGGAGGTGCCATGACAGCTCGACGCTTCGGACCGGTGGAAATCATCGATGCGGGCACTCGCGATTCTCGCGAGACATTCGCCTGGCTGTACGTGGAGCTCGACCGAGTGCGTGCCGCGTCTGCGTGGGTTTGGCATCGAGCGTTCGTCGATCCCGCCGTACCGCTGTTGGACGGTGTCGAGCGGCTTCCGTGCCATCGGCCTGCGCCAGGTTTCGGCGGTCAGGATCTCGCCCGGCGCCCCGTGCCGATCGCCGTCGACCGGCTCACCGACGACGGCTTAGTCCTCTACGCGTTCGGCGTCCGACTCGCTGCTGTCGAGCGAGCGGTGTTGGAGCGCGCCCTGGAGGGCGCCCGCATCGAGCTCGAAGCCTTGCGAGCGATTCCTGATCGCGCAACCCGGCAGAGACGGGCTGCGATCGGCTTCCGCAAAGACCAGCCCGCTCGACCTTCCTCGCCGCTGCTCTCAGCTGCTCCGATTCCGTGGCCAGATGTGCCGGTGCGCGTCCCGGGGACCGACCGGTATCTGGCACCCGGGATCGAGTCCGCCCGCGCTGACGTACGCCCCAGGCGGCTAGAAGAGTCAAATGAGGCGGCGTACGGTGCGGGCATGCCCAGAGGAGACGTAGAGACCTTCCATGAGAACGGTGCCTGGCACAACCGCATCGAGGGCACGGGCGAGACCATCGGGGGAGCGCACAACACCCGCGACGCCGCGATCGCAGCCGGCCGCGCGGAAGCCGAGCGCCGCAAGGTCGAGCACATCGTGCACAACCTCAACGGTCAGATCGGCGACCGCTCCAGCCACGGCAACGACCCCCGCAATATCCCCGGCTAGACAGCCCCGGATCGCCGTCGGTCGTGCAACGTAGCCTGGCCTCATGCGCATCAGGGGCCTGATCCAGTCCACCGTCGTGACGGAAATCACCGCAGAGGCGGACGACGCCCAAGCGGCACGCGCGATGATCGAGGAACAGGTGCCCGACGGGTACGAACTGATCCAGGTCCACAACGCCATGCCCCGTGGCGGCCGCGTAATCGCCACCGGCCGGATTCGCCCTGCAGCCGTCGACGAACTCGACGCCACACGCTCCGATTACCAGAGTGCCCGAGCTGCCCTCCTGGCCAAGATGCCGGCGGACCACCGCCTGCTCAGCGTCCTCTCGCTGGACTGAGCGCTAGTCCTTCCAGCGAAGGTTATGGAGGCGAAACGCGTCCACAAGTTCCGGTGTCTCCGGGTGCAGCTCGAACGTCTCCTCGTTCGTCAGGTGTCCGCTGGTCACGCCATCCGCTGCCCGCTCGAAGATCGCCCACATGCGGTACTCATCACCGAAGCGTGAGGTGAACTGGATCCCGTCGACCAGGTCGTTCTGGTTCTCGTCACGCAGCTCGAAGATCCATCTGGCGATCGAGCGAGTGAGATCCCGCCGCCGCGCATCTTTCAAGACCGAGGTGTCGAGCTGGATCGGGGTCAGCTTGAAGCGGGCGAACGGGAAGTTGGCTTGGATCGCCGCAAGGCTCTCGCTGTGAGTGACGGAGCAGTACCGGCCGGTCTGGTCTGCCTTGCCCCCGAAGCGCTCCTCGAGCCACCCGTAACCGACGGTGCCGGAGGGGGCGTCCGGATAGAGCTCCACTTCACCGGCCTCGTCCTCGATCTCGTCGAGTTCGGCGTCCGTCTGCGGCTCGGGCCGGAACTGTGCGAGCACTTCCAGCAGGCAGGCTAGCAAGCTCTCGCCGGTGTAGAGCGTCCGGAATAGCTCGGCCAGTTGATCGTCCCAGCGGCCGTTGAACCGGCCTGCGTCGTTCGCGTAGCGCCAGTCAGCCCATGCCCAAGGGTCGGGGCGGTAACCCACCCGCCAGACTTGCTCGGAGACCTCCGCGATCGCCAGCCCCATCATCCGATGAAGGCGAACGCCTTGGCGGCCGCCATCACCTCCGGGCCGACCTCGTTCGGGTCGCCCTCGCGCAGCACTCGCGCCGGAGAGGCGTCATTGAGGGCAGGGTTCATGCCCTTGAACCAGGACTGGACCGTGACGGCCTCGTTCCGCTCGCGAAGCAAAGCGGCGATCTGGTAGGCGACGAACAGGCGGTCGCGGTCGGTCTCGCCGGGCTCCCGCGGGCCGACCGCCCACTCTGCCACGGGCTTCGTCGACTTGACGTTGCCGATGTAGGCCACCAGTCGCACGCCGATGATGTCGCGGAGCTTGGTCACCAGCTCAGGGAAGGTTGAACGTACCGCGTCGTCGTACGCGCGCATTCCTGGCTTCTGCGTCGTTGTGGTGGTCATATCGCCAGGCTACTCGCACAGACTGTGAGATGGGTAGCAATTTCCGTATGAAAAACGCCCACGGAAGCGATACCGGAATCGCCCTGAGAACTGCCACGACGCCCGCGGATGTGTGGCACTGCTCCCTGTCACTCCGAGCCGACGAGGGCCAGCTGAGCGACGAGAAGTGGGGCGCGATCGCGCAAGACTTCGTGGACCGGATGGGATTCACCGAGGCCAGCGGCAAGGCCGAGTGTCGGTGGGTGGCCGTGCGTCACGGTCTGTCGACCAACGGCAATGACCACATTCACATCGCGGTCTCTTTGGTGCGCGAGGACGGCACCAAGGCGAGCACCCACAACGACTTCAAGAAGGCGCAGGACACCTGCCGCGACCTCGAGCGCGAGTACGGGCTGAAGCAGCTCAGCAGCCGCGAGCACGGACTGGGGGAGCGGGGCATCAAGCCCGCCGAACAGGAACGAGCACGACGCACTGGCGCGGTCGAGGTCGACGCGCATCGGCTCGAGCGGGCCGTCCGTGCGGCGGCGGCCGCGTCGCTGGATGAGGGAGAGTTCGTGCGTCGCGTGCGCCGGGCCGGTGTCCTCATTCGGCCCCGTTTCGCGGCGGGCCGCGATGACGTGGTGGCCGGCTATTCGGTGGCGGTGCGCACCAAGCACGGCACCGCTCCGGTTTGGTACGGAGGGGGCCGGCTGGCACGTGATCTGACGCTTCCGCGGCTGCGCGAGGGGTGGCCTGACAGTCCGCTGTCGGCGCAGAGTGCGGTCGACGAGTGGAAGGCGACCAGCCGCAATCCGTGGCAGTACCGGCCGGTCGCGCCGGGCCGTGAAGAGCACGAACCGGCACCGGCGATGTGGCAGCAGTATTCGAAAGAGGTGCGCCAGCTGCGCGAGCAACTGCGTAGCATCCCGGTCGAGGACCGGGCCGCGTGGGCGCACGTCGCGCGTGACGCGGCCGGAGCGTTCGCCGCGTGGTCGCAGCGTGTGGAGACTACGCCCGGACCGCTCGCTGAAACCTCCCGTGAGCTGGCACGATCGGCGCAGATCAAGGCGCACACGTCGAAGCCGAAGAAGGTCAGCATGGGCAGCGCGGGCGGCGCCGCCATGCTGCTGATGCAGGCCGCGAGCCAGGGTCAAGGGACGATGGCCGAGGCGATCCTGATGCGGCAGTTGGCACGGCTCACCGTGGCGATCATCGACATGCACAAGGCTATCGGTGACGAGGCCTGCGCGGCGCAGATCTCGCGCACCCTGAACACGCAGATGGCCACGGTCGCATCCCGGCTTCCGGAGGTTCCGCGGAAGGGACAGACGGGGCCGGCGACTGACGTCGACGAGCGCGCCCCCGAGTCTGTGCGGATCGCGCAGACGGGCTTGAGCGCACCGCGGCCTGGGTCGCCGCTACCGACAAAGGTCGAACCCGCAAAGCTCTACAAGCCCGCGACGGGACCAGATCAAGACCGCGGCATCGGAAGATAAAACGGAAGGTGGCAGATCATGGCTGAGGACAACGACGGCATCGCAGACGCCCTCGACGGGCAGCTGCGGATCGCGCTCACGGTCGCGGCGCAGATGGGCGCCCGACTGGCTCGGCTGCGCGAAGAACTCGCCCGCACCCGGCAGGCGCAGACCGAGCAGCAGAACCGCGAGCTTCAGGTGCGTTTCGACGCCGAGCGGGCCGCCGCCCGTGCCGAACTGGCTCCGGTCTACGAGCGCAGCTGGTGGGTCACCGCGAGCGTCGAGCAGATCGCAGGCGTGCACGAGATGGTGACCGCCTGGCACGGCATCGACCCGGAGGCCGACCGTGCAGGGGAGCGCATCGCCCAGGAGTTGCAGGAGCGTTATGGCCTCGACGTTCGCAACCTCGACGCGGATCCCGCCGCGGTGCGTGAGGCGATCGCCCAGGCGGAGCGTGCTCGAGCGGACGCAGCTGCACAGCGCGGCGAGAGCGCCGTCGATGTGGTCGAAGCGGGCGCGTTCCTCGCTGCAGCAGAGACCATGGATCGCGCAGCCGAGGAACGCACGCGTGAGGCGAACGAGCAGGATCAGCGCATCCTCAACGGCGACGCCGGCGACGTCGACCAGGTGCGCGCGGACGCGGAGAGCAACCGTGACGCAGCAGACGACCTCACCGCACGCGCGGACGTCGACCGCGGGAACGCCGCCGACGCTTTCGACAGCGCCGAGCGTCGCGCGCAGCTCGCCGCATCGCTCGAAGGCAAGGTCAACCCTGCCGTGATCGACGCCCGCCTCACCGCAGCCGCAGACCAGGCCCGACACCCGCGCGAGGCGGTCTCCACCGCCCCAAAGCGTGCGGCAAGAGCGCGACGTGTATCCACTGGCCAGGGGCAGCAGCGCGAGCGTCAACTGGGCCGCTGAAGCGACACGCTCGAAGCGACCAACATAAGGCAATCGCCAACAGCACTAGCTATCGATCGCTAGTTGTAGTTCCCCGAGGTTGTGAACGCGGGCTGAGGGGACTTGGCCTCCGATTCCCGTGTGGGGTCGGTGGTGATTGTAGTGATGGAGCCAGATGTCGTAGGTGGCTGCTCTGGCTTCGTCGCTGAGGTAGGCGGCGGCGTAGGCCCATTCGGTGGCGAGGGTGCGGTTGAATCGCTCGACCTTGCCGTTAGTCTGCGGCCGGTATGGGCGGGTGAATTGGTGTTGGACGCTTGCGCCGAGCGCGGCAGTGAACGCGTGCGACCGGTAGCAGGACTCGGCCATGAGCGTAAGTGGAAGCGCCGCCGAGGATGAGTGCGGTGCATGCTGCAGCGAGCCCGTTGGCGATTCTTTCCTCCCCGCGCTTGGGAATAGGGCGGGCGAAGCGCTAGGGGTTGCGCCGTGCGAGCGCAGCGACTCGCTCGTTGTAGGCGTTCAGTTCGGCGTCTCCCGTCCGGTCGGCGTTGCGGTCCTGCCGCTTCGTCTCGCGCTCGTCGCTGCGGCTCCATTGGATGGCGACCACGATCGCCAGGATGACCGTCGGGATCTCGCCGATGCTCCACGCGATGCCGCCGCCCGCCTGCTGGTCGACCAGCGGCGAGTCGCCCCAGGTGCGGCCCATCGCGCCGAACCAGTCGGCGAGGAGCAGACCGTGCATCTGCATGATCGACAGGCCGAAGAAGGCGTGGAACGCCATGGTGAGCAGTAGCAGGAGCAGCCGGAACGGGTACGCCAGCCGGTACTTGACCGGGTCGATGCCGATCAGCGACTGCACGAACAGGTACCCCGTGATGAGGAAGTGGACGATCATCCACTCGTGCCCGATGTGGTCGGTGGTCGCCCAGCGGATCACGGGCGTGTAGTAGAAGACCCACAGCGAGCCGGCGAAGAGGATCGCCGCGACGATCGGGTTGGAGATGACCGCGGCGAAGCGGGAGTGGACGGCCAGCAGCAGCCATTCCCGGCCGCCGCGTGACCCGTCACGACGCTTGCGGATGGCGCGTGCGGCAAGCGTGATCGGCGCACCGGGTACGAGCAGCAGCGGGACGCCCATCGTCAGCACCATGTGGGCCGACATGTGCGCCGAGAAGAGGTACTTCTCGTAGACGTTGACGCCGCCGTTGGTGATGTAGAAGAGCAGGACGATGCCCAGCGTCCACAGGATCGTGCGGTAGATGGGCCATTTGTCGCCGCGTCGCCGCAGCCGCCACACGGCGGCGAAGTAGAAGAAGAGGGCGAACGCGCAGGCGAGCACCCACAGCAGATCGAAGTTCCACGAAGTGAACAGCCGCTCGAACGAGAGCGCGGGCGGCAGCTTCTCGCCGGTCAGGATCTCGGCGGGCGTCGGAGTGGCAGCGCGCGTCTCGGGGGCCGGCGTGACGGTGCGGGCGAGCGCCGCGGCCACACCCGAGGCGATGCCCATGAAGGCAAGCTCCGCCACGACGATCCACCAGAAGCTGCGCGTCTCGCCCGTCGTCTTCAGCCGGCCGATCAGGTAGCGGCGCTGCGTCAGGCCGAACAGGCCGAGCGCCACCAGCGCAGCCACCTTGACGAGCACGAGGATGCCGTACGGCGTCGCCAGCTCGGCGAGCGTGCCCACGCGCAGCTCCGCATTCACATAGCCGGAGGCGGCCACGACGATGAAGCAGATGAGAGCGACCGTGGAGTAGCGCTCCAAGACCGTGAGCAGCCTTCCCTTGCCGAAGGTGTGCTTGACAACGATCAGCGTCACCAGACCGCCGAGCCAGATCGCGGCGAACAGCACGTGCAGGCCGAACGACGTCACCGCGGCATCGTGCCCGGCCGCCTCGGCACTGTGACCCTGCTGCGCCATCGGGACGACGGTCGCCATCGCCAGCAGAGTGACGAACACGATCGCCGTCTGGTTGCGAACCGCGAAGCACAGCACGGTGACCGCCGCGGCGATCAGGGTGATGCCCAGCCATGCCTGGCCGAGCGAGACGCTGGTGATGAACGAGCTCAGCCCGTTGCTGAACGTGGCGTCGAACGACCACGGCACGTTCGAGACGCTGACGAAGGTGAACAGTCCGGTCGCGGCGGAGGCGACCGTCATGACCGCAGCGCTCCCAGCCGCGAAGTCGAGCGCAGTGCCGTACTCGTCACGGTCGGGGCTGAACGCGAAGCACGCCAGCACCAGTGCACCGACCGTGCCGGCCAGGCTGAGATTGACCACCAGCGTCGCGGCCGGGAGACCCCAGCGCACCAGCGCGCCCGGATCGGCCAGGAGCGGAGCGGACGCTCCGCCGCCGAACGCGAGGGCGGCCATCATCGCCACCGCAGCCGTCAGCAGCAGCGCGGCGGGGCCGATCACGCGGAAGACTCGTGGCACCCGTCCACCTTATGCAGCGACTTGGTGAGTAACGCGCGCGTCACTCACCAAGACTTATCCGAATAGGCGGGGATGGATGACGCCCGCATGGCCCAATGCCGCTTTTAGCGTCAGTCGCTGGTGACGTCGAGTGTGTACTCGGCGAACTGAGGGCTGTGAAATCGACTTTCCGCGACGTGCCAACGTCAGCGCCGGTGATCCGAGAGCCAGCGTCTAGGAGCCCCACGGCGGTAGCTCGGTTTGTACTACTTGAACCCTGATATCGGGGACGCCGAGCGGATGGTTTCAGCATCATCAGAATCGCTGGCCTCTGTTTTGTCGCGATGTACGAGTCAATGATGGGAGCCTCGCGAAGCAAAAGGATTCGTCGTAGTGACTCATCGCACCTACCCGTGGTAGAGGTGGCGGCTTGTGAGAGGTGCCAGCATCGGATCAGTGCCGGCGACCTCTAATTGTCCTCCGCTTTGCGCGACCCTGGGCGCGGACGGACTCCGGCACGGAGGAGGGGGGGCACGTCGTGACGGTGTACAAGGAGGAAGGCCACTGCCACGAGGACGTAAACGACCGACATGGCATAGCGTGCGTGCTCGTCTGGGAGGACGAATTGTGCGGTGAACAAGCCAAGTAGGAGAAGCGCTTTTCCGCCGGTCAGTCTCAGGTTTACCAGGACTGCAATTCCAAGGATGGTTTGTGCAGTGGTCAGAACGAGTTCTTCTGTTTGGCGTGCATCAAGCGGCAATCCTGCCGCTGCGCCGCCACCGAGGTAGTAAGCGATGGGGAGGCAGGCGATGAGCAGGGTCCATTGGTTGAGTTTCGCGGCCAGGAGGGCTGTCATGCCGTCATTGGCGCGGTTGCGAAGCGCGAAGGTTATGGCAACGAGGACTTCGGGGGATTCGGACGCGATTGGTGCCAGCCACTGAACGAGGAGAAATCGGTCTACCCCTAGTTGGCTGCCGGCTTCCACGAGGGCTTGTCCGAACGGTTCTGCAGCGCTGAGGATTACGATGGCTGCTGCCACAAATAGGCCGGCAACCAGGAGGCGCCGGCGCAGCGGCGGCTGCGCTGCGACGGTAGCGGCGACTCCGGTGAGTTCTTCTTCTGAATCGGTGTTTCCTCGGATCCGCCACAGATACCCCGCAAAGAGCGCACCCAAAACAAGGGTGTCATACCACGCCAGTCGCCCGGTTAGGGGGATGATCAGGGCGTACAGGGTGGCGGCGCCGAGGAACCACAGTTCGATTCGCCGCTGCTTGTCGAGTTGTATTCCGCTGCGGAACCATCCTTTGTATTCGGAGGTGGGGCGGCGGCGGATGGCCCAAATTGCAACAAAGGTCAGGATCGGCCAGGCGACACCGATCAGCAAACGATTTGCGCCGGTCATGTTGGCGGTGGCGTAGGCGGCGTAGGCGGGGTCACTACCGGAGCGGTAGGCGAAGAAGATGTCCACGGCGTATTCCGGCAAGATTGCAACAACCGATAACAGGGCAAGAGCGAGGCTGCCGGAGATGTCTGCGCGAACCGCTTCTGCCGCCCACATCAGGAGCGCTACTGATGCTAGAACTCCCACACCGAACACAATCACGGCAACAGCCGGGGCCAAGGACATGCCGGTGAGCCGAACGGCAACTGCAGGTGTCGCCGCAAGTAGTGCTAGTGAGATCCGGATTGCTGCGGTGCGAGCGGGCAGTACCGCGTTGGATTCCTTAGCCGTCTCACTCACATCCAGGTACCTTTCTCTTGATCAGCATTGGGATCAATTCACACCGAGTCGGCGGCATCACGCGGACCCTTACCGTTGTTCCGGGTGCTCGTGAGCGCGAACAGGGCCGCGACGACCAAGCCCACGACGATGCAGATGTCAGCGATATTGCCGATGAACCAGTTGCCATAGGCGAGGAAATCCACAACGTAACCGCGCCCGAACCCCGGTGAGCGAAATAACCTATCCGCGGCGTGAGAGGTTGCGGCGCCTCCGACAACGCCGATCACGACTGCCCACCGGGCACGCCGGACACGTATCGCTAGGACGACCGCGGCAATGGCTGCAATCACAGAGACGATGGTGAATATCCAGGTGGCACCTGCGCCCAAAGAAAAGGCTCCGCCCGGGTTGTATGTCAGCTGTAGGCCGAAGAGATCGCCGATCAGAGGGGTCCGGTTGCCTGGCGTAAGCATCACTTCCGCAAGTTCCTTGGTTGACTGATCCAGGGCTACCACTAATGCTCCGAGCACAAAGGTGATGAGAACCAACAACCATCGGGCACGACCGGAAACAACGTCCACGCGCGAGCGTCGAGGTGCGTGTGCTGGTTGCGTCATGCAGCGGGCCCTCGCTTCCGCCGCATCATGGTTCCAACCGCGGTCGCCGCGAGCGGGCGGCCCGTAGCCCATTGAGGATGACGATAACCTCGGCCACTTCGTGGACGAGTACGACCGCCGCCAACCCAAGTATCCCGAATGCCGCCAGCGGCAACAGCACGGCGATGATCAGCAACGACAGCAGGATGTTTTGATTGATGATGGCCCTGCCTCGTCGTGCATGGTCTAGCGCGAGGGGGATGAGTCGTAGGTCATGGCCGGTGAAAGCAATGTCGGCCGATTCGATGGCGGCATCCGAGCCGGTGGCGCCCATCGCGATTCCAACGTCCGCGCCGGCCAGGGCCGGGGCGTCATTGATGCCATCGCCGATCATTGCGGTTGGAGCGACGCGGCTCATCGTCGCCACGGCTGCCGCCTTGTCTTCGGGTCGAAGCTCAGCGCGGACGTCCTGAATCCGTGCTTGCGCTGCGAGCGCGTGCGCGGTCCTTTCGTTATCCCCGGTCAGCATCGTGACCTCAACTCCTCGCTCACGGAGAGACTCGATCACCTCTGGCACTTCCGGACGCAGTTCATCGCGGACCCCGATCGCTCCAGCGAACTGATTGTCAAAGTAAATGATCACGACGGTCATGCCCTGGCCCTCGAGATCGCTGACCTCCTGGTCCATCTTTCCCGGCGGAAGCCAGCGGGGACTGCCGATGGATACTGTGATCCCGTCCACGACACCCGTCACGCCGTGTCCGGCTGTTTCAGTTACATCGACAGCTTCGGGCGCGTCTGGATGGCTGGCGGCAATGGCGGCCGCAAGTGGGTGCTTACTATGCATCTCAACACTTGCCGCCCTTCTCAGCAGGTCGGCCGGCTCCGTTCCAGGGACCGTGATGACTTGTGCGATTGTCGGCTGGTTGCGTGTGAGGGTTCCCGTCTTGTCCACAGCGAACCGGCGCACCCCACCGAACCGTTCGAAGGTGGCTCCGGACTTGATCACCACTCCAAACTTGCTGGCAGCGCCGATCGCCGACACAACCGTCACAGGGACCGCAATAGCCAGGGCGCACGGTGACGCAGCAACCAGCACCACTAAGGCCCGGGTAACCCACACCTCTGGATCACCGAACAAGGAACCGATGACCCCGATTAGAACGGCAAGGATCATCACGCCGGGAACAAGCGGCTTGGCGATCCGATCGGCCAGTCGAGCCCGCGCCCCTTTATCGGCCTGAGCCTGCTCCACCAGGTGGACGATTGTGGTCAAAGAGTTATCCGTGCCGGCGGCGCTCACCTCCACCTCCAAGACCCCGGAGGTGTTGATCGACCCGGCTGAAATCGTGTCGCCAGCCGAGACTTCCACCGGAATCGACTCCCCCGTGATCGCCGAGGTATCCAAGGCGCTTCGGCCCGACCGTACGACACCGTCTGTGGCGACCCGGTCTCCGGGACGCACTAGCAACAAGTCGCCGACCGCCAATTCGCGAGCAGAGACTTCGCGAATGAGTTCCCCTTCGCGCAGCGTCGCTGTTTCTGGGACAAGCCTTAGCAAGGCACGCAAACCCGCCCGTGCACGGTCCATTGCTTTGTCCTCGAGCGCTTCAGCGATCGAGTACAAAAAAGCAAGCGCAGCAGCTTCTTCAACAAAGCCGAGGATTACTGCACCCGTGGCGCTGATGCTCATCAAAAGGCCGATTCCCAGCCTGCCTTTGCCGAACAGCTTTCGGAGTGCGCCCGGGACAAACGTTGCGGCACCCAACAACAGCGCGATCCAAAACAGCACCAGGGACGCTAGCTCAAAGCCCGTCCATTGGAGGATCAGGCCGGCCAAGAAGGCGGCCCCGGAACTGATAGGGATGAGGACTTCTCGGTCCCTCCACCAAGGGCCGTCGCCCTCGTCCTCCTCCTCGAAGGAGTCCACGTCATCGACCCGTGACCCTGCGACCGACATTATGCTTGCTCCTCCATTCCCACGTCGTGGCAAGTCGAGCAGCCAGGATCGAGGCACGGCGCGTTTTCATCAACAGCCAGCGTCACGTCAATGAGAGACGCAAGAGCTCGGCCCAGGTGAGGATCGGCGATCTCATAACGCGTTTGACGGCCCTCCGGCTCAGCCACCACGATTCCGCAATCGCGCAGACACGTCAGATGGTTTGAAACGTTGGAGCGTGTAAGGTCGAGTTCTCGCGCCAGCTCAGTGGGGTACGAAGGTCGGTCCAGGAGCGTCATTAGGATCCTCGATCGAGTGGGATCAGCCATCGCCCTCCCCAACCGGTTCATGACATCAAGACGCGAAGCAATAGTCAGCACACGCTGACTATACATCCTTTGCTGAACGATTCGCTCTGCGCTACCGTAGCTTCACCGGGCACAGCACAGGTGAGTACCGCTGCTCTACCTGATCCGTCCGTCCGTCACCCGGGGAAGCTGGATCCCGGAGCTAACTCCAGAAAATGGTGGTTCATGAAGTGCCCAGTTGACGGAGAGACTCTTCTCCTTTCGGAACGCTCAGGGATCGAAATCGATTACTGCCCAGCGTGTCGAGGCGTGTGGTTGGATCGGGGAGAGTTGGACAAGATCGTCGAGCGATCAGAACCGGGTGTGTCATCCCCATCCGGTCCCGCTGATCGGGACTGGGGCAGCTCCGACAGCTCCGGCCGCTATCACGGTAGAGGTGATGCCCCCGCTGGCAAGCGGCGTGGCGGCTGGCTCGGTGAACTGTTCGGGGATTGATTGTACGGCTCGCTTCAACCGATGCAGCTAAAGGTTCAAGGCATCCGCTATAGACCGCTGTACGTGTGCAGGCCTTTGAAGAAGACGTTCACGATGCCGAAGTTGAACAGCACCGCGGCGAAGCCGATGATCGCCAGCCAGGCCGAACGGGATCCGCGCCAACCGCGGGTCGCGCGGGCGTGGATGTAGCCGGCGTAGATCACCCAGATGATGAAGGTCCAGACCTCCTTGGTGTCCCACCCCCAGTACCGGCCCCACGCCCTTGCTGCCCAGATGGCTCCCGCGATCAACGTGAAGGTCCACGCGATGAAGCCGACGATATTGATCCGATACGCCAGGTTCTCCAAAGCGCCCGAGCTCGGCAGGGTCGCCAGGAACCGGAACTGCTGAGGGCGCGACTCCGCCACCTGCCGCTCCCGCCGGTACTGCAGCAGTTGCAGACCCGACAGTGCGAACCCGAGGGCGAAGAACGCCGTGCCCAGCACGGCCACGATGATGTGGATGACCAGCCAGTACGACTGCAGCGCCGGCTGCAAGGGCACGACCGGCACGTAGTACCGCAGGAGCGCGATGCCTTGCAGCACCAAAACCAGTCCGAGGACGAAGGTGCCAACGTAGGTGATCGGCCATTTCAGGTTGGCGATGAGGAAGACCCCGATGATGACGAGAGTCCCCGTCATCGAGAATTCCCACATGTTCGCCCAGGGCACCCGGGCGGCCGCGAAACCGCGCAACACGTCGGCGACCAGGTGGAACGCGAAGCCGATGATCGTCAGAGTGAACGCCCACTTCAGGGACGCTCCGCCTCCTGCGCCGTTCATCACATCGTCTTCGACGCGCGTGCTGATGCGCGAGGAGAGCCTGCCGAGCGCAGAGGAGGGCGGGGGTGGCGTCGCAGTGCTGCTGCCGCCGGTCACCGTGGTCGCCGGTGCTCCCACCGGAGCGGCGGCCTCCGCACGTCGTGCCACCGCACTCGGCACGACGGCAGCCTCCACTGCGGTCGCTCGAGCGCCGCGCCGGGCGAGATCGAGCGCGAAAGCGATGAACGCCGCCGCATAGAGCCCCATCGCCGTGTACAGGAACACGGTCGACAGTTGAGCCAGATTTTCGGTCACGATTCAAGCCTAAGTCGTTAGATCAGGGCCAGGCCAGGCCCGATGAGGCAGGCAAGCGGCGGGTTGTCGGGGATGAAGTACCTGGTGGTGCGTCGGCCCGGCGGCCGTGCGCAGCTTCGGCCGTGGCGTCTGGGTCCTCCGGCGGGGCCCAATCGATGTGATCAGAGGGGCGGCTCAAAACCTTGGATCACCGCCAAGAACTGTGACATGAGCTCGCTCCACAGACCGGTCACCATCAGGATGCCGATGAGAACCAGGAGCCCGCCGCCAATGATATTGATCGCGTGAATGTGTTTCTTCAGGAAAGCGACGGATCCCGCCACCCTGTCGAAGCCGAGGGCGACCAGGAGGAACGGGATGCCGAGGCCGATGCAGTAGAACAGGCCGAGCAGGGCTCCGCGCCAGGGCGAACCGCTGCCCACACTGAGGGCGCTGATGGCTGCGAGGGTCGGGCCGATGCACGGCGTCCATCCCAGCCCGAACACGATGCCGAGCACGGGTGCACCGATCAGCCCGGTGGCCGGACGCCAGGACGGCTTGATGGTGCGCTGGAGGAAGGAGAACTGCCCGATGAAGACGAGCCCCATCGCGATCACGAACGCGCCGAGGATCCGAACCACCACATCCTGCCAGCGCACCAGCCAGAAGCCGAGAGCCCCGAAGGCGGCCCCGTAGGCGATGAACACAATGCCGAACCCGAGGACGAACAGGGCAACGCCGATCAGCAGCCGCGATCGGTCCCGCTTGACCCCCGGGTCGCTGAAACTCCCAACATACGCCAGGTAGCCGGGCACCAGCGGCAGCACGCACGGGGACGCGAATGCGACGAGCCCCGCGAGGAGCGCGATCGGCAGCGCCACCAGGAGCTGGCCGCTGAAGACGATCTGACCGACGTCGCCCACCTCAGTGCTCATCCACGGCGTCGGAGATCAGGGAATCCAGGATGCTCTTGTCCGGGATGGCGCCCAGGATGCGCGCGGCGACGCGGCCCTTCTTGTCCACGACGAGGGTCGTTGGCGTGGCCTTCGGCGGCACTGTCTTGCTGAACGCGAGGAGGACCGAACCGCTGTCGCGGTCGAGCACCGACGGGTACGTGACGCCCTTGTCCTTCTCGAAGCTCGCCGCTGTCTGCGCGGAGTCGTAGAGGTTCACCCCGAGGAAGGCGACACCCCGGTCCGCGTACTTCTGACTGAGCGACTGGAGCATCGGAGCCTCCACTCGGCAGGGCGGGCAGCCGGCGTACCAGAAGTTCACGACGAGGACCTTACCGGCGTACTTCGCCGAGCTGACGGTGCTGCCGTCCTGCAGCGTGCCGGTGAACGAGACGGGCGCTCCCCGGTTGGCGGCGGCGTACTCGCTCACCGTGCCGTCGCCGGCGATGTAGTTCTGCCCGTTTCCGGAGCGGTACTGGGTGGCCAGGCTGTCGTTCGCGGTGCAGCCGGTCAGGACGAGCGCCGTCGCCGCGGCCATGGCTGCGATGGGCAGGAGGAGGCGAGAGCTGAGACGGTAGGCGGGCATCACGCTTCCCCCGCATCGGTCATAGCGACCAGGAGACTCGCCGCCGATTCGGCCTGGCAGACCTCAGCGAGGTGCTGCGACTCTGGCCCACTGCTTCCGCGCACTACGTGAGCCTCGGCGCCGGCGGGCAGGCGGAGAATGTGCAACGGCGCTTCTGTGGGAGGTTTAGCCGGAATGTGATTCATGAAGATTCCTTGCTTCAGATCGATTCGGGTAGGGAGACAAATTCCTCGCGTTTTTGCCAGCGATTGTCGTCTCCGAGGACCCAGGTGGGCGTTTTGTGTGTCCACACCCACATCCGGTTAGCGCTATCCGATGTTGCTTCCAGGAGGAACAGGGGCGGCGCGTCCGCGACCGGGGCGAATGTGAAGCCAGCGTCGTGGCTGATCTTCAGTCCCGTCTCCGTGGTGGCATAGACGGTGGCTGCGTCGGTTGGGTCAACGGCCAGCCGGGGCAACGCAAGCGTCGCTCCATCTCGCCAGGTGTGACCGCTGTCGTCACTTACCCGGATCGTGCCGCCTGAGTATCCGTAGATTCGCTGTGCGTTGTCGGGCAACGGTGCAGCCGTGAGGTCGTGGAAGTCGGCTTCGCCTCTCAGCGAAACAGGTTTCCAACTATGAGCGGCGTCGGTGCTTTCGATGAGCCCCAGGTTGCCCGGGTCGCCCTCAGGGTTGTTCACCGGGTCGGGATGGCCGGAAGCGAGCATTCGGCCGGGGGCGATGATCGTGAACCCCATGGTGTCTTGGGTGCCTTCCCCGATCCGAGCGGTTGGGCGGGTTGAGAAGCCGGCGCCTAAGCCGGAGGCTTGCACCCTCCAGACCCCTTGATGAGTGGCGGCGAGCAGGTCGCCGGAGCCAGGGTCCACGCCTAACCCGTGTACATGCTCGAGCGCCGACATCGACGCGGTAGCGGGAGCTTGGGAGCAGCCGGTGAGCGCTAAGAGTGTTGCGATAGTGAGCGCGGAGCTGAGGGTTTGCTTTCGGGTTGTGGCTTTCACGAACCGACCTTTGCTTTCATGAAGGGGAAGGGGTCGACGGCGACGCCGTCGATGAGAATGCCGAAATGGAGATGCGCGCCGGTGCTCATGCCGGTGTTGCCGACCTGGCCGACGATGTCGGTGACCTTCACCTGGTCGCCGACCTGTACCCGCAGTGAGCCGGAGAGCATGTGTGCGTAGAGGCTGCTGACCCTTTGGCCGTCGATGGCGTGGTCGACGATCGCGTACACGCCGAGCTCCCCGCTGGGATTGCCGACTTCGGCAACGACGCCGTCGGCGATGATCTGGATCGGTGTGCCGGCGCCAGGATTCATATCGAGACCCTGATGGAGCGAGGAACAACCCGCGCAGGGGGCGTTCCGGTACCCGAAACCGTCGCTGATGGGGACGCCTTGAGTAAAGGGCCATTGCACGGCGGAGTCCGGATTGTTGGTGAACGTCTCGGCGGTCGACGTGTACCCGCGGGGCGCGGAAGGCAGGACGGGTTTGGGCGGCGGTGGCGTGGTCACCGAGAACTGCTCGCGGGCGATCGCGCCGATGCTCGCACCAGCGTCGATGGTGACGGTCTGCGCCCCTTCCAGTGTTCGAATGACGGGGACGGCGTCGGGTTCGCCGGTGTCAGCAAATGCCGGAATCGCGAACGGCGCCACGAGTAAGGCGGCGGCGGTTCCGGCCAGCAGGGACCGCAGCCTGAATCGCCTGATATGGGCGGTGGAGGAGCGCGGCCGCGGCCGCTCGCTGCGCACTGCTCGGGCCCGTCGTGTCTGCTTGGCTCGCAGGTCCCGCCGTCGCGGGTCGGGGAGGGAGTATGACGTATTGGCCATGGCTCAATTCCGTGCGCGCACGGCGCAGAGGATAGGGCGGGTGCCGCCGCTGCAGGGGGGACTGTGGGGTCGCGACGACACCCGCGTGGGTGGGACGGACTAGAGGCTGGCCAGCAGGCTCTGCATGGTGGCGATTTCGGCGGTCTGATCGGTGACGATCTTCTTCGCCAGGGCCACAGCGTCCGTGTTCTTTCCCGTCTTTACTTCCTGGTTCGCCATGTTGATGGCGCCCTGGTGGTGCTGCACCATCTGGGTGAGGAAGAGTTTTCCTGCGTCGGCGCCGGAGGCGTCTTTCAGGGCTGCCATGTCCGAGTCGGACATCATTCCGCCCATGTCGTGGCCGGACATGCTGCCGGACCCACCCCACGACTGCAGCCATCCGTTCATCGTGTCGATTTCGGGCTGCTGGGCGTCCTTGATCTTTTGGGCGAGGTCGGTGACCCTGGCGTTGACGCCGGTTTTGCCCAGCACCATGTCGGACATTTCGATGGCCTGCTTGTGGTGCATGACCATGTTCTGCGCAAACGAAATGTCGGCGTCGTTGTGCCCGCTGGCAGTGGTTGCGGTGGTCGACGAGCCTCCCATCTCCATGCCAGAGTGCCCGCCGCTCGGGGTGCCGGAGCAGCCGGCGAGGACCAATGCGGTCGCGAGGACGCCCGAGGCGAGCGCTATCGTCTTCAGCTTCATAGCGAATGCTTCTCTCTTGCTTGAAAAGGATTGTTCCCGGCCCGACCGTTGGACGGGTCGGCGGTTGCCCGGGCAAGCCCGGGGCGGGAGCAATCAGGTTCGGCTGATCGAGAGAACGTGTAGAGACGGTGGAGCAGGCGGTGCCAGAACTGCCGGGAGTGTTGCGGTGAGCGCGGCGATCAATCGGTGCAGCGCGTTGCCGGACCGTGTTGTGATTACGCGCAGGGTCAGGATGAGGGTGAGGATCAGCAGCGCGAGCAGGCAGGCCATGTTGGCCATGGTGTGTCCGGGCTCGCACATGCCGTTGCAGTCGCCAACCCCGTGGGCATCGTTGGAGGTGTTGGTGTCGGTCATGACGGCGCCGCCAGTCATACCCGAATCGCTCATCGCGTGGTGGTCGACGAGGGTCGCGGGAGCGCCGTCGACGTTGATGGCGGTTGCATGGTGGCTGGTGTGGTCGCCGGTGACCGTGGTCAAGGTGTGCATCGCCAGGAGGCCGATAAGGGTGCCGGTGACGGCGAGCAGGAGCATGACTACGCGCTGCAGCGGAGCCAGTCGTGGCAGGCGGATGCTGTTGCTGACCACGACACCTCCGACCTCAATTTTCCGGGAACCCCGCCTAGGGTAGCGCGGCCTGCTGGATACACCCAGGGGGTGTTTTCTGGTTAGGACTTCACCAGTCGTGCGATGGCGTCGCTGGCTTCCTTGATCTTCGCTGCCCCTTCGTCGCCGCCGAGCAGCACGGCGTCGGTGACGCAGTGCTTGAGGTGGTCATCGACCAGGTTCACGGCAACGCTTTTCAGGGCGGAGGTGAGTGCGGAGATCTGGGTGAGGATGTCGATGCAGTACTGCTCCTCATCGACCATCCGGGCGATCCCGCGGGCTTGCCCCTCGATGCGGCTCAGGCGACGCCGGTAGCTGTCCTTGTCGGTGATGTACCCGTGTTCGTGCGGGTGTTCCGTGAGGGTTGTGTCGTTCATTTTGGGTTCCATCTGTCAGGTTCGGGTGGTGAGTTTGGGTGCGGGCCGGCTGGCCTGCGGTTGTTGCGCCGCTCGTGCGCTGGTTTCGGGGCGCAAGTCCAGGCGGCGAAGCAGCTGAGCGTTCAACGCTACGACGATCGTGGACAGCGACATCAGGATCGCACCGACGGACATGGGCAGTACGAACCCGATGGGGGCGAGCACTCCGGCGGCCAGCGGGACGGAGATCAGGTTGTACCCGGCGGCCCACCACAGGTTCTGCTTCATCTTCCGGTAGCTGGCTCTCGAGAGCTCGATGACCGAGAGCACCGATCGGGGGTCGTCGCTGGCCAGGATGACGCCGGCGGAGGCGATGGCAACATCAGTGCCGGCGCCGATGGCGATTCCGACATCTGCTTGCGCCAACGCGGGCGCGTCGTTGACGCCGTCGCCGACCATGGCCACCTTGCGGCCTTCGGCTTGCAGTTCCTTCACTTTCGCGGACTTGTCCTCCGGGCGCACACCGGCGAAGTACCGGTCGATGCCAAGTTCCCCGGCCACCGACTTGGCCACAGCGTCCGCGTCGCCGGTGATCATGACAACGTGCACGTTCTGCCGGTGCAGCGCGTCGACGGCCTGCCGGGATTCTTGACGGATCTCATCGGCGAGTTTGAACGCGCCAGCGACTTCCCCATCGACCACTACGTGCAGGATGATCGCCCCATCCTGTCGCCACTGATCGGCGACGGGGAGCTCGGCTGTCCCGGCTTGCTCCAGCAGGTTCGGCCCGCCGACTTGGATGTTGTGTCCGTCGACGGTCGCAGACACCCCGACCGCGGGGGAGGATTCGAAACCGGTCGCCGGGCTGATCGTCAGGTGGCGGGCTGTGGCGGCGTTGACGATGGCGCGCGCCAACGGGTGCTCGGAGTCGGATTCCGCGGATGCTGCCAGCGCAAGAACCGTGTCCTCGCTCTCACGGGTGGTTTCGATGGCGGTGACGGTGGGCTCACCCTTGGTGAGGGTCCCGGTCTTATCGAACAGCACCGTGTCCACGGTGCGCATGCTCTCCAACGCCAGCCGATCTTTGACCAGCACGCCACCGCGGGCGGCGCGTTCGGTGGCGATGGAGACGACCAGCGGGATGGCCAGACCGAGGGCGTGCGGGCAGGCGATGACCAACACGGTGATTGTTCTGACGACCGCGTCATCCGGCAGGCCGATCATGGTCCACACGAGCGCGGTGATGACCGCCGATCCGAGAGCGAACCAGAACAACCACGCCGCCGCCGTGTCGGCGATGCGTTGCGCCCGGGAGGAGGAGTTCTGGGCGTCAGCGACCAACCGTTGGATGCCGGCCAAGGCGGTGTCCTCGCCGACGGCGGTGATCTCCACGCGGAGGCCAGAATCGGTGGCAACGGTCCCGGCGATCACCGGGTCGCTCCTGTCGCGGCGGACGGTGCGGGATTCGCCGGTGATCATCGACTCGTCCATGCTCGCCGAGCCCGACACGATGCGGCCATCGGCCGGGATGCGTCCGCCCGGCCGGACGACGACGACGTCGCCCACCTGCAGCTCGGACGGGGCCACCGAGACGGTGGTCTCCCCTTCGACCCGTTCGGCTTCATCCGGCAGCAGTGCTGCCAGTGAATCCAGGGCGGAGGTGGTTTGCGCCAGCGACCGCATTTCGATCCAGTGCCCCAGCAGCATGATCACGATCAGCAGCGCCAGTTCCCACCAGAAATCCAGTTCGTGGTCCAGGATCCCCAGGCTCGCCCCCCAGGAGGCGAGGAAGGCGACGGTGATTGCCAGGGCGATCAGCAGCATCATGCCGGGCTTCAGCGAGCGGAGCTCACTGACGGCACCGGTGAGGAAGGGGCGGCCGCCCCACACGTACATCACGGTTCCCAGAAGCGGGGAGACCCAGGCCACCCAGGCGGCGTCCGGCAGCGAGTACCCCAGGATCATCGCGAACATGCCGGAGAAGGCGACAACCGGGATGGCTAGCACCAGCATGATCCAAAACAGCCGACGGAACTGGCCGACGTGATCCCCATGTCCCGCGTGCCCGGACATTCCGCCGTGCCCGGCGTTACCGGACATCCCGTCGTGCCCGGACATGCCGGCGTGGCCGGACATGTCGTGCCCGGCGTGGCTATCAGCGGGTAGCGCGCCGGCGTGCTCGTCGGTTGTGTGATCGGGGTGTGTGTGGGTGCTTGCGGTGTGTCCGTGGTCATGCGAGTACTGGTCGCTCATGATGCTGACCTTCCGATACGGGGTATTCGGTGCGCCTGGCAGGCAGGTCGCGTGTTATGCCGCCACGTAGGCGGCCGGGTTGGCGTCAAACTTCGGGGCGCAGCCGGCGCAACAGAACCAGTACCGCTGCCCGTTGTGGTCGCGGAACAGGCCGGCGGCTTCCGCTTTGGCCTTGCTGACGGTGGCACCCTTCATCACCACGCATTCGGTGAGGTCGTCGGTGCCGGTGCCGGTGCCGAGCAGGTTTGTTGCCCCTGCTGGCATGGTGGTGTTCTGGTGGGCGGAGTCGGTGCTGCAGCAGCTGTCGCTCATCGAGGTCGTCCTTTTCTGTTTCTGTCGGTGGTTAGGCGGATTGAAGGGTCCGGGATCGGGCGGTGGTCGGTGTGGGTGCGCTGATCCGTGCGCGGAAGCCGCGCAGACGCAGGCTGTTGCTGACCACGAACACGCTGGAGAACGCCATCGCCGCTCCGGCGATCATCGGGTTCAGCAAGCCGAAGGCTGCCAGCGGGAGAGCGGCGACGTTGTAGGCGAAGGCCCAGAACAGGTTGCCCTTGATGGTGGCCAGGGTGCGGCGGGCGAGGCGGACGGCGTCGGCTGCGGCGCGTAGATCCCCGCGCACCAAGGTGATGTCGGCGGCCTCGATGGCGACGTCCGTTCCGGTCCCCATCGCCAAACCGAGGTCGGCCGTGGCGAGGGCGGCGGCATCGTTCACCCCGTCACCCACCATGGCGACGATCTTTCCGTCGGCCTGGAGGCCGGCGATGATCTCGGCCTTGTCCTTGGGCAGAACCTCGGCGATCACCTGGTCAATGCCGGCCTGTTGGGCAACCTGGCGGGCGACGACGGTGTTGTCACCGGTGAGCAGGATGGGGGTGAGCCCGAGCTGTTTGAACGCTGCGACGGCTTCGGCGCTGGTCGGCTTGATCGCATCCGCGACGACCAGCAGGCCTCGAGCGGCGCCGTCCCAGGCGACGCAGACCACCGTTTGCCCGGCCGCTTCGGCAGCGGTCTTGGCCTGCGCCAGGGCAGGGGGGAGGGGGAGTGACCAGTCGTGAAGCAGTGAATCTCGTCCAACCAGCACTAGGTGCTTCCCGACGGTGCCTTGCACTCCTCGGCCCTCGATGTTGCTGAAGGAGTCGGGTGTGGGGAGTGGGCCGACCCGGTCAATGGCAGCGCGGGCGATGGCCTGAGCGATCGGGTGTTCGGACGCGTTCTCGACCGTGCCGGCCAGGCGCAGCAGCTCGTCCTCGCTCACCTCAGCGGTGGTGATCACATCGACCAGCGACATCTTGCCGGTGGTGACGGTCCCGGTCTTGTCCAAGACGATGGTGTCCACTGTTCGGGTGGATTCCAGCACCTCCGGTCCCTTGATCAGGATGCCCAACTGGGCACCGCGACCGGTGCCCACGAGCAGGGCGGTCGGGGTCGCGAGACCCAGCGCGCACGGGCAGGCGATGATCAGCACGGCCACGGCCGCCGTGAACGCCGCGGCCGCGGGATGGCCGGTCAGCAACCAGCCGGCAAGGGTCAGCAGGGCGATGCCGAGGACGATCGGCACAAACACGCCGGAGATCCGGTCGGCGAGGCGCTGCACGTCGGCCTTGCCGGATTGTGCATCCTCCACCAGTCGGGCCATCTGGGCGAGCTGCGTGTCGGCTCCGACCCGGGTGGCTCGCACCAGCAGCCGGCCGCCGGCGTTGACCGTCGCACCCGTCACTGGGTCGCCCTCGGTCACCTCGACTGGAACAGATTCACCGGTCAGCAAGGACATGTCGATGGCGCTGGCGCCTTCGATGACGACACCGTCTGTTGCCACCTTTTCTCCGGGTCGCACAACGAACTCGTCGCCGACCTTGACCGAGTCGATCGGCACCCGGACCTCGTGCCCGTCGCGGATCACCCCGACGTCCTTCGCTCCGAGATCCAGCAGGGCACGCAATGCGGCTCCGGCTTGCCGCTTGGAACGCTTCTCGAAGTAACGGCCGGCGAGAACGAACATGGTCACCCCGGAGGCGACCTCCAAGTAGATGTTTCCCGCCCCGTCGGTTGGGGCGACGGTGAAGGAGAACCCGTGTGTCATGCCGGGCATGCCGGCGGTTCCAAAGAACAGCGCGTACAGCGACCACGCGAACGCTGCCAGCGTCCCGAGGGAGACCAGGGTGTCCATGGTGGCGGCGCCGTGCCGGGCGTTGGTCAGGGCGGCCTTGTGGAATGGCCAGGCCCCCCACACCACCACCGGCGCCGCCAACGTCAAGGACAGCCACTGCCAGTAGGTGAACTGCAACGCCGGGACCATCGCCAAAACGATCACCGGCACCGAAAGCAGCACACTGCCTATTAGCCGGTTCCGAAGCCCCTTCAGCTCCGGGTCACCGGAGTCAGCGACAGCGGGCTCGGCCGGCTGTGGCAGGACGGCCGTGTACCCGGTCTTCTCCACTTCGGCGATGACCGCGTGCACATCCATGCCGTCGGGCAGGCTTACCCGGGCCTTCTCGGTGGCGTAGTTGACCGTTGCGCTCACGCCCTCTAGCCGGTTCAGCTTTTTCTCGATCCGCATCGCGCAGGAAGCGCAGGTCATACCGCCGACCTCGAGTTCAACGTCGGCGCGCGCACCGGCAGGGGAGGAAGAACTGGTCATAACGACGCTCCTTGCAGATTCGGGTTCGGGACTACTTGCGGGTGGCGCTGTATCCGGCCTCTTCGACCGCAGCAAGGATGTCGTCATCCTGAACTCCGGCCTCCGAAGACACCTGCAGCACACCATCGCCGGCAGACACCGCGACGGTGCTCACCCCAGATACCTTGGTGACTTCCTCGGTCACTGCTCGCTCGCAGTGCTCGCAGGTCATCCCCGTCACCTGATACTCGATCGTTGCCATCAGTCCTCCATAAAATCTCGATACCCCATAAGGGTATCTATACGTGACAATGATAATACCCCCCGACGGTATTTCCGCAAGTTCGCAGGTCGAGCTTGGGGGTGCCGGGAAGGGCTGTCTCGGGAGTAGCGTCACGGGCGCAGGCGGGACCGATCAGAAAGAGGGAACACTATGTCCACTGCCCAACAAATGCTCGACACGTATCCGGCCGATCTCGGTGGAGTCGATCGAGAGAAGCTGGTCGCGTGCATCGACGCGTGCGTCGAATGCGCCCAAGCCTGCACCGCCTGCGCCGACGCCTGCTTGAGCGAAGAAATGGTCGCCGAGCTGGTCAAGTGCATCCGCACCGATCTGGACTGCGCCGACATCTGCACCTCCACCGGTGCCGTCCTCTCACGCCACACCGGATACGACGCCAACGTCACCCGGGCCGCCCTTGAGTCGTGCCGCACCGTATGCAAGGCCTGCGCCGACGAGTGCGACAAGCACGCGGAGATGCACGAACACTGCCGAATCTGTGCTGAGGTCTGTCGACGCTGCGAACAGGCCTGCGCCGACCTCATCGCCAGCTTGTAACGATCAACGCTGTTTCACACAGTTGCTCGGCCCCGGCTGCGGCGCATCGGGGCCGAGCTAACTCCTCAGGCATGACGGTTGCTAGGTGAGCGGGATCCCGTGGCGAGCCGTCACGGCAACCAGATCCGGATCATCGATCGTAATCCGACGCTCGCCAAGAGCCTCGACAGTAGTCCCATCAAAGATCGCCCAGCACTCGTATTCGTTACTGAGCTTCGACAAGTAGCGGATGCCGCCATACAGCGGCTCGCCGGCGTCGTCTCTGGCCTGATAGATCCAGGTCGCCAGGCCACGGGTAAGTCGCCGCGAATGTCCGCTCACGGCAGGAACGTCCAGCACCGGAACACCCAGACTCAACAGCACCGAGCGGGCATGCTCGGTCAGGTAGGTGTGAGTCTGTGCTGCCTCAATGTCAACAAACGGCAGCGCCTCCCGCGTGCAAAGACTGCGAACAACCCGCGTCGCACGCCACGATGCGTCCACAGACGGAATCTGCAGTTCGTCAACGGTGGCCCCAGCCTTCGCCATCCGTTCAAGAACGGAGGCGCTTCGGCGAAAGTGCGCGGTTGTCTCCGCGAATGCTCCCTGCTCGGTGCTGGCGGCGTACAACACACCCGCACCGGGTACATCGAATCGGTTTCCGGAGCGATCCAGGCCAGCGGTCTCGGCGGTAATCCGTGAGTACCGCAAGGCTGGCTCCAGCCGTTCAACCCGCACCATCCGGGCAGGCGGATCGATCAGAATAGGGCGGGCAGGCACGGCGGCCGCGCCCCAGCGACAATGCGTAACCGTGCGCGAACCGCACAGTTCGCACGTCAGTCCGCATTCACAAACGCCCGGGCCGCCGCCATCACTTCGCGAGCACGACCGGCGGCAAGGACCTCGGCAGGGTTCTCGTCGTCCAGCTGCGGGTTCATTCCCATGAACCATGCCCGCACCACGGAGGGCGAATCGCCGGAAAGCAGCAACTCGACGATCTGCAGCGTGTCGATGACCCGGCGCTGCTCATCATCACCACGCGGGCCCTGCCCAGCAACCCAGCGAGTCACGGTCTTCACGTCACGATTCACGATCACAGCCACCAGCGCCTTGCCCAAAGTCTCGACCAGAGACTTGACCGCGGGCGTGATCTCCGACTCGAGCGCACGTAGATGCGCCTGCTGCCGCTTCCGACGCGGAGTCGGTGCTTCCAGAACCCTCGACATCGTGCCACCTCCGGTTCTCAGTCTACCTCTGTGGCAAGAATATGTCCGAGGAATGTCCACAAAATGTGCCGTCTCGGTTGCATGCTCTTCTATCTCAACCCAGACCGGAGGCAGCCTTCATTACGGGCCGCGGCGTGACCGCAACGTCGTCGAGTTTGGGAAGCTCGTGCCGGAGCAGTTGAGCGGCCGTCTCCGCGATCCCGTCGGCGTCGACAAGAGTCTCAGCCTTCGTAGTGACTGTGGCGCTCCCGTGCAGGCGGTGCCCAATCCAGCGCAGCTGCAGTCGTTCGACGTCGACCACTCCGGGCACATGGTGGAGCGCATGCTCAGCGCGGTGGACCAGTTCGGGCTCAATACCGTCCATGAGACGGCGGCCAATCTGCTTCACGGTTCCCCACAGCAAAATGAGGATGGACACCGCGATCAGCAGCCCGATAATCGGGTCCGCGATCGGCAGGCCGAGCAGCACCAGCACGGCGCCGAGAACCACCGACAGCGACGTGAAGCCGTCCAAACGCGCGTGCACACCGTCGGCCACCAGGGCGGCGGAGCCGATGCGCCGGCCGACCTGAATCCGATAGATCGCGACGATCTCGTTGCCGGCGAAACCGATGAGGCCGGCGATGATGAGCAACCAGGCGTTGCGGATGTCGATCGGGTGGAAGAAGCGTGTGACCGCCTCCCATCCGGCGACAACGGCGGAGAGCGCGACGACGAACACGATGAACATTCCTGCGAGGTCTTCGGCGCGCCCGTACCCATAGGTGTAACGCCGGGAGGCCGCGCGGCGCGCGAGGACGAACGCGATCCAGAGCGGAACCGCCGTGAGGGCGTCCGCGAAATTGTGGATCGTATCGGCCAGCAGCGCGACGGAGGACGTGAAGACCACCACCAGAGCTTGCAACACTGTGGTGCCCAGCAGCACGAACATGGAGATCTTCAGCGCCCGGACACCAGCCGCGTTCGCCTCCATCGCGTCATCGATCGAGTCCGCCGAGTCGTGCGTATGCGGCACGAACAGGTCGTAGAGGAACCCCCTGATCCCGCCATGTGGATGCGAATGGTCGTGGTCATGGTCATGGTCGTGGTCGTGCGAGTGGTCGCGGTCGGTGTGATGCGTATGAGGGTGCTGCTGATTCATGCGCTCTCACTGTTCTGCCTATGGTGGTGCCGGGGAACGTCGCCCAGCGAGTGCTCCGCCTGGAAAATGGCGTCGGAGACGAGCTGCTTGGCGTGCTCGTTCTCCAATCGGTAGAAGACGCGCTGCCCGTGTTGACGGGTGGCCACGATCCGGGCCAGGCGCAGCTTGGCCAGGTGCTGGGAGACCGTCGAGGGCGGTTTGTCGACGATGTCTGCCAGGTGGTTCACCGATAGCTCTTCAACATCGCGCAGCGCCAGGATGATCCTGACCCTGGTCGGGTCGGCGAGCATCGAAAAGACCTCGACGGCCAACTCGACGAATTGGCTATCGGGCTCACGCCCACATATCGGCTTATCTGCGTCCATACGCAGATACTAATAGGTACTCGGGAATCGCTCGAACTCCGGGGGCGCACAACGCCGTAGATCCATCCCAAGCAGCCACTATCGGAGACGCCGATAATATATCTTATGACAGTTTGTGGATCTCCTGGGCATTAGCTGTACGGGTTTTGGGCCCGCGCCGCGGTCCAGGCTTTCTTCCAAAATTCGCGGGACGGCCTCTTCCCGTCGACCTCGAACCACGCCGATTCGCTCTCCTTGCCGAGCACCCCGGTGAAGCGAGCGACAAGAACCATGTCGCTGTCGACGGAACGCAGCTCGTACCAGCTCAGCGCATCGAGGTCTGCCCAGTCGATGAGTGGGTAGCCGGCCATGCGCACATGCTAACAGCGGCGATTTCGCCATCTCCCCGACCTTTGTTGGGTGAGAAAACGTCAGAATCTCTTCGTGCCGCGTAGGTTAGCTGCCACTATTCGGATTGTGAACCCGATGAACATCCTCGATCTGCTGCGGTTGAAGTCAGCACCGTGGTTTTCGCTCTTGATGTCTGTTGTCGCCCTCTTCACCGTGTGGGCGATCTTCCATTCGATCGCTCCTTCAACTGCAGTCGGGGACTTCCTGCTGGCACTGGGCCTGCCGAGTGGGGTGGCTGACGGCGCACGCGCGGTACACGACTGGATTGTGGCTGAGCCCCGCGCAACTTGGGCGTCCTGGGGCGTTCTAGCGCTGGCCCTCGGGGTAGGGGCTCGCTATGTGGCCTCCGTGTATTACCAGCGCGAGGCGCGGAAGGAAAGCCAGTCGGCGGGCCGCGCAGTGGGGAGCGCTAAGTCTCGAGCCTTCGACGATGGAGTGGTGCGAGAAACAGGCGAGCTGCAAATGCAGCGCGTGCAGCTGGCGGAGAAGGCTTACGAGAAGAAGGCGAAGTACGAGCGGCAGCTCCGAAAATACGAGGGCTCCTTGCAATTCCAGTGTGCCGCGTCCTACTGGCTGGTAGCCGGGATCGCCGTTGAGCTTCAGCCGAGGTCGCTTGAACCTCTTGGTGCCGGCGTTCCCGTTTCCCTGATCACGGCGCTGGCTGCGACTGGCGGTTTGACCCTCATCGCCCTGTTAATCGCGTGTGCGATGGAAGAGTTCTATGACAGCTACGAGCACCCCACCGGGGCCGATCGCTTCAAGGACACACTCCAAATTTTCGGTTTGGAGGTCTTACTCCTGCTGTTCCGGCTTGCTCTCGTGCTCTTCGGGCTCCCGCTGTTCGTCCTCGGCTATTTCCTGTATCCCCGTTTCTCCGAGTCGACGCCCGCGGACGGATAGAACTGCCGAACGGATGTCCGTGACTATGTAGTCGGGGCTTTGATGCTCCCAGTAGCGGAGAACCGTCCAGCCGGCCTCCGTGAGGCGGGCGGTAGTGTCCCGGTCGCGGGCTATATTCCGCGCCACCTTGTTCGACCAGTAGTCACTATTTCGCTGAGGCGCGCGGTGATGCTCTGAGCATCCGTGCCAAAAGCACCCGTCGATGAAAACGGCGATGCGGGGGCCGCGGAAGACCAGGTCTGCACGGCGGTTGATTGCTGCCTCGGGCCGCGCGTCGACGAGGTAGCGCAAGCCCGCCGCGTGGGCAAGTCTCCGGACCGCCAGCTCAGGAGCGGTGTCGCGCGAGCGATTGCCGCGCATGGCCGTGCGCGTTCGGGGGTCGCTCGCCCAGGAGCCGGACATGTCTTCGATGCTACGGCGCGGTAACCGGGAGTGTGGGTGCCGCCCTTTAGGCTGTGCGAGTGGAGAACGTAACCCCGATCGACGTAGCGCGTCCGAAAGTGATCGAATTCTTCGCAGGGATCGGCCTGGCCCGGATGGGGTTGGAGTCGGCGGGCTTCCGCGTTGGCTGGTCTAACGACTATGAGTCCGACAAGAAGGCGATGTACGAGGCGCACTTCGGTTCTGCGGGCGACCACGTCTTTCACCTCGGGGACATCGGCGCCGTCAGCGCGGATGACCTTCCTCATGATGCGAAGCTCGCATGGGCGTCGTCGCCCTGCACCGACCTTTCGCTTGCCGGTGCCAGAGCAGGTCTCGCGGGCAAAGACTCCTGGTCACGCAAGCCGCTCCAGCAAGTGCACCGCTGGGTCGGTGAGGGCAACCACAGCGACCCAGCCGACATTCTCCAGACCGCCGGCTACACCGGCCCGGTGACGGCTCTCCGCGGTCTCGGGAATCAGGCCGACAAGACGCGGGGGAGCGTGTTCGCCACGGCGCAGCGTATGTCCTCCGCCATGGTGCACGATCACCTCATGGCGTGGGCGACGGCGACCCCCGGCCAACGAAGAAAAGCAGAGAGACCTCGCTAAGCTCCATCGCGCGATGTCGACACTCTTGATCGAGGCCAGCGCCGGACTCCAACAAAGGGGCATTCCCCTTGAAAAGACGCACTGCGGAAGACACGGGTGGTCGGGTTTCCATACCTCCTTCCGTGAATCGTATTTCGTGACCCGAGAGGGTGAACTACGCGAATACTCGCGTGGTCAGACAAATCCGCTCGACGTCAGGCTCCAGCGCCTATAAAGGGGCGAGGGTCCGTTGAGTCAGGCCCTGTTCCTGGTCGAGCTCGCGGCAATCGCTGTCAGCTCTCCCCTCGACCGAGCGCCCGTTTTGCGGAGCAGATTCGACACGTGGAACTTGACGGTGTTGTCGCTGATTCCCAGTTGATCTGCGATTGCACGATTGCGAGCTCCCGATGCCACCAGGCGGAGCACATCGCGCTCCCGCGGGCTGAAGTTCACCGAGTCCTCGAGCGGCTCTGCTTCTGCCGGGGGGTCGAGCGGGAGCCGGATGTCGAGGGATGTCCCCCAGCCTGTCGTCGACGACACCTCCAGGTCGCCGTCGAGAGTAGCGACACGCTCGGCGATGGGCCTGAGCGCGTCGTCGTGGGCGCTGATCTCGCCCTGACCGTCGTCGCGGATACCGATGAGCAGGTTGAGGCCGTCGCAATCCCACTGAATGCGCACCCGTTTCGCCTCCTCCTGGTCGACAAGCGCGAGCACCGCGCTGCGAACGATCGCGCGAGCCGTATGAGCCACCTCCCCTGGCAGCGCCCGCCCACCGGTCGGCGGTTCGACGAACTGCACGTCCAGGCCGCCGAAGCGCGCGAGCGGACGAAGGTCGGTACGGAGCCGCGCGAATGCCCCATCCACCGGCTCCAGCATGGTGCCCAGCTGCTGGTCGGTCGTGCTGCGCAGCTCGATCAGGGCAGCGGATGCCAGATCGAGCGCCGTCGCGCGGCTTGCGCGGTCCTCCAGTCGCGTCGAACGAAGGACCGCGAGAATCGACTCGAGCGTCACAGCGTGCCGATCAGCCTGTTCGGCCATCGCCTGCGCGTGCTCGACCTGAAGCCTGCGAGAGACCGAACCGAGCTCGTTGTTGTTGCTCACCGCTTCAACCTACCCGGCCAACCTGTACCTACCGCAATGGGTAGGTCCACTCCACCGCCGGGCGGGTGCGTCGCTGCCGCAACCCGGCGACCATGGATACATGACTGCTGTGGACCGTGACGTATCGACGCCCTCGCCACCCGACGTGACGGCATCCCTCTCCCTCATCCTGGAGGAAGTCAGGGCGACGATCGACGCGGTGATGACACACCGAGCGGACGACCTCGACAACCTCGCCGAAACCCTCGCGAATGCCAGGCGGATCTTCGTGCTCGGGGCGGGCCGTTCCGGCATCACCCTGCAGATGACTGCCATGCGCCTCATGCACCTCGGCCTGACCGTGCACGTCGTCGGCGACGTGACCACGCCGGCGATCGGCCCCGGCGACGTGCTGCTGACGGCGAGCGGCTCAGGAACGACGACATCGATCGTTCGTGGGGCGGATGCCGCGGTGAAGGCTGGCGCGAAGGTCGCCGTCATCACAACAGCCGCAGCGTCGCCGTTGGCTGCGCTCGCCACCGCCGTGGTGGTCGTGCCGGCCGCGCGAAAGCTGGACCGTTCCGGCACCGTCTCGGCGCAGTACGCGGGCGGTCTGTTCGAGCAGACCGTCATGCTGCTCGGCGACGCTCTGTTCCACAGCCTCTGGCTGCGTTCGGGGCAGAGCGCAGACGAGCTCTGGCCCCGGCACTCGAATCTTGAATGACACCACCTCCTTGTATACGCGGAGGCTCGCACCACAACCAGAAAGAAACACTATGAAGTTGCAGTTCGCCATGGACACCCTGACCACCGAAGCAGCGCTCGAGCTCGCGGCTGCCGCTGCGCCACATGTCGACATCCTCGAACTCGGCACGCCGCTGATCAAGAGCGCGGGCCTGTCGGCGATCACCGCAGTGAAGGCTGCGCACCCGGACAAGATCGTGTTTGCCGACCTCAAGACGATGGACGCCGGCGAGCTCGAGGCCGACATCGCGTTCGCCGCGGGCGCTGACCTCGTCACCGTTCTCGGTGTCGCCGGTGACAGCACCATTGTCGGAGCGGTGAAGGCCGCGAAGAAGCACGGCAAAGGCATCGTCGTCGACCTGATCGGTGTCGCCGACAAGCCCGCCCGTGCCCGCGAGGTCGTCGCCCTCGGCGCCGAGTTCGTCGAAATGCATGCCGGACTCGATGAGCAGGCGGAAGAAGGCTTCACCTTCGCCACTCTCCTGCGTGACGGAGAAGCATCCGGTTCGCCGTTCTCGGTCGCCGGTGGTATCAATGCGAGCACCATCGCCTCCGTCCAGGCATCCGGCGCGCAGGTCGCCGTCGCTGGCGGAGCCATCTACGGCGCACCAGACGTCGGCGCCGCTGCCGCCGAATTGCGCGCCGCGATCGCCTAGCCCGAGTCGATGTCCGCATGGGGTCGCGGAACACGCACGAACCCATGCGGCCTTCGATTGCACCCTGACTGACCACCGTGACCAGCCCCCCTACGCGTCTGTCTCGGTGGCACGAGAGGGTCAGACGGATACGCGGATGTCGTGGATGCTCTGGAGAGATAGCGCGTTCGATTTCGGGAGAGCGGACAGCGACGGTGGCTGAACACCAAGCTCCAGGTATGCCGCGTGGAGTGCGGCAACGACCCCGCCCGCCGCTCCCGAGAAGTCACCGGGCTCCACGCTGGTAAGGGCGTAGACCCGCCCGGCTTCGATGCCCGCAAGGGTGCGTCATACGCAACAGGCCTCAACGCCAAAAACGACCGTTTGCGGCCGGCGCAGCGGCCGTAGACACTGATCCCGGCCGCCGTGACCGTGGGCCATAAGCGTGTTTCGGCAGACGTTATCGGAGCGAGCCAGATCAGGGGTCACCTAACCGTGCAGCAGTCCCACTCAAGTCGCGGTCTTCCAGGTTGCTCGCGCTGTAACCGTCATTCTCGGGCGACCAATGCGACTACCAGGGCACTATCCCGGCTCGATCGCTACACATCAACTTTAGGCGAGCCCCTTGTCACGTGGTTCCTGGGGGCGTTTGCTGTCTGGCAATGGGGCCGGCGTCGGAGAGGCATTGCTAGAAAGACATCGAGCAACACAATCGGATCGGAGTAGACATGAAAGCAGTGGTGTACGAGGGACCCCGTCAGGTCAGCACGAAGGACGTCCCGGACGCGAAGATCGAGCGACCCACCGATGTGCTGGTCAGGGTGACGACGACGAACATCTGCGGCTCGGACCTCCACATGTACGAGGGGCGGACGTCCTTCGAGGTAGGCCGGACGTTCGGTCACGAGAACATGGGGGAGGTCATCGAGGTCGGTAGTGGCGTGGAGAAGGTCAGGGTCGGAGACCGGGTTGTGCTCCCGTTCAACATCTCGTGCGGATTCTGTAAGAACTGCGAACGCGGCCTGACCAACTACTGCCTCACCACCCAGCCCGACCCATCATTCGCGGGTGCGGCCTATGGGTTCGCCGACATGGGTCCCTATGGCGGTGGCCAAGCGGAACTGCTCCGTGTGCCTTTCGGTGACCACAACGCGCTGCGCCTGGGCGAGGATGCGGAGGAGAGGGAGAACGACTACGCCATGCTCTCTGACATCTTCCCCACCGGCTACCACGCCACCGAGATGGCCGGCGTAGTACCCGGCGACAGCGTGGTGATCGCTGGGGCGGGTCCGGTCGGATTGATGGCCGCCCTGTCCGCGATGATCAAGGGCGCCGCGAAGGTGATGGTGGTCGATCGCCACCCTGACCGGCTCGCGCTGGCCGAGCAGATCGGCGCGATCGCCATCGATGACTCCAAGGTCGATCCCGTGCAAGCTGTTCTCGACGAGACGATGGGGCTGGGAGCTGACCGTGGTTGCGAATGCGTGGGCTACCAGGCCCACGATCCCCAGGGCAACGAGGACACCGCCGCCACGCTGAACATGCTCATCAACTCGGTCCGCTTCACCGGAGGAATCGGCACCGTTGGCGTGTTCGTCCCCCAGGACCCGGGGGCTAAGGGCGAATTGGCCAAGCAGGGCAAGGCAGCCATCGACTTCGGCACACATTGGTTCAAGGGGCAGACCATGGGAAGCGGTCAAGCCCCGGTCAAGCGGTACAACCGCCAGCTGCGGGACTTGATCGCCGCCGGCAAGGCGACCCCTTCGTGGATCGTCTCCCACGAGATCTCGCTGGACCAAGCCGCCGATGCCTACAAGAACTTCGACGCCCGGTCCAAGGGTTGGACCAAGGTCCTCATCAAGCCCGGGATGTCGACCGAGAAGAAGGCGAACTGATATGGCCGAGACGCTGCAGGGCAGGAGAGTCGCCACCCTCGCCGCCGACGGAGTCGAGCGAGTCGAGCTCGAACAGCCCCGCGAGGCACTCGAGCGGGCTGGTCACAGACTGAGGTTCTGTCGATCCATGACGGTGAGATTCAGGCGCGTGAGAACGATCTGAATGCAGCAGGCACATTCACCGTCGACAAGTTGGTCGCGGACGCCTCCGTCACCCACTATGACGCCCTGCTTCTCCCGGGCGGCACGGTGAACCCCGACCAACTCCGGGTTGACCCCGGCGCCGTGTCCTTCGTCCGCGAGTTCGTCGAAAGCGGGAAGCCCGTTGCGGCGATATGTCACGGGCCGTGGACGCTGATCGAGGCCGGTGTGGTCGAAGGTCGCACCTTGACGTCCTTCCCGAGCATCCGCACGGACCTGCGCAACGCCGGTGCTGACGTCGTCGACCAGGACGTCGTGGTGGACGGGAACCTGATCACCAGCCGCTCGCCCGATGACCTGCCTGCGTTCTGCGAGACGGTCGTAGTGAAATTTGCGAGTAATTCGACCCAGGAAGAGGTGATGTCATGAGCGTGACGAAGGGACTGCTTGTCAGGCTGGAGGCCCTGCCCGGCAAGGAAGACGAGGTCCAGGAATTCCTCGGCATCGGGCGAGGACTCGTCGAGGAGGAACCGGCCACCGTCGCGTGGTTCGCGATCCGTCTCGGCCCGTCCTCATTCGGGATCTTCGACGTGTTCCCCGATGACGCCGGCCGCGACGCGCACCTGTCCGGCGCAGTCGCGGCCGCTCTCGGCGAGCAGACCGGCAAACTGTTCAGCGAGCCGACGATCGAGAAGTTGGACGTCCTGGGCTCCAAACTCCCCGCCTGACACCACAGACCGGGAGTAGTGACCCAGAAAGGAGGGGTCGTTGCGCGCGGTGACTTCGGGCTTACACAGCCCGCTGACGTCGTGGCAGCGGCCCCTTCTCTTGCGGCCTATCGCTAATCACTAACAGATCGAGGAACCGCGATGACAGGAACTGACGACGGCGTTTCCACGACGCGTTCCCCCGAGGTAGCAGTGATCGGGGGCGGGATCGTCGGTCTGTCGACGGCGTACGCGCTGCGGGAGCAGGGCGTGCCGGTGCGCTTGTACGAGGCTGGTCTGCCCGGGATGGGTCAGTCCGCAGGCGAGGCGCGGATCTTCCGGCATGCCCACGACGACCCGCGACTCGTCGCTTTCGCGCGCGAAAGCCGCGGCGTATGGGATGAGTGGGCCGAACACTTCGACGTCGAGCTGGTCTCATCAGACGGTGTCCTGGCGATCGGAGACAGCGCCCTGGCGCGGCTGCGGGTGCTCGACCAGGTCGGCGGCGTGGAAGCGCACGAGATCGACGCGGGCGAGGTCGCCCAGCGGATGCCGCTGCTCGCTGGGTACTCGGGGCCAGCGGTGCTCGACGAGTCGGGCGGCGCGATCCGTACCCGAGCCGCGATCACGGCACTCACGGGTGCCCTCGCAGATGCGGTCACCACCGGTGAGGTCATCTCCATCGATCCCCGCGCCGACGGGACGGTCGAGGTGCGCAGCGTCACCGACCGGGCTGTCTACTCCAAGGTGGTCGTGTGCGCCGGCCGCGAAACCGCCCGCCTGGCACGCAGCGTCGGCCTGTCGCTGCCGGTTCGCCTTGCCGCACACGTCAGGCTGACCTTCGACGTGAAAGCCGCCGCCCCGGCACGAGTCGCGTGCCTGCAGGACAGCAGCGGCGTCTTCGGCGAAGTCGGCGTCTACGCGACGCCGCTACCGGGAAACAGCAACTATTCGGTCGGACTCAGCGACACCGTCGGCGTCCGCGACGACGGAACTTTCATCGACCCGGCGGCGATTCGATCGCTGGACGAACGCGCACGCGAATACGTGACACGGGCGCTGCCCGGTCTCCACCCAGAGCCGCGCGACTTCCTTCACTGCTGGGTGACCGACCTGCCGTGGAGTGAGGACGGCGTGGCCGTGTGGGAGGCAGGCTCTGTCCTTTTTGTGGCCGGTCACAATTTGTTTAAGCAGGCACCTGCGCTGGGTCGCGCTCTTGCCCGGGCTGCGACCGGCGGCGGTCTCCGCGCCGAGCTCACGCCCGAAGCGCGCCTCGGCGAGGCCCAGAGCTAGGGCGTTTCTCCCAATCGCGTGGGGGTGACCCGCGATTCTGGACAGCATGCCGCGGATGAGGGTGCTTTCGGATGGCGACTGGGAACTGTTCGAGCCGTTCATGCCGGCCCCGGATGGTAAGCGAGGTAGACGTTTTCGTGATCACCGCACGGTGGTGGAGGGGATCATCTACCGGTACCGGTACCGGGCCGGGATCGCGTGGCGGGACCTGCCCCCTGAGTTCGGGCCCGTCCTCCTTCGGGATCTTCGACGTGTTCCCCGATGACGCCGGCCGCGACGCGCACCTGTCCGGCGCAGTCGCGACCGCTCTCGGCGAGCAGACCGGCAAACTGTTCAGCGAGCCCACGATCGAAAAGTTGGACGTCCTGGGCTCCAAACTCCTCGCCTGAGACCATGATCTCGTCGAGCGTCGCCGGTACCTCACCCTTGTTGGCATAGTCCACGGGTGAGGTACCGGCGACGGTGCGGCGAGTACCCGTGCGATGGTTCTGCCGTCACAATGGGGTCACGCCTGTCGTTTCCTCCAATGCCGCGGCGAGGTATCTCGCCGAAGCCCCGACGCCCTTGTCCGCGACGTGCGCAGGCGTGCCAGCTGCAACCACGGTCCCGCCGGCGTCGCCCGCGCCGGGTCCAAGATCGATCACGTGATCGGCCACCGCGATAACGCGCATGTCCAGCTCCGCGGCGACGACCGTGTTGCCCGCATCGACCAGCGTCTGCAGATGCGCGACCAGACGATCCGTGTCGGCGCAGTGGAGCCCGGACGTCGGCTCGTCCAGTACGTACAGCGTGTCTCCACGCTGCGCACGCTGCAACTCGGTCGCGAGCTTGACACGCTGCGCCTCACCCCCAAAGAGCTCGCGCATGGGAATCGTGCTGGTGACGCTCGCAATGCTTGAGAAGCTGCGTGCCGACCGGAGCATAGGGAGCAATGAGTTGAGTGCCTTGTTCCGCCGAAGCCTTCTCGTACCGGTTGTGCATGGCGTGACATTCGAAGAACTCGATCAGGGGAGCCCGACGCTTGCCTCTCGTGGAGGGTTCAGCACGGCGGAGGAACCGATGCGAGACATCGTCGTGAAGATGGCGGAACTGTAGGGACCGTCGCTGAAGAAGAGGCAGCGAGGTCTTAGCGTGCGCAGCCCGTCCGTGAGTGATCCGCTGACGAACACACGAGCCCGACGTTCGGTGAACAAGATCCTTGCTCACCGATGCAGTAAGAGGCTGCGTATAGATTTACGCACCACGACACGAAGGCAGCAGTGCCGGCGGGAACTGAGAGCCGGATGTGATTGGAGATCTGCTGCAGGGTCGAACCTCCAGCGAGGAGACTTCGCACCTGGGTAGTGCGTGGCAGTTTCTGCCAGGCAGGTGTAGCATCACCCCCGTGATGGAGCGCGAAATCGAGCCGCGAGAGGGCGCGCGCCTTCGCGCATCGGAAAAATGCTGCGCACTGTTCATCGCCCGCGGCACCACGGACCTGACGATCACAGAGATCGCGAGCGAGATCGGCATTTCACAGCGAACGTTCTATCGGTACTTTCCGGTCAAGGCTGAGTCGGTTGGGCCAGTGTTCGACTGGTCCATTCGACGTTTCAACGCGGTGATCGTCGAAACGAATCCAGACATCGCCCTGACGGAGGTGCTGCGCCTCGCGTTCCGGGCAAGCTTGCTGGGCGAATCGGCCGAGCGCACTTTGCAGCTGTTTCCCCTCGTGTTCCGCAACTCGGAGATGTGGTCGGTGTTCATGCGAAAGGTTCATGACGGTGAGCTGTCAGTCGCGCCCGTGTTGGCGCCCCGGCTCGGGTTGGCGGCGGACTCTGTCGCCGCCCGCGCGGCTGCCGCAGCCGTGGCGAGTTCGATTCGGATCGCCCTCGAGGACATGGTCACAGCGGGCGCTGATCCGGAGACCGCTTACGTGCGGACCCTCGCACAATTCACGTCGAGACCTCTCGTTGCCACCCCGCGCCGCCTCCCCGAGGTGGGCAGCCCGCCTCGCCACGCGAACCTGACGTCGATGGGAGGTGCGAACTCAACGCCCTGATCAAACAACACTGGCGCTTCGACGAGTCGCGTCCTGCGATCGCAGGGCAACCAGGCGACCGCAAACCATCATCCCCAACAAGGCCCGCTAATGGCGTATCTGTGAACAGAAAAGGAAGCACATCATGAAAGCAGCACGACTGAACGAAGTAGGGTCGGATTTCGTCATCGAGGACATCCCGACTCCAGAACCTGGGCCTGGGGAGGTCCTGATACGAATCGGTGGATCCGGGGCATGCCACTCCGACCTGCACGTCAAATCCGGCGAGATTCCGGGTGTCGCTTTCCCCCACACCCTGGGTCATGAGAATGCAGGCTGGATCGAGTCCTTCGGTCCCGGCGCAGAAGGCAACGGGTTCGAGGTCGGCGACGCGGTCGTCGTGTTCGGCGGCTGGGGCTGCGGTCACTGCCGTTTCTGCCTGGGAGGCAAGGAACAGCTCTGCAACACATTCCTGTGGGGCGGCATGGGCCCAGAAGGCGGGTATGCGGAGTACATGGTCGTGCCGTCCGTGCGGCACTTGCTCCGGGCAGACGGACTCGACCCGGTAGAGGCAGCCGCTCTCACCGATGCAGCCCTTACGCCTTACTCGGCGGTCAAGAAGGCACTGCCCCACCTCGTGCCCGGCACTAGCGCGGTCTTGATCGGCGCTGGAGGGCTCGGCCAGTACGGGGTCCAATTCCTGAAGCTGCTCTCCCCGGCAAAGGTGATTGTCGTCGACACCGACGAGAAGAAGCGTCAGACCGCACGCGAGCTCGGCGCCGACGTCACCGTCGACCCCCGAGATGCTGATGCCGCGGAACAGATTCGCACTGCCGCCGGCCAGGACGGGGTAGCGGCTGTTCTTGACTTTGTCGGAATCGACACGACCATGGCCCTTGGCGCTGGAGCGGTGGACCGGCTCGGTATCTTTGTGCTCGTCGGGCTCGCGGGCGGCAGCTTCCCGTTCTCGTTCTTCCGCTTCGCCGCCGAAGCAGTGATGATGACGAGCAACTGGGGTACCCGGAATGAACTCGAGGAGGTACTCGCGCTAGCCCGTTCTGGGCGCCTGGTATCGGCGATTGAACGACACCCACTTTCGGAAATCAACGAAGTGTTCGAACACCTCGCCACCGGTCAGATCCCCGGTCGGGCCGTGCTGGTCCCGGGAGCACCCTCCTCGAACGGCTGAGCGCCCAACGGCCAGGACGATGCCCCTCCCACGAGAGAACAACAGGCTGGGGCATCGTCCGCGCCACCACGATCGGGAATCGCTGACGCAAGCGGAACTGATCATTCTCGCGGGCGTGCACTATATCGCTCAACTTGTCGAGAAAATCAGCGAGCCGACGATCGAGAAGTTGGACGTCCTGGCCTCTAAGCTCCCCGCCTGAGACCACGACCTCGTCGAGCGTGCCGCTGTCCGATTCTCATATCGCACAGCGGCACGGTCGTCACGATGGGGTCACGTTGGTCGCTGCCTGCAGTGCGGCGGCGAGGTAGCCCGCGGAAGCACCGACGCCCCTATCCGCGACGTGGGCGGGCGTGCCAGCTGCAACCACGGTCCCGCCGGCGTCGCCCGCGCCGGGTCCAAGATCGATCACGTGATCGGCCACCGCGATAACGCGCATGTCCAGCTCCGCGGCGACGACCGTGTTGCCTGCATCGACCAGCGTCTGCAGGTGCGCGACCAGACGATCCGTGTCGGCGCAGTGGAGCCCGGAGGTCGGCTCGTCCAGTACGTACAGCGTGTCTCCACGCTGCGCACGCTGCAACTCGGTCGCGAGCTTGACACGCTGCGCTTCACCCCCGGAGAGTTCGGTCGCCGGTTGACCCAGCCGGAGGTAATCGAGTCCGACATCCGACAAAGCGGTCAGCGACCGCGTGATCTCCTCATCGCCCACGAAGAAGAGGTTCGCTTCCTCGACGCTCATCGACAATACGTCTGCGATGGTGCGTCCCCTCCACGTGACCTCGAGCGTTGATGCCTTGTATCGGCTGCCGTGGCAGTCGGGGCATTCGGTGTACACGGAAGGCAGGAAGAGGAGCTCGACCATCACCGATCCCTCGCCCTCGCAGGTCGGGCAGCGCCCGCCGGCGACATTGAAGGAGAATCGGCCAGGCTTGTACCCGCGGGAACGAGCTTCCGGGGTGTCTGCAAATCGACGGCGGACATGGTCGAACAGCCCGGTGTAGGTGGCGACGTTGGATCTCGGCGTCCGGCCGATGGGCCGCTGGTCGATGACGACCAGCCGCTGTACACCGGTGACGGGCCCGGCGACGCGTCCATCGAGACGTTCCGGCGCATCCGCGAGGAGCAGTTCGTCGCTGACCGGCTCGTCATCCGCCGGGACGGCCCGGCCAAGGCGATCGCCAAGCAGCGAGGGAAGCGCCTGACTGACCAGACTCGACTTGCCGGCCCCGGACACGCCCGTAACGGCGGTGAAGACCCCCAATGGGATATCGACCGATATGTCGTGCAGGTTGTTACGCGTCACGTTCTCCAGACGCAGCCAACTGCGTGCCTCACGGGGTGTGCGAAGAGGGAGACCACTGTTGCCGAAGAGGTATCCGCGGGTCACGGACTCCTTGATATCGGCGAGCCCGTCGGTCGGGCCGCTGTAGAGCACGCGGCCGCCGTGTTCACCGGCGCCGGGGCCGATGTCGACCAGCCAGTCCGCGTGCCGCATCACAGCCACGGAGTGTTCGACGATGAACAGGCTGTTCCCTCGCCCCTTGAGTCCGTCCAGGATCCTGAGGAGCGCCGCCACGTCCTGGGGGTGCAGCCCCGCCGATGGTTCGTCGAGGACGTAGACGACCCCGAAAAGATCAGAGCTGAGTTGCGTCGCGAGCCGGAGTCGCTGTAGCTCGCCGCCCGACAGTGTCGGGGTCGTCCGGCTCAATGACAGGTAGCCCAGCCCCAGATCGACCAGTGGACGAAGCCGCTGCAGCACCCCTGAGGCGAGCTGGACCGCAGCGGCACGCTTCTCTGGCGAGGGACTCGCGGTGGGTCGCACATCGGACGCGGAGGAATGCGGGGACCCGCCAGCAGCGATTCGCTCTTCCGATGCGGCTCGCGGAGAGACCGCCTCAGAAGAAGCGGCCTCCTGCTCCTCCATGCGCGCTAGGACATCGGAGAGCGTCGTGGCAAGTTCCCGAAGCGGCAGTTGGGAGAATTCGGCGATGTCGAATCCTTCGAACGTGACAGACAGCGCCTCGGGCTTCAGCCGCTTGCCATGACAGACCGGGCAGATGGCAGCGGTGAGGAACTGCGCGACGCGCCGCTTCATCGAGGCGCTCTTTGTGTTCGCGAACGTGTCCAGAATGTACCGGCGAGCCCCGACGAATGTGCCCGAGTAGCTCGGCTCCACACCTGCTTCGATCGCAGCTTTAGCCTCAGAGAGGCTAAGCCGGGAGTGGACCGGAACGAAGGGGGTCTCATCGGTGTACAGGATCCAGTCCCTGTCTTCTTGCGGCAGGTCCCGCCACGGCACATCGACGTCGTAACCGAGAGCAACCAGCACGTCGCGCAGCTGATGGCCGTGCCACGCGGTCGGCCAGGAAGCGATGGCGCGTTCGCGGATGGTGAGCGAGGGGTCCGGGATCATCTGCTGCTCGTTCACCGCGTACACGCGTCCGATGCCGTGGCATTCCGAACAGGCCCCTTCGACCGTGTTCGCGGAGAAGTCCTCCGCATACAACATCGGCTGCCCGTCCGGGTAGTCCCCGGTTCTCGAGTACAGCATCCGTACCAAGCTCGACAACGTGGTGATGCTGCCCACGGTCGATCGGGCATTCCCGGCACCGCGCTGCTGCTGCAGGGCGACCGCAGGCGGCATCCCCGTGATCGAGTCGACATCGGGCACTCCCGCCTGATCGATCAGACGGCGGGCGTACGGTGCGACCGATTCCAAATAGCGTCGCTGCGACTCGGCGTACAGCGTCCCGAACGCCAGCGAGGACTTTCCCGATCCGGACACACCGGTGAAGACGACCGTTGCATCGCGCGGCACCGTAAGGTCGACATCCTGCAGATTGTGTTCTCGGGCGCCGAGAACGCGAACGTCGGGCTGCACGGAGAGCTTCGGCGGCACGAACGCAGAGAATTCAACCATGGTCGAATGTTAGCCACATACGGAACGGTCGTCGGGCTGCGGCCTGCGGCTTGCGGAAAGGGTTCCACACCGATTAGGTCGTCGGTTCGATTCCGACAGGCGGCTCCGGCGAACAGCCCCTGACCTGCGGAAACGCAGGTCAGGGGCTGTTCGGTTCTGGTGGTCGCGCGATGCGCTGGCCTCACGGCTCTGCCCGACATCGACATCGCTCTCCTCTGCGACGGACCCCTCGCCGGCTGAGCGCTCGCGGCCGGCATCCTGTCCGTGTGCCGCTAGGCCTCGCACCGCTCGGCAACGCAGCATGGCGTTGCGTCGCGACCTGGCGACGGCTCGGCGGGGCGCGATCGTCTCGTGCGTTGGCGGACTACGGGAGCTTGGACGCGAGGACGTCGGCCGCCAGGATCTCGGGTGCTGAGCTGAGGAGGTGCTGGTTGGCCATCAGGGCTGCGACGATGGCGCCGTTGGCGTGGGCGTCGCGAGCGGCCTCGTCGGGGAATGCATCGAAGATCCAGAAGGTGTCGGCGTGGGTCCTGACCGCGAACCAGACAATCGTTCCTACTTCTTCGTTGGCGAGTGCGACAGCGCCGGCGAGCAGATCGGCGAGCGCGTCGTGCTGTCCATCGGCCGCGACGATCTTGGCGACGAAGGCATACGGAAGTGATGCGGGTGTGGACATGAGGGACTCTCCTAGGTGTCGAGGTTTCTTGGTGAAGCGAGTTCAGCGTATGACGAGCGAGGGCCGGTGGGGAGTGGCGTATACGGCAGTATTGCTATTGTTTACGTCATGCGTATCGGACTGATCGCGATCGACGGCTGCTTCGGTTCGGCTATCGCGTCGATCATCGACATCGTGCGGGTGGCCGACGGTGCCCGCGGCGATGTCGACCCGCGGATCGACCCGATCGAACTCGCCATCCTCGGACCGAAACGGCGAGTGACCACGACGGCATCGATGACCCTGACGGTGGACCACCCGCTGTCGGAGTCCGGAGAGTTCGACGTGGTCGTCGTCCCTGCGCTTGGAACCCTTACGGCCGCCGCTACCAACGACGCCCTCCAGAGCCGAGATGCTCGTTCGGTCATCGCCTCGCTCGGGCGCCTCGACGAGGCGACCACCCGGATCGCCGCGGCGTGCACCGGCGTGTTCGCCGTCGCCGAGACCGGACGGATGCATCATCGGCGGGCGACCACCAGCTGGTTCCTGGGGCCGGCGTTCCTGAAGCGCTATCCGACCGTCGCCCTCGATCTCGACACCATGGTCGTGGTCGACGGGAACCTCGTCACCGCCGGCGCCGCCTTCGCCCACATCGACCTCGCGCTCTCACTCGTGCGATCGATCAGCCCCGACCTGGCCCAACATGTCGCCAAGCTCCTGATGATCGACGAGCGCCCGTCGCAGGCGGCCTTCGTCGCCTACGAACATCTCCGGCACGAGGACCCGATCGTCGTCGAGTTCGAACGCTTCGTGCGCGCCCGCCTGGACGAACCGTTCAACGTCGCCTTCGTCGCGCAGTCGCTCGGCACCAGCCGGCGCACCCTCGAACGACGAGTCCGTGCGGCGCTCAACCTCACTCCGCTCGGCTTCGTCCAACGGCTTCGCATCGAACGAGCTCGGCACCTCTCAGCAACCACGGACCTCACCTCCGCCGAGATCGCGCTACGGGTCGGCTACGCGAACGCCGAGACTCTGCGCTCCCTCCTGCGTAGGGAGCGACGCCGTTCCTGACCTATCGCCATGCCTGTAGCCGGTGTGCCAGTGCTCGACTGGAACCACCTCTCAGCACGTCGCGTCGACGCTCCTGCGTCGCCCCTGGACGACTCACTCGACACGCCCGCAGCACAGGCCATGTGACGTGTCCCGGCTTCCCGGACGGTCGGGGTTGGGTGGCTGTGATGTCGCTGCGTTCTCGTCGAGAGGATCAGCAGACCCGATCAGAGCCGATCGGGATAAGACGCGAAGGCGGTCAGGTCAGGGCGGCCGAAGCCGGCCGGCGGGGTAGCGTCGGTCACGTCGAGGTCTTTCGGATGGATGGCGTAGGAACCTCCGTCGTCGGGAGATCTCGACGTCTATCTGCGGACCGACGCGCCCGGCCGACCTACACCCTCATCTGGGAAGAGCCAGCAAACGCGCACTCGGGCGTCTCAGCGAGATAGTACGTACGGCCCAGGGTGTCGAAGCGTCCCCATTCCTGTCGGTGCACATCCGGAGTCCGAAGCGGCGCAGACGGCTGCTTCCACCGAGCCGTTGCTACATGGAACCCCACCGCTTGATCGACGGGGATCAGACGCAGCCCGGATATGGTGCAGATGCGTGGTTCCGCCGGCGTCATTCGTCGACGTCGCCGTCGATGAAGGCCTGCGCCGCTCGGCGCACGTCAGCATGACGGTCTTCGCGGATGGCCATGATCGGCGTGCTCTCGCCCAGCAATGGGTTCCCGCCGATGAACCAGCGACGGGCGATGTCCCGGCCTTCTTCCTCCTGCAGCGCCGTCCAGATCTGGTGCGCGAATTGGAGGCGATTCCACGCGTCCGGCCGCGGCATCCCGCCGCCAGACTTGGCCCAATCGTTGGGCTGCTGCCGACTCTTGACCCCGGCCAGAGCCGCCACGAGTGTCGCTCCGAGCGCGTCGTTCAGTTGGCGCACGATTTCGTGCTCATCGATCCTGTTGGTACTGCGGTGCAGACCCGAAGGTGTCAGGGTGGCCATGTCCCAAGACTACCCAGCATTGACTCCTACGTGTCAAAAAACGCTGTAAAAAGTGACAGAAAAGTTACGCTGGTAATATTCCTCGCGTCAGCTGAGGGAGCTTGGATGCTCTCTTCGACGCCCGGAGTCGGGTGAGCCCTCAGGCATTGGGGGCATCTCGCACCCCGCACATCGGTCCCGCAGGCGCAGCAGCTCGCCGAGCAGATGCATCGCCTCCAGAGCCAGCCAGATAGTGAGCTCCGGCCTGGGCCGCATTGTGCGAACCCCGTGACGCAGATCCCTACCGAGAGGGGATGCGCTCCTCGAGACCCCACGCCTGCCCGTAGCCGCCGTCCGCCTCCGGCCGGGCCATTAGCTCCAAGAACGGACCGGCGGGAAAGGCCTCCGGACCGAGCACGCCCGCGCCCGACCACGCACCGGTGGCGAGCAGTTCCAACGCGATCACGGGGTTGAGGGCGGTCTGCCAGACGACGCACTGCGCGTCGTACTCGCGCATCGTCCACTCGTTGTCGGCGACGTGGTAGAGGTAGACCTCCCGCGGCGCGCCATCGGTGCCAGTGCCGGTGACCCAGAGGCCGGCGCATGTCTTGCCAGTCATCCGGGGGCCGATGCCGGCGGGGTCGGGTAACGCCGCGGCGACCACGTCGCGCGGCGCGACTTCGACCGGGCCGGAGGCGCTGCGGACGCGGAGCGGCGCGGTCGAGTCGAGGCCGAGCAGGTGCAGCGTCTTGAGCACGCCGATGAACTCCTCGCCGAGCCCGTACTTGAAGGTGACGCGGCGGGCGTCCACCCACCTGGGCATCAGGAGGACCTCCTCGTGCTCCACGTTCACGCACTCGACGGCGCCGATCCCCTCCGGGAACTCGAAGACCTCCGGCTCGCTGAACGGCGCGGTGGTGAACCAGCCGCGGTCCTTCTCCCACACGACGGGAGGGTTGAGGCACTCCTCGATGGTGGTCCAGATCGAGAACGACGGCGCGAAGATCTCGTTGCCGTCGTCGTCGCGGACCACCAGGTTGGCGCCGTCGCGGGTGCCCAGCTCGTCGATCTCGCGGAACAGCTCGTCGGCGGCGTACCGGGCGAAGACGTCCGAGAGGCCCGGCTCCACGCCGATGCCGACCAGGGCCAGGCGGCCGCCGGCCTCCCAGTCGTCCGCCTCGGCGAACTGGGCGTCGCCGAGCTTCACGCCGGGCTGCGAGTACGGGTCGGTCGCGTGCGGGTGCGAGAGGCTCATGGCCATGTCCAAGTAGTCGGCCCCGGCGTCCCTGGCTCCGGCGAAGATGGCCTCCACGAACTTCGGTTCCACCGCGTTCATCACGTGGGTGGCGCGGTGCTCGCGGGCGACCGCGGCGACCGAGGCCGGGTCGGAGGCGTCGATCCGGGCCGCGATGAAGCGCGCGGCGACCTCGTCGCCGTGCCGTGCGCGGATCCAGTCGACGGCGGCCTGTGCACGCGCCGGGTCGTAGTCGCTCACGACGATGAGTTCGTAGAACGCCCGGCGTGCGGCGATCTTGGCGATGGCGTTCCCGACGCCGCCGGCGCCGATGAGCAGGATACGCATGGTCAGTCTCCGTTCTGCGCGACGGTCAGCGTCGCGGCGAGCGAGCGGGCGGTGTCCCACCCTGGTTGGGCGCCGACGCCGCCGGGTCCGCGCGTGGAGGCGGAGCCGCAGGAGACGGCGATGGCGAGGCTGCGGCCTGTCGGCTCACCCCGCAGGCGCGCGGAGACGAAGCCGGCGGCGAGGGTATCGCCGGCGCCGACCGTGTCGATGAGAGCGCCGGGCACCGCGGGGATGCCGCAGGAGAGCACGCGGAGGCCGGAACCGATCCGTTCCCACGCCTGCGCGCCGGCGGGACCGAGCTTGCGAACCACGATCGCACCCTCCGGCATCCGGTCGAGGAGCAGACGCACCGCGGAGGCGGCGTCGTCGTCCCTGGCGATGCCGCACAGCTCGGCATCGTTGCCGAAGAGGACGTCGACCTCGGCCAGGGCGTCGAGCACGCCGCTGTCCCAATCCTGGGAGGGGTCGAAATTGCCGTCGAGCGAGGTGGACAGTCCGAGTGCGCGGGCGCGGGCGAACAGCGCGCGGGCGTCGGGCTGGAGCGCGGTCTGCAGGAAGTAGGAGCCGACGTGCAGGTGGCGCGCGGTGCGCAGCACCGCATCCGGGGCATCGTCCGCGCTGACCGTTCCGATCGAGCCGAGCGATGTGAGGATGGCGCGGTCGCCGTCCGGCCGGGTCAGGTGGGTGGAGGCGCCGGTCGGGAGTGTGGCGTCGACGCGGATGAGTGCGGTGCCGACTCCCAGGCGCCGGAGCTCGGCGTCGAGGAATCGCCCGAACGTGTCGTCTCCCCGCACGCTGATCAGGCGCGTGCCGGTGCCCAGTGCCGCTGCACCGCACGCGGTGATCGCCGACGAGCTGCCCATCGTGAGCGTCGTCGCCGGGACGAGCTGCTCGTGCTGCCCGAAGCGGATCTCGTCGTCGACCGGGATGATGAGGTCAACGCAGAGCTCGCCGAGGACGAGCAGCTCGGATCCGTTCAGCGGTTCAGCGGCAGCGCCCACTCGGTCCACACTCCTTCGATCGCGACACCGTTCGTCTCTCCCCAGGCAATGATGGCGTGTTCCGCGGCCGCCAGGGCGGCGCGCATGGCCTCCTCGCCGCGGTCCGAGCCGTGCACGGTGAGGAGGGGCCACCACGTCGCCAGTGGGCCGCGGCCGCTCACGGCGGCGGAGCGCACCGGTGTCGTCAGGGCGATCACGTCGCCCTGCGCGAGGCCGAGGGTGTCCGCGACTGCATCGGCCACGCGCGAGAGCAGCGCGGCCTCCGCGGAATGCGGGAGGATCGCGACGGTCACCAGCGGCATCAGCTGGTGGTCAGCACGGAGCGGTTGAGATACGGCGGGGTGTCGGGGTTGCGCCCGAGGTGCAGCGCGAGCGCCAGCGCGAGGCGGTGTACGAGGACGAGGTTCGCCTGGGGGTCCAGGTCGTTCACGTATACCTCGGCGCCGGTCGAGCGGATGTCGTCGGCGACCACGTCGGGGAGCTCGTCGAGCGCCCACACCAGGGTGCCCTGCCCGGCGCACGAGATCGGGCCGTGCTGGTACTCCCAGACCGGGTAGGACTCCGTCCAGAAACCGGCGGACTCCCGCACCTTCAGGGCCGCCTCGTAAGCGAGGCCGACGCTCCAGCGGTGGCCGAGGAACACGATGTGGCGCAGGTCGGAGGGGTCGGCGGGGAGGGGCAGCTCCAGTGCAGCCCGCCCGTCGGCCACCAGCGTGTCGGGGACGGCGCCGATGGACGCGCGCAGCGTGGTCAGGCCGGTGGTCGCGTAGCGGGTCTGCACGATCGACTTCTCGTCGGCGAAGCCCAGGTGCACGGTCCGGTCGGCGAGCAGTTCGCCGAGCGGGGTGTCCACGTCGCCGAGGATGCCGGTGATGCGGTGGGTGGCGCCGTAGCGGCGCACCACGTCGATGACGTCGGCCGTGGTCCCGGAGCGGGAGATCACGACGATGTGCTCGTCGTCGTCGACCCAGGTGAGCTCCGTCGGGATGGCGGCGCGCGTGCGCCCGAGCCCGGCGTCGTTGCGCAGGTACGCGTAGGCGTCGCCGATGTAGTACGAGGTGCCGCACCCGATGACGAGCGCTTTCTCGCCGGCGGCGGGGAGGAGCGCGAGCTGCGCTGTGGGGAGCTGGAGAGCCGCCGCCCAGACCTCGGGCTGGCTCGTGAGCTCGGCGCGGGTGACGGCGCCGGCGTCAGAGGCGTATTCGTTCATACTTGTGTTCCTTGGTCGGTGAGCGAGCTCGAACAATCTGAGCAAATTCAATCAGAAATGAGCAGAGTATGGAAGTTCTTGACTAATTGATGTTGTTTGTTGAATACTGCCGGAAACCACTCTGGCGCAGCGAAGCACCGGCTGTCGCCACGATCACGAAGGAGATCGCAGCGTGAAATTCAGCAAGAGGAGGGCCACGGCCCTCGTCGGGGTCGCTCTCGCCTCGGCGCTCGCGCTCGCGGGCTGTTCCGGCTTCGGCGGCGGCAGCGGCTCCGGGGGCGACTCGGCCTCCGGAAACCTCACGTTCACCACCTGGGCGAGCAAGTCCGAGGAGGCTTCGTTCAAGAAGCTGGTGAAGCAGTTCGAGTCCGAGCACAAGGGCGCGACGGTCAAGCTCAACGTCGTCCCGTACGAGCAGATGTTCTCCAACATCGACGCGCAGCTGTCGTCGGGGGATGCACCGGACGTCTTCCGCGTCGACTACGGCAACCTCGGTGTCTACTCGAGCCAGGACCAGCTCCTCGACCTCAGTAGCTACTTCAGCAAGAGCGAGATCAGCGCGTTCCAGCCTGCGATGTGGCAGGCGGTCTCGTACGACGGCAAGCCGTACGGCGTCCCGCACCAGACCGACGTGTCGGCCCTGCTGGTCAACCTCGACATGCTGAAGCAGGCGGGCATCGACACCTCCACCCTCCCGAAGACGCAGAAGGACGCGTGGACCTGGGACCAGTTCGCCGACGTCGCCGCCAAGCTGCGCGCCTCCCTCCCCGCCGACAAGTACCCGTTCGTCTACAACTGGCAGCAGGCGGGCGCCGCGCGCTGGCTGAGCTGGCTGTTCCAGGCCAACGGGAAGCTGATCGACGCGGACGGCAAGACCCCGGCGATCGACTCCGCCGCGGGCACCAAGGCCCTCGACTTCACCAAGTCGTTCTTCGAGAAGCAGTGGGTGCCGCCGACGAGCTCGGTGAAGTCGTCCACGTACGCCGACTCCCTCTTCTCCGAGGGCACCGCCGCGATGGGCTTCCTCGGCTCGTTCCTCGTGCCGGACATGGCGAACCTCGCCAAGTTCGACTGGACCGCCATCCCGATGCCGAAGGACGAGCGCGGCGCCACCGACCTGGGCGGCAACGCACTGGTCGCGACCAAGGCGACCAAGAACCCGAAGCTCGCCGCCGAGTTCCTGAAGTTCATGGTGCAGGCGGACAGCATGTCGGCCTTCTGCGCCGCGACCAACGAGCTGCCCACCCGGACGGACCTCGGCGGCGACAAGATCGCCTACGCCGTGCGGCCGGACGTCATGCCCGCGTTCGTCGACCAGGCCACGACCATCGAGCCGAGCGACGTGAAGCAGCTGACCTCGCCGGCCATGTCGGCCATCAACACCGCCCTGCAGGACCAGCTCGACGCCGCCTTCATCGGCGGCCAGTCCACGAAGGACACGCTCGCGAAGCTGTCCGACGCGGTGAAGGAAGCAACGAAGTAATGTCCACCATGACCGCCCGCGGGCGGCGCGACGGCACCATCGCGTCGAGCCGCCCCCGGGCGGCGCGCCGCGCCGCCCGGTTCAAGGAGTCGCTCGTCGGCTGGGGGTTCCTCGGCCCCAACCTCGTGCTGATGGCGATCTTCCTGTTCCTGCCGATCCTCTGGGCGCTGCAGTTGTCCTTCCAGGAGACGAAGGGGTTCGGCACGCCGGAGTGGGTCGGCTGGGACAACTACGTCCGGCTGATCTCCGATCCGGTTTTCTGGCAGAGCATGTGGAATACCCTCGTGTTCACGGTGCTCACGGTCCCGATCGACCTGGCGGCTGGTCTCGGCCTGGCCGTGCTGCTCAACTCGGTGCTGCCGGCGCGTGGCGTCTTCCGCACGATCATCGTGCTGCCGATGGTCATCTCCGGGGTCGCCTCCGGCATGATCGCGATGATCATCTTCTACGAGTCCAGCGGCCTCCTGAACAAGATCCTCAGCGCGCTCGGTCTGAGCCCGGTGGCGTGGCAGTCGCAGGGCGTGCCGGCGATGATCTCGGTGGTCATCGTGGCCATCTGGTTGCGCGTCGGCTTCAACATGATTATCTACCTGGCCGGCCTGCAGTCGATCTCGCCCGAGCTCTACGAGGCGGCACGGATCGACGGCGCGAGCCGCTGGCAACAGTTCCGGAGGCTGACGGTCCCGCTGGTCGGCCCGTCCACGTTCTTCCTCCTGATCATGAACGTGATTGCGTCGTTCCAGGTGTTCGACCTCATCTTCGTGATGACCGGCGGGGGCCCGGGCAACGCCACTTCGGTGCTGGTCACGTACGCGTACCGCAACGGCTTCCAGATCCGGGAGCAGGGCTACGGCGCCGCCATCGGCATCGTCATCCTGCTCATCACGCTCGCCTTCACGTTCGTGCAGTGGAAGACGAGCCGGACCCGCGACCTGGTGGAGTAGGAGAGACCATGACCGACAACTCAGGCGTCCTGCTCGAGGTGGCGACCGCTGTCGACGAGCCCGCCCATACCCCGCGCCGCCCGGCCCGCCGCCGCGGCTCCGACGAGGCAAGGAAGGGGATGGGCTGGCGCATGCTGATTGCGGTCGTCGTGTCGGCGATCGTCATCTTCCCGCTGTACTGGATGTGCGTGGTGGCGTTCTCGCCCCGGGGGGAGGTGTTCGAGCCGGGCTTGCATCTGTGGCCGAGCACGTTCACCCTCGAGAACTTCGTGAATGTGCTCACCGAGTACCCGGTGTTCACCTGGTTCGGGAACTCGGCCGTCATCGGCATCTTCGTCACGGTGTTCACCGTCACGGTGAACCTGCTCGCAGGCTACGCGTTCGCCCGGCTCCGCTTCCGCGGCCGCAACGCCGTCTTCATCCTGGCGCTGGCGACCATGATGATCCCGGTGCAGGCGATCATGGTCGCGCAGTTCAAGCTGGTCGCTGGCCTCGGGATCTTCGGAACGTACTGGGGCGTCATCCTCCCTGGCGCGGCCGCCGCCTTCGGAATCTTCCTCTCGCGGCAGTTCTTCATCGGCATCCCGGACGAGATCGTGGAGGCGGCGCGGATCGACGGCGCCGGGCACGTCCGCATCTTCCTGCAGGTGGTGCTGCCGCTGTGCAAGCCGCTGATCGCGGTGCTGGTGCTGCTCACCCTGCTGGGCAGCTGGAACGACTTCGGGTGGCCGCTGATCGCCCTCAAGGACAACGACCTCTTCACCCTCCCGATCGGGATGCTGTACCTGAAGAACCAGACCGCCCCGGACTACAACTCGATCATGGCGCTGGCCCTGATCTCCGTGCTGCCGATGGTCGTCCTCTTCCTCGCCTTCCAGCGCTACTTCGTCCAGGGCTTCGCCCGAACAGGAATCAAATGACCGTCACCTATCTGTCCACCCTGCCGCTCCCGGATGCCTGGTTCGCCGAGCTCACCGCCCGGCTTCCTGAGGTCGAGGTGCACCGACTGACTCCGGCGGAGGCGGCCGCGGCCCCCGCGGATCTGCTCCGCCGCGTCGATCTGCTGCACACGACCGCGTGGTTCCCGGAGCCGGAGCAGGTGCCGGCGCTCCGCTGCGTGCAGCTCGACACCTCCGGTGTCGACCACGTGCGCGAGACCCGGCTGTGGGCGAGCGCCGTGCCGTTCGCGACGCTCGGCGGCATCGCGCCGGTGCCGATGGCGGAGTACGCGATGATGGCCGTCCTGGAGCTGGCGCACCGGATGCCGCTGATCGTGCGGCACAGGAACGACCGCAGCTGGCCGGATCCGGCCGAACGCCTGGCAACCCTCACGCCCCGGCAGCTCGCCGGCTCCACGCTGGGCATCATCGGCTACGGCCGCATCGGCCGCGAGATCTCGCGGCTGGCGAGCGTGTTCGGGATGGACGTGCTCGGCCTCAGCCGCACCGGCGTGCCCAATGCGGCGCAGGCCAAGTTCGACACCGGCCGGCAGACCGCCGACGGCGACCGCGCGCAGGTGCTGCCGATGGACCGGCTCGACGAGGTGCTGACGCGCAGCGACATCCTCGTGGTGGTCGTCCCGCTCACCGAGCTGACGCGTGGGATGATCGGGGCGCGGGAGCTGGACCTGCTGCCGCCCGGTGCGCTGGTGATCAACATCGCGCGCGGGGGGATCGTGGACGAGGCGGCACTGCTCGAGCGGCTGCGCGACGGAAGGATCGGTGGTGCCGCCGTGGACGTCTTCGACGACGAGCCGCTGCCTCCCGACTCCGTCTGGTGGTCGGAGCCCAACGCGCTGGTCACCCCGCACGTCGCAGGTCTCGCCCCGCAGTACCATGCCCAGACCCTCGACCTGGTGGTCGAGAACCTGACCAGGCTCGCCGACGGGCGGCCGATCGTGAATGAGGTGGACCGTGTCTCAGGCTACTGAACCGTTGCTCGGACCGAAGCGGCAGCGCGAGCTGCTCAACTACATCCGCGCGTACGGCACGGGCTCGGTGAACGAGATGGCGCGCCTGCTCGGGGTGAGCACGTCCACGGTCCGCCGCGACCTCAACGACCTGCAGGAGCGCGGGCTGATCGAGCGCATCCACGGAGGCGCCGCACCGCTCTCCGATGACGTGGAGCCGTTGCGCCCCCTGCGCGAGATCGCCTTCGCCGAGGAGAAGCGCCGGATCGGCCAGGCCGCCTCCGCGCACGTGGCTGACAACTCCACCATCCTGATCACCGGCGGCACGACCACCGAGTCGATGCTGCCGTATCTCGGTGCCGTCCGCGGCCTGACGGTCGTGACCAACAGTCTGATGGTGGTCAACCGGCTGGCGCAGTACCCGGACCTGGAGATCATCGTGCTCGGCGGGCTCCTGCGCCGCACCGAGATGAGCCTCCTCGGGCACCTCACGATCGCGGGCCTCGGCGAGTTCGGCATCGACCAGGTCTACTCGGGCGCCTTCGGGATCGACCCGGAGATCGGCGTCACCGGGACGAACCTCAGCGAGACGCAGACCGACCGCTCGCTCGCCTCGTCCGCCCCGAAGCTGATCATGCTCGCCGACCACAGCAAGCTCGCGCAGCGCGGACCGGCGCGCCTTGTCCCGATCAGCGCGATCGACACGCTCATCGTCGACGACGGCGCAGAGGCGGAGGCGCTGGAGCGTTTCCGCGCGGCCGGCGTCACCGTCGAGACATGCTGAGCGGCCCCCGAGAGCTCCTCGCACCGGGCTCGGTCCTGCCCGCCGTCGCCGCCTTCAACGTCATCACCCTCGAGTTCGCCGAGGGGATCGTCGCGGGTGCGGAGGCCGCAGGGCTGCCGGTGCTGCTGTCTGTGAGCCACAACGCGATCCGCTTCCACGGCGGACTGGACCCGATCGGCTCCGCCTGCCTCGCGCTCGCTCGCGCGGCGGAGGTCCCGGTCGGGCTGCACCTCGACCACTGCGAGGATCCGGCGCTGGTGGAGGCCGCCGCAGCACTCGGGTTCACCTCCGCCATGTTCGACGCCTCCACGCTGCCCTATGCGGACAACGTCGCGGAGACCGCCCGGGTCGCCGCGCTCGGCCAGCGGGCCGGCCTGTGGATCGAGGCGGAGCTCGGCGAGATCGGCGGCAAGGACGGCGCGCACGCCTTCGGCGTGAGGACCGACCCGGCCGAGGCCGCCGCCTTCGCCGCGGCCACCGGCGTCGACGGCCTGGCCGTCGCGGTCGGCACCTCCCATGCGATGCGGGAGCGCACCGCGGCGCCCGACCTCGACCTGATCCGGCGGCTCCGAGAGGCGGTGCCCGTCCCGCTCGTGCTGCACGGCTCCTCCGGCGTCCCGGATGCGGGGATCCGGGACGCGGTCAACGCGGGCATACGCAAGGTCAACGTCGGCACCGCGCTCTCGGCCGCCTACAGCTCCGCCGTCGCCGCCGCACTCGGCGGCGCCGCGGACCCCCGACCGGCGATCGCCTCCGGGCGCGACGCGATCGCCTCCACCGTCCAAGGTCTGCTGCTCGCCGTCTCGGCGCCCGTGGCCGTCTGAAAGGAGACCATCCCCATGTCCGCAACCGTGAGCGGCCCCAGCTCGCACGAAGGGGAGCCCTCGCCGGCAGCGCTGCTCGCCGCCGGCGACATCGTCGGCCTGATGCGCGCGTGCCACGACCGCCGGCTAGAGCGGGAGGGCATCCCGATGGTCCTCGGGCTCGCCGACGAGCGCCGGGCGATCCCGGCGTCCCCCGAGGGAGCGCAGCTGAGTGAGGGCCGCGCCTTCGCCGACGTGTTCGACCGCTACTCCGCCGCCCTCGTCCCGTGGGCGCGCGATGAGGACGAGGGTGCGGTCATCACCGCCATGCAGGTGCTGGCGTTCACGAACTTCGCGCCCGGTGCGGCGCCCATCCAGGAAGGGGACGCCCGATGACCCGGCCGTCGTTCACCGCGCAGCGCGAGCAGCTGCGTCGCGGCCACTTCATCCGCGTGGTCAACTACCACTCCACCCCGCGCGTCGCCCGCGACGAGCTCGCCCGGGAGCTGGCCGGCTTCGCCCGCGACTACGCGACGGTCACCCTCGACGACCTCGACCGGCTGTTCGAGACCGGCACCTGGCACAAGGACAAGCCGGGCCTCATCCCGGTGTTCTACGAGGGCTACCGGAACTCGGCGACCGTGGCCGCGCCGCTGTGCGACGAGCTGGGGATCACCGGGTGGTTCCCGATCGCCACGTCGTTCGTCGACTGCGACCCGGAGCACCAGGAGGCCTTCGCCCGCGCCCACTGGATCTCGCTGGTCGAGGAGGACACGAAGGGCGGACGCATCGCCATGGACTGGGACGAGGTCGCCGACCTCAGCGCCCGGCACGTCGTGTTCCCCCACACCGCCCACCACGAGGGCTTCGACACGGTGCTGTCGGACGACGACATCGAACGCGAGGTCGTCGGGGCGAAGCGGCAGCTGGAGGCGGTAACGGGCCAGGAGGCGCCGGCCTTCGTCTGGCTGCACGGTTCCTCGTACGGGCAGAGCCCCCGCCACGACGAGGCGGTCCGCTCAGCCGGATACCGCTATCAGTTCGCGAACACGATGATCCACCGCGTCAACTGAGTCGAAGCCCCGGTCTCACGCGTCCGTCGCGGGGGACCGGGGTACCCCAAGGTGGTGGAGGCGTCCGGAAGGGTCGCGCCAGATCACCTCGACGGTCCCGCCGGCACGGGTGGACGGTGCCGATCGCAGGGTGTCCACGGCGACCGCGGCCGGATCGACGCCCGCCGAAATCAGCAGCGCGAGATCTGCAGCGGGGTCGGCGGCCGCGAACGCGGAACGCGTCTCGCGCCAGCTGCGGGCGGGGTAGCCGTTCGGCGTCGAGAGGAGGTGCCGAGTGCGCCCGCCCTCGTCCGTCAGTTCGAGCAAGACACTCCCGTCGTGGTGCACCGCGCGGAAGGACGAGGCGGCCGTGGCGACCGGGCCGGGCCGCCGCTGGAAGCCCGCGCGGGGCGACCAGTACCAGCTCTCTAACACGCCGTCGGCGCGGAGTGCGAGCGCTTCGAGGTGGTCGGGTCCGAGCGGCGACTGCGCGATCCAGGCGTCGCGGTACCCGACGCCGTGGGCGAAGGCCAAGCCGCTGCTCCACGTGCCGGGCGGGACATCGGGCGCCGCAGGCGGGTCCGACTCCCGGTCGGCGTTGAACCAGAACACCCAGAGGCCGTCCTTCTGGTCGCAGGCGATGAGCTCGAGGTTGCCGCGGGCGCCGTAGACGCCCTGCGCAACGGTCGCGCCCCCGGCCGTGCGCTGCGCCGGGTCCACCGCGGCGACTTGTTCTGAAAGCATGTGCTTATTCTTGCTCATTTCTGCTCGCTTGTGACAGGATTGTGAAGGATCAGCTTCGAAGGAGAGACATGAGAATCGCACGAGCCCTCATCGAGGGCACGCCCCGCGTGGTCGTCGCCCGCGGCACCGACGTCCGCCTCGCGCCCGGGACGATCACCGACGCGCTCAGCGCCATCGCCGCGACCGCCGCTGGCGAGGCGGACGCCTGGCCCACCATCACGGACGAGGCTGGCCTCCAACTCCTCGCCCCCGTCGCCCAGCCGGGCAAGATGATCGCCGTCGGCCTCAACTACGCCGACCACACCAGCGAGACCGGCTTCACGCAGCCGGAGCGACCGCTCACCTTCGCCAAGTACACCAGCTCGATCGTAGGACCGACCGCCGACATCGTCGTCCCGGCGCAAGTCACCAGCCAGGTCGACTACGAGGCGGAGCTCACCCTCCTCATCGGCCGGCGCTGCGGCGGCTACACCCCCGCAACGCTCGACGACGTGGCGGGCTACACCGTCGCCAACGACGTCTCTGCCCGCGACGTGCAATTCGCCGACGTCCAGTGGAGCCGCGGGAAGTCGTTCGACACCTTCACCCCGCTCGGCCCCTGGCTGGTGACCCCGGACGAGTTCGGGGATGCCCACGGCCACCGCATCAGCACCACCGTCAACGGCGAGCTGCTGCAGGACGACGATACGGGCGCGATGATCTTCGACATCCCCGCCCTCCTCGCCTTCATCTCGGACGGCGTCACCCTGGAGCCGGGCGACCTCATCCTTACCGGCACCCCGGCCGGCGCCGGCGCGTTCCGGCAGCCCGCACGCTACCTTCAGGACGGCGATGTCGTCGCCTGCGGCGTCGAGGGCATCGGCGAGCTGCGCAACCGCGTGGTGTTCCGGGCCCGCGCCGCGGCCTGACGGACAGGACAGGAGGAACGATGACCAGCAGAGACCGTGTGCTCGTCCTGATCGGGGCGGGATCCGCCGTCTTCACCCGTGGACTCCTCGCCGACCTGATCGGCGCGGACGATCTGGGGTCGTGGGAGATCCGACTCGTCGACGTCGACCCGGTCGCCCTCGACGTGGCGACCCGGCTGGCCGAGGCGATGGTGACGGCGCGCGGGGCCGGCGACAGCATCCGCGTCACCAGCAGCACCGACCGCCGTGCGGTCCTCCCAGGCGCGGACTTCATCGTCACGTGCGTGGGCGTCGGTGGCCGGCCGGCGTGGCAGCGCGACCATGAGATCGTGCAGCGCCACGGTGTCTTCCAGCCGGTCGGCGACTCGATCATGCCCGGCGGCATCTCGCGGCTGCTCCGCACGACGCCGGTCCTGGTGGAGGTTGCGCGCGACATCGCCGAGCTCGCGCCGGACGCCTTCTTCTTCAACTACTCCAACCCGATGACCGCCAACGTGCAGGCCATCCACCAGGAGACCGGCCTCGACGTGGTGGGCCTCTGTCACGGGATGCACCACATCCAGCGCGAGCTCGCCCAGCTCATCGACGCTCCCTTCGAGCGCACCTCGACGCTGTACGCGGGGATCAACCACCTCACGTTCATCTACGACTTCCGCCTCGACGGCGAGGACGCGTGGCCGCTCATCCGTGAGCGCGTGCGGCGCGAGCTGGCCCAGGCGCCGGACCCGGGCGACATCGGCAACATCTTCTACGAGAAGCCGACCGCCTGGCACAACCCGTTCGCGTGGGAGCTGTTCGAGCGCTACGGTGCGTTCGCGGCGGCCGGGGACCGTCACGTCGTCGAGTTCTTCCCCGAGCGGTTCGCATCGGGCGACTACTACGGCAAGAAGCTGGGCGTCGACGCCTTCTCCCTTCCGGAGATCCTGGAGTGGGGCGAGGACCGGTATCAGGGGATGAAGCGCCAGGCGCTCGGCGAGGAGCCGCTCGACCAGAGCGTCTTCGAGCGCAGCGGCGGCGAGCAGGAGCAGCTGATCGCGATCATCCGCTCGATCACCTTCGACTCGCGCGAGATGTTCAGCTGCAACGTCGTCAATCGCGGTCTGGTGCCGGGGCTGCCGGACTGGTCGGCGGTGGAGATCCCCGGTGTCGCCACCGCCCGCGGTGTCCGGCCGGTGCTCGTGCCCGACCTCGGGAAGCCGCTCACGGCCATCCTGAGCCGCCGCCTGTCGTCGGTGGACATCGCGGTGGAGGCCGCGCTCACCGGTGACCGCGACCTCGTCGTGGAGGCGATGATCGCCGACGGCGCCGTCCTCGACGCCGACCGCGCGGCTGCGCTGACCGACGACCTGCTAGCGGAGCAGGCCCGCTTCCTGTCGAGGTTCGCATGAGCGCGCGGAACCTGGGCAAGGAGGAGCGGGAGGCGGCAACCGGATCCGGTCTGCGCAGCCAGCAGTGGTTCGGCGCCGAGGGCAAGACGGGCTTCATGCACCGCTCCTGGCTGCGCAGCGAGGGCCTCCCGGACGACAGCTTCCGCGGGCGCCCGGTCATCGGCATCGCCAACTCGTGGAGCGAGCTGACGAGCTGCAACATCCATCTGCGTGCGCTGGCCGAGCATGTGAAGCGGGGCATCTGGCAGGCCGGCGGGGTGCCGTTCGAGTTCCCGACCACGTCCGCGGGCGAGCCACTGGTTCGCCCGACCGCGATGCTGCTGCGCAATCTGATCGCGATGGATCTGGAGGAGACGCTCCGGGCCAACCCGCTGGACGGTGTAGTGCTGCTCGCCGGCTGCGACAAGACGACGCCTGCGTACCTGATGGGTGCGGCCTCCGTCGACCTTCCCACGCTGCTGCTCACCGGCGGTCCCATGCTGAACGGTAAGTACCGGGGGTCGGACATCGGCTCCGGGACGTCGGTGTGGCGCTTCACCGAGGCGTACCGCGCCGGGCAGATCGGCGCGGACGAGGTCGCCGAGGCCGAGGGCTGCATGGCGCGCAGCCAGGGGCACTGCATGACGATGGGGACCGCGTCGACCCTGGCGTGCATCTCCGAGTACATGGGGATGCAGCTGCCGGGGACCGCCGCCCTTCCTGCGAACGACTCGCGCCGGGCGACCGCCGCGCACCTCGCCGGACGGCGGATCGTCGAGATGGTGGAGGAGGACCTCCGCCCGTCCGCCATCCTCACGCGCGAGGCGTTCGAGAACGGCGTCCGCGCCAACGCGGCACTCGGCGGCTCGACGAACGCGGTCATCCACCTGCTCGCCCTCGCCCGCCGCGTCGGCGTCGAGCTGACGCTCGAGGACTTCGACACACTGGTCCGGGATGTGCCGGTGCTGGCCGACCTGATGCCGAGCGGGCGCTTCCTGATGGAGGACTTCGAGTACGCCGGTGGCACCGCGGGCTTCGCGGAGACCCTCGGCGACCTGCTGCACCGCGACACGCTGACCGTGACCGGCCGCACCCTCGGCGAGAACTACACGGGCGCCGAGGTGTACGACCGTGAGGTGATCCGCGCGCTCGACAACCCGGTGAAGCCGGCCGGCTCCGGCATCGCGGTGCTGCGCGGCAACCTGGCGCCGCGCGGCGCGGTCATCAAGCAGTCGGCCGCATCCCCGGCGCTCATGTCTCACCGCGGCCGGGCGCTGGTGTGGGATGCGCTCACCGACTACCTGCGCGACGCGGACGATCCCGAACTGGACGTCTCTGCCGACGACATCCTCATCGTCCGCAACGTCGGCCCGCGCGGCTACCCGGGCATGCCCGAGGTCGGCAACCTGCCGCTGCCGCGGAAGCTGCTGGAGGCCGGGGTGGAGGACATGGTCCGCATCTCCGACGCCCGCATGAGCGGCACCTCGTACGGCACGGTGGTGCTGCACGTCGTGCCGGAGGCGGCGGCGGGCGGACCGCTGGCGCTCGTCCGCAGCGGCGACATCGTCGCGCTCGACGTGCCCTCCCGTTCGCTCACCCTCGAGGTGGACGACGCGGAGCTGGACGCGCGGCGCGCGGCGTGGGCGCCCCGGCAGGTGCCGGGGAGCGAGCGCGGCTGGACCCGGCTCTACGTCGAGCACGTCACCCAGGCCGACGAAGGTGCCGACCTAGACTTCCTGCAGGGCGGCAGCGGCGCGGCCGTAGGCCCGCAGGCATTCTGATCGACATGGCCGTCCACACCCTGGTCGTCGGAGCCTCCGGCATCCTCGCGCCACTGGCGGCGATGCTCGTCGCCACGGGCGACGACGTCACCGGGATCGCCCGCACCCGTCCCGCCCCGGACGGCGCGCACACGATCCTCCTGGATGCGACCTCCGTCGCGGCGGTCACCGAGGCGATCGGGAAAGCGCGGTGGGACCGCGCGGTCGTCTACGCGCCCGCCGTCTCACCGGAGTCGCTGCCGACGCTGACGCGGGCGGTGGGCGGACGGGTCGTGCTGATCCGCACATCGTCGGCGGCGGATCTTGTCCACCGCGAGCCGGCGATCCGGCCGGACGTGCTGCAGCTCGGCTGGACGACAGGGCCGGACGACGGGACGCGCTGGCACACGCCCGAGGAGGTCTCTGCCGCTGCGCTCGAGGTACTGCGCGACGGCCGCGGACGTGTCCTCGGGCGCATCCGCCCCTGGGAGGAGCGGCCGTGATCCTCGCTCTCGCGCTGTCCCCGAGTGTCGACGTTACGTACGAGGTGGCCGCCGTGAAGCCGCAGGCCGTCAACCGCGTGCAGCGCGCCACGAAGGTCGCAGGCGGCAAGGCGCTGAACGCGGCGCGCGCGGCCGCGGCGCTCGGCGCCTCCGTGCGCGCGGTGATCCCGCTCGGCGGCGAACCCGGCGCATGGATCGCCCGCGAACTGCAGCGCGACGGCGTCGACGCCACGGTGGTGCCGCTCGAGGCGGAGACCCGGACGTGCGTCGCCGTGGTGGCCGACGACGGCGCGGCGAGCTCGACCGACTTCTACGAGCCGGCGACGCCGTTGTCCTCCGACGCCTGGGCGGGCATCGTGGCCGCGGTGGAGGCCGCCCTCACGGACGCGCTGCCCGCCTGGCTGCTGGTCTCCGGCTCCGTCCCGCCCGGCATCGGACTGCGCGACCTGGCGCGGCTGCTGGACCAGGCCCGGGCTGCCGGGGTGCGGACGGCGGTCGACTCGTCCGGCGAAGGCCTGCGCGCGCTCGTCGGCTCGGCCGACCTGGTGAAGGTCAACCGCGCGGAGGCGGCCGAACTGCTCGGCGCAGACGTCCCGGCGGAGGAGGCGGCACGCGCCCTCGCCGTCCGCTGGGCATGCGACGCTGTGGTGACCGACGGCGTGCGCCCCGGCGCGGCGGTATTCGGAGGAAAAGCTCACCGACTCGTCGCGCCCACGCTGACCGGCCGCTATCCGGCCGGCAGCGGCGACGCATTCCTGGGCGGCCTCGTGGCGGCACTCGCCGCCCACAAGACCGTCGATGCCGCCCTGCACGTCGCCACGGCGGCCGCCGAGGCGAATGCGGCCGTCCCCGGGCAAGGCCGCCTTGTGCACCCCACGGGCACGGGCGGCGATGACGACCTGGTTCGAGGGCGCCGTTGCCCCGTCGCCGGCTAGTCGAGCACAAGGTTCGCCCGTGCGAGCAGCACGTCCACGATTTCGATCAACTCTTCGCGTACGTTGTCCGGGAACTCGTCCGGCAGCCTGCGGCGGCGGGACGGCTTTCCGGCGAGCACATCGACTGCCAGGTTCCAACGGAGCGTGATCGCCGCATTCGCACTTCGGCTGATCTCGAATGTGCGTAAAAATGATCGCTGATAATAATTATTATGTCATGTTTGCATTAGTCAACTATTAAAATCATGGCGCGATGGCGTTGAAGTGCGCTACTCTCCACCCATGACAGATCGTTCGGAAGTCGACGTCGTCCGAATCAAGCTCGGTTCCGACAAGCCCGCACCCCAGCCCGACGCGTTGGGACGGGATCGCATCGGCTTTGCCCACGGCCTGCCCACGGCCGAGTTGTGGGAACGAGGCCGAGGCGTGTGGCGTGCCCGACTGGACAAGGTCTCCGACGCGCAGCTGCTGCTGATCGCCTCCGGCGGCATCGTCGTGATGGCCGGAAGCATCAGCGGGGTGACGTTCCACGACGGCCGCGTCGCGATCACCGGCCTCCCAGACCCCACCCATCCTCTGATCGGTCAGCGCGATCCGCTGGACAACAGCTCAGCCAACCCCGTCGCGTACGGCAGGCTCGAAACCGCGCCAGCGCGACACCCGTCACAGCGTGCACTCTCCGAGGTGCTCAACGACGCCATCGCGACCCTCACCGAAGCCGGCAGGCAGCGTCGACCGCGCCTGCACCAGACTCCGTCCGGACGATTGGAACCGCACCCGACGGAATCTGACCCTGTTGACTGGGCCGAGTTCGTCACACTCGCTCTAGCGGGTGCCGCGGCCAACCTCGGCGGTATCGAACGCGCACTCGCTGGACGCCCCGGATCGTGGGAAGCGGCCAAAGTAGAGGACCTGCTGTACGCGACCGTCGGGACCGAGCCATCGGACCTCTGGCGACACCGCACCGAGCCGGTGCGGGTGGTTGTCGACGTTGACGAGATCCTCGCCACCAGAACCGACGCCTTGTCACAGTATGACGACGCGGAGCAGGCGATCGACGCCCAAGTGGAACAGGCGGAGAAGGCAGACCCGGCACCCGATCCGGCATCCTACGGGTGGGTGTACGAGGTCACTGGCCCCAATGAGCTCACTTCGGCGGACCCTGCAGCCCCACCGTGGTCTTGGGAGGCATGGCGCTCATTCCAGGACACCGAATGGGGTGAGTGGACCGACCGGATCGAACGCGACATACGAGCAGGCGACACCTCGTGGCGCTCGCTCCTCATCCCCTTCTCCCCCGAGGCGGGAGCCGAATACAAGCGGCTCTCCGATGCACGTGAGTCACGACTCGACCGAATCCGACACCAATTCGAGCAGCTGGACGCGCAAAAGCGGCGCGAGTGGGATACCTACGGAGAAGCGATAGCGCGTGCCGTCGAGGCCGGTGCCCTGGCCGTCCCCGGGCTCCAAGCCCCAGTCGAGGTGACCCTGGGGTCGGACCCTGCCTTGCCCATGGTGGAGCACCTGATCGACCCACTAGCGGAGCAGCTACTCGACGCGGCCATCGCCGCAACGCTCTCGCCGGCCGACCTCCCCGGCACCCCGCTCGCGCGGCTGGCTGAGGAGGCGCGGTAGATGTCCGAGATCGGATCGACCTCTCCCCCCGTCCCCGTCCGAGACCGCGCGAGTCGCCGCCGTGTCAACCGCATCACCATCGACGCATACTTGCTGGCCGCCCAGAAGGAGTGCGAGCGCAAGGCGCGCAAGACAGGCGGCCGTCTCAGAGACGTATCCAGGCTCGATCGTGCGCTCATCACTCCGTCGACCGTCATCTCGACGTGGATCGCGAGCACTCAAGGCGTGTTGTACCTGCTCAGATCGGGCGAGGCCACGGTCCAGATCAGGCGTCGACACCAGCTCGTGGCCGTCGCGCTGCGATTTGTGCTGCCACTTCTTGTCCCCGGGCTCGTCCTGGACGCGCTGATGTTTGTCGCGCCGTCGACGTACGCGCTCTTGACGGTCCTGCTGCTGATCTACGGGCTGGCCGTTCTCCTGGCGATGGCCGCGGTGATCGCATGCACCTTGGTGCGTGTGCTCTGGATGAGGCAACTTCGCCCCAAGCGTGCCCGCGCAACGTTCCGAACCGAGCGACCGACCTGGGTCGTGACGGATCTGGCGAGCGTCCAGAAGGGTCCGGCGATTGCTCTCGCCGACGAGGTCATTGCCACCATCAATGGCGTGGTCCCCGCCGGAGCCAAGGTAGGCGTGAAGGCGCGGGATAAGGCCCTCTTCCGGATCTACGCGCGGTACCTCACTCCAGTCGACGGCAGCGCCAATCTCGCGTTGACCGGTATCGCGCCGCTCTTGCTTCCCAGCGACGAGGACCTCGTGACCTCCGATTCCCCCGTATCATCCACATCGTCAGAGTTGGAGCGCAGAAAGTGACGAACGTCATGTCGCGTGAGGATCGCGCAAACGGTCGAATCAGCCGGTCGTATCGGCACGAGCGCACACAGCTGCCGCCCGTGACGGGGTACGAGCAGGGGACGCTGTTCAGCGACGATCTAGGCCAGCTCTGGGTCGCATCGCCAGGCCCGCAGTGGATCAAGGCGAACATCGTGACTGCAGACGAATACCGACGCCTCCATCGGCGATCGCGATGGCTTCTCGCCGGGCTGGCACTGCTTCTGCCGACGCTGGTCACCGTCTTCATCGTGTCGATGATCTGGCATGTCGCAGCGTGGTCGCTGATCCTGATCGTCCCCGCCTTCGTACTGGTCCTGATTGCCGTGCCTCGGACAAACAAGCAGCTCCTCGGCTGCATCGTGCAGCCCGACTTCGACACGGAATTCCTCTGATGCGCACCGCCATCCGGCGCACAAGACGCACGTGCCAGTGCCCACCGCTCGCGCACTCACACGAGACGTCCAGACGATCGAATTACAAGAACCGTCGACGGCGCCGGAACTGGGAGCTTTTCTCCAGGCCAGGTGCTGTTAATCGAGCCTCGGTGTTGTTAATCTCGGCGATGTCCACGCATCACGAGGAGGCACCGAATGGCAGGCAGACGCCGCAAGGCTTCATCCCCCGAGACACAGCTCGAATTCGACCTGTGGGGGCTGGGAGACCAGTCGGCGGACGCCCGCATCGACGAGGCGCGAACGGCAGAGCCGTCGCCCACCGAGAACGCCCTCTCGTCAGGGCAGCTCAGCTTCGAGGACTTCTGGAACACGCAAGGAGAGACGCATGAACCTGTACGGCAGGCAGGCGATGGAGAGGTGGGCGAGACTCGCCCCGACGTCGCTGGCGACGATGGATCGACCGCAGGAGTTCTTCGAGGACCTCGGGGAGGAGATCGGGGTGCGGGTGGCACAGCTGATCCCCGACCTAGCCGGGCCGGACAGCCCGAGCGAGTCGGTGCTGGAGAAGACGGGTCGATTGAACGCGGCGAAGGCGCAGGCCGAGGAGATCGCGTTCTCGGAACTGGTGACGCCCAGCCCGGAAACGACCAGCGAGGACGCGTACCAGGAGTGGCGAGCGACCAACGGCCTGTCGCTGGACTGGCTCGCGGACTGGGCGGAGACCTCGCAGAGCCGGGACTCGGCCGCGATGCCGATCGAGGAACTGGCGAGCCAGCACGGCCTGCCGGAGGAGTTCCTGAGGGAGCTGCAGCAGCAGGAGAACCCGTACCGGTTCCTGCTGCAGAACGAGCAACTGCTGGAGGCACGCCTGCGGGCCCGGTTCGCGACGCGGCCGACGGAGGACTGAGCCGGTTCATCCCGACATCGCAGGAGGACCTCGCGCCTTCTGGGGCCAAGGCCCGCTTCGACGCGAACGTGCGCGCGATCATGCTCGCCCGCACACTGGTCGACGAGGGACGCCCTGCCACCTCCGACGAGAAGCAGACCCTGGCGCGGTTCTCGTCGTGGGGAGCCATCCCGGATGTGTTCGACGACACCAAGACCTCGTGGTCGACCGAGCGCGCCCTACTCCGTGACCTCCTGTCCCAGGAGCAGTGGGACCAGGCACGGCGCACCACGATCAACGCGCACTACACCGACCCCGCCTACGTGCGGCAGATGTGGTCGACCCTGCAGGAGCTGGGATTCGACGGCGGCACCGTTCTCGAGCCGGGCGCCGGCGCGGGAACGTTCATCGGCATGGCACCGGAGTCGGCGGCCATGGTCGGAGTCGAACTCGACGAGACCACCGCAGCAATCGCGGCCGCCGTCTACCCGCACGCGCAGATCCGCGCGGAGTCCTTCGCTGACACGAAGTACCCAGCCGGACACTTCGACGCCGCAATCGGCAACGTCCCGTTCGGCAACGTCACCCTTCACGACCCGGTGCACAACGCCGGACGGCACTCGTTGCACGACCACTTCATCATCAAGTCGCTCGCTCTGACCCGACCGGGCGGCATGGTCGCCGTGCTGACCAGCAGGTACACGCTCGACACCCAGAACCCTGCTGCCCGCCGCGAGATGAGCAAGATGGCCGACCTGGTCGGCGCAGTCCGCCTCCCCTCGGGCGCACACCGTCGCGCGGCCGGCACCGAGGTCGTCACCGACCTACTGGTCTTCCGCCGTCGGGAGCCGGGCCGCCCGGCTGCATCCGACGTCTGGGAAACCGTTCACGCGCACCAGGTCGACGGTGAAGTCGTCAAGACCAATGCGTACTTCGACACCCGCCCCGAGAACGTCCTCGGGACCTACACGATCGGGCCGAGCCAGTTCGGCCCCACCCTCTACGTGACCGGCGACCTCACCGACGTCGAGAGCAACCTGCGCACGGCGCTCGATGGGATCGTCGCGGATGCGCGCGAGCGTAGCCAGTTGTTCACCGCCCGCTCCGAAGAGTCCCAGCTGCAGCAGAAAGATCACCGACCGGAGCTTGCCGAGGTGTTCGACGGAACCCTCCTCGCAGAGGAGGACGGCAGCTTCGCGCAGGTGCAGGGTGGCCGCGCCGAACCGGTGAAGGTTCCGAAGTCGGCCGCGGTCGAGGTGCGTGCCCTGCTCAGCCTGCGCGACCAAGCCCGCATCCTCCTGGAGATGGAAGCCGCGTCCGCCGACGACACCGCCGAGCTCGAGCACGCGCGCGAGGCACTGCGCACCGACTACGAGCGCTACTCGACCAAGTACGGCCCGCTGAACCGCTACACCATGCGCGAGACCGGCCGTGTCGACGACGAGACCGGCGCCCCCCGGATGGCCCGGATCACCCCGACCGCCACACGGATCCTCCGCCAAGACCCGTTCGGGTCGCTGGTGATGGCACTCGAAGTGTTCGACGACGAGAAGCAGGACGCGGTCCCCGCCTCCCTGCTCTCGCGCCGCGTCGTGGTACCGCGGCCGGAGGTTCAGGGAGCCGAGACCCCGTCCGAGGCGATCGCGCTCTCCATGGACCGCACCGGAGGCATCGACCTCCCGCTGATCGCGCACCTGCTCGGCACCGACGAGAGCGAGGCGCGCGCCGCCCTCGGCACCCTCGTCTACGACGACCCGGCCCTCGACCGCCTGGTCCCCGCCGCCGAATATCTCTCCGGAGACATCCGCGTCAAGCTCGACGCCGCCCGTGCCGCGGCCGAGGCCGACCCGGACCGCTTTGCACCCAACGTGCCCGCCCTCGAGAGGGTGGTGCCAGAGCCTCTGACCATGGAGGAGATCGCCGTCCGGATGGGCGCGGTGTGGATCGACCCGGGCACTCACCAGCAGTTCCTACGCGAGATCCTCCGCGACCAAGGACTCACGGTCGAAAACCCGATGCCCGGCAAGTGGGTGGTCAAGTCCCAGACGCGGCGTTCGATCCTCGCCACAGACGAATGGGGCACCAGCCGCCGGCCTGCGCAAGACGTCGCCGAGGCGGTCATGGAGCAGCGGGCGCTGACCGTTTACGACGAGCTCGACGACGGCAAGCGCATCCTCAACCCGACCGAGACCCAGGCAGCGACCGAGAAGGCCGAGAAGCTGCAGGCCCGATTCGCGGAATGGGTGTGGGAAGACGCCGAACGTGCCCACCGCCTCACCGAGGAGTACAACCGCCGGTTCAACTCCATCGTGCTGCGCGACTACACCGACGCCGGCGACTACCTCACCTTCCCCGGCATGGCGGCCAACTTCACCCCGCGACCGCACCAGCGCGCCGCCGTCGCCCGCATGATCTCTGAACCCGCCGTGCTGCTCGCCCACGAAGTCGGCGCGGGAAAGACGGCGGAGATGGCCATGGGCGCCACCGAGATGCGCCGCATGGGTCTGATCAACAAGCCCATCGTCGTGGTCCCGAACCACATGCTGGAGCAGTTCGCCCGCGAGTGGCTTCAGATCTACCCGCAGGCAAAGATCCTCGCGGCATCCACCGACGACCTCGCCGGGGACAAGCGCCGCCTGTTCGTCGCCCGCGCGGCCGCCAACGACTGGGACGCCATCATCGCGACCCGGACCGCGTTCGAACGCATCCCGGTCTCCCCCGCCTTCGAGGCCGAATACATCCGCGAACGCGTGCACGAGCTGGAGGCCAACATCGCGGCCGCGCGCTCTGCCGGATCGTCGACCGTGAAGATGATCGAGAAGGCCAAGGTCCGCTTCGAGGAGAAGCTCAAGGCCAAGCTCGACAAGCCCGCCGACCCCGGCATCACGTTCGAATCCTCCGGCATCGACTACGTGATCGTCGACGAGGCCCACGACTACAAGAACCTCACCACCGAATCCAACATCGACGCCGCCGCCATCCTCCCCGGATCCGGCCGCGCAACGGACCTCCACCTCAAAATGGAGTACCTGCGCTCCCGGCACGGCCTCCGCGCCGGGACGCTGGCAACCGCGACCCCGCTGGCCAACTCCATCACCGAGGCGCACGTCATGCAGCGCTACCTGCGCCCGGACCTGCTCCAGGCTGCGGGCGTGCTCACGTTCGACACCTGGGCGGCGACGTTCGGCGAACTCGTCACCGAAATGGAGATGGGCCCGGCCGGTGGCTTCCGGCTGAAGACCCGGTTCTCCAAGTTCCAGAACGTCCCGGAGATGCTGCGGATGTGGCACGTCTTCGCCGACGTGAAGACCGCCGAGGACCTCGGGCTGCCGGTCCCCCTGCTGCGCGCACGCCCCGACGGCGAGCGTGCACAGCACGTGCACGTCATCCCGCCCACTCCCGCGCTGGAGTCCTACCTCGAGCACATCGGCCAGCGCGCCGAGATGGTCGCCGCGAAGGCGGTCCCGCCCGAGGAAGACAACATGCTCAAGATCGCCGGGGACGGCCGCAAGGCTGCGCTGGACATGCGGATGGTCGGCGCCGAGCACGCCCAGCCCGGCAGCAAACTTGAAGTCGTCGCCGCGACCATCCTCAACGAGTGGCAGGCCGGCAAGGATCTCACCTACCTCGACACGATCACCGGCGAGGTCTCCGAGAACCCGGGCGGCCTGCAAATCGTCTTCAACGACCTCGGCACCCCGGCCAAGGACCGGTGGGACGCCTACAACGAGCTCAAGCGGCTCCTGGTGGCCGGAGGGATGCACCCCGACCGGATCCGGTTCATCCACTCGGCGCGCAACGACGCCGAGAAGGGCCGACTGTTCGCCGCGGCGCGCTCCGGGCACGTCGACGTCCTTCTCGGGTCGACCGGCAAGATGGGCACCGGTGTGAACGTGCAGGCCCGCGCGATCGCCATGCACAACATCGACGTGCCGTGGCGACCGGCCGACATCCAGCAGCGCAACGGTCGCGGCATCCGACAGGGAAACCAGAACGCCGAGATCGCCGTGCACAACTACGTTGTGGAGCGCTCCTTCGACGCGTACATGTGGCAGACCGTGGAGCGGAAGGCCAAGTTCATCGCCCAGGTGATGCGCGGCAAGCTCGACGTGCGCGAGATGGAAGACATCGGCGACTTCGCCCTCTCTGCCGCCGAAGCCAAGGCCCTCTCCAGCGGCAACCCGCTGCTACTCGAGCAGGCGCAAGCAGCCGACCAGGCGGCGAAGCTGGAACGCCTCGAACGGGCGCACGCCCGCTCCCAGCGCAACCTCCACGAGATGCACGCCGTCGCCACCCAGCGCGCGCAGCTCGCCCAGGACCGCATCGAGATCCTGGAGCAGATGATCCCCGCGGCCGTCCCAACCGACGGTGACCGTTTCCGTGCAGTCATCGACGGGCGCTCGTACGACAAGCGCGCCGACGCGGCCGCGGCGATCGCCGTCTGGGCGCGAAGCAAGTACCTCGGCTCCCTCCCCGTGTACGCCGAACGCGACCTCGGCGAGCTGGGCCAGCTCGGCGGATTCACGATCGACATGCGAACCCGACCGCAGCTCGGCTCGATTCAGATCGTGGCGGAGCTTCGTGGTGTCCCGAATGCCACCGTCTCGGTGGGCCGGGAAGAGATGGCCTCGCCCGGCATCGGCTACGTCACACGCCTGGAGAATCTCACCGCCTCCCTGCCCAGGCTCCTCGCTGATCAGCGCGGCGTGCTCCGTGAGGCCGAGTCCACGCTGCAGGACGCACAGGCGCGCATCGGCCGGCCATTCCCTCGGGCTGACGAACTCGCCGAGGCCCAGCAACGCCTCACCTCGATCACGGCGGAACTCAACGCGCTGGCCGCAGAAGCGTCCAAGACCGCTCCGGCGGCCGCGCCGACAGCCGACGCGGCCACCGCGGGCGCAACCGCCGCTGGTGCCCGGGCCGCTCGGGTCGATGTGGACGGCATCGCCAACCGGATCGATGCGCTCACGGCCCCCACTGACTCGCGTCCAACCTGGCAGCCCAACACAGTACCTCCGCCCACGCAGCAGATCCGCTGACGACCGGGAAGCCGTCGGAGGGGCGTGCATCCAAGCGATGCGCGCCCCTTCTCGGTGTGCGCGGAGGGGGTGACGTTGCAGAGGTCACGCGCACGCCAGGCGCGGTGAAGGTCGCCGTCCGGGTTGCCGCTCTTTTCGTACCGCAAGCGGCACGAAAAGAGCGCCCTCAGCTGCGCTCTGCCGCCAGACGGGCGGATGGACCGGAACCGGCCCCTGTCAGTTCGTCGGCGCCGCTATCGAGCATTGCTGGGAAGCCGGCCCCGTTGCGCGAACGGTGCGGCAGGTTCAGGAGTCGCCAGCTGCAGCAGGGGTGAGATCGAGGGGAAGCTCGATGACCTCGCCGCCAACGGTCACCGAGATGGTGGCGCTTTCGGCCCCGACGGCGACCAGGTAGCTGCGCAAGCTGGTCAGCGTCATCCGGTCCGCTTCACGCTCGAACTTGCTCACCGTCTTGAACGACTTCTCCAGCCGCTCCCCTACCTGCCCTTGCGTCAGGCCCGCGGCTTTCCGCACCAGGTCTAGCTCGAATCCGGCCATCAGGTCCTCCACTCTCCGCCCCCATTCTCCCGGACTCGCTCCGAGCAAACTCACTCTACCAAAAAGGCGATTCGCCTTGAAAGTAGACTCTACTTTAAAGTAGAATAGAGGGGTAGGCAAGCGACGAGGAGGAAACCAATGAGCGACTACGCAACCACCTACCGGCTGACCCCTTACGACACCGGCGACCGTCTGGAGCCGCACGACTGGGTGAAGGGCGAGGTGGCTTCCCCGTCCGGGCTCCCGCGGCAGGCCATGCCGGACGACTTCGGCCGCGTCGACTTCGACGACGACGAGGGCGCCACCCTCCTCACCGTCTTCGCCGAACCCGACGGAAACGGCGGCGTCCGCCTCGTGGTCTACGGGAACGTGCCGGTCACCATCGAGCGCGCCGACGACTCCGAGCGCATCCAGCTCGCGGACTAACAGCTCCCGGGTGCCGCCGCCGGGCGGCACCCCTCCACCCCCACCGAAAGGACATCCCATGCGGTTCTTCCCTCACAGCAAGGCCCTCGTCCTGCTGACCGTGCTCGGCCTGGCCGCCATCTTCGCCAGCGCCCCCACCTTCATCCCCTCGTGGGTCGGCATCATCGCCGCCATCATCACCCTGACCTCCTTCGTCACGCTGATCGTCGGCATCATCGCCGGAATCTTCGCCCCCTTCCAGCCCGCCACCCACCAGGAGGTCCAGCGATGAGCCAGCTCACCTTCGACCTGGACGCCATGATCCACGAGATGGACGTCGCAGCCGCGCCCGCGTGGAGCGGAGCGCCGCTGCACTTCACCACCGCCTACTGGAACCCGGCCGACCTCGACGCAGCCTGGAGCCGCTACCTCTTCGAGAACGGCCACTTCAACTGCCTCCAGGCCAGCCACATGTGGCACCGGCCCTACATCCAGGAGAAGCCGCTCGCCGTCGGCGCACACACCATGGACCGCTTCGAGGCTGACCTCCGCCACTACCACCTCTGCCCCGGATCGCGGTACCAGAGCGAGACCCCGTGCACCTGCCTCGGGTCGACCCTCTACCAGGTCATCTGCGCCGCCTGCGGCTGGCACTACATCAGCGCATCCGAGAACGAGATGCTCGGAGCCTGGCATGACCACGCGATGCCGGGCTGGCGCACCCTGCCCGTCGCCCCCGAGGGCTGGCGCAACGACATGTCGGGCAAGCTCAGCAAGGGCGGCCGCGAGTTCCTCGACGCCTATCCCACCGAGTGGACGTTCGCAGGCGCGCCGATCCTCACGAGCCGAAGCGGCATCGGCACCCGCGCCGTCCCGGGCCGCAGCCCGTTCGGAGGGTACGACTTCGCGGCCGAGGTGATCCGATGAGTGGCCACGTCACGGGCGGGGCGATCACCCCGCCCTACCCGACCCTTCCGGTCGCGGTGGGCGAGGTCGCGCGCGTCGAACCAGGGGCACTTACGTGCAGTGCCCCTGCGGGAACTCCACCCGCTTCCACGCCGCCGACCGATCTGGACGGCTGGTCAGCGAGAGGCCGGGACCGGCACCAGAGGGACTGGGCGAGATGCCCGAGACCTGCCTCGCGATCTGCGCCGACTGCGGCCGCGTCTACGACGACGCCGTGAACGACCTCGCCTCCACCGGCACCGCCACCATCGGCTCCCCCGTCCTCGCTCGAGTCAACACGACCGGCCCCGAGTGGCGGCGGGCGCTCGTCCTCGCCACCGAGGCCGGGAGAGCCGACGCCGATGCCAGCTCTTGCCCGCGCTGCGGCAGCGCCGAGAGCTTCCCCGCCCTCGTCTCGCTCCAGGGCCAACCCACCTTCGTCACACGCTGCGCCTTCCGCGGCAGCACCCGACCCTTCGCCCCTCACCCTCAGGAGAACACGATGACCGACACCAACGAATGCTTCAACGTCCCTGTCACCTACGGCGACGGCCGCGTCTACATGGCGCACACCGTCAGCGGCATCCGTTGGAACGGATACCTCTGCCCGGCCTTCACGCGCGAAGTCGCTGACCAGATCGCCGCCGACCTCGCCCGGGATGAAGCTCAAGCACCGGACGAGTTCCGCACCCTCGTCCGCTGGAATGACGAGCTGCAGGCCTACCTCCTCCAGAGCGCCCAGTACGAATCAGCGGGAGATCCGCCGGAGATCGTCCGCGGACATGACTCCCGGGGAGTCACCGTCTACTCCATTGGCGGTGGCAGCTGGACCTGGAGTGCCGCGGAGACGTCGCCGGCCTCATCGGTCTGCTGACCATCGCACCCAGTAAAATCTACTAAAACGTAGATTCCCCTTGAAAGTAGACTCTACTTTAAAGTAGAGTAGAGAGGTAGGCGAGAGACCCCACAACGAAAGGCACCGACCGTGACCACCATCCGAATCACCACCACCGCGGGGGTGCGGGCACCGCGCCCCCGCCGCATCCCGCGGGCCAAGCAGGCGCGGATGTTCACCGCGGCGTACAGCGTCCTCCTCGGCTTCATCGCCGCCCTGGTGATCGTCGCGGCCGCGGACATCGTCCCCGCCCTCGTAGCCGGTGACACCGGGGCGCGGCCAGTCGCCAGCAGCAGCCTCGCGGCCGCGCTGGTCATCTTCGTCTTCGTCATCCCGGCCGTTGCGGCCCTGCAGCTCCACGTCGAGCGCACGGGGGGTAAGCGCTGATGCTGGCCACTCTCGAATCCGACGTGACGATGACCGACCTCTTCGCCGGGGCGGGCGGATCCTCGACCGGCGCCGGGCAGGTCCCCGGGGTCAAGGTCAAGGTCGCCGCGAACCACTGGGACGTCGCGATCGACATCCACGCGGCGAACCACCAGAGCACCGATCACGCGATCGTCGACCTGCACCAGGAACGGCCCTCGTTCTTCCCGTCGACCACGATCCTCTGGGCCTCCCCGGAGTGCACGAAGTGGTCGCAGGCCAACGGGTCGAAGCTGCCGGACATCGAGGAAGGCCTGTTCGAGGACCCGCTGTCCGACGAGGCGAAGACCCGCTCGCGCCTGCTGATGTTCGACGTGCTGCGCTTCATCGAGCACCACCGCTACCGGCTCGTCGTCGTCGAGAACGTCGTCGACATCGCGATCAACGCGAAGTACCGCACGGCCTGGACCGTGTGGCGGCAGGAGCTGCGGGCGCTCGGCTACAAGTTCCGCGTCGTCTCGCTGAACGCGATGCACGCGCAGAAGTTCGGCGCTCCCGCTCCCCAGTCCCGCGACCGCATCTACGTCGTCGCCTGGCCGGAAGCCGACAAGGCACCCGACCTCGACCGCATCCTGCGCCCGCTCGCCTACTGCTGGAAGTGCGGGGAGATGCGTGAGTCGGTCCAGTCCTTCAAGCCCGGCCGCACGGTCGGCCGCTACCGCCAGGCCTACGTCTACTGCTGCCCCGGCTGCGGCTCCATCGTCGAGCCCGGGTACCTCCCCGCGTCCGTCGCGATCGACTGGTCCATCCCCGGCCGTCCGATCGGTGACCGGCTCAAGCCGAAGACGCGCCTGCGCGTGGCCGCCGGAATCGCCCGCTACTGGGGACCGACCCACCTGGAGGCCGCAGGCAACACCTACGACGCCGCCGACCCGCGCCACCCGCACCACGGCGAAGCAGACGCCTACTACCGCAGCTGGCCGATCACCGAGCCGCTGAAGGCGCTGCACACCAGCAACTCGAAAGCACTCGCCATCCCCGTCGACGGCCGCGACGGCAAGAACGCCTACCCCGTCGACGAGGCGCTGCGCACGCAGACCACCCGACTGGAGACCGCGCTGGCCTACGCACCCGAGCGCACACCCTTCATCGCCGAGATGTACGGCACGGGCACCGCCCGCCCCGTGACCGAAGCGGCCGGCACCTTCACCGCCGGCGGGAACCACCACGCGCTGGTGACCCCCTTCGTCACCCAGTTCCGCGACCGGGTGCGCGACCTCGACCCGTACACCGAGCCGATGCGGACGGCGGTCGCCGACGGCGCGAACCACGCCCTCATCCACCGCATGAACGGAGGCGGAGCCGAGATGACTACCCCTGCCACCGAGCCGATGCGCACTCTGACCACCGCCGGGCACCAGGCGATCATGCAGCAACCCCGTGGCCAGCGCGCACCGATCAGCGCCAAGGACCTCGACGCCGCCATGGAGCTGGTCCCCGACACCCTGCTGCGGATGTTCCTCCCCACTGAGGTCGCGGCCGGGATGGCGTTCCCTCCTGACTACATGTGGCAGCCGACGAACCGCCTGAAGCCCGTCTCCCAGCGCGACATCACGAAGGCGGCTGGAAATGCGGTCTGCCCGCCGTGCGCCCGCGACATCGTCGGCATCTGCGTCGAGACGATGGGGCTGGTGGCATGAGCGCCCCCGCGCCCCTCCTCTCGCAGCGGTGGGGGTTCCGCCAGCACAGCTGGCGGCACCCCGCCGACGGCGGCTTCCACGCCCCGTCCTTCGACGTCGTGAGGCTGCCCGAGCAGCTCGCACGCGAGTTCGTCACCCGTCACCACTACGCCGCATCCTTCCCCGCGGCCCGGTTCAGTTACGGGCTCACGACCACGGACGATCGCCTCGCCGTCGACGGCACCACCATCGGCGGCCGCGCCCTGGTCGGCGTCGCGGTCCTCAGCGTCCCCATGCGCGCCGCCGTACTGAGCAACGTCTTCCCGGAGCTGCAGCCGAACACGGAGACGCTCGAACTCGGCCGGCTGGTCCTCACCGACACACCGGCGAATGCCGAGTCCTGGTTTCTTCGCCGCGTGTTCGAAAGCGCCGCCGCCGAGGGCATCCGCGGCATAGTCTCATTCTCCGACCCCATGCCCCGGACGCGAACCGTCATCGACGCGAACGGCCACGAGCGCGTCGACGAGTACAAGGCCGGTCACATCGGCGTTTGCTACCAGGCGACGAACGCGCTCGCCCTCGGACGCTCTACCCGCCGGACACTGACCTACCTGCCGCGTCACGGCCTCGTGCTCAGCGACCGCACCCTGCAGAAGATCCGCGCGCAGGAGTCCGGCGCGGAAGGTGCAGAACGCCGCCTCGTCGCTCTCGGCGCACCAGCTCGCCGCGCCAACGAAGATGCTTCATCGTGGCTCCGTCATGCACTCCAGGAGCTGCAAGTCACGCGCGTGAGACACCCGGGCAACTACCGCTACGCGTGGGCGATCGGCACCCCCAGCGAGAGGCGTCGTACGCGGATCGGACTGCCCCGCACCCCGTACGCGAAGCCCGACCAGGATCTGCTCGCGCTCCTGTAGCCGCGGGGCCGGCCCCGGCCGGCGTGAAGGCAGGCTCCGCCGCCCTCACACTCCCGTGGCCGATGCGAGCCGGGCGACGACCAGCTTGACGAGGAACGGGACGGGTAGCCGGAGCATCGAGAGGGGGAATCGTACTAGCGGCCGCTCTCCGCCTGTCAAGGGCCGCTCCCTCCCCTGCCTCTCCAAACGGTCGGGGAAGGTGCTCCGCACCTGCGGTCCAAGACTCGTGCGCGCTGGGGGTCGGTCGGAACCCTTGACAGGCTCCGGCGTCCGCCAAGTCGGTCCCCTTATTCGATGATCCGCCCACCTCTGATTCCGCGGACACCTAACGAAAGGGAAGAACCGATGAGCACGCAGAACACCACCAGCAGCTTCGACCAGATCGGCGGCTACGAGGTCCCGGTCGACCCGATGGACCTGCTCGGCTGCGACTCCTGCCAGTAACCCCGACCATCACCCGACACCGCGAGAGGAGAAGATGATGATCCGCTACACGCCGACCGAGATCCTGCAGGCAGGGATCGATCAGACGCGCGAGACGTTCGCCGACCTGTACGTCGCCGTCGACCGTGTCCGCAAGGCGATCGACTTCCACTGGCACCGCGTGAACGTCGACCCGGACGTCCAGCCAATCGACGGCGAAGAGCGTCTGCGGGAGCACGGCGCCGGCGCTGGCTTCGGCAACGAGATCGCACTCCCCACCCCCTACGTCGACCTGAGTCGTCTCACCGACGCTGGACTGGCGCTCTTCGCAATCGGCGCACACACCGCCTTCCTCGAGCGAGACGAGCTGATCGCGGAGCACGAGCGACTCGCCGAGCAGCTCGACTGGGCTCGCAACCTCCCGACCAACGAGGAATGGCGTCGCTACGTCGCCACCCTGATCCGTAACCACGACGCCTACCTCCACCGCCAGCAGCCGCTGACCGCCACCCCCGTCGCCCCGTCGGCATGGCCCGTCCGCGTTCCCGGAACCGACACCATCCTCCCCGCGGTCTCCCACCACCCGCTGACCGCGGCCGCCTAGACCGCACCTCCTCGAAAGGAACACTCATGGCCACCAAGAACGACGCGACCTGGCTGGAGCGCAAGCTGACCGAGCTCTGCCCCAACATCACCATCACCGTCACCCGCGATGCGCAGAACAACCTCGTCGCCTCCGGGGCCAGCACGCTCGGCTCGTTCACCGAACGCAGCGCCGACCTCGATGTCGACAGCCGGGAGGAGTTCTACAGCGCCGTGCGCGGATACTTCCTCGACCTCGACGACGACACCGCCCGCGGCGCCGTCAAGGCAGCCGTGCCGGAGCTGCCGTACCCGTCCCTCCAGCTGACCGGACAGGAGCCCGCCGGAACCACCAGCCCGGACGACGAGAATGGCGTCGACTACATCGGCTGCGGAGCCACCGAGTGCGCAGGCGACTGGGACGTCTCCTACCTCGCCGCCGACGGCTACCTCTGGGACAGCCGCCGAATCGACGCGGCAGAAGAGAACGATGTCCTCGCTGGCTACACCGTCTGTAACCACTGCGGCCGCGTCTACCCCAACGCTCACCGCTACCAAGGCCCGATGCCCACCGTCGCGCGCATCGACGTCACCACCGACACGTGGCTCGACGCGCTCGACCTCTACAACCACCGCACCTTCGCCACCCCGCTCACCCGGCCCGCGAACCAGAAGGAGCAGTGACCCCAGGCTGGTCCCTGGCAACAACGAAGCGGCGGGGAGAACCAAGTTGGTTCTCCCCGCCGCTTCGTCGTGAGCGCGGTTCGATGCTTACGCGGCGACGTGCTCGCCGTCGCCCTCGGACTCGTACGACTCCTCCGCGGGAGCCTGCGACGTCGCGACGTTGGGCCACGCCGGCCCCGCGACCTCCGACGTCGGCTGCCCCTCCGCCGGCGCGCCTGCGGCCGGCGCCGCGTCGACCAGCTTCGACAGCCGGGTGACCTCCGCCGTGCTGATGCCCAGCAGCTCGGCGATGGTCGCGACCGTCTCCAATGAGCGCAGCTCCCCGATCACCTTCCCCTGCTGCAGCTCGAGCGCACGCTGCTGCGCATCGAACTCCCGCATGGCCTCCTCGCGCTGACCCGCGAGCTGATCGAGCTTGTCGAGCGACAGGTAGTACGCCGTCGCCGCATCCTCGATGCGGGCTTCCTTCTTCTTCTGCTCCTCCAGCTGCGCCGCACGCGCGGCGCGCGCACGCTCACGAGCGAGGGTGGAGGCGGACTTGGGCTTCGTGGTCTTTGCCGACATGGGCACACTCCTTCATCGAGTTGTCCATGCTCAACCTCCACTTGAGCACCTAACGCCGCGATTCTATCTGGCCGCCGGCCCTCGCCGCAGGCGGCGCACCACTTCAAGCAACGAAGCCACCTTGCGTACCGAGCAGCTCAGCAACCACCAGCCAGCATCATCAGCAGCCCACCCCCAGAGCAGGCAGCACCACAGCCACAGTCAACCGCCGAGCTATGCGATACCCGACCTCCGAGCAACGACCAGCTACACTGAGACACCAGAAACAACACACCTCTTGCACTAGCAGTGTGCGGAACGGCCAAGCAGGAGCAAAAGGGCTGATAAGCCCGGGAATCTGATCCGAAAGGAGGACGACTGCCGATGATGACAGTCCACGTCCTCCACGCCGGTGACGGCTACACCTACCTCACCCGGCAGGTCGCTTCCCACGACCAGACACGCAAACGCGGCGAAGATCTCACCGACTACTACACCGCCGAAGGCAACCCTGCTGGCGTCTGGTTCGGCAAGGGGGCAGCCGCGCTCGGGATGGCTGGAGAGGTCTCCGAAGAGCAGATGAAGGCCCTGTTCGGTGAGGGGCTGCGCCCGGACGCGGACGCGTTCATCAAGGCCAAGATCGCCGAAGGGATGAGCGCCAAGGAGGCGCACGCCGCCGCCCGGCTGGGACGACGCTTCATGGTGCCGCAGACCGGGACGGACGAGTGGGCGAAGATGGTCGGCGCCGCATACCGCGAGTTCCGCACCGCTCACGGCCGCGTCCCCGAACCGGGCGTCGAGCGCGATCTGATCCGCTGGGACCTCGCCACGAACCACTTGCAGGAGCAGTTGGGGCGGGCGCCGAAGGACAACGAGGTCTCCCGCTTCCTCGCCACGATCGGCAAGCAGGACCGTCAGCCCGTCGCCGGATATGACCTCGTCTTCACCCCCTCCAAGAGCTTCTCCGTGCTCTGGATCCTCGCCGACAAGGAACGCTCCCAGCAGCTCCACGAGATCCACAACGACGCAGTCCGCATGACCCTCAACTGGATCGAACAGGAAGCAGGCAAGACCCGGGTCGGTGCCGGCGGAGTCGCCCAGATGGACACCCACGGGCTCACCGTCACCATGTTCGAGCACTTCGATTCCCGGTCCGGTGACCCCAACCTGCACACCCACGCAGCCGTCTCCACGAAGGTTCAAGGCGTCGACGGCAAGTGGCGCAGCCTGGACGGCCGCATCCTCCACAACCTCGGCGTCGCGGCCTCCGAGCGGTACAACATGCTCGTCCAGGTGTTGTCCATGCAGCGCCTCGGGCTGGCCTGGACCGACACCACCCGCGGCCGCGACAAGCGCCCCGTACCGGAGATCGCCGGCGTCGACCAGAACCTCTGCCGGGCGCGCTCCAGCCGCCGCGTCGCCATCGAAGACGAGTACGCCAAGCTCGTCAAGGAGTACGTCACCACCCACGGCCACACTCCCCCACGCAAGGCGCAGCAAGCCATGTTGGAGAAGGCGAACCTGGCCACACGCGAAGCCAAAGACCAGCTGCGCAGCCTGGACGAGATTCGCGACACCGAGGCCGAATTCGCCGAACAGTACCTCGGTGCGGGCGGCACCCAGACGATGCTCGACGCCGCATTCAGCGCAACCGACATCGGCGAACGCGCCCGCATCCTGGAGCCGATGAACCTCGACCAGGTCGCCGAGTACGTGCTGCGCAACGTCGAGAACTCACGCACCACCTGGCGCATCGACCACCTCGAAGCCGAAGCCAACCGCGCGGTCGCCGCCTACTTCACCACCCACCCCAACCTCGATCCGCTCGCCTTCCGCGACGCCCTCCTGCAGCGCACCGTCGAGCTGTCGGTGCGGCTGACCGCCGACGAACCGAACCCCGTCCCCGCGGCCCTGCAGCTCGCCAACGGGGCTTCCATCTACCGCCTCTACCGGGGTGAGACCTACACCTCTCAGCGCATCCTCGACACCGAAGAACGCCTCGTCCAGGCAGCACAGACCACCGCCGGATTCCGCGTCCCGGAGGAAGTCTTCGACGCCACCCTCGCGCAGGTGAACGCCGCCCAGATCGCTGCAGGCAAGTACGCGCTCGACCCCACCCAAGCTGCACTCGCCCGCCACTTCGCCTGCAACGGCGGACTGATCGACATCGGAATCGGCCCCGCCGGAACCGGCAAGACCACCTCCATGCGCGCCTTCGCCCGCGCCGTCGAAGCCGCCGGCGGCCGAGTGCTCGCCGTAGCACCCTCGGCCGCGGCATCGACCGTCCTGGCGGAAGAGATCGACGTCGAGGCCGACACCGCCGACAAGCTCATCCAGATCCACACCACCGGAACCCCCGAACAGCGCGCCAGCGACCGGTACCGCATCGACGCCAACACCGTGCTCCTGATCGACGAAGCAGGCATGGCGAGCCTCCCCATGTATGCCAAACTCCTCGAACTCGCCGAGGCACACGGGGCAAGCATCAAAGCACTCGGCGACTACCAACAGCTCGCCGCCGTCGAAGCCGGCGGCACGCTGCGGCTACTCGACAAGACCGTCGGCGCGGTCGCGCTCGAACACGTTTACCGGTTCGTCGACCAGGACGAGGCGGCCGCGACCCTGCGTCTGCGGGATGGCAAAGAATCCGCGCTGGACTTCTACGTCACCCGCGGCCGCACGCACGGCGGCCTAAGGATGACCCTGCTGGAAGACATCTACGACGCCTTCCTCCGCGACGAAGCAGAGGGCAAGGAAGCGCTGATGCTGGCGGCCACGAACGAGGAAGTCGTCGCCCTCTCGGCCCGCGCCCGCATCGACAAGATCGCGGCCGGAACCGTCTCCGCCAACGGCCCTACCCTGCACGACGGCAACCGCGCCGGTGTCGGCGACCGGATCGTCACCCGCGACAATAACCGCCGATTGCGCGCGAACCAGGGCAAGGACTTTGTCGCTAACGGTGACCTCTGGCACGTCCTCGAAGTCGGCGGCGACGGCTCGCTGAAGGTCAAGAGCATCCGCCACGACGGTGTCGTGACGCTCCCAGCCTGGTACGTCGCCGAGCACGTCGAGCTGGGCTACGCCACCACCGTCAACCGCTCTCAGGGCATGACCGTCGACACCACCCACACGATGATCGACCCGGACGGAACCGCCCGCGAACAGCTCTACGTGGCAGCAACCCGCGGCCGCCAGGGCAACCACCTGTACGTCATCACCGACGACACGTTGGCCGCCGATGGTCACAGCCCTGACCGGGACAAGGACTCTATCCTTCACAGCCTCGAACGGGTCCTTGCGCGCGAGCAGGCAGAGCTCTCCGCCACCGAGACGCTGGAGCAGGAGCAGGAGGCTGCGAACTCGTTGCAGCGGCTCGTGCCGGCCTACGAGGACGCCAACGTGCGAGTCCTCGGCGACGTCACCAAGATGAAGATGGAGATCATCCTGCGCAGCGTGATGGACCGCGATGCGGTCAGCCGCATCACCGACGACCCGGCATGGGCGACCCTTGCCGAACGTCTCGCCGCCCACGAAGCACGAGGGTCGGACGTGCGAGCGCTCCTCCGCGACGCCACCGCAACCCGGGAGATCGACGGGTTCAACGAAGCTCGCTCCCTGGCCAAGGTGCTCCACTACCGAGTCGGAGACCCCGCCGGCGCGCCCACCGTCGAACTGCCGTCGTGGATCACCCCGCCGCCGGGCAGCGTGGGACACGACCAGACGGTACGTGACTGGGTGAACCAGCAGGCCGACCTCATCGCGGATCGCATCAGCACCCTCACCGACCTCGCCGAAGCAACCCGGCCTGTGTGGATGGAGTCGCTGGGCAGCGCCCCGGAGGACAGCACTCAGCGGGCTCTCTGGCGGCGCAACCTGGCGCGCATCATCGCCTACCGCGACTTCCACCACATCACCGCCGACACTCCGCTCGGGCCGCCGCCAGCGCACGATGACCCGGCTTACGCGGACGCCGTCGCCGCGCTCCGTGCGCTCCGCGGCGGTGCAGCGCCCGCACCGTCGGACGCTACACCGACGCCTCCGACGGCGGCCGCGGCGCTGCCCGACCGTGTGGGCGAGATCACGGCCGAGCCCACCCAGCAGACGCGTGACGCCGCCGTCGACGAGACGGCCCGAATGCGTCCGGAGCGCCGAATCTAATCCGCCGGCGTCCGCGGTCAGTCATCGGTTCGAGCTGTCGCCTGCTCCGGAGCTGAGTTCACCGTCGAGGCTAGGGTGTCGAACCCGTCGCGCTCGAGTTCTTCCGGCGTCGCGTTCAGCGGCAGACGGTAGCGGTCGGGGATGGTGGGCATGGGGCCTCCCAGGGTCACGGCTCCACCGGGCGTGGGGCTCTCACCGGCAGATGCGGCAATGCCTCGCAGGCCCTGCCCGATACGTGCGCGCTTACCGGCGCGCCGTCGATACGATGGCGCCCATGACCACGACTCCGCGCGAACTTGCTGACGAGCTGGACGTGTCCGCGAAGACGATCAGAGCCTTCCTGCGCGTGGAGTACCCAGACCACCCGCACGGCTCCAGGTGGGAACTCGATGAGGACCAGGCGACGGTAGTCCGGGCGCGATTCTCGGACTAGAGCGCGGCGAAAGCCTCCGCCAGGTTCGCGGCCGCGGGTACAAACGCACGAAACCCCTGCCACCGAAGCAGCAGGGGTTTCGCGGAGCGCGACTTGTCAGATGAAGACGGGATGTACGCGGTAGCCGATCTCCGTAGTGATCGGCTGACCGTCGTCGTCCGTGAGCCGGATGCGTGCAGGCTGGGCACGGTCGCGCATCCACACGTTCACCTCGGAGGCCGTCGCTGCAGATGCGGCGGCCGGGGTTCGCCGTACCTCGTCGATCGAGACCACCGAGCCAACGTGCGTGGACGTGATTTCCTCCCGGGAGCCGACCCCAGCCTGCAGCCATGACTTCACGACGAGTGTGAGCGGTCCCACCCCGACCAGGCGCTCGAAGCCACCGAGGTCGGTGATGTAGGTGAGGTCGGTCACGGTGGTCTCCTGATGGTGATGGGTAGCGGTCCTAGGCGCCAAGGGTGGTCCTCGGGAGGTTGGGCTGAGATTCGATCGCCGCAGCCGATGGGGGCTCCACGAGTGCGTTGACGCGGGCGTCGAGGCCGCCCAAGGGAGTGCCCATGACTTGTTCCAGGGTGCGATCCCCAGTGCCACCGAAGATTGCCGGCGGAGCAGCGGACGTCCCGACGGCGGCGACGACCTCGGCGGCGTGGTCCAGGTCGAAGAGGCCATCGACCGCGCCCACGACGGCGGAGACGGCGCCGGGAGCGATCGAGGAAACCAGTCCGATGCGTGCGGCCGCCGAGACGAGGTCGGCCGCGATGCTGTTCTCGCGTGCCTCTGCCCGCTCGAGCTGTCGTTCGTAGACCGCGCGGCGATCGAACGAGTCGTCGTCCACGAATGCATAGTCCATGGCGTCGGACTCCTCCCGGACGAGAGCGCTCGGCTCGACGTTGTCCTGAACGTTTTCCTCCCACCACGATTCCGCTTCATGTCGTGCGGCCTCGGCGGCGCGCATCTGATCTGCGGCGGCTCGCTCTGCGGCGCGTGCCGCCGCCAGAGCACCATCGGTTGAGTCGGTCAGCCACCGATCCCACTCCGGCGTGACGGAGTTCCGCGCAGGCAGGGCAAGCGCGCTGCGGCTGGCGACGTCGGCGCGCAATCGATCAGCCGTCCGCTGACGCAACCATCGGAGGAGGACCGAGGCCGACAGCCGCTGGTCGGCGCGCCGGATCCGTGCCGCGTCGGTGACAAGCTGCGCCCGAAGCGGAGCGAGGTCGCCTTGACGCTGCGCGAATACCGCGGCGGCCGCGGTGTGGCGATTCCGCGCCGCCGCTTCGCGGGAGCGCGCCTCCCAAGGCGCAAGGAGATCCTCTTCCGCCATGCGAAGCGCAGCCTGCAGGGCCGCGACATCCGTATGAGCCTCCTGGTGAAGCTCGCGCAGCACATCCAGAGATCCGGCGGACGGTGGGCTGTCCTTTCCTTCCCAACCCGCGTCGATAGTGAGATCGGTCATCTCGGCCTTCCCTTCCTTTGCCCGGCACGCGGCCGGGGTCGGTGGCCGCCCCGACGGACGGCCAGCTCGTTAGATCGCGACCAGGTGAAGCCCAGACGCCGCAACTGCAGGGGAGGGCTCCCCCACCTTTCGTGTGAGCGCCGACGGCCGGATCAGAGTGTCGACGATTGTGATCGCGCCGTTGGCCTCAACTGCGGTCGTGGTGAGGAGGGTCCAGCCGCGCAGGATCAGCCCGGCCAGGTGCGTCTCACGCTCACCGATCTTCCGCGCCTGCTCCGTGCTGGAGTTCGGTCGGAAGCTGGTGACGACGGTGGTCACCGTCGCATCATCGGAGGGGCTCAACTCGCGCCGTCTCCGTTCGGCGCCGGCTTCGGACGCCCGTCCAGGTCGTTGACCAGGAACTCCGCGAAATTCTCCGAGTCGTCAACGCGCGCGATAGTGTCCGGCAGCGTCCACGGCTCGTCGGTGCGGAGGTTCGCGGGGAACAGTCCGAGGCTGCGCATGCGGGCGAACGTGGGCCACAGGCAGCGCTCGTGCCACTCGACCAGGTCGAAGGACGGTGCGGCACGTGTACGCCGATACACGTACTGGTGCGACACCATGAGGGCGGTGAGCAGCTCGACGGCGACCGGGTGCTTGTACCAGTCGTTGATGAGCCGGTGGGTCTCATCGGTTAAGGCGACGAGGTAACGGTCGCGGAGCCAGTTCACCCAGTCGTAGAGTTCCATCCAGAGCTCTTTCGCGGCCTCCTGGTCGAGGGTTCGCCAGGACCAGGGTCCGCCCGGTCTTGTCTCGAGCCAGTCGACGATCTTGGTGACCTGTCCGCCGATCGACCCGACGGCGCCGCTGAGGTACTCGATCTCCTCGCCGTGCTCGCCTAGACGGTGCTCGTGCTCGGCGACGGTACCCGGCAGGGTGAGCGGTCCGAGCGGGGTCTTCTTGTTCCCGCTCATGCTGCCAGCCCCAGCTGGTCACGGGTGTGTGCCTGGCTCGCTTCGTAGTCTGCAGCGTCCGCGCCCTCCCACCAGGCCGGCAGGCGCACGATAGCGGCGGGCAAGTTGCGGTAGAACATGACGGCCATCCCGTCTTCCAAGGCGTGGAGCCGTCCGACGGTGAAGACGTCCTGTTCCTGGGTGGATTCGGACGTGGACATGCCGTTGGGCCCGTCTGTGGTGGACTCTCGTCTGATCTCGCGCTTGTCGGCGAGGTTGGACAGCTCGCGGAGGAAGTCGTAGTCACGCGAACCGCCGAAGAAGAGCAAGCACGAGGAGAGCCGGATGATGGTGTCGGCGCCCTCAGTCCCGAAGCGCTGCTCGCACTGCTTGCGGCCTTGCAGGATCGCGGCAACCTGGATTCCATGCCCGCGGCCGTCGGTCATCAGCGAGGGCGCGGACGGCAGCGGGCAGACGTTCGCCAGCTCATCCAGAACGATGGTGAGCACCGGGTCGAGGGGCTTCTGCTCGCCGGCGTCCATGGCGACCGACTGCAGCGACTCGACGAGCGCTGTGATGACGGGGGCGGCCAGGCCCTTCTTCTTGCTCATCAGGTACAGGGTGTCCGTCGACGCGACGAACTGCTCCAAGTCGAGCATGATCACGTCCTCCGCCGGGCACACGGCGTCGAGGATCTCGTCGATCGCCAGCGCCTTGAGCAGGATGGTGATGGTCTGCTGCATGTTGTTGCGGGTCTCCACCGCCTCTCCACGCGCGAACGTCTTGAGGTCGCCGAACCAGCGGTGGTTGGCCTCGGGGTGCTCTCGAAGGATGGTGAAGGGTGTGTTGTTGCTGAGGTCCTGCATCCAGTCGATGACGTCGCGGAACGTGTACTTCTTGTCGCTGCCCGGCATTCCGAGCGCGGCCGCGTGCATCATGCAGCGCAGGATCAACGAGGCCGACTCCTTGAAGAACCCCGAGTTCTTGGAGTCGCCGGACAGTGGCATGGCATTTGCGATCGCATCCGCCCGCTCCATCGCGACGGCGGGCTTCTCGCAGCCGGCGACGATGTCCCAATGGACTCGCCACTTCCACGGGAGAAGCGTCCGGTACTCCGGCCCGAAGGTCAGCGCCCGGCCCACTCGCCCACGAATCCACGCCGTGAGGAGAAAGACATCCAGGCGCGTTGAGGTGGTGACGCACGCGCCTGCGGCGCGCGCGACCATCTGCACGACGAACCGCGTGGTCTTACCCGCACCGGAGGACGCGACCACGCAGAACGAGTCCTCGGTGGTGGCGTGGAAGGGTTTGCGGCCCACAAACGCGAACGGGTCAGGGAGGGAGAGGTCACGCGCGTTCTGCTTGCGCCGGTGCCTACCGGTCATAAGTCCCTGATCCTTTGCCGGTCGCCCAGGACGCCCGCGGTGGGCGGCGCGATAGATCAGCCACCACACCACCGCGACCGCGGCGAGGAACACAGCGAACACCGCGAGGAAGATCGGGAGCGGAGCAAGCCCCACGCCGGCGGGAACGGACGCCCCGAAGTGCGAGCCGAGGATCACGGCCAGCAGTATCCGGACGTCGTTCGACGGGTCGAACAATGGCACCCCCGAGGCTGTGATAGCCAGAGCGAGGTGGGCGCAGACGGCTGCAAGCGTCAGGACAATCCCAACCTGCAGGCGGAACTTCCATGTGGTGGAGGACATGCGAACCTTCCCTAGTTGTGTGCGGCGACGAGACCGCTCCAGGCGGGCGTCGAAGCGATCAGAGCCATGCCGATGGCGAAAGCGACTGCCGAACCGGCCGACCAGAGGATCGCGTAGCGAAGCGTGATGCCCTTGAACTTGCGGCCGCCGAGGATGCGGAAGATGACCGAGGCGATGGTGACAATGGTGGCGATCGCGAACCCTCCGGCGAGGGTGTACGTGAGCACCTCCATGTCTGTGGCCGCCTTCGCCAGCAGCGCCCACGTAAACGCCGCGATCGACCACACGGCCGCTGCTCGCGCAACTCGGTGAGCTCTCTGCGGCAGCGGCACCTTCGTGGCCAGCAGTGCGATCGCCAGGGCGACGAGAAAGGTGAGTGCTCCGATGCTTCCGACGGCCACGGCGGGCCAGGAGGTCCATTGGATCAGGGATGCGAAAGTGGGCATGGGGGCCTTCCGTTGGGGGTTCAGCTGGCGACGAGCGCTTCGGCGGGACGGAACACGCCGCACTGGGTGCAGAACGCGCCTGGCGTGGTCTGTGCGTGGATTTCAGGTGCGATGCAGTCGGCGGCGAGGTGTAAGAAGTTGTCGTCGGTGAGGTCGGCGTGCTTCGCGCGGTTCGCCGCCGCAATGATTTCTGACCTGCGGCCCGTCAACTCGATCTCGCGGTACTCCTCAGCCGCGGAGACTTCGTCCTCAGCCGCCTCCCATCCGGTTGCCGGCTTCAGCAGGGGCGGTGCGATGAACGGGCGAGGAGCCGCTACGGGCGGCGCTCCGACGCGATGTCGACCAGTTGCCTCGATGTCCCAGTGCTGCTCTTCCTCGGCCGCGTCGGCGGTCCAGCCGGTGGCCTCCGCGGGCTCGGCGGCCGCGGGCGCCGGCGCGGCCGCGACGGACCCGAATTCCTCGAACCGGTCGGAGGTCTTGAACGTCTCCAGCTCGTCTTCGGTCAAGTAGTTTCGGACGATAAAGGGGCGCTTGCCGATCTTCCATAGGCCCACACCCTGAGCGAGACTGCGGACCTCGCGCACCTCCGCGTCGGTGAGCCCCAGCGCTTCCTTGGTGGCCGGGAGTACGTCCTCTTCCTGCCGGTAGACGATGCGGATCTCCGCGTCGGTGAGCAGGCCCTGTGCGAGCGCGCGCGTTGCCGATCCGGCGTTGCCCACCATGTCCAGGTCGGTGATGCGGTGCATGATCAGCAGGTTGCACAGGCCGTACTGACGGGCGAGCTTCCACTGCTCGCTCATTCGCAAGAGCATCTGTTCGTCTCGGAGCATCCGCCAGCCCTCGTCGTAGATGACGATGCGCTTGCCGGCGGCCGGGTCCATGACGGCCGCCTCGAGCCAGGCGGCTACACAGGTTGTCGCAACGGACAGCAGGGTGGCGGAGGCGCCCATGAAGCCGCTGGTGTCCATGACCACGAACGGGGAATCGGCGTCGAACTTCACCGTCGACTCGCCGTCGAATACACCGGAGAGGTCACCGTGGACCAGGCGGCGCAGACCGTGCGCGATGTCAGCGCCGTCCTCGCGGGCTTGGTCATCCTCGGTGCCGGTCAGCTGCTGGTAGACGTCGGTGATCGTCACGGTGTCGCCCGCGGGCGCCGCGATCGCGGCGACGAGCGCGACGTCGAGCGCGGTGTGCTCGCGCGGGCTGATGTCGCGGTGGATCAGCGACGGGATGATCGCGGTGAGGGTCAGCCGTCGGCGGGAAAGCACCAACGCTGCCCACTCCTCATCGGAAAGGCGGCTATCCCGCGGTCCCTCGTCCAGGGGGTTGAGGCGGTTCGCTCCGGAAGGGGAGAGCGAGATGACGGTGCCGCCCATGGCTAGCGCCGGTGCTACCCACTCGCCCTTCGGGTCGGAGGCGACCGCGACCTTGATTCCGAGGGTGCACATGCGGCAGGCGAAGGCTTTCGCTCCGGCGCTCTTACCGGTGCCGACGGTCCCGATCCAGACCATTGAGGTGCCGGTGACCAGTTTCTGTCGGTACAGCTCGTAGGGGTCGAATACGAAGTCACCGCCACCCGAGAGCGAGCCGAGCTTTCCCATCCATGCGCCGCGGTGGCCGAGGCCGACCTCGTTCAGGAAGGGGTAGGCCGTCGACGCGGTCAGCGCGGTCGCTCGATGCGTCATCGGGTTCACGCAGGTTGGTCCCCACCAGGAGTGCGGGGTGCGGACGCCCCATGCCGGAGGGACCGACTCCGTCGGGCCGGACGCGGCCTTCTTCACGACGTCCGGCGCCATGAGCTCGCGGATGAGCCTCTCCCTGGCCTTACGCTGCTTCCGCGTCTCTCGCGGCGGAACGACAACGCCGACGAACTTGCGCTCCATCAGCTGGCCTTCCGTCGGACTGAGGCGGTTGCCGAGGGAGCCAACGCGAGCGGGAGCGACGCGCTGTTGAATGCGGCAAGTTGCTGCCCGTACATCAGACGGACCTCCATGCCCTGCCCCTCGGCTGCGGTGGTGAAGGCTGAGCAGTTTGCGTCCAGCTCCTCCTTGCTAAGTCCTGTCACGGTGACCAGGCCGAGGAACTCGAGGTCGCCGAAACCGTGAACCAGCTCCTGTTCGCGCCGGGTGATGTCCATCTGCTCCTGGATCTCGAATTCGTCGTCCGGTCGATCGTTGCCCCGCCGCTGTCGTTCCAGCCGGTTGGCGTTGATCTTGCGCCGTTCGGCTCGGATCCGCCGGCGAGACGTCTTCAGGGGCACCGGCGTGAAGTAGAGCGATGCCGAGTGCTGGAACGGGAGGGTGGTGACGGCGCGCAAGAAATCAGGGAGGGTGGGGATGCGGGGCCATTCGGTGACCTCATACGTCGCGTGGAACGCGCCGTCGGTGCGGAGGTGGTCGACGAGCTCCTTCCCCCAGATCGGGCCGGCGCTGGACGGAGCCACGCCCGCGCGGGCGTCGGTTCGGTTCTCGATCGCGTCGGCGGCCTGCGGGTCGTAAGCCTTCCGCATGACGGCGGCGCCCTCACGTGCACCCAACCAAGATCGGACCGTGATGCCGCAGTCTCTGAGGGACGCAGTGCTTGTGTCGACCTCTCGCGCCATGACGTTCGCGAGGCCGATCCGGCCTCCGCCCTGAGCTTTGATGTCGCGAGCCAGTCGCTCCTTGTTGAGCACGATGACGATGAGTTGCTCGTGCTGTGGGGAATTGGCGACGGCGTTGTCGAGGAGAACCTCGTACTGCTGGCGCGCCCACCCGCTGACCGCCTGTGACGCACGCGGCTCGTAGTAGTCCCGAATCGCCGTCGGTGAGGACACCCGAGAGGTCAGGAGGACCTGAATGCGCGCCAGACCCGGGTGCTTCACCAGCGACGACTGGAACAGGGCCCAGGAGTCCACGCGCTCGCGCTTCTGTGGGTCATCCAGCAGCGCGTATCCCGGGGTGGTGACGGCGAGGACCGCGATGAAGGTGCCGTGCACCCGGTCCTCGAAGATCGCTTCTCCGAGTTCGGTCTCAAAAGCGGAAATCGAGCCAAGACCCCCCGGAAGCTGGAAGGTGCTGGACTTCTCCACGCGGGTGACGACCGGGCGACGCCATTCGGTCTGTCCGAGCAGAGTGCGCATCGTGTGTCCAATCTGTGCGATGAATCGGTTGATGAGGGGATGCCCGTGCTCGTCTGTCCACAGTCCGACGCCAACGAGCGCCGCGCCGGGCAGGAGCGCCGCCGTGAGCGCGCCGATTGGGTCGTCGAGGTGGAGCATGACCCAGAGGAAGACAAGTGCGGCGCCGGATCCGGCGACGATCACCTGAAGGTTGGTGAAGTTGCCGATGAAGCCGGCGCGCCGGCGTCCTGGGAACGAGACTTCGCGGGGCTTGTCGATCTGTTCGGTACTCACAGGCGTGCTCCTTCCTCGGGGCGGTGGCGGGCCAGGCGGGGTGCGTTGTCCATCCCGTTGCCGGCAGCTCCGGCAGCTCCCTCGAAGCCCTCGCGCGCCTTTGTCGCCCCCGCCTTGACCGCACCCACCGCTCCGGCTGCGAGGCCGACCGGCCCGGCAGCGGCCGCGGCCCCTCCGGCGGCGGCGCCTCCGCCCGCTCCCGCGGCAGCGCCAGCCTTCGCGCCTGTCGATGCGGCGACCGGTGCCGGGGATCCCGTAGAAGCTGGGCCGCCCGAGCTCTGAATGGGCTTTACCGGGTCGCTGGAGCCGCCGCCATCGGAGGCCGATTTGCGGGGGAGCCACTGTCGTGCCTGCGCCGCTTGCGAAGCGCTATTCATCGCCTTGCCAGCTCCCTGTCGAACTGCTCCTTCGCCCGCTGCTTGCGCGTAGGCGTGACCGATCTCCACACCGAGGAAACCGAAGAACTTCATCGCGATGAGCGGTGAGGCGGCCGCGACCAGGAAGGAGACCACCGCCACGGTGAACATGAGCAGGTTCATCTGCCCGCTGGCAGCGAGCATCTTCGCGCAGATCGCGATGATGATTGCCGCGAGGGGTTTGGCTACGAGGAGTGAGACCGCGATTTGCAGCCACTTCCCGGGCACGGCCCGTCCAGCCTTCTCGGTAGGCAGGAACATGAACGCAAGGGCGCTCAGCCCGATCATCACGATCAGCGCCCAGCGGCGGAACCCGAGCATGGCCATCAAGAGGAAGCCGCCGAGCGCGAGGCAGCCGACCGCGATGAGCGGGATGATGGGGATCACCATGGTCGACACTGCGCCGCCGACCATCCAGGATGGTGCGTTCCAGACGCCTCCGCCGGTGGTTTCCCACTGGCCGTTGGACGTGTTGTAGGTGAAGTTGAGCGACTGCATCAGCGAGTCAGTGATTCCGCCTGCTGACTGGTTGAAGTAGTCGACGAGCGCCGTGGTGGTCTCATCGAAGCCATGGATTGCGTAGGGTCCGTACCAGAACACCACGCGGGTGAGGACGACGAACCCGACACCGCCGATCAGTGCTCGGAGTACGCCGTCAAGGCGGCCGCCGGCCGCTGACCGCATGATCTGCCAGACGACTGCGGCGACTGTGATGGGGGCGGCCAGCCAGAGGATGAGGTTCCCGACGTCTGTGCCGACCGCAAGGTCCGCGGTTGCGACGGTCCCGTCGAGATTGGTGGAGTCCATGTTGAACGTGTTCTTCACCACGTCGGCGGCGAAGTTCGCCAGACCGACGATCATCCCGCCCATCAGGTTGTTGATCCAACCGAAGAGCCAATCCATGACTGTCCGCCCCCGCTTGCTTAGGAGATCGGGTTCTGCTTGGTGGCCCACCCAATGATCGCGGGCGCCGCGGCGATGACGACAGCTCCGATGACGGAGCCGAAGGTCATCACCTTCCCGGTGACCACGCGACGGTGGTTGTCGCCGCTCGACCCGCCAACCCACATGACGATGCCCCACACGAGGAAGACGACCATGACGGTGATGCCCAGGGTCATGAGGTTGCCGGCCTGCTGACCGATGAAGTTGAAGACCGGCCACGTGCTCGACGGCTTCACGTTGACGGGGATGTCGTCGGTGTGGACGATGACCTCGGAGAGTGCGGTGTTTGGCATTTGCTTTCCTTTGCTGAGGGTGGTGAGCGGGGCCCCGCCCGGGGTGGTTAGAGGTTGGAGCGGCCGACGTCCACGTGGACGTGGTTGCAGGTGTCGTTGAAGTCGACGAAGTGGGTGAACGTGGCCTGCGTGTGAGCGGCCATTCGGCATTGGCGCTGGCCTAGCCCCATCGCGTCGGCGGGCGCTGCCTTATCGAGCGCTCGAATCAGCTCGAGTGAAGGTGGGTTGGCCCCGGTCAACGGCTGCCCGTTGATTGCGAAGAAGTCGATCGCGTGGCCGCCGCCGTCCTTGTAGTGGAGGCTGTCGGTGCCGGCACCTTCAACCTGGCCAGTGCACTTTCGGTTGATGTCCGAGACGCCGACCTTGTCGAAGGCGCGGACTGCGGCGACAGCGACCTGCAGGATGCGAGTGTCGATCTGGCAGTTGGCGACCGTCTTGCCTTCGGCAACCCAGCGGATCTCTTTGAGGTGGTCTGGGGTGGTGCCGTAGAGCTTGCCGGAGTCGATCGCCTTCACGAGTTCACCGGCCAGGGCGCGAGCGTCCCCCGATACCGGGCACTGCACTCCCCCGCCGGCCGACGCTCCCCCCGCGCCCTGGCTACCACCAGTCCATCCGACGTCGACCGGGATCGCGATCGGCTGGATGGTCGCCGCGACGTCGTTGATGACTGCGGTGGCCTTCGGGATCCACTTGGCGTAGGCGTCGGGGAACGCCGAAACCTCCACCGCCTGCGCGGCCTTGCCCGGCTCCATTCCCTGCCAGCCGGAGACGTCGTTCAGCGCCCGGAAGAACCTCCCGGCGGCGTACACCGGGTTCATGATCTGGTCGGGTGTGCCCCAGTTCATCGAGGGCCGCATCTGAAAGAGGCCAAGTGAGTCGGCGTCGCCGTGGTCGAGGTTGCGCAGCCCGGACTCCTGCAGGGCGGCGATGAGGGCCACGAGCTGCGCCTTCTGCTGAACGGCAGGGTCGGTGAATGCCGACTTAGAGACGCCGAGAATCGTCGCAGCGTTCTGTGCCTGCTCGGCGCTCAACTGCGAGGTGGTCGGCGTCGACCCGCCCGGCTGGCAGGCCTGCGCGCCTCCCGCGATGACTAGGACGATGAAAGCGATCAGGCCCAGCGGGGAGAGCGCCATGATGATGGTCAGCGCGATGCCGCCCCAGAGGAGCGGCTTGCTGCCGGTGTCGTTACTGGAGGCCATCGCCCACTCGCCCGAAGTCGCCCATCTGCAGGGCGGTCAGCTTTTCGCGGAACGCGGGAGGCACGACGTACTCGGCCGAGCACGGAGCGTCCACAACCACGAAGATCGTCTGCTGCTCCGACTGCGGCTCGATGCCGGGCGCGCTGCGGGTGATCGTGACGTCGTACGTCAGCCGCGTCTCGTACGAGGTGGTCGCCGGCCGGGCGCCGCTGCCCGCCGTGGTGGTGACGGCGTTGATGCGCACTTCGCTGCGCATCCCGCGGTTCGCCCACTGCTGCCACTGCTGCTCCGAGTAGCCGAGCGAGGAGATGCGGTTGTCCCAGCTGCTGCCGGGGGTCTCCTTCTGGTCCGGACCGTTCCCGTATCCGCCGACGGTCTCGTACCAGGTGTCGTGCAGGGGGGTCACGAAGTCCGACCAGCTAGCGCGGCCGGCGTCGAAGGTGAACAGGTAGCCGATGAGCTGGTTCGCGTACGCGCGAGCCTGCGGAACGCGTGACGACGCGCACTGCTGGACCGTCCAACGCTGCTCCAGTGGCACCGTGAGCTTCGAATGCGGCACGGGTGCGGGGAAGGCCGCCAACCCGGTCGACGGGTCGGCGGTGGTCTCCGGGGCATCCGGGCTGACCAGTGTGTTCGTGTTCGCCGGGATGCCCGGTCCGCCGATCTCCACGGTCCCGTCTGCCGACGGCTGAGGGCTGCCCGTCCGAGTCGGTGCCTGCGTCGCGAACAGATCGGAACTTCCGGTGCCCTGGTCCGCAGGGTTCGTGGAGTGGCCCGGTTCGTGCGACGCCGCGCGTCCCGTCGGCGCGGTCCGGGTGCCGACCAGAGCTCCGCCGACGCCGACGACGGCCACGGCTGCGACCAGGAAGGCTGCGAGGAAGATCGCGGCCTTGCCCTTCTTCGTCGACCAGAGCGTCCTCAGCGTTCGCGTGATCTTGTTCGTCATTTCCGGTCTCCTCCACAGGTCGGTGTCGAGGTCAGCTGGGCCGGGGGTGGAGGCCCCGGCCCAGCTGCCCTCATTACCTAGAGGGGCCGAGCGCGCACCGAGCTCGCGCGGAGCCGGAACGCCGATCGTCAGATGCGACTGCGCGGTCGGCCCCTCTAGGTAGTGAGCAAGACTTCGCTCTCTGTACCTCGGAAGGACGATCGTGGAAGAAGCCCCCCGCACATCGGCGCCCCCCAGCCCGCCCCCCAGCCCTACCGGCCAGTCCGACACGGTCGACGGCTACCAGGTGCCCGTCGACCCGATGGAGCTGCTGCAGTGCGACGGATGCCAATGACGGCACAGCGGCGCGAGGTTGAACGGCTCGCACGCTGCACAGAACCAATGCCGCTATCCCCAGTCGATGCTGAAGATCGCAAGGCCGAGGCCTCTACGTTGGCGCGGATGAACGCCGAACTAGCGGAGCTCGCCCAACAGGGCTGGAGGGTCAAACGGGAGAACAGGATGACCAACCTGGAGGAGAGCACCTACATGATCCAGCACATGCTCGAACGGCCCATCGGGGACCGATGCTGACCTGGGTGGTCGCGACGACCAAGCGGATTGTCCTGGTCGGCGGGAGCCTGTGGCTTGCCTCAGTGGCGATCGTGCTACTGAATCCCCTTACCCCGCAGGCGATCGCAACACCAGTAGCCACTTGGCCGCTCTGGTTGAGCGTCCCTGTGGCCGTCGTCGTGGTCGCAGTGCAATTCGGCAGCTGGGCTGCTGCAGTCATCATCCCGATCGTCGCGTACGCGCTGATCGTCCACGGTCGGCCCTGGCGGGACACCACCAGCGTCAGAGGCGGCAAAGAGCCCCTGCGCGCTATCTCGCGCCCGGCCGCCACCGATACCGCTTTGGACGACACGATCCTCGACCACACGCGAATCACAGCACGATCCCGCCGCATCATCGGCGCCTAACGGAAGGACACCATGTCGAATCCCGCTCACCGTCAACTACACCTCTCACACCGAAAGGCGGCCCGCTGATGGCCGGCGAGACCGTCATCACCGTGGTGGGAAACCTCACGGCCGACCCCGAGCTGCGTTACACGCAGAACGGGCT
>NZ_JAROCB010000007.1 GCF_030433675.1 Leifsonia virtsii
CCGCCGCGATCGCGATGCACGCGTGGGTCACCCAGCACGTCCCCTTCCCGCCGCGCTAGCGATCGAGTTGCACGTCGGGGCCGCTATTCGGCCCGAATAGCGCCCACGACGTGCAACTCGGCGGGCGTTCTCCCAGCGCGTACGGGGACAGGAGGGGACGGTCGGTGGCGAGGCTTAGGCTGAAGCCATGAGCGGGATGCGTGGCATGGCGGCGGCCGGTGGTGGCGGCGGTCGCGGGCGCGTCAGCGGGGGCGATGCAGAGGCGCAGCGGGCGCTGAACGCGACCGCTCCGAAGATCCCGCACCTGTTCCGCCGCATCGTCGAGCTGTTCGCCTCCCACCGCGCCGCCATCGTCGTCACGATCGTGCTGGTGCTCGCGGGTGCGGCGCTCACGGTGATCCCGCCGCTGCTGACCGAGCGGGCGTTCGACCAGGGCCTGTTCCCGAAGAGCGGGTCGCCGAACCTGCCGGTGCTGGTGGAGATCGTCGTGCTCATGCTCGTCGTCTACGTCGTCTCCGCGCTGCTGGGCGTGTGGCAGACGTACCTCACCGCGTCGGTCGGCAACAAGGTCATGGGGGCGCTGCGCGTGCGGCTGTTCTCGCACCTGCAGTCGATGGAGCTGAGCTTCTTCACGCACACCAAGACGGGCATCATCCAGTCGCGCCTGCAGAACGACGTCGGCGGAGTCGCCAACGTCCTCACGAACACCATGTCGAGCATCCTCGGCAACACGGTCACGGTCATCGCCGCGCTCGTCGCCATGCTGCTGCTCAACTGGCAGCTGACGATCGTCGCGGTCGTGCTGATGCCCATCCTGGTGATCGCGCAGCGCCGCGTCGGCCAGGTCCGCGCCCGAATCGCCACCAAGACGCAGGAATCGCTGTCGGACATGACGGCGATCACGCAGGAGACGCTGAGCGTGTCCGGCATCCTGCTCTCGAAGAGCTTCAACCGGCAGGGCGCCGAGGTGGAGCGCTACTCGGACGAGAACGGCAACCAGATCCGGCTGCAGGTGTCGCAGGCGATGAGCGGCCAGTGGTTCTTCGCCATGGTGAACATCTTCCTGTCGTCCATCCCGGCGATCGTCTACCTGGTCTCCGGCTGGCTGATCGCGGGCGGGACGACGGACATCTCTGCCGGCACGATCGTCGCCTTCACCACCGTGCAGGCGAGGCTGCTCTTCCCCCTGCTCGCGCTGATGCGGGTCGCGCTCGACCTGCAGACCTCCGGCGCGCTGTTCGCCCGCATCTTCGAGTACCTCGACCTGAAGCCCGCGATCGCCGACCGGGCGGACGCCGTCCCGGTCGACCCGAGCCGCGAGCTCGGCCGGGTCGAGTTCGACCATGTCGTCTTCCGCTATCCGGACGCGCGCGATGGGGAGCGCAACACCCTCGACGACGTGTCGTTCGTCATCCGGCCCGGAGAGTTCGCGGCCTTCGTCGGGCCGAGCGGGGCGGGCAAGACGACCGTCTCCTACCTCATCCCACGGTTCTACGACGCGACGAGCGGCCACATCCGCTTCGGGGACACGGACGTGCGCGACCTGCAGCAGGAGTCGCTCGTGTCTCACATCGGCGTCGTCAGCCAGGAGACCTACCTGTTCCACGCGACCATCGCCGAGAACCTGCGCTACGCCCGACCGGACGCCACGGACGCGGAGGTCGAGGACGCGGCCAAGCGGGCGAACATCCATGAGACGATCGTCGGCTTCCCCGACGGGTACGCGACGGTGGTGGGGGAGCGCGGCTACCGGCTCTCGGGCGGCGAGAAGCAGCGCATCGCGATCGCGCGGGTGCTGCTGAAGGACCCGGAGGTGCTCATCCTCGACGAGGCCACGAGCGCGCTCGACACCATCTCGGAGCGGGTCGTGCAGCAGGCGCTCGACACCGCATCCAGCGGCCGCACGACCATCGCGATCGCCCACCGGCTGTCGACGATCGTCGCGGCCGACGTCATCTTCGTGATCGACCACGGCAAGGTGGTCGAGCGCGGAACGCACCGCGAGCTCCTTGAGCTCGGCGGTGTGTACTCGCGGCTGTACCGCGAGCAGACCGAGAGCGCAGTCGTCGAGGAGTGACGACCGCCCGAACATCAGAAGGAGACCCCGTGCCGACGATCACGGAACTGCTGTCCGCCAACCTGCACGAGGTCTTCGGCAACAGGGATGTCGCCTCCCGTCGCGCCGCGATCGAGCGCGTCTTCGCCGAGGACGTCGTGTTCGTCGATCCCGAGGGGGAGGTGCGGGGCTGGGACGGGCTCGAGGAGAAGGCCTCGAGCATCCTCGACGGAACACCGCCGTCGTTCGCCCTCGCCGAAGACGGACCCGCGTACCTCGGTCCGGACTCCGGCGCGCTGGCCTGGACCTTCGGCCCCGAGGGCGAGCCCGTGGCACGCGGCGTCGACCTCATCGAGGTGCGCGACGGCCGCATCCACACCCTCCGGACCTTCCTCGCCTGACGCCCTTCCCGACCGAGAGTTAGACTGGGCTAACTTTCGAGGTCGGAGGGGCTGATGAGCGTTGACGTGCGGGAGCGGGCACCGCGTGCGGCCCCTGCGCGGCTGCTCCTGCTGCTCGGTCCGGCGTTCGTCGCTGCGATCGCCTACGTCGACCCGGGCAACGTCGCCGCCAACCTGACCGCGGGCGCACGCTACGGCTACCTGCTGGTGTGGGTGCTGGTCGCGGCCAACGCGATCGCCGTCTTCGTGCAGTTCCAGTCCGCGAAGCTGGGCATCGTCACCGGCCGCAGCCTCCCCGAGCTGCTGGGCGAACGACTGGGGGCCACCAGCCGCCGCGCGTACTGGGTGCAGGCCGAGCTGGTCGCCGCAGCCACCGACATCGCCGAGGTCATCGGCGGCGCCATCGCGCTCAACCTGCTCTTCGGGCTCCCGCTGCCGCTCGGCGGCCTCATCGTCGGCGTGGTCGCGATCGGCATCCTCGCCATCCAGTCCCGGCGGGGGCAGCGTCCGTTCGAGGCGGTCATCCTGGGACTGCTCGCCGTGATCGCGGTCGGGTTCCTCGCCGGCCTCTTCGTCAGCCCGGTGAACTGGACCGAGGCCGCGGCCGGTCTGGTCCCGCGCTTCGACGGGGCCCCGACGGTGCTGCTGGCCGCGAGCATGCTCGGCGCCACGGTCATGCCGCACGCGATCTATCTGCACTCCGCTCTCGCGCGCGACCGCCACGGGGCGGGCGGGGGCCGCATCCGCATCCTGCTCAAGGCCACCCGGCTGGATGTGGTGCTCGCGCTCGTTCTCGCCGGCGCCGTCAACATCGCCATGCTCCTCGTGGCCGCCGCGTCGCTGCGCGGCGTGGCCGGGACGGACACGATCGCCGGCGCGCACGCCGCCATCTCGGCCGCGCTCGGCCCTGCCGTCGGCGTGATCTTCGCGATCGGGCTCCTGGCTTCGGGACTCGCCTCCACCTCGGTCGGAAGCTACGCCGGCGCGACCATCATGGGCGGCCTGCTGCGGCTGCGCGTGCCCCTGCTCACCCGCCGCATCGTCACGCTGGTGCCGGCCATCGTCATCCTCGCGCTCGGGGTCGACCCGACCTGGGCGCTGGTGCTGTCGCAGGTCTTCCTCAGCCTCGGCATCCCGTTCGCGATGATCCCGCTGCTGCGCCTCACCGGCTCCCGCGCTGTCATGGGCGAGCACGCCGACCGCGTCTGGGTGCGCATCGCCGGCGGCGCGGTCGCCGGTCTCGTTGTGCTGCTGAACCTGGCGCTGGTCGGCCTGACGGTCGCCGGCGCATCCTGATTCGCGAGTGCGGCCTCTCGTCACGATTGCGGGGCGGCGCGCAGGCGCAGTCGTGACAGGAGGCAGCAGTCACTTCGCGAGAGCTCAGCCGCTCGGGGCCACCCAGACGGCGGCGGCCGCCGTCGCGCCGAGGTCGACGGGATCGCCGTCCACCTCCACGGTGACGTCGCCCGCGAATGCGCGGTGCTCCTGAACGCGGATCGCCGTGTCGAGACCGATGCCGCGCTCGCCGAGGTAGCGCAGCACGGCGGGGTCGGCGTCCGAGATGCGCACCACCGTCACTTCGGCGCCCGGGGCGGCGTCGAGCAGCGGCACCGCCTCCGGCCGCCGGGGGGTGCCGTCGGCGGTGGGGATGGGGTCGCCGTGCGGGTCGCGCGAGGGGAAGCCGAGGCGGCGGTCGATGCGGGCGGCGAGCTCGTCCGAGACGGCATGCTCCAGCACCTCGGCCTCGTCGTGCACCTCGTCCCAGCCGTAGCCGAGCTCCTCCACCAGGAACGTCTCGATCAGCCGGTGGCGCCGCACCATGGCGACCGCGTGGCGGCGCCCCGCGTCGGTCAGCTCGACCCGGCCGTAGCGCTCGTGGGCGACCAGCCCCTGCTCGGCGAGGCGCCGGAGGCCGTCGGACACGGTGGCCGCGCGCACGCCCATCCGCTCCGACAGCTGCTTGACGGTCACGGGGACGTCCGACCATTCCTGCGCCGACCAGATGATCTTGAGGTAGTCCTGCGCGACGGGGGAGAGGTCGGACACCGGCATGAGGCGATTCTAGGCGTGACGTCACAGAGTCGTCCGGGCACGAACGCGCTGTTACGGTTGGTCGCGTGAAGTACGCAGAGACCATCATCGACTTGGTCGGCGACACCCCGCTCGTGAAGCTCAACAGGCTGACCGACGGGATCGCGGCGACGGTGCTCGTCAAACTCGAGTACCTGAACCCCGGAGGTTCGTCGAAGGACCGCATCGCCTCCCGCATCATCGACGCGGCGGAGAAGGAGGGGCTCCTGAAGCCCGGCGGCACCATCGTGGAACCGACGAGCGGCAACACCGGAGTCGGGCTCGCCCTGGTCGCGCAGCAGCGCGGCTACCGGTGCGTGTTCGTGCTCCCCGACAAGGTGGGGGAGGACAAGATCAACGTCCTCACCGCCTACGGGGCGGAGGTGGTGGTCACCCCGACCTCGGTGCCGCCCGAGCATCCCGACTCCTACTACTCGGTGTCGGACCGGCTCGCCGCCGAGATCCCCGGCGCCTTCAAGCCGAACCAGTACTTCAACCCGAACGGCCCGCGCAGCCACTACGAGACCACTGGTCCGGAGATCTGGCGCGACACCGACGGCCGCATCACCCACCTGGTCGCCGGCGTCGGCACCGGCGGCACCATCTCGGGCACCGGACGCTACCTCAAGGAGATCTCCGACGGCCGCGTCCGCATCGTCGGCGCCGACCCCGAGGGCTCCGTCTACTCCGGCGGCACCGGACGGCCGTACCTGGTCGAGGGCGTCGGCGAGGACTTCTGGCCGGGCGCCTACGACCCGAGCGTGGTCGACGAGGTGATCGCGGTGAGCGACGCCGAGGCGTTCCGGATGACGCGGCGCCTGGCGCGCGAGGAGGGCATCCTGGTCGGCGGGTCGAGCGGGATGGCCGTCGCGGCCGCCCTGCGCGCCGCGAAGGACCTGGGCCCGGACGACGTGGTGGTGGTGATCCTGCCGGACGGCGGTCGCGGCTACCTGGCGAAGATCTTCAACGACCGGTGGATGCAGTCCTACGGCTTCAGCGAGGTCCCCGACGAGTCCACGGTGCACGACATCGTGAAGACGAAGAGCGGCGCCCTCCCGGACCTGGTGCACACGCACCCGACCGAGACCGTGCGCGACGCCATCCAGACGATGAACCAGTACGGCGTCTCGCAGCTGGTCGTGCTGACGGCCGAGCCTCCGGTCGTCATGGGCGAGGTCGCCGGCGCGCTCGACGAGCGCTCGCTCGTGGACGCGGTGTTCAGCGGCCACGCCGAGATGAGCGACCCGGTCGGCAAGCACCTGGGCGAGCCGCTCGCCCTGATCGGCGTGAACGAGCCGGTGACGGCCGCCCGCGCCGCGCTCGCCACGACCAACGCGCTGCTGGTGACCGACGGCGGCAAGCCGGTCGCGGTGCTCACCCGGCAGGACCTCCTCAACTACTTCAGCGACTGAAACCCCGCGACACGAGAGAACGGCACATGACACACGGCTTCGCCACGCGCGCCATCCACGAGGGTCAGGAGTTCGACCCGACCACCGGCGCGATCATCCCGCCCATCTACCAGACGTCGACCTTCGTGCAGGACGGCATCGGGGGCTTGCGGAACGGTTACGAGTACGGCCGCTCGGGCAACCCGACGCGGGCCTCGCTCGAGACGCTGCTCGCCTCCCTCGAGGGCGGAGTGCGTGCGCTCTCCTTCGCCTCGGGACTGGCCGCCGAGGACGCGCTGTTGCGCGCAGCCCTGCGGCCGGGCGACCACATCGTGCTGGGCAACGACGCGTATGGCGGGACGCACCGGCTGATCGACCGCGTCCACAGCGAGTGGGGCATCCGGAACACGACCGTCGACCTGGCAGACCTGGACGCCGTGCGCGAGGCGCTCGCCGCCGACGGCACCCGGATGCTCTGGATCGAGACGCCGAGCAACCCGCTGATGAAGATCAGCGACATCGCCGCCCTGGTCGAGCTCGGCCACGCGGCAGGCGCGGTCGTCGTCGTGGACAACACGTTCGCGTCGCCCGCCCTGCAGCAGCCGCTGTCGTTCGGCGCCGACGTCGTGGTGCACTCGACCACGAAGTACCTCGGCGGACACTCCGACGTGATCGGCGGCGCCCTGGTGTTCGCCGACGAGGAGCTCGCCGCGAAGGCGCAGTTCCTGCAGTTCGCCGCGGGCGCCGTGTCGTCGCCGATGGACGCGTGGCTCACCGTGCGCGGCATCAAGACGCTGCAGGTGCGCCTCCGGCAGCACAGCGCCAATGCGCAGGCGATCGCGGAGGCCCTGGTCGGCCACGCCGGCGTCGAGCGCGTCTACTACCCGGGCCTGCCCGACCACCCCGGTCACGAGTTGGCCGCCCGGCAGATGAGCGGCTTCGGCGGCATGCTGTCGGTCGCGCTCGCCGGCGGAGCGGAGGCGGCTCGCCGGTTCGCGGAGTCGACCCGCGTCTTCCAGCTGGCCGAGTCGCTCGGCGGCGTGGAGTCGCTCATCGGCTACCCGAGCGAGATGACGCACGCGTCCGTCCGCGGGACCGCGCTGGAGGTCCCCGACAACATCGTGCGCCTCTCGGTCGGCATCGAGGACGTCGACGACCTGCTGGAGGACGTGGAGCAGGCGCTGCGTCGGTAGCCCGCGCTAGCGTCGGCTGCATGGACCAACGCATCAGCCTGATCACGCTCGGGGTCGCCGACCTGGCCCGCTCGCGCACGTTCTACGAGGAGGGGCTCGGCTGGCGGCCGGCGGACGCGCCGGAAGGCGTGGTCTTCTACCAGCTGCCCGGGATGGCGTTCGCGCTGTTCGGCCGCGACGACCTCGCGGAGGACGCGCGCACGCCGATCGACGGCACGTTCAGCGGTATCACGCTGGCGTGCAACCAGCGGTCGGAGGCCGACGTGGATGGCGTTCTCGCCGAGGCGGAGGTGGCGGGCGCGCGCATCCTGAAGCCCGCGGAGCGCGTGTTCTGGGGCGGCTACTCCGGCTACTTCGCCGACCCGGACGGGCACGTCTGGGAGGTCGCCTTCAACCCCGGCTGGCCGCTCGCCGACGACGGGACGCTCACGCTCGGCTGAGGGCGTCCCGCGCGACGGCGAGGCGGTCGGCGTAGGGGGCCAGCCGCGCCTTCTTCAGATTCTCGCGCGCGATCCAGCGCGCGTCGGGGTCGGTGGAGGTCGCCAGGCGTTCGAGCAGCGGCAGCCCTGCGGCCGGATCGGCTGCGGCGACGACGCTGACGGCGTAGCCGAGCGCCTGCCGCAGCACCCGCGGGTCGGCCGCCCTGCGTTCGCCTGAGGGCAGTGCGAGCAGGCGGTCGGCCGCCTGCTCGACGACCCGGACGGCCGCCTGGGCTGTGTCGCGATCGCGGAGCAGGGACGGCTCGGCGACGGCAGCGACGGCCGCACGGGCCGGGAGCATGCCGGAGACGAGCCAGAGGCGGACGAGGCGCATCCCGCGCTCGGGATCGGCGGCGAGCACACGCTGCAGGCCGGTTGCGGCGAGCTCCCGCACCCGCCAGCGCCGGTCGGAGGTCGCCGTGGTGAGGAGGGCCGCGGCGTCGTCGTCGGGGCGGACGGAGACGAGGGCGCCGACGCAGAGCGCCGCAACGGCCGCGAGGTACTCGCGGCGCGCCTCGGTCGCCGGCTCCGGCTCGCCCGGCTCCGCACCCCGGCCGGCCTGCAGCCACCGGTCGAGGAGGCGAAGGGCATCCCGGCGCCGGCCGTCGGGCGTGGCGGCCGCGCAGTCGGCGGTGCGGTGCGCCAGCTCAAGGTTGGCGCGCGGTCCGGGGAGGCGGCTGTCGCTCGCGAGGCGCTCCTCCAGGGCGGCGGGCCGGCCGTCGAGGGCGTCGAGCCAGAGGGACGCGAGCTCGCTGTCGGCGGTGCGGGCCATGCCGCGATGCTAGCCGCGGGTCACGCCCCGGCGGCACCTCCCTCTGCGGGGAAGACCCGCGTGCCGCGCTCGAAGAAGCGTGGAGGGGTCGTGTCCGTGCGGATGAGCCCGGCGCTGTGGAGGGCGCGCAGGCCCGCGAACAGGCCGGGCAGGCGCATCCCGTGCAGTTCGTCCATCGCGATGCCGGGCCGGGAGGTGATCAGCCGCAGCAGCTCGGCGCGGGCAGCGGCCCCGCCGCGCTCGGTCAGCAGCGCGGCGTCGAACGGGATGCGGGTGGTCGTGTCCCACATGTGGCCTCCTGGCGGTGCGGTCGCGGCGGCGGATCGTTGCGCAGCTGAGTCCGTTATATGCGGAGCCGGATCGCTGCACCAAGAGACCGAGCACGATACGACCGGAAATGTACCCCGACCTGCAAGAAATCACATCCGGGTGTACCCCGGACGGTCGCGGGCAGCGCGCCGGGTGCACGGGAGATTCACGGTGTACAGGGTATTTACGGCACGACGCCTGCCCCCGATAGTGGAAGGGTGAGGACTTTCGGGGTGGAGGAGGAGCTCCTCCTGGTCGACGCGCGGGGACTGGCGGCGCCGCTCGCCCCTGCGCTCCTCGCCGACGCCCCGCCGGTGGTCGACGGCCCCTCGGTGAGCGCCGAGTTCAACCAGGAGATGATCGAGACGCAGACGCGGCCGGTCCTCTCCACCAGCGAGCTGCTGCTCGACATCGTCGGCGGCCGCGAGCTCGCCGATTCCCTCGCGCAGAGGCACGGCGCCCGGGCGATCGCGGTCGCGATGTCGCCGATGCGTATGCGACCGCACGTCACCGACGATCCGCGTTACGCGAAGATGATCGAGCGGTACGGGCTGACGGCGCGCGGCACCCTCGTCTGCGGTTTCCACGTGCACGTCGGCATCGACTCGCGCGAGGAGGGCGTCGCCGTGCTCGACCGCATCCGCACGTGGCTGCCGACCCTGCTGGCCCTCAGCGCCAACTCGCCGTTCTTCGCCGGCGCCGACACCGGGCACGCAAGCTACCGCTTCGCGGCCTGGCACCAGTGGCAGAGCGCCGGCCCGACGGACGTCTTCGGCTCGGTGGAGGCCTACGACCGGTTCGAGCGCTTCCTCGTCGACACGGGCGTGATCCTCGATTCCGGGATGCTGTACCTCGATGCTCGCGTGTCGCACAAGGTCCCGACCGTGGAGATCCGCGTGGCCGACGTGTGCCTCGACGCCCGCGACGCCGCCGTCATCGCCGCTCTCGTCCGGGCGCTGGTCGATACCGCCGTCGCCGAGTGGCGCGCCGGCGTCCCTCCGGCGGCCGTCCCGTCGGCGGCCCTCCGCCTCGCCGAGTGGCAGGCGGCGCTCACCGGTGTGACCGGCTCGCTGCCGCATCCGGTGACCTGGCGCGAGGTCTCGGCGGTGGAGGCGGTGGAGGCGCTGCTCGACCATACGGCCGGAGCACTGGAGGCGAACGGCGACCTGGCCCTCGTCCGCCGGGGTGTCGCCCGCATCCACGCGGTCGGCGGTGGCGCGGGCCGGCAGCGCTCCGCGTTCGCGCGCCGCGGGCGCATGCGCGACGTCGTCGCGCTCGCCGTCGCGGCGACGCACGAGCAGTCGGAGGACGACGATCTGGTCGTCGCGTGACACACGGGTCGCCGTGGGTCATCCGGCCTTCCGCCCGACGGTGATCGCGCCTATTCTGCGGTCATGACGGACAGGGAGCTCGCCCACCAGCACGCCGTCTACACGTACGGCTCACTGCCGCTGACCCTGATGTACAGCCCCACCGCGACCGCGGCCTGGGAGGTGTACTACGGCGGCGAGTACCTCGGGCTGATCGAGGAGCTCCACAGCACGGGCGAGCTGTGGCCCGGGTTCGTCGCCCGGCTGCCGGGCGAGGAGGAGTCCGGCGAGGGCGTCACCGCGCAGGACTGGCGCGTCGCCGTCGAGCTGCTGGCCGCGCACGCGGGGCTCTGACCGGCGACGGCCCACGGGCGTGCTCAGCCGGCCAGGTCGAGTGTCCGCTGAGGAGCGTGCCCGAACCGCTCCACGTAGAGCCGGGCGAAAGTCGCCTCGTCCGGGAAGCCCCACCGCGAGGCCACGGAGGCGACGGTGGTGGTCGCGCCGTCACGCGGCTCCTGGAGGTCCCGGTGCGCGGCCGCGAGACGCACGCTGGCGAGGTACTGCAGCGGAGTGAACGGCAGGTGCATGTCGAAGGCGCGGACGAGCTCCGGCACCGAGGTCCCGACCGCGAGGGCGATGTCCTCCGGCGTGATGGGCAGCGAGGCGTGCTCGTCGATGAAGCTCAGCGCGTGCTTGAACGCCCGCCCGCGTGACGCGACGGTTGTCCGGCGCGCCTCGTGGTCGCCGGGCAGCGGGAAGGTCTCCAGCGTCGCGACCGCGAGCTGACGGTACAGCGAGGCACGCAGCAGCGGGCTGTCGAACGCGCCGACATCCACCTGCCGCCAGGCGTTGTCGTGCACCGCGCGCCAGTGACGTGCGGCGGCCGCCGACACCGGGACGGCGGAGAGGAACGACGCCTCCAGCCGGTCCTCGCCGAACAGGCCGCGGGCGGTCGTCGTCAGGGCCGCCGGGTCGAACGCGACGACCGTGACCGCGGCGTGGTCCATCGACCCCCGGGCCACCGCGGACGGCTGGAACAGCGCGGGCTCCGACGCGAGGTCGCCCTCCTCGTGCCCCGCCTGCCAGCGGTAGCGGCCTGAGGCCAGGCCCACGGCGAGGAACGGCAGCTCGAACGACAAGGAGAGGTCGCCGCCGAAGCGGTGCCGCCCCAGCAGAAGCCGCTCGTCGCCGCGCAGCTCCTCGCTGTAGCTGAGGCCGTCTTCGCGTACACCGGAGCCGAGGGAGACGTCGCCGTAGCTGCGGCGCAGGATCTCCTCCGCGGCATCCGGACCGGCGGCCTGGTCGCGGGTGTGGAAGGTGTCGGGCACAGCGCTCCTCGCCGGATGCGAGCTCACGGTGAAGCGCGGTCATCCCTGTCTGGAGTGTAAGCCACGCGCCCGGTCAGAACGCGAACTGCGACCACTCGGCTCGCTCGAGCGACACCTGCTCGCCGTGCTCGTCGACGATCCAGTGCTCGGGCGTGCAGGCCACGTAGGTGCACAACAGCGTCTGACTCGTCCAGCCGTCCGCCGAGTGGACCCACCGGACGAGATGCAGATCCTGGCCCGGCTTCGGGATGTTCCCGATCGATGCTTCGAATGTGGTCATGCTGCACCCTTCCCCCTTGTGCGGCCTTCCACGCCGACCTTATCGGGGTACAGCACCGGGGGACAAGGGTCCGGGGCGCTCAGTTCCCGTCGTCGTCCTCCAGCGGGTCGTACTCGTCGTGCTCGGGCTCGACGAAGCCGTCGGCGTCGTACGGCCCGACGTCGTCGCCTCCCTCGGCGATGGCGTCGACGTCGATCGGCTCGCCCGACGGCGTCTCCGGCCAGTTCTCCTTCGCGTCTGTCATGGCCGCTCCCTTCCTGGATGCCGGACTCCCGGATGCTCTGACGGCGATGGTAGACGGCCGCCCGCGCGCCGGATAGGGGTCACTCGCCGGGTTCGCGGCCGGTGAGCCGCACCTCCTCCACGTCGAGCCGGCGCTGCACATCCCGGAGCACGATGTCGTCGATCTCGCCCTCGTCGCGGAGCCGCACCACCTCTTCCCGCTTGCAGTGCAGGAGCGCGAGCCGCAGCTCGGTGTCCTGACGGCTGCGCTCGACGGCCTCCTCGCCGCCCTCGGACTCGTCCTCGGCCTCCAGCAGCTCCAGATGCTCCTCGAACTCGTTCTGGATGCGCTCGCTCACCTCCTCGTCCACGCCCAGCCGCCGGGCGAGCTCCGGCAGCTCGTCGAGCGCCGCCCGGGTCGCGCTGGTCTCGGCGAGCCGTCGCTCATGGCCGACCGCCTCGTCGGCCGGCAGCTTCGCCCAGCGCACCACCCCTGGCAGGATGAGCCCCTGCACGACGAGGGTCACGATGATGACGCCGGTCGTGACGAACACGATGAAGTCGCGATTCGGGAACGGGTGGCCGTTGTCGAGGGCCGCGGGCACCGCGAGTGCGGCTGCGAGCGAGACCGCGCCGCGGAAGCCGGAGAGGCTGCTGACCACCCTCCAGCGGCTGCTCATCCGTCTCGCCTTCTGCTGCGGGCGCCGGTCGAGCAGCCGGATCAGGAACACCGAGCCGAACTGGAAGGCGAACCGCACGGCCACGATCGTCACGGTGACCGCCACGATCGTGAGCAGGCCCATCCCGAGGTCGCGGGTTCCCGGCTCGGTGGTCGAGCGGGGGAGCTCGATGCCGACGAGCACGAACAGGCTGGCGTTGAGCAGGAAGGTCGAGAACGTCCAGAAGGCGTCGGACTGGCGCCGGCCCTCCGCGACGCCGATGCGCGGTCCGGCCTGGCTGATGATGAGGCCCGCGACGACGACCGCGAGCACTCCGGAGGCATGGATGAGCTCGGCTGCGAGGTAGGCGACGAACGGCGTCAGCAGCATGGCGATGTTCTGGGTGATCGCGTCGCGCAGCCGCCGCCGGGCGAGGATTGCGAGCCACGCGACGAGAGCGCCGACGGCCGCCGCGCCGAGGTACGCGATCAGGAACGTGACGGTGACGGCGCCGAGGCTGACGTCGGCGTCGCCGATCGTGAACCCGACCGCGAGCGACCAGAGCACGAGCGCCGTCCCGTCGTTCACCAGGCTCTCGGCGCGCAGGATCGTCACGTTGCGGCGCGGCAGCGAGTGCGTGAACGACACGACGGCGGTGGCGTCGGTCGGTGCGATCGCGGCTCCGAGCACCCACGCCGGTCCCCACGGCAGCCCCAGCGCGTGCGCCAGCACGGCGACGGCCGCGGCCGTCAGCACGACGAGGGCGGTGCTCATCAGGGCGATGCCGCGCAGGTTGCTCTTGATCTCGCGCAGGGAGGTGGTGAGGCTCTCCCAGTACAGGATCGCCGGAAGGAAGAGGAAGAGAACGACCTCCGGCGCGAGCTCGATGTCGCGGAACAGCGGCACGAGCCCCAGGAGCACGCCCATGCCGACGAGCAGCAGGGGTTGGGCGATCCCGGTCTTGCGGGCGATGACCTTGGTCAGCAGGGTGGTGACGCCGATGACGACGACGAGTTCGAGTCCGAGCAACAGACCTCCTTGCGGCCCATATTCCCGCGGCAGGGGGCGGCCGGGAACCCTCGGCGCGCATCCGGTGTCAGTGGTGTCCGCCACGATGGACCCATGACACAGCGCGGGCCATCGACCACGCACGCCCGCCTCCCGGAGCCCGAGCTCCCCGACCCGCGCGTGCCCGCGCAGCCGCACGGCCGGCTCGGCGTGGCGGGCGGCACGGCCCTCTACGTCGCGGCGGTGCTCGGCACGGGCATCCTCGTGCTCCCGGCACTCGCTGCAGCGGCCGCGGGTCCCGGTGCGATCGTGGCGGTCGCGGCGCTCGCGCTGATCTCGGTGCCGCTGGCGGCCACCTTCGCGGCCCTCGCCCGGCGGCATCCGGATGCGGGAGGCGTCGCGACGTTCGCACGCCGGGCGTTCGGGCCGGGAGCTGCGCGCGTGATCGGCTACTGGTTCTTCTTCGGCACACCGATCGGCGCCCCGATCGCGGCGCTGATGACCGCGCGCTATGTGGTCGCCGTGATCGGCGGCGACACTGCGACGACCGTCCTGATCGCGGTCGCCCTTATGGTCATCCCGGTGGTCGTGACGGCGTTCGGCGTGCGTTTCGCCGCGTCCGTGCAGCTCGTGCTCTCCGGCGCCCTCGTCGCGGTGCTGATCTTCGTCCTCGCGGCCGCCGCTCCGCACGCGCGGCCGGAGAATCTGCAGCCGCTGCTCCCGCACGGCTGGGCGGGCGTGGGGCTCGCGATGAGCCTGTACATCTGGGCGTTCGCCGGGTGGGAGGCCGTGGCCGGCATCGGGGGCGAGTTCCGCAACCCGCGGCGCGACATCCCGCGCGCCACCGCCCTGGCGCTCGTGATCGTGTCGGTCGCCTACCTGGCGATCCAGACGGTGACCGTCGTCGTGCTCGGAGAGGGCGCCGCATCGAGCGCCGTTCCGCTGCTCGACCTCGTGGAGGTGGCGACCGGCTCCGGGGGCGGGGTGGTCGTCGCCGTGATCGCGGCGATCGTGGTCACCGGCGTCTTCAACGCGTACCTCGCCGCCTTCAGCAAGCTCGGCGCCGCCATGGGACGCGACGGCGACCTCCCGGCATGGTTCGGCCGCGGCGTCGAGAACGGCGCGGTCGCGCGCCGCGGCCTGCTGCTCTCCGCCGTGGTCATGGCGCTCTACTCCGTCGTCGTGCTCGCGAGCGGCGACCTCCCGCCGTTCATCCTCGTGCACACCAGCATCGCCGCGGCGGTCTACGGCCTCGGCGTCGCGTCCGCTCTCCGGCTGCTGCCGCGCCGGTCGCTCGGCTGGTGGATGGCGCTGCTCTCGTGCGTGCTCGCCGCGGGTCTCCTCGTGCTGGCCGGCTGGCACCTGGTCTTCCCGGCCGGCGTCGCGCTCGTGGCGCTCGCCGTCGGCGCGCTGCAGCGCACGCGTCGCTGAGCGCTCCCTCCGCGACTGCTGCGCTTCGGAACGACTGCGGCCGCTCGCCGTGGCGCGCACGTTCCGAACCGCAGCAGTCGCGGTTGCGCGGGCGGGAGCGCGCATAATGGGGGCACCCGCGCGGGCCGCGGACGCAGGGAGGGGACGCGTGACCGAGCACCAGCGCGCCGCCAGCATGCGCGACGTCGCCGCCCTGGCGGGGGTGTCGCACCAGACGGTCTCGCGCGTCGTGAACGGGCATCCCAGCATCCGGGAGTCGACGCGGCAGCGGGTCCGCGCGGCGATGGACCAGCTGCACTACCGCCCCAACCGGGCCGCGCGAGCGCTCGTCACCGCCCGGTCGCGGACCATCGGAGTGCTCTCCACCTCGGCCGCCGCCCTCTACGGGCCCGTGTCGAGCATCAACGCGATCCAGGATGCCGGCCAGGCCGCCGGCTACTCGGTCGCGGTCGCCCAGCTGCCGGACCTGGGCGCCGACGCCATCTCCGCCGGGCTCGACCACCTGCTCGCGCAGTCGGTCGAGGGCATCGTGGTGATCGCGCCGCAGGAGGTGGTGCTCGACCGCCTGAGCAGCGCGCAGCTCGGCGTGCCCTACGTGACCCTGCTCGGCGGCCCCTCGGCCGTGCAGCGCGAGCTGACGGTGGACCAGGTGGCCGGCGCCCGCGCGGCCACGCGGCACCTCATCGGCCTGGGCCACACCAGGATCGTGCACCTCTCCGGGCCGCTCGAGTGGTTCGAGGCGGAGGCGCGCGTGCACGGCTACCGCGCCGAACTCGAGGAGGCCGGGCTGACGCCGGAGCCCGTCCTCGAGGGCGACTGGACCGCCGAGTCCGGCTACCGGCTCGGCCGGCGGGCGCTGGACCACGCGGGTGTGACCGCCGTCTTCGCCTCGAACGACCAGATGGCGCTCGGCCTCTACCACGCGGCCCGGGAGCGCGGCCTCGGCATCCCGGAGCAGCTGAGCGTCGTCGGCTTCGACGACATCCCGGAGGCCGCGCACTTCTGGCCTCCGCTGACGACCGTCCTGCAGGACTTCACCGACCTCGGCCGGCGCAGCGTCGAGAGCCTTGTCGCCGAGATCGAGGGGGGAGCGGAGGCGACGGCGGTGAGCCTCCAGCCGGAGCTCATCGTCCGCTCGTCCACTGCGCGTCCGCGCACGGCCTGACCGCCGTCGGCGGTCGGGCCTAGGCTGGCTGTCGTGAGCTCGCACGACCTGGACTCGGTGACCGCAGGCTCCGCACCCGGCGACGTCGCCCCTCCCGGCGGCGTGCTCGGTCCGCGCTTCCGCTGGACCAGCATCGGGATGTGCCTGCTGATCATGCTGGCCGCGTTCGAGGCGCTCGCGGTCACCACGATCATGCCCGAGGTGAGCCGGGAGCTCCACGGCGATGCGCTGTACGCGTTCGCCTTCGCGGGTCCGCTGGCCGTCAGCGTGGTCGGGATGGTGTCTGCGGGGGCATGGGCCGACCGCGGGAACCCGCGCAACCCTCTGATCACCTCCGTCGTGCTGTTCGCGGCCGGCCTCCTGATCGCCGGAACGGCCTCCACGATGCCGGTCTTCGTCGTCGGACGGCTGGTGCACGGCCTGGGCGGCGGCGCGCTGACCGTCGTGCTCTACGTGATCGTGGCGAGGGTCTACCCGCCGGTCCTGCACGCCCGGATCTTCGCCGGCTTCGCCGCGGCCTGGGTGATCCCGTCGCTGATCGGCCCCTTCATCGCCGGAGTGCTGGCCGAGACGGTCGGCTGGCGCTGGGTGTTCCTCGGCGTGGTCACGCTGGTCGCGCTGGCGATGCTCATGGTGGTCCCGGTGATGCGTGGAGCGCTCACGGCCCCGGAGGAGTCAACGCCCATCCGGGTCGGCCGCCTCCTCTGGGCGGTGCTTCTCGCGGTCGCGGTGCTCGCGCTGACGCTCGCCGCCGAGTCGTCGGGACCGGTGCAGTGGATCGTCCCGGTCGTGGCCGCCGTCGTCGCCGCGTTCGCGATCCGCCCGCTGATCCCGCGGGGCACGCTGCTGGCGCGGCCCGGCCTGCCCAGCGTCATCCTGATGCGCGCGCTCGTGGCGGGCACCTTCTTCGCGGCCGAGGTGTACGTGCCGCGCATCATGGTCACCGAGTACGGCTTGTCTGCGTCCATCGCGGGACTCGCGCTCACCGCCGCGGGTCTCACCTGGTCGGGGGCGTCGTGGTTGCAGGGGCGGTTCCCGTCGATCACCGACGTCGCCGCCGCCCGCTTCGGCGCACTGGGGCTGACCATCGCGCTCGCCTGCCTGATCTCGACCGCGGTGTGGCACCTCCATCCCGCGGTCGTCGTGGTCGGGTGGGCGTTCGCCGGCGGCGGGATGGGCATCCTGTACCCGCGCCTCGGCGTGCTCACGCTGAAGTACTCGACGCCCGAGAACCAGGGCTTCAACAGCTCCGCCCTCTCGATCTCGGACGCCACCGGCTCGGCGGTCGCGCTGGCGGCCAGCGCGATCGTGTTCTCGGCGCTGCGCCCGCTCGACGGCGGGTGGCCGTACGTCGGCGCCTTCGCCCTGACGGCGGTGCTGTGCGGGCTCGCCTGGGCGGTCGGCCCGCGGCTGGTGCGGCGGTAGAGCTCTACGCCCGTGCCACGCGCTGGACCGCGGCGTCAGCCTCCTCGACGATCGCGCGCATCGCCGCCTCGGCGGCCGCCGCGTCGCCTGCCCGCACCGCGGCGGCGACCTCCTCGTGCAGGCGGATCGCCTCCGGGTTGGCGTTGTGCGGCATGAGGTCGTGGGCGGTGCGGCCGTTGAGGGCCTCGGCCACCGCGCCGCTGAGGGCGGCGAACGTGGGATTGCCGGACGCCTCGAGCAGGATGCGGTGGAAGTCGCGGTCGTGCGCCAGATACTCGTCGTGGTCGGCGGAGCGCTGCGTCGCCGCCATGCCGACGATGGCGGCCGTGAGTTCGCCGCACTGCGCCGGCGTCGCGCGGGCGCTGGCGAGGCGGGCGGCGACCGGTTCGACCGCGAGGCGCAGCTCGCTGAGGTCGCCGAGCGCGGTCAGCCGGTCGGGACCGGCGAGCCGCCAGGCGAGCACGCGTGGGTCGAGAGCCTGCCAGGCGGTCGGCGGGGTGACGACCGTCCCGCGCCGGCGGCGCGCTTGCACGAGACCGAGCGACTCGAGTACGCGGATGCTCTCGCGCAGCACGGTGCGCGAGCTGCCGAGGCTCTCGGGCGTGAGCACCGTGCCGACCGGGATGTCGCCCGCGACGATCCGGGCCCCGAGCGACGCGATCGTCTGCTCGTGGCGGGAGCCGGGCGCTGGCTGGGTCACGCTTCATTATCCGCGGAGGGGACTCATCCGGTCAAAGCGGGCGATGTTCGGCGTAATGTCCGTATTGTCCGACATTGATTAGACACAAATCTGATTTATTCCTAGAGTGTTCGTGCCCCATCCGCACTGACCAAGGACGTTCATGCTCCACTCAACCCTCTCGCGCCTCGCGGCCGCCGCCGCTCCGGCACCCCACCCCACCGCCCCCGAGGGCCAGCTGATCATCGCCGCCGTCGCCGGCATCGCGGTGATCGTCGTCCTCATCACCTGGCTCAAGCTCCACCCGTTCCTCTCGCTGCTGCTCGGCTCGCTCGTCGCCGGGCTCGTCGGCGGCATGGCGGCGGACGCCGTGATCGCCAGCTTCATCACCGGCTTCGGCAACACCATGGGCAGCGTCGGTGTGCTCATCGGGCTCGGCGCGATGTACGGCAAGCTGCTGGCCGACTCCGGCGGCGCCGACCGCATCGTGGACACGCTCGTCTCGCGCACCAGCGCGCGGCTGCTGCCGTGGACGATGGGCGCGGTCGGCGCCATCATCGGCCTCCCGATGTTCTTCGAGGTGGGCCTCGTGCTGCTGATGCCGGTCATCATCCTGGTGACCCGCCGCTCCGGCCTGCCGCTGATGCGCATCGCGCTGCCCACCATCGCCGGCCTCTCGGCCATGCACGGTCTCGTCCCGCCGCACCCGGGTCCGCTGGTCGCCATCGGCGCCCTCGGTGCGAACCTGGGCCTGACGCTCGCGTTCGGCGTGCTGGTCGCCATCCCGACCATCGCGATCGCGGGTCCGCTGTTCAGCAAGCTCGCCGCGCGCTGGGTGCCGGTCGGCGTGCCCGACCTGTTCGTCGCCGACGAGAAGGAGATCGAGACCCGTCGCCGTCCGTCGTTCGCCGCGGCGCTCGTCAGCATCCTGCTGCCGGTCGTGCTCATGCTGGCCAAGGCTGTCGCCGACATCGTCTCGCCCAGCGCGGCGCCGGTGTGGAAGGTCGCACTCGACTTCCTCGGCACTCCCGTCATCGCTCTGACGATCGCGGTGCTGGCCGGGCTGTTCCTGCTCGGCGTCGGCGGCGGGATGGATCGCAAGGCCATCCAGAACAGCCTGAGCGCGTCCCTGCCGCCCATCGCGGGCATCATCTTCATCGTCGGCGCGGGCGGCGGCTTCAAGCAGGTGCTGGTGGACACCGGCATCGGCCAGGTCATCGCCGGCTGGGCGACCGGCGCCAGCGGCATCGTTGTGCTGCTGCTCGCCTGGACGGTGGCCGCGCTCATCCGCGTCGCCACCGGCTCAGCGACGGTCGCGACCGTGACCGCCGCCGGCATCCTGCTGCCGCTCACCGATCACCTGTCCACGCCGATGATCTCGCTGATGGTGCTGGCGATCGGCGCCGGCTCGGTGTTCCTCTCGCACGTCAACGACGCCGGGTTCTGGCTGGTGAAGGAGTATCTGGGGCTCGACATCCCGCAGACCCTCAAGAGCTGGACGGTGCTGGAGTGCCTGGTCTCGATCGTCGGGCTGGCGGGCGTGCTCGTCCTCAGCCTGTTCGTCGGCGGTCTCGGATGAGCGGCGGGCGCGCGGTCGTCGTGATGGGGGTGGCCGGCTGCGGCAAGTCGACCGTGGCGGCGCTGCTCGCCGAGCGGCTCGGCTGGGACCTCCTGGAGGGGGATGCGCTGCACCCCGTCGCGAACGTCGAACGGATGGGCGCGGGCATCCCGCTCACCGACGACGACCGTGCGCCCTGGCTCGCCGCCATCGCGGCCTGGATGGACGAGCGGCTGGCCGCCGGCCGGTCCGTCGTGGTGGCGTGCTCCGCGCTCGCCCGGCGGTACCGGGACGTGCTGCGGCGCGACGAGGTGACGTTCGTGCACCTGGACGGGACGCCGGAGCTGCTGGCCGAGCGTCTGGCCTCCCGAGAGCACCACTTCATGAAGGCGGGCATGCTGCAGAGCCAGCTCGCCACCCTGGAGCCCCTCACCCCCGACGAGCGCCACATCGTGCTAGACATCTCCGCCCCGCCCGCCACCCTGGCCGCCCAGGCCGCCGCAGCCCTCTGACCCCGTCCCTCCAAGCCAAGAGCTCCTGAGTTCTTCGACTCGCCACCGGCGAGTCGCTCGAAGAACTCAGGAGCTCTTGGCTTCGGAGTCGGCCCCGGGATCAGGGGCGGGCGGCGGCGTACTGGGTGCGGATGACGGGGCGGGTGTCGACGGGGAGGGTCGTCAGGGTCTCGACGGTCCACGCCGGGCGGGTGCCGGTGAGGGCCCACGCGGCCTGCACGGCGCCCCCGTCGGCGACGTACTCGCCCGGTGCGGGCACCTCGACCGGCGCGTCGAAGACCTGCGCGGCGACCTGGGCGACGGCCGGGTTCTGCGCGGCGCCGCCGATCAGCAGGATGCGCCGCTCCTTCACACCGACCGACCGCACCGCATCGAGGCCGTCCGCCAGCCCGCACAGCATCCCCTCGATCGCCGCCCGCGCCAGGTTGGCCGGCGTCGTCGAGGCCAGGGTCAGGCCGTGGATGCTGGCCTTCGCGTCCGGCAGGTTCGGCGTGCGCTCGCCCTCGAAGTAGGGCACGAGCACCACCCCGCCGGACCCGGGCTCGGCCGACAGCGCCAGCTCCGCCAGGCCGTCGTGGTCGACCGAGAACAGTCCGGCCACGGAGCCGAGCACGCGCGCCGCGTTGAGCGTCGCGATGAGCGGGAGGGAGACTCCGGATGCGTCCGCGAAGCCCGCGACGGTCCCGGACGCGTCGCTGACGGGACCGTCGGTGACGGCGAAGACCGTGCCGGAGGTCCCGATGGAGACGACCACGTCGCCCTCGGCGGCGCCGAGCCCGAGCGCGGCGCCCGCGTTGTCGCCTGCGCCGGGGCCGACGAGCACTCCGGAGGGTGTGCGGCCGGCGGCCTCGGCAGGTCCGAGCACGCGCGGCAGGACGACGGTGTCCGCGTCCGCGGCGCCGTTCCCCGCCTCTCGGCCGGGACGCCCGAGGGCGCGCTCGAACAGGTCGAGGTCGTACTCGCCGGTCGCTGCGCCCCAGTACGCGGTGCCGCTGGCGTCGGAGCGGTCGGTGGTCAGCGCCTCCAAGTCCGGGCCGAGCTCGCTCTCGCCGGCCGGGCCGTAGCCGCGCAGGCGCCAGGTCAGCCAGTCGTGGGGGAGCGCTACGGCGGCGACACGGGCGGCGTTCGCGGGCTCCGCATCCCGCAGCCAGCGCAGCTTGGTCGCGGTGAAGGACGCGACGGGGACGACGCCCACGCGCTCCGCGTAGGCCTCGGCGCCGACCTCGGCGATCAGGTCGCGGGCGGCCTGCGCCGAGCGGGTGTCGTTCCAGAGCAGGGCGTCGCGGATGACGCGGCCATCCGCATCCAGCACGACCATCCCGTGCTGCTGCCCGGCGATGGAGATCGCGTCGACGTCGTCGAGCCCGCCGGCGTCCACCAGCGCCTCCTGGAGCGCCGACCACCAGGCGGCGGGGTCGACCTCGGTCCCGTCCGGGTGGGCAGCGCGCCCGGAGCGCACCAGCCTGCCGGTCTCGGCGTCCCGCACGACGACCTTGCAACTCTGAGTCGACGAGTCGACTCCCGCGACCAACGTCACGTTCACTCCTTCATTGGGGTGCCGAAATGCACGTCGTGGTCGCTATCCGGGCGGAATAGCGACCACGACGTGCACCTCGAGGGATGGGATGGGGGCGGAGCTCAGCGCGCGCCGAGCAGGTGCTCCAGGGCGAGCTGCTGCAGACGGACGAAGCCGAAGCCCTTGCCGCCGAAGTACGACGACGGGTCGAAGTCCTCGTAGGCGCTGCGGTCGGCCAGCAGGTCGTCGTACGTCTCGCCCTCGCCGAGAGTGGGGCGCGACAGCTCGATCACGCGCGACGCCTCCAGCTGCTCCTGCACCTCGGGGTCGGCGCGGAACGCCTGCGCCCGCTCCTTGAGCAGCAGGTAGGTGCGCATGTTGGCCGCGGCCGAGTCCCACACGCCGGTGATGTCCTCGGTGCGCGACGGCTTGTAGTCGAAGTGGCGCGGGCCTTCGTAGGCCGGCCCACCGTCGGGGCCGCCGTTCTCCAGCAGGTCGACGAGGGCGAACGCGTTCTGCAGGTCGCCGTGGCCGAAGACCAGGTCCTGGTCGTACTTGATGCCGCGCTGCCCGTTGAGGTCGATGTGGTACAGCTTGCCGTGGTACAGCGCCTGGGCGATGCCGGCGGCGAAGTTGAGGCCCGCCATCTGCTCGTGGCCGACCTCGGGGTTGAGGCCGACGAGCTCCGGGCGCTCCAGCGAGTTGATGAACGCGAGCGCGTGACCGACGGTCGGCAGCAGGATGTCGCCGCGCGGCTCGTTCGGCTTCGGCTCGATGGCGAAGCGGATGTCGTAGCCCTTGTCGGTGACGTAGTCGCCGAGCAGGTTCACGGCCTCGCGGTAGCGCTCGAGGGCCGAGCGGATGTCCTTCGCGGCGTCGTACTCGGCGCCCTCACGGCCGCCCCACATGACGAAGGTCTTCGCGCCGAGCTCGGCGGCGAGGTCGAGGTTGCGGAGCACCTTGCGGAGCGCGAAGCGACGCACCGCGCGGTCGTTGGAGGTGAACCCGCCGTCCTTGAAGACGGGCGCCGAGAACAGGTTGGTGGTCACCATCGGGACGATGATGCCGGTGTCCTGCAGGGCCTGCTTGAGGCGGTCGATCTGCTTCTGGCGCTCCGCGTCGGTCGAGCCGAACGCGAACAGGTCGTCGTCGTGGAAGGTGAGGCCGTAGGCGCCGAGCTCGTCGAGCTTGTGCACCGCCTCGACCACGTCGAGCTGCGGGCGCGTCGGGCCGCCGAACGGGTCGGTGCCGTTGTAGCCGATGGTCCACAGTCCGAACGAGAACTTGTCGGCGCGGGTGGGGGTGAGGCTCATGGGGATTCCTTCAGCTTCGTCGATGATTTGTTGTTCCAATAAACTTATACAGGATGTGCGCCCGCGGCGCGACCCCGTCTCAGAGCGCGTCGGTGAAGACGGCACTCACGGTAGCCGCTTCGGCCGTCGACGTCACCAGCCGGGCGTCGGCGGGGGTGACCGCGTGCACGGCGCCGGTGATGGTCAAGTCGGCCGCGGTCTCGCGCTCGGCGCACGACGGCCCGACCCAGACCTCCACCGCGCCCGGCTCGACGATGCGGCGCATCTCGCGGTCCGAGAAGGCGAGCCGCGCGGTCGGCACGGAGAACCGCACCACGGTCTCCTCGCCGGGCTGCAGCTCCACCCGGTGGTAGCCGAGCAGCTGCGCGACCGGTCGGGTCACGCTGGCGTGCACATCCCGCGCGTACAGCTGGACGAGGTCGGTGCCCGCGCGCTCGCCGGTGTTCCGGATGCGCACGGTCGCCGTGAAGTCGTCGCCCGCCTCCACCTCCCGGTCGACGCTGAGCCCGGTGCGCTCGAACGACGTGTACGACAGACCGTGGCCGAACGGCAGCACCGGGGTGCTGTCGGCGCTGGTGATCTCGTTCGGGCCGCCGAGGATCGGGTGCAGGTACGAGTACGGCTGCGCTCCGGCGGAGCGGGGCAGCGACACCGGCAGGTGGCCGGAGGGGGAGACCCGGCCGGACAGCACGGCCGCGATGGCACGCCCGCCCTCCTCGCCGGGGAAGAACGCCTGCAGTACGGCGGCCGGGGCGGTGACGCCCTCGACGGCCCAGGAGATCGCGTACGGCCGGCCGGAGAGCACGACGAGCACGACCGGCGTTCCGGTGGCGACGACCCGCTCCACGAGCTCGCGCTGGATGCCCGGCAGCTCCAGGCTCTCCACATCGTTGCCCTCGCCGACCGTGCCGCGGCCGAACAGCCCGGCCCGGTCGCCGACGACGACCACGGCGACGTCGGCGGCGCTCGCCGCGTTCACGGCCGCCGGGATCCCGGAGCGGTCGTCGCCCTCGACGGCGCAGCCGCGCTCGTGCGCGACGGACGCCTCGGGGTACTCGGCGCGCACGGCCTCGAGAACCGACGGCAGCTCGAAGCCGAGCGGCACCTCTGGATGGTGGGCGAGCACGTGGTTGGCGAACGAGTAGCAGCCCATGAGGGCCTCCGGTGCGTCCGCGTTCGGTCCGAGCACCGCGATGCGCGAGGGAGCGCCGGCGAGGGGCAGCGTGCCGTCGTTGGTCAGCAGCACGAGCGACTCCTCGGCCAGCCGCAGCGCGACGTCGCGGTGCGCCGGGGTGTCGAGGTCGATCTCCGTCGGCGGCTCGTCGAAGGTCGCGTCGAGCAGGCCCAGCTCCTCCTTCTGCGCGAGCACGCGGAGCACGGAGCGGTCGATCAGCGCGATGTCGACGCCGCCTTCGCGGACCAGGTCGGCCAGCGGGCCGAGGAACGCGTCGCCGGTCGGCAGCTCGACGTCGATGCCCGCGGCGAGAGCCAGCGCCGCCGCCTCTCCGAGGTCGGCCGCCACGGCGTGCATCGTGTGCAGGAACGCGACGGAGAAGTAGTCGGAGACGACCGTCCCGTCGAAGCCCCACTCGTCGCGCAGGATGCCGGTCAGGTACGCGGGCGTTCCCGCCACCGGCTCGCCGTCGATCTCGGCGTACGAGTTCATCACCGACCGCACGCCCCCGTCCCGCACCGCCATCTCGAACGGCGGCAGGAGGGTGTCGCGCACCTCGCGCGGACCGGCGTGGACGGGCGCGTGGTTGCGGCCCGCCTGCGAGGCAGAGTAGCCGACGAAGTGCTTGAGCGTGGCGTGCACGCCCGCGCCCTGCAGGCCGCGGACGTACGCGGTGCCGAGCGTTCCGACGACGTACGGGTCCTCGGCGATGCACTCGTCGACGCGACCCCAGCGCGGGTCGCGGATGACATCCAGCACCGGGGCGAGGCCCTGGTGGATGCCCAGCTCGCGCATCGAGGCGCCGATCAGCCCGGCCATCTCCTCCACCAGTTCGGGGTCGAACGAGGCGCCCCACGCCAGCGGGGTCGGGAAGGTCGCCGCCTTCCATGCGGCGAGCCCGGTGAGGCACTCCTCGTGCACGAGCGCGGGGATGCCCAGCCGGGTCTCCTCCTTCAGCCGGCGCTGCTCCGACCACAGCCAGGCGGCGCGCGCGGCCGGCTCCACCGGGCGTGTGCCGTACACGCGGGTGAGCTGACCGAGGCCGTTGGCGGTGATCTCCTCGTACGCCCCCGGGTTGCCCATCTCGCCGGCCATCGGGGCGACGAGCTCGTCGCCCTTGTCGACCCAGAAGCCGACCAGCTGGGCGAGCTTCTCATCCAGGGTCATATCGGCGAGCAGGGCTCGGACGCGCTCGGAGGGCGCAGTCGGCCCCGTGGAGGTTTCGGTCATTCTCGATCTCACTTCTGATGGAGAGGGCGTCAGCCCTTGACGGCGCCGGTCAGGCCGCCGACGATGCGGCGCTCGAACAGGCTGAAGAACACCAGCGCCGGGATCATGGACAGCGAGGTGAAGGCGAGCACCTTCGCCGTGTCCTGGGAGTACTGCGACGAGAACGCCTGCACGCCGAGCGGCAGGGTGAACGTCGCGTCGTTGTTGAGGAGGAAGAGCGGCAGCAGGTAGCTGTTCCAGCTGGCGATGAACGCGAGGATGCCGACGGTGATGACGCCGGGCAGCGACAGCCGCAGCACCATCCGCCAGAAGAAGCCGAGCCGGCTGCAGCCGTCGATGAAGGCGGCCTCCTCGATCTCGTCCGGGATCGCCCGCAGGAACGGCACCAGGATGATGATCGTCGTCGGCAGGGCGAACGCGATCTGCGGCAGGATGACGCCGCCGAGCGAGTTCATCAGCCCGAGGTTGCGCACCACGATGTAGAGCGGCGTGATCGCGACGGTGATCGGGAACATCAGGCCCGCGGCGAACAGCGCGTACAGCACGCCGCGGCCGCGGAAGCGGTAGCGGGCGAGCACGTAGCTCGCCATCAGGCCGAGCGCGATGACGCCGATCGTGGTGACGACCGCCACGATGGTGGAGTTCGCCACCTCCTGCCAGAACGTGCTGCCGCTCAGCACATCCAGATAGTTGGCGGGGTTCCACGGGTTCGGGAAGCCGGCTGGGTCGACGGTGATCTGCGAGTTGGTGCGGAAGCCGCCGAGCACGATGTACGCGATCGGGGCGAGCATCAGCGCGATGACGACGAGCGCCACGAAGTAGATCACCGGGGAGCCCCAGGGGAGGCCTTTCTCCCGCTTGCGGGTCGCGGTGGGGAGCGTCGGCTCCGGGGTCGCGGTGAGGGTCGTCATCGTCCCTTCCTTTCTGCGCGCTGCGCCTTCCGGCTGTCGCCGGTGAGGGCGCCCGCGGTGTCGCGCCGGAGCACGAACCGCTGGTAGACGAGGGCCACGATGAGCGAGATCAGGAAGATCACGACGGCGACGGCGTTGCCGTAGCCGAAGTTGCCGGCGTTGCGGCCGTTCGCGACCATGTAGGTCGCCATGGTGGAGGTCCCGGCCGTCGACGCGACGTACTGGCCCCAGATGATGTAGACGAGGTCGAACAGCTGCAGTGCGCCGATGATCGACAGGAACGCCCAGATGCGGAGGGTCGGACCGAGCAGCGGCAGGGTGATGCGGCGCTGGATCTGCCAGTACGACGCACCGTCGAGCGCCGCCGCCTCGTACAGCTCCTCCGGGATGCCCTGGAGGCCGGCGAGGAAGAGGATGACGGCGAAGCCGACGTACTTCCAGGTCAGGATGCCCATCAGCGTCCAGATGGCGAGGCTCGGGTCGGAGAGCCAGTCGTGCACCGCCCAGTCGAGCCCGAGGTTCTTGAGCATGCCGTTCAGCGCGCCGTTGGTGGCGAGCATCAGGCTCCAGCCCGTTCCTACGACGACCTCGGCGATCACGTACGGCACGAAGATCAGGACGCGGATGATGGACTGGCCGCGCATCTTGCGGTTGAGCAGGAGCGCGAGCAGGATCGCGACCGGTCCCTGCAGCACCAGCGACATCACGACGATGAACGCATTGTGCGCCAGCGCCTGCTGGAACGCGGAGTCGGTCAGGATGGTGATGTAGTTCTGCAGGCCGACGAAGTCGGTCGGCGTCCCGTAGCCCGCCCAGCGGAAGAAGCCGTAGTAGGCCGCCATCACGACCGGGGCGATCACGAAGCCCAGGAAGACGACGACCGCAGGCCCTGCGAGCAGGAGGATCTCGAGCCGCCCGGACCAGCGGCCCTTGCGGGGGCGGCGCTGCCGCGACGGGGGCGACACGATCGCGTCGCCCCCGCCGTGCTGCGCGAGACCCGCGGCCGGCACGAGGCCGGTGGTGTTCTCGCGGATGTTCGTCACGTCGAACTACCTCAGCCCTTCTTCGCGGCGTCGTTGGCCGCCTGGATGAGCTGCTTCGGGTCGCTCTTGCCCGCCAGCATGTCGACGACCGCGACGTTCAGCGCGTTGCCGACGTTCTGGCCGAGCACGGTGTCGAGCCACTGGGAGACGTACGGGGCCTTGTTGTAGGCGGCCAGCACATCCTTCAGGTAGGGCTCGGTGACGACCTTCTGCGCCTCGGAGTTCACCGGCGGGGCGTTGAAGGCCTTGTAGTAGGCCTCCTGCTGGTCCGTCGTCGCTACGAAGTTGAGGAAGTCGACGCACTCCTTGGGAGCCTTGACCGAGCACGAGTAGCCGTCGACGCCGCCCATGATCGAGCCCGGCTCGCCCTTGCCGCCCGGGACCTCCGGGAACGGGTAGAAGCCGAGGTCGGGCAGGGGCTTCTGGTCGGGGGTCAGGGACGCGATCACGCCCGGGTCCCACGCGCCCATGAGCTCCATGGCGGCCTTGTGGTTGGCGACGAGGCCGGCCGAGCTGCCCGCGCCCTGCTGGGCGGAGGTGGTCAGGAAGCCGTCGTTGAAGGGCTTCGTGTCGGCGAACTTCTGCAGGTCCTCCGCGGCCTTCAGCCAGCAGCCGTCCGAGAACGACTTCGAGTCGGCCGTCTTCTCCATGGTGGAGCCGGCGCACTCGCGCAGCGCGAACCAGTAGAACCAGTGCGCGGCGGGCCAGGCGTCCTTCGCGCCGAGCGCGATCGGGGCGACCCCGGTCGCCTTCAGCTTCGTGACGTCGCCGTTCAGGTCGTCGATCGTCTTCGGAGCCTCGGTGATGCCGGCGGCCTTGAACAGGTCCTGGCTGTAGAACAGACCGCCCGGGAGCACGGCGATGGGCATTGCCCAGACCTTGTCCTGGTAGGTCTCGGCCTTGAAGGAGCCCTCGGAGATGTTCTTCTTGGTCTCGGACGACACCTTGTCGGTGATGTCCATGAGCTGACCCGCGTTGACCATCGCCGCCATCTTGCCGCCGCCTCGCTGCAGGAAGATGTCGGGGGCGTCGCCGGAGTTCAGCGCGGTCTGGAGCTTTCCGTCGAGATCCTCGTTCTGGATGGCCTGGATCTTGATGGTGACGTTGGGGTTCGCCTTCTCGAATGCGGCGACGGCGTTCTTCCAGAACTCCTGGCCGGGGCCGGTGGTGGAGTTCTGCCAGAGGGTCATGCTGACCTTGCCGTTGCTGCTGGAGCTGTCGGAGCCGCCGCTACAGCCGCTGAGGGCGAGCGCGCCGGCCATCACGACGGCGGCCCCGGTGAGGAGCTTGGTGCCTTTCATGTGATTCCAACCTGTTCTCTTCGTTGAGGTGGGGACGCTCGGAAGTGTCGCAAGCGCCTTGGGCGGTGTCAAACGTTTTCGAAAACCTTTTCTACTGTATGCTCGACCGCCATGGGACGGCGTCCGACGATCAACGACGTGGCCGAGGCGGCCGGCGTCTCGGTCGCCACCGTGTCCAAGGCGGTCAACGGCCGCTACGGGGTCGCGGTGGAGACCGTGGAGCGCGTGCTGCAGGTCGTGCAGGAGCTCGGGTACGAGTCCAGCCTGGTCGCCTCAAGCATGCGCTCGCGCCGCACAGGGGTGATCGGCGTGCTGGTCGCCGACTTCGAGCCGTTCTCCGCCGAGATCCTGAAGGGCGTCGGCGCGGCCCTGCACGACTCGCGCTACGACCTGCTCGCCTACAGCGGCTCCCGGCAGCCGTCGAGCGAGGGATGGGAGCGCCGCTCGCTCAGCCGGCTCAGCGGGACGCTCATCGACGGCGTCATCATGGTGACCCCGACGGTCGTGAACGCGAACGCCGAGGTGCCCATCGTCGCGATCGACCCGCACACCGGCCGGGCCGACGTGCCGACCGTGGAGTCGGACAGCTTCGGCGGCGCGCGCAACGCCACCGCCGCCTTGATCGCGCTGGGCCACCGCCGGATCGCGTTCGTCGCCGGCCGCCCCGACCTGCGCTCCTCCAACCTGCGCGACGCCGGCTACCGGCGCGCGCTGGGCGAGGCCGGCATCCCGTTCGACCCGTCGCTGGTCGCGGTCGGCCGCTTCGAGCACGACACCGTCCGCGGGGTCGCGCTGCCGCTGCTGAGCCGTCCGGACCGGCCGACGGCGGTGTTCGCCGCCAACGACATCTCGGCGATCGCGGTGATCGAGGTCGCGGCGGAGCTCGGCCTCGACGTGCCGCGCGACCTCAGCGTGATCGGCTTCGACGACATCCCGGAGGCGTCGCAGTTCAGCCCGCCGCTGACCACCGTGCGGCAGCCGATGCAGGGACTCGGAGCGGCGGCAGCCGACCTGCTGATCTCGCTGATGAACGGCGAGACGCCGGAGCGCATCCACCTGCGCCTGCCGACCCGCCTCGTCCGCCGCGCCACCACCGCCCCGCCCGCCTGACCCGCACGGCGAGATTCGTGCCGAATGTGCGGAATGCGCGCGGTATAGCGCACATTCGGCACGAATCGCGAGACGGGTCAGCGGGCGAAGCGCGCGGCGAGCCAGGCCGCCTGCGTACGGAAGTGGAGGGCGCCGCCGCCCTCGTGGTCGTTGAACGGGTAGACCTCGATGGCGCGGTCCTCCGCGGCGAGGTGGTTGTAGGCCGCGAAGGTCGTCGACGGCGGCACGATCGTGTCCATCAGCGCCACCGAGAACAGCGAGGGCGCGTGGATGCGACGGGCGAAGTTCACGCCGTCGAAGTACGACACCGCCCGGAAGACGTCGGCGACCTCGTCCCGGTGCACCGACAGGTACGTGGCGAGCTCCTGGTACGGCCCGCCGACGGCGACCTCCGCACCGCGGCGGAACGCGCACAGGAACGCGACGTCCGGCAGCACCGCCGCCACGGCGTCGCCCGACAGCGCTGCCGCCGCCAGCGCGATGCCGCCACCCTGGCTGCCGCCCGCCACGGCCACGCGGGACGCGTCCACGAACGGCAGAGCGCGGGTCGCGTCGATGGCGCGCACGGCGTCCGTGAACACGCGGCGGTAGTAGTAGGTCTCCGGCGAGTGGATGCCGCGGGTCATCACGCCCGGTGTCGCCGGCCCCGAGCCGTGCGGGTCGGGGGTGTCTCCGCCGGAGCCCCAGCCGCTGCCCTGCCCGCGCGTGTCGACGAAGACGTGCACGTAACCCGCCAGCGCCCACGACACGTTCTCGCCGGCGAGTCCGCGGCCGCCGCCGTAGCCCTGGTACTGCACGACCGCGGGCAGCGGCCCGTCGGCGTTCAGCGGACGCGACACCCACGCCCGGATCGGCTCGCCGCCGAATCCGGGGAACACCAGGTCGTCGATCTGCAGCTGCGTGACCGGTGTGTCCGCCGGGGTCAGTTCGGGCACGCCGCCGGCCTCCCGGGCGGACGCGATGGTCCGCTCCCAGAAGGCGTCGAAGTCGGCGGGTTCCTGAACGTCCGGGCGGTAGGCCAGCAGTTCGTCGTGGGTGAGGTCGCTGAGCGGCATCGGTCTCGCTTTCGGAGGGGGTTTCGTTCGCGGGGGAGCGTGGGCGTCATTGTGGCACAGTGGCTGCATGCCCGCTCCCACCCGTCCGACGCTGGACGCGATCGCGCGCGAGGCGTCCGTGTCGCTGTCCACGGTGTCCAAGGTGCTGAACGGGCGGCCGGGCGTGTCGGCCGCGACCCGGCGTCGCGTGGAGGAACTGCTGCACGACTCCGGCTATGCCCGGCGCGGTGTGGATGCCGAGCGCGGCGAGACCGTCGAGCTCGTGATCGAGAATCTGGCGAGCGAGTGGTCCGTCGCCGTGATCCGCGGGGTGGAGCGGGTGAGCCGCGAGAACGGGCTCGCCCTGACGCTCTCGACGATAGGCGACTACCACGCTGTCGGCGATGAGCTGATCACCGGCGTCCTGCGCAGGAAGCCGGTGGCGATCGTGCTGCAGTTCTCGAACCTGACCGCCGACCACCGCCGCCAGCTGCGCACGCGGAACATCCCGTTCGTGGTCGTGGACCCGGCGGGCGATCCCCCGCCCGACGTGCCGGCCATCGGCGCGACCAACTGGGCGGGCGGCGTCGCCGCGACCCGGCACCTGCTCGCGCTCGGCCACACCAGGATCGCCGCGATCGGCGGCCCCGCAGACCTGCTCTGCTCCCGTGCTCGCCTCGCCGGCTACGAGTCGGCCCTGGGGGAGGCGGGCGTCCGCATCCCGGGCCGGGCGCGCGCCGCGGGGTTCTCGCGGGCCGACGGCGAACGCGAGGGCAGGAGGCTGCTCGCGGGCCCCGACCGCCCCACCGCGATCGTGTGCGGCAACGACATGCAGGCGCTCGGCGTCTGCGACGCCGCGTTCGCGCTCGGGCTCGACGTCCCGAGCGACGTCTCGGTCGTCGGGTTCGACGACGCGCCGTCCGCGTCGTGGGCGCGTCCGCCGCTGACGACGGTGCGGCAGCCGTTGCAGGAGATGGCAGAGGAGGCGACCCGCCTGGCGCTGCGCCTGCGTGCGGGGGAGGTCGAGAACACCCGGCTGGAGCTGGCGACCACCCTGGTCGAGCGCGGCTCGACCGCACCGCCGCCCGCCTGACGAAAGTTTTCCAACCTCGTCCCGAAACTTGCCCGCCCTCGGCGGCGCGAACTAGCGTCGCCACGGGATCGACGCAAGACCGATCGACGCACGACGGAGGGCGAGGATGACCGACGACAAGCCGCGGCTGCGGGTCGCGATGATCGGCTACGGGTTCATGGGCGCGGCCCACTCGCAGGGCTGGCGCACCGCGCCCCGCTTCTTCGATCTGCCGTACGAGCCGGAGCTCGCGGTCATCGTCGGGCGCGACGCCGCCCGGGTCGAGGAGGCGCGGGTCCGCTTCGGCTGGCAGCGGGCCGAGACCGACTGGCGCGCCGTCGTCGGCGATCCGGACATCGACGTGATCGACATCTGCACGCCCGGCGACAGCCACGCCGAGATCGCGATCGCCGCGCTCGAGGCCGGGAAGCACGTGCTCTGCGAGAAGCCGCTCGCCAACACCGTCGACGAGGCCGAGGCGATGACCGTCGTCGCCGAGCGGGCCGCGGAGCTCGGCGTCCGCTCGATGGTCGGCTTCAGCTACCGCCGCGTCCCGGCGATCGGGCTGGCGCGCACGCTGGTTCAGGACGGCCGGCTCGGCGGGATCCGCCAGGTGCGCGCCCTCTACCTCCAGGACTGGCTGCGCGACGAGGACGGCCCGATGACCTGGCGGCTCGACAAGACGCTCGCCGGTTCCGGCTCGCTCGGCGACATCGGCGCGCACGCCGTCGACCTCGTCGAGCACCTGACCGGCTCGCGGCTGACCGGCGTCTCGGGAACGCTCGCCACCTTTGTGGAGGAGCGCCCGCTGCTCGCGGAAGGCGTCGGGCTCTCGGGCACCGCCTCCGCTGAGCGCGGCGGGGTCACGGTCGACGACGCCGCCTGGTTCACCGCGCGGCTAGCGGGCGGCGCGGCGGACGGTGCGATCGGCGGCTTCGAGGCCACCCGCTACGCGACGGGACGCAAGAACGCCTTGCGCATCGAACTGAGCGGTTCCCGCGGCGCCATCGCGTTCGACCTGGAGCGGATGAACGAGCTCGAGTTCTACGACGCGACCGCGCCGGCCGGGGAGCAGGGCTTCACGCGGATCATCGCGACCGAGCCGGAGCACCCGTACATGGCGAACTGGTGGCCGACCGGGCACGCCATCGGCTACGAGCACGCGTTCAGCCACGAGGTGGTCGACTTCGTCACCGCGATCGCCGCGGGCGCCGACCCCGAGCCGTCCTTCGCCGACGGCCTCCACATCCAGCGCGTCCTGGACGCCGTCGAGCGCAGCGCCGCCGCCTCCTCCGCCTGGACCCCGATCCCCTGACCCGACCCCCCAACCCAGCCATCAGTTCCTGAGTTCTTCGAGCGACACGCCGTCGCGAACACGAAGAACTCCGGAGGCGATGGCGACGAACGTGAGCGACGTGAGCAACCGGAAGGAAAGCATGAGCAGGCAGGCAGTGATGGTGCGCGGGGGATGGGACGGGCACATGCCCGTGGAGACGACGGACCTGTTCCGCCCGTTCCTGCGCGACAACGGGTTCGACGTGCGCGTCGAGGAGGGCACCGCCGTCTACGCCGACGAGGACTACATGGCGACGGTCGACCTCATCGTGCAGGTCAACACCATGAACACGATCGAGGACGCCGAGTTCCGCGGCCTCCAGAAGGCCGTCCTGAACGGCGCAGGCATGGCCGGCTGGCACGGCGGCATCGCCGACTCGTACCGCAACAACGCCGACTACCTGCACATGATCGGCGGCCAGTTCGCCCACCACGCGGGCAAGGACCCGGCGGAGCGCGTCGGCGAGCAGTCCGACAACTACATCCCGTACACCGTGCACATCACCGAGTACGGCAAGACGCATCCCATCACGGCCGGCATCGACGACTTCGACCTCGTCACCGAGCAGTACTGGGTGCTGAGCGACGAGTACAACGACGTTCTCGCCACGACCACCCAGGAGGTGCGACCGTGGGACGCGTGGAACCGTCCGGTCACCGCCCCGGCGATCTGGACCCGCCAGTGGGGGAAGGGCCGCATCTTCGTCTCGGCTCCCGGCCACCGGCTGGAGATCGTCGAGAGCCAGCCCGTTCGTACCATCATCGAGAGGGGAATGCTGTGGGCCGCCCGCTGAACATCGGAGTCGTCGGGGTCGGCGTCATCAGCCGCCAGTACTTCGAGCACTTCCCGCAGCTGCCGAACCTGCGGCTGACGGCCGTCGCCGACCTGGATCTGGACCGCGCGTCCGCGGTGGCCGCCGAGCAGGGCGTCGTCGCCCTCTCCGTCGACGACCTCATCACCGACGAGCGGGTGGATGCGGTGCTCAACCTGACCATCCCGCAGGCCCACGCCGAGGTCGCCCTGCGCGCGCTCGCCGCGGGCAAGCACGTGTACGGCGAGAAGCCGCTCGCGCTCTCGACCGCGGAGGCGGTTCCCGTGCTGCAGCATGCGGCCGAGCGCGGTCTGCGGGTCGGCTGCGCGCCCGACACCGTGCTCGGGACGGGCGTGCAGACCGCCCGCGCCCTGCTCGACGACGGACGGATCGGCGACCCGGTGGCCGCCGCCGTCGCGTGGAGCGCGCCCGGCCACGAGCTGTGGCATCCCGCCCCCGCGTTCTACTACCAGCCCGGAGGCGGGCCGCTGTTCGACATGGGGCCGTACTACCTGACCAGCCTGGTGCAGTTCTTCGGCCCGGTCGTCCGCGTCTCCGGCGCCACCGGCCGGTCGACCCGGGAGCGTCGGGTCGCGACGGGCCCGCTCGCCGGCTCCACCATCCCGGTGGACGTGGACACGCACGTCACCGCGATCCTGGAGCACGCCTCCGGCGTCATCTCGACCGTGACCGTGTCGTTCGAGGTGTGGGCGACGCAGACGCCGAAGTTCGAGGTGTACGGCACAGCGGGCACGATCGCCGTGCCCGACCCGAACATGTTCTCGGACACCGTGCACCTCGCGACGGCCGACGACCGGGAGTTCCGGGAGGTCGCCCCGTTGGCAGGTTATGCGGACGCCGGCCGCGGCTACGGCCTGGCCGATCTGGCGCGCGCGATCGAGACGGACCGGCCGCACCGGGCCTCGGGCGAGGTGGCCTTCCACGTGCTCGAGATCATGGAGTCCGTGATCCGTGCGGGGTCGACGCACGCCGTCGTCGAGCTGACGTCCACGGTGGAGCGACCGGCGCCGGTGCCCGCAGGGGCGCGTCCCGAGACGTGGTGACGCCCGCCCTCACGACGCACGTTATGGTCATTCCATGACCGCATCCGACCTGAGCACGGTGCGCCCGTCGTCGGGCGGAGCCACGGATGCGCTGCGCCGCAGCAACCTGGCGACCGTGCTCGGACTGGTGCACCGCGATGGCGCTCTGTCGCGCAGCGACCTGACCCGCCTGACCGGGCTGAACCGGTCGACGGTGGGTGATCTGGTCGCCGAGCTGGCCGGCCTCGGGCTGGTCGAGGTCGACGAGGCGCCCGGTGGCGGCCGGGCCGGGCGGCCGAGTCCCGTCGTCCGCGCGAGCGACGGGGTCGCGGCGATCGCGGTGAACCCCGAGGTGGATGCGGTCATCGTCGGACTCGTCGCGCTCGGCGGCCGCGTGCTGAAGCGGGTCCGGGTGGAGACGGCCTCGGCCCGCTCCGCGGCGGAGACCGTCACGCTGGCGTCGGCCGGGATCGCGGGCATGCTCGCGGGGGAGACCGGCATCCGTGTCGCCGGCATCGGCGTGGCCGTTCCCGGGCAGGTGCGGCTGTCGGACGGCATGGTGCGAGAGGCGACCCACTTCGGCTGGGTGGACGAGCCGCTCGCCGCGATGCTGTCGCAGGCGACCGGCCATCGTGCGTGGGCGGCGAACGCCGCCGTGCTGGGCCTGCGCGCCGAGAGCGCCTTCGGCGCCGGCCGCGGGGTCGACGACCTGGTGTACATGATCGGCGGCGCCTCGGGCATCGGCGGCGGCGCGGTCGGCGGAGGTCGGCTGCTGACCGGCGCGGCGGGGTACGCGGGGGAGTTCGGCCACACGCTGGTGCGCACCGACGGCCGGCACTGCTCCTGCGGGTCGTACGGCTGCCTGGAGGCCGAGGTCACCCAGGAGGAGCTGCTGGCCTCGGTCGGTCTCGCCTCCGCCGACGCGTCCGCCCTCGCCGACCGCCTGGAGGCGACGGGCGACGCCGACGCGTTGGCGGTGATCGAGCGGGACTACCGGATGCTGCAGATCGCGGCCAGGAACGCCGTGAACGTGTTCAACCCGTCGCTGCTGGTGCTCGGCGGGTTCCTGGCCGCGCTCTACCGCGGCGCCCGGGCCCACGGAGCTGAAGACCTGCTCGCCGAGGTGGTCCACTCGTCCCGCGAGGGGGTCGTCGTGGCGGAGGCGGCGCTCGGCACCGACCAGCTGCTCATCGGCGCGGCCGAGCTGGTCTTCTCCGAGCTGATCGCCGACCCGGCGCGCGCTCTCGCCGCCGCCTGACCTGGACCGAGTAGCAACGGCGCCTGAGGGGCGTCTCACTTCCGCCGACGCAGAGGCCAGACAGTTCCACACCGTCGTCGTATTCGAACGTTGAGCAGCATATTCGCCAAGGCCGACGGAAGCGCCTTGGGCTGCGTCGTACGCGCTTTCCCGGCCGCACCGCCAGGAGGCGAGCGGATTATGGCGCGGTTCGCACTGCGGCCAAAGCCCTCGTTGACGAAGCACACGCCCTCGCGCTGTTGACCTACTCGGCTCCGCGAAGCACTTGGCGTGGTCGCAGAAGGGATAGAGCTCTCACGAGAGTCTCTACGGTGTTGGCGTACCAGCGCGAGGTGTCAGCCCGTCTCGCCGTGCTTGTCGGCGCGTGCGTAGCGGTCTTTGGAATATAGTGCGTCCATCTCGCATCAGGCGTGACTTGGCGCGAAGAAGGTCGCCACGCGCCCACTTCGCAAACATCTCGCGAGTGTCCATATGGAACGCCAGCATTGCTGAGATGTTTGCGGCGCTGTTCGACCCCGTCGGGTCACCCTCCAAAACCGCGTATCGCAGTCGGTCCGTTCGCCGCTCGATCCAATATGACATCGCCAGAGCAGAGCCGTCTACCAGCTGGAGGGACACCGGAGGAACCGGACGCTTGACACTTGGCCGCGATGCGACGATCTCGATCACAACCTGCTCGAGGTCCGCGACCACATGCTCCGCCCACGGCTGTCGCGCTCTTGCAAGGGAGTCCTTCGTCTTCCAGAAACGGCCGATCCAGGCGCCTGCAAACCCCCCAAGGAGCGCGAAGACGCCCGCTATCAACGCATCCCACATGACCCGAATCCTACTGGGGAGCTGTCGGTGACCCTGCTCAGCATCAACCGACGACAACATCAGGAGCATTCGTGTCCGCCGCTCGGCGACGAGCGCCTTGGGCATTTCGACGACGCTGTCTGCGCAAGCTGCCTGCGGCAGGCGGCCGAGAACGGACTCATCCCCGACTGCTTCGCTACGAAGTTCGACGAGACTCTCGCCTCTACGTCGATGTATTGGCGGGATGCCGCCTAGTCGAGTCGCGCCATCAGCGCGCGGCCTACGTATGCCTTTATGGCACGGCCCTACTTGGTGAGTGCTTGTTGGACGATCGGAACTGCTGCCACGATCCCGGCGAGTGCGGCCGCGTCGTAAACGGCCCCACGAGTAGCACTCACGATCTTCTTGACGACGTCCATGAACACCTGGGCCTTGTCGGCCTCGCCCACGACGCTCAGCTGGGCGGCGATCGCAATTAGCGCCCCGTTTAGTTGGTCGATCGTTGCCTTCAGCGCCTCCGCGTCGAGCGGGCCGTCGAAGGAAAGCGCGGTAGTCAGCGCGTCTACGAGCGTCATTACGTAAGCCCGCTCCGTGTTTGGAACCGCAGAGAGCTCCTCGTCTAGGAGCTCTTGCGCCTGCGCCAGGCTGACTCGCAATTCCTCGCGCTGGGTCGAGGACAGGGCCGGAGAGTCGCCCATGAGATCGAGCACGAGCCCGAAACCCGAGAGCATGGACAGCGCGGCTGAGTCAATTGCGGCCGAACTGCCGTTGAGCCCATTTCCCCAAGGTATGGAATACGAGAACACCGCGCGATACCAAGCCGGTACGGCAGCCCGGAATTCCTCCACGTTGCGGTTCTGGGCGTCTAGGGCGGCAATCGCTCGTTCGATCTCCTGCACAAGATTGACGGCGTGAGCCTGCTTCTGCCAGAAGGGCAGGTCTCCCTGGTGTTCTCCGCCACGGGCGGTCACCGGCGTGTTCCCATTGGAGACATGCCAGCCACTGAGCAAGGCCGCCAACTCCTGCGCTGGATTCGTCATGAGGCGATGCTACTGAACCCGAGGCCCGCGCTCACGCTGAGCAGGCAGGAGACCCACTCGAAGTGATCGATCGTGCCGGATCGACCGGTCGGCGACGAATGTGCGTACAGATCGCGGGGGCCCTTGCGGCTGGGAAGCCCCAACGCGGTCGCCAGAGGTATCCAGCGTCCGCGGCAAGGGCGAAGCGCGCACTTGGAGATGCGTGATTGGACGCCGGCGAAGCTTCGGCGCAAGTCCGGCCGTGGCCGCCGGCGAGGAAGTTGCCGACCGTGTACGCTCCGGCCATGCCCAACTCGAATTACGACGTCGCCTATCGCGGTGAAGTCTACGTCGCAACTTACTCTGACGCCCAGCGCCTTATGCGTCTACAAACGGAGGTGCTCACCGGAGAAGCGCAGCCTCAGGAGTTCACCTTTCGTGAGGGCGGCGTCGAGTGGGAAGTGGCGCGCGAGGTCACTGTGGAGCTTGGAAGCGGTGACGAGCCGCAGGTCACGCCACAGGAGGTGTACCGTGACGACCAGGCCTGATCAACTTCGATAAGTCCCGCTCACGAGACCACCGGAGCTATTCTGTGGCGTTGAGGTCTTCGGGCGGGAGGTCTCCTCGAACCTCAGGTCGAGGAGTCGAGTGCAGGTTGCAGTGAGCTCGAGCGCAGTGGACTCGCGTTCGCCACGTGTATGTGCGAAAACGCTGGCGCATCTCAGCGACCACCTAGTACTTCGATGCGTTGCTCCCACCAGCGGCGTGGCTATTCGTTCGCCTGGAAACGGCGTAAGAGGCGCGCCTGAGTCTTAGTACGTACCCAAGCGGACGTACTGCGGACCGGCCATCTACCTGACGCGGCGATTGTTGTTGCCGAAAACTAACCTTCTCGCCGCTCAAACATGCGGTTCTGCATTGAAAAACAAACTTGCAATCCGCTCCGGCGTCACTTATGTTGTGTTCGTCAACAAAATGCATCGGAGTGGCTGCGAGACCTGCAGACGCGCGTCCACTCCACTACAAGGAGGTAACAGATGCGCAAGAAGCACCTCGCGATCGGCGCCGTCCTGGCCGCCGGTGCGCTGATGCTGGCCGGATGCTCCGGCTCGTCGGGATCGTCGGACGACAGCACCGACGGCAAGGGCAAGACGCTCACCCTGTGGCACTACGAAGGCGAAGACTCCGCCATGGGCAAGGCCTGGAACGAGGCCATCAAGGAGTTCGAGTCCGAGACCGGCGCCAAGGTCAAGTTCGAGGCGAAGGCCTTCGAGCAGATCCGCTCCACCGCCTCGCAGGTGCTCAACTCCAACCAGGCGCCCGACATCCTCGAGTACAACAAGGGCAACGCCACCGCCGGCCTCCTCGCCAGCCAGGGCCTGCTCACCAACCTCGACGACGCCGTGAAGAAGTACGGCTGGGACAAGAAGCTCTCCTCCAGCCTCCAGACCACCGCCAAGTACGACGACAAGGGCATCATGGGCTCCGGTTCCTGGTACGGTGTCCCGAACTACGGCGAGTACGTCGAGGTCTACTACAACAAGGACATGTTCGCGAAGTACGGCGTCGAGGTCCCGAAGACCTTCGACGACCTGGTCAAGGCGATGCAGACCTTCAAGGACAACGGCGTCACCCCGCTCGCGGAGTCCGCCGCCGAGTACCCGCTCGGCCAGCTCTGGTACCAGCTCGCGCTCACCAAGGCCGACCGCAAGTGGGTCGACGACTACCAGCTCTACAAGGGCAAGGTGAACTGGCAGGGCAGCGAGCTCTCCTACGCCACCAAGACCGTGGACGACTGGGTGCAGAAGGGCTACATCTCCAAGGACGCGTCGGGCCTCAAGGCCGAGGACGCGGGCACCTCGTTCATCGCTGGCAAGTACCCGATCTTCTTCTCCGGCAGCTGGTGGTACGGCCGGTTCCAGACCGAGATCAAGGACTACCAGTGGGGCACCTTCCTGTTCCCCGGCGCGAAGCTGTCGCCCGGGTCGGCCGGAAACATGTGGGTCATCCCGGAGAACGCCAAGAACAAGGGCCTCGCGGAGAAGTTCATCGACATCACGATGACGCCGAAGATCCAGGCGATGATCGGCAACAACGGCGGCGTCCCCGTGGCGGCGAAGACCAGCGACATCACCGACGAGAAGTCGAAGGAGCTGATCGCGAACTTCAACACGCTCACCGGTGAGGACGGCATCGCCTTCTACCCCGACTGGCCCACGCCGACCTTCTACGACCAGCTGAACGCCGGCCTGCAGGAGCTTATCAACGGCACGAAGGATCCGGCCGCCGTCAACAAGGAACTCGGCTCCGAGTACCAGGACGGCGTCGACCAGATCACCAACCAGTAACCCCACCCCCTTCATCCCTCCCCACCATCGCTTCCTCGAAAAGTCCGGCTCGGCACGGCGTGTCGGCGGATTAACCGAGGAAGCGATGGTGGGGGGAGGGGTGGAGGACGTGAGAAGGAGAGAACGCATGGTCGACGTGAGCGTGCGCGCGCCGGGACGGCGCAAGCAGCAGCGACCGGGCAGTGAGGCGCTGGTGCCCGGCCGCGGGCACGGACGGTTCTGGTGGTACCTGCTGCCGGGGTTCGTGCTGCTGACGGTCATCGTGCTGGTGCCGCTGGTGTGGAACATCTACCTCAGCTTCACCAGCTACCGCGGCATCCGCCCGCCGAAGTTCATCGGCGTGAACAACTGGGTCCGGCTGTTCGGCGACGACAAGTTCTGGACCTCGTTCGGCAATTCGATCGCCATGGTCGTCGCGATGGTGGTGATCCCGACCGTGGTCGGCCTCATCCTCGCGGCCATGCTGTTCGACCTGATCGGCAAGAAGTTCGGCGGCAGGATCGCCAGCTTCCTCCGCGCCACCTACTACCTGCCGCAGATCCTGCCCGTGGTCATCGCCGCGATCGTCATCGGCTGGATCCTGCGGCCCGACAACGGCGCGCTCAACACCATGCTCGAGACGGTCGGCCTCGGCCAGTTCGCGCACAACTGGCTGGGCAGCCCGGACACGGCGCTGCTGTCGATCATGGCGGTCATGGTCTGGGTGCAGATCGGCTACCCGGTCGTCATCTTCATGGCCGCGCTGCAGCGGGTCGACCCCGAGCTGTACGAGGCGGCGGAGCTGGACGGGGCCAACTGGTTCCAGCGGTTCCGCTCGATCACCGTGTCCATCATCCGGCCGGAGATCTTCGTCGTCACCCTGACCTGCACGATCGCCGCGCTCAAGGTGTTCGGCCCGGTCTACACGTTGACCCGCGGCGGCCCCGGCAACTCGACCATGGTGCCGAGCGTCTACTCGTACAGCGAGTTCTTCCAGAGCCAGCAGGTGGGATACGGCGCCACGATCGCGACCGCGCTGACCGTCGTCATCGTCGCCGTGTCCATCCTCTTCATCGTCGCCCAGAACCGTGCAGAGCGCAGGGAGAACCAGATCTGATGTCGACCACCCTCGAACGTCCGCGCGCCGACGCGCGCCAGGAGGCGCCCCGGCGGCTGAAGCGGCAGAAGCCGCGCAAGACCGCGACCGACTGGGTCATCCTGGTCGTCGCGATCGTCATCGGGGTCGCGATCGCGTTCCCGTTCCTGCTCATCCTGCTGAACTCGTTCAAGAGCCCGGCGGACTACAACTCGGGCGGCCCGCTCCAGCTGCCGACCTCGTTCTACACGGACGGGATCGTGAACTTCTGGAACCGGGTGAACTTCCCCGAGAAGCTGTGGAACTCGTTCTTCATCGCCGGAATGGTCGCGATCCTGTCGGTCGTGCTGTCGGTGCTGAACGCGTACGCCCTCGGCATCGGCCGGGTGAAGGCGCGGACGTGGATCATCGTCCTCTTCCTGCTCGCGAACATGCTCCCGCAGGAGGCGCTGCTCTACCCGCTCTACTTCATGTTCAAGCAGGTCGGGCTCTACGACAACGTGTGGGCCGTCATCATCATCTTCACGGTGATCCAGAGCGCCTTCGGCACCTACCTCCTGTCGAGCGTCTACGGCACCTTCCCGAAGGAGGTGCTGGAGGCCGCGTCGCTCGACGGCGCCGGCCGCTGGCGGATCCTGTGGCGGGTCGTCGTGCCGATCTCGCGGCCCACCCTGAGCGTGCTGCTCATCTTCTTCTTCATCTGGACGTGGAACGAGTTCCTGATCCCGCTCACCTTCCTGGTGTCGAACGACAACCAGACGGTGCCCGTGGCGATCAGCGTGCTGCAGGGCGACCGGCTGATGGATGTGACCACCACGTCCGCGTCGGCGCTGCTCGGCCTCATCCCCACGCTCATCTTCTTCCTCATCTTCCAGCGCACCCTGACCCGCGGCATCACCGCCGGCGCGGTCAAGTAACCGAAAGCACCCCTCCCGCATGAAGTTCACCGATGGTTTCTGGATGCTGCGCGACGGCGTCACGCCGGTCTACGCCCAGGAGGCGTACGACGTGACAGCCGGCGACGGCACCCTGACGATCACCGCGCCAGGCAAGGTCATCGAGCGCCGTGGCGACACCCTCAACCGCCCGACCCTGACGGTCACGCTGAGCTCGCCGCTTCCCGGCATCGTCGGCGTGCGCGTCGAGCACTGGCAGGGCGTCCGCCCGCAGCGCGGCTTCGACCTGCACGTCGAGGAGGGCCATGCGGAGGTCTCGGTCGACGACAAGGCCGGCGTGCTCACCACCGGCGGCCTGACCGCCACCGTGAAGCGCGGCGCCCCCTGGTCGCTGGCCTTCTCGGCCGGCGACCGCGTCCTGACCTCGAGCGGGCACAAGTCGCTCGGCCACATGACCGTGGAGGGCGAGGGCACCTTCGTGCACGAGCAGCTGGCACTGGGCGTCGGCGAGCTCGTCTACGGCCTGGGGGAGCGCTTCGGCCCGCTGGTGAAGAACGGCCAGGTCGTCGACGTCTGGAACGCCGACGGCGGAACGTCCAGTGAGCAGGCGTACAAGAACATCCCGTTCTACCTGACCAACCGCGGCTACGGCGTGCTCGTGAACCACCCCGGCCATGTCTCGTACGAGGTCGGGTCGGAGTCGGTCGAGCGCGTCCAGTTCTCGGTGCCGGGCGAGAGCCTGGAGTACTTCCTGATCTACGGCCCGACGCCGAAGGAGATCCTGGAGCGCTACACCGCGCTGACCGGGCGCCCGGCGTCGGTGCCGGCCTGGTCGTACGGGCTGTGGCTGTCGACCAGCTTCACGACCGCGTACGACGAGGAGACGGTCACCTCGTTCATCGACGGCATGGCCGAGCGCGACCTGCCGCTGTCCGTGTTCCACTTCGACTGCTTCTGGATGCGCGAGTTCAACTGGTGCGACTTCGAGTGGGACCCGCGCACCTTCCCCGACCCGGAGGGGATGCTCGCCCGCCTGCACGACAAGGACCTCCGCGTCTGCGTCTGGCTGAACCCGTACATCGGGCAGCGCTCCCCGCTGTTCGCGGAGGCGGCGGCCGCCGGGTATCTCGTCAAGCGCCCCAACGGCGACGTCTGGCAGTGGGACCTCTGGCAGGCCGGGATGGGCCTGGTCGACTTCACCAACCCGGACGCCACTCGCTGGTACCAGGACAAGCTGCGCGGACTCGTCGCCCAGGGCGTCGACTGCTTCAAGACCGACTTCGGCGAGCGCATCCCGCTCGAGGTCGAGTACTTCGACGGCTCGTCGCCCGAGCGCATGCACAACTACTACACGCAGCTCTACAACGAGGCGGTGTTCGAGGTGCTGCAGGAGGCGCGCGGCGAGGGCGAGGCGGTGCTGTTCGCCCGCTCGGCGACCACCGGCGGCCAGCAGCTGCCGGTGCACTGGGGCGGCGACAACACCTCCAGCTACGAGTCGATGGCCGAGACGCTGCGCGGCGGACTGTCGCTCGCGTTCAGCGGATTCGGGTTCTGGAGCCACGACATCGGCGGCTTCGAGGGCACGCCCGACCCCGGTGTGTTCAAGCGCTGGACCGCGTTCGGCCTGCTCTCGAGCCACTCCCGGCTGCACGGCAGCGACTCGTACCGGGTGCCGTGGGCGTTCGACGAGGAGGCGGTGGAGGTCACCCGCCGCTTCACGAAGCTGAAGCTGCGGCTCATGCCGTACCTGTTCGCCGCAGGGCACGAGGCGCACACCGCGGGCACCCCGGTCATGCGGCCGATGCAGCTGGAGTTCGCCGGCGACCCGGCGGTCGACCACCTCGACCGGCAGTACATGCTCGGCGCGGACCTCCTGGTCGCGCCGGTCTTCTCGCCCGATCGGGTGGAGTTCTACCTGCCCGAGGGCGTCTGGACCGAGTTCTTCTCCGGCCGCCGGGTCGAGGGCGGCCGCTGGCTGCGCGAGACGCACGGGTTCGACAGCCTCCCGCTGTACGTCCGGGAGGGTGCGGTGCTGCCGCTCGGCGCGCGCGACGACCGGCCCGACTACGACTACCGCGACGGCCTGACGCTGGCGGTCTACCCGGGACCGGACGGAGATCGGCAGGTGTCCGTGACGACGCCCTCCGGCGAGACCGCGGAGTACACCGTGACCCGCCGGGACGGTGTGCTGACCGCGACGGGTCCGGCCGGGCATCCCTTCACGCTGCGTGATGCGGCGACCGGCCGCACCGCGGAGGCGGAGTCGGGGACGGCGACCCTCGGCTGAGCCAGGGCCGGGCCGACGGCCCGGCCGCACGGTGGCGCGGGTGCTCGCCTGGCGCCCGCGCCACCGTGCCCAGTACGACGGTAGGGTTACGGGGAAAATGAACGGCAGGGCGACGGGGACGAACCTCGACACGGTGCGGCGGCACAACCTCTCCACCGTGCTCGGGATCGTGCACCGGGAGGGCCCGCTGGCACGCTCGGCGCTCACCCAGGCGACCGGGCTGAACCGCTCAACGGTCGGAGCCCTGGTCGGCGAGCTGGCCGAGCTCGGCCTGGTGCAGGAGCGGGAGCCGGAGCTGAGCAACCGCGTCGGGCGTCCGTCGCCGGTGGTCGCGGCCGACGGCCGGGTGGTCGCCATCGCCGTCAACCCGGAGATCGACGCCGTGACGGTGGGCGTCGTCGGGCTCGACGCCGTCGTGCACCGCCGGGTGCGGTATCCGATCGGCCACATCCCGAGCGCCGCCGAGGCCGTCGCCGTGGCGGGCGCGGTGATCGACGGGCTGCGGCCGTCGCTCGGCGACGCGACGCGCGTGACCGGCATCGGCGTCGCCGTCCCCGGCCTCGTGCGCGAGGACGACGGGGTCGTGCGGCTGGCGCCGCACCTGCAGTGGCGCGAGGAGCCGTTCGCCGCCGAGCTCTCCGCCGCTACCGGCTACCCGGTGCTCGCCGCGAACGACGCCAGTCTCGGCGCGAACGCGGAACGCCTGTTCGGCGCCGGCCGCGGTGCGAGCGACCTGGTCTACGTCAACGGAGGCGCCTCCGGCATCGGCGCGGGCGTCATCGTCAGCGGCGCGCCGCTCACCGGGATCAGCGGGTACGCCGGCGAGCTCGGTCACACCCTCGTGAACTCGGCGGGCGTGCGCTGCCACTGCGGCGCGATCGGCTGCCTGGAGACCGAGGTCAGCCAGAGCGCCCTGCTGCGGGTGCTCGGGATGGACGCCGCCGACGCCGACGAGCTGGAGCGGGCGCTGTCCGCCGCCGTCGCGGCAGGCGACGAGGCCGTGATCGCGGAGGTCGAGCGGCAGACCGGGTTCCTCGCGACCGCCCTGCGCACGGCGACGAACGTCTTCGACCCGCAGCTGATCGTGCTCGGCGGTTTCCTCGGCGCGCTGCACGGCCTCGACCCGGAGCGGCTGCCGCGCCTGGTGGGGGAGCAGGCACTCGCCGCGAGCGCCGAGCGGCTCTCGATCGTCCGCTCGGAACTCGGGTCCGACATCCTGATGATCGGCGCCGCGGAGCTGGCCTTCCGCCCGCTGCTGGCCGACCCTGCGGGCTGAGCGCCGCGACTGCGGTCGCCTGGAACGACCGCGCCTGCGCGAGCGCCCGCAGACGTGACGGGAGGACTCATTCGCTTTTCGAATGAGGTCATGCGCACGTTCACATTTTCGTTGCCGCGGGTATAGCATTGGTCGTACCCGGCCAATCGAATCGATTCGATCGAGACGGTCCTCCAGCACCGCGGATCCCGCGGTGCTGTTCTCATGCGTCCGACGGCGGGCGCGGCCTCCTCCTCCCACCTTCGACCCGTCAAGGACGTCTCGTGACCACCGTCGTGCATCCCGGGGACTCGCTCTCCGGCCGCCAGCGCCTCGCCTACATCCTCATCCTGGGCGCGCTGACCGCACTGGGCCCGTTCACCATCGACACCTATCTGCCGGCGCTGCCGACGCTGCAGAACGACTTCGGCGTCTCGACCGCCGCCATCCAGCTGACCCTGACCGCCACGACCATCGGGTTCGGCGTCGGGCAGCTGCTGGTCGGTCCGTGGTCCGACAAGATCGGCCGCCGCACCCCGCTCATGGTCGCGACGGCCGTGCACATCCTCGCCTGTCTCGCCGCCGCTATCGCCCCGAACGTCGAGCTGCTCGGCGTCGCGCGCGCCCTGCAGGGCATCGGCGCGGCGGCCGGCGGTGTCGTCGCGATGGCGATGGTGCGCGACCTGTTCGGCGGACGCCCGCTGGTGCGGATGCTCAGCCGCCTCGCTCTGGTCAACGGGCTCGCGCCGGTGCTGGCTCCCGTGATCGGATCCTGGCTGCTGCTCGTGATGCCGTGGCGCGGCATCTTCGTGGTGCTCGCGGTCTACGGCCTGTTCGTGGTCACCTGCGTCGCCCTCTGGATCGTGGAGACCCTGCCCAAGGCGCGTCGCCGCGACGCCGGCCACGCCACGGTCGGGCAGCGGTACCGGTCCGTGCTCAGCGACCGCGTGTTCGTCGGCATCGCGATCGTCGGCGCCGCGAACTTCACCGGACTGTTCTCGTACCTGTCGTCGAGCTCGTTCATCTTCCAGGAGATCTACAAGTTCAACGCCCAGGAGTACGGCCTGCTGTTCGCGGTGAACTCCATCGGCATCATCATCGGCGTTCAGTCGGCGTCGCGGCTGACGAAGTACGTCGGCCCGCAGTGGATCCTGGCCTGCTCGACCGTCGTGATGTTCCTCGCCTCGGTGACGATCGTGGTGCTCGACCAGGCGCACGTCGGGCTGTGGGGCACGGCCATCCCGCTCTGGTTCTTCATCGCGGCGTGCGGCTTCGGCTTCCCGTGCGTTCAGGTGCTGGCGCTCAACGGCCACGGGCACGAGGCCGGGACGGCGGCGAGCCTGCTCGGCGCGCTCAACTTCGGCACCGCGGGCATCGTCTCGCCGATCGTCGGCATCCTCGGCGTCGGAAGCGCGGCGCCGATGGGAGCGGTCATGGCGATCTGCGCTCTCGTCTCGATCGCGTCGCTCTGGCTCGTGGTGCGGCCGCGGACGGTTCCCGAACTCGCCCACTGACGCCGCTAGGCGACACATGCCGCTCCGGGTACGGTGGCGGGCATGACCGTGCAGCACAGCGACCCGCCGAAGCCCGACGCCGAGGGCCACGACGTCGCCAAAGCCGCCCAGGTCACCCGGCGCTGGCCGGTGGTCGCGGGATCGGTCGCGGTCGCCCTCGTCGTCGGGCTCGGCATCATCATCGCGCTGCGACCGAAGCTGCCGTTCGAGCTCGACACCGAGTGGATGGGCGAGATCGTCGAGCACCGCTCGCCGTTCTGGCTGGGCCCTGCCCTGTTCTTCAACTACGCCGGCGGCGGCATCGTCGGCTCGGTCGTAGTTCCCGTCGTGATCGTCCTGCTGCTGCTGGCCTTCCGTAGGCCGTGGGGCGCCGGCTACTTCGCGATCGCGAGCGCGGTCTCGGTGATCTGCGTCCAGATCCTGAAGCACACCGTCGACCGGGCACGGCCGACCGAGATCCTCGTCCATGCCGACACGGGTTCATTCCCGTCCGGGCATACGGCGAACGCGGCGACCATGGTGGTCGTGCTCGGCATCCTCTTCCCGCGGGTCTGGGTCTGGTGCCTCGGCGTGGTGTGGGCCGTGCTGATGGCGGTCAGCCGCACCTACCTCGGGGCGCACTGGATCAGCGACACCGTCGGCGGTCTGCTGCTCGGCGCCGCCGTGGCCGTCATCGTGTGGACGCCCCTGGCGCACAAGCTCGCGCTGGAGGCGACCCGGCCGCATCCCTTCTTCCTGGCGCACCGCCGCCAGTAGAGTGTGCCGCATGAGCGACGCGGACGCGGTGGCGAAGGCGCAGGCGGAGGCCGAGGCGGCGGCGCAGGAGGCCGAGCGGCTGCAGGCGGAGGCGGCGGAGGCCGTGCGGCGGGCTCAGGAGGCGTCGGCCGCAGCGGAGGCGGCGCGTGCGGCCGCCACAGCCCCGCCGACCGTGCCCGATCCGGCATCCGGCCCGCTCGACGCCGCCGGCGTCGACGCCGTCCGCTCCGGGTACGCGTTCGACGGAAGCGTGCTCGAGCTGGGTGCGCTGGTGAACGGCGACGCCCGGCCCGACGTGCCGGTCCGCATCCCAATCGCCATGACCAACCGCCACGGCCTGGTCGCCGGCGCGACGGGAACCGGCAAGACGAAGACGCTGCAGGTACTCGCCGAGCAGCTCTCCGCGGCCGGAGTCCCGGTCTTCGCGGCCGACATCAAAGGCGACCTGTCGGGGATCGCGACGCCCGGCGAGCCGAACGACAAGCTGCTGGAGCGCAACCGGGGCATCGGACAGGACTGGGCACCGCGGGCCGCCACCACCGAGTTCTTCTCGCTCGGCGGGGTGGGACGTGGCGTCCCGCTGCGTGCGACCGTCGCCGGGTTCGGGCCGCTCCTGCTGTCGAAGGTGCTCGGCCTCAACGCGACGCAGGAGTCGAGCCTCGGCCTGGTCTTCCACTACGCAGAGCAGGCCGGCCTGCCGCTCCTCGACCTCGCCGACCTGCGTGCGGTGCTCACGTATCTCACCAGCGACGACGGCAAGGAGGAGCTCGCCGGACTGGGCGGGCTCTCCAGCGCCACCGTCGGCGTCATCCTGCGCGAGCTCATCGCCTTCGCCGACCAGGGCGCGGACGCGTTCTTCGGCGAGCCCGAGATCGACACCGCCGAGTTCCTGCGCGTCGCCCCCGACGGGACCGGCGTGGTCAGCCTGCTGGAGGTCCCGGGCGTGCAGGACAAGCCCGCCGTGTTCTCCACCTTCCTGATGTGGCTGCTCGCGGACCTGTTCAACGACCTTCCGGAGGTCGGCGACCTCGACAAGCCGAAGCTGGTGTTCTTCTTCGACGAGGCGCACCTGCTGTTCCGGGACGCGTCGAAGGACTTCCTGGCGTCCATCACGCAGACCGTCCGTCTCATCCGCTCGAAGGGCGTCGGCATCTTCTTCGTCACCCAGACGCCGAAGGACGTTCCGTCGGACGTGCTCGCCCAGCTCGGCTCGCGCGTGCAGCACCAGCTGCGAGCCTTCACCCCCGACGACGCGAAGGCGCTCAAGGCGACGGTCTCGACCTATCCGACCTCCGGCTACGACCTGGCGCAGGTGCTGCAGTCGCTCGGCACCGGCGAGGCGGTCGTCACCGTGATGAACGAGAAGGGTGCGCCGACCCCGGTCGCGTGGACGCGGCTGCGCGCCCCCCAGGGCTCCATGTCGCCGACCCCGGACGACCGGGTGGAGGCGATCGTCGCCGCCTCGCCGCTGCAGCAGAAGTACGGCACGCCGCTCGACCGCGACTCGGCGAGGGAGATGCTCGGCCGGAAGCTCGACGCGGCAGCGGCGGCCGCCGCACAGGCGGAGACGGAGGCGGCCGCGGCGAAGACGGCCGAGCAGGCACGCAAGGAGGCGGAGGCGCAGGCCAAGGCGGACGCGAAGGCGCGTGAGGCCGCCGACCGGGCCGCTCAGAAGGAGTACGAGCGCATCCTGCGGCAGACCACGCCGCGCCAGACGACCCGGCGCAGCTCCTCGCGGAGCGACAAGACCGTGCTGGAGCAGGTGCTGGGCTCGAAGGCGACGCGCGACATCCTGGGCAGCGTGGTCGAGGGCATCTTCGGGACGCGGCGCCGGCGTTAGCGCCCGCCCGCGTCCTGCCCGAGCAGCGCCCGGGCTCGCCGGGCGACACCGCGGGCAGCGGTCGGGTCGCCGCCGTCGGCCTCCGACCACGCCGCGGAGAGCGCGCCCCAGGCCAGCGCCCAGCACAGGATGCGGCGCTCACCCATCCCGGTCTCCGACGCGATCACGCCGACCGCCCGCTCGAGCCGTCCCGGCGCCAGCGCGACCCCGGCGTCCGGGTTGCAGAGCACGTTCGCCACGTCGAACCCGGGGTCGCCGTGCAGCGGTTTCGGGTCGATCGCCAGCCAGCCGCGCTCGCCGCCGTCGAGAACGTTGCCGTGGTGGAGGTCGCCGTGGAGCACGACGTCACCCGCCGGGTGCGCGAGCAGGTCGAGCGCCGTCGCCCGGGCCTCCGCGAGGAGGTCATCGTCGTGCTCGCGGTCGATCAGGTCGCGGAACCAGTGGCGCAGAGGGAAGAGCCCGGCCGGCCGGGGCGGCGTTCCGGCGGCGTGCAGGCGCAGCCCGGTCCGGCAGAGCGTGCGGGTCGCCTCGTCGTCGCCGTCGGGCCCGCCGCGCGCGAGCGCCGCCAGATCGCGCGGGCCGTCGGCCCGCTCCAGCAGCTGCACGTCATCCTCGGCCATGAGCACGCGCACCGCCCCCTCGCCGTGCCACCAGGCGAGCACGTCGCCGCCCACGCGCTCCTCGTGGGAGACGGCACGCTTGAGGAACAGCCGCTGCTCGCCCCGGCGGACCGGCTGCAGCACGCTGGACGGGGTCGCGAACGCGTCGCCGTCCGGCCGCAGGCTCCAGCGCTCGCGCCAGGGCGCGAGGACCGCATCGTTGTCGCGTGCGTCGCCGCTCATCTCCGGACCGCCGCCGAGTAGGCGCCGGGAGTGGAGCCGACGACCGCCTTGAACTCACGGCTGAAGTGAGCCTGGTCGGCGTACCCGAGCGCGGCGGCGAGGTCGGCGAGCGGCGGCGGCTCCTCCGAGCGCAGCGCCGCCGCGGCCTCCTGCAGCCGGTAGCGCTGGATGAGCCACTTGGGCCCGAAGCCGATGTGGCCGGCGACCAGACGCTGGAGGTGCCGCACGCCCAGCCCGAACCGTTCCGCCAGCTGCTCGACCCGGAGCAGGTCGCGGTCGTCCTCGACGGCCGTGACGATCCGGTCGACCAAGCGGGCGTCGTCGTCCGGCTCGGGGAGGGTGCCGAGCCACGCCTCGAAGGCGGCGACCGCCGCGTCGTCGTCACCACGGGCCATCCCGCCGCGGACCTCCTCGGCCAGCCCGCCCGTGCCGTCGACCCGGAGGCGGGGGAGAGGGAGCGCGGACGGCAGGCCGCGGAGCGAGGCCCCGGCCCAGCCGCGCGCGACGCCGGGGTGCAGCAGCACGCCGAACGCCCATCCCGAACCCTCCAGGGTGCGCGTGCTGAGACCGCGGTGCGCGCGGAACAGCGCAGCACCCTCCGGCTCGACGACGAGGTTCGCGGTCGGGTACTCGAGCACGTCCTGCCGGATGCTCGTGCCGGCCGGCAGCTCCCACCGCGGCAGCCAGTAGTGGCGCACGAAGAGTGCCGCCCGGTCGCCGGGGAACAGCCGCGCGATCCGCACGGGCGCCCCCGGTGTGAGCAGCCCCTTGCTTCGCGGCTCGACGTCGGTGCGCGCGGTCACGCTGTCATCCTGGCACGGACGGACGACACCGCGCGGGCGGTTCGGCGACGGTCAGCGGGCGAAGCGGACGCGCTCGAACCAGTACAGCAGCCGCGGCCACGTCTGCCGCAGCTGGGCTGGCGTCATCGGCTCGGCGGGACGGGTGACCGGGACGTCGAGCTCCTCGGCGACGCGCTCCATGTCCTCCGACGACCAGAACTGGCCGCGCATGCGGATGAGGAGCCGCCCTTCCGCCGAGGCGACGAACAGCTGGGGCAGGACGTCGAGGGTGCTGCCCTCGTACACCTTCACCATGATGACGGCGCCGGGTTCCCCAGGGGCCACGCGCACCGTGCGGCCGAAGAAGCCGCGCTCCCGCACACCGGCCGGCCCCACGACGATGGTCGTGTTGAGGAACGATGCCACTCCCGTGATCGTCAGCGCGATCACGATCAGGTGCGCGACGAGCACGAAGGGCCAGCAGCCGACCGGGATGGTCAGCCAGTAGAGCACCGCGAAGACGGGCGTCGTCAGGGCCAGGACCGCCACGATGCCCCGGAGGAACAGGTGGCGGTGCGGGCGCAGGATGGTCTCGCGGGTGGATCCCGCGTCCCTGTGCACCCCGGTCTGCTCGTTCACTCCATGAGCCTCTATGAATCGGAGCGCTCCCGGTAGCGGCATTTTGGGGGACACCCATGCGGGGGGTGGAGCGCCGGACGGCGACCCACCCCGTGCGCCCTCGTCAGCCGGCGGCCTTCTTCACGAGCTCCCGGATGCGCTCCTCGTCCTCCGCCGTCAGGTCGACGATCGCGAAGGCGACCGGCCACAGGGTGCCGTCATCCAGCTGCGCGGGGTCGTTGAAGCCGAGAGTGGAGTACCGGGTCTTGAACTTCGACGACGGCTGGAAGAAGCAGAACGTCTTGCCGCCGATGGCGTACGCCGGCTGCCCGTACCAGGTCTTCGGCCAGACGTCGGGCACGGTCTCGGTCACGATGGCGTGGACGCGCTCGGCCAGCCGCTTGTCGTGGTCGGGCAGCTCGGCGATCTTGTCGAGGACGTCCTGCGTGTCCTCCTCGCGCGTCGCCTTGCCGCGGCGGGCGCCTTTGACCTCCTTGGAGCGCTCCTTCATGGCGGCGCGCTCCTCGTCGGTGAAGGCGGCGGACGTGGATGTGGTCTCGGTGGTCTTCGTCATGCCTCCGACCGTAGAGGGTCGGACGCGGGTGGCGCTTCTCCGAAACTGCTCTCCTCACGACGGGGCTGGCCGTAGCGTGCGTGGCCCACTACGGTCGAGCCCATGACAAGCCGATCGGCTCGCGGCGTCCTCACAGCCGCTGTGGTGGTGGCGCTCCTCGCGCTCACCGGATGCACGTCCTCCGATTCCCCGTTCGTCGGCGACTGGGGCACGGTCGCCTCGGGACAGCCGTCTCTCACCATCTCGTCCGACGGCTCCTTCTCCGGGAGCGACGGCTGCAACCCGGTGGAGGGGAAGGGCTCGATGTCGGGAGACACCTTCACCTTCGGCCCGTTCGCCTCCATCACCAAGGCATGCCCCGGCGTCACGCCGTGGCTGAACCTGGCCGACACCGCGAAGGTCGACGGCGGCAAGCTCGTCGTCTACCGGACGGGCGGGAAGCAGGTCGGTTCGCTCGACCGCCGCTAGAGACCTTCCGCGACCGCGGCGGCTGCGTGCAGCCAGGCGCGGCGGGTGCGCGGCGCCAGCGACTCGAACGAGAGCCGGCCGCCGTGCATCTCCGGATCGAACGGGATGGTGACCGCCCGTCGGGCGAGCGGCTCGAAGCCTTTGGCGACGCGTCCGACCTCCGAGGCCGGCCCGGTGCGCTCGGACTGCGACACGATCACGACCGCCTCGCGCGCCAGCCGGGCCGAGTGCGCGTCCCGCTGCAGCAAGGCCTCCAGGAGCAGAGCGCCCGCCTCCGCATGCTCGCCGAGCGCGGTGGTGGCGATGACGAGCTGGTCTGTGTGGTCGATCATCCGGAGCCAGCGCTCGGCCGACTCGTCGTTGCCGCTGTCGATGATGACCAGCCGGTAGAACTTCGTGGCGACGGTGTGGAGGCGGTCGAAGTCGGCGCTGGAGATGCGCTGCTCGGTGGCGAGCATCGTCGGGTTCGAGCGGAGCACGTCGTACTTGTCGGCGTTTGGTGGTGCACGTAATGGCCGATGTCGGCCGTGCGGGCGCCGGCCGACATCAGGGTGTCGGTCGCCGGCAGCAGCGACTGCACGGTGGCGTCGTGGTCGTCCTTCTCGGTGCGCCAGCCGAGCGTGCCGCGGGTCTCGTTGTTGTCCCAGGCGAGCACGCCGGAACCGCCGTTGCGCGCGAACACCGCCGACAGGAGGGCCGTCGTCGGCGTCTTGTTGGCTCCGCCCTTGCCGTTCACGATCGCGATGGTGCGGGGTCCGGCCCAGTGGCGGCTCACCGCATCCAGCTCCGCCCGCTCCCGGAGCTCGGCGGCGGAGGGCGCGAGCGGCATCCCGGCCCGGGCGAGGGCACCGCGGAGGCCCTGCTTCGCGCGGTCGGGGCGGGGCCGTTCGACGTACAGGAACGACTCGCGGGCGGGCGCGTCGGCGGAGGGGATGGGCTCGGGGGCGTCGATGGAACCGACCGAGAGGGCCTCCTCGTCGCCGATGCTGCCGTCGGGCTGGACGGCGAGCAGCCAGTCGCCCTCCTCGTCGGAGACGGTGAGCCGCACCGGGCGGCCGGCGGCGGCCGCCAGCTCGCCCACGCGGCCGAAGACGGCCTCGCGCAGGCGCTGCGTGCTGTCCTCGGCGAAGCTCTCGTGCACGCCGTCGCCGGTCAGCTCGCCGGTCGCGTCCGGCGAGAGCCGCGCGCTCAGGTGCGGCGATGAGGTCAGGTCGATCACGGTGGTTCCTTCCGCGGTCCGTGCGCGGAGACGGCACAGACCGACATCGGACGGTAGACGCGTTCCATGCCCCGGTCCAGCGTCGCCCAGGCGTTTGCCAGGTGCCGACGCGCGCTCAGCGAACACCGGTCACGGCACCCGCGCCGCCTCGGGCACCTCCGCCCTGCCGTCGACCATCGTGACCAGCTCGTCCAGGGCTCCGCGGTGCACGAGGTCGTGCGTCACCAGCAGGGTCGCGGTGCCGCGGTCGCGGCTGAGGTCGTGGATGAGCTGCATGATCGCGGCGCCGCGCTCCTGGTCGAGCGCGCTGGTGGGCTCGTCGACGAGCAGCACGGACGGCTCGTGCACCAGGGCGCGGGCGATCGCCACGCGCTGGCGCTGGCCGCCGGAGAGCTGAGCGGGGCGCTTGCCGGCGTGCGCGGCGAGGCCGACCGCGTCCAAGAGCTCGTCGGCGCGTCGCCCCACCTCCTTGCGCCTGTCGCGCCGGCCGCCGAGCTCGGCCATGACGAGCAGCTGCTCGCGGGCGGTCAGAGCGGGCAGGAGGTTCGACTGCTGGAAGACGATGCCGATGCGGTCGCGGCGCAGGGCCGTCGCCTCGCGTCGGGTCAGGCCGGCGGCATCCACGTCGTCGATGAGGACGCGGCCGGAGTCCGGCCGGATCAGCGTCGCCGCGACGGCGAGCAGGGAGGACTTGCCGGAGCCGGACGGCCCGGTGATCCCGGTCACGACGCCCGGTCGGGCGGTGAGGGAGACGCGGTCGACCGCGGTGATGCGCGCGTCTCCGTCCGGGAAGGTGAGGGTGACGTCGTCGAGGGTGATCATCGGTTGCTCCCGAGTGCGGTGAGGGGGTCTGCGGAGGTGACGGTGCGGAGCGCGACGGCCGCGCCGGCGAGGCCCAGCAGCGCCATGGCGGCGGCGGGAAGGGCGGTGGTGAGGGGGCTGAGCAGGAACGGCAGCGCGCCGCCGGCCAGGAGTCCGAGCCCGACGACCGCGGCCATCCCGACGCCGATGCCGACGACCAGCACGACCAGGGCCTGGCCGAGCGCATCCCGGACCAGGGCGCCCGTGGATGCGCCGAGCGCCTTGAGCACGGCGATGTCGGCGGAGCGCTGCATCGTCCACACGGTGAAGAACGCGCCGACGACCAGGGCGGAGACGCCGAACAGCAGCGCGATCATCAGGCCGAGCGACCCGATCTCCGACGTGAAGGTCTCCAGCGCGGTCAGGCTCAGCAGCGCCGGGTTCGCGACCGTTCCGGTGGCGGAGGCGACGGCGTCCCAGTCGGGGGAGCCGCTCACGGCGAGCACGGTCGGCTCGCCGCTGCCGCCCAGGCGGCTGTCGGCGGCGGCCCAGGCGGACGGGGTCAGTGCGACGACAGGGGTGTGGCTGTACCAGAGGTCGCCGCCGACCGTGCCGACCCGATAGCTGGTGCCGGCGATGGACACGTGGCCGCCCACTCCGACCCCCAGGTCTTTCGCAGCGCCGGCCGACAGGCCGATCTCGCCGTCGCGTCGCGGGGCGAGGTCGGTGACGGCGGAGGCCGGAGCGTCGTCCGGCATCCCGAACAGCGCGACACCGACCGAGGTCGCGTCGCCGGACGCGGTGCCGCCGGACGTGGCGCGGGAGGCACGTCCCTGCGCGATGCCGATGGCGGTGGCTTCGTGCACGCCGTCGGCGTGCCGCCACGCCGAGACGGTCTCGGGCGACAGGGTCGACTCCGAGAACGACGGCCGCTCGCCGCTCGAGGTCTGCAGCACGAGCCGGTCGCCCGGCAGGTTCAGGACGGCCGAGACGTTCTGCGCGGCGAGCCCGCCGGCGAGGCCGGCCAAGAAGCCGACGAGGAGGGTGATGAGGGCGACGACCGCGCCGATCAGGAGGAACCGGCCACGGGCGTGCCGGAGGTCGCGCCAGGCGACGAACACGTTGGTCCTTTCCGGGCCGCGGACCCTCCGCGACGCCTTCTCCAGCCTTCCGTCGGGCGCGCGGCCGGTCATCGCCAGCCGGATGGGTCCTGCGATCGAACTTTCGGTTGATCCGCTCCGGCCGCGCATTTCGTATCCTGAGGACGACATGCCGCACACACCCCTGACCCCCGTGTTCGTCGGCCTGCGCATCGGCCTGCACGTGCTGGTCGCCGCGCTCCTCGCGCTCGTGGTGCTACGGGTGCTGCTCGTCCCGTCGCCGTTCGGCTGGGTCGCGCTGCTGCTGGCCCTCCTGTTCGCCGCCGTCTACGTCGCGGGCGCCGTCGTCGCGCGCCAGTCCGCGGACCGCCGCCGGGTGGGCGGCGTGCTGTGGATCTCGGCACTCACCCTGGTGTGGGTCGCCCTCGTCTTCCTCGTGCCGGAGGCGGCCTACCTGGTCTTCCCGCTCTTCTTCCTCTACCTGCACGTGCTGCCCCCGAGGATCGGACCGGTCGCGGTGGTGGTCGCGACCGTCGTCGCCATCGTCGCGCTCGGCCTGCACTCGGGCTTCACTCTCGGCGGCGTCATCGGGCCGCTGGTCGGCGCGGGGGTCGCCCTCCTGATCGGCCTCGGGTATCGCGCGCTCGCCCGGGAGTCGGCCGAGCGGGAGGCCCTGCTCGCCGAGCTGCTGGCGACCCGGGACCGGCTGGCCGCGTCCGAGCGCGAGCAGGGCATGCTCGCGGAGCGCTCCCGCCTGGCGCGCGAGCTGCACGACACCGTGGCGCAGAGCCTGTCGAGCATCCGGCTGCTGCTCTTCGCGGCGGAGCAGGCCGACGACGGCCGGCCCGGGATCGAGCACGTCCGGCTGGCCCGCGAGACGGCGGCGGACGCGCTCTCGGAGACGCGGCGCTTCATCCGGGAGCTGACCCCGCCGTCCCTCGACCAGGGCCTCGGGCCCGCGCTGCGGCGGCTGGGGGACCAGTGGACGCGCGACGGACTGACCGTCACCGTCACCGCCGTGGTCGACGACCGCATCCCGATGGACGCGCAGACCGCGCTGCTGCGGATCGCCCAGGGCGCGGTGGCGAACGTCGCGCAGCACGCGGGCGCCGCGAACGTGCGCATCGAGCTCGAGGCCGACGGATCCCGCATCCGCCTGGTCGTGGCCGACGACGGGTCCGGCTTCGACCCTGCCGCCGCGCGCGCCGTCGCCGCGTCGACCGACTCGTTCGGGCTGCGCGCCATCCAGGAGCGGGTGGATCAGCTCGGGGGAGAGCTGCGCATCGACAGCGCTCCGGGCCGCGGCACGACCCTCACGGTCACGCTCGGGACGGGGGAGCGATGATCCATGTCCTGATCGCCGACGACCATCCGGTCGTGCGCGCCGGCCTGCGCGCGCTGCTGACGGCGGCGGAGGACGTGACCGTGGTCGGCGAGGCGGCGACGCCGGACGAGGCGGTCCAGCTCGCTGAGCGGCTCGCCCCGGAACTGGTGCTGATGGACCTGCAGTTCGGCGAGGCCGACACCGGAGCGGATGCGACCCGCCGTATCCGGTCGCTGGATGCGGCGCCGTACGTGCTCGTCCTCACCAACTACGACACCGACGGCGACATCCTCGGCGCTGTCGAGGCCGGAGCGAGCGGCTATCTGCTGAAGGACGCGCCGCCGCACGAGCTCGTGGCCGCCGTGCGGGCGGCGGCGCGCGGGGAGAGCGCCCTCGCCCCCGCCATCGCCGGCCGCCTGCTCGCCCGGATGCGCGCCCCGCAGGTGAGCCTGTCGGCGCGCGAGATCGAGGTGCTCCAGCTGGTCGCGGAAGGCGCGTCGAACGGCGAGATCGCGGCGAGACTGCATGTCACGGACGCGACGGTGAAGTCCCACCTCGTGCACGTCTTCTCGAAGCTCGGCGTCGGTTCGCGGACGGCCGCGGTGGCGGAGGCGCGGGGGCTGGGCATCCTGCGCTGACGCCGGCCGAAGCGAATGCGCTCGTTGGCTTTTCGTTGCGCATGGCGGACAATTGGGGTGTGACGTCGGCGGGGCGGACGGTAGCCCCCAGCCGAGCGACGGCCCGTCGGCGTCTCTCGACCGGAAGACCCCGGCTTTCCCGCGGCGATCAGCGCAGCGCCATCCCGGGCACGCGGCGGCGGATGGCCTCGAGCGTCGCCTCGTCGGAGACGCCCTGCCAGTCCCACCGCGGTGTGTACGGTGCGGTGAGGGCGGTGACCTCGTCATCGGTGAGCTCCACGTCCAGGGAGGCGATGGCCTCGTCGATCTGCTGCGTGGTGTTGGCGCCGACCAGCGGAGCGGTCACGACCGGCTGGCGGTGCAGCCAGGCGAGGGAGATGGTCGCCCGGCTGACCCTGTGCGCTGTGGCGACCTCGCCGACCGCGTCGATGATGGCGTGGTTCGACTCCTCTTCGGCGGGCGTGTAGAGCAGGTCGGCGTAGTCGCCGTCGCTCTCGGATCGCACGGTAGTGCGCGCCTCGTCCCAGGCGCGGGTCAGACGGCCCCGGGCCTGCGGGCTCCACACGATCGTGCCGACGCCTTCGTCCAGGCAGAGCGGGATCATCTCGCGCTCCTCCTCGCGGGCGAGGAGGTTGTAGTGGTCCTGCATGCTGACGAACCGGGCCCAGCCGTGCTGCTTCTGCAGGTTGAGCACCTTGGCGAACTCCCACGCGAACATGGACGACGCGCCGAGGTAGCGCACCTTGCCCGCCTTGACGAGGTCGTGCAGCGCCTCCAGGGTCTCCTCCAGCGGGGTGGAGTGGTCGTTGCGGTGGATCTGGTAGAGGTCGATGTAGTCCGTGCCCAGGCGGCGCAGCGAGTGGTCGACCTCGGTCATGATCGCTTTGCGGGAGAGGCCCCGGCCGTTCGGCCCTGGCCGCATCGGGTGGCGCAGCTTGGTGGCGATGACGACGTCGTCGCGGTCGGCGAAGTCGGCGAGCGCCCGGCCGAGGATCTCCTCGCTCGAGCCGTTGGAGTACATGTTGGCGGTGTCGAAGAAGTTGATGCCGGCTTCCAGCGCGTGCTTGATGAGCGGCCGCGCCTCTTCCTCGCCCTTGGACCAGACGGGGTGGCCGCGGTCGGGCTCGCCGTAGGTCATCGCGCCGATCGCGATGGGGGAGACGTCGAGGCCGGTCGTGCCGAGCTTGCGATACTGCATGGGATCTCCTTGCGGGTATAGTCGGAGAGTTCTCCGCTTGTGGGAGGGACGCTACCGGAGAGTTCTCCGTTTTGCAAGAGAGGATGGCGCATGGCACCGGAATCGTCGTCGGGAGGTCGCCGATCGGACGCGCAGCGCAACCGCTCCCGCATCCTGGAAGTTGCTTACCGGGCGTTCTCGGACGACCCTGACGTCTCGCTCAACTCCATCGCCAAGCTGGTCGGCGTCGGCGCCGGCACCCTGTACCGGCACTTCCCGACCCGCGAGGCGCTCCTGCTGGCGGTCTACCAGGAGGAGGTCGAGCAGCTGGTGGGCTCGGTCGATCGGATGCTCGAGCACGAGGAGCCGCTCGACGCCTTCCGCTCCTGGGCGAGGAAGCTCGCCGCCTACGCCCGGATCAAGCACGGCATCGGCGAGGCGCTCACGAGCCCCGAGGCGCAGGAGGTCATCGGGGCCACCTGGACGCCCGTGAGCCGGGCCATCGCGCGACTGCTCGCCGCGGCCGCCGAGCGCGGGGAGGTGCGCGAGGGTGTGGATCCGGACGATGTCATCCTGCTGCTCAGTGCCCTGTGGCGGGTGCCGGAGGGTGAGGCGGGCCTCGCGCAGGCGGATCGGCTGCTCGAGCTGATCGTCGACGCCCTCCGCCCCCGAACTGGGGTACAAGTCCGTCCTCCAAAGTGAGGACAATTCAGGAATCCCGAGGTAGCCTGACGAATAGATGAGCAAAGCTCACCTCCAAGAACCCGACGATGCGTCCCCGATCAGACGCGAAGGAGGGATGGGGCCTTGGTCTCCTATTCGGTTCACCACCACCACCATCACCACCCGACGGCCCGGCGGCCGCACCACGCGTGGTTCGTCGCGCTGGCGGCGGTCGTCGTCGCCGTGGCGGTCGCGGTCGTCGTCGCTGTGGGAGGCGGTGCCGTCTACGTCGGCTCCGTCGCCTCGACGTTCGACTCGCACGTCTCGCACATCCAGCGCGCCTTCCCCGCCGACACCGTCCGGCCCGCTGCGACCTCGACCGGGGCGATGAACATCCTGCTCCTCGGGTCGGACTCGCGCGGCGCCCCGACGGAGGTCGGGCAGACGGGCGTCTCGAACCAGCGGGCGGACACGATGATGCTCGTCCACATCGACGCCGACCGGCGGAACGTCTACCTGATCTCGATCATGCGCGACCTCTGGGTGCCCATCCCGGGCAACGGCACGGCGAAGATCAACGCGGCGCTCGCCTGGGGCGGCACGCCGCTGGTGGTCCAGACCGTCGAGCAGCTGCTCGGCGCCCGCATCGACCATGTCGCCATCGTCGACTTCGCCGGTCTGACGAACATGACGAACGCGCTCGGGGGAGTGGATGTGGACAGCCCGGTCGCCTTCACCACCGTGAAGTCGCCGCACTACAGCTTCGTCAAAGGGATGAACCACCTCGACGGGGCGCAGGCGCTCGCCTTCGCCCGGGAGCGCTACGCGTTCCCGACGGCCGACTACCAGCGCGTCGCCGACCAGCAGGCCCTCATGCGCGGTTTCGCCGCCAAGCTGATGAGCCTCGACGTGCTCGCCGACCCCGGCAAGGTCACCTCGTTCGCCGCGGCCGCCGGCTCCTCCGTGAAGGTCGACCAGGGCTTCGGCATGCAGGAGATGCTCCAGCTGGCGGCGAGCATGCGGCTCTCGGGTGCGTCGAGCATCCACTCCTTCACCCTCCCGACCGCCGGGACAGGCACCTCGGCGGACGGTCAGTCGATCGTCAATGTGGACCAGGGCGCGGTGGCCCGGCTGCGGACGGCGCTGGCCGACGACGCGCTCGCGTCCTTCGGCGGTTGAGCGTGCCACGATGGGTGGCATGGAGACGACGAATGCACGCCTGCCGCGCTACCGCCTGCTGACCGGCGTCGACGACTCGGTGTTCTGCGAGCGCGTGTCGCAGGCGCTGGACCTCGGCTACGAACTGCACGGCGGCCCGGCCCTGACCTGGAACGGGACGACGGGCTACGTGGCCCAGGCCGTCATCTGGCGCCAGGAGGGTCCGACGCCGGAGAAGTGACCGGGAGATTCGAACGTTCGACTGCTCGGTTCGGCGTCGCTGGCGCTCAGTCCGTGTGATCCCGCCAGGCGGCGAGCACGTCCGCGGCCGGACGGCTCGCGATGTCGGCGCGCACGGCGGCGAGGAGGCTGTTCGCCTCCTCCGCCCCGCCGGCGTCCATCCGGTGCAGCTCGTGCGAGCCGCTCCGCAGCACGAGGTCGAAGTCGCCCGTGTGCTCCGCCGTCCCGTCGAAGAGGGCGGAGACGACGCCGCCGATCATGCCGATGAGGCGGCCTGTCCGTCCCTGGCGGCGGGGCTCGAGCGTCGCGGTCAGCATGCGAGGTGCGCGCGGATCAGCCGTGGTTGACCTGGATCTGCCCGTTCGCCGCCGCATTCGCGAACAGGACGAGCACGAGGATCAGCCAGAGCACGGTGATGACGACGGCGACGAAGCCGATGACGATCCCCGCGATCGCGAGTCCGCGACCGCGCTCACCGGTGCGGCGGATCTGCGACAGCGCGATGAAGCCGAGGATGATGCCCAGCAGCGAGACGAAGAAGGAGCCGACGAAGCCCACGATCGCGAGGACATTCCAGCGCTCGGAGGTGGGGCCCGGGTTGGTCGCAGGCTGGACGGGCGGGAACGGTGCGGACACGGGGATCCTCTCCTCGGGGTCGTGATGGGGCCACTCTGTCAGATCGCCGGCACAACGGCCGGCGCCCCCGGAAGCCCGAATCCGAGGGCGCCGCTGAGCCGCTACGGGGGGAGGCGGCTCCTGCAAGTCTTCGGGTGTCCCACAGACGCCGCCCCGGCTCGTCACCAGGGTGGCGTCCCCAGCGCGGGGGCGTCGCCGCGGTCCGGGTGGTTCAGGGGGTGAATCGGAGGGTGAATTCTCCGCCCGACGGGGGTGCCGGTGGCGGAGGGGTGGAAGGTCGGCGTGCTTACAATCGGGCGTGGAAGGCGAGAGTTCCGGGACGGGCGCACGCCCCGAGCTGCCCGGTGCCGTACGGGCCGCCGACGAGCTGCTCGAGCTCGTGGAACGGGGCACGACCCGCATCCCGCCGCTCCTGCTGCAGCACGTCGCCCTGTTCGACCCGGCTTCCGTCCCGCGTTCGCGCGGTGCGGCCAGCCGGCGCCTGACGGCCGCCGTCATCGTCGCGCTGACGCGGCTCGGTCGCCTGGACGCCGCGGTCGAGCAGGCGCGACGCGAACTGGGGGCCGTCGGCGCCCTGCTGGAGGGACGCGGGGTCGAGAGCGCGGAGGCCGTGCTGTGGTCGGCCGTCGCCGAGGCCTTCGCTTCGGCGGGGTGGTCCCGCGAGGGCGCCTCCGCCGCATTGCGCGCGCTCGACATCGCGGACGGCGGGTGGGTCGCCGGCCGCGCCCGCGCCCTCCTCGCGGTCTGTCGCGCGATGAACGGCGAGTACGTCGGCGCCGAGCGGGTGATCCGGGAGGGCGGGATCGCCGACGACGTCACCCGAGGGGACGCTGAGGCGACGGTCAACGACTATCCGTTCTTCCTCGCTGCGATCCTGGTCGCGTCGGCCGCGTTCGACGGCGCCCGGCTGCGGTCGCTCTCGGCGCGGGTGCGTTCGATCGACCCGGAGGACGAGACGATGGAGGTCACCGCCCGGGCGGCGGAGGCGATGGCACTGCTGGTCGAGGGGCGCCTCGACCAGGCCGCCGCGGCCGTGGCGGCGATCACGCACGGCACGGCCGTCGACCAGCGGCAGTACATGGTCCGCGGGTTCGCCCTCGGAATGCAGGCCGATATCCTCCTCGCTCGGGGCGATCCGCGTCGAGCGCTGCGCCTGCTGGAGGGCGTGGACTCCACCGGGAGCCACTCGCTGTGCTTCGACATGCAGCGCGCCTCGGCACACCTCCAGCTCGGTCAGGAACGGGAGGCCCTCGCCGCGACGGCGGGGTGTATCCGGGTGGGGGCGGAGCACTGCCTGCGCACCCTGCCGCCCATCCTGCTGCGCCGGGCGATCGCGCTGGAGCGGCTCGGGCACGAGGCGCGAGCGGATGCGGCGTTCGCGGAGGCGTTCCACCACATCCTGTCGTCCGGCTCGGCGACGCCGCTCCTGACGCTGCCGCGCGCCGAGACGCTGAGGCTGCTGCACCGCCTGAGGGAGGCGAATCCCGACCTGGCCGCGCAGGCCGCCGAGATCGCGGCGCGGGTCGAGGCGGTGCCGCGCGATCCGGAGGAGCCGCCGTCGCTGCCGAGGCTGTCGCCGCGGGAGCAGGCGCTCGCCGAGAGGCTGCGTTCGGGCGCAACGCTCACGCAGATCGCCCAGGACGGTCACGTGTCCATCAACACCATCAAGTCGCAGGCGCGCAGCCTCTACGCCAAGCTCGGTGTCTCGGGCCGCGACGAGGCCGTCTCCCTCCTGGAGCGCCGGGGCTACTTCTGACCGGCGGCCGGCGTCGGGGTCAGCGGGCGAAGGCGATGGCGACGACCACGGCGATGCTCACCACTGCGGCCACAGCGACGAAGGACGCCGTCGCCGCGATGAGCACGCCCTCCGCCACCGGTGCGAGATCGCCGTCGGTGAGCAGCCGGCGGTGATGGCGCCGGTAGCGGAGCTGGATCGCGCACAACAGGGCACCCGCCGCGGCTACACCGGAGAAGCCGAGCAGCGCGGCCCACGGCCCGAGCGTCTCCGGCAGCACGCGGGCCGCGACCAAGGAGCCGGCGAACAGTGCGAGCCCGGTCCTGCGCCAGGCGAGCACGGTGCGCTCCGGCTGCAGGCCGGGATCGAAGAGTTCGCTCACCGGTAGACGACGCCGAGCAGCACAAGGACGCCGACCGCCAGCACCACGACGGTCAGCACCAGGGTGAGGGGTGCGCTGGGAAGCGGGGTGCCGGCACGCAGGGCGCGCTCCGTCGCCTTCCAGCCGATCCAGGCCTGGAGCGGGGTGAGCAGGCCGGCGACGAGGAGCAGGAGCGACGCCGTGAGGCGGAAGCCGGGATGGATGCCGAGTCCGAGCGCCTCGAGGGCGACGCCGCCGGCGAGCAGGGCCAGGCCGGTGCGGATCCAGGCGAGGAACGTGCGCTCGTTGGCCAGGCTGAAGCGTGCGTCGGGCTCCTCGCCCGTGGCGAAGACGGAGGCGGGGAAGCGTCGAGCGGCGCTCACGTGTCGGCCGGGCGTTCGGCAGCCGGCTGCAGGAACGCGGCCCGCCCGGGAGCGCAGCAGTCCGCCGGCTGGTCCGAGGGCTCGACGGTGGGGGTGTCGTCGTCGGTCATGATGGTCCTTTCGGTCAGGCGCCCAGCGACACGGTGCGGAAACCGGCGTTCGACATGGCGGAGTCCGGCGTGTTCTGGGAGCGCGCGGAGTTGCGGTAGCGGTTGCAGTACGAGTCGTGGCAGAGGAACGAGCCGCCACGGAGGACGCGCTGCTGGCCGGAGACCGGCCCGGTCGGCGATGTCTCGGGCGAGACCGGGTAGTACCCGGGGTCGTACCAGTCCTGGCACCACTCCCACACGTTCCCGACCGTCTGGTAGAGCCCGTAGCCGTTCGGCGCGAAGTGCCGGGCCGGCGCGGTGGTGAGGTAGCCGTCCTCCAGCGTGTTCGTCGCCGGGAAGTCGCCCTGCCAAATGTTGCAGTTCCAGGCGCCGTCGACCATGAGGTCGTCTCCCCACGGGTACCTGGCGCCTTCCAGGCCGCCGCGCGACGCGTACTCCCACTCCGCCTCCGTCGGCAGTCGCCGGCCGGCCCACGCGCAGTAGGCCTGCGCGTCGTTCCAGCTGACGTGCACCACGGGGTGGTCGCCGAGACCTTCGAGCGTGGAGTGCCGGCCTCCCGGGTGCCGCCAGTCGGCGCCGGCGACGCCCATCCACCACGGCGTCTGCGGCGGCCGGCCGAGGATGTCCTTCTCGTCGCCTGCGAAGGCCAGATGGAAGACCGCCGAGTACCCGAACACCTCCGACTCGGTTCGATAGCCGGTCGCGTCGGCGAAGACGGCGAAGTCGTCGTTGGTGACGGTGTGGACGTCGATGCCGAAGGCGGGCAGGCTCACGCCGTGCAGCGGGCGCTCGCCGTCGGCGGCGCGGCCGTCGCCCGTGCGGTCGCCCATCACGAACGATCCCGCCGGGATGTCCGCCTGTGCGATGCGGTGCTGTGCAGTCGTCATCTCACCGGCCGACCGGCTGGGCGACGGCCCGTTCGCGGACCGAGCGTCGCTCCCGGATCAACTCGCGCAGCTCTTCCAGGCGCGCCACGAGCGTGTCCATGGCCTCCGCTCCCGCCTCGTGCTGGTGGTCCTCGATCGCCGAGGCCAGGTCCACATCGAACCCGGAGTCGGGATCGGCGTGGATGGTGCGATCGCGGAACCGGTACTTGGCGATCTGCCGCCTGCGGGAGTCGATCTCGGTCGTGATGAGGTCGATCGCGGCCTCCTCGTCGAGGAAGCCGGAGAAGAACAACCGGGCACGGAACTCGTAGTTGACCGCCTCCAGCGTCGGCTGGAACGGGCTGGTCAGCCAGTGCATGAACACCTCGCGCCCGAGAGGCGTCGTCTGATAGATCTTCGCGTCCTGCGCCCCCGGCCGGGTGCTGACGGTGTAGGTGACCCACCCGCGCTCGGCCATCTGGCTGAGGGAGCGGTAGATCTGACTCATCTGGGTGCGCGGGCGCATGAACACGCCCTCCATCTCCATATACCGGGTGAGGTCGTAGCCGGTGCGCGGTCGCACGAGGAGGACCCCGAGTAGCAGGTGCTCCAGTTTCATGGCGTCCCCTCTGCGTCGATGGACTGGCGGATTCCAGCGTAAGCCGCCGGTGAGCCGTGAGGAAAGTATTCCACAAATCTAGTTTTTTTTACTCAACTTGTGGAATCCTCCGCGAAAAGCTGTTACCTTCGCCGGAAGGTCGGTCCACGGTGGACCGCACGGCACCGGAAGAGACAAAGATGTTCAACTTCAGGAAGCGATTGGTGACGGCGCTCGCCGCGTCCGCGATCGCTGCGATCGCACTATCCGGCTGCAGTCCAGCAGCCTCCTCCGCCGGCTCGTCCTCGAAGGCCACCGGCGGGACGCTGACGATCGGCACGATCGTGGCCTCCACCACGTTCGCCGTAAACAACTCGGCCTGGGCGAACGAGTCGCCCTACCTGCAGGCCGTCTACGACACGCTCCTCCACGCCGATCCGGACGGGACGGTGAAGCCGTGGCTCGCGACCAAGTGGTCGTACAACGCGGACAACACCGTCCTCACCATGAAACTGCGCGACGACGTGACGTTCACCGACGGCACCAAGTTCGACGCCGATGTCGCCGCGAAGAACCTCCTCCGCTTCCGCGACGGCACCTCCCCGCAGAAGGCGTACCTCGCCACCCTCGCGGACGCGAAGGCGGTCGACCCCACGACGCTGCAGCTGACCCTCAGCGCGCCGAACCCGTCGCTGCTGTCGTTCCTGTCGCAGAACCCCGGCCTCCAGGAGAGCCCGGCGGCCTTCGGGACCCCGGACGAGAAGACGACGCCGGTCGGCTCCGGCCCGTACGTGCTCGACAAGAAGGCCACCGTGGTCGGCTCGACCTACGTGTTCACCAAGAACCCGAAGTACTGGGCGCCGCAGCAGCAGCACTACGCCAAGCTCGTCATGAACGTCTACTCGACCCCGACCGCGATCCTCAACGCCATCAAGGGCCGCCAGATCAACGGTGCACCGCTCACCGACAACTCCACCATCCCCCAGATCAAGGGCGCGGGCTACGCCGCCAATGGCCAGCAGCTGAACTTCTTCGGCCTCCTGCTGTTCGACCGTGCCGGCACGACGACACCGGCCCTCGGCGACGTGCGGGTGCGGCAGGCGATCAACTACGCGTTCGACCGCAAGGCGATGCTGAAGGCGATCGGCCAGGGGTACGGCACGGTGACCTCCTCGATCTTCTCGCCGGACTCCTCCGGCTACGACAAGGCGATGGACGGCTACTACACCTACGACGTCTCGAAGGCGAAGGCGCTGCTGAAGGAGGCCGGTTACGGAGACGGCCAGATCACCCTCACCATGCCCACCTCGTCGGGCTTCACCCCCGCCACCTACGCGCTCACCAAGCAGTACCTCGGCGACATCGGCATCAAGGTCGACGAGGTCAACGTCGCCCCCACGAGCTTCCTCGGCGATCTGCTGGCCGCCAAGTACGGCAGTACCGTCATGCAGCTGAAGGCCGCACCGACCACGTGGGAGACCCTCACCCTGGACGTGCTGCCCAAGGCCGGCTGGAACCCGTTCCACACCACGGACCCCACGGTGGACTCGCTCGCCAAGACCATCCAGAGCGGAAGCAAGGACGACGCGGCGAAGGCAGCGAAGCAGCTGAACGAGTACATCGTCAAGCAGGCCTGGTTCGCGCCCTGGTACCGCCCGCAGCAGACCTACGCGACCGACCCGAACACCTCGGTCCAGACCCAGACCGGGAACGCATACCCCTACCTCTGGAACTTCGTTCCGAAGAAGTGACGCTCCGGGGCGGGGGTCCGCGCCCCCGCCCCGGCCGTTCGAAGGACTCCCATCATGCTCGCATTCATCGCCAGACGGATCCTGTCCGGCGTCGTCCTCGTGGTCGCCATCTCGGTGATCGCGTTCCTGCTCCTCTACGCCGGCGGCGGGGACATCGCCCGCCGGCTGCTCGGCGAGGACGCGTCCGCCCAGACCGTCGCTCAGAAGGCGCACGAGCTCGGCCTCGACCGCCCGCTCTTCGAGCAGTTCGGGAGCTGGGTCTCCGGCGTCTTCCACGGCGATCTGGGAACCTCCTGGTTCACCAGCCAGCCGGTGGGGGATGCCATCCTCAGCCGGCTCGCCGTCACCCTCTCGCTCGTCTTCGGCGCGACCATCCTGATCGCGGTCGTGTCCGTGGTGCTCGGCGTCCTCGCCGCGACCCGGGGAGGCTGGATCGACGGACTGGTGCAGGTCATCTCGCTGATCGGCACCGCCATCCCCGGCTTCCTCATCGCCCTCGGCCTCGTCGTGGTGTTCGCGATCAATCTCGGCTGGTTCGCGCCGACCGGGTACGTGCAGTTCGGCGACTCGCCGCAGGGCTGGATCGCATCCGTCACGCTGCCGGTCATCGCCCTGTCGCTCGGCGGCATCGCGGGGGTCACCCAGCAGATCCGCGGCTCGATGCTCGACTCGCTGCGCCAGGACTACGTGCGCACGCTGAAGAGCCGCGGCCTCTCCACGCGATCGGTGGTGCTCAAGCACGCGCTCCGCAACGCGGCAGGCCCGGCGCTCGCCGTCCTCGGCGTCCACTTCGTCGGTCTCCTCGGCGGCGCCGTCATCATCGAGCAGATCTTCGCGATCCCGGGCGTCGGCCAGGTGGCCGTGACCGCGACTTCCCAGGGCGACATCCCGCTCGTCATGGGCCTCGTGATCGCCACGGGGATCCTCGTCGTCCTGCTCAATCTGATCGTCGACCTCGCCCAAGGTTGGCTCAATCCGAAGGTGCGCCTCTCATGATCGACCCCCTCGCCGCGGATCTCACGGAAGAGATCCACGCCGCGGCCACACGCTCGTCGCGGTCGCTGCTGCGTCGTCTCCTGAAGAAGCCGATCGCGGTCGTGTCGCTGTCCTTCCTCGTCTTCATCGTGCTGCTCGCCGTGTTCGGGCCGCTCCTGGCTCCGCACGACCCGGATGCCGCCTCCGCCGTGGACGTGCTCGGGCCGCTCAGCCCGGCGCACCCGTTCGGCACCGACAGCGCGGGACGGGATGTGCTCTCGCGCCTGCTCTACGCCACGCGCTTCAGCATCGCCGGGGCGGCCCTCGCGCTGGTCGTCGCCGCGATCGTCGGCGTGACGGGCGGTCTCATCGCCGGCTACTACGGCCGGTGGTTCGAGGGACTGTCCTCGTGGGTGGTCGGCCTGCTCCAGGCCCTCCCCGGCATCGTGGTGCTGCTCGCCGCCCGGGCCGTGCTCGGCCCGTCGCTGTGGACGTCGATGGCCATCTTCGGCGTGCTGCTCTCGCCGGCGTTCTACCGCCTCGTCTACTCCACCGTCTCGGCCGTGCGGGACGAGCTGTACGTCGACGCCGCCCGCGTGTCCGGGCTGACGGACGCCCGCATCATCTCCCGGCACATCCTGACGGTGGTCCGCGGCCCGGCGCTCGTGCAGGCCTCGTTCGTCGCCGGGATCGCGATCTCGATCCAGGCGGGACTGGAGTTCCTCGGCCTCGGCGATCTGTCGATCCCCACCTGGGGATCGATGCTCAACGAGGGCTTCTCGAACATCTACACCGACCCGACGCTCATGCTCTGGCCGAGCCTCGCCATCGGGCTCACCTGCGTCTCGCTGGTCCTGCTCGCCAACGCTCTGCGCGACACGCTGGAGCAGAGCGGGCGGACGCGCCGTCGTCGGCGCCGGACCGCCGCCGCGGTGCCGGTGATCGAGCGTCAGCCGGTCGTGGTCCACGGCGCCGACCACCGCTTCGACGAGGCGGAGGTGCTGCTCTCGGTCGACTCGCTCGCCGTCGGCTACGCGCAGGAGGACGGCTCGGTGACGACCGTCGTCGAGGACGTCTCCCTGACCGTCCACCGCGGCGAGGTTCACGGGCTCATCGGCGAGTCCGGGTCGGGCAAGACCCAGACCGCGTGGTCGGTGCTCCGTCTGCTGCCCGACGGCGGCCGGATCGTCGGCGGCTCGATCACCTTCGAGGGACAGGACCTCGCCACCCGCAGCGAGGCCCAGATGCGCGGCCTGCGCGGCCTCAAGATCGCCTACATCCCCCAGGAGCCGATGTCGAACCTCGACGCCTCGTTCACGGTCGGCAGCCAGCTGGTCGAGCCGATGCGGGCGAACCTCAAGATCAGCAGGGCGGAGGCGAAGAAGCGGGCGCTGGAGCTGCTCCGCCGGGTCGGCATCCCGAACCCGGAGCGCACCTTCAACGCCTACCCGCACCAGATCTCGGGCGGCATGGCCCAGCGGGTTCTCATCGCCGGCGCCGTCTCCTGCGACCCCGACCTGCTCATCGCGGATGAGCCGACCACCGCGCTCGACGTGACGGTGCAGGCCGACGTGCTCGACCTGCTCCGGAGCCTGCAGAGCGAGCTGCACATGGGGATGATCCTCGTGACGCACAACTTCGGGGTCGTCGCCGACATCTGCGACACGGTCTCGGTGATGCGGTCCGGCCGGATCGTCGAGACCGGACCGGTACGCGACCTGTTCGCCCGGCCCGAGCATCCCTACACCCGATCCCTTTTCGATGCGGTGCTGGAGGAGACCGGGACGTCGGTCGACGCAGCCACCCCGCCGGAGACCGTGGACACGAATGGAGCACTCCGATGAGCGAGACCCTCGTCGACATCCGGGACGTCGTCGTCGAGTACCCCGCGAAGGGCCTCGGCAAGAAGCCCTTCCGCGCCCTCAAGGGCGTCTCCCTCGACATCAAGGCGGGCGAGACCGTCGGGCTGGTGGGGGAGTCCGGCTCCGGGAAGACGACGCTGGGCCGGGCGCTGCTCGGCCTCGCGCCGGTCACCGGCGGCTCGATCACGTACGACGGCCGCGATCTCGCGACGCTCTCGAAGAAGGCCAGGCGCGGCCTGGCGCACGAGATTCAGGTCGTTTTCCAGGATCCGTACACGTCGCTGAACCCGTCGATGACGATCGAGCAGATCCTCATGGAGCCGCTGACCGCCCGGGACATGCCGGCGAAGGACGCCCGTGCGCGGGTGCGCAACCTGCTCGACGAGGTGCGGCTGCCGAGCAACGCCGGGCAGAGGCTACCGCGCGAGTTCAGCGGCGGCCAGCGTCAGCGGGTGGCCATCGCCCGCGCGCTCGCGCTGCAGCCCCGCCTGATCGTCTGCGACGAGCCCGTGTCGGCGCTCGACCTGTCGACCCAGGCGCGCGTGCTCGAGCTGTTCAAGGAGATCCAGGAGCGCACCGGGGTGGCCTACCTGTTCGTCTCCCACGACCTGGCGGTGGTCCGCCACCTGAGCCACCGGGTCGCCGTGATGTACCACGGCGAGATCGTGGAGTGGGGGGAGGCGGAAGCCGTCACCACCCACCCCCAGCACCCCTACACCCAGCGGCTGTTCCTGGCGGCGCCCGTTCCCGACCCGGTGCTCCAGCAGAGGCGGCGTCAGGAGCGGCACGAACTGCTCGCCAGCCAGAACCGCGATTCGACCAGCACCGTGGCTGTCGCCGCCGTCTGATCCAGAGACCAGGAGACCTCCATGCGCGCCATCATCCTGATGTTCGACAGCCTCAACCGGCACATGCTCCCGCCCTATGCCGACACGCTCGTCGACGCCCCGAACTTCGCGCGGCTGGCGCGGAAGGCGGTCACGTTCGACAACTTCTACGCCGGCTCCATGCCGTGCATGCCGGCCCGGCGCGAGTTGCACACCGGACGCCACAACTTCCTCCACCGCAGCTGGGGTCCGCTCGAGCCGTTCGACGACTCGATGCCGGAGATGCTCAAGGACGCCGGGGTGCACACCCACCTGGTCTCGGACCACCAGCACTACTGGGAGGACGGCGGCGGCACCTACCACACGCGCTACAACACCTGGGAGTTCTTCCGCGGACAGGAGGGCGACAACTGGAAGGGCGACGCCGACGCACTGCGCGGCGTGCGCTTCCCCGCCACCCTCCGGACGCAGGACGCCGTCAACCGCCGGTACATGACGACCGAGGCCGAGCATTCCCAGACCAGGACCGTCGACGCGGGCATCGAGTTCCTCGACACCAATGTCGATGCGGACCGCTGGATGCTGCAGATCGAGCTCTTCGACCCGCACGAGCCCTTCTTCGTCCACCAGAAGTACCGCGACCTCTACCCCGAGAGCTACGACGGCCCGGAGTTCGACTGGCCGGACTACGCGAAGGTCGTGGAGCCCGCGGACCAGGTGGAGCACGCGCGCACCCAGTACGCGGCGCTCGTCTCGATGTGCGACCACTCGCTCGGCCGCGTGCTCGACTACATGGACGAGCACGACATGTGGGACGACACGATGCTCGTCGTCAACACCGACCACGGGTTCCTACTCGGCGAGCACGGCTGGTGGGCGAAGTCGGTGCAGCCGTGGTTCAACGAGCTCGTGCACCTGCCGATGTTCCTGTGGGATCCGCGGTCGAAGGGCGCGGACACGCGGCGCGGCGATCTGGCTCAGACCATCGACATCGCGCCGACCGTGCTGAAGTTCTTCGGCCTCGAGCCGACTCCGGACATGCTGGGCAAGGACCTCGCGCTGGCGGAGGGGAAGGACGGCGCGCTGTTCGGCATCCACGGCGGTCACGTCAACGTCACCGACGGCCGCTACGTGTACATGCGGGCGAGCGTCGACGAGGAGAACGGCCCGATCGAGGACTTCACCCTCATGCCGACGCACATGCGCAGCCGGTTCGGCGTCGCGGAGCTGCGCGACTGGCAGCCGGCCGAACCGTTCCCCTTCACCAAAGGCCTGCGCACCATGCGGATCGACGCGGTGGGCACGTTCCGCATCAACTCGTGGCAGCACGGGACTCTGCTCTGGGACCTGGCCACGGACCCCGGTCAGAACGACCCGATCGTGGACGACGACGTCGAGCTGCGGATGATCTCGCTCCTGCTGGACCTGCTGCGCGAGAACGACGCGCCGCCGAGCGTGTCCGAGCGGCTGGGCCTTCCCGTGGAAGGGCCGGCCGATGCCCGCCACCTGCGTGCCCGGGCGGACGCCGACCGGGCGCGGGCCGTGGCGGAGCCGCTGCCCGACCTCGCGACCGTCCCCGCCCTCCCGCTGCTGCAGACCCCGGTCCACGCCCTGCTCGCCGACGACGCGACGCGCTCTGTGCTCGACCGCCACCTGCCGTGGCTCGGGACCACCGAGCTGGTGGCCTCCACCCCGTGGGCCAGCATCCTCGGGATGGCCCGCGCCGGCTCCATCGACGCCGCCCGGTTCCGGGCCATCGCCGACGAGCTGGCACAGGCCGCCGAGGTCGGCGTCGCCTCATGACGGACGACGGACGCCGCCCCAACATCGTCTGGATCAGCACGCACGACATCAACCCCGACCTCGGTTGCTACGCAGGCGTCTGGCCGGGGGCCGAGTACGCCGTGACGCCGAACCTGGACGCGCTCGCCGCGCGCGGCGTCCGGTTCGACAACGCCTTCGCCGCGGCGCCGATCTGCGCACCGTCGCGGTCGGCGATCATCACCGGATGCTTCCCGACGGCGATCGGGACCATGCACATGCGGTCGAAGGCGGTGCCGCCGCCCGAGGTGCGCCTGCTGCCGGAGATCCTGCGCGGCGCCGGGTATTACTGCACCAACAACTGGTTCACCGATTTTCAGCTGGAGCTGCCGGAGATCGCCTTCGACGACTGCAGCCCGACGGCGCACTGGAGGAACCGGCCGAGCGAGGACACCCCGTTCTTCGCGGTCTTCCACGGCATGGCGACCCACGAGTCCCAGCTGTACCTCGACGACGACGCGTTCGCGGCCGCGACCGCAGACGTCCCGGACGACGCGCGGCACGACCCGGCCGCGGCGCCCCTCCCTCCGTACTATCCGGACGAGCCGGAGTTCCGGACGGCGTGGGCGCGGTACTCCGACCTGATCACCCAGATGGACCACTGGGCCGGGGGGATCCTGCGGGAGCTGGAGGAGGACGGCCTGCTGGAGGACACGGTCGTCGTGTTCTGGAGCGACCACGGCAAGGGGATGCCGCGCGCAAAGCGCTGGCCGAACGAGTCCGGGCTCCGCGAGCCGCTGATCGTCAGCTGGCCGGGGCGGGTCCCCGCCGGTGCCACCGCGGAGGGGCTCGTCCACACGATGGACCTGGCGCCGACCATGCTCGCGCTCGCGGGCGTCGAAGTGCCGGAGGCCATGCACGGCGTGCCCTTCCTCACCGCCGACGGCGCAGTCGTGGCCGAGCCCAACGCCTACACGTTCGGCGGCCGCGACCGGCAGGGCGAGGCCGAGGACCGCGCACGGACCGTTCGCGACGCCCGGTTCCGGTACATCCGCAACGACTTCCCGGAGAAGCCGGCGATGATCCACACCGACTACTCCGACCGGTTCCCCACCTGGGCGGCGTACCGCAGGCTCGCCTCCGCCGAGGCGCAGCAGCGGGCCAAGGGCGTCCGGCCGTCGGCGCTGGACCCGCTCCAGCGCACGGTCGTGGCCCAGTCGAAGCCGCCGGAGGAGCTCTACGACATCCTCGCCGACCCGCACGAGACGAGGAACCTGGCGACCGATCCCGCTCACGCCGCGGACGTCGCGCGGCTGCGCGGCGCTCTCGACGACTGGACCGAGCGCTACGGCGACCTCGGACTGCTGCCGGAGGACGAGCTGGAGGAGCGGTGGCGACCGGGCGGAGTCCGGCGTCGCACCGCGGAGCCGGTCGCCGCCGTCGTGGGCGTCATCCTGACGGTCCGCAGCGACACCCCCGGGGTCATCCTCGGCTGGACCGTCGACGGCCCCCGGCGCGAGGCGCCGGCCGAACCCGCCCGCGGGGAGTTCGGGTCGGTCCCGCAGGACCCCCGCCGCTGGCACCCCTACTCCGGACCGGTCGCCGTCCAGGCGCCCGTCCGCGTGAGAGCGTGGCGGCTCGGCTACGAGCCGAGCCCTGAGATCCCGGTCGGCGAGAGCGCGGCCGCAGAACGAACGGACACCGTATGAACCCCCTCACCGAGCACTCGCCCGAGATCGAGTCCCGGCTCGCCGCCCTCACCCTCGAGGAGAAGGTGCAGCTGCTGACCGGACGCGACTTCTGGACGACCTGGCCGCTGGAGAAGATCGGCCTGCGCCGCATCCTCGTCTCCGACGGACCGAGCGGGGTGCGCGGCGAGGTCTGGGACGAGCGCTCGCCGTCGCTGAACCTCCCGTCCGCCACCGCGCTCTCCTCCTCCTGGGACCCGGAGATCGCCCGGCGCTACGGGGCCGCCTCCGCGGTCGAGGCCCGGCGCAAGGGGGTGGACGTCGTCCTCGGCCCGACGATCAACCTGCACCGGTCGCCGCTCGGCGGCCGGCACTTCGAAGCCTTCAGCGAGGACCCCGTCCTGACGGCCCAGCTCGCCGCCGCCTACGTGCGCGGCGTGCAGGAGAACGGCGTCGGCGCCACCCCGAAGCACTACGTCGCCAACGACTTCGAGACCGACCGCTTCACCGCCGATGTGCGGGTGAGCGATCGGGCGCTGCGCGAGCTCTACCTCCGGGCGTTCGAGGACGCGATCACCGAAGCCGGTGCCTGGCTCGTGATGAGCGCCTACAACGCGATCAACGGCGCGACGGCGACCGAGAACGAGCTGCTGGAGACCCCGCTGAACTCCGAGTGGGGCTTCGACGGGGTGGTCATCAGCGACTGGACGGCCGTGCGGTCCATCGAGAGCGCTCGCCACTCCCAGGATCTCGCGATGCCCGGCCCGCTCGGCCCCTGGGGCGACGCGCTGGTCGCCGCCGTCCGCAGCGGTGAGGTGGAGGAGGCGGCGGTCGACCGCAAGGTGCGCCGGATCCTGCTGCTCGCCGCCCGGGTGGGCGCCCTGGAGGGGGTCGAACCCGCGGTGACCGCGCCGGTGCTCGTCGAGGACGGCATCGCCTTCGCCCGGGAGGCGGCGGCCGAGGGGTCGGTGCTCGCGGTCAACGACGGCATCCTGCCGCTCGGCCGGCCCGGCCGCATCGCGGTGATCGGACACAACGCGCTCCACGCGCGCACCCAGGGCGGCGGCAGCGCCACCGTGCTGCCGGAGCGGGTGATCTCGCCCGTGGACGGGATCCGGGCGGCCTTTCCGGACGCCGAGGTCGTCTACTCGCTCGGCGCGATCGTCCAGGAGGGCCTGGCGGAGCTCGAACGCGACGCTATGACGAATCCCGCCACGGGAGGACCCGGCGCGCGGGTCGAGTTCCTCGACGAGTCGGGGGCGAGCGTCTTCACCGAGGACCGCCTGGCGAGCGCGCTGGTGTACTTCGGCGGCGATGCGCCCGTCTCCTCCCTCGGGACGCTGGTGTTCGAGACCGACCTGACGATGCCGGAAACCGGCGCCGTCCGGCTGGGCTTCGCCTCGGTCGCCACGGGCCGCCTGATCGTCGACGGCGAGCTTGTGCTCGAGGCGACGCCGGAGGCGCTCGGCGCCGACCTCGGGGCTGCCTTCCTCGCCCCGCCCGCCGCCTCGGCGCCGGTGGACTTCCAGGCCGGAAGGAGCAGACGCGTCCGCATCGAGCTGCAGCCGCGGAAGCTGGAGGGCGGACTCGGCAACGCGCTCAGCGTGACCATCGGCACCGAGCCGGTCGAGACCGATGCGGAACGCCTGATCGCCGACGCCGTCGCGGCCGCAGCGGCGGCCGACGTCGCGATCGTGGTCGTCGGCACGAACGCGCGGGTCGAGTCGGAAGGATTCGACCGCAGCGATCTGCGCCTGCCGGGTCGGCAGGACGATCTGGTCCGCGCCGTGCTGGCCGCCAACCCGCGCACCGTGGTCGTCGTCAACTCCGGCTCGCCCGTCGAGCTGCCGTGGCGGAACGAGGCCGCCGCCGTGCTCCTCACCTACTTCGGCGGCCAGGAGTACGGCAACGCCGTCGCCGACATGCTCACCGGCGAGCGCGAGCCCGGCGGTCGCCTCCCCACCACCTGGCCCGCCGCGATGGCGGACGTGCCCGTGCTGGAGGTGACCCCCGTCGACGGCGTCGTGCGCTATGACGAGGGCGTCCACATCGGGTACCGCGCGTGGCTGCGGTCGGGCGCCGCCCCGGCCTTCCCGTTCGGGCACGGGCTGGGCTACACCAGCTGGAGCCTCGACCACGCCGCGACGAACGGGTTCGACGGGGACACGGCCGTGGTGCGGGTGACGGCGACCAACACCTGCGACCGGCCGGGGAAGCACGTCGTGCAGGTATACGCCGAGAAGGCCGATTCCGCGGTCGACCGGCCGGTGCGCTGGCTCGTGGGGTCCGCCGTCGTCCGGGCCGGCGCCGGTGAGAGCCGTGAGGTGACGGTCGCCGTGCCGCGGCGCGCGCTCGCCCACTGGGACGACGGCTGGCAGCAGGAGGCGGGCGACTTCGTGCTCCGCGTCGGCTCGGCCGTGACCGACCTGCCCCTCGCCGTCACCGTGACTCTGTGAACCGCGCCGACACCACCTTGGAGGAGCCTCCCATGACCCGACCGAACATCATCTTCATCATGTCCGACGACCACGCGGCCCACGCGATCTCGGCCTACGGCAGCCGGGTCAACTCGACCCCGAACCTGGACAGGATCGCCGCCGAGGGGATGCGGATGGACGCGGTGTACTGCACGAACTCCATCTGCAGTCCCTCCCGCGCCACCATCCTCACCGGCACCTACAGCCACGTGAACGGCGTGTCGTCCATCTGGACCGAGCTCGACTACCGCGTGCCGACCTTCATCGACGTGCTCCACGACAACGGCTACGCCACCGCCATGTTCGGCAAGTGGCACCTCGGCGAGCACGGGGTGTCCGTGCCGCGCGGCTTCGACGCGTGGAAGATCTTCCCCGGTCAGGGCGACTACGTCGACCCGGAGATGATCGACGCGCACGGCACACGCGTGGTGCCGGGCTACGCCACCGACATCGTGACGGACCTGTCCATCGACTGGATCGACGGCCTGGACGCCGAGCAGCCCTTCTGCATGATGGTGCACCACAAGGCGCCCCACCGGCCGTGGGTGCCGGACGAGAAGCACAAGCACCTCTACGCCGACGGGAACATCCCGGAGCCGGAGACCTTCTTCGACGACTATGCGACCCGCAGCAAGGCGGTGCGCGGCGTGCGGATGACGATCGCCGACGACATGGGGGCGGACGACCTGAAGACCGAGGTCCCGGAGCACCTGCGCGGCCCGGAGAACCGCGAGGCGCGGATGAGCTGGAAGTACCAGCTCTACATGCGCGACTACCTCCAGTGCATCCAGTCCATCGACGACAACGTCGGCCGGCTGCTCGATCACCTGGAGGAGACGGGTCAGGCCGAGAACACCCTCATCGTCTACACCTCCGACCAGGGGTTCTTCCTCGGCGACCACGGCTGGTTCGACAAGCGGCTGATGTTCGACGAGTCGCTGCAGATGCCGATGCTCGTGCGCTGGCCGAAGCGGATCGAGCCGGGCACCAGGTGCGAGGCGATCATCACCAACGTCGACTTCGCCGCCACCTTCCTCGACGCCTGCGGGGTCGCACCGTCGCAGCTCGCCACCTCGCAGGGGCGCAGCTTCCTCCCGCTCCTCCAGGGCGAGCGGCTCGACGACTGGCCGGACGCTATGTACTACCGGTACTGGGAGCACGACGACCCGATCCACGCGGCGCCCGCGCACTACGGCATCCGCACCGCCGACTTCAAGCTCATCTACTACTACGGCGCGGGGATGGGGGTTCCCGGAGCGTCCGACCGGATCCTGGAACCGGAGTGGGAGCTGTACGACCTCCGGAACGACCCGTCGGAGGTGCGGAACGTCGCCGACGATCCGTCGTACGCCGGCATCCGGGCCGAGCTGGAGACGAAGCTGGCGGAGTACCAGCGTCACTACAGCGACGAGCCCTACGTCGGCCCGGACACCCCGCAACCGGTCTGGGGCCCGTACGACGTGGAGCTCTTCGAGCGAGTGCAGCGGTACGTGGAGGGCATCCGGGCGAGCAGTTGAGGGACGATGGCGTGGTGATGGATTCGCACGTCGCAGAGTACGTCGCGCTCGGCAGCTCGTTCGGTGCCGGCCCCGGCCTGCGGCCCCGCGCACCGGGCGGCCCCCGGCGCTCCGGACGCTCCGCAGTGAACTACCCTCACCTGTTCGCGGCGACGGCGCGGCTGCGCCTGCGCGACGTCACCTACTCGGGCGCGACGACCGCCGACCTCCTCGGCCCGGGCGCCGGGGGAGTGCCTGCGCAACTCGACGCCGTCACCGCGGAGACGCGCCTGGTGACCATGAGCATCGGCGGCAACGACATCGGCTACGTGGGCGGACTGTCGATCGCAAGCCTGCCGCGCCCGGTGCAGGCGCTGCCGAGGATGCGCCGCCGCCTCGGCGACGCGCTCGACCCCGGCACGCTGGACGCGCGCTTCGACGGTCTGGGCGCCCGGCTCGGCGACATCGTCGGCCGGATCCGCCGGGTCGCGCCGGAGGCGCGCGTCGTTCTCGTCGACTACCTCACGATCCTCCCCCCGAGCGGCACGGCAGCCGACCTCGGGCGGCTCCCCGAACCGGTCGCGGACTGGGGGCGGACGGTCGCGGAGCGCCTCACCGCGACCTTCCGCTCGGTGGCCGACGAGCTCGCGTGCGAGGTGGCGCCCGCTGCCGCGGCGTCGCGAGCGCACCACGCCTGGTCCGCCGACCCGTGGACCCGCCGATTCCAGCTCGGCTCGCGGGGCGGAGCGCCCTACCACCCCAACGACGCCGGGATGCACGCCGTGGCCGCGCTGCTGACGGAGCTCATCGCACCCGTCGGAGAATAGATCGCTCAGGGCCGCGCGGCGACGAGCGCCACGGCGATCACACTGACGGCGCCCGCGGAGGCGGCGAGGATCGCCAGCGCGGCGATCAGGCGACCGTCGGCGAGGGCGACGCGGTCGCCGTGCGCGTGGAGCCTGCGGTGATGGGAGCGATAGCGCCGGTGGACGGCCGCAAGCAGGGTCGCCGCCGCGACGGCTCCGGCGATGCCGAGCAGCGCCGACCACGCGCCGAACAGCTCGGGGAGGATGCGCGCGGCGACCAGAGAGCCGGCGAGCACCGCGAGGCAGGTCCGGCGCCAGGCGAGTGCGGTGCGTTCGGGTTGCAGACCCGGGTCGAACGGCGTGCTCACCGGAGGAGCACCCCGAGGAGCACGAGTGCGCCGACCGCGCAGACGACGACCGCGAGGAAGACCGTCAGCGGTGCGCTCGGGAGAGGCGTCTCCGTGCGCAGCGCGGCCTCGGTGCGCTTCCAGCCGTACCAGGCCTGGATCGGGGTGACCAGGCCAGCGACCAGGAGCAGGAGCGACGCGGCGAACCGGAACCCGGGATGGATGCCCAGGCTCAGCGCCTCGAGCGCGACGCCGCCGGCGAGGAGAGCGAGCCCGGTGCGGATCCAGGCGAGGAAGGTGCGCTCGTTGGCGAGGCTGAACCGCGCATCGGGTTCGCCGCCCACGGAGAACAACGTCCGCGGGAAGCGCCCGTCGGCGGCCGGCATGGGGGAGCGCCTGTTCTCTTTCACGCTCTCGCGGCCCGGACGTCCGACCGACTGAGGATGCGGGTGCGGAAGGTCTTGGTCTGCGGATCGCCGTGGTCGGCCATCCAGTCGCCGATGCGCTGCCGGAAGTCGTTCAGCACGTCCGCGTGTGCCGGGTCGTCGGCCAGGTTGCGCAGGCCGAACGGGTCGGTGCTGAGGTCGTAGAGCTCCTCCGGGGCGCGATCGAGGTAGAACTCCGCACGCGCGGCCACCTCGGGCGCATCCGTCGCCGCCGTCGCCATGGCCGCCCAGCTGAGGCCGTCCATGTTCTCCGCGACATAGGTGCGGCCCGTCCCCGCCCACTGGTTCCAGATGTAGCCGTAGCGGCGGTCCTGGGCGCAGCGCATCTCGAAGCGTCTCTTGCCGGAGGTCTCGTGGAAGACGGTGAACATCGTGTCGCGCGCCAACTCCTCGCCGTCTTCCAGCAGGCCCTGCAGGGGCAGCCCGTCGAGGTCTTCGTCGACAGGGAGGCCGAGGATGCCGGTGATGGTGGGGAAGAAGTCGAGCGAGGACACGAGCGACCGCTCGTCGACGGTGCCGGCGGCGATGCGCCCGGGCCAGCGCATGATCAGCGGCGTGAGGGTGCTCCGGAGGTAGCAGTTGGCCTTGGCGAACGGGAACGCCATCCCGTTGTCGGACAGGAAGATGACGAGCGTCTGCTCCCGCTGACCGGAGGCGTCGAGCGCCGCGAGGACGGCGCCCACGACGTCATCGCAGCGCCGCACCGAGGCCAGGTACTGCGCGTACTCGGTGCGCACCCCTTCCAGATCGGGGAGGAACCCGGGCGGGGTGGACTCCGCCGCGTCGAAGGTCCGAGAGGGGGCGGGGATGGCGCCGCGTGCGTCCTCCGGCCATTTCGCGGCCTCGTCGGCGCTGCCGTGGAAGGGCCGGTGGGGGTCGTGCGCGTTCGCCATCAGGAACCAGGGCCTGCCGTCGGCCCCGGCCAGGAACTCCGCCGTCGCCGCTCCGTACTTGCCGGGGTCGCGGCCGAGCCCTAGCTCCTCCATCTGGCGGATGAAGTCCCAGCCGAAGCGCTCGACGGGGGCGATATGCCCCACCTTGCCGAGGATGCCCAGCTCGTAGTCCTGGTCGGCCAGCAGCTCGGTGAGGAGGGTGACCCCGTCGTTGATCGGCTCGAAGCCCTCCGCGCCGTTTCTGTGGGGGACCAGGCCCGTCATGATCGCGGAGCGGCTGGGCTGGCACACCGCCGCCACGACGTGGGCGCGGGTGAACCGGATGCCGTCTGCAGCCAGCCGGTCGAGATTCGGGGTGATCCCGGCGGGACCTCCGAACGAGGACGGCGAGCCCGCGTCCATGTCGTCCGCGGTGATGAGCAGGATGTTGGGGCGGTCGGAACGGGTCATGAGTAGTGCAGGACCTCCAGAGCGATGGCGGCCGCGCCGCGGATGAGGGCGTCGTCGCTGCCGTCCGCGGGCTCGACGCGCAGGCTGTCGCGCAGCAGCGGGAAGATCCGCTCGCGCGTCCCTTCGCGGAGGCGGGCGATGACCTCGGCCGGGGCGGAGGAGAGCGAGCCTCCCACCAGTAGGAGTTCCGGCGTGAAGAGGTTGACGATGATGGCCATCGAGCGCACGAGCTGGTCGATCACCGTGTCCTCGAGCTCGGCGACCGCCGGGTCGCGCCGGGCGCGTGCTCGCATCTCCGACATGACGTTGGCGTCGGGCGGGAGGGGATCGCCCAGCTCGGCGAGACGCGCGGCGATCGACGGCTCGGACACGACGGTGTCGAGGCACCCTCTGGCTCCGCAGGAGCACGGTCGGCCGTCCTCGACGACCCGGGTGTGCCCGATGTAGCTCTCGCCGCCGGTCCCGTGTCCGCCGTAGAACGGCTCGCCCTTGACAGCGACACCCAGGCCGACGCCGGTGCGGACGTACAGGTACGCGAGGCTTTCCGCGTCATGACCGCCGTACCGGGCCTCGCCGAGAGCGAGCGACCGGACGTTGTGGTCGACGACGACAGGGATCCCCAGGCGATCCTCCAGGAGATCCGAGATGGGGACGTCGCTCCAGCCGAGGTTGACCGACCGGATGTTGGTGCGCCGCGCCAGGTCGACCGGCCCGGGCGCCCCGACGCCGATCCCGATGCATGCCGGCCCGGAGTCGGCCGTGAGCAGAGAGCGGACGTCGGCGGCGATGAGATTCATCACCTCTTCGGCGGGAAGGGACGGGTCGAAGGTGGAGACGATCCGGCTGCGCACCTGCGACCGGGCGTCCGTCAGGCCGACGCGGTACTTGCCCACCCCGAGCTGGACGCCGGCGACGGTAAGTGCCTCCGGAACGGGGACGAGGGAGATCGCGGGTCGCCCCAGCCCGCCGTACTCGTCGGCTCTCTCGGTAAGCAGCCCGAGCTCGATCAGCGGCGCGACCGTCTTGGTGATGGTGGTGGGGGACAGCCCGGTGATCGCGGACAGCCGGGTGCGTGAGGTGGGCCCCTCGTCGCGGAGGATCTTGAGCACCATCCCTTCGTAGGGGCCCCGGTGCCGGGTGGGTTCGAGCAGCGTCATCGCGTCCAGATTTCCATTCCTCGGGTTGACAGGTGCAGCCTACCGCATTACTTTCTCCATTGGAGAAAAAATGTAGCGAGGCCCTCGCTTCCCCCGATCTCCTGATCCTTTCGCGACGCTCCGCACCAGGACGTCCCACTCAATGAAGAGGAGCAACGATGCCCAGCAAGGATCCATCAACCCGACGAAAGTGGCTCACGCCGCGCAAGGCGCTCGTGGCCGGCGTCGCCGTCGCTCTCGCGCTGACCGGCTGCACCTCGGCCCGCAGCGTGGGCCAGAACACCGGAGACGGCAAGCCGGTGGACGGCGGAACGCTCACGGTCGCGATGGCGCTGGACGCCCTTCCCAGCGGCCTCTTCGGAACGCTGGACCGCAACTGGCCGTGGGTGGACAACGTCTTCGAACCCCTGATCCGGCTCGAGCCCGGCACCCGCAAGGTCGACCCGGTGCTCGCCACCAAGGTCGACGTCGCGGCCGACGGGAAGAGCGCGAAGGTGAGCCTCCGCAAGGGGGTCAGCTTCCAGAACGGCCAGCCCTTCACCGCCGACGCCGTCAAGTTCACCATCGAGAAGTCGATCGACCCCGCCAGCGGCGACAACCTCGCCTTCGTGGCCAAGCAGTTCACCGACGTGACGGTCGACAGCCCGACCAGCCTCACGATCACCTTCGGAAAGGTGCTCGGCGACTCCTTCCTCGACTACCTGAACCAGACCGAGATCGTCGACCCGTCCTCCTTCGCCGGGCTCGCAGACGGATCGCAGGTCGTGGGCACCGGCCCCTTCAGCTTCGGCGACTGGCGTCCCGGCGCGGGATTCACGCTCAGCAAGTACAAGGACTACTGGGACGCCAAGCAGGTGCACCTCGACAAGATCGAGTACGTCGTCACGACCGATCCGACCGCAGAGATCAACGCCGTGAAGAGCGGCCGTGCCCAGGTCGCCTACGGAATGGCCCCGGTCAATGCCGCCACCTTCCAGAACAACAAGCAGTACGACTTCGTCAAGGGCGGCGGCTCGATCTACCCGATCGGCCTGAACATCCAGAACGCGCCGCTGAACAACAAGGCGGTACGGCAGGCGATCGCCTACGCCATCGACCGGAAGCGACTCAACTCGCAGGTCTTCGCCGGGCTCGGCACGGTCACCGACCTGCCGTGGGCGCCGGGGTCGGCCGGCGTCGGGAAATCCCGCGAACAGCACTACACCTACGACCCGGACAAGGCCAAGAAACTGGTCAAGGACGCCGGCGCAGAGGGAGCTGAGGTCACGATCACGTACAACCGCTCGAACGCCACCGTCAACGCGGAGTACCAGATCATCGCCAACAACCTGACCGCGATCGGCCTCAAGCCCGTCGCCGACGGCCGGGACCAGCCGAACTACCAGGCCGCGCAGAGCCAGGGCACCATCCCTGGCGCCTTCCTCACGCTGCACGGTCAGGTCGGACTCTCGCCGTCGACCATCGCCCAGGCGCTCCCGACCCTGCGTAAAGGCAACACCTCGCACATGGCGACGCCCGAGTATCTGGAGCTGAGTGCGGCTCTGGCCGACGCGACGAACTCGAAGGACAGCGAGAAGGCGCTCGGTGAGCTGTCGGACTACATGCTCGACCAGGCGTTCCTCAACACCATGATCCAGTCGCCCGGTGCGGTCGTCGCCTCCACCTCCGTCAAGAACATCGACGTCTCCATCCGCGGGCTGTTGCTGTTCAAGAGCGCGTATGTGAGCAAGTGATGGCCCGGTTCCTGCTCAGCAAACTCCCGTCGTTCATCCTCGTGGTCGTGGTCAGCTCGGTCATCGCGTTCCTGCTGCCGCGACTCGCCCCTGGCGATCCGGCCGTGGTGCTCGCCGGTCCCGACGCGTCCCCGGAGGTGATCTCGAAGATCCGCGACGACCTGGGACTGGATCAGCCGATCTGGACCCAGTACTTCAAGTGGATCGGCGGCGTGCTGCACGGGGACCTCGGCCAGTCGTACGTGCTGAAGCGTCCGGTCGGCGAGTTGATCGCCAGCCGGATCGACAGCACCCTCGAGCTCGCCATCCTGGCGGCGATCATCATGATCGTCGTCGGGGTGGGGCTCGGGGTCCTCGGCGGGGCGAAGCGCTCCCCGGCCATCCGCGGCCTGGTGGACACCTTCAGCACCATCTTCCTTGCGACCCCGCCGTTCCTCACGGGTCTGCTGCTCATCCTGCTGCTCGGCTTCGCCATCCCGATCCTCCCGATCAGCGGGGAGACCTCGCTGCTGACCGATCCCGGGATCGGCATCCAGTTCCTCATCCTTCCTGCGATCGCCCTCGCGCTTCCGCAGGCGGCGGTGATCGCCCGGATGCTCCAGACCTCGATGCTGACCACCCGGGGCGAAGACTTCGTCGACCTCGCGAAGGCCAAGGGCGTGCCGCCCACCCTCATCACCCGGCGGCACGTGCTGCGCAACAGCTTCGGCTCGGTCGTGGTGGTGATCGGCCTCCGCATCGGCGAACTGCTCGCCGGAGCGATCGTGGTCGAGTCGATCTTCGCCCGCAACGGTCTCGGCAGTCTGGCGGTCTCATCCGTCCAGAGCCGCGACTACCTGGTCGTCCAGGCCCTCGTCCTCGGAGCCGTGATGATCGCCGTGATCATCCAGCTGCTGTCCGAGGTCGTCCTGGCGGCCCTCGATCCCCGCGTCCGACTGGGAGACTGACATGAGCACCGCAACCACCACACCGGCCGCCGCCGTCGGCCGCCCGGAGCGGGCGCGACGACTCGGCCCGACCGCCCGCCGCTACCTGAGTGCGTTCAAGACCGCCCGGGGGATCATCGCCCTCGTCCTGATCGTCGCCATGACGCTCCTCGCCTTCCTCGCACCCGTGCTGTTCCCCGGAGGCTACGACGCCCAGAGCGACCAGACCCTCCAGGGAATGTCGCTCCAGCACCCGTTCGGAACCGACGAACTGGGCCGGGACATCTTCGTCCGGAGCATCTACGGTCTCCGCACCGACCTCGCCCTGGTGTACATCGCCGTGCCGATCACCATGGCGCTCGGCACCTTCATCGGCTTGCTGGGCTTCGTCTGGAAGTGGCTGGGGACCGCCACGCAGCGGGTGCTGGACATCATCCTGGGCTTCCCGAGCCTGATTCTCGGAATCTCGGTGGTCCTCGTCCTCGGGTCCGGGTTCGCCGGGCTCCTCGTGTCGATCATCATCATCGGACTTCCGCAGTTCGGCCGGCTCGCCCGTCAGACGATGCTGGCCCAGCAGCAGCGCGAGTACGTGACGGCGGCCAGCACCCTCGGCATCGGCCGCTGGCGCATCATGGGCAGGCACATCGTGCCGAACACCGTCGACCCGGTCATCGTGCAGGGCGTGGTGTTCCTGGTCCACGCGGTGTTCCTGGAGGCCGCCCTCAGCATCGTGGGCCTCGGCATCCAGCCCCCGGAGCCGTCGCTCGGCGCGCTGCTGGACACCGGGATGCGCTACATCAACCAGTCGCCGACCTACATCCTCGGGCCGATCATCATCCTCCTGCTCATCGCGTTCGCGTTCACCCTGCTGACCGACGCGCTCAACGAAACGGTGAACCGCAAGTGACCGCCACAGCCCCCGACCGCAGCGCGCCGTCGAGTTCGACCCCCGCGCCGCTGCTCGACGTCCGCGAACTCGCCGTCGCGTTCGACCTCCCCACCGGCACGGTCGACGCCGTCAAGAACGTCTCGTTCCAGGTCCAGCCCGGCCGGATCCTCGGCATCGTCGGGGAGTCCGGCTCGGGGAAGTCGGTGACCTCCCGCGCGGTGATGCGCATGCTGCGCGAACCCGGCAGGGTCGTGAACGGCAGCGTCGAGTTCGACGGCCGCGACATCCTCGCCCTGCCCGAGCGGGAGATGCGCTCGGTACGCGGTCGGGACATCGCGATGGTGTTCCAGGACCCGCAGGCGGCGCTCAACCCGTCCATGCGGGTGGGAGAGCAGGTGGCCGAGGCGCTCGAGACCCACGGCGTGGGCAAGGCCGAGGCCCGCGAACGCGCCAGGGAGCTGTTCCATCAGGTCGGCATCCCGGACGTCGACCGCACGATCGAGCTGTACCCGCACGAGTTCTCCGGCGGCATGCGGCAGCGTGTCGTCATCGCGATCGCGCTCGCAAACCGGCCCAAGCTCCTGATCGCCGACGAGCCGACGACCGCGCTGGACGTCACCATCCAGGCGCAGATCCTCGCGCTCCTGAAGGACCTCCAGGAGCAGTTGGGCATCGCCGTGCTCTTCATCACCCATGACATGGCGGTGGTCGCAGAGCTGTGCGACGACGTCATCGTGATGCGGCACGGCGAGATCGTGGAGCGCGGCGACGTCCGGTCGATCCTCGCCCGGCCGCAGCATCCGTACACGATCGCGCTGATGGACGCGATCCCCAAGATGGACTCCGCGCTGCGGGACGACGCCCCGGACGACCGTGCGCGGCCCGTGCTCGAGGTCCGCGATCTGAAGACGGACGTCAACACCCGGCGCCGCGGGCTGATCGCCCGTCCCGTGCCGTTCTTCGCAGTCGACGGCGTCTCGCTCCGCGTGGAGCCCGGCGAGACGCTCGCGCTGGTCGGCGAGTCCGGCTGCGGCAAGTCGACGCTCTCGCGCACCATCGTCGGCATCAACGACCCGGCTGCCGGCGAGATCCTGCTGGACGGCGAGCGGGTGTCCGGACCGGCCAGCGGCAGGCCCCGGCGACTAACCCGGATGGTCCAGTACGTCTTCCAGGACCCGTACTCGTCGCTGAACCCGCGCCGGACGGCCGGGCAGTCGCTGGAGGAGGCGCTGTCGGTGGCAGGCGTCCCCAAGCGGGAGACGCGCGCCCGCAGCCTGGAGCTCCTCTCCCGCGTCCGGCTCGGGCCGGAGTACCTCGACCGCTACCCGTACGCGTTCTCCGGCGGACAGCGTCAGCGCATCGGCATCGCCCGGGCACTGGCGACGGACCCGCGGCTGATCATCCTCGACGAGCCGGTCTCCGCCCTCGACGTCTCGATCCAGGCGGAGATCCTGGAGCTTCTCACCCAGCTCCAGGAGGACTTCGGGGTCGCCTACCTCTTCATCTCGCACGACCTCGCGGTCGTCCGCGAGATCAGCCACCGCGTCGCCGTGATGTACAAGGGCCGGATCGTGGAGCAGGGGACGACCGAGGAGATCTTCGACCGGCCCCAGCACGCGTACACCAAGACGTTGCTGAGCGCGACGCCTGACCTCGGAAAGGCCTTCGCATGACCCGGGGACGGAATGCGCAGGAGCAGCGGCCGAATGTGATCGTGATCCTCGCGGACGACATGGGGTACTCCGACCTCGGCTGTTTCGGCGGCGAGATCGCGACCCCCAACATCGACCGGATCGGACGCGAGGGGATCCGCTTCACGCAGTTCTACAACACCGCGCGCTGCAGCCCCTCGCGCGCCAGTCTGCTGACCGGGCGGCATCCGCACGAGGTCGGCATCGGCGTTCTGACCGACGACGAACGGCCGCACGGCTATCCCGGGTCGCTGGACCCCCGCTTCCCCACGCTCGCCGAGCGACTGGGAGACGCCGGATATGCGACCTGCCTCTCCGGCAAGTGGCACCTGTCCAGCAACGTCAGGGAGCCCGACGAGTCCTGGCCGACCCGGCGCGGGTTCGACGAGTTCTACGGGATCATGCCAGGGGCCGACGACTACTTCCACCCGCGCGCGCTCTGGCACAACGAGGAGCGGCAGCCGGTGCCGACCGAGCCCGGCTACTACTTCACGGACGCCATCTCCGATCACGCGGCCGAGTTCGTGACCGGTCACGCCGGAGGCTCGCCGTTCTTCCTCTACCTCGCCTACACGGCCCCGCACTGGCCGCTGCATGCCCCGGAGGCGGACATCCACGCCTACGAGCACACCTTCGACGAGGGCTGGGACGCGCTGCGACCCCGGCGGCTGGCCCGCCTGGTGGAGGAGGGCATCCTGCCGAAGGGGTCGGAGCTCTCCGAGCGCGACCCGTCCCAGCCCCCGTTCGCAGAAGTGGCCGATCCTGAATGGGAGGCCCGGCGCATGGCCGTCTACGCGGCCCAGGTGGCCGCGATGGACCGTGGCGTCGGCCGCGTGCTCGACGCTCTCGAGGCGGCAGGCGAGTCGGACAACACGGTCGTCCTGTTCCTCTCCGACAACGGTGCATGCGCCGAGCAGATGCCCCCGGAGGACGCCACCCACTTCCGGGAGCGCCAGCCCACCCACACCCCGGCCGGTGTGCCTCTGCGCATCGGCAACGAGCCGTCGATCCGTCCGGGAGCCGACGACACCTTCTCCAGCTACGGACGCGCCTGGGCGAACCTCAGCAACGCCCCGTTCCGGCTCTACAAGCGGTGGGTGCACGAGGGCGGGATCTCGACGCCGCTGCTCGTCCGCTGGCCGGAAGGGCTGACGGAGCCGCGGATCGTGCCGGACCCGTTCCAGCTGACGGACATCACGCCGACCGTGCTCGAGGCCTGCGGGTTGGCCCCGGCCGACGGCCCGGGGGTCAGCATGCTCCCGGCAGCGCGATCGGAGTCGGCGTCCGGCGAGCACGCCCTCTTCTGGGAGCACATCGGCAACGCCGCCGTGCGCCGCGGACGCTGGAAGCTCGTCCGTGAAGCGGGCCTGCCCTGGGAGCTGTACGACATCCACGCGGATCGGACAGAGCTCCACGACCAGGCGGGCGACTTCCCGGACCTCGTCCAAGAACTCCGGTCGCGCTGGGAGGAGTGGGCCGATTCGGTCGGCGTCCTTCCGCGGATCGTGAGGTGATAACCGTGACACAGAAAGAGAACACGCAGATGACCGGAGCACGACGGCCCAACATCGTCATGATCCTGACCGACGACCACGCGTCGCACTCGATCGGCGCCTACGGGTCCGCCGTCAATACGACGCCGAGGATCGATGAGATCGCCGCGCGGGGCGTCCTGTTCGAGAACTGCTTCGCCACGAACGCCCTGTGCTCCCCGAGCCGCGCGAGCATCCTCACCGGCACGTACAGTCACGTCAACGGTGTCACCACGCTGGTCACCCCGATCGACGCGTCCCAGCCGACCTTCGTCTCGCAGCTCAAGGCTGCGGGCTATCGCACCGCCATGATCGGGAAGTGGCACATGGGCCACGGCGCCGGCCACGACCCCGAGTCGTTCGACTACTGGGATGTGCTCAGCGGATCGGACGGCCAGGGCGAGTACTGGAACCCGCTCTTCCTCTCGAAGCAGGGAGAGCGCGTCGAAGAGGGCTATGCCACCGACATCATCACCGACCTCGCCCTGAACTGGGTCGAGGGGCTCGAGGGCGACGACCCGTGGTGCGTGCTGATATACCACAAAGCGCCCCATCGGCCGTGGCACCCGAAGCCGGAGCACGCGCGCCGCTACACCGAGCCGATCCCGCTCCCGGAGACCTTCGACGACGACTACGCCACGCGGTCGTCGTCCGCCCGCCGCGCGGCCATCCGTCTCGCCGAGAACCTGAACCGCGAGGACCTGAAGACGGACCCACCCGCGGGGCTCACCTACGAGGAGGCCGCGATCTGGAAGTACCAGCGCTTCATGGAGGACTACCTCGCCTGCGTCGACAGCGTCGACGAGAACGTCGGCCGGGTCATCGACTGGCTGGATGAGCGCGGCGACCTGGACGACACCATGCTGATGTATGCCTCCGATCAGGGGTTCTTCCTCGGCGACCACGGCTGGTTCGACAAACGGCTCATGTACGAGGAGTCGCTGCGCATGCCGTTCCTGCTGAGCTACCCCGCCCGGGTGCCGGCCGAGCAGGTTCACGACGGCATCGTGACCAACGTCGACTGGGCGCAGACCATCCTGGATGCGGCCGGCGTCGCCGCCCATCCGCGGATGCAGGGGAGGAGCTTCTGGGGGGACCTGACGGGGTCGCCCAGCACCCCTCCGGCCGAGGGGATGTACTACCGCTACTGGGAGCACGACGACACCTTCCACAAGGCGCCGGCCCACTACGGCTACCGCAGCGACCGCTACAAGCTGATCTACTACTACAACGACGGTCTCGGACTGCCCGGCACGGGCCCGTTCACCTACCCGCCGGAGTGGGAACTCTACGACCTCCACACCGACCCGCACGAGCTGCGGAACGTCTACGACGACCCCGGTTACGCCGACATCCGCGAGGACCTGAAGCGCCGCATGTGGCAGGAGCAGCAGCGCCTTCAGGACGCCCCCCACCCCAGCCAGCCTGTCCCGGAAGGCGTGGACGCCCTCGCCGTCTGAGAGACGCCGTCGGAGATCCGGCCGCATCCGGTGCGAATCTCCGACGGAAGGCGGCCCAGCAGGGGATTCGAACGTTCGACTGCTCACCTCGGCGGCGCTACTCGCGGGTGAAAATGGCGGAGAATGGGGGATTCGAACCCCCGAGGGCTTGCACCCAACACGCTTTCCAAGCGTGCGCCATAGGCCACTAGGCGAATTCTCCTGGCGCTGCCTTCCGCTCTCGCGGCCGGCGGCTCACAGTATCTTACTCGATCAGCGGAGGCCCCGACGCACACGCCTCCCAGCCGCACCCGCTACACTGGTTCCCGGCTCCCCACGTGGCGCCATCCAGGCCAACTCCCCCAGGGCGGAAACGCAGCAAGGGTAACCGGGCTCTGGCGGGTGCGTGGGGGGTCTTTTTTCGTCCAGCCGAGCGTCACCCGCTCCGCGTATCCTGTGGCCAGGAGCACCGGGCTTCTACAGCTTGTAGAATAGCTGTCGAGTTGGACGGACGGGGTGCGCAGTGACCGAAGAGCTGACCGAGCTCGCGACCGAGGCCTACGTGGTGGGCTTCCCTCTCGTGTTCGACCTGGAGCAGGTGGTCCGGTTCGTCGAGGAGGGCATCGGCAGCGTCCCGCCCACCCCGTTCAACGTGTTCGGGCACGCGCGTGAGCTCGCCGGTCCGGACGACACCTTCGTCTCGATCAATAACGACACGGTCTACTCGATCGCCCAGATCGACCTCGGCGTCGGCCCGATCCGGCTCTCGGTGCCGGCGGCCGGTGACCGCTATCACGTCCTCCAGTTCGTGGATGCGTGGACGGACAACTTCGCCTATGTCGGAACGCGCGCGACCGGAGGCGCGGGCGGCGAGTTCCTGCTGCTCCCGCCCGACGCCGACCAGCCAGACGAGACGGCGTCCGGTGTTCGGGCGATCCGCTTCCCGACCCGCGTCGGCACCATCGTCGGCCGCTGGGCCGTGGACGGAGAGGACGACCTCCCTGCGGTGCACGCCCTCCAGGACGCCCTGACGCTGACCCCGCTGCATCAGACGCTCGTGCCGCCGGAGGGCGTTCCCGCCGCACCTTCCGGGCGGGGAGAGGCGCTCGACTTCTTCGAGAAGCTGCGCGTCTGGTCGCAGGCGTTCCCGCCCGCCGAGCGCGACCGGCCGGCGTTGGAGTCGTACGCGCCGCTCGGACTGCTCAGCCCGTATCCGCTCGCCGAGCAGCCGGAGTCCGTGCGAGCGGCCCTGACCGACGGCTACGCCCTCGGCAAGGAAGCGCTGGAGTCGGCGCTGCGCACCGCGGGCACCGTCGTGGACCACTGGCAGACCGACCTGCACGTTTTCGACTACAACCTCGACTTCTTCGAGATCGGCGCCATCGACTCTCCGGAGTGGAAGCTGACCGACCCCCGCACCCGCTACGCCCACCGGGCCGGCGCCGCGCTCGGCGGCCTCTGGGGCAACCACGCCTACGAGGCGGCCTACATCATGACCTACGAGGACGCCGCGGGCGAGCCGCTCAGCGGCGACCGCACCTACCGGCTGCGACTGAGCCCGACGCCGCCTGTCGGCGCGTTCTGGTCGCTGACCATGTACGACCTCCCGCGCTACTACCTCGTCGCCAACCCGATCGGACGCTACTCGATCGGCGACAGGACGCGCGGGCTCGAATACGACGACGACGGAGGACTGACCATCACGATGAGCGCCACCCGACCGGCCGACGAGAAAGCGGCGGCCAACTGGCTGCCGGCGCCCACCGGGCGGTTCCGCCCCATCCTGCGTCTGTACCAGCCGGGCGCGGAGGTGCTCGACGGCACGTACGCCATCCCCGCGATCGAGCGGGTCGGCTGACGTGGCGCGGTCCATCTACATCACCTCCGCCGAGGGGCACACGGGCAAGTCGACCGTCGCGCTCGGCGTGCTCGAGGCGTTGCGTCACTCGGTCGGCCGGGTCGGCGTCTTCCGCCCGATCGCGCGCACGACCGCAGAGCGGGACTACGTGCTCGAGCTGCTGCTGCAGCGCACCACCGCAGGCATCCCGTACGAGGAGGCGGTCGGCGTCGGCTACGAGGACGTCCATGCCGACGCGGACGCGGCGCTCGGTGAGATCGTGCGACGCTTCCGGGCCGTGGAGGCGCGCTGCGACACGGTCGTGATCCTCGGCTCCGACTACACCGACGTCGGCAGCCCGACCGAGCTCGGCTACAACGCGCGCATCGCGGCCAACCTCGGCGCTCCCGTGCTGCTGGTGCTCGGGGGACGTGTCGGGCAGGGGCTCGGCGAACGCCTCGGCCAGGCCGACCCGCGCTCGCCGGAGGAGCTCCGGCAGCTGGCGGAGATCGCCATCGCCGAGCTGCGCACCGAGCACGCGAGCCTGCTCGCGGTGATCGCGAACCGGGCCGACGCCGAGAAGCTGGAGCCGATCGTCGCCGCGGTGGCCTCCGTGGTCGGCGCCGCAGCGGCCGCCGCCGGCACCTCCGACCGCCCGCCGGTGTGGGCCATCCCGGAGGACCCGTTCCTGGTCGCACCGAGCATCCGGTCGATCCTGGAGGAGACCGGCGCCACGCTGATCTCGGGCGAGGAGGCGCTGCTCACGCGCGAAGCGCTCGGCGTCGTCGTCGCCGGCATGTCGATGAACAACGTGCTGCCGCGGCTGGTCGAGGGTGCCGTCGTCGTCGTCCCCGGCGACCGCACCGAGGTGCTGCTCGCGGTGCTCATGGCGAACGCCTCCGGCACCTTCCCGTCGATCGCGGGCATCGTTCTCAACGGCGGCTTCGAGCTGCCGGAGCCGATCGAACGGCTGCTCGCCGGGCTGCGGTCGCCGCTGCCGATCGTGCGGACGGGTCTCGACACGTACGAGACGGTGGTCCGCATCACGCACGCCCGCGGACGGCTCGCGGCCGACTCGCAGCGCAAGTACGACACCGCCCTCGCGCTGTTCGAACGGCACGTGGATGCGGACGCCCTGCTCGCGCGCCTCAACGTCTCGCGGCACGAGGTCGTCACGCCGCTGATGTTCGAGTACGACCTGATCGAGCGGGCCCGCGCCGCGAAGAAGCACATCGTGCTGCCGGAGGGCGAGGACGACCGCATCCTGCGTGCCGCCCACACCCTGCTGGCGCGCGGCGTCGCGCGGCTGACGATCCTCGGCGAGCCGTTCGAGGTGCGCTCGCGCGCGATCGAGCTGGGCCTCGACCTGACCGGCGCCGAGGTGCTCAGCCCCTTCGACGACGTGCTGCGGGTGCGCTTCGCGGAGGAGTACGCCCGGCTCCGCGCCCACAAGGGCATCACCGTCGACCAGGCGGCCGACACGGTCACCGACGCCTCGTACTTCGGCACGATGATGGTGCACCTCGGCCTCGCCGACGGGATGGTGTCGGGCGCCGCCCATACGACGGCGCACACCATCCGCCCGGCGTTCGAGATCATCAAGACGACTCCGGGTGTGTCCGTCGTCTCCAGCGTGTTCCTGATGGCGCTCGCCGACCGCGTGCTGGTCTACGGCGACTGCGCCGTCATCCCGGACCCGACGGCGGAGCAGCTCGCCGACATCGCGATCTCGTCGGCGACGACGGCCGCGCAGTTCGGCATCGAGCCGCGCGTCGCCATGCTGTCGTACTCGACCGGCGACTCCGGCGCGGGCGCCGACGTGGAGAAGGTGCGGACGGCGACCGCCCTCGTGCGCGAGCGCGCGCCCGAGCTGGCGGTGGCCGGTCCCATCCAGTACGACGCGGCGGCGGATGCGGCGGTCGGAGCCGCGAAGATGCCCGGGTCGGAGGTGGCAGGTCGCGCGACGGTGTTCATCTTCCCGGACCTGAACACCGGCAACAACACCTACAAAGCGGTGCAGCGCAGCGCCGGCGCGGTCGCGATCGGACCGGTGCTGCAGGGTCTGCGCAAGCCGATCAACGACCTCTCCCGGGGTGCGACGGTCGACGACATCGTCAACACGGTGGCCATCACGGCGATCCAGGCGGCCCTCTCGTGAGCGCCGTCCTCGTCGTCAACAGCGGATCGTCGTCGTTCAAGTACCAGCTGATCGACAGCGAGACGGAGGAGTCCCTGGCCTCCGGGCTGGTCGAGCGGATCGGCGAGCCTAGCGGGCACACGACCCACCGCGGGCCGAACGGGAGCACGGAGCGCACGCTCGCCATCCCGGACCACACCGCCGGCTTCCGGGCCATGCTCGACGCCTTCGAGGCGGAGGGGCCGAGCCTCGCGGACAACCCGCTCGACGCGGTCGGCCACCGGGTGGTGCACGGCGGCAAGCGCTTCTTCGAGCCGACGATCGTCACCCCGCTCGTCGAGATCAACATCGAGGATCTCTCCGACCTCGCGCCGCTGCACAACCCGGCGAACCTGCAGGGCATCCGGGCCGCGAAGAAGGCGTTCCCGGACGTGCCGCACGTGGCGGTGTTCGACACCGCGTTCCACCAGACCCTCCCGCCCGCCGCGTACACCTACGCGATCGACGCCGGCCTCGCGGAGCGCCATAGGGTGCGCCGCTACGGGTTCCACGGGACCTCGCACAAGTACGTCTCCGAGACGGCCGCGGAGTTCGTCGGCCGCCCCCTCGGCGAGCTGCGGCAGATCGTGCTGCACCTCGGCAACGGCGCCTCGGCCGCAGCGATCGACGGCGGACGATCGGTCGACACCTCGATGGGGATGACCCCGCTCGAGGGCCTCGTGATGGGCACCCGGTCCGGCGACCTCGACCCGGCGGTGCTCCTCCACCTCGCACGGCGGGCGCACCTCTCGACCGACGAGCTCGACGAGCTCCTCAACCGGCGCAGCGGCCTTCTCGGGCTCTCCGGCCGCGGCGACATGCGCGACGTGCGTCAGGCGGCAGGCGGCGGCGACGAGGAGGCGCGGCTGGCGCTGGATGTCGCCGTCCACCGTCTCAAGCACTACATCGGCGCGTACACCGCGTTGCTCGGCGGCCTCGACGTCCTCACCTTCACGGCCGGCGTCGGAGAGAACGACGCCGCCCTGCGCGCGGAGGTGCTGACCGGGCTGGAGGTGCTCGGCATCCGGCTCGACCCCGAGCGCAACGCGGACCCGTCGCACGACGCGCGGGTCATCTCGGCCGACGGGTCGCCGGTCACCGTGCTGGTCGTGCCGACGAACGAGGAGCGCGAGATCGCCCGGCAGTCCCTGCAGGCCGTGCGGGAGTCCACCGGGAGCTGATCGGAGAACGACCATGCGGCGACGGCGCGGCGGGGACGGAGGGCGCAGGAGCCCTCGGCGGCCGCTCCTGGCGCGCCTGGTGCGCCTCGCGGCGGTGGTCGCGGCCGGCGCGCTCGCCGTGTGCGCCCTGGCCGCCTGCGGCCCGTCCGACGCCGGCGCCGCCGGTCCCCGCTTCGTCACGCCGCCGCTCGTGCGGTACAGCGCGGTGCTCTGGCCCGTGCCTCTCCAGCTGGTCGGCGCAGAGCCCGGCGCGCGCCTCCGGGTGACGGCACGCCTCGCGACCGACCGCGGCACCTGGACGTCGGGGGCGACCTACACGGTGCCCGCCTCCGGAGTCCTCGACCTCGCAAGGGCCCGGCCGCAGCTCGCTCCCTTCGCCGACGCCGACTCCGCCGGGCTGTTCTGGTCGCTGCGGGGCCCGAAGCTCGGCGTCGAGGCGGCCGCCCGGCAGTGGATGCGCGACTCGACCGCCGTGACCCTCACCGCCTCCGGGGACGGCCGCGTCGTGGCCTCCCGGCGGTTCGACCTGGTCGGGCTCGCCGCCGGGATCTCGGTCCGTACCCTGTACACGCGCGACCTGCGGGCGGCGATCGATCCGCGGCTGCCGCGCCAGACGCATGAGGACGTGCCGCTCGGCACCTATTACAGCGCGGCGTCGCTGGAGCGGCCGCAGACGCCGGCCGTGCTCATGTTCGACGACCCGTCGGAGGGGGCGTCGTCCGAGTTCACCGCTCCGCTGATCGCCCAGCTCGGAGCCTCCGTGCTGAGCGTGCCGGTCGCGGCGTCGGCCGACGGCGTCCACTCGACCGGCATCATCTCCGCGAGCACCGTCTCGGCCGTGTTCGACTGGCTGCAGCGCCGGCCCGACATCCAGCACGACAAGGTGTTCGTCTACGGCACGGGCGTCGCCGAGCAGCTCGCGGTCTGGGCCGCGACGCGGTTCCCGTCGCAGGTCTACGGCCTGTTCGTCGCCTCCGGGACGCCCGCCCTGCTGTGCCTGCCGGCCGCCCAGGTCGCGCCGGCGTTCGAGGACGCGGACGGCCTGCGCTGCCTGTCCCGCTCCGGGACCGTCGTGCCCGACGCCGTCCCGAGCGTCGACGGCATCGAGGGCCCGGTCGTGATCGCCTGCGGCGAGAGCGATGAGGTGCTGCAGAACGCGTGCGACTGGCAGCGTGCGCTCGCCGCGACGCGCGGTCCGCGCGCCGGCGACGCGACGATCTACGCCGACGGCTCCTCGCACGCCGTCTCGGTCCCGCCCGGACTGCCGATCGGCCTGCCCGCGGCGGGCGGCCAGCCGACCGAGAGGGCGCGCGTGGCCTTCTGGAACGCGGTGGGCCGCGCCGTGCTCAGGGCGGTGCTCGGATGAGGCGCCGGCTGCTCCGGGCGCTGGTGGCCGTCGTCGCGGTCGCGGCCGTGCTGTCGGGCTGCGCGGCGGTGGGCGGCGGAGGCGGCGCGCGCATCCAGTTCAGCCTGTTCGGCGACGGGATGTCGCAACCGTTCGGCGTGCGGCTGACCGGTCTGCAGCCGGGCGAGCCGGTGGTCGTGTCCGTGCGGGCGCACACCGCCGCGGGCTGGCTGTCGTCGCGCGCGGTGTACGCCGTGCCGCCGGACGGCCGCGTGCAGCTGTGGTCGCAGGAGCCGATCTCCGGCCCCTACCCGCGGCCGGACGGCGCTGGGCTGCTCTGGAGCCTCACCGGGCCGTCGCTCAGCCAGCGGCAGCTGGAGCAGCAGTGGGTCCGCGGCGCGCTCGATCTGCGCTTCCGGGCGGAGCAGGCCGGCCTCAGCGTGGCGACCGCCGTGCTGCACCGTGCGCCGCTCGCCGCGGGCACCAGCGACCGGGACGTGCTCGGCAGCGACCTGATCGCGACAGGAGACCCGGAGGCCGCGGGCCTGGCCGCACCCGAGAAGGTCGGCCTGCTGGTCGAGTCCGTCCCGACGCCGGTGGACCTGCGGCCCGGCGTGATCGTGATCGACGGGGACGACGACGGAGGCTCCGGCGCCTTCGCGGCCCATCAGATCGCCGCGGCGGGCTTCCCGGTGTTCGTGCTGCCCGCGTTCGTGCCGGAGGGACGCATCGCCGGGTCGGCGGCGCTCTCGGTCGAGACCTTCGATGCGGCGCTGACCTGGTTCTCCTCCCTGCCGATCGTCGATGAGGGCCGCATCTTCGTCTACGGCACCGGGCCGTCGTCCTCGCTCGCCCTCTGGTTCGCCTCGCACGACCCCGAGCGCGTGCACGGCGTGTTCGCCGCGAGCGGTGCGACCGCGCTGCAGTGCACGTCGGAGGCGGGTAGTCCGCTGCTGATCCAGCACGACCTCCCGCTGCCCTGCGCGAACCCGGAGCGCACGATCGCGGGCACCGACATCCTCCCGCTGCAGCGCATCCCCGGTCCCGTCGTGCTGGCGTGCGGCACGGCCGACCAGCTGCTGCCCACCGCGTGCGACTGGACCCGGGCGGGCGAGCAGGCGCGCGGGAAGAAGGACGGGGACGCGTTCCTCTACTCCGAGGGCGCGGGCCACGAGATCTCCACACCTCCGGAGCTGCCGATCGGGCTGAGCGACCTGCCGCCGGCGACGGCGCAGGCGACGGAGGACGCCAGGGTCGCCTTCTGGCAACTGGTGCTCGCGCGGCTGGCGGGGGCGATGCGGCCGTGAGGCGCCCGGCGGCGCTCGTCGCCCTGCTCGGCCTGGTCGCCGCGCTGCTCGCCGGCTGCAGTCCGGCGCCCGCAGCGGCCGGCCCGCACTTCGAGGTGAGCGAGGAGCCGAGCCGCGTGTGGGAGCCGGTGCACCTCCGCCTGGTCTCCCTTCCTCCCGGCGGCCGGGTCACGATCACGGCGAACGCGCTGACCGGCGGCAGGTGGACCTCGCGGGCCGAGTACTCGGTGCCCTCGTCGGGCATCGTCGACCTCGACCACGACGTGCCGGTCGAGGCGCCCTTCACCGGTGCGGACGGGATGGGCCTGTTCTGGTCGCTGAGCAGCGCCGGCGGCGCCTCGGCCACGTCGCCGGAGCAGTGGGGCGGGTCGACCGTGGCGGTCGACCTCGCCGCGACGATCGACGGCAGGCGCGTGGCCGCGCGGCGGCTGCACCGGGTGGGGCTCATCTCGGCCGCGCCGTCGCGGGCGGTGTCCGAGGGCGACGTCGTGGGCGACTACTTCCGCCCGGTCGCATCGTCGCCCGCGCCGCGTCCGGCGGTGCTGGTGTTCGACGACACCGACCCCGGCACCCCGACCGGTGTGCTCGCCGCCTCTACGCTGTCCGCGATGGGCTATCCGGTCCTCCTGCTGTCGACATACGGGTCGGAGGACCGGCTCGACCCGGTCCGCACGCTGCCGGGGGAGCGCGCGGTCGCGGCGCTCGCCTGGCTCCGCTCGCAGCCCGGGGTCGACGCGCGGCGCATCTTCGTCTTCGGTACCTCGCGCGGCGCGCAACTTGCGCTGTGGGCGGCGGTCGCGCATCCCGAGCTGGTGTACGGCGCCATCGCCCCGGCTGGGACGACCGGACTGGTCTGCCCGTCGCCCGTCCCGGGTCCGGCGGTCACGGTGGGAGGGGACTGGGTGCCCTGCCTGAGCGGCAACCGCGACCCGAGCCCGGCCGCGGTGCTGGAGCTGAACCGCATCCCCGGTCCCGTCGTCCTCGGCTGCGCCGGACAGGACGAGCAGCTGGAGACGGCGTGCGGCTGGATGGACGCCGCCGCGAGCGTCCGCCCGCCCCACGGCGGCGACGCCTACGTGCGCGCACCCCGGGCCACGCACCTCTTCTACGTGCCCCCGTACACACCGCTGTACCTCCCGCCGCCGCCCGCCGCGCAGGCGACGGAGGACGCCCGCGTCGCTCTGTGGTCGGCCATCGGGCGGGCGCTGAACGTGCGGGGGCCGTGACGCACGGCGGAGCCCAGCCGAATGTCGGCGGCGGTGAGTACCATGTGTGAGTGGTAACCGCCCTGTATCGCCGCTACCGGCCCGACACCTTCGCCGAGATGATCGGCCAGTCCCAGGTGACCGAGCCGTTGATGACGGCACTCCGCACCAACCGGGTCAACCACGCCTACCTGTTCTCCGGTCCGCGCGGCTGCGGGAAGACCACGTCGGCGCGCATCCTCGCCCGCTGCCTCAACTGCGCAGAGGGGCCGACCGACACCCCGTGCGGAAAGTGCTCCAGCTGCATCGAGCTGAGCCGCGACGGCGGCGGGTCGCTCGACGTCGTCGAGATCGACGCCGCGAGCCACAACGGCGTCGACGACGCCCGCGACATCCGCGAGCGGGCCATCTTCGCCCCGGCGCGCGACCGCTACAAGATCTTCATCCTCGACGAGGCGCACATGGTGACGCCGCAGGGCTTCAACGCGCTGCTCAAGATCGTGGAGGAGCCGCCGGAGCACGTGAAGTTCATCTTCGCGACGACCGAGCCCGAGAAGGTGATCGGCACCATCCGGTCGCGCACCCACCACTATCCGTTCCGGCTCGTGCCGCCGGCGCAGATGCTGGAGTACGTGCAGAGCCTGTGCGACAGCGAGGGCATGACCGTGGCCCCCGGCGTGCTGCCGCTCGTGGTCCGCGCGGGCGGCGGCTCGCCGCGAGACACCCTGTCGCTGCTCGACCAGCTGATGGCCGGCTCCGAGGGCAGCGCCATCGAGTACGAGCGCGCGGTGGCCCTGCTCGGCTACACGCACGCGGCTCTGCTCGACGAGGTCATCGACGCGATCTCGGCGCGGGACGCGGCGGGAGCCTTCGCGGCGGTCGACCGCGTCATCCAGACCGGCCAGGATCCGCGCCGGTTCGTCGAAGACCTGCTCGAGCGCCTGCGCGACCTCATCGTCGTCGCGGCGACGAGCGTGGAGGGCGCAGCGGCCGTGCTCCGCGGCGTCCCGCAGGACGAGCTCGATCGTATGGGCGTGCAGGCGATGAAGTTCGGCGCGGCCGAGCTCAGCCGCTCCGCCGACATCGTGAATGCGGCCCTGACCGAGATGACCGGTGCGACCTCGCCCCGCCTCCACCTGGAGCTCATGATCGCGCGTGTGCTCGTGCCGTCGAGCGACGAGAGCGAGCGCGGCGCCCTCGCCCGCGTCGAGCGGCTGGAGCGCCGGGTCGGTGTGAGCGACGCGGTCGGCGGCTCCGCTGCGGAGCCGGCGGCGCCGGTGCGACCGGCAGCGCCGGCAGCGCCTGCGGCGCCGGTGCGCCC
>NZ_JAROCB010000008.1 GCF_030433675.1 Leifsonia virtsii
GTCGTCGAGCTCACGGCCGCGGAAGCCGCCGCGCTGCGCGCGGGCGCGCTGATTCAGGACGCCGCCCCCGCGAGGCCGGCCGCGGAACGCGAGCTGATCCGAACCGGCATTCATCCGCAATGCTGGACCGACAATTTCGGCCCCGGCTTCGACTGAACACCGTCCAGAGCGGTCGGCGCCGGACGGAGCCGGCGCCGACAACGGACGGCCGGACGGAGCCGGCCGACTGTACGGCCTTCGGCCCCTGTCTTTTGCCGGGAAGCCTGCGGCATTCTACGGTCGGCGGCCTCCGCGCAAGCTCCCTGCGGGAGCCAGCTCCGCCGAGATTTTCCGCACGCGGTCGCAAGCTCCCTTATTTCGCGCGGAAATTCTCTCCCCCGCCGCCCTGCGGGTTGCACTCCAACCGCTCTCCCTGAACGGCACTACGTGCCTTCCCGGCAAAACAACATGAGGGAGAGGGAGAGGGAGAGAAGCGATGAGCACACTCATTACCAACACCAGCGACGTCACTCGATTCGCGGCGGTGTTCTCCGCCGGAGACATGGCAGGCGACCTGGGGCCGACCCTGAGCTGCGGCGAGGTCGAGGCCCTGGCGGGGATGCTTCGAGCGATCGGGGAGCCAGCCAGCGCGGACATGTGGATCGAGGCGCACGCCGCGGGCGACGACGAAGGCGATGCCCACTACCGCTCCCCTGCGGCCGAGTACGTGGTGCCCATCGACCCGATGGAAGCCCTGCAATGTGACAGCTGCCAGTGACTTGACCCCCAACGCCGGTAATAGTACTATTAGAGGTGAACGAAGGGCCATAAGTAGCCCAGTCGACATCCACCGGCACGAACCAGCAGGAACATAAAACAGCCCCAACGACCCTAACAGTACTATTACCGTTAGATCACTCCATAGGAGAAGCCATGTCCAAGATCATCGTCACTCGACTCGCAGACCTGCGGATCGGGGACCGCATCCTCAGCCACGGCGGCCGCATCTACCGCACGCCGCTGCGCGTCACCGACGAGCTGGGGCCGATCGAGTTCGGCTCGCCCGTGCGCGGCGTCCGCGTCGAGAACCCCAACCCGGTCAGCGGCATCGAGTGGGTGCTGTACCCGCCCCAGATGGACGGCCGAGAGATGGAGGTCGAGCGCTACTAGGTCATTGCAACTCTATAAACCCCAACAGTACTGTTAGAGGCACCATCATTCTGGGAGGAATCGAAATGAGCTACATCACTCGCACTGGAAACCTGGCCGAGACGCCCACGCTCCGGGAGGGGGAGCACGGCCCGTACACCTACGCCCGCGTCATCGTCAGCGACCGCATCCGTCAGTCGGATGGCTCCTACAGCGACGGTCCGGCCACGGCCTACGACGTCGCCGTGAGCGGCAACCAGGCGCAGAACCTCGTGGACGCGGCCGAGGCAGGCGGAAACATCCGCGTTACCTTCTCCGGCGGCTACCGCATCACCGAGTACAAGGGCGAGCAGGGAACCCGGCTTCAGCACGAGGTCCGCGCCGACGAAATCGGTGTGAGCCTGCGCGGACAGAGCGTCACCGTCCAGCGCGCGACGGCCGCCGCCGACACCAACGACGACACCCCGTTCTGAGTCGAAGCAGGGCCGGGGAGCTGCCCGACAGCTCCCCGGCCCTGTCACGCCACGCGCACACAACGCAGCAGCATGACGTGACGGTAACAGTACTATTAGACCCATTGGAGGTAACCAACGTGACCGCTCGAATCTTCGCCCTCTGCAACCAGAAGGGCGGCGTCGGCAAGTCCACGACCACGTTTCACCTGGCGCGCGCCGCGGTGCGTGCAGGCCGGCGCGTGCTCGCCGTCGACAACGACCCACAAGGCAACCTGACGACGATCGCCGCGGCCGAGGATGTAGGGGAGGACCAGGCCGGCCTTGCCGACGCGCTCAGCTCGCGCGCACCTGAGACCATCCGCGACGTCATCGTTCCCGGCGTCTGGCCCGGCCTCGACGTCGTGCCCACCAGTGGCGTCACGCTCGGCTACGTGCGCGACGAACTCGTGATCGCCGGAGCCGGCCGAGAAGGCCGCCTGCGCGAGGCCCTGGCCAGCGTCGTCGACGACTACGACCTGATCCTGATCGACTGCGCACCCAGCCTCGACCAGCTCACCATCAACGGCCTGACGGCCGCCGATGCCGTTGTGGTTGTCACCGAATCCAAGCTGTTCAGCGCCAACGGGCTCGGCCAGCTCCTCGACACGATCGAGAACGTCAGGGCCTACTACAACCCCGGACTGAGCGTCGCGGGCGTCATCGTCAACAAGCACGAGGAAAAGACCGTCAGCGGCCGCACATGGCTGGACGAGCTGGGACAAGCCATCACGGCCCGAGGGCTGCGGATGCTCTCACCCGTCGTCCCCAAGCGCGTCGTCATCTCCGACGCGGCCGAGGCCGCACGCGGCCTCGACGAGTGGGGCGGCTCCGAAGCGACAGAACTCGGAGCCATCTACGCCGACCACCTGACTGCGATCGAAGGAGCCGCATCATGAACCGACCAGCACCACGCAAATCCAGCCTCGCCGGATCGAGCCCCATCACGCCGCCACCCGCGGCCGCGCCGACTGCCGTCGACGCCACCCGGTGGACGCAAGAACAGCACGAGGACGCCGACCAGGTAGAGCAGACCCGCCAGCTCCAGGCTGCCGAGCGCGCCGCGACGAAGCCCGCGCCACGCGAGCCGAAGTCACGGGCGAAGGTGTCGTTCTACCAAGACCCCGCCGACACCGACCGCGTGCGCGGCGCGATCCTCTACACGATGACCACTGAGGGCAGCCGCAACCTCTCGCAGTTCATCCACAAGGCCGTCATGGCCGAGGTCGAGCGCCTGGAAGCCAAGTACAACAACGGGCAGCCGTTCCCGCCCGTGGGAGCCCGTGAGCTGCCCCAGGGGGCCGCTGCGGCCAACCTGTAGACCGTCCTCGAGTATCGATCCGGAAGGACCACACGATGACCACCACACTGCAGGCGGTCGAGCCTGCCGAGCCCAACCCGGTAGCCGACGCGATCGCCGCACTCACCGCGGCGGCGCGTCAGACGCGCGTGCGCGGCGCCGGCACCGAGCAGGCCACCGTCGAGCCCGTCGATTTCGGAGAAATCGCCACCTACGTCCTCACGGCCGTTGCCGCCAACCTGGGCGGCGTTGAGGAGCTGTTGGCCGGCCGGCCCGGATCATGGGAAGCCGACTACGTGCGCCAGATCGTCCACAGCACCGCCGGCGACGACGACGCCGAGCTGCTGCGCTACCGCACCGAGCCGGTGCGGCTGCCGTTCGACGCGGAGGATGTGTTCTACGACTTCGGTCTGGGCGACCTGTACGACGACGAACGCGACGCGGCCGCAGAAGCCACGTTCACCGAGGGGATGACCGAGGAGCGGGCCGCGGCCGCGCAGCAGCTCGTCGAGGACGTCGAAGCGCTGTTCGCGCGCGACCTGGCCGCGTACGCCGAGGCGTACCTCACGGCAGCCCGCCAATACCTCACCGAACAAGGGATCACGTGCGGCGTCGAGCTGGTCACCACTCCGGTGGGTGAGATCCCAACCTGGGACGCACTCAGCGACCAGGTGCACGAGTACGCCCGCGCGAATGCGCCGCTGCCGATGACGGGGGAGGCCCCCGACTACAGCGACGGCACGCCGGCCGACGCCCTGCGCCGTGCCGGCCTCACGTACACCGGTCGCGCACGGACGAACGGCGGCACCGCATGACGAACTCCCGACTGGCAGAGGCCGCCCTTTCCAAGTACCGCTCTGAGCTGGCCGAGATTGAGGCCAAGCGCGCACAGGAAGCGGCCGAGCAAGAAGAACTCCGCTCCGAATGGTTGGCGCAGGAGACGAGCAAGCTCGCCCCGACGTACACCCGGCTCTTCCTGGCCAAGATGGGCTTGCCGGCGGACTCCGGATTCGCGGCCGATCTGCTCTGGTACATGCCTCCCACCGCGACTTCCGCGGGCACGTTCGAACGGCGCGGCGACGGCACAGTGGTCATGACAGGAGGAATTTCTGGTGAAGACGTCCTCCACGCCGACATCGATGCCATCACGATCCGCGCCGCGGTCAACAACCGTTCAGAGGATGAGAACCCTCTCGAAGTCACGCTCGTCGACGACTCCGGCCTTGGCAACCCGGAGGCCATCCCCTCCCTGTTCGCGCTCGGCCGGCTGATCACCGAAGCCCGGGAGCGGCTGGAACAACAGGCTACGGAGCGGTCGGCTGGCGACCGAGCCTGACAAGGGACTCCTATCGCCGCGGGGGAATCGGCGGCCGGTCCCAACCATCCTCGATCGCGCCCCGCCACACCCATGCCGTACGCACGATGCCGTTGACCGACGTCCAACGGACCTGAACGGCGCGATCCGTCCAGGCGATCGCCTCGCACTCTGGGCGGATCACCGTCTCCGGGAAACGCACCCACGCCCGCACCGGCCGCGGCTCCGCCGGCCGGTGAATCGGGTGGTGCTCGACGTCGAGCTCCGCATCGGTCAGACTCACCGGCTGGGCTCGGATCAGAATCTCCTCCACGCCGCGGCCGATCCCCATTTCGGGATATCGGCGGTTCGTGCTCATGCCCCCATTAGACCAGAGATTCGAAAGTATGTTCGAATGGATTCGTGCGAACGATTCGGGTGGGGGAGAGCGACTGGCTGGTGCTCGACGACGCGATCCAACCGCGCTTCTTAATCCACCACGGGCCGGCCGTGAACAAGATCACCCGCGAAACGCTGATGATGTACCGCGTCGACCATTGGGTCCTGAAACGTGCTGACCGGTGGCCATTGGGCTACTACGAAAGCCTCGCTGAGGCACAGGCCGCCGCCGAAGGCGAGCTAGGCACGCCGAAGTTCCTCGTCCCCATCACCGACCCGCACGGGCAGATCGTGACCCCGGAGGAACAGCGCGAGCGATGGAAGGCTGGCCTCGACCCACGCAGCGGGACGCCGAGGCCGTGAAGCTCAGCCGGCCTGGCGACCGTCTGGATCGAAGGTCGTACCCCCGTCGTTGAGTAGCCGACTCACGTCCGCGTTGAGCGCCATTACCTGTTCCGGATCGTCCACGATCGCATCCACCATGAGTTCGAGATAGGCGTACGCCTCCGGCGGAGCCGTCGACGTCCCATTTCGCGCGAAGGCGCGCACCAGCTCGCGTATCTCGTTGAGCTGCCACTGCTGCCTGGCGATCAGCAACGCATCCCGAAGGTGAGGGTTCGCTTCTGGTTCATCGCTCATGCCATCGACACTCTCATACCCAGAGCTGACGAGCCCTCCCGCATTACCGGGCGGCCTACTTCCGGGACGCGACCGGTTCCATGCGGCCGACATGGTAGCCGGCCACCCAGGCGGGTGCGTCCTGGTCGCTCAGCTCTGCCGGAGCGACCACCGGTGCACCCTGCCGGGCAGCTCGTCGCCCAGCGTGGAACGGTCGAAACGCATGCAGCCCTCCATCTGGGCGCCGACGCTCAGCGCGATCGCTCAGGACCATCCACACAACGACACCGATGCCGGCGACGATCACCACGCCGACGATGAACAGCACGGCGTTGTCCACGATGTTGGCCGCCCACTGCGGCAGGGTGGGCATGGGCCACGGGTCCGGGACCGCTGTGTACCCCCGCATCAGCGGTGACCCCACGCGGCGCGGATGCCGTCGCGCACATCGTCTGCGGCTCCCAGGGGCGCTAACGTCGCGTGCGACACCAAGGTGTCACCGTCCCGTTCAAAACGCTTGGCGATGCGTCCCACCTCGCTCTTGCTGAGCCCGGTGCTCGCGGCGACGTCGCGGACGCTGTGGCCGTCGACGAGGAGGGCGAACACCGCTTGCTCCTCCACCTGGTCGAGCACGTGGGATGCGATGGACGCCTGCCGGCGCGCGCGGTCGATTGCGCCTTTACCGTGCTCGCCACGGCCTACTGCGAACGCGGACTGAAAAGGCCCGCGGGCGATCCGCTCCTCAGTGGTGAGCGAGTCATGCCATCTGAGCCAATCGAGGTATCCGCCGTCTTGCTGTCCCATGCTTGGGACACTACACCATCGTCCCGACATTGGGACAGGGGGCAGGTTCAGAAACGATCGTTAGCGCAAGCGACCCGGCGGGCCATAGCGGTGCCCGACGACCAGGCTGGTGCCGCCCGAGATGGCACCAGCTTTGATGTTCTCGGATGCTCGTGGAGCTCTCGCGCTTGGTACTTGCGTCCCCTAGACAGGGCGTTCTAGACTCCGGCTCAGCTTCACGTTCACTGAGGATTGGGGAGATATCGTGAAAAAGCGTTCAATCATTGGGGTTGCAGGTGCTGCAGCTCTTGTCGCTGCTTCTGTCATTGGATTCAGCGCACCGGCACAGGCATCCATCACTCAGTGCGGCAGTAACCGCGCGTGCGCCTGGACTGACTCCAGCTATGCCGGAGCCTTCGGATCGTGGACCAGCAGCCAGTCGTCGCTTGCGGGGTTCCACGACGTCATCTCCTCCGTCGCCAACAACCGAACTGCCTATATCGGCTGGTTCAGCGACCCCGGTTACTCGGGTTCATTGTTCCAGCAGCCCGGAGGAGCCGCGGGCTTCTTCAATTGGCCTGACTGGCGTAACGACTCGTTCGACTCCCTCTACTTCTACTGATGGCGGGTGGGCGGCTGACAGCGACGACTTCAGCAGCAGCGCTCATCTTCGTCGTTGCATTGACCGGGTGTTCGTCCGGGCCGTCGCAAGCGCACGCCAACGTGCGCGCGCAGCTCAATCCGGCGACGGCACAGATTCTGTTGCCGCTTGAGTCATATGCGATGAGTTGGGGTGAGGTTCAGACGGTCAACCATGCGAACTCGATTGCGATCGAAAAGTGCATGGCCAACAAGGGGCTGACTTTCCCCCGCGCGTCTCAGGATTGGTCGGCGCTCGCGCCTCTACCGGATCGTCGGTATGGGTTATGGGCGCCGGCCGACGCTGAGGCCAATGGGTACGAGCTACCCGAGTCGAGTCAGTCGAAAGATGTTCAAGCCCAGGAGGATGCGCTCGGTCCCGATTGGTGGCAGGACTATCGGGCGTGCTTCAAATCAACCAAGCAGCTACCCGTGATGGGGGTAAACACGTCGCCGGATCAGTCGGTGGTAGATCGCGGGATGAATGAATCGTTCGAGGCTCTTCTTGCCAGCGACGAGTTTAAGTCGGTCCGGGAGAAGTGGCTCAGCTGCATACAGGACGGGGGCCTGGCGGCCAACAAGGATGCCCGGGTTCTGGTGCCTCAATTCCCTTCCGCTGGAGAAGAGCAGCTCGAGGTCGCTGCAATCGACGTACGGTGCAAAGAATCACTCAATTCCGTCCAGACGCTGGCGGACTGGGAAGCGACCAAGCAGGCAGGGTACATCGATGATCACGAGGGCGAATTGACGGCCTACCGCGACAAGGTCAAGAAGGTGGTCGCCCAAGCACAGAAATTGGTCACGACCGTTGGCGGGTGAGCCGCGGCGGCTGCGTCGTTTGGATCATCCCTTCCGCGCACTCGCATTTGTCTTAATCACGGTCCTTATCGCGGGTGCGGCATTCCTTCTGGGTATATGGGTGCGTTCGCCGGACTCGGCTGTGCTTGACGCTCGCGGGACGAATGTGCCCGTATACGCCCCGGTTGAATCCAGGACCGTGACCGCCGACATCCGCATCCAAGGCGAGGTCTCGGGGACACAGGAACAGCCGGTGACGGTTGGCCCACCGGCGGGCGCAGAGCGCATCGTTGTCACTTCTGTTTCGGCTAACCCCGGCCCACTTACCAACGGACAGCTTCTTGGTACTGTCTCGAACAGACCCGTGTTTCTGTACAGCGTGGATATACCGCTCTTCCGGAACCTGGTCGCTGGAGATACTGGCAGTGACGTCGCCAGCTTGCAAAAGGCGCTTGGAGTCCCGCAAACGGGGAAGGTCGATAGCGCCACCCTCAGTGCAGTGCGCTCCGCCTACTCAGCCGCAAATGTCGAGCCACCTGGTGGTCGATACTCCACGACGATCACCACCGCAGAGTTCTACACCGTTCCAACCTCGCTCGGCGCCCTCTCCTTGGTCTCTGTCGCTCCGGCCGGCACTTCCGTGGACAACGATCACCCCTTCGCTGTGCTGGGAATGGGATCCCCCTACGTCAGTGTGCGAGCCAGTGTCAGCGAGGCCGAACAAATCAAACTGAACGACAAGGTGACAATCACCGGCTCTGGCGGGAAAAAGGGCACCGGCGCCGTGGCCAAGATCAGTGACTTCCAGTCGAGCCCCACCAGCGGCGGACGGCCACCCGGCCGCGACATCCAAATCAACCTTGATGCCGGCGGAAACCTGACGGCAGGCGACGCCGTCGCAGTCCTCTTCGGCACCGAGTCAAAACCCGACATGGCAGTGCCTACAATCGCCATCCGGTCGGACTCTGGCGGTGACTACGTGATCAAGCGCAGCAAATCGGATACTCCTGCGCGCACTCCAATCGTCGTGGTACGAAATGCGGACGGGTGGACGGCCATCAAAGCTGAGGGCCTCGCAGTCGGGGACGAGATATTGGTGTCCCAATGACCGTTTCACCGCCACGGCTCACGCTCAACCATATCCAGCGCCGTTACGGAGAGTCGCAGCAGTGGTTCGCTGTCCGAGAGGCGTCCTTGGTCGTCGAACCGGGCGAATTCCTCGCGATCGTGGGGCGATCCGGATCGGGAAAGTCGACACTCCTCAACATCATCGGATTGCTCGACTCACGCTGGGAGGGGAGCTACCACCTCGGCGACATTGACGTTCGCGGTCTGAGCGCAACACAGATCGATCACCTGCGCAGCACAACCTACGGATTTATCTTCCAGTCCTCCTACGCCAACCCATACGAAAGCACCGAACGAAACGCGACGCTGGCCCTCGCAATTCAAGGAGCACCGCTCCGCGAGCAATCCGAAAAGGTCTCGCGAGCGTTAGAAGCCGTGGGCCTTGATCAAAAGGCCGCTGCACTGGCACGGTCACTCTCCGGTGGGGAACGTCAAAGACTTGCCATCGCGCGGGCCCTTACAACGAATCCTTCGATCATCGTCGCGGACGAGCCCACCGGAAACCTGGACAGCGAGACCGGCGATCAAGTGATGGAGGCCCTGCTCGAGCTCAATCGACAGGGAGCAACGGTCATCCTCGTCACCCATGATCCGAGGATTGCCGCCTACGCCGACCGAACGGTCCGGATGGCTGACGGTGTTCTAGAGATCACGGGGGCAGAAAATTCTGTTGGCTCGAAACTTGACGGACAGGAACGGCCGTCGCTGGCAGTGACTCCCTCAAAGGAGCGTCGTGGCACACGGTCACGACGGGCATCGGATCGCCTCACTCGGGCGATCAACAACGTGACGTCTCGACCGCTGCGTTCTGTCGCTCTGATTGCGGCCTTCGCTCTCGCATTCGCGGGACTCATCGGCGCGGCCGGCATCGGCGCGACTGCCTCGCAGCAGATCGCCGGACGGCTAACGGCCGCAGCTCGGGACGAGGTTCGGGTGAACGTACCGGCGGGTACATCAGACGAGGAGGCCGCCGCCTGGCTAGACCGACTCGGGGAGCTCCCACATGTCCGAGAGGTCGGGCAGGTGGCACCCCTCGACGCCAACACCGCACGGACAAGCCGGTTCGCATTCACTTCGGCCAGCGGTAACTCGCCCTTTCAAGGGAGCACCGTGGCCGTTGATAGTGGACTCTTCGGGGTGCTGGATATCGGAACGTCCCCCCAGAGCCTGAGCAGGCTCTTCTCATCGACCAAGGAACACGTGGCGCTCGTTGGTGCGGACGCGGGCGCACAGCTCGGCCTGTCCGACAGGGGCGGAATTGGAGCTGAGGTCTGGGTCAACGGCGAACCGTATACAGTCGTGGGCACTATCACTGCTGCGCCTCGGGAACCGAACCTCTTGACGAGTGTTGTCGTACCGTTACCGCCTTTTTCGGCCGGTTCTCGACAAATCGTGGTCCGAACTGATCCTGGCTTTGCCGGACCCTTAGCCAGCGCGATACCGCTCGCTCTCTCCCCGGCATCCCCCGCAGATATCTCAGTCGAGACCGCTGCCGAGCTACGGAACTTGCGGGTAGGAGTGCAGACCGACCTCAACGGGTTACTCGCCTCGTTGGCGATCGCGCTTCTGGCCCTCGCCATACTTAGCGGCGCCTCAGCGATGTTCATCTCAGTTCAAGCACGCACGCAAGAACTTGCGCTAGCCCGGGCCGTGGGACTGGGACAACGCGGCGTAGCGGCAATCTTTCTCTGGGAAGGCGTCGTTATCGGCCTCGCTGGCGCACTTGCCGGAATCGCAGGCGGATTAGCAATTTCCGTCGCAGTCGCCGCCGCGCGCGGATGGACCGCGATCGCGCCTTGGGAGACGATCGCGATCGCGCCGGTAGCCGGCGCCGTCTGTGGGGCTCTCGCGGCCTTCCTTCCCGCCGTACGCGCCGCGCGAATTGACCCCGCCGACGCCATTCGATAATCGCCCAGAGGCGTGCCACCTCGCCACCCACAGGACTACCCTCGACGCATGAGCGCGAAAGTTCTCACATCCGAGCTGAGTGAAGCCCACACCGAGCGCGGATCACACGGTGCACTGCTGTGGATGGTTGGGGCGGCTGCCGCGATCTCCGGAACGATCATTTTTCTGATTCAGGCCGATCGCGCAGGCATTGCAGAGGTCCGTGCTTCTCAATTTGACCCGGCCGCTGCTTCAGCCGCTGCAGACGCGAGGCTGTGGATGTGCGGAGGGATCCTTCTGGCTGTAGTGGGAATCTGCCTCGTTGGCGGGTATCTCGCTTCTCGAATGCGGACGTCGTGGCGGCGTCACCAATGGGCCGCCCGCCAAACCGTGCGCCACATGCCGCCGCGATTTGCTCGACAGCTCCGCCAGCTGGCCGCTCTTCACGACGAAGGAGTTCTTACTGATGCGGAGTACGAGCAGGGCAAGCGAAAGCTCCTAGAGTAGGGCAGCCTTGGCGCAGAGCCTGAATCCGACCGCGCTGACACCGAAAGCGATCGTTTCTGGGACGCTGAGGCGATCGCTCTCGTCTGTGACTTTGGTCGCTGTGTGGCGGTGTTCTGTTATCGCTGCGTGGCGGCATCGCTGGTACGTAAGCGGATCCTTCAGCGGGCGGGTACGACATCTCCGACCGTGCGGGGCAGATGCGGTCGAGGCGTGCGTGGATGGAGGGCCTGTTGGCGTGCATTCATGAGGCGTGCCATTTGCGTGGGCGTATCGCGCGGCTGAGCCAGGAGGGCGAAGCGTTGCGCATCACCTACTGATCGTGGTCGCTCCCGTCCTCTAGCACCATTCCAACAGATGTCGCGCAGGCATCGCCTTTCCAAGCCTCCAGCCCTTCACGCAGTGCGAAAACCGCGATGACGAGGCCCGCGATCGGGTCTGCCCACCACCAGCCGAAGGCGCTGTTCAGAACAAGCCCGATCAGCACCGCTGCTGACAGGTAGGTACAGATCAATGTCTGTTTGGAGTCGGCAACCGCTGTCGCAGAACCGATTTCCTTCCCAGCGCGACGCTCGGCGAGGGAAAGGAAGGGCATGATCACGACACTGACCGCGGTGAGGATGATCCCAAACGGTGAGTGTTTTACATTGACAGCTCCGACCAGGGCCAGCAGCGAGCTCACGGTTACGTAGGCCGCGAGCGTGAAGAACGCGACCGCGATGACGCGCAGCGTGCCCTTCTCCCATCGCTCCGGATCTTTCCGAGTGAATTGCCAGGCGACCGCGACAGCGGAGAGCACCTCGATGGTTGAGTCCAAGCCGAAGCCGACGAGTGCGGCTGAGGATGCGGCGCTTCCGGCGGTGATCGCGACGACGGCCTCGATGAGGTTGTACCCGATTGTGATCGATACGATCCATCGGATTCGTCGACGCAGAACGCCGCGGCGGGCGTCTGTGAGTGCGGTCGCCGTCGTCATGTGCAGTTGCACTCCTCGCCCTCGCAGCACCCGGGTTCAACGTAGAGGACCACCCGAAGCAGCTCATCCAGTGCAGGGGCGATGTGCCCATCGGCAAGTCGGTACCAGGTGCGTCGGCCATCCGGGATGGCCTCGACCAGGCCGCAGCCGCGCAGACAGGCCAGCTGATTCGACATCACCTGACGGCTCACGTCCAGGGCGTCCGCGAGGTCAGATGGATAGGCGGGTGCTTCCCGCAGGGCCAGCAGGATACCCACTCGTGTGGGGTCGGACAGCGCGTGGCCGAAGCGGGCGAGAGCGGCGGTGTGTGTGATGGTCGCCGCCGGCATGACGATGCTCATTCCACCAATGTACAGCGAATGCTGAATTAATGCATCGCTGTACTGTTGCCCTCCGGGGCTTGGACTTACAGTCCCGAGTAGGTGTGCAGGCCCTTGAAGAAGACATTGACGATACCGAAGTTGAACAGCACGGCGGCGAAGCCGATGATCGCGAGCCACGCGGAGCGAGAGCCACGCCAGCCGCGCGTGGCGCGGGCGTGGATGTAGCCGGCGTAGATCACCCAGATGATGAACGTCCAGACCTCCTTCGTGTCCCAACCCCAGTAGCGACCCCAGGCTGCGGAGGCCCAGATGGCTCCAGCGATGAGCGTGAACGTCCAGGCGATGAAGCCGACGATGTTGATCCGATAGGCGAGGTTCTCTAGCGCGACCGAGTCTGGCAGGGTAGCCAGGAACCGGAATTGCTGCGGAAGAAACTCCTTGACCTGGCCTTCACGCCGGTACTGCAGCAGTTGGAGTCCGGATAGCGCGAATCCCAGGGCGAAGAACGCGGTCCCCAGGACGGCGACGATGATGTGGATGACCAACCAGTAGGACTGGAGCGCCGGCTGCAGGGGAACGACAGGAACGTAGTACCGCAACAGTGCCACGCCTTGCAGCACAAGCACCAGGCCGACGATGAACGTGCCAAGGTACTTGATGTCCCACTTGAGGTTGGCGAGCAGGAAGACACCAACGATGACCAACGTGCCGGTCATCGAGAACTCCCACATGTTTGCCCAGGGAACTCGGGCCGCAGCGACGCCGCGCAGCACCGTCGCGATGAGATGGAAGGCGAAGCCCGCGATCGTCAGACCGAATGCCCATCGTGTGACGCCGCGGGCGGCGCGGGACGGCGCTCCTTTCGATTTGGTCGACTGCTCGCTGGATTCCTCGCCGATGACAACGGTCGTCGGTGGCTGTGTTGCCGCGATCCGTCGTGCGACCGCGCTGGGGACGGTCGTTGTCGCTTCGGCTCCGCGTCTGGCCAGGTCGATGGAGAAGACCACGAAAGCCGCCGTGTAGAAGCCCATCGCGACGTAGAGTGCCACCGTCGAGAGTGCGGAGAGGGTCCCGGTCATGCGCCGGTCACCGTGTCGTGAACGGTCGCCGCCGCGACGCCCTGCGCGCGGCGGTTTTGGACAGTTGCGGCAACTACCGCGGCCGCGATGCCGCCCACAGTGAAGACGTCGGCGAGGTTAAAGATGGCGAACCAGCTGACGGAGAGGTAGTCGACCACGGCACCGCTGAGGACGCCGTGCTCTCCTAGGAGCGCGCGGTCGACCATGTTGCCCCAGCCGCCACCGGCGGCGATCGCGAGCAGTATTGTCACCGTCGGGTTCTCCCGACGAATCACTCGTCGGATGATCCAGGCCGTGAGGACGGTCAGGACGATGAGGATTCCGGCCGCCAACAGGGGGCCGACTCGGGCGCCGAGCCCGAACGCCGCTCCAGCGTTCAGGACCAGATTGAGATCCAGGCTGGGGATCACCGTCGGCACGGGCTGGCCATACGGGAGTGAAAGGATGGCGATGCCCTTGACTGCCTGGTCTACAGCAATCGCGAGAAGGCCTGCGGACAGCGCACGCAACGCCACGCGTCGACGGTCGACGTCTCCAGTGGTCGCCGTCTCTACGGCTTGTTCGGTCAACATAGGGTGGTCAGCGCCTTCATCTGTTCGGAGAGCTTCTTGGTGAGCACGTCCGAGCTGGTGCCCGTCGACGACCCGGTGGATTCCGCTTTCAAGACGGGGATGAGTTTGTCGATGGTGTCGACCACGTTCTGCACGGCAGTCTGCTGCTTCCCCGCGGGCAGTTGATCGGCGATCGGCGCCAGGATCGTCCGGGCGGCCTTCAGCTGGTCGAGGGCCGCCGCGGGGTCGAGCACCGCGGACTTCAAGGCGGCATCGATGTCGGATGCCACCTTGTCGGTGATCGGGGTGACCAAGGGGCAGGCGGCGTTCTGCGCTTGCTTGGATACGGTGTCCCCGATCGAGCAGCCGGAGAGCAACAGGGGTGCCGCCAATGCGACCGCTGTAGCGGCGATGAGGACGGGCCGGTTAGTAGTGGACATGATTCTTCTCGATTCAGCGGGTTGGTCGATGACGCTTGATGATCCGAATGAGGGTGTCGATGTCGTCGCTGAGTGCCTCGAGCTCCACGTCAGAGTCTGCGGGCCTGCGGCGGAGGAGGACCTGGAGCTGGACGGAGGCCGCGGTCGCTGCTTCGATCAGCTCCCGGTACACGGCTGCCGGGATGGTCTCGTGTGCTTCTGGTGTCCTCCACAGCCGTTGCATCTGGCGGCGGATCCGGCGGTCGCCCAACATCATCGCCGCCACGCCTTCTCCAGCTCGGCGGCGAATTGCTCTGTGGAGGTCAGCGTGAGCTTCTCGCCGTTCAGGAAGAACGTTGGTGTACCCGCCACACCCAGCTGGACACCGTCGGTTTGATCCTTCATCACCCGGATCCGGAGTGTCGGGTCGGCGATGTCTTTGTCGTACTGGCGCATGTCCAGGCCGAGCGACTCGGCCACAGATCGCAGAACAGTCGACTGGTCATCCTGTCGTTCGGCCCACTGCGTCTGAGTTTGGAAGAGCTTCGAGTACATCTCGGTGAACTTGCCTTGACGGCCGGCTGCTTCGGCAGCCATCGCCGCGTTCATCGCGTTCTTGTGACTCGGGATGGGGAAGTAGCGAGCGATGAATGTGACACGGTCCTTGTACTGCTCACGCAGCTGCTCGACCACGGGGTAGGCGGCGCCGCAGGCTTCGCACTCGAAGTCGAGGAATTCCACCACCGTCACCTTGTCCGTCGGCGCCTTCTGCAGGATTCGGCTGTCGGCTCGCACTACGGCGGGCGCTGCGTCCTGTTTCGATGCCGATTGCGCCCGGCCGACGAGCACGATGACGATCACGACGATGAAGGCGAGCGCGATGACGATGGTGTTGGCCCAGAATCGCGCGGAAAGCCGGCGGGTCGGCTGTGGCTTCCGGCGTGGCTGTTTCGGCATGGTGGTACTCATCTCGCTCGTGCTCGGAGCCAGGAGTACGGGTCGATCGGTGTCTCGCCGTTCGCCCAGATCTCCAGGTGGAGGTGATTGCCGGTGCTGGCGCCCGTCGTGCCGACCCGTCCGATGATCTGGCCAGCCGCGATGCGGTCGCCGGCCCGGACCTGCAACGACCCGAACTGCATGTGCGCGTAGAGGCTTGCGAATCGCTCACCATTGACCCGGTGGTCGATGATCACATTCACGCCGAACCCGACATCGGACTCTTCGGCGGAACGGACCACGCCGTCAGCGATCGCGGCGATCTTGGTGCCGCCGCCGGGGGTCATGTCCAGGCCCTTGTGGTTGCTGGAGCACCCGGAGCAGGGCGCGGAGCGCGACCCATAGCCGTCGCTGATCGGGACATCGCCGGCGAACGGCCACTGGATCGGGCCAAGCGTGTTGCCCACGAGAGTGCCCGCGGGGTCCGTTCGCGCCGCAGCCTTGAGTTCGGCTTCTGAGGTCGCGCTGGGTGCGTCACGATTCACCGGAACGGCTGCGCCGCCGGTCTGCCCGATAGCCTGCGGCACACCCGCGACGATGGTGTCGGCCACCGTTTCGAGGGCGCCGTCAGGTTGTACAGCTTCGGCTGGAACCGAGGTCGCCACGCTCAAAGTCACGGCGAAGACGGCCCCCGCCAGAGGAAGTAGCAGGGAACGGCGGGCAGGCCGACCCTTGGAGCGCGGCCGGCTGCGGCGTCGCCGTCTTGGGACGCTCCGTTCAGCGGAGAGAGCCTCACGACGTGATCGAGGTTCAGCGGGGGCGGGGGTGAAGGTTGCGCGGCGAACCGGCCGCGCGCGGCGGGTGATGAGCATTTAGGGTTTCCGGACTCGGCCCTATGCGGGCACGGACAAGAACGACGAGGGCACCGTGGGTGCGCGAAAGTGTCGTCAGGTCCGGCTTATGGCCAGAGATTCCAGAGAAGGCGCGAGTGGTCGCTCGAGCTGCAATGACGCGCCCAGGCGTCGCACGACGCGCAGAAGAGTCAGGCGGACGTCTCGTCGCAGCAAACCCACGAACAGGGCTAGAGCTAAGGCGGCCGCAGCAAGTCCGAGGACGCACCCCAGGACCAGCACCTGGTCGTGTGGGACGCCGTTCTCTGATGAAGCGAGCGCGGCGGCGGCGGCTTTTGCTGCTGCCGGAGCGGCGTTGCCCTCAATGGCGGATGCCGCGGGCCCGGCGGTTTCGTTGACCGGGTGTGCCGTTTCGAACATGTGCGCCAGCAGCAGAGCGAACACGACGGTGAGCGCTGCGACGGCGAGGACGACCCAGCGTCGGATTCCTCTTGCACTCAGCGCGTTCACCTCACCTCCACGGTCACAGTTCGATAACAGCCAGCTTTTGGTGGGAAGCGTAGCAAACGGCTCCTGACTGCCGCATCCGAGTCGCGTCCGCGATCAGCCGACTCTCAGACGAGGCCCCTACGCTCCGGCAACCATACCGACCAGAAGGGTAAGAACCATGAAATGTCCCGTTGACGGCGAGACACTCCTGCTCTCCGATCGCTCCGGAATCGAGATCGACTACTGTCCCGCCTGCCGAGGCGTTTGGCTGGATCGGGGCGAGCTCGACAAGATCATCGAACGCTCACTGACCCAGAGCCCATCGACTGGATACGCCGCCCCGGCTGACCCGCAAGGATGGTCGGACCCGAATCGATCCGGACATCACAACAAGAGCGGCCACGGAAACGCCGGCCACGGTAACTCCGGCCACAACGGCTACGGCAACAAGCGCCGCGGTGGCTGGCTGGGGGATCTCTTCGGCGACTAGTCGCCGCCCGGCTGGGCGTGGCCGAGGTGCAGCAGTGCCTGGTCGAAGAACTCGACGACGTGGTCATCGAACAGCCGGTAGGTGATGGAGCGTCCGTCGCGGTCGCCGATGACGAGCTTTGCCTGGCGGAGGATGCGCAGGTGGTTCGATAGCGTCGCCTGTCCGATCTCCAGCTCCTCCGCCAAGACGGTCACGCTCGATGGACTCTGCCGAAGTCTGGCGAGCACGCGCAAGCGCGTCGGCGATGCCAGGCCATGGAAGACCTCCGCCAGCTCGCCGGCGCTCTCGATGTTCAACGTCAATTCGTCCACGACTCGCTCCTCGATTCTTCATCGTACCGAGAACGGTTCTGATTACGGTTCTCAACTACATTAACTAATTTACATATTCGCATGTATTGACGTAAAGTGGGTGATGGCGAAAGGAGGTCGCATGGATGGCCACGACCATGGCAGCACGATGGAACTCTTCGGCGAGGCCGCCAAACGCCATCGCGTTCGCCTCTCGATCGCGTTCGGCATCACTTTCGTCATCCTGATTGCCGAGGTCGTCGGCACGGTCCTCACCGGCTCCCTGGCGTTGCTCGTCGACGCCGGCCACATGCTTACCGATACTGCCGGGCTGGCGATGGCGTTGGTGGCGTCGTACCTGAGCACCAAACCGGCTACGAACAAGCGCACTTGGGGCTACCGGCGGGCTGAGGTGCTCGCCGCGACCGCGCAGGCCGCCGTCCTCCTCGGGGTCGGCGTGTTCGTCTTGATCGAGGGCATTCGGCGGCTGTTCGAGCCGCCGGAGATTCCCTCCACCGAGCTGCTGGTCTTCGGCATCATCGGCTTGGTCGGCAACATCGCCTCGCTGACCGTGCTGGCCTCCAGCCGAAGCGAGAACTTCAACCTCCGCGCCGCCTTCCTCGAGGTGATGAACGACGCGCTCGGTTCGGTTGCGGTCATCGTCGCTGCGATCCTGATCGGACTGACCGGATGGGGTGCCGCTGACGCGCTGGCCGGAATGTTCATCGGAGTACTGATCCTCCCGCGTGCGTTCAAGTTGCTGCGGGAGACGACCAGCGTGCTGCTGGAATCCACACCGCCCGGCCTCGACCTCGACTCCGTGCGCAATCACGTCCTGGAGCTGCCGGAGGTAGTCGACATCCACGACCTGCACGCCACGCAGATCGCCACCGGGCTGCCGGTCCTCACCGCACACGTCATCGTGGAACCCGATACCTTCGAGAACGGGCGTCTGCCCGAGCTCCTGGACAAGCTGCAGGACTGCGTTGCAAGTCACTTCGAGGTCAGTATCGAACACTCCACCTTCCAGTTCGAGCCCCCGCAGCACAGCCGCCACGAGCATTCCGCACACGAGTAACACAGGGACCATTGATGACTGCCCCCAGCGCCGCCGCCGAGCCCAGCCGTTTCCTGTGGAGGGTCCTTGCCCTCCTGGGAGTCGTCGCGCTCGCTCTGGTCGCCAACTGCCTGACCGCGCCCCCTGCCGAAGCACACGATGCTCTCACTGAATCCAATCCGGCCCAAGGCCAAACCGTCACCGAAAAGCTGGACCAGATCGTGCTGACCTTCAACGAGGCACCGCTGAGCGGCCTCCAGGGCGGCATCGTCATCCAGGCCGTCGGTCCGGGCGGCCACGAGGTCACCACCGGCGAACTCCGCATCCAGGACCGGACCCTGTCCCGTGCCGTTCTGATGACCGATCAAGGCGATTACACAGTGTCCTGGCGCACGGTCTCCGCCGACGGGCATCCGATCGACGGCAGCTACACCTTCAGCTACGCCGGGCCCATCCCGGCCGCTGCCACCGCGACCGTGACGCCGACGTCATCGGCAACGCCGACCCCCTCCGTTGTCGCCTCACCAACCAGCCCCCCGACGGCCGCGAACTCGTCCTCCGGGACGCCGATCGCGCTGGTGGTCGTGATCATCATCGTCGTGCTGATCCTCGCCGGCGGCGGACTCTGGCTCGCCACCGAACTCAACCGGCGACGCGCCAGCAAGGAATAGCTTGCTCAGCGGCGATTCAGCCGCAACAGCCAAGCGTTGTACGCATCGAGCTCCGCGTCGCCTTCCACATCTTTCCGGCGGTCGGCGGCCTCCGCTCGGCGGGTGTCGTCGGACGCCCACGCGAACAACAGGATCAGCACGATAATCAGCGACGGCAGCTCACCATAGGACCACGCCAACGCGCCAGCGATGCGCTGATCAGCAACAGCGTCAACGCTCCACGCCGCCGGCGGCCGGGCGAAGAAGCCCACCAGCGGTACGGTCGCCATCATCGCGATCACCCCGAAGAACGCATGAAGGGGCATCTCGATGAACATGTCCAACAGGCGACCGAGATGCGATTGGCGATGTGGCAATGGGTCAGGAGAGATCAGCGGCAGAGTGAAGAGGACGCCCGCGGCCAAGAACACCACCTCGAGTGAGAGGTGCCCGGCCACGGATCCCAGCAATGTCGACGCGATGCCGCTGAAATAGAGCCCGTAGAACACCATCAGGAACAGCGGGACCATGAACCCCGGATGCAACAGCAGACGGGCAAGCCGGGACCTCAGACCGGTGAGAGCCAATCGCCGAACGAGGCGCCAACGCCCCCTCGCCGGCGCCGCCTTCAGTAGGAGCGTGCCCGGCGCCCCCAAAATCAGCAGCGGCGGGATCGTCATCATCAGGGTGAGCTGCTGAAACATGAACACCGAAAACATCCGATAGCCGTAGCCCTCCAGCCCCGTACCGGTCAATGCGACGAGAACTCCGCAGCCGGTCACGAAGAGAGTGGTGCGCCACCACGGCCATGCAATACGCCGGCACGCTAGCAACCAAACGCCCCACCCATAGGCGAGGGCGAGAAGGACGCCTACCACTGGGAGAAGCGGCACCGGTTGCGGAGCCCAGGTTAGGAAGGCCTCCAAGCCCGGTGGCTCCTCCGGCAAGTACACAGGCCCATCCATCTCAGGCTCGCTCCGGTCTTGGAGACTCCGGCCGAGCCTCGACCACCCGCTGACCCAAAACCAGCAGCAGCACGAACACAGCAATGGCGGCGATCGCCCAGAGCAGCACGGCCGCGATGAGCTGATCGAGCGCGGGAGTCACGCCCAACGCGGGCAAGGTCACCCCGTACCACGCAGGGAGGATACCTCCGGGGACGAAAGCGACCACGACCGCGAGCAAGCCCACTGCCAGGACCACCGCCATGGCGATCCCCACCGCCTGCGCCAACAGGCGCTGTCCTTCGCCGAGCGTGCGCAACAGTGACGCAGCGAACAGCGTCGTCACCCCGAACACCAGGACTGTCGTGAGGGTCCGGCCCACCGGGTCCTGCACCGCCCAACCCAGCCACGGCGATAGAAACACGGTGCCGAGCAGCACAACCAGAGCACAAGCCGACAGCCACGGCGTCCGGAGCGGCACTGCCATCGCTCGACTTCCTAGTACCCAGCTCGTCCATTCGCGCGTACCGAGGCTGCCGTCCCCCCGAAGTCTCACGACCGTCTGAAGCAAGCGAATCGGCTGCGCTGCGACAACCAGAATTGCCGAAAGCACACCACCGAGCAGAAGCAGAGTCGTGTACGCCGCAAACGAGAACGTTGCATAAGCCCCGGGAAGCGAACAGAACGCGAACACGATGACCACGGCACACCCGATCGCGGCGACCATCCGCGATCGGGGCCAGCTGCCGCTTCGACGTGCCGCGATCGCGCCGTAGAGGTAGGACCCAAAGCCGAGGACTACAACGAGCACCGCTGCGGCGTCGAACACCCACGCGTCCATGAGCCGGGCGATGCCCGGTGCCAACGGTAACCGGTCACCAGTGAGCTGCTCAGCCTTCGTCGCCAACAGGATCTGACCACCCGGAGTCTCTGTCCGAGAGAGCGTTGCTCCTGTCCCCATCGCGACGCCCATAACCACAAGCTCCCAGAGAGCGAGGGAGCCAAAGGCGAGCCGGCGCCGCAGCGCAGGCGCATCCATGGAACCGAACCGTCGAATCACGTAGGTTCGTTGCGCCCATCCGAACGCCACCAGAAGGAGGAGGGCGACCACCTTCACGGACAGGAGCCGACCGTAGTCCGTGGTCAGGAGCTGTGCTGGATCGCTCAGACGAACGAGTGCGCCTGCCAACCCGGAAATGGTCACCGCGCACAACCCCGCCAGTGCGATCGCTGAATAGCGACGCACCAACGCAACAAATGTGCGCCCATCAACGGTCGCGACATAGACCACCGCGGCCAGACCACCAACCCACACCGCCGCTCCCGCGACGTGCAGCCACAGCGCAACCGTCGCCGTGACGTGATTTCCAGCCCCGGCGGCGTGCCCCTGGAGCGCGAGTGGAACCAGCGCAGCGAAAGCCAAGATGGCAGCCGCGGCCACGCCTGCCTGCCCACGGGCCGCGAACGCCACAACACTGATCGTCGCAGTCATCAGGATTGTGGCGAACCACCCTTGGCCGACCGCGATCTGTGTGAAGAACTGAGCAAGGCTAGGACCGAGCATGTTCGCCTCAACCGGCCCCGTCAAGCTGATCGAGGTCATGACCGCAGCAATGCAGCTGGCGACCAGCCAGCAGGCGGAACACCAGGGCGCCGCGTCCAGGAGCCGGTTCCACGACCGTAATCCGACCGGTACGCAGAAAGCTGCAACGACGAGCACACCGATCGTGGCCGCAGCCGCCAGATCGACGACCACTTTCACAGCCGGCAACCCATACGTCACCGCCGGCCCCGGATTGAAGATCGACCCATCCGGCTGGACGGTGAGCAATGCCAGCACCAGCGCAGCAGACAACGCTGTAATGGCGAGAGCGGCAAGCGCAGCGATCGCACCTCGCGTTGGGGCGGATCGCGTCGACGTTGCCCCGGTCACGACGGATCCTGCTCACCGGCCTGCGCGGAACCGGCTGCCGACACGCGTTGCGCGCGCTGCCGCTTCTCCTCGCGCGCGTACGCTTCACGTTCACGCCGATCAGCGCGAAATATTGATCGCAGCACGAACCAGAAAACGAGTCCCACCAACACCGTTGGTGTCAGAGACCACAGAGCATTGGTCCAAAAGTCGTCCATCTTCACCTTCACAAACCGTCGAACACACGGCTCGCCGAGCAGGGCGTGCGCGTGCAAAATCCCGGAACGGACGGTGATCAGATTCGAAGTATGCCCAGCAGTCCCAACAGTGAAGGCGGCGCGGGCGACTCTCGTTGCGGAATGGCCACAGCAGCCGGCGTCGGCCGCTCGGTCCTGAATCGGACTTCGACCACGACCAACGAATCATGAATCGGGGTCGCAGCGCCCGCCGTGGCGCACAACGCCGCGCAGAATTCGGAATCGCTGTGATTGGAATCCGTGTCGCCGACACTCACTGGCTGTGACCAAGACGTGCCCACGGCTGCGTGTGCTGCATCGGAAGAGTGGCCGAAGCCGACGCCGGCGATCACCGCGGCGACAAGGACGAGTAGGAAGATGTGCACCACGCGCAGCGTTCTACTCACCTCTACCTCCATTTGCTCGGCTCAGCGTACCCAGTTCAACTGTGAGAGGCCCCTCTCAGAGCCCATCGGTCGCACTTCGTCGGCGCAGCGGCTCCTCTTGCCACCGCGGACCGGCAAACGGATGATGTGAACCATGACCGGTCGGGGCTCACTGAGCCCACCCTCGCACGCGCCGACCGACGACGCACGCCGTACGTTATTGGGGCACATCGGTACCCCCGCTGCGATCTACGGCACGATCGTCTATGCGAGCGTCGTCGCTGCGACTTCGATCGGTCTCAAGGAATCAAGCTCGGCATGGCAAGTGCTCATCTTCGCCGTCGTCAGCGTCGTCGTGTTCTGGGTCGCTCACGTCTATTCGACTGCGCTCGGTTCCCACGGGCATGCCGACCATCTCCGAGACCGGATAAGAGATTCGATCAGACAAGCGCTGAAGGAATCCAGCGGCATGTTGGAGGCAGCCGTCGTCCCATCCATTCCCCTGCTGCTCGCGGCCTTCGGTGTGATGACGACCGACACCGGCATATCGATCGCACTCTGGGTCGCCGTCGTCATGCTTGCTCTGCTGGGCTACCTCGTCCTCTGGCTTCGCGCTCGACCATGGTGGGCCTGCATAACCGCAGCGCTGATCAGCGCTCTACTCGGCATTCTGGTGATCCTGCTCAAGACGGCACTCTATTGACCAGGAGCCGTGAGTGGTCCCGTCGTGGCCTTGCGTATCCGCCGGAAGTCCGCCTCTCAAGGCGCACGGTTTGATCAGCGATCGGCGGCGATGGGGGTGACGACGAACTCGTCGAGGTTGCGCAGCTCGCCGCGGACGTGTTCGGTCGCGTGCTCTGCCACGTGCGTGGCGTCGCGGAGGTTTTCGGCGTTCGTCGTGATGACTGCCGAGCCGAGGAGCCGGTGGCCGACCCAGCGCAGCTTGACGCTCCGGATACCGGTCACGCCCTTCGTGTGCGTCAAGCTGCGCTCGACGCGGTCGATCAGACCCGGGTCGACAGCATCCATCAGGCGCGCCCCGACGGACTTCGCGGTCCCCCCCAGCAGGATCAGGATCGAGATCGCAATGAGGAGGCCGATGATCGGGTCGGCGATCGGAAACCCGAGAAGGACGCCGATTGCGCCGAGCACAACCGACAGCGAGGTGATGCCATCCAGTCGCGCGTGCACACCGTCGGCGACGAGCGCCGCGGAGCCGATCTTCCGGCCAACGCGGTTCGGTAGATTGCGACAAGCTCGTTGCCGGCGAAGCCGACCAGACCGGCGGCGATCAGCCACCACGCGTTCTCCACCGGGCGCGGATGGACGAACCGGTCGATCGCCTCCCACCCGGCGACCACGGCCGACAGTGCGACGACGAAGATGATCAGCTGTCGCCAAACGACGCGGACGAGTTGCAATCGCGTGTCCGATAGGCGGTCGACCAGCGCACAGTCCTCGACTGCTGGGGCCTGCGTGTGTGAACCGCGTCATCACGCGGGAGTGCGGGCGAAGGTCAATGCCCGTTAGACCCGCCCGATGAAATGCCCGCTGATGGGACGCTAACTGCAACACTGTTCTCATGCTGATCGGATACGGCCGCGTCTCCACCGCCGAACAAGACCTCACCGCGCAACGCGACGCGCTCAGGGCGCTCGGCGTCGATGTCGAGAACATCCACGTCGACCACGGGCTGACCGGCACCAACCGAGAGCGGCCCGGGCTGCGCGCGGCACTGGCAGCGGTGCGCTCCGGTGACACCCTCGTGGTCACCAAACTCGACCGGCTCGCCCGCTCCCTACCGGACGCACGCGACATCGCAGCAGAACTCACCCGCAAAGGCGTCACGCTCAGCCTCGGCGGCAGCATCTACGACCCCACCGACCCGGTAGGCCGGCTCCTGTTCAACGTCCTCGGCATGGTCGCCGAATTCGAAGCCGACCTCATCCGCATGCGAACCCGCGAAGGAATGGCCGTTGCCCGCGCCAACGGCAGACTGAAAGGTAAGAAGCCGAAACTCTCGTCAGCCCAGCGCAAGCACTTACTCGCCCTCCACGCCGCCGGCACTCACACCCAGAGCGAGCTCGCCGAACTGCTGCGCGTCTCCCGCGCGACGATCTACCGAGAACTCCAACGCGACCGCGCCAAATAGCGCTGCCAGAAAGCCGCCATTTAGCGCCGCGACTCACAACCAAGCCGCCACCAAGAACCGCCAGAAAACCGCCACACAGCGACCAAAGTCACAGCCGAGAAATCCCGTCCCGAAACTCAGTCCCGAAACCAATTTGACCCGAAATGCCGCCTATAACGTTTTCGGGATAAGTGATAGAATGGACGGAACAGGCGAGAGGAGCCAGCATGGCCCGCAGCACCGCGACGATTCAACCGACTGTCGACGTTGATGGCGAGCTGTCGATGATTGAGAAGGCTCAGCAGCTTGCCGGTCACTTCCCGGATCACGAAGCGCTTGATCGCGCTCGTCGCATCCTCGACGGTCGTGTGACCGCTGCTGAGGCGTACGTCGAGCTGGACGCGAAGTACGCCCAAGGGTGAGTGAGGACGACAAGTACACCTACCCCGACAGCGGGGGAGTGCTCGTCAACTCGAAGGGGATACGCAACGCCGCCCGGCTCGATGCCGCGATGAACGACTATGCCTCTGTCGCAATGGCGGAGCTGCGCACCGAGCCGACGCCGGATCGGTTGGACTACGACTACCTGCGCCGCATCCATACGCGGCTGTTCGAGCGCATCGTGCCTGGCATCGCCGGTAAGCTCCGCGACGTCGACGTGCAAGCGACCGGGGTCGGGATCGCGTACTGCCGTCCCGAGTACATCGAGCCCAACCTCACTCGCCTGTTCGACCAGCTCGACCGCGAGGACTACCTGACGGGGCTGGACGCCGACACGTTCGCTGCGCGGCTCGCAGACCGTTGGGGGGACCTTTCGGCCATCCATCCCTACCGTGACGGGAACACGCGCAGCCAAAGCCTCTACGTCACCGTGCTCGCTGAGCGAGCCGGGCACCCGATCGACTGGCGGCGCGTCAACGTGGACGAGCTGCGCACCGCTCGGCTGCGCGCCGTCGTCGGCAACACCAAGCCGCTGGCCGATTATCTCGGTGCCAGGCTCATGAGCTCCGAAGCTCCACGGCAGAGCCCGTCCCTGTCGAGCACGGCGGGCGTCAGCTCGGCGCTACACGCGAGTTTTCCGCAACCCGCTACTGAAGCCACGCGGAGAACGCCGCCGGCAGGCGGCATCCAGGAGCGCGGGAGTGCCCCCCACACGTCCGGAGCTCGGTATGGCATGGATCGAGGGATGGGGCGATGAGCAACGTTGTCGGATACGCGCGGGTGTCGCGTCATGACCAGAACCCGGCAGCCCAGGAGGCCGAGCTGCGCGCGGCAGGCGCCGGGCGGGTGTTCGTCGACCACGGCGAGTCCAGCCGTGTGAAAGACCGCCCGCAGTGGCTCGCATGCCTGGACTACCTGCGCCCCGGCGACACACTGCTGGTGCGCCGGCTCGATCGCCTCGCGGGCAGCGAGAAGATGGCCATCGAGACGATCACGGACCTGCACGAGCGGGGCGTGAACATCAAGAGCCTCACCGAGCCGGACATCGACACGACAACCCCGATGGGCCGAGCCCTGTTCGGCATCGTTGCCGTGTTCGCGCAGCTCCGCGTCGACACGATCCGGGAGAACACCGTACGGGGCCTGGCTCACGCGCGCGCTGAGGGTCGCGTGGGAGGCCGACCCTCGGTGATGACAGCGGAACGGACCGCCGCGGCCGCGCGGATGCGTGAGCAGGGCGACAGCATCGCACAGATCGCGGCCGTGCTCGGCGTCGGCAAGTCATCCGTCGCGCGCGCGCTTGCGAAGCACGACCAGAGCCAGCCGTCGGCCTGAAGGAGGTATGGACGATGAGTGAACACCAGGCGAGCGCCCCATCACAGCTCATCATGGCGGGCGCGTTCATCAAGCGACCTGGCATGTTCCTGGGATTGCCGATCCGGTTCGACCGGGTAACAGCCTTCATCGCCGGATACACCCTCGCGATCGACCAGGTGCGCGGGGCTCTGTCGCCCAACGACGCCAACCGGTTCCGACCGCTCGGAATCGAGGGACAGTTCCAGGAGCAACTACGCGAACAAGGACGGTTGCGGTGGAACCGATGGGATCTGACGATCGCGGCAGAAGCCACCGGCTGGACGGACGACGACCCGCCTCTGATCGAGGAGTTCACGGAGGAACAGCACCGAGCTGCAATCGCGCATTTAGAGCCGCTTCTAGATCGCATGTTCAGCCTGCCCGAGCAATTCATCCCCTAGCCCAAAATCCCCCAAATCGGAGCTGTTCACTGCTCGTCGTTCAGCCACTCTGCGACCTCTGAGCTGAGGTATCGGACGGTGCGGGGAGTGATGCGGATGTAGGCCGGCCCGATGCCCTGATCCCGTAGGCGGCGCAGGTGCTCGACGTCGACGCCGAGCTGCGCGGCGAGGGCCTTGGGTGTGAGCATCGTGGGCCGCTTCTGGTCGTCGTTCACTGGCACGAGTCGCATCCCATCTCGTCCATCGGGTCGACGGGTACGGCGTACCCTCCGATGTTCTCGATCTGCTCGGTTTCCCTGTTCATCGTTCGGCCTTCCGGTTGTTGTGTGTCCGATTGAAAGTTGGCAGTTCGGCGCTTGCGACGAGCTGGCTGCTTTCAACGGAACACTGGCCGACTTGCACGCAGTGGAGAGGCGGTCAAGGGGAGCCCGTAGGGCTCTCCCGAAGGGACGCGTAGCGCCCTTGACGGCCTCGTAGCGGAGTGCAACCCCCGCAGCGCGGGGGCATGCGAAAGGCCCCACGCCGCAGAGCGGAACGTGGGGCCTTTCGTGAGTGCGTGGTCAACCCTGCGAGGACGTCTCCTGCGCTGGTTCGGTGGCCGCCTCGGAGACGGGTCGGTTCGCTGGCTTGCGCGTTGCGCGTCGCCGGGTGCGAGCCTTCTTGTCGGGCTCGGAGAACCCGATCTTGCGAAGCTCCTCCGCGGTCCATCCGGCGCTCACTGCGGCGGAGTAGGCGCGCACGTCGTCGCGCTCTGCGTTGGCGATCCGCTCCGCGATCCTCGCTTGCAGCTCGCTCAGCTCGCGGTCGGTCTGCTCGCGCACATCGACGAGCGCCTGGCGCGCCTCCGCGACGCTGCGAACGGCGTTGAGCCGGTCGTCCTGTAGACGTCGCGCGCGCTCGATTGCTTCCTCTGGTGTCAGTTGCGTAGCCATGCACTAATGGTACGGAGCTGAGCGCCTCTCGTCGACGCCCATCGACACACTGACAAGCAGCCGCGGCGAAGCCGCGACCACTCCCGTCTGACGATGTTAGCAAATGCGATTGGAGTCCCGGACGGAGGGACGGAGCAAGCTATACGATCCGGTAACCGGATCGGGCTTGATCCTCGACACAAGGTCGAGGATGCGGCACACTGGACGTGTGGTCCCCGCGTTAGGCGGGGTCGCTGCGCTGGGCCGAGAAGAGGTGACGGCATGGCCGTTTCTGACACCGCGGGGGAGCAGGAGCCGCGCCGCCAGGCACGCCGCCGTCGCGTCGAGGGCGGTCGCCGGCACCGTCATGTCGTCCGCGTCACTCCGGAGGAAGAGGGGCAGCTCCTCGCGCTCGCCTTGCAGTACAAGGTGAGCGTGCCCAAGCTGCTTGTGGATTCCGCTCTCGCTGGAGGAGCTGCGGCCGCCGCGTCGAATGCGTCGGTGCGGCATGAGGTCATTGCGCAAATGTTCTCCACGCACCGGCTGCTGGCCACGATTGCGAATAACGTGAACCAGATGGCGAAGGCGACGAACGCGACTGGCGACGTGCAGGCTGAGATGGTGGCGACGCTGCGGAAGGTCCGCGAGGTGGCCGATCGGATCGACGCATTCGTCGACGAGCTGAGCGGTGCAGCGTCGTGATGCCGAACGTCGTCCGCGGCGATCGCATGTCGGGACTGATGACGTACCTCACCGGCCCGGGCCGGTCGAACGAGCACACCGAACCGCACCTGGTCGCGGGCGATCCGGCGCTGATGGCGTGGCACGACGACGCGGAGCTCGGACGCGACGCGGCGCTGTCGATCGCGCGTCACTTGGACAAGCCGCGGGCTGTGTTCGGTGTCGAGGTTCCGGGCGGTCACGTGTGGCACTGCTCGCTGTCGCTGCGCGCCGACGAAGGGCAGCTCGCGGACGAGCAGTGGGGCGCGATCGCCAACGACTTCATCACGGCGATGGAGTTCGACGACAACGAGGGGACGAAGGCGCCGTGCCGGTGGGTTGCCGTCCGTCACGGTGTGTCCTCGAACGGCAACGACCACATCCACATCGCTGTGAACCTGGTTCGCGAGGACGGCACCAAGGCATCGATCCACAACGACTTCCACCGCGCCCAGGTCGCGGCCCGAGCGCTTGAAGTGAAGTACGGATTGGAGCAGCTGGAATCGGTGCGCGCAGAGCGCTCCACACGCGGGTACGACCCGGCCGAGCGGGAGGCTCAGGCACGGTCGCGAGCACGCGCGAAGTACGAACGCACCCGCCCGCAGTTGGGCGATGACGCCCTACGCTGGGAACATCTGACCGGCCCCGATCGGCAGGCTCGGATCAGCGCCGAGCTGCGCACCGATCAGCCCCGCTACCTGCTGGCGTTGAAGGTCCGAGGGTGTGCTGGCGCTAGTCGGAGTGAAGCCGAGTTCGTGCGCCGGATGCGGCGTGAAGGGTTGCTCGTACGCCCTCGCTACGCTGACGGGCGTACTGACGTCGTGACCGGCTACTCGGTGGCCGAACGACCCACGGCCGGGGAACGTCCGATCTGGTACGGCGGCGGCCACCTTGGCCGCGACCTCACGCTGCCGCGGCTGCGCGACGGGTGGGAGGACACCCCGCAAGGCGCTACCGCGGCGGTGGCCGAATGGAACGCGGCCAAGCGTGGCCGGCGAGTTGTGGCACCTGGTCGCGAACGGCTGGAGCCGACGAACGATCAAGCACTGCGACACAGCGAGCGACTGGCGCGTACTGTCGACGAGCTGGCGCGCGTTCCGCTTGACGATCGCGAGACGTGGGCCACGGTGGCACGGCAGACCGCTGGCGCTCTCGCTGCATGGTCGAACGCCGTGGAGGAGACGCCAGGTGATATCGCTGCGGCCGCTGAGGCGTTGTCTCGATCGGCGCAGACGTATCGACGCACCCCGCCTCCGGCGAAGGCGGGAACGATCGCTATTTCCGGGGCTGCGCTGTTCCTGGCAAGCGCGGTACGCGGAGGGCAAGGCACTGTCGGTGAAGCGGCTCTTGTGCGAGAGATGCTGACACTCACCGTTGCCGTCATGAAGGTGGCGGAGGCCGCACGTCAGGACCGCTACGCGCGTACCGCTCTAGCGGATGCGCGCGACCGATTGGAGCGTGTACACGCAGCGTTGCCGACTCCGCCAGCCCGTAGCGTCGGCCAGGCTGCCGTAGTCGAGGAGCAGGGCAGCGTGGCGACAGAGGCTCCCGCGCTCGACGCTGAGACTCGTGCCATGCTCGACCGGCTGAACGCCGGCCGGAGCGGCACGCCAGGCTCGCCGTCCCGCGGGAGCTGCGACCCGATGACTCACCAGCTCGCCGGCCGGCACCACGTCCGGGACGGGACGGGACAGAGCGATGAGTGCCACGGTCGTTTCTATCGACATCGAGCCAGGCGGAATTGACCAGCCCGTAGGCTTCATCGGCCTGGCCGAGGTTGACGCAGCCGGCGTCGGTGCAGTCCAGCTGCACCGCTTCATGCGACCAGACATTGGTTACTCGTGGGACGACTGGTGCGCCGCTCAGCGCGTCGAGGCGTGGAAGGTATGGATGGCCCGCAAGAGCGATCAGGTGGAGCCGCCGCTGCACGGCGCGTTCACTCCTGACGAGCTCGCGGAGCTCGTCGACATGAGCGAAAGCTTCATGCCGGAGCACACGAGGGCTCGACCGCCGTCGCTGCGCGAGGTCTGGTCGACGTTGGAGCCGCGGCTACGCGAGGGTTACACGGCCGCATACGGCGCGCGATTCGATCGCGCGCAACTACGCCGGCTCCTTGACCTTGCCGCTATCCAACAGCCAAATTTGCGTTGGTTGGATGGCATGGAAGCGATACGACACCTAACCCCACAAGAGTGGGGAGTGCCGGGCACCGATACCGACCTGGAGCTGTCGATCGAGGCATTCACAGCCGGGGGAAACACGCTGGATGCGCAGGTGGTGCGGTACGGGCTCGTAGACCCCACCACGGCGTCCCGCCGGTGGTCGCTCCACGTCGGGCTCGGTGTCGGTAACAAGGCAACCTCCTTCGATGCCGCCGAGGACGCGCGCCTAAACGCTGTGATCTTCTCTCGCGTGATCGCGGAGCACGGGTCGATCGAAGCAGCCATCAAGGCCTTGGGGCTGCATGTGAAGTCGCACAACAAAGTCACGTCGCAACGCGGCGGGCAGGAATAGGAAGGGGGGCCGATCATGGCCGAGGAGAGCGACGGGATCGCGGAGGCGTTCGAGGGACAGCTCCGTGTGCTGGTGACCGCTGCGGGACAGGTGGGCGAGCGCATCGCCCGAGCACGGGAGGACGCGCTGCGGCGAGCCCAGGCCGCGAGCGAGCGTGAGGCGCGCGAGCTGCGGACACGGTTCGAGGCCGAGCAGCGCACGGCACGCACCGAGTACGCCGACGTCTACCGGTCGGACTGGTGGGAGCGATCGACGCCCGAGCAGATCGGCCGCACGTACCAGACCACCCGCGCGTGGGCGCAGGACGACCCGGAGGCCGCCCGCGCCGAGGAGAGGATGCGCGAGGAGCTGCGCACCCGCTACGGCGTCGACCCGGCCGACACGGGCGCCGACGCGGCCGCGGTCCGTACTGCCGTGGAGCGCGCCGAACAGGAGCGTGCGCAGGCCGACGCGGAACGACAGCGCTCTGCGGTCGAGAACGTCGAGGCACAGCAGCTCCTCACCCAGGCGGACCAGCAGGACCGCCTGGCGGAGCAGGAGCGCGCCGCGGCCGAGTACGAGCCCGACCCGGAGGAGCGTACTCGAGCTCAGGCCGACGCGGACGAGCGCACCGTGAGCGCCGGCGCTGCCCGAGAGGACAGCGCGGCCACCTACGACAGCTCCGAACGGCGCGCGTCCACCGCGGCGGAGTTGGAGAGCAAGGGCATCGATCAGGAGGTCATCGCGACCCGGATGCGCGCAGACGTCAGCCAGGCGAAGCCGGCCACCGCCGCTGTGGCCGCTGGCGGTCCGGCCAAGGCACCGAAGGCGCGCAAGGCGCGCGGCCGCGGGGTCCAGGTGCAGCGCAACGAACAGAGCCGCTGAACCGGACACCGGACAGGGAGAAGGGCCGCGCTGAGGGAGCGCGGCCCTTCTTCGTGCCCCGTCGCTGGGGGATCGACGGTGGGTCAATTATTGGGTGACCGGCCGAGGCGGCAACACCCCTAGTCGGCGGTCGCTTCGCGGACGTCGGGGAACAGCCCTTCCGGTGGTCGCTTGTAGGGCAGCGGGTCACCCTTGCTGCATTGGTTCTCCGCGGCCATCGCGTCGGCCGGCGCGAACGGCCCCTGCGGGTCCATCAGCACCGCCATGTGCGTGTCAGCGTGGTCACGCCACCACACACTCATACCGGTCGAGGGATCGCGGCGCAGGAACTCCCAGGAGCGCCAGAGCGCTTCGAGACGGATCACCGCCTCGTCGTACTTCCACCATTCGGCCGCCCACACCCGGTTCTTGCCGTCGATCTTGCGCCGGTACACGCTGCGCAGATACTCACGCAAGAACTCGTCGACGCTGCCGTAGGTCAGGACCGACTCTGCCGCGTCCGGCACATCCGCCGCGGTGCCCTCGTCGAGCCCGGAATTTTCGAGCTGTGCGGCGATCGCCGCGGCGGCCGCCGTCTCAGCCCGAGCACGAAGCGCGTCCAGCACATCGTCGGTCAGGGCGTCCTTGACGGCATCGGCGGCGACGGCCGACACTTCCTTGCGCACCAACGACTTGACCGCGGCATCAACCAGCTCGTCGGCCAGGCCGCCCACGTCGATCCCGAACGCCCGGCCACCGGCCGGAGCTGCCGCAGTCGTCGACGAACTGCCGGCGTCCTGCGGCTCGTAGTCGTCCTCGCCCCAGTCGCTCACGATCGCGCCTCACTCCCGATGGTCGCCTCAACGGCGGCGACCTCGTGCTGCGCCTCGCTGATCGTGTGCTGCGCCTGCGGGTCGTGCGCGGCGATCGACGCCCGCACATCGGCCGCGTGCGGGCCGGTCATCCACGGCTGAGTGCGGATCAGCGTCGGCCGAGAACCCGAGGAAAGCACCACGGCGCGCCCCTTGGGCAACGCGGCCAGGTCCGCGACGTCCAGGATGCGCTCACGGTGGAGCTGCTGCGACACCGTGCGCTGCCCGCGCCCGCTCGACGTCGACGAGGAGAGCCGGTCGTAGTCACCGATCACCCGCGAGAGGTCTTCGAGGAAGCCGGCCTCCGAGACGCCACCGCCGTATACCTTCACGTTGGAGGCCGACCACAGCTTGCGCATCCCGGACTCGCCCCACACTTCCACACCCTGCGACCAGCTCTGCAAGATCGTCATCAGGACGATGCCGCGCGAACCGTAGTGCGAATAGAGGTTCGGCAGGTCGCGCCAGCGGCAGACGTTCGCCGCCTCGTCCAGGACGCCCAGAAGCGGCGTGCTGAGGCGCCCGCCAGCCGACCGAGCGGCCAGCTCCTCCGCCGCTTCCACCACGGCGACCGTGAGCGCGGTCACCAGCGGGCCGGCGGTGCCCTGGCCCTCCTTGGAGAGGCTGTAGAGCGTGCCGCCCTCGCGCACGAACGCCTCCGGGCTGAACTGCGGCCGCCGATCGCTTGCGTTCCCGCCCAACGGGGTCACCCAGCGGGCGACCTGACGGTTCGTCAGGCACGATGCCATCTGCTGGGCGGTGCCGTAGACGCCGCCGCGCTGCTTCTCCGGCGCGTCGATGACGCCGGCCACCTGGTCGGCGGTCAGCGGGAAGCCGTGCTGTCGAAGGATCTCCACCGCCGTGTCATCGGCGGGCCGGGTCAACCACGTGTACACGTCCGTGATCGGGCGGCCGTCCAGCGCTGCGGCGAGGAGAAGGCCGGCCAGGAGGTCTTTGCCGGCCGGATCGAAGTAGGAATCTGTCTTGGCGTCCGCGTCGCGGGAGCCGGAGGCGAAGTGCTGGGCCATCTTGGCGGCGCGTACCTCGTCGGTGACGTAGCTCAGCGGGTTCCACCACCAGGTGGGCTCCTCCAAAGCGATGCCCTGCGGGTCGAACACCCACACCTGCCCGGCCTTCTCCCGCACGTCGCGGGTGGCGTCTACGACGTCGCGCTTGTTCGAGGTGACGAGCACCCCGCCGGGAGCGGCCAGGATCGCCGGCACGGCGCGGCTGGTCGTCTTACCGGTGCGCGGCCCCCAGATGTCAATGTGCATGTCCTCCCAGGAGCCGTAGAGCGGCTGCCCTGACGCGACAGTGCGCCCGATGGGAACACCGGGCGCGTCGGGCACGCCGAGGCGCTGAGCCTTCTCCAGAGCGCTCTTGCGGCTGAGGTCCGCGACGTCGCGGCCGCGGCCCAGGTACGCGGCCGATCGGTCGACGCGGGTCCGCCCCTTCCGGTAGCGGGCGATCGCCACAATGATCAGCACGGCGAGGACGAGCACGATCGCCGCGACCACGGCGATGATCCACGTGCCCGACGCCGGCCACGGCACCTTGCCCATGAGGACCTCGAACGTCAGCGTGAAGGGGTCACTACTGAGAGTGATCCCCGTGTGGTCGAGCTGGTGGCCGAGCCGAACCGCGAGGTTCACCCCGACCACACCGACCATGACGATCACGATGCCGGCGGCGAGCAGAATCGACTCCGCCGACAGGCCGCCCGGGTCGCGGCGGCGGTTGTTCGGCGTGCTCACGACACCGCCTCCTCCGGCTCGACGGCGTGCAGGCGCCGGCCGACACGGGATTGCGCGTGCCACCGCTTGTTCGTGTCGTTGGTCGAGCGCTCCGTCTCGGTCAGCTTGACCGTGATCGGGATGCCGGGGCGGCCACCCACCTTGATCAAGAACTTGCCGCGGCCGGGAGGCTCCGTTTCCTTGCCGGTCGTGGCGTCCCACGACGGCGGCGCAGACCAGCCGGTGAGGAGACTCTGCTCCGCCAGCGAGAACGGCACGGCGGTGGTCAGCAGCGGCATCTCCGAGTGCGGAAGGCCGCCGACCACGACCATGCCGGCACGCTCGACGAACCCGCGCGCCTTCATCCGGTCCTCCTCCGTGGGGAGAGCGTCGAGGTCGCGCATCGTGTGGGTGATCATCGCCTGCCCGACACCGAACTGGCGGTTCAGACGGGTGAGCGAGTCGACCCGATCCACCATGCCGCTACCGGAGCGGAGCGCCTGCCACAGCTCGTCCATGATCACGAAGTAGTGGCGCTGCGGCTCTAGGCCGGCCTCAGCTAGAGCGTTCGCCACGTTCACCGTGGCGAACCCGTTCGACCAGCAGGCAAGCAGGGTCGCGGCGCGCAGGTCGACGTCGGTCTCTTTTAGCCCGGAAATGTCGTAGACCACCGGACGGTCACGGCGCATCGGATTCGTGGTCGGCCGAGAGAACGTCTCCCCGAGGCGGCCGCCGCGGGCGAGGCTGATCAGCGATGCTTCCAGCCCGCGGGTCGTGCGCTGGTACTCGGCAAAGTCGCCACGGTCGACGGCGACCTCGCGCAGCTCGGCCGGGCCTTCCTGGACAATCGCTAGCAGGTCGGCGAGCACCGGCACCTGGTCGACGAAGCGACGATCCAGGATGCGGAGCGCCTGGTCGACGATCGACTCCTCGACGTCGGACGGCGGCTGCTTGCGCAGGATCGTCAGCAGGGCAGAGACGATCGTGAGGCGTCGGCCGTGGGCATCCGCCTCAACCTCCTCCGCCTCCTTCTCATACCCGGCCTCACGCAGCCGCAGCGCGGCTTCTGTCGACTCGCCAGGGTCTAGAACGTTCAGGTGCCCGCGGCCGCGGCCCAGGCGGATCACCTGTCCGCCGAGGGCCTCGATCAGGTCAACATAGTCCGGCTTCAAGTCTCCGAGGATGAACGGGATGGAGCCGAAGCCGGCCAAGCCGGCGGCCATCCGTCGAACCGTCGTCGACTTCCCCAGGCCCGGCAAGCCGAGCACGAACACGCTCGGGTTGCTGATCAGCTTCGCGCGCTGGAACCACGAAATCGGGTCCGCGCAGACCGTCGCACCCGTGTAGAGGTGCCGCCCCAGCGGCACGCCCACGAGCGGTGCGCCCGTACCCACCGAGAACGGCCACAGCCCGCACACCTGAACGGTGGTGCCGCGGTACTCGACGGGTGCCTGCACGTATCCGGCAGTACCGCGGCCGCGACCGATCCAGCCGCGCCCACTGGGGCGCAGCGGGCGCGGCTCGGTCGTCGTCTGCGCCTTCTGAGCGGGGCTCTTGGTGCTCTTGCGCTTCTTGTTCGTCGCCATCGTCATCACACCCGCTCCCGGAGCGTGGAGGGAACCTGAACGTGCTTGGTCGGGATCAGCCCCAACGGCAGCGCCATCGCGAAAGCCGAGTCCTGCGACCCGTACACACGGCGCACGCGCAGGCGCGCGCCGGCCGACAGGTTGTCGATCGCGGCGGCCGCCTCCGGCTCCCTGGCCGGGTCGAGCACCGTCGCGGTGACCAAGATGGCGAAGTTCACCAGTCCGGCGCCGGATGCCTCCTCCTGCGCGGTCGCGGCCGCGGCGCGCACCGCGAGGGTGTCACGCGCCTGCGGCTTTCGCGTCGCGCTGGCACGGAACTGCGCGGCCGTCAGGTCGGACTCCACGAGTCCGGCCGCACGGGCCGGATCGATCGGCTTGTAGAGGATCGTCACCCGCTTGCGAGCGATATCCCGATGCGGGGCCAGCAGCCGGGCGAGAACACCCGACTGCACCGTTCCCCGCGGAGCCTGAGTCATCGCCCAGGTGACCGACGTCGCAGAATCGTGGCGGTAGTCCGACCACGACGCCTGATGCGCGGTCGGCCCGACGTCCGGCCACGACAGCTCGGGCGTCTCACCTTGGGCGTGCGCTTCGTCGATGAGCTGTGCGGCCGCCGGGTCGTAGGCGATCCGGATCGTCTCGCACAACTCCTGCGCCGCGAGGGGGCGAGCGGCACCCGCCCCGGTGGCCTGCAAGTTGCCGGTCAGGCCAGGCAGGCGTGCCGCGAGCTCGCGCGCCATCTCGTCCGGCTTGCGAGGCTGTGCACCCTTCCGCGGGATCGCGTTGAAGGTCAGGGTCACGAACGCCTTCACCGTCGACGAGCCGGCGGGGTAGGTGTCGATGACTTCCCGCAGCATCGCCTGGGCGAACTCGGGAGCGTCCGGGTCGAGATTCAGCTCGACCTCGCGGCGCAGGCGGGTGCCGGACTCCGGGGCCGTCTCGATTACGACCGAAGCGCCCTCGATACCCGGCTCGTCGGCCAGGTGGGACAGCCAGTGACCCCAGTCGGCAACCCAGGTGTCGACCTGCAACGGATCGACCAGCGACGCGCCGTCAGGCTCGGTCCCGATCACCACGGCGTAGGTCTTGCTGACGGGCGTGTAGACGAGCGCGAACGGACGCCCGTAGGAGTCCGTGTGCTCGCTGAGCCGCGTCGCTGCCGCAACGCCGGGAAGCTGGTAGGTGCCCCACTCGGTGCGGCCCAGAGGGCCGGACCGGTAGAGGTGCGTCCCGCGCGAACGGGCGGAGGCCCATCCGATCCGGTTGGAGGCGCGGGAGAGGACGCTGCGCCCATCGGCGTTCTTGAGCACCAGGAGGAGCAGCAGACCGCCCGCGATCGCCGCGGTGATCAGCGCTGCCAGGATGCCGGCAGACATGAGCGCGATCAGGATCGCGAACAGGGCCACGAACAGCAGGCCCGTACCCACCGTGCCCAGACCCAGCAGGCCCGGCGACGTCGGACGCCGCCAGTTGCCGTAGGTCCGAGGGCCTTCCTGAGTTGAATCAACGGCCACCACTGGGGCCTCCCTCCGTAGATTGTTCGCCAACGCTCTGAACGGCCTGTGCGGCCTTCTTCGCGCCGTCAGCGACCACGCCGGCCGCTGCCCCCACGCCCATTCCGATCGGCCCGGCAGCCGCACCCGCGGCCGCACCACCCGCCGCGCCACCCGCAGCAGCACCGCCTCCAGCGGCCGCGCCACCGGCCGCAGCTCCGCCACCGGCCGCAGCTCCACCACCGGAGCCCGTGGCCGCACCAGTCGACTTCGCTGCACCCGTGGACGCACCACCGCCGCCGCCGGGCTGAGACGTAGGCGCACCGCCGCCGCCGCGGCTGCCCGAGGGCGATCCGGTCGAGCCGGTCGAACTCGTGCTCCCAGTGCCCCCATCGGAGCCGCTGCTACCGCTACCCGTCCCGAGACGTCCCAGCGCCGCAGCTCCGGTCGGAAGCGCGGCCATAGCGGCCACGCCCATCGCGCCACCCGCGCCACCAGCCATCGAGCCGACCAGCGGAGTGACGAACCTCATCAGTGCCGGCATCGCGAACAGCGCGATCACCATCAGCATGAGGCCCGTGAGCACGGCCAGCAGGCCCGTCCCGTCGTCCTTGAACACGTTCGTGCCGACGAGCTGGAACGCGGCCGCGTACACCAATGCCGCCGCCGGCTTGTAGAGGATGAACGCCAGCAGCCAGCCGACGTTCTTGCGGAACCACGCCTTGCCGGTTTCGAGATTCGTGAACGACGCCGACAGCGGCAGGATGCCCGTCAGGATAACGAGCATGCCCCCGCGGGCGACCATGAGCACGATCTGAAACGCCGTCGCGAGGATCGCGATCAGCCCCAAGATGATGATCAGCAGCGAGCCCAGGCCGCCCGCGGCCGGGTTCGTCGTCAGCGCCAGCAGGTTCAGCACGTTCGTGCCGAAGCACGTGGACCCGGTCGCGGCCACATCGCAGTCCAGCGACTTGTTGATGATCCACACCGAGAACGAGTCGGACGCCGCGACGAGGAGGCCGACGACGGTCACGCCGGCACCCGCGACGATGATCAGCGTCACGAGGCTTTTCAGCGTCTCCCGTCCCGGTTCGGCGCGCTGTTCCCACGCCATCCGGGCACCGCCGATGATCACCGACAGCACGGCCAGCGCGCCCATGTACCACCAGAGCCCCGCCTGCAGAAACGCGACCGCGCCTCCGGCGCCGCTTGGCCCCGAGGCGATGATCGTCGAGACGAGCGAACTCGCCCCGCTGATCAGGACCACCGCGCCCAAGATGATGCCGGCGCGGCCGACCGCCGCAATCCCCTGCCCCGATCGCAAGCGAGAAGCCACGATCATCCCGAGGATGATCATGGCGATACCGCAGATGGCCAAGGACACCCACGTCACATAGCTGAGCACCGTCGTGATGCCCTCCGAATTCGGAGCCGACGACCCCGCGGCGATCGACGAGCTGCCACCCGATCCCGTCAGGTTCGGAGTGCCGATGTTCACCCACACCGTTCCCAGCGAGGCCACCGCCTTACCGAAAGCCTCCTGGACCGCCTTCGCCATGTTGTCGATCGCATTACCGACCGCGCTGTTCACCCAGTCCTGCACGACGCAGCCGGTGCCGAGGAATCCGCAGTCTTGTCCAGCCATTGGTCATCCCACCGCCCAGGCCGTGTACCCGGCAAGATTCGGAAGCTGATCAACCTGCGCCGGGTTCTGCGCGGACGAGTCGAGCTTCCAGTCGCCGCCAGACCAAATGAGCTTCGCGACGAACGACCCAGTGACGATCTGGCCGGAAGTCGTGGCCTGGAAGGCGACGTCGACCTGCGCGTGCTCGCCGTCGTACGACAGCACGCGGAATCCCGCGATCGACGCTCGAATGCCGGATGGGTTCGCTGCATTGAGCCCGGAGCTGAGCAGGCTGTCCCTGTTCTGGCCGGGGGCCAGTACGTACGGGAGCCACGTGCTTCGGAGCGACTGATCGAACGACATAATCGCGAAGTTTGCTGAGGCAAACAACGCTCCTTCGGGGGTGTGCTGGAAGCAGTATCGGTATCCGGACGCGGCCGTGGCACCGGGGCCGGCGGTCTGCGACGTCGGGTAGGCGAGCACATCTTGGTACTTCCATGACGTCTCGGGAGCCGCGCTGACGGTACCGGAAAGCTGGACCCCACGGAGGCCGCAAACGCTCGAGTCGCCCGACACGGGGCCGGGCGACGAGATGACGCTGGGAGACGTGCTCGTACTGGACGTGGGAGCCGCGTTAGGGCTCCCCTTGCCCACGTTGACGGCCACGAGGATGATCCCGCACACGACGATCAGCGCGACGACGATTGCGGCGGCGATGAAGCCCGGACGTGTGAACGGGCTCTGGCTCTCGTTCTGGTTCTCGTCGCTCACGACTACCTCACCCTCCTGCGATGGTGCCGATCCACGCGGCACCCGCACCGATCACGATCGCGCCGGCCATCGGCCAGAGAATCTTCGGGAGGGCGTCGTGGCCCTCGCCGCGGCGGAAGCTGACCGCGATCAGGATGCCGCCAACGATGATCGAGCCGCCGACCACCGCGTACCCGATCCACTTCAACCACGCCATGATCGTGGTGATGCCGCCCGTGCCGGGCGGCTGCTGCGGGTTCGGGTTCGGAATGTCGACCGCCGGGACATGCGCCAGGAAGTCGTTCGCCGCGGTCAGGATGGTGTGCAGCGTGCTCATCGCTGTTCCTTTCGGTAGGTGGTGCCCGTTGCACCGGGTGTGACCAGCGCGCTCAGCTCATCGACGAGTCGATGAACCTCCCGCGGAGCATCCGCAAGAGCCGGCGGCTCCCCCAGACGCCACGATTCGACCCACGGCACGTTCCACGTGCGCGGGACACCGCCGCCGACCACCTGGGCCAGGTCGCGCAGCGGGCGCGGCAGCCGGCCGGGGGCATCAGCGACGAGAACGAGGCCGAGCAGTTCCACGTGCGGAACGAGGCCGGCCGCCCATTGCGTTGCGGCCGCCTGGGCGGCACGCAGCCCATAAGCGTGGGAGCGGGCGACGAGAACGACACGCGCCGGCATCCCCGCTGGGGGACGCGGCCAACCGTGATCGGCAGCAAGCCAGTCAGGCACGAGCGCGGCCAAGCTCGACTCACCAGAACCACCGTGCGCTCCGAGCCACCACAGGGGCGCTGTCTGCGGGCGATCGTACGTCGGCAGCTGGTCGACGCGATCCGGGGCCGGAACCCCACGCTGAGGCCCGACCGGGCCTGTGGGCGGCGCAACAGACGGTGCGCTGGTCGTTGGAGATGCCGGCTCAGGGTCAGTGGGTCGGGATATCCATGGATTAATGCCGTCGCTCACCGTTCCCCCCTCGATAATTGTGTTCGACGTCGCTAACGCGACAAGAATACTCGATCGTTCTACTGGGAGCAACAGCATGCTACAGGGATACACACGCATAAACAGCGTGCAACAGAGCCACTTTTCGTTTACACTGTCTGCATGCGCTTGCGGCTTCCGGTGTTCCCCGTGACGTCAGGGCTTGATGCGCTGTTCAAGGGGCGCAAGGAGACACTGACCGTCCCAGAGGTTGCAGAGATGCTGGGCCTCACGAAGCCCGGCGTCTACAAGTGGCTCAAAGACGGAGTGATCCCCGGCTACAAGCTCGGAGCTACATGGTTCATCCTGCGGGATGAACTAAAGGAAGCTCTAGAGCAGGGGGCGAACTCACGGCGGACACAGCCGCCAGCGCGGGGTGAGGAGCACGAGGAGGGGTAATGGGGGGAAAGCGCACGCTCGGTCTAGCCGGCGTCGTCTTGGTCACGGTTGCGCTGGCCGGATGCGCCGGTAACAGCGAACAGCGACCGACCGAGAGCCCTTCCCCCACACCCTCCGGTGTCTCCATCCCGGACCTGAACACGTTCACACCGGCTCCCCCCGGCACCCAGCTCGACGACGAGTCCGGCGGCGGAACCGTCAACCCGAACCCGGCACCCGCCTGGGACGCCACGCAGCGCAGTAGCGCCGTTGCCGCGGCCGAGAAGGCGCTCACGGCGTTCGCGCGCCCGGACCTCAGTTCCACTGAGTGGTGGGCGGCCCTGTCGCCGCTCCTGACGCCGCAGGCGCAGCAGGACTACCAGTCCGTCGACCCCGCCAACATCCCGGCGCACAAGCTCACCGGCAACGGGACCATCGTCGACGACAGCAGCACCTACGCCGTCTCGGTGGACGTTCCCACCGACGCCGGCACCTACACGATCATCCTCACGCGACGCGACGGCGCGTCGCCCTGGCTCGCCAGCCGATTCACCCCTCCGGCAGGGACACACTGACGATGGATCGCAAGTCTGGGGGGCTCGTAGCGATCATCACCGTGCCCGTGCTGATCCTCGCCACGGTGTTCGGGATGCTGCTACTCACGTCGTCGGCGTCCGCGAGCTGCAACCCCACCGGGAACAGTGCTGCCGCGGTCACCATCGACCCCAAGACGGTGCCCGCCACCACGATCAGCGGCTACGGGCACGACCAGCTCGTGAACGCCGCGTACGTGATCCAGGCCGGCAAGGATCTCAACCTCAGCTCCCGCGACCAGACCATCGGCGTCATGACGGCGATGGGCGAATCCGGTCTGCGTGTGCTCAACTACGGCGACGCTGTAGGGCCGGACAGCCGCGGCCTGTTCCAGCAGCGCGCGAACGGGGCATGGGGGTCGCTCAGCGACCGCATGGACCCCTACATCAGCGCAACGAACTTCTTCAAGAAGCTGGCCACGATCACCGACCGCGACTCCCTCGCGCCCACGATCGCCGCGCACAAGGTCCAGGTCAACGCGGACCCGTACTACTACGCCAAGTACTGGGACGCCGCCGTGGCCGTCGTCGAAGGGCTCACCGGAGCCAAGCTCGGCCTGAGCACCGGCACCGGCAACCAGGTCTGCTCCGGGGTCGGCACCGGCACCGGTACCGTCAGCGCTCAGGGCTGGGCGCTTCCGGCCGCCGGCCCCATCAGCGATCCCTTCGGGATGCGCGTGAACCCGATCAGCGGCGTGTACAAGCTCCACGCCGGCGTCGATATCGCCGGTGGCTGTGACTCCCCCATCTACGCCGCCCAGACCGGCACCGTCATCGCCACCGGCTTCGGCGTCGGCTACGGCTCCAACGGCACGATCGTGATCGACCACGGCGGCGGCGTGCAGACGGTCTACCTGCACATGTACGCCTCCGGCATCCTCGTCCAGGACGGCCAGAAGGTCACCGCAGGGCAGCAGATCGCCCGTATCGGCTCCTCTGGTGACTCCACCGGCTGTCACCTCCACTTTCAAGTGATGATCAACGGCTCCCCCACCGATCCCGTGGCCTTCATGAAGACCGTGGGAATCACCATCGGCGGATGAGCGGAAGGAGAAACACCCACATGAGCACGACAACGGAAGCAGCCGCCTGGCCCCGCGCCACCGCGACCCTCAACGAGGACGGCACCGCCCAGGTATCCATCGGTGGCACCGTCACGGAGGTTGCCGCAGGCGACGTCGACGAGGCGCGCGCTCAGGTCGTCGCGATCGTCGCGGCCCGCGCCGAACAGCTAGGCCGGCCGCTGCACGTCCTCACCCGTGACCCCGCCGGGGAATGGCCGCTGATCATCCACCCGGACCAGACCGTGACCGAGGACGACAGCCGCGAAGCACGACCGCAGGCCCCTGAGCCCGCTGCGGAACCTGCCCCCCAGCAGGCGGAGGCCGACGAGACCGGCGCGGCGTCGGCCGGCCCCGGCTCATGGGTCACCGCCACGGCCGCCGCGGCGCCGAGGGCAGACCTTCCGACACGTCGAGCCATGCGCCAGTCGTTCCTGGTGCGGGAACAGATCGAGGAGCCGGCCACCACCGGGTGGCGCGGCCTGGCAACGCGCGCCGGCATCCGCATGAGCCCCAGCGAGGAGGAGCGCGCAGAGCGCGCCGACGTGCTCGCCGTCTCCCAGCACTGGCCCGGCCCGCGCACGATCGCGATCGTCAACGGCAAGGGCGGCGCTGGCAAGACCCCCAGCACGGTCCTCCTCTCAGGCGTGTTCGCCCGCTACGGCGGCGCAGGCGTGCTCGCCTGGGACAACAACCAGACCCGCGGCACGCTCGGCTGGCGGACCGAGCAGGGGCCGCACGAGTCGACGTTGCTCGAGTTGTTGCCCCAGGTCGATCGGCTCCTGAGCACCAGCGCCCAGTCCGCCGACCTCGCCCACTACGTGCACCACCAGACCCGCGACCGTTTCGACGTTCTCCGGTCCAAGCCGATGGCGCTCGCCCAAGAGCAGCGCATCGAGCCCGAGGACGTCGACGCCATCCACGCCGTCGCCAGCAAGTACTACCGGCTGATCTTCATCGACTCCGGCAACGACGAGTCCGATCCGATGTGGCGGCGGATGATCGATCACGCCGACCAGCTCGTGGTGGCCACCACCACCCGCGACGACCACGCCGAGGCCGGCGCGCTTCTCCTGGAAGCGCTGGCCGACCGCGACGAGCGATCCGCTCGGCTGGCCGACAACGCCGTGGTGATCGTCACGCAGGCCGACCCCAAGGCCACCCCGGCCGACATGCAGCGCGTCGCCGCCGGCTACCGCGACATCACTCGCGAAGCCGTCACGATCCCCTTCGACCAGGCAATGGTCGACGGCGTGCTGCACTACGGCGCTCTGCGACCCTCGACGCAACGGGCGTGGCTGGCCGCCGCGGCCGCCGTCGCCCGCGGGCTATGAGCGCCACACAGGCCCTCCGCGCATCAGAAGCCGTCGCGGACTGGCCCAAAGTCGTCGCCAGCATCCACGGCCCCAGCGACCAGCTCACAGATGCTCCACCGACGTACATCGGCAGCATCACGATCAACGGCACTGAGCGGCCCTGCGAAGCCACCAGCGTCGAGGAGCTGCGAACCGGCATGATCGCCCGATGCGTAGCGATCGCCATCCGCTTGCACCGGCCGGTGCGCCTCACCGTCAAGGACAGCAGCCAGACATGGACGCTCGGGGTTCGGCCCGAGGGCATCGTGCAGCTCCTCGATGCCGCCGGCACGATCCCGCCGGCAGACGGGCTCACCGTCCACGAGGGACGCTGCCGCATCTGCCGGCGACTCCAACCCGTCACCGAGGCCGTGTGCGTCCAGTGCAAGACGCCCGAGCCTCACCGCGTGGAAGCCGACCCCATCGACGTCAAGGCCGTCGTCCCCGACGCCGCGACCACCGTCGAGGAGCTGCCCTTCGTGCGCGCCGTGGTGGTCCCCGTCGAGGAGCTGGACCACACGGTCATGGCCAAGCCCACTCCCCCGGCCAACACGCGGCCGCGCCTGCGCCTGCGCTTCACCACCCAGGAGTCGGTCGACACCAGCGAGAGCGTCGTGCTCGGCCGCCATCCCATCGCCGTAGGCGATCGCAAGCCGATCGCCGTCGAGAGCCCCGAGCGGATGCTCTCACGCACCCACGCCCTCATCGACGTCGACGACGAGGGCCGCATCGTCGTCACCGACTACCACAGCGGCAACGGCATCGAGACGCAGACCGACCCACCCCGCCGGTTCGAGCCAGGCGTGCCCTACACGATCGAACCCGGCACCAGCCTGCGCATGGGCGACGTCGTATGCACGATCGAGGTCACGCCATCGGAGGCGAAGTGATGCAACACGCCCGCGTGGCCTACCAGAATCAGTTTCTTAACGCCCCTAGGCTCACGAACATGACAGCGCAGCGATACCGTGGCGGCCGCCACAGCAAAGGCGACCGTCAGGCCCTCATCTCGCGTGTAGCTAACCCTCTCGGAGAGGCCGTCCGCGAAGAAGCGGAGGCCCGAGGAATGAGCGTCAACGATTACATCGCGTCCTTGCTCGCGCGCGAAGTCGGCATGCCCGAATACGCGCCCGCGCTCCCCCCACGTCACGAATACGAGGAGCTGCCCATCACAGCGGCTTAACGAGCAAGCCCCCGCCTCTTGCGAGACGGGGGCCGAAGCTAAGTGCCTGATCTGGACTGTTTGGCGACGGAAACAGATCAAGCGATGTGAGGAACCGGTTTGGCGACCGGGGCCTGTTTGTGTCAACCACTACGTGAAAGACGGTGCCATCATAACCCTCGCGACGGATTATGCATATTCCGGCGCTCCTGGCGCGTCGTGGATACTCACCGCGGCCATCAGCCCTCGGCCGAGCGTGCGCGTCGCTGTCGTCGACGCCTACGGCGACGTTCAGAACCGCTACCCCTCGCACCGCCGCGTCGACGGCAAGGAGCCCACGCGCCCGTGGGCGATGTACCTGGCCGACGCCAGCGGACGCTTCCGCTTCCTTGGCTTCGACCTCGACGCCAAGACGCCCGGTGCCGCGGCCGCGGCAGCTCGTGACGCTGACGTGATCGCCGGCCTCCTCACGGACGCCGGCATTCAGCACGTAGTCTGCGAGTCCGGCCCCTCACACGGCCGCCACGTCTGGGCCGCTCTCTCCGAGAGCGTCGACGCAGGCACGATCGCCACCCTCGCGCACTTCCTGCGCAACGTGTGCCCAACACTCGACATCGTTCCCCTGACGAACCCGCAGACCGGTTGCCTGCGCCCGCCAGGTGCCCCGCACCGCCACGGCGGCCGCTCGACGGTGCTGCGCGGCGACCTCGGGATGCTCACCACCCCCACGACCACGGCCGCGCAGGTGCGTGGCCTGGTCGAGGCCCTGGCCAAGCTCAGTAACGGCGCTGAGCCCGCAGGGCGTATCGACCCCAAGCGCCCGATCCCCGTCGACGAGCACGGCCGCCTGTACCTCCCCGGCCCGCGCCGCGAGCTCACCGCACGCAGCGCCGCCGCACTGCGCGAGGACGCTGCCTCTGGCGACGCCTCCGCAGTACTCTGGCGCATCCTCGTCGGCGCCGCGGCCGCCAGATGGCGTCACGCCGACGTCGCTGCGCTCGTCGACGACGCACCGGGCCTAGAGCACGTCCGGTCCTACCGCGATCGCCTACAGCGCCGCCCTCGCGGCCGCGGCGGAGCCGCACACGTCCTCCGCCGGCAATGGGACAAGGCCGTACGGTTCGTGGCCACCACAGACCGGCAGGTCGGAGACGACCCCACCTTCGACGCCCGCGCCGACGCGATCGCCGCCCACGTCCGCCACGTCCAGGCGCGAGCGGACGCATCTGCCGGCCGCTGGGCCCACCGAGGAGGCCCAGCCGACCGCCGCGTGCTCGACGTCCTGTGCATGCTCGCCCTGAAAGCCCTCAGCGCCTCTCTAGAGGCCGATACCCGCCGCCTCGCCCTGTTTGCCGGGATCGGCCGGGAGACGGCCAGGACGGCGCTCCTACGGCTCGCCGCGGACGGGTGGGTCGCCCAGACCCGCGCTGCCGATGGTCCACATGGTGCGCACTGGACCATCGACCCTCAATCGGTTATCCCCAGCTCTGCATCTACAAGTCGGTCACAAGCGGACCCGCGCCCCGCAGGGGCAGGGTCCGCAGAACGATCCACCCTCCTGGCTACCCTGACCCAGAGAACCCGGGACGCTGCCCACGACCTCTTCACGCTGGGACCGGGGCTCGGCTTCCACGCGGGGAACATGTACGCCCGCACCACAACGGATCCTCAACCCGTCGACGCGCTCGCTCGTTCCGCAGGATGCACCGTCAACCAGGTGCGGCCGGCCCTCGATCGGCTCACCCGTGCCGGCGTCCTCGTCCTCACCCGCCACGGATGGCGACGGCGATCGGTGGATTACCGTCGAGCCGCCGCCGTGCAGCTCGACGTCGACGGCCGACTGCAGGCGCGCGCAGCCCGCTACACGGTCGAGCGCGAGCTGTGGGCGTGGTGGCAGGCCGAGGAGACGTGGATGCGCGCCCCACGCCGCACCCACCCGAGCCGCCGACCCGGACCCGGCCAGCTCGCACTCCTCCCCGACTTGGGAACAAACGCCTATGGCGCACACCCGCGGGACGCTAACGGTCGAGCCGACTTCCGGATGGCACGTGCACTGCTGAGCGGCGCGGCTACGGCATCGACGGCGAGCAAAGGCCGCCGAGCGATCGCGCCCGATCCTGTCGACACGATGCTGGGAGACGAGCGGATCGCCTGAGCGAGTCGGCCGCCGGCCGACACGAGGGCCGGCGCCCTCGCACTCCCCGCGACCCTGCGGGCCGTGAACGACGGCCGCACGCGGCCGGCTGCTTCTCGCGCCTGCGGCGCTCGTTTTCTCGCCGTGAAGCCTGCGGCATTCTACGGGCCTCGTCGTCCGCGCAAGCGGCTGCGCCGCCGGCTCCTCCGAGACTTTTCGGCCGCGTCGCTGCGCTCCTCACATCGGCCGAAAACTCTCTCCCCCACCGCCCTGCGGGTTGCACTCCCTCCTCTGCCCTGAATGGCACTTCGTGCCTTCACGGCAAGAAAACGTGGAGGGGGTCTGAGTGGCCCTAATAGTACTAATACCGTCACCGGAGGTAGCGAGATGGCCCGCAAGATCACCAGCACCAAGAGCGCCGAGGAGCGTCGTGCCGAGGCCGAGGAGCTGCAAGCGACGATCGCGACACAGGTCGAGGCGCTGCGCGAATCCGAGGCATGGGCGGCCTTCCTGAACTTCGCCCAGTCGTTCCACCGCTACAGCCTGGGAAACCTGCTGCTGATCTTCGCCCAGCGGCCCGAGGCGACCCACGTCGCCGGATACAGGACCTGGCAGAAGCTCAACCGCCAAGTGCGCAAGGGCGAGCGCGGTATCCGCATCTTTGGCGGCCGCGAGATTCGCGAGACGGTCGAGAACGAACGAACCGGCGAGGAAGAAGAACAGCGCCGCGTGCGGTTCTTCCCCGTCTCCGTGTTCGACATGGGACAGACCGACCTCATCGACGAGGAAGCCGGCGACCCGGCCGACATCGCGCGACCGCTCACCGGAGACGACGCCCGCGGCATCTTCGAGGCCACCGCCGACTACCTCACCGGCACCGGCTGGACCGTCGAGTGCGAGCCCATCGCGGGAGCTGCCAACGGCTACACCGACCCCGAGGCCCGACGCATCGTCATCGACGCGAACCTGTTTCCCGCCCAGGCAGCCAAGACGGCCCTGCACGAGGCCGCGCACGCGATCCTGCACGCTGAGGAGGATCAGGCCGAGTACATCGAGCACCGCGGCGTGAAGGAAACCGAAGCCGAGAGCGTCGCCTACGTCGTCGCCGGCATTCTCGGACTGGACACCAGCGCCTACAGCGTCGGCTACGTCGCCGGGTGGAGCAACTGCGACTCCGACACCATCAAGGCCACCGCGGCCAACGTCCTGCGCGCCGCGCACACCCTCGCGGACGCGCTCACCGAGCCCGCGGCCGAGCTCGCCACCGCCTGACCCTAATAGTACTGTTGGAGGTAACTGCAATGACCGGTGAGCCCACCCTGTTCGACCTGGCCGAATTCGAGCGCGAGGCGGTCGCCGCCACCCCCTGGGATGGCGCGCCCCTCAGCTACACGGCGGACTACTACGAACCCGCCGCCCTGGTCGCCGCGTTCGAGCGCTATTGCGCCGAGCACGGGCACTTCGGCTGCATCCCCCGCAGCCACATGTGGCACCGCGCCTACTACTTGGACGGCCCGACCGTCACCGAGGGTCACGAGCTGCACATGTTCACCGCGGACGCCTGGTGCCGTGAGGTTGACCACGACCACAGCGCCGCCCCGCTGCCCGGCGGCGGCCGGTATCAGGCCAACTGCCCGCGCTGCGCCTGGCACGTCATCACCGACAACGAGAGCGCCGCCGTCGAGGCGTGGCACGACCACGCCCTCCCCGGATGGCGCGAGCTGCCGATCCTCCCCCGCAAGCTCGCCCGGTTCGAGAACAAGCAGCGGATCGCGGCCGTCGCCGCATGGGTCACCGCCACCTATCCGGCCGCCTGGCAGCGGCCCGGCGTCCCGATCCTCACCGAGCGCGGCGAGCACGGACGCCGCCACGTCCCCGGCCGCTCTCCGCTCGGCGGCTACGACCTCGCCGCCGACTAACCCCAACACCACTATTGGAGGACTCATGACCACCGAGACGCACACCACACCCGCATGCATGTTTTGTCACCGGTCGAGCGTCGTCGAGCTCACGGCCGCGGAAGCCGCCGCGCTGCGCGCGGGCGCGCTGATTCAGGACGCCGCCCCCGCGAGGCC
>NZ_JAROCB010000009.1 GCF_030433675.1 Leifsonia virtsii
CACAGCGCATCGCAGGCGACGAGTGTCGCGCCGCCGTCGGCCGACACCCCGCCCGCGGCGCCGCCGGCCGTGCCCGAGGAGGCGGCCGCCCCCGAGGTCGCCGACCTCGCCGTAGGCGACCCCGTGCTCACCATCACGAAGGTGGTCGTCAACACCGGCGGCGGCACGGCCACACCGTCCTCGTGGACGTACACCCTGACGGGCAAGCGCAACAACGGCGGCAACGTCGCGCCCGCGGTCGGGTACACCTTCCAGAGCGGCGTCGCCCAGTCGGTGACGGCGACCGAGACCAGCGGCAACGGCGCGGGCGTGCTCCGCAGCTACGCGATCACCGAGAGCACAGGCCCGGCGAACTACACGCTCACCGGGATCGCCTGTACCGGTGCCACCGCCGACGGGACGTTCGGCGGCGGCACGCTCACCGGGCTCCAGCTGCACAGCGGCGACGTCGCATCCTGCACCATCACCAACACGTACCAGGCGCCGCCGACGGCCTCTATCGTGGTCCGTGCGGGGGGTCAGCGCACCGGCGCCGCGAGCGTCGGCGCACTGCCGGACGGCGCCGTCTACCAGGCCGTCCCGGTCGGCGGAGGCGCGGCCGCGACCTGCGCGATCGTCTCCGGTCAGTGCACGATCACCGTCCCGGCCGGCGCCGCGTACACGGTCTCTGCGCAGACCGCCGCCCCCGGGTACTACCTGAGCCCGAGCCTCGACGTCGGCAGCTCCTCGAGCGGCTCGCCGACGCCGTACGCGTTCCGCACGGCCACGCTCGCGGCCAACTCCACCACGACCGTCCCCGGAACCGACGTCACGAGCGTCTACACCGACGCCAACGGCAACCGGTTCAGCGGGATGCTGGCCCAGTCCCTCCAGAACCCCGCCGTACAGCAGATGTGCGGGCTGCGCATCGCGCTGGTGCTCGACCAGTCCGGGTCGATGGCGGGCGCGAAGCAGACCGCCCTGAAGGCCTCCGCGGACGACGTGGTCACCTCGCTGACGGGCACGCCCTCCACGCTCGCGGTCTACACCTTCTCCGCCGCGGCCGGCCCGAGCGTCGGCGCGACCTCCACCGCGACCGCGGCGTCCGCGCAGCCGCTGCACACGTTCATCGACGGGCTTCCCGCCCCGAGCAGCTACACGAACTGGGACCGCGGCCTCGGCCAGGTCGGCGCGGGCTTCGACCTCGTCATCCTGCTCACCGACGGAAACCCGACCACCTACGCGGGCGGCAGCGTCGACGGCAGCAACGCGCGCATCGCCTACGTCGAGCAGGGGATGTTCTCGGCCAACCGGATCAAGGGCGCCCTCGGCGAGCGGCTCGTCGCCGTCGGGATCGGCGTGGACGGGGGTGCCGAGAACCTTCGCGCCGTCTCCGGCCCGACTGCGGGCAGCGACTACTTCACCGCCTCGGACACCGGCTTCGGTGCGACCCTCAAGCAGCTGGCCACGGGCTCCTGCAGCAACACCATGACCATCCAGAAGCGGATCGAGACCGCGGCGGGAACGATCGTCGACAACTCGCCGGCGGCCGACGGCTGGGGCTTCAGCGGCACGGTCTCCTCCGGCACGATCGGCGCCTTCGCCCCGACCGCGACGCAGAACGGCAGCACCGGCTTCACGAGCGCCGCGGTGGGCCTGCCCGCCGGGTCGTCGCCGACCGTCTCCCTCACCGAGACGGCTCAGCCGGGCTACACGCTCGACCGTGCGGCGTCGTCGTGCCGGGTCGACGGGCGCTCCGTCGCGATCGGCGGCACAGGGTCGACGATCACCTTCACGGGAGCGGCAGGCGCGGCCATGTCGTGCGTGTTCGTGAACCGGATGGTGCAGACCTACGGCACGTTCAGCGTCGCCAAGCAGATCAGCGGCGACACCGGACTCGTGCCGGGCTCCACGCCGTTCACCGTGGACTACAGCTACCCGGCGGGATCGGGATACCCGTCCGGGTCGGGGCACCTGACGGTGACCCCGGGCGGCGGCGCCGTGCGGTCGGATCCGATTCCGCAGGGCGCCGTCGTCCACCTCTCCGAGGCGGTGCGACCGCCGATCCCGGACGGGACCTGGGGCGATCCGGTGTTCTCGGCGAACGACATCGCCATCGGAGACGGCACCGATGTCGCGGTCACCCTCACCAACCCGATCCGCCGCGACACCGGCGGGATCAGCGTCCTGAAGTCGGTCACCGGCGACGGTGCGGGGGCGGTGCCCGCGGATGCAGCCTTCACGGTGGCCTACCACTGGGATGCGGCGCAGAACGGCGCCTACCCGGCGGGCGACGGGACGATCGTCGTCCACAACGACGGTGTGCCGGTCGGCATCCCGGAGGTGCCCGTCGGCGCCGCCGTCACGCTGACGGAGCAGGCGCACGCGTCCTTCCCCGGCGTCAGCTGGAGGTCCGGGACCTTCAGTCCGGCCGGCCCGGTCGTGGTGACCGCGGGCGGCCAGAGCGTGGCCGTGACCCTGACCAACGTGTACACCGTCGACACCGGCGGCTTCACGATCGCAAAGCGCGTGACCGGCGACGGCGCCCGCCTCGTGCCCTCCGGGACGGTGTTCACCGTCCACTACAGCTACACGGGCGGGATCGCGGGCCGGCCGGGGGCGGGAAGTCTCGGCCTGATCGACGGCGTGCCCCAGAGCGTCACGGGTCTTCCCGCGGGCGCCGTGGTGACGTTCCAGGAGGACGCCCCGGCCGCGGTGCCGGGTGCGACGTGGGGCGGCCCGGTGTTCGACCCGGCGCAGCTCACCATCGGCGCCGGCGGCGACGCCAGGGTGACTCTGGAGAACCCGATCACCGAGATCCGCCCGACGCTCCAGCTGAAGAACGTCGTCACCGACGACGTCCTCCCGGCCACCGACTGGGTGCTCACCGGCACGGGCGACGACTCGCCGACGGTGACGAACCCGGAGGGCGGCGACACCGCGGCCGTGACGGTGCGGACCGGAGCCTCGTACACCCTCGCCGAAGCGCCGAAGGACGGCGCAGCAGGCACCGCCGAGTTCGCGGCGGGCGACTGGGTCTGCACCGACGCCTCCGGCGGGACGGTCACGGTCGACCGCACCGGCCCGGGCGCCGCGACGCTGCAGGGGCTTTCGGCGGGGCAGGCCGTCGTCTGCACGGTGACGAACACGCATCAGGATCAGGGCGTGCGCCTCCACAAGACGCTCGCCGCTCCGGCGACGCAGAACGCGGACGGGACCTGGACCATCCGCTACACGCTGACCGTCGCCAACCGCAGCACGCTCGCGGCGACCGTCTACGACCTCGGCGACACGCTGCACTTCGGCGGCGGCATCGCCGTGCAGCAGGCGACCTGGAGCGGCCCGACCTCCGGCGACTTCACCGGCGCGACGGCGGTCCTCGCCCAGGGCGCGGCGCTCGCCGCGGGGGCGACCGCGACGTACGCCGTGAGCGTCACGGCGAGCGTCGGATCGGGCGCCTGGCGCGACCGGACGACCGACTGCCCGGACGGTCCGGGCGACGGCGGCTTCCTCAACACGGCGACCGTCACCTCCGCGGGCGAGACCACCTCGTCGTCCGCCTGCGACAGCCCCGGCACCCTCACGGTGCGGAAGACGGCCGGCGCGATGGCGCAGGGCCCGGACGGACATGTGACGATCGCGTACGACATCGTCGTGACCAACGCCACACCGAAGCCGCAGTTCTACGACCTGGCGGACACGCCGAGCCCGGCGCCCGGCGCGACCGTCGTGTCCGCCTCGGCGACGAGGAACGGCGATCCGATCGCCTACGACGGCGGCAGCCTGGCCGCCGGGGCGGCGATCGGCGGCGGCAGCCCCGAGCATCCGGTCACCGACCGCTACGTCGTCACCCTGGAGGTCGACGTCGCCGCCCTCGACTCGTCGCACGCGACCTGCGACGGCGCCGGCACCGGGCTGTTCAACGCAGCGACCCTCAGCACCGGCGGCATCGTGCGCGAGTCGGACGCCTGCGCCGACCTCCCGACCGGCACGCTCACCCTGGTCAAGTCGGTCGCCGCGGGCTTCGGCGGCGACCGGCCCTCCGACGCGTGGACGCTGACCGCCGCGGGCGCTTCCGGCCGCGCGATCAGCGGACGCTACAGCGCCGCCGACCCCGACCCCGCGATCACCGCGGTGCGGGTGCCGACCGGGACGTACGCGCTCAGCGAGGGGCCGGACATCCCGGGCTACGCGCTCACCGGGATCGTCTGCGCCGATGCCGAGGGCGGCCCGGTGGCCGTCAGCGACCAGGCGATCGAGCTGGGGGCGGGGATGGACGTGACCTGCACGTTCACGAACACGCCGCGCCCGGCGCACCTCACCCTGATCAAGGAGGTCGCCGACCCGGACGGCAGCGGCACCACGAAGACACCGCACGACTGGACCCTGACCGCCACACCCGCGTTCGACGGCTTCGCCCCGGTCAGCGGCCGCGGCGACCCCGGACGCGCCGACGGCGTCGACGCGGTGCCGGTCTGGGCCGGCCGGTACGACCTGTCCGAGTCCGGCCCCGCGGGCTTCGCCGCCGGGCAGTGGACGTGCGATGGCGCCGGCGTCGATGGCGCGGTCGTCACCATCCCGCTCGGGGCCGACGTCACCTGCACGATCACGAACTCGGCCACGCTGCCGCGGCTTACGCTGGTCAAGGTCGTCGACAACGGCGACACCGGCGGCCGCGGCGTCCCGAGCGACTGGGTCGTCTCCGCCGTCGGGCCCACCACGTTCGGCGGCCCCGGCTCGGATGACCCGGCGGATCCGGACCCGGCCATCACGCGCATCGGCGCGCAGGTCGGCGACTACACCCTGACGGAGGACGCATCGGCGGCCCCGGCCGGATACGAGCTCGCCGGCCTGAGCTGCACGAACACGGTCGACGGCACGGTGCTCGGCACCTCGCCGGCCGACCCGACCCTCCACCTCGCCGAAGGCGACGACGTGGTCTGCACGTTCACCAACCGCGCCATCCCGGCCGCCTGGACGTTGAGCAAGACCAGCGATCGCGGTGCTGCCGTCATGCCGGGCGACGTCATCCGCTACGTGCTGACGCTCACGCACACCGGGGGAGTGGTCCCGCGCTTCCTGTCGCTGGCCGACGTCGACGACCTCAGCGGGGTGACGCCGCACGCCTCCTTCGTGCCGGGCAGCCTCTCCGCCTCCTCGGGCGCCGCGACGCTGGAGGGCGGCCGGCTCGACTGGACCCTGACAGACCCGTCGGGCCCGGCGTTCACCCTCGCCTACAGCTTCCGGGTGGCGCCCGACGCCTGGGGCGTCACGCTCAGGAACGCCCTGACCCCGCCGCGCGACGTCAGCTGCCCGGACGGCGCCTGCGAGACCTCGTCGAGCACCCCCGACCTGGAGCTGTGGAAGACGGCCGTCGTCACCTCGAAGGCCGACCCGGCCGACCCGACGCGGGTGCTCCCGGGCGGCACCGTCGCCTACACGCTGTCCGCGCACAACCCGACCGACGTCGACCTGCCCGCCGGGCAGACGGAGACGGACGACGTGAGCGGCCTGACCGGTCACGCCACGCTCGGCGCCCTCGGCGCCGGACTGAGCCTCGACGGCCCCGACCGGCTCACCTGGACGCTGCCCGCCGTGCCCGCGGGCGCGACGGTGTCCGTCGGCTACAGCGTGACGGTCGCCGACGACGCCGCGGGCAGCACGCTCACCAACACCCTCGTGCCCGGCACCGGCCACTGCCTGCCCCCGGCCGACGACGGCCCCGGATGCACGACCAGCAACGACGTGCCGCGCGTCGACCTCGGGATCGTGAAGTCCGCGTCCACCGAGGGACCCGTCGACAACGACCCGGGTGCGAGCAGCGAGTACGCGTACACGCTGACGGTGGCCAACCACGGCGACACCGAGGCGACCGACGCCGTCGTCACGGACGTGCTGCCGGAGCAGCTCGACCTCGACGTGGCGAAGGGGAGCGGTGGATTCGACGACGTCCCCGCCGGCTGGACGCCCGCGTACGACCCGGCGAGCTCCACCGTGACCGTGCGCATCCCGTCGCTGGGGGCCGGCGACACCGCCGCGATCCGGATCCATGTGCTGGTGCGGCCGGTCGTGCACGGCTCGGTGGATGCTCCTGTCGGCGCCGTCCCGCCCGGAGCGGAGGGGCCTGCACCGGTGACGCCGCCCTCGACGATCGACAACCGGGCGTGCGTGGAGGTCGCGGAGGACGTCGACCCGTCGAACGACTGCTCCACGGCGTCCGTCCCGCAGCGCGCGGTCGCGGCCAACGTCTGGGTGCAGTGCCAGGCGGATGTTCCGTACCTGCACTACGCGATCCGCACGACGCCGAACCTCTCCGGCGAGCCGGTGACGCTGCAGTGGACGCCGTCTCAGCCCGGCGTGAACGGGGTGCCGGCGAGCGACCTCCCGGCGGACCCCGCCGGCGTCACCCGGACGCTGCACGACGGCGACGACGGCAGCATCCTGTGGCCGGGCGCCGCGGTGAGCGCGAACGGCGTGGGCGTCGGCTTCCCCGGTTGGCGGCCGATCGCCGAGAGCGACTACGACGCGAACGGCGCCCTGCGCTTCCCTCCGGCCCAGGTCTTCGAGGGGCTGGTCTACGACCCGTCGACCGTCGCGTCCGACGCCTGGCGCTACCCGTCGGTGGTGACCATCCGGGTCAACCCGACCGAGACCTACACGGTGGTGTACCCGCCGGCCGTCACGGCCTGCGCGGTCGCCCGGGTGGCCCAGCTCGGCATCGTCAAGACCGCGAGCACCCCGCTCACGCATCCCGGCGGCAGCTTCGGCTACACCCTGCAGGTCGACGACCTCGGTCTCGGCGCTGCGGACCCCGTCACGCTGACCGACCCGATCCCGGCGGACCTGCGGGTCGATTCGATCACCACCGACGCCACGGCGTTCCCGCGCTGGCAGGGCTGCGCCGTGACGGGAGCCGACGGCGACGGGTTCGGCGGGACGCTGACCTGCACGCTGTTCGGACCGCTCCCGGCCTCCGCACCGTCGGCCCCGGACGTGAACCTGAAGGTGACGGTGCGATCGGGGACCACCGCGTCCAGCATCTCCAACACCGCGAGCGTCTGCTCCCGGCACCAGGGTGACGCCGCCGCGGTGACCGCGTGCGCCGACGCGACGGCCGTGGTCTACCTGAGCGTGGCGGCCCTGCTGGCGGCGACGGGCCTCGACCTGTACGCGGCGGGCGGGCTGGCGCTGGCGCTCCTGGCCTCCGGCGCCCTGCTCTGGACGGTGCTCCTGCGCCGCCGCCGCCGCTATGCGGACATTGCTGTCTAGGCTTCCGGCCCTGTCATTCGCCAGAGTTGACGCAGGCATTCATAGAGGTCGTCGTGCCTGACATGACGACAAGGGTGCCGGCGCCGTTGACTCTCGCTGCACCGGGCGCCGGCACCCGTCCTTCACCGCGGCCGCTGAGGGCCGAGGAGGTCCGTCTCCGACACACGGTACCGCGCGCACCCCGGTCGTGGCGTCGCCCGGATCGGGGCGCGCTGCGGTGTGCGCGGGTGCGGCCGCCGATGCGTCATGCATGCACACTACGGCCGATATTAAAACGTGCGATATTCCCCCAAGTGAGGGGAGGCCGCGACGTCCTCTCCGCCCGGCTCTGTCGACCGGCCGGAGAGGACGCCGATGGGCCTCACTGGAAGGGCGCCCAATCGTCGAGGTCGTACTCGAGCTCGATGCCGTCGTACAGGCGGACGCGCCAGACCTTGCTGTCGCCCCCGACATATTGGCCCCGAGCTGTCTCCATCGCCCACTCGCCGTCGCCTGTTCGGCGCCAGCGGATCATCCCCACATGCTCGCGAAGCCGCGGCGCGTGCGGCGGGTGAAGGAAGTCGGCTTCCGACATCTGTTCATCTCGTCCCCCTCGCTGCCCTTTCATCCTGTGACTTTTCGCAGGGATGACGGTATCCCCCAAATGTGGGGGCGGGAGCTGCCGGGCGGTGTCAGCTTCCGCGTGCCTCGGCCTCGCGGAAGAGCGCGAGCATGTCGCGCCCCAGCTGGTGCGGGGCGGTCTCGCAGGGGCTGTGGCCCGTCCGGTAGACCGCGAAACGCGCGCCGAGGGCCTGGGCGTTGGCCGCGTGCAGGTGTGTGGGCCACAGGTCGTGCTGGCCGGTGACCACCAGCAGCGGGATGCCGCTCGCGGCGACCTGGGCGCGCACGTCCGGGACGTGCTTCATCAGGCCGACGATGTCGTCCACGCTGGAGCGGCGGGTGAGCGAGAAGCGCGACCGCACGAAGGCGAGCCGGCTGTCCGACACCCGGTTCTTGTTCGTGACGATGCCCCAGATCATCAGCGAGGCGGCGATGTGCGGCGTCGTGAGCCAGCTCAGCCAGCCGATGATGCGCACCCCGCGGAACGACTGCCCCGGCTCCGGCGGGGCGGTCAGCAGCGTCAGGGAGCGGAACAGCTCGGGATGCTGCACGAGCGCCAGCTGGGCGAGGATGCCGGCGAACGAGTAGCCGAGCACGTGGGCGGGCGCGCCGTCGCGGAGGAACGCCACCACGTCGGCGACCAGCAGGTCGTACGTGTACCGCTCGCCGGCGGCGGGCCCGGCGTCCGCCGACTCGTACTGCCCGGCGAGGTCGAAGCTCTGCACGTGGTAGCCGGCGGCGACGAGGATGGGGGCGAGGAGGTAGAAGTCCTCCTTCGAGCCCGTGACGCCCGGGATGAGGACGACGCGCGGGTCGCCGGGGTCGCCCAGCGAGGCGACCGCCAGCTCGCCGCTCGGGGCGCGGAAGCGGGAGAACACCGTCCCGACCGGAGCGACCGACCAGTCGATGTCGGGCAGGGCGGCATCGAGGCGCGCGGCCTCGTCGTCCCCGCCCGTGACCGGACGCCTCTCACCGATGGACACGAGGCTACGCTAGCCCACTCGGAGAGCCAGGGGGCTCAGATGACGCGGCAGTACGTGGTCAGCGAGCCGATGCCGCCGATGGAGACGGTCACGGTCGAGCGATCGCGCAGGAACACCGGAGGGGTGCGCGAGTAGCCGGCGCCGCCCGGGCTGCCGGTCGAGATCAGGGTGCCGGGCGGGATGGTGGCGGAGCGCGACAGGAACTCGATGATCTCGGCCACCGAGCGCACCATGTCGGCCGTGGAGGCGTCCTGCAGGATGGCGCCGTCGACGTTCGTGGTCAGCCACAGGTCCTGCGGGTCCGGGATCTCGTCCGCGGTCACGACGACCGGGCCGGTCGGGGTGAAGCCGTCGAACGACTTGCAGCGGGACCACTGGGCCTCCGAGAACTGCAGGTCGCGCGCGGTGATGTCGTTGACGACCGTGTAGCCCCAGACGTAGTCGAGGGCGTCGCGGACGGAGACGTTGCGGGCGGGCGTTCCGATGATCACGCCGAGCTCCGCCTCGTAGTCCACCTGGGTGGAGAGGTCGGCCGGCCAGGAGGTGGTGGCACCGTGACCGGTCAGCGAATTGGGCCAGAGGTTGAAGACGGTGGCGGCCTTCTCACTGCGCAGCTTCAGCTCGGAGGCGTGCGCCGCGTAGTTGGCGCCGATCGCGATGACGTGCGGCGGACGCAGCACCGCCGAGGCGTGGCGCAGGCCGTGGACGGGGATCAGTTCGCGTCCGGACGCCTCCGCGGCCTCGACGACCGTGCGGACCTCGGCGAGACCCTCGTCGCCGCGCTCGATGAGATCCTGCAGGTCGCGCGGCGCCCGCTCCATCACCTCGTCGAGGAAGAGCGCCCCGTCACCGAGGACGGCGGCGAGATGGGGATGGGCATCGGCGTCGGTGCTGAGGTGCGAGAATCTCACCCGTCCAGGCTATCCGGGTTCTCCTCGGCGGCCGAACCCGCGGCTGTCAGGCGACCGCGCCGGGGACCTCGTGCTCGTCGTGGGCGCGCCGCCGACGGGCGACGCGGCGGCGCCATGGGGAGTGCTCCGGCAGGTGCAGCGCGAGCGTGGTGTACGCCCAGCGGAGACGGCGGCCGAAACCGCGCCAGGTCGAGAACGGGCGGGCCGAGATGCCGACCGTCAGGCGCTCGTCGTAGCGGACGACGGTGTCGAGGTCGAGATGGAACGACAGATCCAGGTCGTCGTGGATGTCGCCGCGGTCGCGGTGGACGCGCTCGCGCGCATCCAGCCACACCTCGCGGCGCATGGCGAAGTTGGAGCCGAAGATCGGCGGGTTGCCCAGCCAGATGCCCATGGACCAGAAGTAGCCGCCGATGTAGAGCACCTGGCCGAGTCCGGCGACGACGGGGTTGCCGTCGTAGAAGACGCCGCGTCCGGTGAGCACGCCGATCTCCGGGTCGGCGGTCAGCTCCGCCTCGATGTGCAGCAGCCAGTCGGACGGGGTGCGGGAGTCCGCGTCGAGGCGCGCGATGATGTCTCCCGTCGCGGCGTCGTACCCGGCGGAGGCGGCCGGCCAGATCCCGCGCACGGGCTGCTCGACCACACGCGCTCCCGCCGCGCGGGCGACGTCAGCGCTGTCGTCGCTGCTGCCGTTGTCGACGACCACGATCTCGTCCGCGGGGCGCAGCTGCGCCGCGAGGTCGGCGAGGCACCGCGCGAGCATGGCGGCGTCGTCGAGCACGGGGATGACGACGGAGATGGTGGGCACGGTGAGAGCCTACGCGCGGTGGAGCTCAGAGCAGCGCGGAGCGATGCCGCGACCCCAGCGCCGAGGGAGCCTGCGACCGAGGTAACGGAACCACGAGACGATCCAGCGCGCGCCAGAGGTGCAACCCGGAATACGACCGCCAGGGCGCCCAGCGCGCGCCGTAGTCCCGCAGTGCTGCGGCGTCGGAGGGCAGCCCCAGCCGCGCGGCGCCCTGGCGCAGGGCGAGGTCTCCCGTGAGCAGCACGTCCGGGCTGCCGAGCACGCGCAGCGCGACGTAGCCCGCGGTCCACGGGCCGATGCCCGGGAGTGCGAGCAGGCGCGCCTCCAGCTCCTCCCGCGACTCGCCGACGTCGATCCGGAGGCTGCCCTCCGCGAGCGCGGCCGCCGCGCCGACGATCGCGTCGATGCGGCGGCCGGGTCCGCGCAGCACCTCCCGGCCGTGCTCGGCGATCGCCGCGGCCGTCGGGAACAGGCGGGTGAAGCGGTCCGGGGCCCCAGGCGCATCCACTCCGGGCACCGGCAGCTCGACCGGCTCGCCCAGGGCGTCCGTCAGCCGTGTGAGCGCGGTGCGCGCCGCCGCCACGGAGATCTGCTGGCCGATGAGCGCGCGGAACACGATCTCCTCCGGGTCGACCGCACCGGGGAGGCGGACGCCGGGCGACGCGGCCACGCTCGGCGCGAGGGCGGTGTCGGCGGCGAGGGCGGCGTCGATCGCCTCGGCGTCCGCGTCCAGGTCGAGCAGCCGCCGCACCCGCGCCACGAGCGGTGCGAGGTCGGCGATGTCGGCGAGGGCCGCGTCGCATTGCACCGCGGGCACGGCGGGGGAGCCGGAGAGGGAGAGCCGCACCACGGCCGGCCCGTGCGGCAGGCGCAGGGCGCGGGCGTAGGCGGGGCCGTCCGGCGTCGTCCACGACGCCTCGACCCCGGCGACGGCGCGGGCGCCGAGGAAGGCGAGCACCGACGCGCCGTCGAACGGCGGACGCGTCGGCAGCCGCAGGCTCAGCGTCGTCGTGCCGGCGTCGGCGTGCGCGACCGCCGTCGGGCGTTTCGCTGCGGCCCGGAGCGCCCCCGGCGTCAGGCGGTACACCTCGGCCATGGTCTCGTTGAACTGCCGCACGCTCCGGAAGCCGGCCGCGAACGCCACGTCGGTGATCGGCAGGTCGGTGCCGGTGAGCAGCAGCCGGGCCGTCTGCGCCCGGTGGGCGCGGGCCAGCGCGAGCGGGCCGGCGCCCAGCTCGGAGGTGAGCACGCGTCCCAGGTGGCGCGGCGTGTAGCCGAGCCGCCGGGCGAGACCGGGGACGCCCTCCCGCTCCACCGTGCCGTCGGCGATGAGGCGCATCGCCCGGGCGGCCAGGTCGTCCCGCACGTTCCATTCGGGCGAACCGGGCACCGCGTCCGGCAGGCAGCGCTTGCACGCTCGCAATCCCGCCTCGTGCGCGGCCGCGGCGGTCAGGTAGAAGCTGACGTTGCCGGGCTTCGGCGTGACGGCGGGGCAGCTCGGCCGGCAGTAGATCCCGGTGGAGTGCACGCCGGTGATGAACTGCCCGTCGAAGCGGGCATCCCGCGCGCTCATGGCCCGGTAGCGCTCGGCGAACACCGGGTCGGCGAGCGGTCCCTCGGTGTGCTCGATCGTGCTCATGCCCTCAGCCTCGCACCGGCCACCGACGATTCATAGCGGAAATCGGACATCACCCGAGGGGCTCGAACTGAGGGCCGGGACGTTCGAATCTCCGTCTGGGCCGCATCCCGTCGGAGATTCGGACGAATGCGGTGCGAATCTCCGACGAAAGCGGTCGGTAGCCTGAGGGGATGGACGTTCTGGAGTGGCTGGCCGCGGCACTGGGCGAGGAGGCCGTGACGGCCGGGGTGCTCTCGACGGACCCGGAGCTGCTGGAGGCGGCCCGCGCGGACAAGTCGGGCTGGGCCGCCGACGGCCTGCCGCTCGCAATCGTCAGCGCGCGGACCGTCGAGCACGTGCAGACGACCCTGCGTGCGGCCAGCGAGTTCCGCGTCCCGGTGGTCCCGCGCGGCGCCGGCACGGGGCTGGCCGGAGGGGCGAACGGCACCGACGGCTCGATCGTGCTCGACGTATCCGGCATGAACCGCATCCTCGAGATCGACGCGGAGGACCAGCTCGCCGTCGTCGAGCCCGGCGTGATCAACAGCGACCTCAACGCCGCGCTGGAGCCGTACGGGCTGTTCTTCGCGCCCGACCCGGCCAGCCGCGCAGTCTCGACCGTGGGCGGCAACATCGCCACCAACGCGGGCGGACTGCTGTGCGCCAAGTACGGCGTCACCCGGGAGGCGGTGCTCGGCCTCGAGGTCGTGCTGGCCGACGGCCGCCTGCTCAGCACCGGCCACCGCACCGTGAAGGGCGTCACCGGCTACGACCTCACCGCCCTCTTCGTCGGCTCGGAGGGCACCCTCGGCGTCATCGTCGGGGCGACGGTGCGGCTCCAGCCCATCCCGCCGGGGGAGCCGGTCACGCTCGGCGCGCTGTTCCCCGACGTCCGCACGGCGGCGGAGGCGTCGGCGCGCGTGACCGCGGCGCGGCTGCGCCCCGCGGTGATGGAGCTGCTCGACGCACCCGCGCTCGAACGGATCGCGGCGCACCTCGGCCGGGAGACGCTGGAGGAGGCCTTCGGCGCCAGCGACGGCGCCGCCTACCTGCTCGTGCAGTTCGACGGCGCGACGGCGGCGGCCGACGCCGAGGCCGCGGGCACCCTCATCGCGGAGACGGGCGGCACGGTCCGCGTCGCCGCGGACGCGGCGGAGGGGGAGCGGCTGCTGGCCCTGCGCCGGGCGTTCCACCCCGCGCTCGCCGCGTCGGGCGAGGTGCTGATCGAGGATGTCGCCGTGCCGCGCTCCCGCATGCCGGAGATGTTCGCGGCGATCGAGCGCATCTCCACCCGGTACGGCATCCCGATCCCGACCGTCGCGCACGCCGGGGACGGCAACCTGCACCCCAACTTCGTGTACACCGGTGACGAGGTGCCCGCCGTGGTGTGGGACGCCGCGAACGACCTGTTCCGCACCGCCATCGAGCTCGGCGGCACCCTGACCGGGGAGCACGGCGTCGGCGTGCTCAAGCGGCGGTGGCTCGCCGACGAGGTCGGACCGGACTCGTACGAGCTCCAGGTGAAGCTGAAGTCGGTCTTCGATCCGCTCGGCATCCTCAACCCCGGCAAGGTCTTCGGGGGCCGTTAATGGACTCGACCCCCGGTGGTGCGGCGATGCCTGCAGCTCTCCCGGGGGATCGAGTTATGGCTTAAAGGATGCCCCCGCCTCCCGGGGAGCGCAACCCCCGATCGCCCACGGCGCCGCTCTGCGCGCTCAGCGAACGGGCTTTGACGCGGGCCCGCAGCACCGGTTGGATGGTGGACATGGCAGAGAACACCAACCAGAAGCCCGAGGTCGACGCCCCGGAGGGCCCGGCCCCCGCGACCCTCGAGATCGTCGACATCGTCGAGGGCACCGGCGCCGAGGCGACGCCGGGCGCCAAGGTCGACGTGCACTACCTCGGCGTCGAGTACGAGACCGGCGAGGAGTTCGACTCGTCGTGGAGCCGCGGCCAGTCCATCAACTTCCCGCTCAACAACCTCATCAAGGGCTGGCAGGAGGGCATCCCCGGCATGAAGGTCGGTGGACGCCGCAAGCTGACCGTCCCGCCGGCGCTCGCCTACGGCCCGGCCGGCGGCGGTCACCCGCTCTCGGGCAAGACCCTGATCTTCGTCATCGACCTCCTCGGCGTCAGCTGAGCTCCATCCCCGCACACGCGAAGCGCTCCCTCGGCCACGGCCCAGGGAGCGCTTCGTCGTTCCGGTGCGGATGGTGCCGGGTCAGAGGCTCGGCGGCTGCATCCTGGTCGGGATGGCGACCCGGTTCCACACGTTGATGGTCGCGATCGCGAGCAGCAGGTTGGCGAGCCCCTCCTCGCCGAATTCCGCGAGGGCCCGCTCGTACAGCTCGTCGGGCACGCCGTCCTCGTGGATGAGGGTCACGGCCTCGGTGAGCTCCAGCGCGGTGCGCTCGCGCTGGTCGAACCAGGGCGATTCCCGCCAAGCGGAGACCGCGAACACCTTGCGGAGCGGGAAGCCGCGGCCCTGCAGGTCGACGGAGTGCATGTCGACGCAGTAGGTGCAGCCGTTGATCTGGGAGGCGCGCAGTTTGATCAGGTCGCCGAGCGGTTCCTCGACGTTCCGGCCGACGTAGCCGTCGAGCTTGACGATGGTGCGGTAGCCCTCTGAGGCGAGAGCGGGGATCTGGATGCGTTCGGTCATGGCTCAACGCTATGAACGTCATTGGCCGGTTGTAAGCTCCAATCGGACCGATTCCAACCAGACCATTCGGAGGCTCCCGTGGACATCCACGTCGCCATCGGCGGGCGGGGGGACCGCGCCGACCGCATCTACCGGCAGCTGCGCGACGCGGTGGTCGACGGCCGCCTGCGCCGCGGAGAGCGACTGCCCGCCACGCGGGAGCTCGCGGAGCGGCTGCAGGTCTCGCGCTCGACGGTCTCGACCGCCTACGAGCGCCTCACCGCCGAGGGGTACCTCGCCGCGCGCGTCGGCGCCGGAACGTTCGTGGCCTACGCCGGCGCAGGCGCACCATCCGCGGGCAGGCGTCCCGCGGGTGCCGCGCGCCCCGCGCCCGCCTGGCGCGACCTCGACGACCCGCTCTGGGCCGAGCCGCACCCGATCGCCTACGACTTCAGCGTCGGCTCGCCCGATCCCGCGCTCTTCCCGCTGGAGGCCTGGCGCCACCTGGTCGCCGGGGAGCTGCGCGGCGGCCTCCGACGTGCAGGGCTCTACGGCGACCCGGCGGGCGTCGAGCGCCTGCGGGAGGGGATCGCGCGTCATCTCGGCCTCGCCCGCTCGGTGGAGGCGTCGCCGGCGGACGTGCTGGTCACGCACGGAGCGCAGCAGGCGTTCGACCTCATCGCCCGCGTGCTGCTGCGCCCGGGCGACACCGTGGCGATCGAGGATCCGGGCTACCCTCCGGTCCGCCAGCTGTTCGAGACGTTCGGGGCGCGCGTCGTGCCGGTGCCGGTCGACGAGCGCGGGCTGCGGGTGGACCTCCTGCCGCCGGCGCGGCTGGTCTACGTCACGCCGTCGCACCAGTTCCCGCTCGGCGGGGTGCTCCCGCTGGAGCGCCGGGTGGCGCTGCTGGAGTGGGCCGCCCGGAACGACGCGGTCGTGATCGAGGACGACTACGACAGCGAGTACCGGTTCGGCTCCCGGCCGCTCGACCCGCTGCAGCGGCTGGATGCGCAGGGCCGCGTCGTCTACGTCGGCACCTTCTCCAAGACGATGCTCCCCGCGCTCCGCCTCGGCTTCGTGGTGGCGCCGCCCGGCCTGCTGCCCGCCCTCCGGCACGCGAAGCGGCTGACCGATTGGCACAACGACGTGGTCACCCAGCGCGCCATGGCGCGCTTCCTCGACTCGGGCGGCTTCGCCCGGCACGTCAAGCAGGCGACCCGGATCTACGAGGAGCGCCACCGCGTGCTCGAGGCGGCCGCGGCCGGGCTGCTGCCCGGGTTCGTGCCCGTGCCGTCGGCAGCCGGGTTGCACCTGGCGCTGCTCGCGCCCGAGGGGTCGGAGGAGGCGGCGGTGGACGGGCAGCGCGTCGCCGAGCGCGCGGGCGTGGCGGGCGTGTCCGTCCAGCCCGTCTCGCGCTTCCGCGTCGCGGCCGGCGCCGACGGCATCCTGCTCGGCTTCGGCGGCATCCCGGCCGAGCAGATCCCGGACGGCCTGCGCACGCTCGCGCAGGCGGTCGAGCGGGAGCGCGTCGCGCCGGGAGCTGTCTGAGCCGCGCCCCTCCTGCGCGGGGGCGCCGGGGGACTACCGTTGCCGCATGCCCATCGAAGACGCGTTCCCGCACGGCACCCCGATCTGGGTCGACCACCAGAGTCGCGACCAGCCCGCCTCCCGCACGTACTACCGCGAGCTGTTCGGTTGGGAGGTGGGTCCGGCCGACCCGGCTATGGGCGGCTACTCGCTCGCAACCGCGCGTGGAGTGGCCGTGACGACCCTCGGCCCGCTGCCGGACGCGTCCGTCCCGACAACGTGGACCGTCTACTTCGCCGTCGACGATCTGGAGGCGGCGGCGACCACCGTGCTCGACGCGGGCGGGTCGGTGCTGCTGGCGCCGGGGGAGACGGTCCCCGGCGTCCGTCTGGCGATCGTCGCGGACCCGGCCGGCGCCGTGTTCGGCCTCTGGCAGCGGCAGGAGCAGAACGCCCCGTGGCTGCGCGACGAGCCCGGAGCGGTCGACTGGCTGGAACTGGTCGCGGCCGATCCCGCCGCGACCTACCCGTTCTACGAGCGGGTGCTCGGCGTGGGGGTGAGCGAGATGCGGGTCGGCGACGAGCCGTACGGGCTCTTCGACGTCGGCGACACCAGCGTCGCCGGCGCCTACCGCAGCGACGGAACGGACGAGCCGCACTGGCTGCTCTACTTCAACGTCGCGGACCTCGACGCCGCCGTCGTCCGCGCCACCGAGCTCGGCGGCACGCTGCGCACCGAACCGCAGTCGGCCGCGGGGGTCGGGCGCTGGGCCGAGGTCGTCGACCCGCAGGGGGCCGTGTTCGGCCTCCTGGAGCCGGAGCCCGAGCCCGTCTGAGCGGGTCGTCGCGCCCGCCGCCTCTGGTAGACTCTTTCAGTTGCCGTCGAACGGCCGCGGATCAAGAGAGCCCAGGCATACGGCCCCGGGCACCGCGCAACGAACAGAAAGGGGATCCCTCTATGGCGCTGGATGCAGACACCAAGAAGGCGATCATCGACGAGTACGCTACCCACCCCGGTGACACCGGATCCCCCGAGGTGCAGGTCGCGATCCTCACCAAGCGGATCAAGGACCTCACGGAGCACCTCAAGGAGCACAAGCACGACCACCACTCGCGTCGTGGCCTGCTTCTGCTGGTCGGTCAGCGTCGCCGTCTGCTGGGCTACCTGGCGGACATCGACATCAACCGTTACCGCTCGCTGATCGAGCGTCTCGGTCTTCGTCGCTAGTCGATCGACACCGCGAACTTCTTACAGGACGGGCCGTCGCCTTCGGGCGGCGGCCCGTTTTGGTGTGTTCGAACCCTTGGCAACCGATTTACAGCGCTGTAGCGTAGGGCGCACGTCTCGTCTCGAAGGAGAGCCTGCGCATGCGCCACCGGTCTCGATCCATTCTGTCCGTCCTTACAGCGCTGGCGATCGGTGCGGCGAGCGTCGTCGGTGCCGCCCCCGCAGCGCAGGCCGCTCCCGCGACCTACAGCAACCCGCTGCCGCTCGACCTGGGCGGCGGCAAGCTCGCCGAGCAGTGCGCCGACCCCGACGTCGTCCGCTCCCATGACCCGGCGGATCCGGCCTGGTACCTGTACTGCACGCGCGATGTGATCGACTCCTTGCTGCGCAACCCGGACGGCTCGCTCGTCTCCTCCAGCATCCCGACGTACCGCTCCACCGACCTGGTGCACTGGTCCTTCGTCCGCGAGGCGCTGCCCGCCAAGCCCGCCTGGATCGGCGACGGCGACATGTGGGCGCCCGACGTCGCCTACGTCGGCGGCCGCTACCTGCTCTACTACACAGCCACGAACACCGTGGCCCCGGGCGGCGGCTCGGCGATCGGCGTCGCCACCAGCGACAGCCCGGCGGGACCGTGGGTCGACTCCGGCGGACCGGTCGTCGAGCCGATGCCGTCGCCCGGGAACGCCGACCCGAACGACCGGCGCTGGGTGTTCGATCCCGAGCTGCTCACCGTCGGCGGGGTGAACTACCTGTACTTCGGCAGCTACTACGGCGGTCTCTCGGTGCGGCGGCTGAGCGCGGACGGCCTGCACTCCGATCCCGCCAGCCAGGTGCAGGTCGCCATCTCCAACCGGTACGAGGGAACCCACATCATCGAGCATGACGGCTTCTTCTACCTGCTCGGCTCGGCGACGAACTGCTGCGCGGGCCCGCTGACCGGTTACGGCGTGTTCGCGGGCCGTTCGACCTCGCCGACGGGCCCGTTCGTGGACCGCACCGGCACCTCCCTGCTCGACTCCCGTGTCGGCGGCACGCCCGTCCTGCACCAGAACGGCAACCGCTGGATCGGCACGGGGCACGTCACCAGCGCCGTCGATGCGACGGGCCAGCGGTGGATGCTGTACCACGCCGTCGACCGCACCGACCCGTACGTGGCGGGCGGCGGGACGTACACCAAGCGGCCGGTCCTGATGGATCCGCTCGACTGGCGGGACGGCTGGCCGGTGGTCCGCGGCGGAGCCGGACCCTCGGACGGCCCGCAGCCTGCGCCGGTCGTGACCCCCGGGCAGCCCGCCGCCTACGCGCCGACGTTCGTGTCGCCTCCCGCCGTCGGCCCCAAGCTTCCGGCGTTCTCGGACGAGTTCGGCGGCCACGCGATGGACCCGGCGTGGACCTGGCTGCGCGACCCCGGCCCCACGACGCGCACCGTGGCCGGCGGAGCCCTGCGCTGGCAGACCCAGCAGGCCGACCTCGGACCGGACCCGGGAGCGGCGGGTCTCCCGCTGCGCGCGCTGCCGAGCGGCGATTACACCGTCGTGGCGCGTGTCTCCAGCACCGTCCCGCGAGACGGCTGCTGCCAGAACTACGCGCAGGGCGGCCTGGTGGTCTACCAGGACGACGCCGACTTCGTGAAGCTCTCCGTCACCTCCATCTGGGAGACCCGGCAGACCGAGTTCGGCAAGCGCGAGACGGCGGAGGGACCGGGTTATCCGACCTACGGCAACGCGGTGGGCGGGCCGGTGGGCGAGTGGACGCTGCTGCGGCTCGGTCGCACGCACACCGCGACCGAGAACGTCTACCGGGCGTGGACGAGCATCGACGAGGGGGCGACCTGGGACGAGGCGGGCGTCTGGACCACGCCGCTGTCTGCCACCCCGCCCCGGCTCGGACTGGTGTCGATGGCGGCGGCCGGCTTCACGACGACCTTCGACTACGTCCGGGTCTACGGCGAGCGGCCAGGGCGGGGCAGCGGCGCCGCCGCCGCGGACGCCGCGCTCCAGCCGACCGTCGAGTTGGCGGCCACCGGGGCGCCGTCGGCGGCGGTGGCGCCCGCGCTCGTGGGTCTCGGCCTCCTCGGGTCGGGCGCCGGCGCGTGGGCGGCGACGCGCCTCCGGACACCGGGCGCGCGGTCCGTGCGCGGGCGCTGAGGTCGCCGCGCCGCTCCCGACGCTAGGGCCGGCCGCCCGACGCCTCGTAGGCGTCGAGGGCGCGCTGCAGCAGCGTCTCGCGGTCGAGGCCGGTCGTGGCGGAGAGCGCGGCGATGCGGCCGTCGAGCGTGGGCGTCGACGGGGCCGCGGGTGCGGCCTCGACGGCGTCGACGGCCCCGCCGCGCAGCAACCGTGCCAGCACCGGGAGCGCCACGACGCCGAGCGCGTCCACGATCCCGACGACGCCGAAGAGCCGCCAGTACAGGTCGCCCGCGCCGCTGCCCGGGATGGCGCCCTCGGTCAGGATCGGCAGCACCAGCATGAGCGCGACCACCGAGGCGGCCGCGATCGTGACTGGCAGGCCGACGCGCACGATCGTGTGACGGCGGCGGCCGGCGAGCAGCAGGAGCAGGTTCACCTGGGCCAGCGTGAGCGCGACGATCCCGGCCGTGCCGAACCAGCGGAAGGCCTGCCCGAGCAGCTGCCACGAGCCCGTGCCCCACGGGACCCAGACCAGCACGAGCCCGAGGACGAGCGCGACGGCGCTGATCGCGAGCCCGACGAACCCGACCGCCCGCACCGGACGCGACACGACGGCGAGGTGACAGAGCGAGACCGAGCTGAACACGCCGATCAGCAGCGTGGTCAGGATCACACGCCCCTGGGTCTCGCCGAAGCCGCTCGTCAGCAGCACGACGCACCCGACGAGCGCGGTCACCGAGAAGGAGACGATGAGGACGACGACGGCGGCCCTCCGGATGCCCCTCAGCGCATCCGGGCGTTCGACCGCCGGCGGGCGAGGGTCGGGGATCCGTGCGGTCACAGGGGCTCCTCAGCGGTGCTCGGGGTCGGCGCCCGGCCGCACGGCGGCGTCGTCGCGCAGGTCGATACGGCGGCGGCCCTCGTCGCCCTCGGTGACGTCGATGCGCGGCGCGGCGTCGTCCTCGTCGGCCTTGGGGGCGGTGGTCAGCTGGTCGGCGCGGTCGTCTCGCTGGCTCATCCTCCGACTCTCCCGCGGTCCGGCCGTCACGGCAAGGCCGCGCGCCGTGCCGCCGCGGCGCGGTCGAGCAGCGTGGCCGCGACGAGCCCGGAGGCGACCAGCGCGATCCCGACCGTCACGCCGACCAGCCCGAGCACCGGGGAGGCGAGCGGGAGCGCCAGGATGAGCACGAGCGCGACGCCGGTCTTGAGCGGCCGGATGACGACCTCTGGCACCAGGGGAGCGTGCAGCACGTAGAGCATCAGCAGGAACAGTGCCACCGGCACGGCGATCGCGTACTCGACGGCCGTGTTCATCGCCCCCGAGTCCGCCGCGCCCTCCTGCACCGCCACCTCGAGGCCCGCCCCGAGCGCCGCCAGGGACGCGAAGACGACGTAGTGCCCGTAGCCCCAGTAGAACGACCGCCCACGCCGCGATTGCAGGCCCTCCGCCGCGGGCTCCAGGAAGTACAGCCACCACAGCGCGAAGAGCAGCACGAGGGCGGCGGCGGCGATCCACACCAGGGCGGCAGAGAAGCCGGACTGCGCGAGCGCGTTCTGCACGCCGACCGCGGACGCCGACACCGACTCGCCCAGCACGATGATCGTGAACAGCCCGTAGCGCTCCGCGATGTGGTGCGGATGCCAGGTCGTCATGCCCGGCCGCTCCGCCCACAGCGGCACGGGGAGCTCCAGCACGGCCAGGACCGGGAACATCCACACCGCGATCTGCGGCGGGACGAAGCCCCACGCCACCCAGAGCACCTGCACGGCCGCGACGCCGAACGCGTAGCGGAGGGCCGTCTTCCGCCCCTCCGGGTGCTCGGCCGCGGCGCGCAGCCATTGGCCCACCAGCGCGAGTCGCATGATCAGGTAGCCGACGATGATCGCCACGAAGTTGTCGTCGTCGAACGCGGCAGGGACGCCCGCGGCGAGCACCAGGACCCCGCCCATCTGGACGAGCGTCATCAGCCGGTAGGGCACGTCGTCGGTGTCGTAGGCCGAGGCGAACCAGGTGAAGTTCATCCACGCCCACCAGATCGCGAAGAAGACCATGCAGTAGAACGGCAGCTTCGAGAGGATGTGCCCCTCCTCGCCCGCGAGGGCGAGCCGGCCGGCGACCTGCGCGATCGCCACGACGAACGTCAGGTCGAACAGCAGCTCGAGGGGGCTGGACACGCGGTGCCGCTCGTCGGTGGAGCGCCCGGTCATCGGGATGCGGAAGGCAGCGGTCATGTGCGCCAGCATAGGAGGATGCGCCGACGTCCCGTGCTGTCCGTGCTGACCGCCGTCTATCTGGCCGCCGTCGCCTACATCACCCTCAACCCGGTGCCAGGCGACCCCGCGGGGAATCCGCTGCTGCGCTCGCTGCTGCGCACGGTCTCCGCCCTGCCGGGTCTCGGCTGGGTGGACTACGCGGTGGCAGAGTTCGGCGCCAACATCCTGCTGTTCGTTCCGATGGGCCTCCTGTTCACGCTGCTGCTCGGCGCGTGGCGCTGGTGGCTCGCAGTGACGATCGGGGTCGCGTCGACGCTCGGGATCGAGTTCGTGCAGCTGTTCCTGCCCGCCCGGTTCACGGACGTGCGCGACCTGCTCGCGAACACGCTCGGCACGCTGGTCGGCGTGGGCGTCGCGCTCCTGGTCACGGCGTGGCGCCGGCGTGCAGGCCGCCCGCCGCGCCCGCGGCGTGGCGGCCGGGGTGCACCGTCCCGAAGGCCGCCCGTCGCAGGGTGAGCGCGAGCGCGCCCCCGTCGAGCACGCCGGAACCGGCGGGATCGACGTGGTACATCGCCGGGATGGCGCCGTTCTCGAACAACCGCTTGCCCTGGCCGACGACGACCGGCACCTGCACCAGGCGGTAGACGTCGACCAGCCCGGCGTCGTGCAGCGCACGCGCGAGCCGCCAGCTGCCGTGCACCTGCAGCTCGCGGCCCGGCTGCTCCTTCAGGATGCGCACCGACTCGACCGGGTCGCCCGGCAGCACGATCACGGGCAGCCAGCCGATCTGCTGCTCGGTCAGGGTCGTGCTGACCACGAACGTGCGCCCGAACTTCATCGCGCTCGCCACGACGTCGTCGGGGTCGCCGACGCGCGCCCAGTGCTCGCGCATCCGCTCGAACGTGTTCCGGCCGAGCAGCAGGGCGTCGGCCTCGCCCATCCAGCCGCACGCCGCCGCGTCGAGGGCGGGGGAGGCGTGCGGCACCAGCCAGCCGCCGCGGGTGAATCCGCCGCTGCGGTCCTCGTCGGTCGCCGCCGGACCCTGCACGACGCCGTCGAGACTGACGAACGCGTTCACGCTGAGGAGCATGGCGCCCCCTTCCTTTGCCCTGGACCCGTTGACCTGGACGCTAGCGCGCCACCCCGCCCGCTGTCGCCACAGTTGTTTCGCCGCCGCCGCCGGCAGCGACTGCGGTGCTACGGAACAAGTGCGGCTGCGCGAGCGGGCGCGCAGGTTCCGACAGGCCGCAGTCACCCGGCGCACGCCGCGGACGGTCGTAGGGTGGCCGGGTGGACACGGTGGTGAAGCAGCGCGCGGACGCGCCGGACGGGTTCTTCGGGGCCGAGGCGGCAGGGCTGCGCTGGCTGGGCGAGCCGGCGGCCGACGGGGGAGCCCGCGTGGTGCGCGTCGTGGCGGCCGGGCCCGGCCGGATCGAGCTGGAGCGCATCCACGAGTGGCGCCCGACTCCGGCCGCCGCGCGCGCGTTCGGGGCGGCGCTCGCCGTGACGCACGCCGCGGGCGCTGCCGCCTTCGGGGCGCCGCCGGACGGCTGGGACGGGCCGCTGTTCATCGGGCGGCGGCCGCTCCCGGTCGCGCACGAGACCGGCTGGGGCCGGTTCTACGCCCGCGACCGGGTGCTCCCGTACCTGTCGATCGCCGTGGAGGCGGGCGGCGTGACGGCGTCGCAGTTGCCGGTGATCCGGGAGGCGGTCGACCGGGTCGCGGCGGGGGAGTTCGACGACGACGAACCGCCCGCGCGCCTGCACGGCGACCTGTGGAACGGCAACCTGCTCTGGGACGACGGCGGCGGCGTGCTGATCGACCCGGCGGCGCACGGCGGCCACCGGGAGACGGACCTGGCGATGCTCGCCCTCTTCGGTGCGCCGTACCTGGAGGAGGTCGTCGCGGGCTACGACGCCGCCCGGCCGCTGCGGGCCGGGTGGCGGGACCGCATCCCGCTGCACCAGCTGCACCCGCTCGCCGTGCACGCCGCCGGCCACGGGCCCGCATACGGCGTCGCGCTCGCCGACGCCGCCCGGGCGACGCTCGCCCTCTGAAGGTCGGCGCACAGCATCCTGAACCTCACTTCACACCGGGCCGGGAACGCGGGATGATTGCGCTATCGCAACTGAAGGAGGCGAGGACGATGACAGAACGCGGAGAACGCGACCTCGTCGAAGGCCGCTACACGCAGGCGCAGCCGGAGACGGCGGAGCCGCGGCGCGTGCACGGCCGGTACACCGGCACCGACGACGACCCGGTCGAGCAGGAGACGCTCGGCGCCTACGTCGGCGCCCAGCACGACGGCGAGCCGCCGCTCGTGCGCAGCACCCGGCAGCGCATCGGCGACTACCCGCGCGCCGATCACGACGCCCGCTGAGTGATCGCGGGAGGACGCCGGTCGCGCCTCGATGCGACGCCCTCCCGCAGCTCGTCACCGGCTACACCAGGCCGAACGCGGCCAGCTCGGCGTCGGACAGCATCCGGGAGCGCAGGAGGAACCGCTTGCCCTCCGGCGCCTCCACCGAGAAGCCGCTGCCGCGGCCGTCGACCAGGTCGATGGTGAGGTGGGTGAACTTCCAGTACTCGAACTGCGACGCCGACATGTAGACCGGCACCGGATCGATGCCCTCGACGGCCAGCCGGCCGAGCAGCACGTCGGAGCCGCCGGTGCGGAACATCCCGACCGGGAAGCACATCGGCGCCGACCCGTCGCAGCATCCGCCGGACTGGTGGAACAGCAGCGGCCCGTGGACGGCCGCCAGCCGCCGCAGCATGTCCGCGGCGGCCGGCGTGACGTCCACCCGCGTGGCGGGCGAATCCGTCACGGCGACTCCTAGAAGAAGCCCATCGCGCCGTCGGCGTACGACACCAGCAGGTTCTTGGTCTGCTGGTAGTGGTCGAGCATCATCCGGTGGTTCTCCCGGCCGATGCCCGACTGCTTGTAGCCGCCGAAGGCCGCGTGCGCCGGGTACTGGTGGTACGTGTTGCACCACACGCGCCCGGCCTCGATCGCCCGGCCCGCCCGGTACAGCTGGGAGCCGTCGCGGCTCCAGACCCCGGCGCCCAGGCCGTACAGCGTGTCGTTGGCGATGCCGATGGCGTCGTCGAAGCCGTCGAACCGGGTGAGGGCGAGGACGGGCCCGAAGATCTCCTCCTGGAAGATGCGCATCGAGTTGTCGCCCTCGAACACGGTCGGCTGCACGTAGTAGCCGCCGGAGAGCTCCCCGCCGAGGTCGGCGCGCTCGCCGCCGGTCAGCAGCCGGGCCCCCTCCTGCTTGCCGATGTCGATGTAGGAGAGGATCTTCTCCAGCTGGTCGTTGGAGGCCTGCGCGCCGATCATCGTCGAGACGTCCAGCGGGTCGCCCTGCTTGATCGCCTTCACCCGCTGCAGGCCGTCGGCGACGAAGCCGTCGTAGATCGACGACTGGACGAGCGCGCGCGACGGGCACGTGCAGACCTCGCCCTGGTTGAGGGCGAAGAACGAGAAGCCCTCCAGGGCCTTGTCGTAGAACGCATCCTTGCCTCTCGCGACATCCTCGAAGAAGATGTTCGGGCTCTTGCCGCCCAGCTCCAGCGTGACCGGGATGAGGTTCTCGCTCGCGTACTGCATGATCAGCCGGCCGGTGGTCGTCTCGCCGGTGAATGCGACCTTCCGGATGCGCGGGTGCGACGCCAGCGGAGCCCCGGCCTCGAAGCCGAAACCGTTGACGATGTTGAGCACGCCGTCCGGCAGCAGGTCGCGGATGAGGTCGAGCCAGACGTGGATGGACGCGGGCGTCTGCTCGGCCGGCTTGAGCACGACGCAGTTGCCGGCCGCGAGGGCGGGGGCGAGCTTCCAGGTCGCCATGAGGATCGGGAAGTTCCACGGGATGATCTGCCCGACGACGCCGAGGGGTTCGTGGAAGTGGTAGGCGACCGTGTCGTGGTCGAGCTCGCTGATGCCGCCCTCCTGGGCGCGGATCGCTCCCGCGAAGTAGCGGAAGTGGTCGATGGCGAGCGGGATGTCGGCCGCGAGCGTCTCGCGCACCGGCTTGCCGTTCTCCCAGGTCTCGGCGACGGCGAGCACCTCGAGGTTGGCCTCCATCCGGTCGGCGATGCGGGTCAGCAGCAGCGCGCGCTCGGCCACGGAGGTGCGGCTCCACTCCGGGAAGGCCGCCCAGGCCGCGTCGACTGCGGCGTCGACGTCGGCGGCCGTTCCGCGGGCGATCTCGGTGAACGGGCGACCGGTCACCGGGGTGATGTCCTCGAAGTACTGGCCGCCTCGCGGCGCGACGTAGCGGCCGCCGATGAAGTGGTCGTAGCGCGGGGCGTAGCTCATCACGGCGCCCTCACTGCCGGGGTGGGCGTAGACGCTCGGCTTCTCGGCCGGGGCGGTCGTGTCGGCGGCGGTCTGTTCCGGACTCAGAGTCATGGTTGGTCTCCTTCGACTTCGCATGTGCGCGCCGGTCGCGCGCGCTCCGCACGCTAGCCGGAGGAGGGTTGCATCCCGTTGCATACCCGTGAGGGCGGCCCGAGTTGCACGTAGGTGCGGCTATTCGGTCCGGATAGCGACCACGACGTGCAACTCGAGGGGCTACTCGGCGGATTCGAGGGCGAGGAGGTGCGCGACGACGAGCGCGCGCCGCGGAGACTGCGGCGGCAGGGCGTGCAGGGCGGCGCGCCAGATCTCCACGTCGTCCGCGCCGCGGTCGGTCTCCGCCCAGGCGAGGAGCAGGTCGGCCGAGCCGGACTCCATCAGCGCCTCGCGGAGCCGGCCGACGACGTCCTCGCGCAGTTCGTCCAGTCCCGGGGCCACCGAGCCGGGCAGCGGGCCGCCGCCGTACGCCGCGACCGCCGCGCGGTGCGCCCCGCGCCGCTGCAGGTCGACGACCGCGCCGAGGTCGGTCTCCAGCGGCGCGGCGAGCCGGTAGGGGCGCGTCAGCGGGCCGAGCTCCGGGGCGACCGACCCGAGCGCGCGCCGCAGCCGCACCATCTCGGCGCGGAGCGTCACCGCGCGGCGGGCGTCGCCGTACACGAGCTCGGCCAGGCGCTCGGCGGAGAGCCCCTCGCCGTGCCAGGCCAGTAGGGCCAGCAGCTCGCTGTGCCGGGTGCTCAGCGTCCCGGTGCGGCCGCTCTGCCCGGTGAGCTCGCCCGTGTCGCGGCCGAGGATGCGCAGCTGCGCCGCCTGTGCGGGGGAGCGGTGGGACCGGGATGCCGCCCCCCGGGATGCCGCGCGCGGGCCGCTCCCGTGGTCGCGCAGCCGGGCGATCAGCAGCTCGCGCTCGACCGCGGCGACCGTGGCCTCCACCAGGGGGAGCACGTGCGGCGCGGCCACCTGATCCTCGCCCGTCACATCCACGACGCCGATGATGTCGCCGGACTCGGGGTCGCGCACCGGGACGGCGGTGCAGCTCCACGGCTTCACCTCGTACGAGAAGTGCTCGGCGCCGCGGATCTGCACGCCGCCGCCGATCGCCAGCGCGGTGCCGGGGGCGGAGGTGCCGACATCGCCCTCGGCCCAGGCGGCCCCCGGCACGAACAGCATGGCCTCCGCGCGGCGCCGCAGCACGGGGTCGCCTTCCACCCAGAGCAGCCGACCGCGTTCGTCGCCGATCGCCACGACGACGCGGGAGTCCGGATCGGCGTCGCGCACCAGCAGCTGGCGGATCACCGGCAGCGCCGCGGAGATCGGATGCGCCCGCCGCGCGTCGTCCAGCGCCGGGCCGTCGAGCACCAGGGGAGCGCTGACGTGCTCCGGGTCGAGCCTGGCCTGCTCGGCGCGACGCCACGATGCGTCCACCACCGGCCGCATCGCCCGCGAGACTCCCTCGTCCATGCGCAGCATCGTAACCCCGGCGCGCGGATGGGAGACCCGCCTCCCGCCTACTCCACGCCGCCGACTGATAGGATGCTGGTGGTCGGCCGTGCGCCGACCGTCCAACTCAATACCGAGAAGGAACCCGGAGCAGGCCGGCAGGAGCTGGTCCTCGGTGGTGGTATCCGGATGCGCCCGCTGGATCGGCGAGGCCGCAACCGTGTATTTCTACTGATGGCCAGACGGGCTCGGCCCACGCACCCCGATGGGATGCCCCGTACACGCTCGATGTCCGTACATATGCGTGTCGATCTGCCTGTTCCTGCTCCTTGGATGAAGTCGCGCCCACACGGGGTGGCGACGTTAAACAAAGGAGACAGACCTCTTGGAAGGTCCTGAGATCAAATTCGCCGAAGCCGTCCTCGACAACGGCCGCTTCGGCACCCGCACCGTCCGGTTCGAGACCGGACGCCTCGCCCAGCAGGCGCAGGGCGCCGTCGCCGCCTACCTCGACGAGGAGACCATGCTGCTGAGCGCGACGAGCGCCAGCAAGCACCCGAAGGACAACTTCGACTTCTTCCCGCTGACCGTCGACGTCGAGGAGCGCTCGTACGCCGCCGGCAAGATCCCCGGCTCGTTCTTCCGCCGCGAGGGCCGCCCGTCCACCGAGGCGATCCTGGTGTGCCGCCTGATCGACCGCCCCCTGCGCCCGTCGTTCGTCGACGGCCTCCGCAACGAGGTGCAGATCGTCATCACCGTCCTGAGCATCGCTCCGGACGAGTTCTACGACGCTCTCGCCATCAACGCGGCCAGCGCCTCCACGCAGATCTCCGGTCTGCCGTTCTCCGGCCCGATCGCCGGTGTGCGCCTCGCGCTCATCCCCGGCAACGGCCAGCACGAGGACCAGTGGATCGCGTTCCCGAAGGCCTCGCAGCTCGAGGAGGCCGTGTTCGACCTCGTCGTGGCGGGCCGCGTCCTCGTCAACGAGGACGGCTCCGAGGGCGACGTCGCGATCATGATGGTCGAGGCCGAGGCCACCGAGAACAGCTGGAACCTCATCCAGGGCGGCGCCGTGAAGCCGAACGAGGAGGTCGTGGCCCAGGGACTGGAGGCGGCCAAGCCGTTCATCCGCGAGCTCGTGGGCGCGCAGAACGTTCTCGCGCAGCAGTCCGCCAAGGCGATCGCCGACTACCCGGTGTTCCTCCCCTACTCGCAGAACACCTACGACAACGTCGCCGGCCTCGCCTACGACGAGCTGGTGAACGTCTACCAGATCGCCGACAAGATCGAGCGCCAGAACGCCGACGACGCCCTCAAGGAGCGCGTCAAGGCGTCCCTCACCGAGAAGGTGGAGGCGGGCGTCCTCGACCCCGAGGTCCTCACCCAGTTCTCGGCGGCGTACAAGTCGGTCTCGAAGGTCGTCATGCGCGGTCGTGTGCTGCGCGAGGGCATCCGCATCGACGGCCGCGGCCTGACCGACATCCGTCCGCTCGACGCCGAGGTGCAGGTCATCCCGCGCGTCCACGGCTCGGCGATCTTCCAGCGCGGCGAGACCCAGATCCTGGGCGTCACCACGCTGAACATGCTCAAGATGGAGCAGCAGATCGACTCGCTGTCGCCGGTCACCAAGAAGCGGTACCTGCACCACTACAACTTCCCGCCCTACTCGACCGGTGAGACCGGCCGCGTGGGTTCGCCGAAGCGTCGCGAGATCGGGCACGGCTTCCTGGCCGAGCGTGCGCTCGTGCCGGTGCTGCCGAGCCGCGAGGAGTTCCCGTACGCGATCCGTCAGGTGTCCGAGGCCCTCGGCTCCAACGGCTCCACCTCGATGGGCTCCGTCTGCGCCTCCACCCTGTCGCTGCTGAACGCCGGTGTGCCGCTGCGCGCCCCGGTCGCCGGCATCGCCATGGGCCTGATCTCCGATGTCGTCGACGGTGAGACCCGCTACGCGGCGCTCACCGACATCCTGGGCGCGGAGGACGCGCTCGGCGACATGGACTTCAAGGTCGCAGGCACCAGCGAGTTCGTCACCGCGATCCAGCTCGACACGAAGCTCGACGGCATCCCGTCGTCGGTGCTCGCCGGCGCGCTGACCCAGGCGAAGGACGCCCGCACCACCATCCTGAGCGTCCTGAACGCCGCGATCGACCGTCCGGACGAGATGGCCCCGACCGCGCCGCGCGTGATCTCGGTGCAGATCCCGGTCGACAAGATCGGCGAGCTGATCGGCCCGAAGGGCAAGACGATCAACGCCATCCAGGACGAGACCGGCGCCGAGATCTCCATCGAGGAGGACGGCACCGTCTACATCGGCGCCACCGACGGCCCGTCGGCCGAGGCGGCCCGCGCCCAGGTCAACGCGATCGCGAACCCCACCAACCCGGAGGTCGGCGAGCAGTTCCTCGGAACCGTCGTCAAGATCGCCGCGTTCGGCGCGTTCGTCTCGCTGCTCCCGGGCAAGGACGGCCTGCTGCACATCTCCGAGGTCCGCAAGCTCGCCGGTGGCAAGCGTGTGGAGAACGTGGAGGACGTACTCGGCGTCGGCCAGAAGATCCTGGTCGAGATCACCAAGATCGACGACCGCGGCAAGCTCTCGCTCGCCCCGGTGATCGCCGAGGACGCCGCCGAGGCCGCCGAGGCGCCTGCGGAGGCCCCCGCCGAGGCGTAACCCGTCTCGCCTACCCGAAGGCCGCGCCGACTTCGTCGGCGCGGCCTTCGCGCATCTCCCCACCCTTCCCCTACCGCCGAGTCCGCAAAAACTGCACGGGGAGACCGATCTCAGCGTGAAGTCTTTGCGGACTCGATGGTGGAGGGGTCAGGCGTCGCGGGTGAGGAGGGGGCGGAGGCGGTAGGGGATCAGCTCGCCCATGTCGAGGGAGGTCTCGGCGCGATCGACGCCCTCGGTGGACTGGATGATGCCGGTGATCCGGAACAGGTCCTCCGCGTCGACGCAGACCACGCGCAGGAGCAGGTCGGACGGGCCGGAGAGGCCGTGCGCCGACACGATCTCCGGGATCGCCGCCAGGTTCTCGACCACCTCCGCGAGCCGCTGCTGCTGCACGTGCACGTTGACGAACGCCGCGAGCGGGTAGCCGGCGACCCGGGCCGAGATGCGCCGCTCGAACGACAGGAAGGCGCCGTTGCGCTCCAGCTCGGCGACCCGAGCCTGCACCGTGTTCCGGCTGAGGCCGAGCCGGTCGGCGAGGGAGACGTTGGTCGACCGGGGATCGTCCGCGAGGGCGAGGAGGATGCGGCGGTCGGTGTTGTCGAAGCTGCGCATAGTGTGAAAGCTAGCATCCAACGCTCCGCCGCGATAGTGCAGGGTGCACGGTCGACACGCTGATGGTTGTGCGGGCTGACCCCGCAGCGTAGCCTTCCGGTAATTCCGGCGAAGGGGCCGGAAGCCGTCGGGCGCGCCACAAGCGCCGCCCGCCGGGCGCGAGAGTGAAGGTTGCGTGAACCGTGACGATCGACAATCAGCCTGCCACCCGCCGGAGCGACGCCCGCGCCGGCCTCGAGTCCCTCGGCGACCTCGGTCTCGACGGGCTCGACCTCGTCGGCCTGCTCGACGCCGACGGCGCCCGGCACAGCGACGACCGGTTCGACGCCTGGGTCTCCGACATCGGCCCTGAACAGCTCCTCGACCTCTACGAGGACATGCGCGTCATCCGCCGCATCGACTCCGAGGCCACCGCCCTGCAGCGCCAGGGCGAGCTGGGCCTGTGGCCGCCGCTGCTCGGCCAGGAGGCCGCCCAGATCGGCTCCGGCCGCGCCCTGCGCGCCGACGACTTCGTTTTCTCCAGCTACCGCGAGCACGGCGTCGCCTACTGCCGCGGGGCGGGCCTCGTCGACCTGCTACGCGTCTGGCGCGGCACGACGCAGAGCGGCTGGAACCCGTACGACATCAACATGGCGACGCCGCAGGTCATCATCGGCGCCCAGACGCTGCACGCGACCGGCTACGCCCTCGGCATCCAGGCCGACGGCACGGACGCGGTCGCCGTCGCGTACTTCGGCGACGGCGCCACGAGCGAGGGCGACGTGAACGAGGCGCTGATCTTCGCGGCGACCTACGCCGCCCCGGTCGTGTTCTTCTGCCAGAACAACCAGTACGCGATCTCGGAGCCGGTCTCGCTGCAGGCGCAGCGTCCGATCGCGGACCGCGCCCCGGGGTTCGGCGTCCCGAGCGTGCGCGTCGACGGCAACGACGTGCTGGCCGTGCTCGCGGTGACCCGGGCGGCGCTCGACCGGGCGCGCACGGGAGGCGGCCCCACCTTCATCGAGGCCGTCACCTACCGGATGGGCCCGCACACCACCGCGGACGACCCCACCCGCTACCGCGACCCGTCCGAGCTCGACGCGTGGCGCGGAAAGGATCCGCTGGCGCGCGTCGAGGCGTACCTGACCGCGCAGGGCGCGCTTACCGATGAGCGCCGCACCGCGATCGCGGCGAAGGCCGACGCCGTCGCCGCCGAGATGCGCTCCGGTATCACGGCGCTGCAGGACCCCGACCCGCTGACGGTGTTCGACAACGTCTACGCCGAGCCGCACACCGGGCTCGCCCGCCAGCGGGACCACTACTCGCGCTACCTGCGCACTTTCGTGGGGAGCGACGGACGATGACCTCTCTCAGCATGGCGAAGGCCATCAACGCCGGCCTCCGCCGCGCCCTCGCCGCCGACGACCGCGTGGTGCTCATGGGCGAGGACATCGGGACGCTCGGCGGCGTCTTCCGCGTCACGGACGGGCTGCAGACCGAGTTCGGCCCGCGCCGGGTGATGGACTCGCCGCTCGCCGAGTCGGGTATCCTCGGCACCGCGGTCGGGATGGCGTACCGGGGCTACCGGCCGGTGGTCGAGATCCAGTTCGACGGCTTCATCTACCCGGCGTTCGACCAGATCGTGAACCAGGTGGCGCGGATGCACTACCGCACGGCGGGCAACGTCCGGATGCCGATCGTCATCCGCGTGCCGTTCGCGGGCGGCATCGGCTCGGCCGAGCACCACTCCGACTCGCCGGAGGCCTACTTCGCGCACACGCCCGGCCTCCGGGTGGTCAGCCCGTCGGACCCTCAGGACGCGTTCACGCTCATCCAGCAGGCCATCGCCTCCGACGACCCCGTGCTGTTCTTCGAACCCAAGCGGCGCTACCACGCCAAGGGCGAGGTGGACGAGGACGCCCCGCTCGCCGACGCCCGCCCGATGGGCACCGCGCGCGTGGTCGCGCAGGGCTCCGACGTGACGCTGGTGACCTACGGCGGCCTGGTCCAGCTGGCCCGGGATGCGGCGGTCGCGGCGGGCGACGAGGGCGTGTCGGTCGAGGTGGTCGACCTGCGCTCGCTGTCCCCGCTCGACCTCGACACCGTCGTCGCCTCGGTGAAGCGCACGGGACGCCTCGTGGTCACGCACGAGGCCGCGCTCTCCGGTGGACTGGCGGCGGAGATCTCGGCGTCGATCACCGAGCGCTGCTTCTACCACCTGGAGCACGCGCCGGTGCGGGTGACCGGGCACGACATCCCGTACCCGCCCGCGCGGCTGGAGTCGGCGCACCTGCCCGACCTCGACCGCATCCTGGACGGCATCGACCGCGCCATGGACCGGCCGAACTCGCTCACCGGGGTGGAGGACTGATGGCCGTCAAGGAGTTCGCTCTGCCCGACCTCGGCGAGGGACTGACCGAGTCGGAGCTGGTCGCCTGGAAGGTCGCCGTCGGCGACACCGTGCAGCTGAACCAGATCATCGCCGAGGTCGAGACCGCCAAGGCGCTCGTGGAACTGCCGGCGCCCTACGACGGCCGGGTGTCGCGCCTGTTCGTCGAGCCCGGGGCGACGGTCGCGGTCGGCGAGCCGCTGGTCGCGTTCGAGGTGGAGGCGGACGAGCCGGGGGAGCAGGCGCCCGCGCCCGCTCCGGCGGAGCCGGCCGCCGACGTGCGCGAGCCGACGCTCGTGGGGTACGGGGCCCGGCCGGAGTCCGGCGCGCGGCCCGCACGGCGTGCCCGGCCGGGGCTGGTGCTCGACCGTGGGGGA